>CATQIH010000018.1 GCA_958296015.1 Cyclobacteriaceae bacterium
TACGCCTTCAATAAATTGCGCCTGGGTAATCCATCCTTTCTGTCCTCTCATCCTTCTGATCTGCGAAGCATGGCGCGCTTCCACCCCGTGGATACTCAGCGCAGCAGTGAGCACTTTATTCATCGTAGCACTTTCCTTGGCTGCCTGTGCGTTGGCCGCCTGGCCTTTGTAAGCCCTTACGCCTGTATCTTCAAAAGCCTGGGCCAGTGCCATAAACGTTGCCTCATTTTCAAATACGTCGGCAAACATACCTCCTGCGGTGAAGTCAAAAGTTGGTTTTTCTACAGGAGTACCACTTAATTTCTCGATGGTGTCTTTCAGGAAGGCCACGTGTGCCTCCTCGTGTTTGCGTATCTGCTCAAAGACGGTGGCATAGCCGGTAGAAATAAGGCCGACAGCATCTTTGCCCATCTGATAAAATTCGTACTCCAGGTACTCCAACGTGAGGGCATAATTGAGTACGTCAACGACCTTAGGAGCCTCTTGTGCAAAAGCTATGTTGGGCAATGCACCCAGCACACCGGCAGGAATAGCCGCTACAGACAGTTTCTTGCTGAAATTGGTCATGCTTTTGAAGGCCTCTCTTCTGGACTTGAAAACGCCCAGTTCGTCTTTGGACATTTGTTCTGTATCAAACAAATCTAATATTTTTAATATGCTCATGTGAAAATTTTTTTTAATGCTTTGGAAAAAATGGTTTTACTAAGAGTGAGAAGATTACGACATGGCTATCTGAAACCCTGGGTCGGTAGGAAGACCGCTGGTATCCAGCGTAATGCCTTCAAGGTTTAAGAAAGGAGTAGCGGTATCAAGTACCTGCTTGAAGGTGCGGGTAATTTCCAAGCCAGTATCTGGGTCTATGATATCATCACCGGCAAAATCCATAGAATCAGGATTGATCAGGTCGCGGATAGCAGAAGCATGGCGTGCTTCCACAGAAACGATCTTTCCGGCAAGCGTCAAGTAGACCGCATCTTTGATAAACTGGCCCGCACCGTTGTAGGCTGATACGCCTAAATCCTCAAACGCTTTGGCAGTGTTTAACACACTATCACGGCTGGCAAAATCAATTTTAGTGAAGTTAGGTTTAAGTCCTGGAATGGCTGCCTCACCCAATGCTTTTTTGAAGAGTTCTCTGTGAGATACTTCGTGTAATTTCAGGTCCATCATCACTGCTTTTTCTTCTGCATCTGCTCCTGCATAATAGGCACCATCCACCACCTGGGTGTAAAAAGCAGCTTCCAGTTGCTCTAAGGCATAAGCATAGTTCAAAATAGCAATATCTCCTTCACCAAAGCTTACGGTCATCATTTCTTCACCGGTCATGCTGTTTACTACGTTGGAATAATCAGAGAACAGCGCACCTTTTTTGGCTCTCACTTTATAGTAATAAGTAGTAGCAGGATCAACTGATTTGTCTACATACGTTACTATATCTTTGCCTACGGTACTAACTTCGGCGAAGCCACTATCCATCATGGTAGAGCGTTCGATAGAGAAACCATCTTCATCGTCTGCATTGTCTTTCCAGGACAGTGTGATCTGGCCAGTAGTAACATTGTCGGCAGTTAGATTGGAGGGAGCCTTTGGTGCTGTAAGAGCAGGCGGCACAGGATCGTCTTCTTTACATCCGATGAGCAGCAGACCAGAAGCCGTGAGGGTGGCGGTGCTGTAGGCTAAAAAATTTCTTCTTGAGTTGTTACATCCTTTGCTTTTTTGAGAAGCCGGGGACATGGGTTTCACAATTTTCGACATAATTTACTGTATTTATGGTTAAAGATTAGACTATTTATTTGATACTTCTTTTAAGTCCTGACAACACACCTACGAAATGATAAGTCTCTCTGGATTGCAAGACTAAAAAGAATCAGTGCGTAGGTGTTTGTAAATAAAAACATCAAACTGACGGGGCAAAATTTCTTTTCTTTTACACAGTAAAAAAGTGGTAAATGCTTAATACCCTACATGCGTACTATAAATGTCAGAATACAAAAAATGTTAGCTTCTATCATCTTTAATAGGAGACTGGTTATTGCTAAATTTGGCAGAAAAAAAGGCTATCCGGTCAAGACAGCCTTTTTAAAAATTATGCTTGTTTGCGTAAAGAAGTAAGGTTTTATGAATTAAGGAAGTTAAGGAGCTTTCAATATCAATATCATCTTGAAAACAGCATCTGTATTATTTAAGCAATTATCTAAGAACTGGTTACTGCACCCTGTACATACATAGCCTCCATTGTAGGTGACTTGCTACCGCCTCGTGGCTCAAGGGTGACGGCAAAAGCAGAAGCATTGCTGATATTCTGCATCGTCATCAAAGGCTGTGCTCCCTCTCCGGTAATGTCAAAAAGACCTGCATTCACAGGTTTTCCGTCCACAATGGCCCAAAGCTGGTATTGCTTGTCCTGCGGGTTGGCGGGCATCTCATTTACTTTGAGGTATACCTGGCGGGAATCAGGATTCCAGTACACCTGTGCTTTGCTGTTGGGAGCCGGGTCCAGGCCGCTCATCTTCACCGCCTGAAAATCAGGATTACTTACCACGGCAAGGTCCTGAGACAACCGATCTACCTGTTGGCTGGCAGTTTTGTATTGCTGAGCCATTTGCAGGTTCTGTGTCTGCAAGCTGTTGAGTGTTTGTTCAGTATCTTTCCACTGGCTGCGGAAGTAAAAGGCTGCCAGTGTAGCCACAATGGCAAGTGCTATAGAAGCCGCCAGGCCGTATTGCAGCCAAGAAACTGTTTTTGTTTGCCTGCCTTTATTGTTTGTGGTAATAGGAGAAGCGTCGCTGGCAACTGGTGCAGCTTCTGTTGTGGCTGGTGTTGTGGCTGGTGTTCCTATCTGATCGAGTATCTTGTTTTTTAGTGCCGGACGTGGTGCTATAGCACTTTGCAAAGCCATAGCCTGTAGGGTTTCCTGAATACGGTCGAGCTCCTGTTGCACGTCAGGATAACGAGCAGACATCTCCTCCACTTCGGCCATCTCGGTTGGAGATAACTCGCCTAGCGTGTAAAGTTCTAGTATGCCTGATGCTATGTACTCTTCTATGTTCAAGGTATTTGTAAAATTTTTCTTAGTTTAATTAAAGCCGACCTTATGCGGGTTTTAACCGTTCCCAAAGGGATATTAAACTCATCTGATATTTCTGAATGTGTATAACCCTCAAAATATATCAGATGAACGATCATCTGTTGTTCGGGTGTCAGGTTGCGCAGCAAATCTATGAGAGCAGAATCTTTTACTTTTTGCTCCACGTAAGATTGAGAAGATATGAGAGATACGTTATTGTCTAACTGATCGGTTTTGTTCTGCCTGGAGAATTCTTTGGAGCGTAGCTTATCAATGGCCAGGTTTCTGGCAATGTTGAGCATCCAGGTGAAGAGTTTTCCCTTATCAGGATCGTAAGTATCTATCTTATCCCAGATTTTGATAAATACGTCCTGCAATATTTCCTCGGCTACATCTTCAACCTTAACAATTCTGGTGATAACTCCATTGAGTGCCGCTGCATAATGATCATACAAATAAGCTAAAGCATGCTTGTCTTTCTGCCTGAGTAAGACAATGAGTGAAGGTTCATCAATATGCTTCGGTAGTTGCGGGTTCAAAGAATTGGGGGTTTCGCGTAGCACAAATCTAACATATTATCTGTTAATATTACAAGAATAACTAAAGATAGCATTTCTGTTTTTATAAAATTAATAAAATTAGTAATAAAAGCAATAATAGAAAGATAAAAGAACTATGCTAACTCTTATAAATCCAAATATGTGTTTATTTTTTGTGGCCAGATCAAATCATCATTGGTGCTTGTTAATAGAGCGACAAATAATTGCTATTTTTGTATCATTACTTTTTAGCAAACCCCCATACATTGCATGAATCACATTAGGAACTTTTGCATCATTGCCCATATAGATCACGGAAAAAGTACGCTGGCCGACCGGCTGCTGGAGCAGACGAGCACCATCGATGCACGGGAAATGCAGAACCAGTTGCTGGACAACATGGACCTGGAGCGTGAGCGCGGCATCACCATCAAGAGCCATGCCATCCAGATGAATTATATGCAGCAGGAAGATGGCAAAAACCAGGAATATATCCTCAACCTGATAGACACGCCTGGTCATGTAGATTTCTCTTACGAAGTATCGCGGGCCATTGCTGCCTGCGAAGGTGCCATTCTGGTGGTAGATGCTGCCCAGGGCGTGCAGGCGCAAACCATCTCCAACCTGTACCTGGCACTGGAACATGACCTGACCATTATTCCCGTGCTCAACAAAATAGACCTGCCCGGAGCCATGATAGAGGAAGTGAGTGAGCAGGTGACAGAACTGATCGGCTGCAACAAAGAAGATATTATCCTGGCAAGTGCCAAAGACGGACTGGGTATACCAGAAGTCCTCCAGGCTGTTGTTGCTCGTATTCCTGCGCCCAAAGGCGACCCGGAAGCACCTCTGCAAGCCATGATCTTCGATTCTGTCTACAACTCCTTCCGTGGCGTGGAAGTATATTTTCGTGTGTTCAACGGCAAGATCAACAAAGGCGACAAGGTGAAGTTTGTTAATACCGGAAAAACCTATGGGGCCGACGAAATTGGTGTGCTTAAGTTTAAGCAGGACCCGCGCCAGACGATCGGGGCAGGCAATGTGGGCTACCTGATATCGGGCATCAAAGTAGCCAAAGAAGTAAAGGTAGGAGATACCATTACACAGGTAGACCGTCCGGGTAAAGCCGTCAGCGGCTTTGAGAATGTCAAACCGATGGTGTTTGCCGGTATTTACCCGGTAGAAACCTCGGAGTTTGAAGAGCTGCGCAACTCTATGGAAAAACTGCAACTCAACGATGCCTCACTGGTATGGGAACCGGAAACCTCCGCGGCTCTGGGCTTTGGCTTTCGCTGTGGCTTCCTAGGTATGCTGCACATGGAGATCGTGCAGGAGCGTCTGGAGCGTGAGTTTGGCATGACTGTCATCACCACCGTGCCCTCTGTGCGTTTCCATGCCGTGCTGACCGACGGGACAGAAAAATATGTGAGTGCTCCTTCGGAAATGCCGGAGCCTAACTATCTGACGCGTATTGAGGAACCATTCATCCGGGCGCAGATCATCACCAAATCGGATTACATCGGTGGGGTGATAGAACTGTGTATGGAAAAACGCGGTTTGATCAAAAACCAGGTATTTCTGACCCAGGACCGGGTAGAACTGACCTTTGAATTGCCGCTGGCAGAAATCGTGTTTGACTTCTTTGATAAGCTCAAAACCATCTCTCGTGGCTATGCTTCGCTAGACTATTACCCGATCGACTACCAGCAGTCTAATATGGTGAAGCTGGATATTATGCTTAACGGTGACAAAGTAGACGCGCTCTCGGCCATTGTACACCGTGATAAAGCCTATGACTGGGGCAAACGCCTATGTGAAAAGCTCAAAGAACTCATACCGCGCCAGATGTTTGAAATTGCCGTGCAGGCAGCCATTGGTTCCAAAATTATTGCCCGCGAATCGGTGAAGGCCATGAGAAAGAACGTACTGGCCAAGTGCTACGGCGGTGATATCAGTCGTAAGCGTAAGCTGCTCGAGAAGCAGAAAAAAGGGAAGAAGCGTATGCGCCAGGTAGGCAACGTAGAAATCCCACAGGAAGCCTTTATGGCCGTATTGAAATTGGATTAAAAAGCTATGAGAACCAATACCCGATCGTTAGAAAATATCAAGCAAGTCTTAAGTGCTACATTAGAGATATTAAAAAGTAAATATCATATCACTTATGTAGGAATTTTCGGATCATATGCTAGGAATGAGCAAAAACCGTCAAGTGACATTGATATTTTAGTAGACTTTGATCCTGAATTTTATCCTGGATATCTAGATTTTTTGTTGTTAAAATATGATCTGGAAGATATGTTAGAGGTTGAAGTAGATTTGATCACAAAAAGCTCTTTAAGAAAAAGAATAGGAAAACATATTTTAGAAGAAGCAATTGCTCTATGAAAAGACCTTTCCTTGATTATATAGAAGACATACTGGAGTCTATTTTAAAGGTTGAACAGTTCGTTGAAGGGTTGGATTATAATACCTTTGTTTTTGATGAAAAAACACTTTATGCTGTCAGAACAGCACTCCAGATTATCGGTGAGGCTTCGGCTAAGATTCCTAAGAACATAAGAGAACAACATCAGGAAATACCCTGGTAGCAAATTATTTCTTTTAGAAATAGGATTGTGCATGAATACTTTGGTATAGATGTTAAACTGGTTTGGCAGACCATTCAATATGATCTTCCTACGTTGAAACCAAAAATCAGAAAATTGTTAGAATCATATAGAGAATAATATAAGCATGACAAGCATAGACGGAAAACAGACTGCACAACAAATCAGAGAAGAACTGACGCTGGAAGTGGCCCGAATCAAAGAACAAGGTGGTAAAGTGCCCCATCTGGCGGCTATCTTGGTAGGTAATGATCCTGCCAGCGAAGCCTATGTGCGCAACAAAGTGAAAGATTGCGAACAGGTAGGCTATGGTTCCACCCTGGTGCGTTTTGCGCCGGATATTACCCAAGCTGCACTGCTGGCAAAAATAGAAGAGATCAACCAGGATGATGATATCGATGGCGTAATCGTGCAGCTACCATTGCCAGACCATATTAACCCCGAAAAAATCACCTTTGCCATTGATCCCAAGAAAGATGTAGACGGCTTTCACCCGACCAACGTAGGCCGGATGGCCAAAGGCTTGCCTACCTATATTTCAGCGACACCATTGGGTATTTTACAGTTGCTGGAACGTTACAAAATAGAAACTGCCGGTAAACATTGTGTTGTCATTGGTCGCAGCGATATTGTGGGCACCCCTATGAGCATCCTGATGTCGCGCAAGGCTTACCCTGGCAACTGCACCGTGACGATATGCCACAGCCGCACACAAAACATGGCAACCATCACCCTACAGGCAGACATTATCATCGCCGCCATCGGTAAGGCGCACTTTGTGACTGCCGATATGGTGAAAGAAGGAGCCATTGTGATAGATGTGGGCATCAACCGTGTGGAAGATGCTTCCAAAAAATCCGGCTTCGCTCTGACTGGCGACGTGGATTTTGACAGTGTAGCAGAGAAATGCAGCTATATCACGCCCGTTCCCGGAGGTGTAGGGCCTATGACAAGGGCAGCCTTGTTGTATAACACTATGCTGGCGGCGAAGGGAGAAGTTTATTAGAGGATATTCTGGGGCTTTTGTAGGTTGGCCTATCCTTTAAAAATCCACGATAATTTTTGTTGGTTCATCGAATATTGAAAAATGAAAAATGAAACGAAGATAGTAGAACTTCTTACTGACATGCTGAAAAAGCAAGACCGTCAGGAAGAATTGTTTGTCAAAATGGTAGACCGGCAAGACCGTCAGGAAGATTTGTTAGCCAAAGTAGTGGATTTACAGATCAAAATGGTGGAACGGCAAGATCGTCAGGAAGTATTATTAAATAATCACAGCGACTTACTAAGTAGAATTGCCAAAATTTTGGATCATCAGACTAGCCGTTTTTCAGAAGTGGACGATTTGCGCGATCGGCTGCGAAAAGTAGAAAAGCATGTAGGTTTGGGATAAAAAAACTGTTGATATTGATGAATAATAGCACCACAATACATATTTCTACTAACACATTACTTCCCGTCATGGAAGCTTTCTACACCATACAGGGAGAAGGTTTTCACCAGGGCAAAGCAGCATATTTTATTCGCCTGGGTGGGTGCGATGTGGGGTGTACGTGGTGTGACGTAAAAGATTCTTGGGATGCCAGTCAGCATCCGCAAATAAAAGTAGCCGACATCGTAGCTGAAGCCGCCCGATATCCGGGGCGATTGGCCATCATTACCGGTGGCGAACCACTGATGCACGATTTGGGGCCATTGTGCGACGAACTGCACCAGCACGGATTTATGATCAACATTGAAACCTCAGGAGCGTATCCGCTGAGTGGTGCACTGGACTGGGTATGCCTGTCGCCCAAAAAGTTCAAAGCTCCGCTAACCGAAATCTATGAAAAAGCAGATGAGCTGAAGATCATTGTGTATAACAAAAGCGATTTCCAGTGGGCAGAAGATTTTGCTGCCAAAGTGCATCCTGACTGCAAGCTTTACCTGCAACCCGAGTGGAGCAAAGCGGATCAAATGCTGCCACAAATCATAGAATACGTTAAAGCTTATCCTCAATGGCAGATCTCGTTGCAGGTGCATAAGTTTATGAATATCCCGTAAGTATAGCTTCTTAATTTGATACAAGCTGCCCTCAATGGAAACCGGCAGGGAGCATTTATCCCTACAACAACAGCGCAAATTCTGCGTGAATCTACTCTTGCCGTGCAGGCAGGTGCCAGTTGTATACATTTTCATGTACGAAATGCGGCAGGAGAAGAAACGCTTACGAGCCAGTGGGTAGACATGCAGGTACAAGCAATCAGAGAGTACTTACCACAAGTGCCCGTAGGTATCAGCACCGGAAGCTGGATCGAACCGGATGTAGCACAGCGGATCAAACACATTGCCTCCTGGCACCATCTGCCCGATTATGTGTCTGTCAACTTTGATGAAGAAGGTCATGCAGAAGTAGCAAAGGCAATTTTAGCAAGAGGTATTGGCATAGAAGCAGGACTCAACAGTATTGTAGCCACTCAAAACTTCTTGAAATGCCAACTGGCACATTGCCTGCGGGTATTACTGGAACCGCCGGAACAGGAAGCAGTCCTGGGTGACAAAATCGTAGCAGACATATTGGATTCACTGAATAGTGCCGGTGTACATTTGCCCTTGCTGCTGCACGGTACAGACAATACCTGCTGGTATATGCTAGAAAAAGCTTTTGAAAAAGGCTATGACACCCGTATTGGGCTAGAAGATACGCTGAAATTAGAAAACGGTCAGTTGGCAGATGGAAACGAAGTGCTGGTCAGAGAAGCCGTGCGGCTGAAAGCATTACTGGGTTTTTAGGCTCAAAAGACAAAGTATCAAAAGCAATTGCCGTCCGGCATCAGTATATTGAGTGGACAAACCATTAAAGCTGCCCGGCAGATAGCCTGCGGAGTGAGTGATTTAAATGTGTATATTTACAAAAAAGAAAATATTAGATTAAGGCACTGAAGTAATTGAAGAATTAAAATCATCTTCCCATACCTTTTCTCCATTCAAATGGCTTAGCCGTACAAAGTCTACAGTACCTGTGCCTTCAAACTGATAATGGATACCTATAATTTCAGTTGGTTCATGAGGAAAAGTGGTTTCATAGGCTTTTTTCCCATCAACCCATAAGCTTACCTGTTTCTGCTCAATTTTGCATTGTACATTTACCCATTCATCCAGATCACAGCCGAAGCCTGACAAATCGGTGTTGGTACTGACAACATTTTTGCCTGCTAAGTAGAGTTCCAACTGCCCCACGCACCCTTTGGCACACAGCGGAAAACTAATCATATCGTTGCGGCAGAGTAGGGTTACCTGAACATGCTGGCAAACAACTGTTCCCTGCGCGGGTGCTGACTTTATGCGGGTCTCAAACACAAAATTATCATTCATCAATCCGGTTTCAGGCAGTACGTTAACGTAATCAACAGTAGTTGCTTTGGGTTTTACAGCAATACTTTGCTGTCGTATAGCCGAAACAGGCAAATGCAATACACCATCGCGGATGACCTCATTAGGTTGAAAATATATCGGTACGGGTTCCTGATGCACCGCCGCAATCCATCCGTTGGAAGGAATGATCAGGTCGTGTTCGCGCACTACCTGTTGGTTTACCACTAGCTTGGCCCGGTAGTAGCCAGGATAGTAATAAATTGCACTATGCTCATGCCCGGTCCTGTCTACCTGCTGGCGGCGGCTTGCATCCCACGATTGTTGAATAAAGACCGAATCGGTAGGTAATGCCTGGGAAGCATCATAATGAAATATAACAGAATTGGGCAAGCCCTTTGTCACGGTTTGACTGCTAAAAGAAAAGTTTGCAGACGATGTTGGGCTGGGTGACGAAAGATCCTGAAAAAGTAGTACCACAGCACTGATGCCTAACATTAGTCCGATGACTATGATCCACTGCCTGCGATGTAAAAAGCGATGCTCCAGTGTCATATCTGCTGGTATTTGCACAGGCGAAGTACGTTGGGGTTCGGCAGGTGCTTTTGTAGGCACACTGTTGTTGGACTCACTTGCTAGTGAGTGTTGAAAATCACGCCAATTGTCATAGCCTATGAAAGTAGCCAGTGCATTCAGTGTGGTGAGGGTTGGTGCTGAACGGTAGCTAACTCTTCCCCATATACGTTTCAGGGTGGTGATGCTCAACCTCGTGCCCGTATGCTGAGTAATTTCCTCTCCCAGTTGTTCAAAATCCTGCGTAGACCAGTCCTGGCTATTGTCAGGAAGGTGAATTTCCTCGCTTGCTTTTTCTTCTATCAGTCTGAGGCATTGGGCAAGATCGGGAGTTTTCCGGGGTGTTGACATGAGATCAGTTTTTATGCGTCTGAGCAGGCTTGCACAAACTTGAACAGCACTTGTATAGCTTTGAATGGCTGTTTTGATGTACTCTCTTCAACTTTGCTGCACACGAACACCCAACTGATCAAATATATAATATTTAATGTTGTTGTTGCTCTTTTTATCAGATGATTCATTTAAAAACAAGAAATCATGAAATGTTTATTGCTTATACTCTTTGCGCTATCTTTTACGTATGCTATCCATGCTCAAACGATGGTTCCCTTTGACTCCGCACATTGGATTATCACTGGCAAGGTGGCCGAAGAATCCCTTCAGGGCGAGAATTGGATTCGCCTGACCGAAGGAGAGATGTACCTGAAAGACAGTACGTTTCTGAATGGTACGATAGAATTTGACATGGCTCTTACTCAGGATCGTTATTTTCCTGGCTTTGGCTTTCGGGTGCAGGACAAAGACAACTACGAAAATATCTATCTGCGTCCGCACCAAATGGGCAATCCCGATGCCATTCAATATACGCCCGTATTTAATGGGCAGGCTGCCTGGCAGTTGTATTACGGGGAAGGGTACTCAACTGCTGTGATGTATCCGATGGGCGAATGGGTGCATGTAAAGTTGGTAGTTCGAGACAGGCAGGCAGAAGTATACATCAACGATGCCAACAAGCCAACATTGGTCATCCATCAGCTCAAACGTGAACCCAAACCCGGAAAAATTAGCCTGATCAACGGCGCGCCGACAGTGGCACGCTTCAAAAACTTCAGCTATATCAAACAAGTTGAACCATCGCTCGCTGGAGAATTTCAGCCGGAAGTTGCTCCGCTATCCGGCACAATCCTGAACTGGCAGGTGTCTTCCCCTTTTGATGAAAAGCAGTTGCAGGATGACGAGGTGCTTTCTGAGAAAATGATTAAAGGTTTGGATTGGTATAGGATGGTAGCTGAAAGCTCCGGATTGGTGAATCTTGCCAGAGAAAGCAAACTCAGTGAAGGCCAAAATACAGTGTTCTGCAAAGTGACGTTGACCTCTGACAAATCACAGACCAAAAAACTGCAATTAGGCTTTAGCGATCGGGCAAAAGTATATGTCAATGGCCGGCCAATATATGCAGGGCAGGACGTATTCGCTTCCCGCGATTACCGCTTTCTGGGTACCATTGGTTACTTTGACACCCTCTATGTAGACTTGAAAAAAGGAAAAAACGAACTTTGGATTGCCGTTTCCGAAACCTTCGGAGGCTGGGGCCTTCAGGGACGCATCGCCGATCAAACCGGATTGTCAATAGAGGCACTTGAGTAAAATATAGTAATATCATACAACCCATAAATGGATTTGCTTCTGTATTGGAGTTTGATATCTTAACAATGCGCAAATCCTCAAAACCGCCGCCCAGCGGTAGATAGCCTGCGGAGTGAATAAGGTTACTTAAAATCATTACATTTGATGATGGTAGTTCGTGAAGACATCTTAGCTAAAGTAAAGCAGGCTATTCAACAAGTAGATACTCAGGCAGAAATGATTTTGTTTGGCTCCCAGGCTAAAGGCAATGCACGTCCGAATTCAGATTGAGATTTCCCTGATCCTTTTGCAAAAACCACTCAATGAAGTGATAGAAGATACGCTTAGAAATAGCTTGTATGATCTTGAACTTCAGACCGGACAAAGTATCAGTGCTGTGAACGAACACAAACGGCAATGGGCCAATCTGGAAGTCGCTCCTTTGTACAAAAATATTCAAAATGAAGGGATAGTAGTATGAGTTATTCTAAACAGGATTTGTCAAACTATCACAAAGCCAGAGCAGGAGAAGCCCTAGAAAAGGCAAAATTATTGGCATCTTCTCATCATTGGAACGCCACGGCCAACCGCCTGTATGATGCCTGTTTCTATAATCCACACAGTAAATTTACTAATATAAGACGCTAACGGAGATGAATCTTTCACTTGATTCTTTCGTAGTTATAGGTTAAATAGCGATATGGATACTTTACCTCCTCAAATTGCTGCTTCCTTGTTATGGGAGTATGATCTGTCAGCCTTTGTACAGCAACCCGAGCTATGGCAAAGTATGAAGGCAGTGGTGATTCAGCGGGGCTGGCCCCGGGATTGGAAAGAGATGATGCGCTATTATGGTTACGAAGAAGTAAGAGAAACCATAAAGCAACTTCCCCTCACCGAGCCACGAAACCGTAATTTCGTATGCATCGTCTTCAACCTACAACCTAAAGAGCTATGGTCTACCGAGAAACGGTTAGCGATGCTACATTCGCTTTGATCGGATGTTGATCTACTGTATGGATAAAATTTTGTAGGTTTTTTTCCTGCGCTTCTTGCATAATCTCTTCTATCAGAGCAGTCACCTTTTGACGTTGTTCTTCGGAAAGGCTGTCAATCTCCTGTTTCACCTGCTCTTTCGTCATAATAGTATGTGTTTAGGTTATAACAAAAATAACAACTTTTGCCGTTCTCTACAAAATACAGTTACTTGGCTGCAAGAAGTTTGGAAGTAGTTATCTAAATGATCAGTTTAGCCTTTTGCTGTCTTTCAGCAGGCAATACGTAGAAAATATCGGCAACGATGCTCAAAAACTATTTCACAAACACTTTCAGATACTTACGCAAACATCCGCTTGCCACGGGCATCAACCTGTTTGGACTGGCCACGGGTATATGTGTGTGCATCTTTGCTTTGGTGTACGTCCGGTTTGAGCTAAGCTACGATACCTATCACAAAAAAGCTGATCAGATATATCGTTTGGTGACTGATGTGAAGACCTCTTCTGGCATCAGCCACGAAAGTACTTCTGCGCCGATGGCTCCGTTCATTCAGGCAAATTTTTCGGAAATAGAATTGTCTGCGCGCGTGTTGCTGGACTATCTTATGGTGCAAAATAAAGAGCGTCGCTATTTCAAAGAAGAGCCACTGGCGTATGCTGACCCTTCATTATTTTCAGTGTTTACCCTTCCGCTAATCAGTGGTGAAGCTCATACTGCCCTGGAAAAACCCTTTAGCATCGTATTGTCGGAGACGGCCGCCCGCAGGTATTTTGGCACTATTGATTGCCTGGGAGAAACCCTGATACTGGATGAATCTCCTGCCACTATCACAGGCGTGATGAAAGATATGCCCTACAATAGCCATTTCAGAGTGGATATGCTGGTCTCTATGGCTACGCTGCTTGAAAAGTGGAATCCTGCTATGAGCAATCAGTGGATGCGGTTCGGGTTTTATACTTACTTGCTGTTGCCCAAAGCTAGTGACATAACACGTTTGGAGCACAGTCTCACAGACTTTGTTCAGCAGCATATTGGTCAGAGCGAGGCGTATTATCAACTTTTGCTGGAGCCATTAACAGAGGTTTATCTACAGGGAAAAACAAGAGGCAGCCGTTATGGGAGTTCGGTGAGCGGTAACATCAACGATATCTACATTTTTGCGTTGGTGGCTGCTTTTGTGCTGTTCATTGCCTGTTTCAACTTTGTCAACATGTCCACAGCACTTTCCATGTACCGTACCAAAGAAATAGGGGTGCGTAAAGTATTTGGAGCCACAAGAAGGCAACTGCTATGGCAGCTTTTGCTGGATGCCGTGCTGCTTAGTCTGATTGCGCTGGCATTGGCTATCGTGTTATGTATTCTTTTGCTGCCTGCCTTCAACCAGTTATCAGGAAAGATCATCAGAACTCATACGTTTGAACATCTTTATGAAGTGGTTTGGCTGGTATTAGGCACCTGTATGGTTGGCTTACTTTCTGGTATCTATCCAGCTGTTTTTCTATCCGGATTTCCTTCCATGCAAAGTCTTCAAAGTAGCACATCTACTGTGGCTAAAAAAGGATGGCTTCGCAAATCGTTGATCGTCGTACAGTTTTCTGTCTCTATCATCCTGATGACCGCTACCGTGGTGGTATACCAGCAATTAAGTTACATGCAAAACCATGCGTTGGGGTTTGATAAACAGCACAAGCTGGTGATAGATTTTCATTACGACAAAAGAATTTCAGATCACCTTGGAACAATAAAACAGCAGCTCACTGCCATTCCCGGAATCCAACGTGCAACTTTTTCTTCCAGCGTTCCGGGCAGAGCCAATCGGAAGTATCTGACGGCTATTGAAAATGCTGACAGCACCTTACAGGAATTTCAGTCAGATGTATACTTTGTGGATCATGATTTCCTGACGCAGTATCAAATAGGGCTGGTTGCTGGCAGAGGCTTTTCAAAAGACAGGATGGCTGATTCCACTGAGGCGATGCTGATCAATGAAGCGGCTGTCAGAAGCCTGGGTTACACCAGGCCGGAAGCCGTGATAGGCAAACGGTTTGAGCAGCAGGGCAGTCGTGGTTGGGTGGCAGGCGTAGTGAAAGATTTTCACTTTCATTCTTTCAAAGAAGCAATACAGCCGCTTACCCTGCGGATCACGCCAGGATGGAATCTCTACACTTTTATGACGCTCAATATTTCTTCTGCAAACATCTCAGCAACGATTAGGCAGGTAGAAAACCTCTGGTCAGCGTGGATGCCCGGAAAACCGATGAGTTACTTTTTTGTAGACGATGCCTATCATGCGCAGTATCTGGCTGAAGAAAGATTTGGAAAGCTTTTTACCTGCTTTGCCCTGTTAGCCATGCTGATTGCTTGCCTGGGATTGCTGGGTTTATCAGCATTTAGTACCAACGCACGCACCAAAGAAATCGGCATCCGCAAAGTGCTGGGTGCCTCTGTGAGCAGCGTTCTGCTATTGCTCTCCAAAGATTACATCAAGCTCATCCTGATTGCCCTGCTCATCGCCATTCCTGTGGCCAATTACTTCATCGCTGAATGGCTGCAAAGCTTTGCTTACCGCATCGAAATACAATGGTGGTTGTTTGCCTTGCCCGGTGTGTTAGTACTGCTCATTGCTTTGCTTTCGGTAAGCGGGCAGACGCTGAAAGCCGCTCGGCAGAACCCGGTGGATAGCTTGCGGAGTGAGTAAATTTGCTTTTGTAAGAAAAGATTATGTGCTATCTTTATTTTCACAAGATAAGACAGCTATTATGATTGTAGAATATATCAAGGCCGCTATGCACAAGGCTCAATATGAGATGTTGGAAGACCAGACTTTTTATGGAGAAATTGTTGGTTTTGAAGGCGTGTATGCCAATGAACTTACCCTGGAAGGTTGCAGAGATGAGCTTGCTTCCGTACTGGAAGACTGGATATTATTTAGTCTTACCCAACAACTGCCCTTGCCTGTTGTGGACGGTATTAAGTTGGAAGTTAAAAAGGTAGCCTGATGCCAGCCCTTGGTCCTGTCAAAAGAAAAGACTTCATCCGGTATCTAAAACGACTTGGGTTTGACGGGCCTTTTTCGGGTGGTAAACACCAGTTTATGGTGAAAGATAAGCTTCGTCTCACATTGCCTAATCCGCACCAGCAGGAAATTTCTCAAAGTCTGCTCATCAGAATTCTCAAACAGGCTGGTATTTCAAGAGAGGCCTGGGAAAGTGCATAGCATTTTCTATAGAAATTTGATAAACTGGCTTTACTGATTACTTCGCTTTCAGTGAGCAGGTGCACACTAAAAGCCGCTAGGCAAAATCCGGTAGATAGCTTGCGGAAGGAATAAGCTATAGGACAAAGGAATATTAGAAAATAGGAAACTGAACAAAACACTCATGTCTTCCGTCCCGGTGGGGCGCCACCCGGTGGAGCACCACCCAGTAAGAAACTACCCTGGTCTCCGTTCTCCTTCATTTATCCTGCATCTTAGCCCAGGTGTCTTTCAGTGTCACGGTCTGGTTGAATACCAGCTTTTCTTCTGTAGAGTCAGGGTCTACACAGTAGTAGCCTTTGCGCATAAACTGGAACCGATCTAGTGCTTTAACACCTTTCAGGCTGGGTTCTACATACGCGGTCTCAATAATTTGCAGCGAGTTGGGGTTCAGGAATTTTTTATAATCGTCTTTGTGCCCCGCCGGGTCAGCATCTATAAACAGCCGGTCGTAAATCCTTACTTCTACCGGCAAAGCATCTGCTTTGGAAACCCAATGAATAGTACCCTTCACCTTCTTGCCGCTGGTATCTTCGCCACTTTTGCTATCGGTATCATACGTGCAGCGAATCTCTGTGATCTTACCGGTCTTCGGGTCTTTGTCATAACCGGTGCAGTAAATGATGTAAGCACCTTTCAGCCTTACCTCGCGGTCGGGACCCAGGCGGAAAAACTTTTTGGGTGAAGGAGGATTTTCCATAAAATCATCCGCTTCAATATACAACTCCCGGGAGAATGGTACCGCGCGTGTGCCTGCTTCCGGGTCTTCCGGATTGTTTTCTATGTCCAGTTGCTCGGTTTTATCTTCTGGGTAATTGGTAATGACCAGCCTGACGGGGTCCAGCACACCCATCACCCGTGGAGCCGACTTGTTGAGGTCTTCGCGGATGCAGTATTCCAGCAGGCTCAGTTCGCTTACCTTATCGCGTTTGGCAACGCCTACTTTCTTGGCAAAATAGCGGATACTATTGGACGTGTATCCTCTCCGGCGAATACCCTTAATGGTAGGCAGCCGCGGATCATCCCAGCCATCAACGTAGCCTTCTTCCACCAGCTCGAGCAGCTTGCGTTTGCTGGTAATGGTATAGCTCAGGTTGACACGGGCAAACTCAATCTGGCGCGGACGGGGCTGCACCATGCCTGGATCAATCTCGGCGATCTGGTCGAGGTACCAGTCGTAGAGTGGACGGTGTACTTCAAATTCCAGAGTGCAGATGGAGTGGGTGATGCCTTCGATGGCATCGCTCTGGCCGTGTGCCCAGTCGTACATGGGGTAGATGAACCATGTGTTGCCAGTGCGGTGGTGCTCTTTGTGCAGAATGCGGTACATCACAGGGTCGCGCAGTTGCATGTTGGGAGAAGTCATATCAACTTTGGCACGCAGGACGCGGGAGCCATCCGGAAACTCGCCGTTTTTCATGCGCTCAAACAGGTTGAGGCTTTCCTCTACCGGGCGGTTGCGGTATGGGCTTTCTTCTCCTGGCTCGGTAGGTACACCGCGCATCCGGCGGATTTCTTCCAGCGTAGAATCATCTACATAAGCTTTGCCTTTTTTGATCAGTGCGACAGCCAGTTCGTAGAGCTTATCAAAATAGTCGGAAGCGTAAAACTCACGATCACCCCAGCTAAAGCCCAGCCAATGCACATCATCGCGGATGGCATCCACATATTCTACATTTTCTTTTACAGGATTGGTATCGTCAAAGCGCAGGTTGGTCATGCCGTTGTATGCTTCTGCCAGCCCGAAGTTGAGGCAGATAGAAGCCGCATGGCCAATATGCAGATAGCCGTTGGGTTCCGGAGGGAAACGGGTATGCACCACGCCGCCGTTTTTGCCTTTACTCAGGTCTTCTTCTATAATTTCTTCAATGAAATTCTTACTGGTGTTTTCTTCGTTTTCGCTCATAATAGGTATGTAGCTATTTGCTATAGTTAGATGTACCCAAACAAACGTGGTTTGCCAATTTTCTTTTTACAAACTTGTTTTGCTTGGTCATACCGGGCAAAAAATAGATTGCTTTTTTTCAATTTGTTTTTGTTCCGATATAATTGATGTAAAAGTAGTAAAAAATGTTTTGTTCCTGCACTTTAACAATTGCTTATAACAATTTGGCGTGAAAACTATTTTGTAATTTTGCACCCTTAACCAGAATCTTTTTTTACTATTTTGCGCCCTGTTATGAGTACACATCAAAAGAATGACTTTTCCTCTGAAGAAGATAAGATTACCAATATATCTTCTGCCCGCAAGCTGCTGGTCGTTGCCGTTGTTGCCGCCATTATTTTCGGGATTATCTATTGGGCACTCAAAGATGATGATACCATTGAAAGCGTCGGTGAGGAAGCGGCTATAGAAGAACCGCAGTTTGAGAGAGAAGGCGTGCTGTATTTTACCAACCAGGATGCTGGCGACACTCTTTCGCGGATTGCCATAGAGGTATCCAGAAGCGAAGCAGAGCACGAGCAGGGACTAATGTATCGCTCACAGATGGCAGACTCGCTGGGTATGCTTTTTATATACGAAAATGCTAAGCCACGTTCTTTCTGGATGAAAAACACCAAACTTTCGCTCGACATTCTCTATGTCAATGAAAACAAAGAGGTAGTGATGATTTACAAAGGAGTAGTTCCTTTTTCTCAAAAACCAGTGCCTTCCTACAAAAACGCTCAATATGTAGTAGAAGTGAATGCCGGGTACACCACAGCACACAATATCAAAGAAGGCGATCACATTGCGTTTAGCCTGATGAACAACTAAAAATGATCTTTGAGTGCTATCCGAGCTGCATGGTAGCCACACATGCCATGCACACCACCGCCCGGAGGCGTGGAAGATGAGCAGATGTACACATTTTTAACAGAGGTGCGGTAAGGTTTGAGCCTGAACGACGGTCGCGTAAACTGCTGGAAGATCGTCTGTGCCCCACCGTTGATGTCTCCCCCGATATAATTGGCATTAAACTGCTCCACCTGCACGGCGTGCATGGTATGTCGCGCCAAGATGGTATCACTAAAACCCGGTGCAAACCGCTCTACCTGTTGCTCAATAGCGGCTGTCATATCTATCTGAGAGTAGCGAGGCACATGGCAGTAGGCCCAGGCCGTGTGTTTGCCTTCAGGGGCACGGCTGCTATCAAACTGCGTTTGCTGCACTAGCAACACATATGGTTTTTCAGGGTGCTTTTTCTGCCAGACCAGTCGCTCCGACAAGGCAATCTCTTCGAGCGTACCACCCAGGTGCATGGTAGCAGCCGTGCCACAGGCCGGATTGCTGAAAGGAATAGGGCTATCCAGTGCCCAGTCTATCTTAAAAATTCCCTGTCCGTATTGGTAGTGCTCCAGCTGTTTGCGATACAAAGTGCTGAAAGACAAGCCCTTGATGTTGAGCAACTGCTTCGGGGTGATATCAAAGAGCATGGCCTTGCATGTTGGAATATCGGCCATAGATTGTACCCTTCTGCCGGTTTCTACCCTACCACCCAGTGACTTGAAGTAGCCATCCATCGAGCGGGTAATGGCCTGTGCTCCGCCTTTGGGAAAAGGCCAGCCAATGCGGTGCCCTAATGCCCCCAGCACCAGGGCGATGGCAGAAGATGCCAGGCTGTTGAGCGGCAGCATCACATGCGCAGCCAAACCCGCTATGAAAGCCCGTGTAGCGGCTTCTTCAAAAGTGCGATACGCCAACCCTTCAGCAGACTGAAGTGCCCGTAAACCAAACTGCGCCAGCTGAACCGGGTGTTTGGGCCAGGGCAGAGGTCCCAGGAAATCGGGTGCAATATCATCCCAGTGGTCTACTACCGGCTGCATCAGCCTTTGGTAAGCACCGGCATCTTTGCCAAACTGCTGTGCTGTCTCAGCCACCGATCTTTTGAGCAGTACAGCCTCGCCATTGTCAAGCGGATGTGCCAGAGCGTGAGTAGGGTACACCCATTCCAGTCCAAACCGATCCAAAGGTAGCGTACTCAGAAAAGGAGAACCTGCGCCAAGAGGATGAATAGTGGAACCCAGGTCGTGTACAAAGCCTGGCAGAGTGAGTGCTGCCGAACGCGTGCCGCCCCCGGTTTCCTGTTCTGCCTCCAGTATCAATACTGAAAGCCCTTGCTGCTGCATGGCGATGGCCGCAGCATAGCCATTGGGACCAGAGCCAATAACCACTGCATCAAAATTGTTCATGAGTATTGGGTTTTAAGGGTTAGGATTTGGGTGTTGGGCAAAGCAGGATGTCCGATTCAGGTTGAGATAACAAACTGTACACAACATATCATAAACAAATTAAACTATTTTTTGATGCGTTGTGTAATATACATAACAGATTGTCTGTTATGATGTCTGTATACCGTATAAAGGCCATCCTTTAGTTGAATGTTTTAGAAAAGCAAGTGTTCTGTTAAAATAAACGTCAGATGGTTTAGAAAATCTGAAAAAAACCAAACCTGTACAAAACAGAAACAGTTTAAACAAACAGCAGGCTGTGTTGATCTGCGGACTAATTTTAAATAAATGTTACGTTTATAAACCCAACAATAATGAAAAACAATCATTTTATTACAGCAATGGTAGCCGCTGTAATTGCAAGCATAATTTCTATCGCTGCCTACCATTTTATCTTTGGAGATCAGTTAAAAACCGTACAGGCTGAGGCTGTCTCTCCCGCTTTTCAGGCAAGCTATTATCCTTCGGGAAATGCTGCGCCGGAAGCACCGTTTGACTTCTCACAGGCTGCCGAAAAGGTAATACCCGCAGTAGTGCATATCACCAATACCCAGGAAGCTGTAGCCAGCAACCAGGGCAGCCGGGGTAACCAGCAAATTCCTGAGTTTTTCAGAGACTTCTTCGGTGATCAGTTCAGAGGTAGTCCACAGCAAGGCCCCAGAGTAGGCATGGGTTCAGGTGTGATTATCAGCTCAGATGGTTACATTGTTACCAACAATCACGTGGTGGCAGATGCCGACGAACTGGACGTGCTGCTGACTGACAACAGAGTGTACCGTGCAGAGGTGATCGGTACAGACCCAACCACAGATATTGCTCTGATTAAAGTTAATGAAAAAAATCTACCTTCTATTCCAATAGCCAATTCCAACGACCTCAAAGTAGGGCAATGGGTGATGGCAGCCGGTAATCCGCTGGGTGTGCTCAACTCTACCGTTACGGCGGGTATTATCAGCGCATTAGGACGTAATATTGGTATCCTCAATAATGAGGATAGAACCTCTATTGAATCGTTTATTCAAACTGATGCGGCTGTTAACCCTGGCAACAGCGGTGGGGCACTTGTTAACCTCAATGGCGATCTGGTAGGCATTAATACAGCCATTGCCAGCCAGACAGGTGCTTATTCAGGCTATGCTTTTGCGGTGCCTTCCAACATCGTTAAAAAAGTGATCAGCGACCTAAAAGAATATGGCAAGGTACAACGCGGCTTCCTGGGTGTGAGTATTATAGATGTAAGTGCCGGGCTTGCTAAGCAGCGTAACCTGGATGTGAACCGGGGTGTGCTGGTAGATAGCCTCACAGAAGGTGGTTCTGCCAAAGCCGCAGGCATTAAAAGAGGAGATGTGATTGTCAAAGTAGATGAGGTAACTATCTACAAAAATGCTGATCTGCTGGCATATGTAGGCAGCAAAAGCCCTGGCGATAAAGTAGAGGTAACTGTTGACAGAGCGGGTAAAGAATTGTCTTTTGACATGACGCTCAAAGCTCGTGACGGTGCTACTGCCATCACTTCCAAAGAAAGAAGCACTACATTTGACGAGTTGGGCGCAGAGTTTCAGGAAGTGCCTAAAGATGAAGCTGCTAAGCTTAACATTGATGGTGGGGTACAGGTAACCCGTACTTATCCCGGCAAATTCAAACAGCAGGGCATTCGTTCCGGGTTTATCATCACAGGCGTTGCCAACAAAAAGGTGAAATCACTGGACGACCTTTCTGATGTTCTTAAAAGCGAAGGCGGCGGTGTACTGGTACAGGGAATTTATCCTGATCAGCCCAACGAAGTGCAATACTATGGCATTGGTCTGTAGCCTGTGTTAGGAAATAATGAAAAAAGCCTCAACTGAATATATCAATTGAGGCTTTTTTTGTTTAAAGGATTTTCAGTGTCTTTCAATAAGTACCCAATCCCCAAAATCTAAACCCTGTCGTCGTCGTCATCGAGATCGTCATTATCATCGAAGCTGACATCCTCATCCGAATCAAGATCATCGTCAAACTTTTTGCTGCGATAAGTTTTGCGTGCATAGTTATCGTCTTCCTCAAAATCTCCTGAAAGCTCATCATCCTCGTCATCAAAATCTATCTGCTCGGAAGCAGTAGACAGCGTATCACGAAAAATAGGAAGGTCTTCGTTGATGATACTCCAGATGGCATGGTGATCTATTTCCAGCCCTTCGTCAAACTTGGCTCTTTTCAGCGACTCCAACACTCTGTAGTCAATGTCGGTGAACTGGCTGACAAAATCATCCGATAGCAGACCGGCGGCTTCGCCTATCTCCTGTAAGTTACTGGCTACCGATTGCCTGACCTCTTCTTCGCGAACAAATTCATCATAGCTTATGCCTTCTACATAGCCTTCGATTTCGCTGATGCAACTAATGATGTTGTTTATGTGGATTTCATCTTCTTCTCTCATAATGCGAAAGATTTAAAAAATTAGATATAATTACCAAAAATAATGAACAGTTTTTAAAACGTACTATTATATATTATGTTTTAGTCGTATTCATTTTCATACCCTTCATCGATCATCAGGTGATGACCATCGGCCTGGCTGACGGCAAGCTCATCACAGCGTTCGTTTTCCAGAATGCCGGAGTGCCCCTTGATCCAGCTAAACTCTATGGTATGCTGTTTGTATAGCTCAATAAAACGCTGCCAGAGGTCTACATTCTTTTTGTCTTTAAACTTTTTCCGTTCCCAGGTCCAGATCCAACCGCGGCTTACAGCATCTACCACATACTTTGAATCTGAAAAAACCTTGATATGCATTCCTGGCTTTTTAATGGCTTCCAGGCCAACAATGACCGCCATTAGCTCCATGCGGTTATTGGTAGTTTTTCTGAATCCGGCAGACAACTCCTTGCGGTGATTCTTATACAGCAAGACCGTACCATATCCTCCCCGCCCTGGATTGCCCCTCGATGCGCCATCCGTGTACATTATGATCATCATGTAAATTGATTTTTGAAAATTTCTATGCCCAAAACCATTTCCATGCCAATAAAGAACATCACCAACACTCCGGCAATGGCAAACGATGCCACATCCAGTCCGAACATTGCCAGAACAGAATCGCCCGGGAAGAGAAAGCCAATCACGATTACACTGGCAGCGAAGGTAGCCTTACCGGAATGTATGGTGCCCGCTCTTTTTCTGAGATCAATGATGACAGGAATACTTCCGATTATATCAATGACGGAGAACAGGATGAGGGTTGCAGAAAATATTTCTTTGAAACTAAGCATACTGGTGCAAATGTGCGCAAGTTACACAGCCATTGACAAGATTGAAACTTTATGAGCGATTAAAAAGTACATTTGTAATTCGCCTTTACGCAGTTTTTACGCTGGCAAAAATGAAGTCAGCAAAGACATCAGTAAGGCTATTTCATCGTCTGTGATGGCCGGAAAATTGGCGATACGCAACGTAGAAGGTTTTAAGTCACCATAGCCGTTGCCCAGTACGATACCTGCTTCTAAAGCCGCCTGCCTCACCTGGTTGATGATGTCTGGTTCTGCCTCCAGGGCAATCACCGTTTGCGAACGCACCTCTTCATTTCTGATCAGCAGCGACAGGTAGGGAAGAGTATCAACAAAGGCTGTCCATGCCTGCTGACGTTGCTGTATCACCTGTTCGGTCTGCTCAATCATCGGACGGTTTTCCAGGGTACGCATCAGCAAGTAGATGCTCATAACGTTGGGCGTATACGTAGTTTGCCACTGCTGCATCTGCTCTATCATAGCAGGCAAGCTGTTGTAATGCCTGTTTTCCTGTATGTCTTTGGCACGTGCGATAGCGTGGGGTGAGCAGATCAGCACGGCCATTCCTGCCGGCAGGCCAAAGCATTTCTGCACCGAAGCATACCACACATCTGCCTGCGCAAAGTCAAGAGCCACGCCAGCCATAGAAGAAGTGACATCTACGGCAATAAGCGTATCAGGAAACTGCTGCCTGAGTTGCTGTAGTATCTGTAGACTAAGAGCCGTGCCATTGGATGTCTCGTTATGGGTCACAGCCATCAGTTCGGTGGTCTGTGGCAAAACGAGCTGCAAAGGATCAAGGGCCGTTTCCCGGTCAAATTGGAAGCCAGTGGCATCAGGCTGTAGTTTTTGCGCGTACGATAACCATTTGGCTCCAAAAGCACCATTGTATATATGGTAGGAATGTTGCCTCACCAGCGACTGGCTGATGATCTCCCAGCACTCCGTAGCCGAAGAAGCAAAGAAGACCATATAGTCGTCGGGCACCTGCAGGCGTTGCTGCATGAGTTGGGTGGTGCGTTTGGATATTTCCACAAATGCAGCACTACGATGATTAATACTCAACACATCCTGATCGTACGCATCCTGCACGTACTGCGGAATTTTAGGATATACTTTGGATGGACCGGGATAAAAAGAAATCATTGGTTTGGGCTTTGGGTTTTAGGGGTTGGGACTTGGGTTTTGGGGCTTTTCAGTTAGCATTTCTAACCCCAATACTTAGTATCCAAAACCTAACTTCTATACAGGAGATAATCTACGGCCATGCGGTAGCCATGAAGGCCGAAACCTGCCATCACGCCTGCTGCATTTTTGCTGATGTAGCTATGGTGACGAAAATCTTCGCGGGCATATACATTTGAGATGTGCACTTCTACAACGGGTGCCTTAATAGCAGCCACCGCATCGGCAATGGCCACTGAGGTGTGTGTATAAGCTGCGGCATTCAAAATGATACCATCGTACTCGAATCCTGTTTCCTGGATTTTATCCACCAGTGCACCCTCGTGGTTGGACTGGAAAAAGGTGAAGTCTACCTGAGGATATGTCTGTTGAAGCTTGTCAAAAAAACTGCTGAAACTCTCCGAGCCGTAGATGCCAGGTTCGCGCACCCCCAGAAGGTTGAGGTTGGGTCCGTTGATGATCACAATTTTCATAGTACAAAGGTATGAATATTCGCTTATATTCAGATAATTTGGCAAAAAGTTGATGTGACCTGGACTATCTGATGGTATTTTTCTAACTATTTTATCAGATTGCCTCACTTATAATTATATATAGGCTTAGAAAAATCGTTTTACACTAAATATGAATTAAAAAAATTATGTAATAAAATTGAATATTTTTACTTGCTTTTGTTGAAATTGTATCAATAAATACTGATATTGTGACAGATAAGTTCAACCTAACTTTTTACCTCATGAAAACTAACATCCCCAACCTCGAGATCATCGGAAAAGAAACACATTACGAGACAGACAAAGGTTTTATCCTTGATAACTGGGATTTTGGCCCGGATTCTCTCCATGAAAGTACTTCAGAAGATATAAACCCTGTCTTTGCCTGGCCATGTTGGCAGTTTTGGTGCTCCTGATCGTATTATCCATTATTTTGTAGGTGCGTATCCCTATTTTTACATGAGATTGTCTGAATAAACATGAACTTTTTCTTCCGTTCAGCAGGTATTTAACAAATACTGTTGATATTTTTGAGGCAGAAAAACATCATTCACTGACAATATTCATAATTTATGGGAAGAGCGTTTGAATACCGCAGAGCAGCCAAAGAAAAGCGTTGGGACAAAATGTCTAAAGTTTTTCCTAAGTTGGCTAAGTCCATCACTTTTGCAGCCAAAGAAGGCGGCACCGATCCGGCCATGAACGCCCGGCTCCGCGTAGCTATACAAAATGCCAAGGCGGAGAACATGCCGAAAGATAATATTGAGGCAGCCATCAAACGGGCCAGTGGCAAAGATGCCGACGAAATGTCGGAACTGACATACGAAGGAAAAGGTCCGCACGGTGTGCTGGTGGTGGTAGAATGTGCTACCGATAATTCGACCCGTACGGTGGCCAACGTAAAATCTTATTTCAACAAAGCAGGCGGTGGAATAGTGCCTACCGGCTCGCTGGAGTTCATGTTTTCGCGCAAGGCCGTTTTTGAATTCAATAAGCCCGAAGGGCTGGATGTGGAAGAACTGGAACTGGAGCTGATCGATGCCGGCCTGGAAGAGATTGTGGAAGACGAAGATAACATGGTGTATGCTTATGCCGACTATACCAACTTTGGTACTTTATCGCAGGCTTTTGAAGACAAAGGCGTAGAGATTGAAAAGGCTACGCTGCAACGCATTGCCACTTCGCCAGTGGAGTACTCCGAAGAAGAAATGGCAGAAATAGAAAAGATGCTGGACAAGATCGAAGACGACGACGATGTGCAGGCCGTATATACAAATATCACGTAGCAGATAAACATAAAAGAACAGGTATAAGATAAAGCAGCATACTTTTGACTTGAGAAATAGCGGAAATTATTATCCTTGCACGTGCTTTACATAGGTTGCTCGTTGAGCGAAGTATTTGTACATTTTGTAGATCGTTTGTATGAGCCTGTCTATTTTTGCAAAGCCCTACCGGAATAGTCTATACCTTTATAGGTTAGGCTAATATACACATATATGTTGTCAAATTTTCAGAAGACCAACCGGTTGATATTACTGCACACCCTGGGCTGGATACTGTTCAGTGCTATCATGGTGATGGTATTTAACCTATCGCTGGATGACCCTGCCTCCACGTTGCGCTACGCGCTGTACATGCCACCGTTGGTGGTGCTTTTTTATGCCAATACTTTTCTGTTTATCCCGAAGCTGCTGGCGCAGAAAAAGGTGATTGCCTATGTGCTGACGATCGTCGGAGCTATCCTGCTGATCGTTTATACCTATCATGGCATTCAGATACTGCTCAATCAGGAGTTTTACTATAGCAAAAACTGGTTTCCGGGCATTGTCACGCAACAGGCGTTTATGAATACACTGCTGGTGCTTGCTGTGAGTGGTGGACTAAAGATGACGCAGGAATGGTTCAGAAACGAACGGTTGAAAAATGAGATGGAGAATGAAAAAACAATCTCCGAACTGGCACTGCTCAAATCGCAGATTAATCCACACTCACTGTTTAACAACCTGAATAGCATCTATTCGCTGGCCATCAAAAAATCTGAGGATGCACCCAAAGCCATTGTCAAGCTGTCGGAGATGATGCGCTACATGCTGTATGAATCCAGTGCCCCGCAGATCAGCCTGAGCAAAGAAGTAGAGCACCTGTATAACTACATCGACTTGCAAAAGCTGCGTATCAACCGGCAAACCCACATCAGTTTTGAAACAACAGGTGATATAGCCACAAAAATGATAGAGCCTATGCTGCTCGAGCCGTTTGTGGAAAATGCTTTCAAGCATGGAGACGTTTTTCAGGATACCAGTTGTATTGATATTGACCTCAAAGTGACCCGCAGCCAGTTGCTGTTTCATGTGGTGAACACCGTTAGCCAGAGTGAACATGTGAAAGATAAACATTCGGGCATTGGCTTGAATAATATCAAAAAACGCCTGGGCCTGTTGTATCCGAACCGGCATCAGTTGGAAATTCAGCAGGACATAAATACATTTAGTGCATCGCTCACCTTAGACCTGATGCCATGATCAAATGCCTGACCATTGATGATGAACCCCTAGCCCTTGATATTCTTGAGGACTTTATCTCCCGCGTACCATTTCTACAGCTAGAAAAAGGGTGTACCAGTGCCATGCAGGCCATAGAAATACTACATCAACAGGAAATACACCTGCTCTTCCTGGATATTCAGATGCCCCAGGTATCGGGCGTGCAGTTTCTGAAAAGCCTGGAAACCAAGCCCAAAGTGATTTTTACGACGGCTTATACAGATTATGCATTAGAAGGATTCAACCTGGATGCTATAGACTATCTGCTGAAACCTTTTACCTTCGAGCGTTTTCTTAAAGCTGCCAACAAAGCTTACCAGCAATTCAATCTGAACACACCGGGCCGCCAAAGTGAAGTGGCTGATGACAAAGAGTATATGTTTGTCAAATCAGGTTATGATACGGTGAAGGTGAGGTTTGATGAAATTACCTACATCGAAGGGCTGAAAGATTATGTGAAGATACATACGACCGGCAAAACCGTCATAGCTCTGATGAGCATGAAAACGTTGGAAGATACACTTCCCGGCAAATTCATCCGCGTACACCGTAGTTATATTATTGATTTTGAAAGGATTCGCCTGGTACAGAAGCGAAAGGTGTTTATAGAACAATTTGAAATACCCATTGGCGAAGTGTACCGCAATGCATTCATGGATCGACTGGCCAGGCACTCATGAGCGGCAGCTGAATGTCTGGATTCCAAATTCATACAAAGCATACGATCATTGGTTTTTGGTTTTAAATTTTAGCCATTGGTTATTATTTAAGATTTGTATTTTGTAGTTTGGTATTTTTATCCAATAATGCTACAAATCTGTCATAAAGATATTACCTGCCAGCTATGAAACCTTACCTGTTATCACTGATCTTGTCGTTTGCCTTTAGCCTGCAACCTCTGTTTGCCCAAGACACCGAAGCTACCAGCAGTAGCGCACCTCTGAAGTTTTCTCTTCAGGAGTGTGTAGACTATGCCATCAAAAACAATATCAACATACAGCAAAGTAGGCTAACGCTGCGCTCGGATGAAGTAGCACTCAGGCAGGCTAAAGCCAATCTGCTGCCTTCCATCAACCTGTCATCCAATGCTTTTTACAACGTGGGGCGTACCATCAACCAGTTTACCAATGAATATGAAACCCAGCCGGTGCGCCAGCAAAGTCTAGGTGCTTCAGCCAGCCTGATGCTGTTCAACAGTTTCAGAAGGCTGAACACCATCAAAAGAAACCAAAACAACGTGCAGGCAAGCGAGCAAGATGTGGAAGCTACAAAAAATGATATGACTCTACAGGTGATAGATTTTTATACGCAAATACTTTTCAACAGAGAGCTACTGGCTACCACCCGCATACAACTGCGCACCCGCGAACTGCAACTCAACCGTACCCGCAAACTGGTGGCTGCCGGTAGCCTGCCCAATGCAGATGCACTTCAGTTGGAAGCAGAAGTAGCCGGTGATGAGACGGCGGTAGTTAATGCGGAGAATAACCTGGCACTGGCCTATTTGCAACTCAAGCAGGTACTACAGTTGCCTTATGAGCAGTCGCTGGAAGTAGTCATTCCAGAAGTAGATGCGCCAGAGGATACCGATATACCTCTTTCTGCCAAAGCCGTTTATCAGCAAGCTCTAAATATGCCCAACATCCGCAGTGCCGAACTACAGATTCGCAGTGCCGAATATGATATATCCGTGGCACGTGCAGATCTGTATCCTTCTCTGTCGCTCGATGCTGGCCTAAGCTCCAGCTATTCCAGTGTAGCACCCTCCAGAATTCCTGCTGCTAATACAACGTATACAGAAAGGGAAATTCCGTCTAGTTATTTTGTGAAAACCCCACAGGGAGGCGATAATTTACCCGTGTTTGTAACTACACAAATTCCTAATGAGTTCAGAGACAATACTTACCTGAACCAGTTGGATTTCAACCTGCGTCGGTACGTTGGGCTTAGTCTGAATATTCCTATCTTCAACAACTGGCAGGTACGCGGCAATGTAGCCAACGCGAAAGTAGGACTGGATAACGCTCAACTCAACCTGATTAACCAGCGGATGCAGCTACGGCAGACCATAGAACAAGCGTACCTGGATGCCAAATCGGCAGCCAAAAGCTATACCGCTAGTGTTCGTCAGGTGACTTCTTTACAGGAGGCTTTCAAGAATACGGAAATCCGCTATCAGGCTGGTGGCGTGGATGCATTAATCTACAACCAGGCCAAAAACCAACTCAATTCCGCAGAGTCCGATCTGATACGCGCTAAGTACCAGTATGTCTTTAACCTGAAGAGATTAGACTTTTATCAGAACAAGCCTATTAATTTTTGAGTCACGTAAGATACAGGTAAGGTCGTAGCACATTACGCACTGGCCTGTACCTGAAATACCCCTAATTTGCTGCTGCTTCATGGCTTAGCATATATATTATGGGTATCAAAGACTTACTGATTACGCCAATCTGGCTTCTGATCGTTTACCTGGTAGCCTACCAGGTGCGCCCGCTGGTGGCCAATACCCTGACGCGCCGGTACTTTATACCGGGCCTCACCGCTAAAGTAATCGGAGCTATGGCTGTAGGGTTCGTCTACCAGTTTTATTATGGTGGCGGCACACCTGGGGGCGACACGTTCAACTATTTTCAGCAGAGCGGTATTGTAGTGGATGCTTTTGCAGATTCTCCGTTGATTGGATGGAAACTACTGTGGGCTGATGGCAAGTATACGCTGGAGATTATGGAATATGCCAGCCGTATTTATTGGTTTCGTTCGCCTACGGAGTTTTTCATTATCAAAATATGTGCGGTGCTCGGGCTGCTTACCCTGCACACCTACTCAGCCACGGCAGTGCTGTTTGCAGCCATCAGCTACAGTGGCGTGTGGGCATTGTACCGTTCTTTTAACAAGTTCTTTCCTACCTTGTACAAAGAGTTTGCTCTGGCTACGCTCTTTATTCCTTCGGTGTTCTTCTGGGGTTCGGGCGTACTGAAAGATACCGTTACCCTGGGAGCACTCGGGTGGGCTACTTGGGCCATTGTGCGTCTGTTCTTTGAGAAAAAAGGGTTGCTCGTAGCCACGGCGATGCTTTTTTTGTCTTTGTATACCATCTACGCCATCAAAATATACATCGTACTGTGTTTTCTGCCTGCGGCTATCCTATGGGTGTTTCTTTCCAATATAGAAAAGGTGCCTTCAAAACTACTGCGTGTAGTTATCGCTCCCTTTGTCATCGCCATCGCCTGTGTGCTGGGCTATTGTGCCATGCTCAAAGTAGGAGAAGACAATACCCGTTATTCGCTGGATAATATGGCGCAAACAGCCGAGATCACCGCGCGTTACCTTACCTATGTGGGTGAAACACAAGGCGGCTCGGTCTATACGCTGGGCGACGATTACGATTACAGCCTGGCAGGTATGCTGCGCAAATTTCCGCTGGCAGTCAACGTCACGCTTTTCAGGCCCTACCTGTGGGAAGTCCGCAACCCGGTGATGCTGCTTTCAGCACTGGAAAGCCTGGCTGCACTGTGGCTTACGTTACTGGTCATCTATCAATCGGGCATCGGGCAACTGTTCAAAAACATGTTGGCACGGCCCATCGTGATCTTTTGTCTGGTGTTTGCCATCGCCTTCAGCTTTTCAGTGGGCATCTCTACCTACAACTTTGGCTCACTGGTACGCTACAAAATCCCCATGTTTCCCTTCTACATGGCTGGCCTTTTCATCCTACGCTTTTACGCTTATGATCTAAAGAAAAGTATGAGTAGTAAAGAAGCCATGCATTTACGCTCAACAAATAGCAAATTACAAACAACAAACTACCAATAAATTTCAACAGCAACATGCCAAACTCGAAACCCACATATGATTTAGAGGAAAGGACATTTCTATTCGCAAAAAATCTAAGTAGCCCATATATCATCAACTTGGTTCGTGTTTGAGCCTGGTATATTATTTGAGTTTTGTTCTTTGTTATCTGTGTTTTTTAAAAAGTATATGAACAACAAGTTTACCTCTGTTTTACTTCTTATCTCTTTTTGTACCCTACTTGCAAACATCGTCACTGCCCAAAGTAGCAACGCGCCCCTCAATCCCGACTACTATCACCTGATCGACCGGTATGAGATCCGTAACGGACAACTGTCGCCTACCTTTGATACCAACGTCAAACCCTATCAGCGACAGGCGATCGGGCAATTTCTGGACACCCTACAGCTTGCTTCTGCCTCTGCTGCCGACCGCTTCAACCTCCGGTATCTGGCAGAAGACAACTGGCCCTGGACAAACGAAAGTCTGCGCCAGCCAAGAACACCCGCGCTTCGGTACTTTTACCAATATGCACGGGATTTTCTGACTGTAGCAACCGATGGGCTGCAACTATCTGTCAGCCCGGTACTCAACCTACAGGCAGGACAGGATATGGGCAATGGTCTCAATTATCTCAACACCCGGGGCATACAGGTGGAAGGGATGATCGACAAGAAAGTAGGTTTCTACACCTACATCGGCGAAAACCAGATGCTGCTGCCCACTTACGTAGATGCCTATGTCAGGCGCACACTCACCGTGCCACAGGAAGGCTTCTGGAAGCAATACAACGGCAACGGCGTAGACTTCCTGACAGCCAGAGGACACATCAGCTTTCAGGCTACCCGGCATATCGGACTGCAACTGGGTCATGGAAAGCACTTCATTGGCAATGGCTACCGCTCGCTGGTATTGTCTGACTTCGCCAACAACTACCTTTTCTTTAAGATCAATACCAAGGTGTGGAGGCTCAACTATACCAACATCTTCGCGAAGATGACAGCCGATGTTATTGGTAATCCAACAGGATTATATGGTACCGTGCCTTTTCCTGCCAAGTACTTCACTTTCCACCGCCTGGGCATCAACGTGACGGATAAGCTTAATGTTGGTGTGTATGAAAGTATCGTACATGGCGATGCTTCTCAACGCTTTGATGCAGACTACCTGAACCCCATCATCTTTTACCGGGCAGTGGAGCAGCAGGGCGGCAGCAGTGGTAATGCATTGCTGGGTATGGACTTTAAATGGCTGCTTTGGCACCACGTGTCACTATACGGACAGGCCATTATTGATGAGTTTGTGATGCATGAGATACGGTCGAATCGGGGCTGGTGGGGCAACAAGTATGCCTTGCAGGCTGGTATGAAGTACGTAGATGTGCTGCGCATCCATAACCTGGACCTGCAACTGGAATACAACCGCGTGCGGCCTTACACTTATGCGCACGAAGACCTGTACCGCAGCTACACGCATTACGAGCAGGCATTGGCACATCCGCTGGGTGCCAACTTCAAAGAAGCACTGGCTATTGTCCGCTATCAGCCTATCAAACGCCTGACCCTGACTGCCAAAGCTATCCATGCCAGCTACGGCGCAGACACAGACTCCACCAACTGGGGCCACAATATTCTGCTAGACAACCGCATCCGCGAGCAGGACTACGACAATGTACTGGGACAAGGCACCAAAGCAAACCTGCTTCTCACAGACCTTTCAGCCTCCTGGCAGGTTTGGCAAAACATGTTCATTGATATGCGCTACACAGCAAGAAGCCAGCAGTACGCCGATGCCACAGCCAACAAAAACCGCATAGTATCCGCAGGCATCAGAATCAACGCCCCCACCCGCAGCTTTGATTTTTAATGGTTTGTAGTTGTTTGTTTATCCTTGTCAATCCCTAAACACTTAAGTAAAAAGCCAAGTAACAAAGTAGCGTTATATCTCTAAACTTGAAAATGGAAAAGGGAATATTCAACTCTCAACATTAATCCGAATTTTTGAGCAAGGATTGAACAGAAAAATTGGCTTGACTTTCCTGTAAACTAAACAGAAAAACGCACCACGGATAATTTATTTCTGTGCTGATATCAATCTGTGGTTACAAAATCTGCGAGAGTATCCACCAATGCTTATCATTTAGAAGACAGTCGTTGGCCACACACTAACGCGCTGGCTCAGAGCTTTAATAAAACTTTCGCAGTATGATGTTATCCAAGAAAAACGAGCGTATATCGTTGGGAGCATTTTTGCTCTTTACGACAGCCATTTTGATGGCTTTGTATGTCGTTCACTATTTAACCGGCTTTTTGCCTAAAGTCGATAGTTTCCTTCCCCGTGCTACAAACTTTATATCCAGAAAAGGCACGCTGGCTCATGACCAAGTCTGGAGCACTTTTTTTAGATTCCATATTGTGGGTGGTGCTATAGGAATAGTATCAGGTGGCGGGCAATTTTTTCCCTCTTTCCGTAGCCGCTATCCATCCTTCCATCGTTGGTTAGGCATGAGTTACGCCTGCGCTATTCTGGTCAGCAGCATAGCGGGCTTGTATCTTTGCTGGTTTGCCTCGGTGAGTACGCCAGGCATCATAGGTTTTTACATCACAAACATGGGATGGTTGGGCAGCACCCTGCTGGCCATACACGCCGTAACGCAAAAAGATATATGCAACCATCGGAAATGGTTTATTCGCAGCTATGCTTTCACCATGGTTGTTGTTACCTTTCGGCTTTTCTATCAGATATTGTTTGGATTGCTCGGCTATAGCTTCGACCATGCCTATGTACTAAGTATTTGGCTAAGTGTTCCTTTCAATATGATTGTTGCTGACTACTTCTTAATAGCTAGATATAAAATATGATATACTTAAAAAGAACTATTTTCATTATCATTACAGAAGACCATATTATTCATTCCAAACCTTCCAAATAGATTACATGGCTTGGAGAATCCCGCTAGAGCGCATGACGTAGCACCAGCTACGGCACAGACACAGACTCTACCAACTGGGGCAACAACATCCTGCTGGATAACCGCACCCGCGAGCAGGACTATGACAATGTGCTCGAGCAGGGCATCAAAACAAACCTGCTATTCACAGACTTTTCAGCCTCTTGGCAGGTCTGGCAAAACATGTTCATTGATATGCGCTACACAGCAAGAAGCCAGCAGCACGCAGATGCCGCAGCCAACAAAAACCGCATAGTATCCGCAGGCATCAGAATCAACGCCCCCACCCGCAGCTTTGATTTTTAACTATTTAATGCACAGAATGTCGGGCTACATGTAGAAAGAATGCCAGAACTTTTAGGTTATTGTAAACGTACTTACATTAGTACATCATTTATCATTTACTATTATGATTGCAGCTAATTACACAGAATTCAGGATTCATCTTAAAAAATATCTGGATGATGTTGAGCAGAATCAGGAAACGCTCATTATTAAAAGGGGTTCTGGCAATGGGGCAGTGGTTATTTCATTAGACGAATACAATTCCCTTATGGAGACAGTGCACCTTTTAAGCTCTAAAAAAAATACTGAGCGGCTTTTTGAGTCAATCCAACAGATGAAAGATGGCAAAACAGTGAAGAAAGGATTGATTGAGGACTGATGAATATTACTTTCTCAAAAAATGCCTGGGAAGATTATACCTCTTGGTTAACCGAAGATAAAAAGGTATTGAAGAAGATAAATGACCTGATCAAAGACATTCATAGGACTCCTTTCGAGGGTAGAGGAAAGCCAGAACCTTTAAAATACGAACTTTCAGGATTTTGGTCCAGGCGCATAGATCGTGAACATAGACTGGTATATCAGATTGCCAACAATGAGATATTAATTTATAGCTGCAAATATCATTATGATAGATAAAGTACAGCTCACATATGAGTTGTTACGGGCAATACCAGTAGCAAAAGTATAACTGTCCGGAACTATAAATTTGTGATCACAGATGATCATATTATTCGTTCCAGGTCTTCCAATAGATGATATAGTTTGAGAATTCCCTATGTTCAAACCTGCTAGAGCGCATTGATAAATGCGCTCTTCACCTTTAAGGGCATTTCTAATGCCGCTAGAAGGTCCGCTGGACAAACCAATGCTTCCAAATAAACCATGTTGTTCAAGAATTCCTTATATTCAACCCATGATTACAGAACATCAACATATCCTCGCACTTATCAAATCAGCTATTTAAAAGCAGAACCCAAAGGCTGAGGTGATACTTTTTGGCTCTCGGGCACGCGGACAGGAAAACAGGCACTCCGATTGGGACATTTTGATAATCCTGGAGACACCTCATGTAGATACAGATACTGAAAAGGCGTACCGTAACCTACTGTTTGATGTAGCCCTGGAAACAGGTGAAGCTATTTCTACCTTTGTATTCTCTAAGCAGGAATGGGAAACTAAGTACGCCATTACACCTTTGTTCCAAAAGGTTCAAAAGGAAGGAGTGCTGCTATAATGTCCGGAACAAAGCAAGATTATATCAACTACCGGATAGCAAAACCCTAACCATCCTCTCTTTCCACATTAGGCAACCACCCGGCAATGATGCCCAGCAAAGGCAGGAAGGCGCATAGGTGGAAGACATAGGTGATGCTGGTATAGTCTGCCAGCTTGCCCAACAAGGCAGAACCCAGGCCGCCCATCCCAAAAGCAAAGCCAAAGAACAAACCGGAGATCATGCCTACCTTGCCGGGCACCAGTTCCTGCGCATACACCAGAATAGCCGGAAAGGCCGAAGAGATGATGATGCCGATCACCACCGATAAAGCACCGGTCCAAAACAGGTCTACATACGGAAGCAGCAGCGTGAAGGGAGCTACGCCCAGGATAGAAGCCCAGATGACATACTTTCTGCCAAAACGATCACCCAACGGACCACCAATCAACGTGCCTGCGGCGACCGATGCCAGAAAGATGAACAGGTATATCTGCGACTGCTGCACCGATACGCCAAACTTATCGATCAGATAGAACGTGAGGTAGCTGGTGATGCTGGCCATGTAGAAGTATTTGGAGAAGATCAGGGCGAGCAAAATAGCAATGGAAGTATTGACCTTGCCGCGAGATAATACCGGGTGTACATCGTGCTCCTGCGTTTTACCCTTGCTCATCTTCTGGTGCAGGTGGTGCTTATACCAATGAGCCACCCGCGACAAGGCAATCATGGCCAGCACCGCCGCCAGACCAAACCAGATGATGTTGTGCTGCCCGTAGGGAACCACAACGAGCGCAGCGAGCAAAGGACCCGTGGCCCCTCCGGCATTGCCGCCTATCTGGAAGATAGACTGTGCCAGCCCGCGCCTGCCGCCTGAAGCCAGGTAAGCCACCCTGGAAGACTCCGGGTGAAACACCGACGAACCCATACCCACCAATGCCACTGCCACCAGAATATGCCCATAGTCTGAAGCCTGTGACAGTAGCACCAGCCCTGCCAGTGTAAAGCTCATGCCTATTGGCAAGGAGTACGGGCGGGGCGTTTTGTCAGTGTAAAAGCCTACTACAGGTTGCAGCAGTGAGGCCGTTAGCTGAAATGTCAGCGTGATCAGCCCGATCTGTGTGAAGGTGAGCTGGTAATTGTTCTTGATCAATGGGTACACCGCAGGTATCACCGACTGCATCATGTCGTTGAGCAGGTGGGCAAAGCTGATGGTAAAAAGGATCGGAAAGACGGTCTTCTGTACCTGTCTTTTCGGTGAGGTAGGTGTTATGGTCGTGTTTTCCATCTATGTCATATTAAGCAATTTTAGCTCCTCATTTTCTGTTGGTAGCCTTTAAACCCGTAAAAGGCAACATAGACGTAGCATATCATCGGTACGATAAAAGAAAGCTGTAGATTGCCTGTAATATCAGCGATGGCTCCCTGTAGGGGAGGAATGATGGCTCCGCCTACAATGGCCATCACCAGCAACGAAGAACCCTGCCCGGTATGTTCTCCTAGCCCTTTGATGGCCAGGTCGAAGATGGTAGGGAACATGATAGAGTTGAACAGCCCGATGGCAATTACCGACCACATGGCAAGGTGCCCCTGGGTGAAGATCGTGAGGGCCAGCAGGATGATTACCGTGGTGGCAAACAGGCCCAGCGTTCGGTGAGGAATAAACCTGCCCAGCATAAACACTGCAATATTGAGCACGATGATGCCCAGCGTGGTTAGTGCCAGATCCAGGTCATAAATGCCATATACTGCCAGAAAAGCAACCAGGGTGATCAGTGCCATGATCAGGTATTTGTACCTATTGTTTTTGAACTGTGCCAGTGCCACCGCACCAAAAAACCGCCCGATCATCGCACCACCCCAGTAGAAGGCAAGGTAATAACCTGCCTGTGTGGCATCAAAACCGGCAATGTTGGGTAGCTTCAGAAAGCCGATCAGCGAACTGCCGATGGTCACTTCACCCCCCACATACGCAAAGATACAGGCAATGCCCAGCACCAAATGCCTGTAGCGGAGTGCCCCGGCATCGGCCACAATTTTGCTTTCACCAGTTACGTTGGGCAGGTGTGATATGCGGATGATCCCTGCAATGAGCAGCAAAGCACCGGCCAGCCCCAGGTATGGAATCTTCACCGAGTCGGCAGTAGGTGCGGCAGCTATGCCGGTAGCTTCTTCAAAGATCAGATAGCCCCCAATCACAGGAGCAATGGTGGTGCCCAGCGAATTGAGTGCCTGGGTCATGTTCATACGGCTGGATGAGCTTTCGGGTGGGCCCAGAATAGCCACATAGGGATTGGCGGCAATTTGCAGCACGGTGATGCCCGAGGCCAGCACAAACAAGGCAGTCAGAAAGAACCCGTAGCTGTGCAGCCCGGCAGCCGGATAGAAAAGCACACAGCCTACCGCTGCTACGATCAGCCCGATGATGATCCCGTTCTTGTAGCCTATCTTCATGATCGGGTCGCCTTTGGTGATGGAAAATATGAAATAGACCAGCGAGATGATAAAATAAGCACCAAAGAAGGCTGTCTGTATGAGCATAGCCTGCCAGTGCTGGAGTGTAAACACCGTCTGGAGCTTAGGAATCAGGATATCGTTCATGCAGGTGATGAAACCCCACATAAAAAACAACAGGGTGACAGTGATTAGCGGTGCCGTATAGTTCTTGCTGCTGTCGTAGGTAGTGCCCGAAGATGGTTCTGTTTTGGTTGAAATACTTGCCATGTGTATGCGTACTTAAATAAGGATAGATGTTCGTTAGTGTTCGTTAGCGTCCAGGATCATAAGATAGATAGAGCATTCGCGGCACAAGATAACAGATATAATAAATTTATCCTATATCTAACCTTATTCCTTACACGACTGATCATCTTTCCTAAGAATCACCTTTCCGGCGGTAGCTGCCGGTGTATACCACACAATAACTATGATAGGAAACCGCTAATAATCCTTCAAAATGCACTGCCAAAGGTGTAAGGGATGCCCAATGTACGTGGTTTGCACGCCCCTACAAGTGTAAGGGATGCCCTACACACGTGGTTTGCACGCCCCTACAAGTGTAAGGGATGCCCTACACACGTGGTTTGCATACCCCTACAAGTGTAAGGGATGCCCTACGCACGTGGTTTGCACACCCCTACAAGTGTAAGGGATGCCCTACGCACGTGGTTTGCACACCCCTACAAGTGTAAGGAATGTCCAACGTACGTGGTTTGCACACCCCTACAAGTGTAAGGGATGCCCTACGCACGTGGTTTGCACACCCCTACAAACGCAAGGAATGCTCTACGCACGTACGTAGAGCAGCTACTATTGACAGTATATGGCGTTCAACACACCTATATGGTACTGCGATCTCTACCCAAGGTCTGTGGGGACACAGACCTTTGGCGGCTTGTGAAGACCAGCCGCGGCGGCACGGGCCGACCCTACCCAAGGTCTGTGTCTTCACAGACCTTTAGCAGCTTGTGGAAGATCGGTAGTCGCCATCCGGTATGGAATGCTACGGGCATGGCGGCTTGTGGAGACCAGCCACGGCGGCACGGGCCGACCCTACCCAAGGCATGTGTCTTCACAGACCTTTAGCAGCTTGTGGAAGATCGGTAGTCGCCATCCGGTATGGAATGCTACGGGCATGGCGGCTTGTGAAGACCGGCCGCGGGCGGCACGGGCCGACCCTACCCAAGGTCTGTGTCTTCACAGACCTTTAGCAGCTTGTGGAAGATCGGTAGTCGCCATCCGGTATGGAATGCTACGGGCATGGCGGCTTGTGGAGACCAGCCACGGCGGCACGGGCCGACCCTACCCAAGGTCTGTGTCTTCACAGACCTTTAGCAGCTTGTGGAAGATCGGTAGTCGCTATCCGGTATGGAATGCTACGGGCATGGCGGCTTGTGAAGACCAGCCACGGCGGCACAGGGTACCCCGCACAAGCCACAGGTATTGAAGTATAGTCTGCATAACTCTTATATTATGATAATACTTATTTATGCTAAAACAAAGCCTGATAATTTCTTGCAAAGCTAAACTTTCATATATTGTATCGGGTAACAACTGTCTTGGACAGAAGAGCATACCTTACACCTAAATGAACCTATGAATAAAGTTTTACGCTTTGCATTGTTATTGATCTCCTTACATTGCCTGGATGCTCATGCACAGCAAACCGCCATATCGGGCACCGTAACGGATGCCAGAGACGATACCCCGCTGCCCGGAGTGAACGTAACGCTGAAAGGTACTACGCAGGGTACCATCTCCAGTGCCTATGGCGAATACCGCCTTACAGTGCCCAACCCCAACGACACGCTGATCTTTTCCTTCATCGGATATGTGCCGCTGGAAGTGGGGCTGGCTGGCAGCACCAGTATGGACATCAGCCTGAGAGAGGATGTGCAGGAATTGCAGGAGGTGGTGGTCACAGGGTTTCAGGAGGTAGAACGCAAGCTGTTTACCGGTGCGGCCAACCTGGTGAAAATGGAAGACATCAAAAGCCCGGGTATGGTCGATGCCAGCCGTATGCTGGAGGGGCAAGTGGCCGGCGTGTCGGTAGACAATATATCAGGTACTTTTGGTACGGCACCCAGAATCCGTATCCGGGGTAATACCTCCATCAATGGCGATAACCAGCCGCTCTGGGTGGTGGATGGCGTTATTCTGGAAGACCTCACCAACGTGAGTGCCGATGATATTGTGACGGGCAACCCCAACACCGTACTGGCCTCTTCTATTGCCGGTATCAATCCTGATGATATTGCTTCGTTTCAGGTGCTCAAAGATGCTTCTGCCACTGCCCTCTACGGCACCCGTGCCAAAAACGGCGTGATCGTGATCACTACCAAAAAAGGAAAGAGCGGCGGGCTGCGGATCAACTATTCCGGCAATGCCTCTTTCCACCTGCGGCCCAGCTATCGGCAGTTTGATATTCTCAACTCCGCCGACGAAATGTCTATCTACCGCGAAATGTATGAGAAAGGACTGGTAGATATTGGCACCTCTGTGAAGGCCAAAAACTATGGCTCATTGGGTAAAATGTTTGCCCTTATCTCCGAACACCAGATTCCCTGGGGCGTAAACGGTACGCTGAACGAAAACTTTCTGCACCAGTACGAAACTGCCAACACCGATTGGTTTGATGTGCTGTTCAAAGATTTCTCCTTGCAGCAGCAGCATTCGCTGAGCTTTACCTCGGGCAACGAAAACTACAACAGCTACTACTCTATCAGCTACCTCAACGACAACGGCCAGACGGTAGCCGACGGCGTGCAACGCTATGCCGGTACGGCCAAAAACAGCTTCTTCCTGTCCGACAGGTTCTCGCTGGATACCAAACTCACGGCCAGCTACCGCCAGCAGCAACTCCCCGGCACCACCGACCGCGACTTTGACCCCATCACCGGGCGGTATAAGCGCGACTTTGACATCAACCCGCTGAGCTATGCGCTCAATACCAGCCGCTCTATCCGGGCGTACGACAGTGCAGGCAACCTGGAGTATTTCAGAAGAAACTATGCAGACTTCAATATCCTGAAAGAGCTTTCGCTCAACCATATCAACGTGAAGGTGGCCGACATTTCCGCACAGGCCGACCTGAACCTGAAGCTTACCGATGGGTTATCTCTGAGAAGCACGCTGCAAGGGCGTTATGCGTCTACCAACCGTGAGCACATCATCCACGAAAATGCCAACCAGGCGGAAGCCTACCGGGCCAACAGCACACAGTATATCCAGGAGTCGAACCCACTGCTGTTTCAAGACCCTAACGACCCTGGCTCATTGCCCAAGGTGGTGTTGCCCGAAGGCGGGTTTAACTACCTGGATGAAAGCAGCCTGAAGAACTTTTATGTGAGAAACAGCCTGAACTGGTCCACAACCTTTAGCCGGGTGCATGAGGTAAATGTGCTGGCCGGTCAGGAAATCAAGTACACCGACCGCTCCAGCCGCAGTGCCGACGGTATCGGTGTGGTGTACGAAAGCGGGGGCGTAGTCAATACCGATCCCGATATCATCAGGTTTCTCAACCGGCAGGGCGTTAGCTTTTATGAGCTTGCCGAAGACAGGGAACGCTTTGCCGGTTTCTTTCTGAATGGTGGCTACGCCTACAATGACAAATACGTAGTCAACGGCACCGTGCGCTATGATGGTTCTAACCGGCTGGGCAAAAGCCGTGCAGCACGTTACCTGCCTACCTGGAACGTGAGCGGTGCCTGGAACATAGACCGGGAGACGCTCTTCAGGCTACCCTCTGTGTTTACCTTCCTGAAACTGCGCGGCACTTACGGGCTTTCGGCCAACCTGGGGCCAGACGTGAGCGCGCTGCTCAACCTGCGGTCGGATGTCACCCTGCGGCCTACTGATACGGAGTCGTTCTTGTATATTGATGACCTGGAAAACCGTGACCTCACCTGGGAAAAGCTCAAAGAACTCAACGTAGGCGTAGACTATGGCCTGTTGAAAGATAAAATTACCGGTACAATAGATGTCTATCAGCGCAATTCCTTCGACCTGATTGGCCTGATACAGACCAGCGGGGTAGGCGGGGCAGGCTATAAGTATGGCAACTATGCTGATATGACATCCAAAGGCTTTGAGTTTTCTATCAACACACTCAACTATTACTCGAAGAACCTATCGTGGACCACCAGCTTCAACATTGGCTATACCAAAGACCGTATCACACGGCTGGATTTCAACCCCATCATTGCCGATGCCATCAAGCCGGAAGGCGCGCCGGTGGAAGGTGGCCCACGTCGGGCTATCTACTCTACCAAATTTGCCGGGCTGAACACCCGGGGCATTCCCACCTTCTATGATGCCAATGGTGAGACGGTGTTCTATTACGACATTCAGCAGCGCGACAGCCTGTTGCAGACACTCAAATATGAAGGCCCTTCCGAACCCAGGGGCGCAGGTGGACTGACCAACATCGTGACTTACAAAAACTTTACGCTCAACGTGCTGCTATCTTATAAGTTTGATTACAAGATCAGGCTCAACGATGCCTTCAACTCAGCCTACACAGACTTTGGCTCGTTCTCCAAAAGCTTTAAAGACCGGTGGGAAGTGCCCGGCGACGAGCAGTATACCAACATACCCGTCATTCTGGATCAGCAGATTACCAGGGTATACACCGAAGAGAATACAAACATTACCTACGCGTACGATCTCTACAACAGAAGCACGGTGCGCGTAGCTGATGGCGGGTATGTGCGCCTGAAGACGGTGAGACTGAGCTACAACCTACCGCCCTCGTTGCTGGAAAGAGCAAAGATCAACAATGCTACGCTCACAGTAGAAGGGCAGAACCTGTGGCTGATCTATGCAGACAGAAAGCTCAACGGGCAGGACCCTGAGTTCTTCTCTTCCGGCGGGGTGGCGCTGCCGCAGCCCAGGCAAGTCACTGTTTCACTCAATATTGGATTTTAGTACCATATATATATGATGCACAAAGCAACTTCCACAAAAATATATAGCCTGTTGTTCATGCTCCTGCTGCTGGCAGCCTGCAACGACTACCTGGAGGAAAACCCCGACAACAGGGTAGAACTGAATACACTGGAGAAGTCTGCCCAGCTACTAACCAATGCTTACTCGCAAGGTGCCTATACCTTTACAGAATGGATGAGCGATATGGTCACCTACACACTGGGCACCCAGAAGCTACCGGAGCACAACATGGCCTATCGGTGGGAGGAAATCACCCGTGGCCCCGACAACCAGGATACGCCTGCTTACTTCTGGAATGAAACCTACAGTGCCATTGCCCATGCCAACGAGGTGCTGGCCGTGGTAGACGAGCTGCCCGGAGACGAAGCCCGCAGAAGAGCCGTAAAAGGGGAAGCCCTGCTGACACGAGCGTACGGGCATTTTATGCTGGTCAACCTGTTTGGCGAAGACTATGATGCTTCCACAGCGGCCAAAGACAAAGGTATACCCTACGTGGAAGAACCCGAAACGGAGTTTATCAAACAGTATGAGCGGCTGTCGGTAAGAAGAACGTACGATAAGATAGAAGAAGATATGCTGGCAGGATTATCGATGGTGAGCGATGCCTACTATAGCAACTCCGGCAAGTATCACTTCACTAAAAATGCTGCCCTGGCTTTCGCATCCCGTTTCTATCTGTACAAAAGAGAATACGAAAAATGCATTGACTACAGCAGTCAGCTGCTGGGCAACAGTCCTGGTACTTTCGTCAAAGATATTGCTGCGCTGAAGCAGGAAAGAGTCAATGACCAAGACTACATCCGGTTATACACTTCACCCAGCGACCCTAGTAATATATTATTGATCCGCCAGGTAACTACTTTCCCGGTCAACGTAGGCTACTGGCCTGATGCAGCGATCTACAATGGCTTGTTCAACAATACTAACCCTGTAGGAGGTGAAGACCAGCGGAGTAATCCGGCCTATGTGCGAGGCGATAACGGGCTGTCAGCCACCAAGTTTGAATACCTGTTCGAACGCACCAGCCTGACCTCTAATGTGGGTAATTACTATACCATTGCACTGGCTTTTCGGGGCGAAGAGGTGCTGCTCAACAGAGCAGAAGCCTTGTTCTACTTAGGGCGGGAAGATGACATGCTGGCAGATTTGCAACTGCTGGCTGAGAAGCGTTACACAGGAAACGAGCCATTGACTATTGAAAGAATCACCACATACTATGGAGGGCGTTTCCCTGAAGATGGTCGCGCTGCGTTGTTTATTCAGATGCTTTCGGAGCGTCAGAAGGAGTTCATCCACGAAGGACTGAGATGGTTTGACATTAAGCGGTTTGACTTGCCTGTGACCCATATCTTATCAGATGGTTCGCAGGTACAGCTAAGCCAGGATGATAAAAGAAAAGTACTACAAATACCACAAGCAGCCCAAGACATCGGAGACCTTGACCCTAACCCTTGATGATAGATAGATATACAGTACAGACGCCATGCATGGCGTCTCAACGACAATCGACTATGAAAAAAATACTCTTACTATTAATCTGTACACTCTCACTCTCTGCCTGCTATCAGGAGGAGGTGATCGATATAGACCAGCGTGTGGTGGAACCTCCTGCCGATACGATAGATCAGTACATACAGAAAAACTTTATAGACCAGTATGGAGTGGCTGTGCGCTATAAGTACGTAGACCGGTATGTAGACCCTACCAAAAGGGTGGCCCCGCCCAGCCGGGAAGTGGTGCAGCCTATGCTCGACTTTCTGCTTTCTTACTGGGCTGGGCCGTTCATCAATGTGCCCAATGGAGAAGCGTTCTTCAAAACCCATGTGCCTGCCGAGATTATCTTTGTCGGCTCTTCTATCTACAATTCAGATGGTACCGAGATTCTGGGCACAGCCGATGCCGGTGCGCGTATTACCCTCACCAGGGTCAACAGGATTGATGAAAGCGACCAGGAGTGGTTGTTTCTGCAACTGGGAACGATCTACCATGAGTTTGCCCACATCGTACATCAGCGCTATAACCTGCCCCCTAACTTTCAGCAGATTTCTCCGCAGGGCTATACCTCTGCCGGTTCGTGGTACAGCTTATCAGACGATGAAGCACTTCGCCGGGGGTTTGTGTCGCCATATGCTACCAGCTCATTCAACGAAGACTTTGCAGAAGTGGTAGCTCACCTGCTGTATGTGCCCGACTTTTATGAGAAATATATTAACCAGGAACCGGATTGCACCGACCAGGCTTGTGTAGAACGCAACGTAGGAAGGGCATTGATTCAGGAAAAAGTAACTGCTATTCTGAAGCACTATAAGCAGTATACAGGCGTAGATTTGCTTGAGGTAAGAGCACTGGTTCAGCAGAAATACGAATAACTATGAATAGAATTTTAGGAATATTAGCTATCGTACTAATCTTAGCGTCCTGTAACAAGGAGGAAGAACGGGTATTTGAAAAAACTGCGGATGAGCGTGTGGCAGTCGCTGTCGACTCTTTGCGGCAGCAACTCGTTAGCGCACCTAACGGGTGGGTTGTGAAATATCGGCCGGTGCGGGAGTCCGGTGCCTTCAACATATTACTTACCTTTGATGAAGAAAGCAATGTCAATATCCGCACCGATTTTGGAGACAATGACGGAGCATTTTACAACCAGACCATCACTTACCGGATAGACAACTCGCTGGGGCTGGAGCTTATCCTGGAATCGTATTCCTTTTTCAGCTACCTCTTTGAGCAAGACCGTGCTACCTATGGCGGTGAGTTTGAGTTTAACTTCGTCAACAACACCAACGATGCCCTGGTGTTCAGCAGCAAGTCGGATGTAACCTCGCCGACCCTGCTAATATTTCAGCCTGCCAGTGCTGGCAGCGAAAATTTGCTGGGCACACAACTGGTGAAGAACCTCAACACGCTATCAGACAATCTTCCGTCGGCTCTTTCGGTATATAAGCTAAGCTATGCTGACAAAGACCTGGCATTCTACCTGTCGCTGGATAACTTTCAGCGCACGATCAACTTTACCTACGCAGCACCCAAAGACGGCCTGGCAAACGGGCGACTGCTAAATTTTTCTACGCCTTACGCCATCCAGGGTGATTCTATGATATTTGATAACCCGTTGGAAGGCAGCTTTCTGGGAAACCCGATAACCATTCCCGGCATCAAATTTAATACCCTGACCGACGGTGTTATTAATCTGTGCGGACAACCCAAAGCGGCAAAACAATATGACGTAAGTGTGCGCGGTACACAGGCAAGCCTGGAATCTACCTTGCTCGACCCGGCGGCAATGGTGCCTAAAGGCGACTTTCATTTATATTTTGGTGGTGTTTCTCAAGGAGATGTCAGTCTCAACGGCATTTCAGCTGCTGAACAACTCAAAGCGGATATTCCAGGCATTCAGTCTACTATATTGGTTAACCGTTCAGATTCCATCATGGAAATAGGATTTACTGCGCGAGATGAAAATGGGAATGATGTTGTTGAGACACGCAGGTTTATGCCTACGTTTGTTGACAATCAACTTCAACTTACTTTTGCTGAAAGCTATATATCCTATGGAGATGCCGTTTCTCCTGAACGTGAAGCTGCATTTGATGTCTATCTTGATTTATTAACCCAAAATGGAGCTACATATGTGCTAGGCAACGGTGAGGCACTTTATGAATTGTACAATCCTTGTAGCGGCTGGAGCTATCTTTTCTTCGGGAACTGAACTGGAAAGTAAATTTTTTAAAAAGCCACTAATCTACTCTGGTGAACATCATCAATCTAAAGTCCATGACCTGTTCACCAGGAATGTCTAAAGCTTTCAGCCTGAGCTGACCGCTTCCTTTTTTTAAGTGCATCGTACCCAGTTTCAGGGGCTTAAAGTCTTTCACATAAGACTCAATGCGCTTTACTTTATCATGTTCCATGCCTTGCAGCGGAGGATCGTGCGCTTCGGTGATCTGACTGGTGATCCTGCTCTCTCCTAATGCCAGCTCAAAGGTGGAGCCAATATCTTTTTTCGGGCAGGTATAGTATAGTACAACCTCAAAATCACCATCAGCCACCACGTCCACATCCCAGGTGATCTCATCATCTATGCTTGTCCAGTGCGTAAAGAAAGAGCAGTTAGGATACTGGTTGGAACGTTTGATTTGTCCGTGCGCAACACCATCGCGGGCAGGAAGCTGGGTATAGGCAAAATCAGGATGTCCTAACGGAAAAGTGCGTTTGTCCTCTTTGTTGAGTTGAGAAGCCACCTCTTTGTTCCAGCGGTTCATCGCTTTTGCCATTTGCTTAGCCACCTTGGGCTGTTGTGAGGCAACATCATGCTGCTGACCCGGATCGCGTACCATATCGTAAAGGTGCCGATCTGTATCCAGTCGGTATTGCTGGCTGCGCACACTCGTCTTTCCATTCCAATAGCTAAAAATCAGCCGGTCTTTCCACGTGCTGTCTTCTTGCAGGAGCAGCGGTTTCAGGCTGACACCATCCAAAGTATAATGTGTAGAAGCCTTGATGCCCGCCATGTCAGTGAGGGTGGGAAGCAGGTCGATGGCTCCGGCTATTTGCCCGATTTCTTTTCCTGCCTGGATATTTCCTGGCCAGCGTATAACAAAAGGCGAGCGGACACCACCTTCATCTGTAGAACCTTTTCTGCCTTTCATTCCCCCATTCCAGCGCCAGCTGTTAGGCCCGTTATCGCTCATGTAAATGACAATGGTATTTTCTTCCAGATGGAGGTCTTCAAGCTTCTTTGTGAGCCTGCCTACGTTCCAGTCAATATTTTCGCTCAGTGCCAGTGCTGCTTTGGTAAACTCAATATCTTCTTCCTCTTCGGCATTCTGATGGCGCATCTTAAGGTCTTTGTCTTTGAATTTGTTCCACCAATCGTCAGGCACCTGCATGGGAGAGTGCGGCGTGTTATAGGCCATATAAAGAAAGAAAGGCTTTTTCTGGTTTTGATCCATATACGTCATGGCCCGGTTGGTAAGGTCATTAACGATAAAGCCCTCTCCTTGTACCAGCTGCCCGTTGTGCTCCAGCATAGGACTGAAGTAGTTGCCCCAATGGCCGGAGCAGAATCCGTAAAATTCGTCAAACCCCCTGCCGTTGGGGTGATAAGGATACTGCATACCGCTGTGCCACTTGCCAAAAGCAGCCGTGGCATAGCCTGCCAATTTAAAGACATCTGCTATGGTGGTTTCATCCAGGTTGATGCGTTCACCACCAGCCGAGGTGCTATACACGCCCATACGGGGGTGGTACCGGCCGGTGAGCAGTTCGGCGCGGGTAGGAGAGCAGACCGGACTCACATAAAAATACTGAAATTGAGCACCTTCTTTAGCCAGGTTATTTATATGAGGCGTATGCAGGTTGGTATTACCCTGCAAACTCAAATCTCCCCAGCCCTGGTCATCTGCCAGAATCAGGATGATATTTGGTGAACGGTCAGGCTGTGCCTGGCTTGATCCACGCATAGGAAAAGATAGTAGGACTATCAGTGTCATACAAAGTAATCGTATATCAATTTTGCTACAGCGTTTGATCAGGGCAATGGTTGGTGAGGTATCTAACAATAATCTTTTGTTAGTTGTATCGGGATGCATCATTTTTGGAATTGATCTTGGGCGAAGTGAAACACCATTGAGTCTTGAAGGCGTAAAAGCTGGTAAGGCGTTTTGTAATTATGCAGAAAAAGTACCCGTTTGCATAAATAAAAGCAACTTTTATGCAGCAATTTTTTGTAATTTTCCTCAAAAACACTGTTGTCCGACCATAAAAACAAAACCGGCCCAAATGTACCGGCTTGTTTGCTTTCTTAATTATCATTGTGCATGATGACCTATACGACACACAAGGTTGCTCAATGGTTGTAAGAAGAAAAAATAATAGCCTTTGCAACCATCTGTTTTGCCGCTGTGTCATAGCATACGATGAAATACAAGGCTTAAACCCTCTGGAATAATTTTACTACATGCATGATGATAAAGCACTGATTTCCGGCTGTATCAAAGGAGACCGAACGATGCAACGGCAACTGTATGAGCAATTTGCCAGCCAGATGCTTGTGGTCTGCATGCGCTATAGCAAAAGTAAAGACGATGCACAGGATATTTTACAGGAGGCTTTTATCAAAGTTTTTAACCACATTGAGCACTTCAGACAGGAATCGTCGCTGGGTTTTTGGATCAAGCGGATTGTCATCAACACCGCACTAAACTACTACCGCAAGGGTGTTTACCTTTATCCACACTATGATATTGAAGAAGTGCAGCACGTAGGTGCCGAAGATGTGGAAATCAGCAAATATAACTTCAAAGAATTACTTAGCCTGCTGCAATCGCTACCGCAGGGGTGCCAGACTATCTTCAACCTATATGCTATTGAAGGTTACAAACACAGAGAGATCGCTGAAATGCTTCACATTAACGAAGGCACTTCCAAATCTCAATATGCCAGGGCAAGGTCGTTGCTTAAAGAAATGATTACTGAAAAAGGGGAGATGAAACATGGATAACCAGTATCAGCCATATTCGGATTACGAAAATCAATGGAAAAAACCATTTGAGCAGGCAGAAATGTCTCCGTCAAAAGATGTTTGGGATAAGATTGACACTGCGCTTACCCGGCAGGAGTCCGGAGCTTACAAAAAAAGATTTGTCTTCTACCGCGCCATAGCAGCTGCGTGTCTGCTTTGCTTGGCAGCCTTGAGTGTTTGGATGGTTTTACACGATCATCAGGACACATCTCAGCAACTGTCAAGGAGCGATCAACCACATACAACACAAGACGAAGCACTGCAAAAGCCCCAGGATACGGATGCCTCTGCCAGCACCAGCGCATCTGCCGATAGCAATATAGATAGCAGACAGGCACAGGAGCCAGCAGCAAGCCAAATGTATGCTGGTGAAACTCTGGCAGATAACTTCGGAGCACCGAAAAAAGCACAGCACCCTGGCAAGGCATCTGCCCATGCAGATAATAAAGCCAGTACCGCTATGAGGCAGACGGCCGCCCGCCAACCGGAGGGAGATGCAGGGTGGGCAACAAACTCGTACCTGCCAGCTACAAAAAGCAGCAACCCTATTACTGATGCAGCCAGAGCGCACCATGCATTGCCTGCTGTTAATAGCGAGAGATGGCACGCTATGCCAGGTGCTTTCGCGCTTTCTGACAGAGACGATCTTATGTACAAAGTACCCAACCCATATGCTATCGTGATACCGAAAGCAGAAAAAGACAAGCCGGTGTTTTTTGCCGGACTGGATGTTTCCGGTGGCTACTTTGATCCTAACTTTCAGTCTGTTTCTTCGTCTGGGCAGGCCAATGCGGATGCTTCACCCAATTTACTAGAAAGTGGAGTGTACGATTATAACGCTCTCTCCGGCAGAAATAATGCACTCTACGCTGCGCCGGAAAGGGTTGCCTATGCTGAAAACACGCCAAAAGCTTCATTTTCGTATGGTATGGACATGGGCGTGCAGCTTACCAGGCATCTGTCTGTGCAAAGCGGACTGGATTATGGTAGGTTCAATACCGCTACTTCTTCCAACCTGGGCCTCAACAGCCTTACCTCCGGAGAAAGGTACCCTGTCACCATATCCAACATCAGCAACATCAGCAGTGACCAGAGCATCAGTTATACAGACAGAACCACGCTGACCAGCTCCTTTGAACTGCTCACCGTACCGCTACAGGTAGGGTATCATGTGTTCTTTGATAAGCTACAATTGTTTTTGAGTTCGGGCGTGGCGGCAAATTTCTTCCTGAACAACCGCATTAGTGATACAAAGGGCGCGTTGAGCACACTGAACGTACAGGCAGGAGCAGAAAGTATTTACCGCAATGTGTTCTATAGTGGCGTGATCAGCGGGGGGATCAACTATAACGTGATCGGCAATTATCTGATCAAGATAGCTCCTGAATATAGTTTTTCTATCACAGACATGACAAAGGAAAGCGCATTCATTAGTAGTCGGCCATTTTTGTTTGGCATGGATGTAGGTATCATCTACCAGTTTAAGTGATAAATATTATGGACATTACTTTTGATAGTCTTTAAAACATCTTTACATTTAATCCATTCTATGACAGAAAATAGCAGTAATTCGATGCCCAATTTTTTAACTGATACACTATGAGTCCATCAAATAAAGATTTCAATCTTTTTAAGAAAAAGAAAGTCAAAAAAGCAGAACAGCTAGTCAATGTAGAAGCCATGAAGATAGCCGGTTTCATGACCAGTGCTATTCTCACAGCCAACAAGGCAATAAAAGACAGAGCATCTCGCCAAAACTTTCTGGTAAAAAAGAAGGAGCAAGCAGCAGAAGCTGCCAAAGTAAAGATGGTTATCGGCTTTATCAGCGGTGCGCTGATGGGAGCTATCGGTGCGCTGCTCCTCACGCCAGAGTCAGGCGATAGCCTTAGAAACAAGATCAGCCACTATTTTGATGATACCACCAACAAGGACAATCTTAAAAAAATGGCTAAATCGGCTAAAAAGAAAGCCTCTTCCGCAGAAACCAAAGTCAATGGAAGCGTTTAAACGCAAAACGTAGGAAAGACAATCGCAGACCGCTGCCCGGTCTGCGGTTTCCTGTTTTCGGCATCCGTATCCTCCCTGTTGATATGGATCATCCGGATCTTCGCTTAGGAAGCTTCGTCTTTCATATCCAACTTTATATCTTCCAGGTTATTCATGCAGATGCTGTCCGGCATCAGTGTTAACTTGCATTTCCTATCTGTCTCTTCATTCGGCAAATTCTGTGCGCAAAAGCGTAGCAAATATTTTATAAAGCAAACAGGATAGACTGTTGATATATTAATTATAGAGCCCCTAACGCTGCTAAAAAATATATAGAAATTTCCCCTAATATTTGCTATATTAGAGGTGATCTGTCATATTTTTATAACCTGCATCGCCGTCAACGTATTGTATGCTGATTAGTACCAGCTAAGCAAATTTTTGAATGACCGGTTTGATGTTATATCTAAACAAGGGTAGTTTGTTGGCTTTTTATGAGCAACTACTCTCGTCTGTTTTTATTTGCCATATTTATCCTATGATGCCAGGATGCTATAGATTGATATCGTACACCGTCCATTCAGTTGCCTGGCGGCCTGTATTTCTGTTATGTTTCCTGTGCAATACTGCTTTGCATGGACAGGATAAGCGTACTACTAGCAAGAAAGACACGGCTATAAAGGTAATGGAAATAATAGTAGATACGGTAGTTGTTGATAAAAACAGCTATATCGTCACAGAAGATAGCCTGATCTTTACCAGAAAAGACACGGTTATTTATGTAAGAGATACAATCATAACCGAGCCGGAAGAAATCTCTAATCCACAGGAAGCCCAGGAGAGAGAACGTGGTTTTTACCAGTATATCAAAAGAAAACTGGAAAAGCGCAGATTTACCAGGGAGATTTTCAACTTAGTCTTCGATATTTCTACCCCTCATACCAAAGTGGTTCCACAAGATACCATGGCTCATATTCCAAAAGCATACGACGGAATGATCGTAGGCAATATCAGCATGAAAAAGATAGATGTGTTCGGAGGGAGTGTAACCGATACCACCGTACAGGCCGACAACCGCCTGATACGCTTTATCAACGATGTGCATATGGATACCCGCAACCGGGTGATCCTGCACAATCTGCTACTGGAGGAAGGTGACATCATCGACCGGTACAAAATACTGGATAACGAGCGTGTGCTGCGTGCGCTGCCTTTTATCCGTGATGCCCGCGTGCTCGTACAGCCCCGCCCCAACGACAGCGATACGGTAGACTTGCTGGTGCTCACCCAGGATCTCCTGTCTGTCACCGGCTCGTTGTCGCCCCGCGGACTCTCACGGGCCAATGTACATATCAACGACAACAACATCATGGGCACCAGCAACGCCTTACAAAATGAGATACTGATAGACCCCCGATTTCCTCAACCTCTTGGATACAGAGGGTCTTACCAGCTACCCAACATACGTGGCAGTTTTGTAGAGGCAAACCTGGATTATCAGAATACCAATTTTGAGCATATCTATAGGTTTCAGTTAAACAGAGCGTTTGTAGTCCCATCCATCAAATATGCTGGCGGTATTGAGGTTAGCTACAACCAAAGAACTACGTATGCGCCTGATATAGACTATACTGTATTTGATACACTAACCAACAAAGACTTTCTACTTCTGATGCCATATAGCTATTGGTACCAAGATTACTGGCTGGCCCGCAGTTTTGTGGCAGGCGAAAGAGACCAGAACAACCGTGCACGGTTCACGCTGGCACTCCGCTACAGCCAGACAAATTTTGATATGCGTCCGGCTATCACAGCCGACTCCAATACAGCGTACCATAACTACAAACTGATGCTGGGCAAGGTGGGCTTTTCCAAAAGATATTATACTACCGAAGAACTGGTCTATGCCTATGGTAGAACAGAGGATATTCCAATTGGCTACTTACTGGAATTTACCGCCGGGCCTCAGCTGGGCGAATACTACAACCGCTTCTACAACGGGCTAAGCTATTCGTCAGGACGGTTCCTGAACCAGTGGGGTTATCTGTCATTTTTGTCGGAGTTGGGCGGTTTCTGGCGGCATGGCAATATGGAGGAAGGTCTGCTACAGGTAGGCGTAAGGTCTTTTAGCTACCTTATTCACAAAAAACGCACGAAGCTTCGCTTTTTTGTAACTGCCAACTATACCACAGGTATCAACCGTACCCAGACTATCAATTTTCAGAACGAATACCTGAGTATCCGAAACGAGAACGGCATCCGTGGTCTCAGAAGTAGGGATCTGTTTGGCAACGAACGGCTAACCCTCAACCTGGAATCGGTGGCTTATACCCCATTCAATCTCTATGGTTTCCGCTTTGCCTTGTTTGCTTTTGCAGATATTGGATGGATATCACAATCACGGGAAAGCGTGTTTTCTAACAATCCCTACCAGGGATACGGTATTGGTGCCCGCATCAGAAACGAAAACCTGGCCTTCAAGACCTTCCAGGTGCGACTGAGTTTTTATCCTATCGTACCCGAAGGTGCACAGTTGATCGGCTTCAGCATCAGCAACGTATCGTTGTCGCGCTTCCTTGATTTTAACAGTAAAAAACCTGATCTCTTCCAGTTTTATTAGCAAAAATTAGCGTAGTATCACAAGCTGTCTGCTATCTGGCAATAAGCTACGAACAGCCCAGAACCAAATCTAACCAACAATGATCATGTTTCTATCTCATCATATATCACCCCCATCATCTCATCATACCCTCAACCCATCCCAACATCAAACCATCCCCACATTATCTTATCCCATCATCATATCAACTCATCCTCAAATCAACCCACATGGTTGTAAGCATTCCTGTTTTTGTCACCAATCATATGGTCAAGACGTATGTGTATGGGCTTGGCAACAGCCTTTGGGTTACCGAAAGTCTCGAAAGTGATGCGTTCAACCTCCGGTTTTCCTATACAGGACAGCACAATCTCAGCCAGTTCTTCCCGGCTGATCCTGGCCTGCTTGTGAATCTTGTCGTCCTGATAAAACACCAGCTTTTCGGGAGCGTGTCTCTGGTCTATAAGTCGTCCGGGGCGGATGATCGTGTAGTTCAGGTTGGTACTTCTTAGGGCCTGTTCGCCTTTCAGCTTCCAGCTTAGCACTTTGCCAAAGAAGTTCAGAAAAAAGAACGGATGCGTAACGCCCATAGAAGATATCAGGATAAACTGCCTGACGCGCTGGTGATCGGCGGCCATTGCCATCTGCCGTACACTTTCATAATCTATGTCTTCAGGCGTGTTGTTGCCAAACCAGTTGGGAGGCGCACCGGCAGCGTATACGATCACATCCATATCTTTGATCAGGGCACCGTATGCATTGTAGTTTTTCAAATCGCAGCGCACAAGCGTGACGCCGGGAGGAAAAGAACGCCTTCCTTTGTCTTCGTTTCTCACCTGTGCATACACTTCATAGCCTGCGTTGAACAGTTTGTCTACCACCTTCACACCGGTGCGCCCCGTAGCCCCTGTTACCAGTATCTTAATATTTTCAGCCATATATCTGTTGTCGATTGTGATAAAAACCCCCTTAGGTCTTTGATAGACAACTGACAAATGTATTTTATGTTGGCAAAACTAAAACAGGGCACGGCGTTTTTCATTTTCAAATAAACCCATTAGATTTGCACACGCACTGCATCCGTAGTTCAACTGGATAGAATACCAGATTTCGGCTCTGGGGGTTGAGGGTTCGAATCCTTCCGGATGCACAAAATGTTTTTTAGTCAGCCTTATACAGTCCCGGAAGCCTTCGGGACTTTTTTTGCCCTTTTTCCATTTCTCATCTAGCCTATAGCCATATTTCATTCAGTTACCAACCGAATTACAAACCAACATTCCAGTTACAAGTACCTTTAAAATGAGAGATACAAAATGAAGCTATTGTTATGGCTTGTTAAGAACAAGACCAATAACGCCGGATTGGCCGCGTCCCGGCGGGGAACCGCACGGTGGCCCCGGTATTCGCCCGCATCACAATGAAAGGTAAACTTGTTGAAATTTCTACCGGTATCACAATACAACCTGCCAAATGGATAGCCACCGGCAATGGCTGTATTAAAGGCTCATCTGACCAAGTCAAGCTGCAAAATGCCCGGCTTGCTGACATTCGGGTAAGAATTAACGAAATTTACTTTGACCTGCTCAGAAGAAAGCAGCCTATTACTCCTCAGATTATCAAAGATATATTTAGCGGGAAATTTCAGGTCAGCTATACTTTATTAGAAATAGCTCAGAATCTGATTGAGTATCTGAAAGAAGACCCTGATATTAGCCCCGGCACAGTACGCACATACAGAACAAGAATCAAAAATTTAACTGAATGGCTTGTATCTATCAACCGTAAAGACATGCTTTGCGAAGAAATAGAAGTACAAACAGCCAAAGATTTCATGCTCTGGATTCGCAGGCGAGGTTCTGGATTAGACCATACTCGAAAGAATGCATTGGCACTCAAAAAAGTAATGAATCATGCTGTGGCCATGAAAATTGTCCCAGGCAATCCGCTCAACGCTTTGCGCATGAAAAAAGCACCACCTAAGCCTATTGTCTTCCTTTCTGAAGAAGAATTTGTTTTACTGGCTCAACATACCTTTCGTGCTAAGCGTCTTCAGCAAGTGGCGGATATGTTCGTCCTCCAATGTTGCACCGGCATTGCCTATGCCGAGCTGGCCAGGCTAAGCCAGAAGGATATTAGCCCCGGCCCGGACGGACGCAACTGGCTCCGGATTGAGCGCACCAAAATTCCCGGTGCTGTCTGTAGGATTCCACTTATGGCTAAGGCAGAAAATGTCTTGACAAAATATGTCTCCGGGTCGCCGAGCGACAAAATACCTGTGATCAGCAACGGAAACTATAACGCATACTTAAAAGAAGTAGCCGCGCCACGGTGGCTGAAGTGGTTGGCATTGAAAAAAATCTGACTACACACGTAGGTAGAAAAACCTGCGGGGTGCTACTGATTAACCGGGACGTGCCGGTTGAGGCTATCTCGAGGATTTTGGGTCATTCAAGTGTGAAAGTAACACAGGCAATGTATGCCCAGGTACTAGAAAAGAAGATTGCCAGGGATATGGCAGGCATTGATTTTTGATAAGTACCTACTTATCCAGAATTGCCTGTGCGATTTATTGAAAAGTCTGGTGATGCTATAGGGGATAAAACCTGTGCCATCCTTACGTCCTGCTATTATGTGGCAAAACAGGCACTGTATTGGTCTTTGACAGACTATATTTCATATAAACAGCACCTGATATGGTTACTTACTTTTTGGTTGACAACAGAATGACACCCGATCCCAACGACCGAAGGGCGCAGACCGTGACGCGGGGTAGCAAAGACGACGATGCCCTAATCGAACACATGATTGCCCGTGGTTCTACGGTGACCAAGGCCGAAGCACTTGCTACGCTCTATGAATATGGGGATGCCGTTGGCTACTTTCTCAAAGAAGGCTATTCCATCAATTCCCGCCTGCTGAAAGCCGGACCAAGCATCTGCGGCACATTCATCAACGACGAAGACAGCTTTGATAACAGTCGCCATAAGCTCAAGGTTAAAACGCTGCCTGGTGTACACTTCAAAGACGTGCCCAGGCAGATTAGGCTTACCAAGATAACCAGCAGCGAAACCCTGCCGCAGCCTAAGTATCTGCTGGATGTGACAACTGGCACCAAAAACGACAGGCTTACGCCAGGCGGTGTGGTCAAGCTCACAGGCAAACACATGAAGCTCGCCCTCTCTCTGCCTACCCAGGGTGTATTCCTGCATGGCGAAGGCAAGGCAGTTAGAGTAGATACTCTCGTCATCAACCGCCCCAGCGAACTGGTGATGGTATTGCCCAAGTCCATAGCCAAAGGTCCTTATCAACTGGAAGTGCGCGGCACGGTCAACGGCTCGGAACGCAGCGGACGGCTATCAGCGATGCTGACTGTGTAGACTCATTGATCATATCACCCTCTCACGCAAGGCTACCCTACATGGTGGCCTTTTTTTATGTTGTTTTGCTGCCGCATGGCTCGTTGAGCGTTGAATATTATTGTATGAATATGGAATAACCCAAGCTGCGGATAATAGATTTTTATTAATTCCTGGCGCAAGCGTCCGCTTGTGCTAGGTTATCTAATACTTAACATGCAACACTCAGCGAACAACATATGCCTACCAACTAATCAGGTGTTGGTAGGCTTTACTGCATCACACTATAGTGCTTTACTGTATTACACTGTAGTGCTTCAGGCGATTAGACTATAGTGCTTCAAGCGATTAGACTATAGTGCTTCAAGCGATTAGACTATAGTGCTTTAGGGAATTAGACTACAGTGCTTTAGGGAATTAGACTATAGTGCTTTAGGGAATTAAACTATAGTGCTTTAGGGAATTAAACTATAGTGCTTTAGGGAATTACACTACTAACCTTTGTACATCAGACTACTATACTTTGTCTGTCAGACTACTAACCTTTACTTGTTACACTACTAACCTTTATCTATCAGACTACTACTCTTTATCCATCTACTAGAGCGCGTTTTCAACGCGTTCCTTGTTGTCCATTGAGGGATTACGCCTCTGCGGGTCTTGTGAACAATTGCTAGTGCGCTCCATGCCAAACGCGTTACAAACGCGCACTAGCAGTTTGTTAGCTACTACTCTTTATCCATCAGACTACTAACCCCTCTACTAGAGCGCGTTTTCAACGCGTTCCTTGTTGTCCATTGAAGGATTACGCCTCTGCGGGTCTTGTGAACAATTGCTAGTGCGCTCCATGCCGAACGCGTTACAAACGCGCACTAGCAGTGATCTATCTATAAAGTACAGACTACTAACCTTTACTTACGACACTAGAGTGCTTCGGCTGATAGACTGGTATGCTTTGCAATGTTATACCAGGGTGCTTTGTCCTATAGTACCAGCGTGTAGCGCAAAACAGGCACTTGTCCATAATCGGTATACCTGTTGATGTTACAAACAGGGCCAGATAGTACAAGCCTTTCAGAAGCTCTTTTGTAAAAAGTGCAATATATAGTACATACCACTCATACTGATAAATTAATCTTCATGAGGCTTATCTTTTCATGCATAAGTAAACGTTGATATTGTTACTTTTAGGTAAAATCAATCAGCTGATGAATATTTCTAAATAACACAGTTAAAAGAATGCAGCAACTACTTCTAAGAAGACCCTATCAGATAGCTTGGCTGGCGATTCCAGTCATACTATTACCAACCTGTTTTGGTGCAGCATCAACTTTGGATATACAACTGCACAGTACTTACTTTGCGGTGGCCCCCTTTCACGTTGGGTTATTGATAGGATTGTTTTGTGCCATTGTCGGAGGACTGTATGAGCTGGTCAGACACGAAAGGCTGATCAACTAAATGACGGTGATACATCTGCTTTTAACCTTTTCGGGCATCCTGGCTATTACAGTTGCCATTGTTGCACCTCGGCTTATCAATCCGTATATTGCGTACGAACCTATTAACTGGCAGCAATACCAATTCTTCAGCCAGATAATCCTCGTTCTGATACTGACCTTGACTGCTGCCCAGAGTTTGTTCTTCATACATGTAGTCATCGGACTGACATCAAAGAATAATAAGTAACAGGCGAAGCACAAGATAAGCCAGGCCCAGTGACCTTATATACTATTGAGCAAAACCTGAAAAGATGATCTATGTATTGATTGGAATGAGTTTACTTTTTGTTGCAATCGGATTTATTGTAACTAAGAACAACGCTAAATATCTTCTGTCAGGATACAATACCATGAGCGAATAAGATAGGAAGACCGTGGATATCAGCTCATATATTGCTTACTTCAGAAGATTTCACATCTTTCTAGGAGTATCTTTTCTGGTATTGGAAACAGTTTTGACCTATTTAATCAATGAAAATGCTGGTGGCATCTTCTTGGCTGTCTATCCGATTTTAGCTTATCTCTATTTTATCAGCACAAGCTCAAAATATTTCAAAGGGGTAAGTGCAACATGGAATAAAGTTGGAATTTACGTGCTTGTAGGGACGTTGCTCTTCGTTGTCGGACTTCTGGGATATGGATTCAGGGAAAATAAACTAACATTTGACTCAGATCATATAGAAATCAAAGGTAGTTACGGAGAGACTTTAACCCAAGCAGAAATAAAAAGTGCTGAGCTTGTAGATCAACTGCCGGAAATTACACTTAAAACCAATGGATTTGCGCTAGGCACCATTAATAAAGGCTATTTCCAAAACAGGTGAAATAGTGAAGCTGATCTTGAATGCTGATAATAGGCCCTATATTCTTTTCACAAAATCTGATGGAGATAAAATATATTATTCAGCCAAGAACGAATCTAACAAAGAAATACTAAATAAGATAAAAAAGCTTTGCCTGATATTTCGTACACGCAATAGTAAGGTTTGAGGTGTAACCTTTTTTAACTATGAACAACTTTGATTACAGCAGGAGACAGCTGTTTTCAGGCCTGCATCTGATAGGGTTGATATGCATCTTTGCCGGTGTGTTTGTGCTACTAAGCCCTATGTTCCTGGAAAGCGAAACGCCCTTAGAAAAGATATTGATCGTGGGAGCCGTGTCTGTTGTGATAGGTTTAATCATCGTAACAACCTACAGCGGAACGCTGATTGATGTAGCAGGAAATAAAGTCAAAGAATACGTCTCAGTCTGTAGTTGTAGATTTGGCAAGTGGACAACATTACCGGCAATCTCTGCTATTAAAGTAGTCTCAACAAGTCATATCCACACAAATATTCCGAACGGAATCAGTCCGACACTCTCAGGAAAAGTCAGGGAATTTAACATGTTATTATTTTCTGAACACCGATTGCCTGAGCTTTCTTTCACGTATACGAGTAAAGACCAGGCAATAGAGGAAGCCAGACAATTGGCTACGGCATTTGATGCAACCTTAGAACTAAATTTTTCAGATCATAATGAATAATAATATGACATCATTGTCAATGAAATGAACGTTGATGTTGTTATCTTAGAAAAAAATGGTACAAGATGAAAGCTATTGAAATAAGATCAAAGACTGATGATAAAGGACAACTGAAGATAGATTATCAACTTGATAGATCAGACAGCCATGTGCGGGTGCTCATTCTCTTAGATGAAGATACAGAAGAGGATGAAGAGAAATTATGGATAGATGCTATATCAAAGAACCCTGCTTTTGAGTTTTTGCATGATAGTTCCGAAGATATTTATTCGTTACATGACGGGGAGCCATTCAATGATTAAGCATTCCATTGTTCTTGTACCCTTTCCTTTTGATGATTTTTCTGCATCAAAAGTAAGACCTGCTCTTTGCCTAACTTCTGAAATATAGTGAACCCTATACAGACATTACAACACCAGTTAGATACACTGAACCTATGGCAGGGCAGCCTGACGCTGGCCCGGCATGAATATCTGCACAGAGCAGACAGCACAGATACCCGGCTGTATTTTGTGGTGAGCGGTAGCGTGCGGGTGTTTATCCTGGACGAAGCAGAAGAACAAACCATACGTTTTGGTTACCCAGGCTCTTTTATAACGGCTCTGGACACTTTTATCACAGGCGAGCCTTCCGACTTTTATATGCAGGCACTCAAGAAAACTACATTGAAGTTTATTGACAAGCCTGCTTATATGCAATTCATAGAAAGCAATGCAGAAAATGTACGGCTGTGGTATCAACTCATGGAGCAGCTGATCTTTCAGCAGATAGAAAGAGAAACCGACCTGCTGACCTCCTCGCCTGTCAAACGCTACGGAAGGGTGTTGCAGAGAAGTCCGCAGCTTTTTCAGGAGATTCCTCACAAATACATTGCTTCCTACCTACGCATGACACCCGAAACATTATCCCGCATCAAGAAATCTTGACTTCAATCAAGGTTTTTCTGCCTGCTGGTATCGACCTTTGTCAAAAAAGAAACCATGAAAACAACAGCAGACATCCTCATCCGCGACCTGAGTAGTATGACAGAGCAACACCTGCACCAGGCAGAAGCACTAAAACAACTTAGCCCCGATGTATTGAACCGGAAGCCCACCCCGGAAAGCTGGAGTGCCCTGGAATGTATAGAGCACCTCAACCTGTATAGTGATTTTTACCTCCCTGCCATTGCACAGAATATCAAGAATAACCGGCATACCACGCCGTCTGCGCTTTTCAGGAGCCGCTTGCTGGGCAATTATTTTGCGCAGAGTATGTTGCCTAAAGAAAACATGAAAAAGCTCAAGACGTTTAAAGACAAAGACCCACGCGGAAGTGCACTGAACCTTGCCACCCTGGAACGCTTCGTAGAGCAGCAACGCAGCATACTGGACCTGCTGCATACCGCCCGACAGGTTGACCTGATGAAGGCTAAAGTACCTCTCAGCCTGACAAAGCTACTGAAACTCAAACTAGGCGATGCCTTCCGGGTAGTCATCTACCACAACCAGCGACACCTGGTGCAGGCCAAACGTGCTATTGGAGAGCCTCTGTCTGTGATATAAAGTTGTTTTAATGTAGTTGAAATATTTCTTAAAATGATTAAAAGCTTTTTAATCAATATGTCTGTACTTGTTGGTCTTTTGCTACATTGCATGTTGCCTACCACACTCATTGTTCAGCAGAATAGTTTGAGAACTGCCTTGGAGCATATCGTTCAACCTGCCAATGCCACCGTTGGTGTGTCTGTGATGCACTTTGGCAACCAAGATACGCTCACCATCAATGGGGGGCAGCATTATCCTATGCAGAGCACTTTTAAGTTTCCGCTGGCCATGGCCGTACTTCATCAGGTAGACCAAGGCAAGTTATCGCTGGATCAGCAGGTGCATCTTTCTAAAGAAGATATGCTACAGAATACCTGGAGTCCACTGACCCAAAAGTATCCGGAAGGCAATGTAGATCTACCATTGCGGGATATTCTGCGTTATACCGTGGCAGAGAGTGACAACAGCGGGTGTGATATACTCTTCAAAATGCTAGGTGGTCCGCAGGCTGCGCAGCAATACATGCGTAGTATAGGTGTGAAGGATATGGCTATCGTGGCTACCGAGCAACAGATGCACCAGGGCTGGGAGGTGCAGTTTACCAACCGGACACAGCCAGCCGCTATGACACGCCTGCTGCAAATAGCTTTCAGAACTCGTACCTTGACTAAAGAAAGTCAAACTTTTCTCTGGAACATCATGGAGCACTCGGTACCAGGTGCCCAACGCATCAAAGGCAAACTGCCGGAAGGAACTGTGGTAGCACACAAAACTGGCACCGGATATCCCAACGAGAAGGGCCTACTTAGTGCCTGCAACGATGTGGGGATCATCAGCCTGCCGGATGGCCAGCAGGTAGCTCTGGCGGTGTTCGTTACACAGTCACTAGAAGATTTCAACAGCAACCAAGTCATCATTGCCGACATAGCCAGGGCGGTTTACGATCACTACGTGGCACAAGGTAAATAGCCATACCTGACTTTACACATACCCCACCACCCAATACGTCAGCATCCCTACCATCTCGCGGATCACAACTTCCCATTTGAGCAGGGCTTCTGCTTTGGGGAAGAACAACACGTCGGGCGTGAATATCACCGGCTCACTTCTCTGATCTACGCTGAAGGCATCTATTGCAATGTTTTGTTGTTGGAAACACGCCAGTGAGCGGCGCATATGGTAGCCGGAGGTAATGAGCAGAAAGCGTTCTCCGGCGTACTGATCTCTTAGCAGCATCCCACTATTGACGGCGTTTTCGTGTGTATTTCGGGAAGCAGACTCCATCAGTATATCTCTTGCGGGTATATTGGCCTGTAGCAATATCTGCTTGAGCAGTGCAGCCTCAGAGAGGCTATCCTGTAATATCCTGCCCGAGCCACCGGTGAGAAGTATCTTTCTTATCTTTTTCTTTCGGTACAAATGTATGGCCTGCAACACCCGGTCAGCAGCACCCGTCACGTGTACCCGGTCTCTGGGTTCTTGGTCGGTGGTGAGGCCGCCCAGCACAATGCCTACCGGATACTGGGGCAGGGTGGCAATCCTGACGGGCGGCACTTCCCACCAGCGCATCAGGGCATTGCTGATGAATGGGTTGGTGAACAGCAACAGCATTGCCAGACCAGCGATGAAAAAAGGCTGGTGGTACTTCTTCCAGACCATGCACATAATAAAGGCCAGGATCACCCACGTGGTGGGCATCAGCAGAATATACAGGGTTTTGGACAGGAAAAAGAACATCGTATGATATGAAAGAAAGGCTGATACGTTTATCTACCAGCCTTTTTTAGCCAGCATCAGCTGATTTTTGAGGTGAACACCGTTTCGTTGCCTGCATTGTCTTTGACGATCAGCTTTAGCTCACCGGAAAGTGGTTTGGACGTATCCAGCCGGTCAGACCAGATCAGGCTCCGCTTGTAGTCGTAGTGCATCAGCACCCACTGTCCGTCTATAAAGGCATCGAAGCTGCTGATGCCTGAAAGCAGGTCTTCTATCTTGAACTTCAACGTGCTCTGGTTCACACTCACAGGCGTAACGATGGGCGAGATGGTGTCGGAGGTGATAATAAAATCGCCAAAGCTGCCTGTCCTGAAAGAGATGGTGTTGCCCTCCCAACTGCCCCCTTCATAGCTCAGGTCGCCCGACGAGGTAAGGGCATATACCGAGCTTTTGGTTTTGTCAGCCGGAAACTGCTTGGGCTTTAGCTTTATTTCTATGCTGCGCTTCAGTGGAATATTTGGCTCCTGAATACTGAATATCTCCCGGCCTGCGTCCCTTTGGTAATTGGTCTGTAGAAATAGCGTATCAAACAGGGCATTCTTCGGGAAGAAAACATCCATCTCCGGCTGATAATAGCTGACGGCATTGGCAGAAGGCACTTTCATTTTGATGCCTAAGTTCTCCATGCCCTGGTTCACTGCAATAGAATCAGGAATGCCTTTGTTCAAATCCCAGAGATACACCGCCACATCATTAACGACATAGGCAGGTTCCTGCGCAAAGTCCATGCGGTGGGCGTAGAATCTGGCCTTTTTGCCTTCGTACAGATTTTCCGGCCCCTGTCCGGTAGGCGCAAAGAGTTGCAGCACGTTATCTCTTATATGATAATCTTTAGTGCTATACGGCTTACTGAAATAGCGTACCTTAAAGGTCTTATCAAAGTTGTCGTTTCCTTTCAGCGGCAGCGTCAGCTCACTCTGGTTGCCATAGCTGTCGGTGAGTTTCACGAGTGCAATGTGCGGGTCATTGTCGTTGATGGTGATTTTACCCTGGCTTTTGTCGGTTTTGTATACCGACAGCGTATTGCCATCGGCTACATACAGCCGGTAAAAGGTGCGATCTTGGCGGTAGCGTTCTTCGTAATCTGTATGGATGTGGATGTTTTTAGCTTCATGAAACGGTACCTTATCCATTGCGTAGGCAAACACCGGCTTGTCATCCAGCAGCATTTCTGTTTTGGCTACGCCATAAATATTGCGCACGCCATCGGCCTTATCATAGGCGGCAATCTCCACACCTATCTGCCCGTGTACTTCCACCGGATCGGCCAGCTCGTAGTTTCTGCCATTGGTGCGTACGGCAAACTCAAACCGCCCAAACTGACCGTTGATACGGGCATCTTTGTTCAGCGTGACCAGGGCCACTTTGCGTACATAAGGCGGCAGACGGTCTACAATCTCGCTGAAAGAATACTGTAGCGGATCAACGGGCACCTGATCATTGTCTCTAATCTCAAAATGCAGGTGCGGCCCACCCGAAGAACCTGAGTTACCAGCCTTACCGATGATCTCGCCACGCTTCACAGCCAGTTCGCCTTTTTCGGGGTAGAGGTCTATCGCAAAGTTCTTATGCTTGTACTGCGCCTCTTTGGTATACTTGCCGATCACATCATTGAACTGATCGAGGTGGGCATACACGGTGGTAGAACCGTTGGGATGCTGCACATACAGACAGTTGCCATAGCTGCCCCACGAGATTTTAACACGACTCACATACCCGTCGGCAGCAGCATGTACGGGCGCACCTACCACACCGCCAATCTTGATATCAAGGCCAGCATGAAGGTGAGAACTCCTTAGCTCACAGAAGTTGCCAGACAAGTAATTGCGCTGGCCTGGCTTGATGGGAAACATATAATAGTTGGTTTCCAGCTTCACAGAGGTGTGTGCTACTACGGCAATTAATACGATGATGAGGGTGAGTATTCTATTTGACTTCACAGGTTAACATTTTACGATCTTCAATATATGCGGTCAGCGTTTCGCCCTTTTGAATTGCTCCAACACCTTTGGGCGTTCCGGTGAAAATAATATCTCCTTTTTTCAGCGTGAAATAGGTAGACAAGTAGGAAATGATGAAGTCAAACTTAAAAAGCATCAGACTGGTGTTTCCGTTTTGCCGCTGTGTACCATCTACTTCCAAAGAGAAATTGAGGTTGTTCAAATCGGTAAACTGGCTTTTGGGTACAAACTCCGAAACGGGAGCCGAACCGTTGAACCCTTTGGCCAACAGCCAGGGCAAGCCTTTCTCTTTGGCCTTCTGTTGCAAATCCCGAGCCGTAAAGTCAATGCCAATGCCTACCTCCTGGTAATATTTATGGGCAAATTTTTCCTGAATGTATTTTCCTTCCTGGCTGATCTTCAAAAGTATTTCCACCTCAAAATGAATATCTTTAGAAAATTCAGGATAATAAAAAGCTTCATCATTTTTCAGCAACGCAGTATCCGGCTTCATAAATATAACGGGTTCTCCCAGGCTTTCATTGTTAAGTTCCCTGATGTGCTCTGCATAGTTTCTTCCAATGGCAAAAATTCTCATAAATCGTATAATATGTGTGGTTATTGCTTGAGTTAATGAGTAAATAAAAGCATCCGTTCGGATTTTTCAAAGAAATAAGTGATGGAAGACCGGAATTGGGAGACTGAAGGCCGGAATCGGGAGACTGGAAACAGAGGGTGAAAAATTATAATCCAATGCTTCGGTCTCCCTTTATCCGGTCTACGGTTTCCCTATTTTCCGGTTTCCTTTTTTTGATTAGCTTAGCATTTTAGGAGAAATTTGACCCTACATCCATGAGTAAGCATCAATATGAGTTTGGCGTGATAGGCAATTGCGCGTTTTTAGGATTAGTTCACAAAAATACCAACATCAACTGGCTCTGCTGGCCGCGCTTTGATAGCAGCTTTATCTTCGGCAGCCTGCTTGATGACGAGAAAGGTGGCGAGTTTAGTATCAAGCCGCAGTCTGACAATTACATATCGCACCAATACTATGTAGAAAATACCAACGTGCTCTGTACCGAGATTGAAAACGAAGATGGCCGCTACCGCGTCACCGACTTTGCGCCCCGTTTCTTTCAGTACGACCGGAATTTCAAACCCCTGATGCTGATCAGAAAGATAGAACCGCTCTCCGGCACGCCCCGCGTGAAAGTGACCTGCAAGCCGGTGGGCGATTATGGCGAGTTTGTGCCCTCCATGAACCAGGCCAGCAACCACCTGAAGTTTCTGGGCCTGGAAAGTGAGGTAAGGCTGACCACCGATATTTCGCTGACGTATATTCTGGAAGATAAATACTTTGTGCTCAACGATACGCGCTACATCGTACTAACCTATGGTGCTCCCCTGGAAGCAGCCGTTGAGGATACGTCGGAGAACTTTCTCCAGAAAACCATCCGCTACTGGCGCAATTGGGTGAAGAGCACAAGTATTCCCGACTTCTACCAGACGCAGGTGATCCGCTCTGCGCTGGTGCTTAAAATTCACCAGTATGAAGACACGGGCGGCATCATTGCCTCTACCACCACCAGCCTGCCTGAAGCACCCGGCAGCGGTAGGAACTGGGACTATCGCTACTGCTGGCTGCGCGATACGTATTATACGCTCACGGCATTTAACCACATCGGGCACTTTGAGGAACTGGAAAAGTATTTTCACTATATCGCCAATATCTCAGCCAGCCAGGGCGATCGTTATCAGCCATTGTATTCTATCAGCGGAAGCGAAAACCTGGTGGAAAAGATCATGAACCTGAAAGGCTACCTGGGCAACCAGCCCGTGCGCGTGGGCAACCAGGCATATGAGCACATTCAGAATGATGTCTACGGACAAATTCTGCTCTCGCTGCTCCCTCTGTATGTAGATCAGCGATTTAACAAAGTGGAAAGGACAGGCTCTCAGCAACTCATATACCATGTGCTGGACAAGATAGAAGCCTACATCGACGAGCCAGATGCCGGGCTTTGGGAGTTCAGAGACCTCAGCCAGCACCATTGCTATACGTACCTGTTTCACTGGGCGGGCAGTGCGGCTGCTTTGAAGATCGCTCATTTCCTGCACGACGATGCGCTGGCCGACAAAGCCATGAGGATCAAAGACAGGGCCGCTGCACAGATCGAGGCGTGCTACGATCCAGAGAGGGGGGTCTACACGCAGGCCGTAGGCATCGGCAACCTGGATGCCAGCACCCTGCAACTGATCATGATGAGCTACCTGGAAGATAGGCCCGATCGTGTGCAAAGTCACCTGAAAGCGTTGGAAAATGACCTCCATTCGCAAGATGGTCTGTTTTACCGCTACAAACACAAAGATGATTTCGGCACCCCGGAAACCACTTTCCTGATCTGCGCTTTCTGGTATGTAGAGGCCCTGGCCTGCGCCAACCGGGTAGAGGAAGCCGTAAAAGCCTTTGAAAACATCATGCAATACAGCAACCACCTGGGGCTGTTCAGCGAAGATGTAGATGCCGCCACCGGCAGCCAGTGGGGCAACTTCCCCCAAGCTTACAGCCATGTGGGGCTGGTCAATGCTGCCTTCCGCATCGCCACCAAACTAGACAAACCCAGTTTCCTGTCGTAAAACAAATCTTACACTTATCTTCCCTTGAGTTATTGAAAATTGAGTGTTCAATATTCAATTAAAATGGCTAAGTGACAAAGTAGCGTTAATCAGCATGTCCTTTAATAAATCCATATGAGCATTTCTTCTAAACTTGACCGACTGCATTTTCAGGCGAAGGGGAACAGATGGCTTCGGTATTTTGCTGTATTTAATCGTACTGCTTTCTTCACCTTTGATGGTATTGGCTGATTTATATCTTTCATGCTGGAATTATGACAAGCTAAAATTCATGTTCCCATTGGCAAACCCTACCGTTCAGCATACCCTACCAAAGCCAACACAAAGCAATAAATTTCCGACAAAGTTTTTTGCTGGCGTGGCAGCAACCGTGTTGATGGTGGTACTTATCGTTACAAATATGTATGACGTAATGCCCAAAAACACCTTATCAGCATGTAAGAAACAATTTAAAGAGACCAACAGAACCGAAGCTGGTGACAGTTTCTGTAAGTGCATTCATACATACGGAAACCCGCTTGACACATGCCTGGACGAATACGAAAAAGCCCCGGATGACATAGACGACAAACGTTGAGATTTAAAGATACGGCTTGGGCTAATCCGGCCAGTCATGTCTTGCAGACTAGCTGTGTATGAGCAACTATGCAACCCGTGTGTTGCTGATATCGCGGATAGAACGCGAGATTTCATCTTTGAGGAAACCTTTCAGGCTTAAGTCTTCATCTACATCAGGCCAGTGTATGCCTGCCCCTTGACCAATGAGTCTATAGTTGTTTAACTGTTCTGGTGTTGCCTGTTTAAGCCTTGGAGAAGAAGAAATCAACCTGCTCAGTACCTTCTTGTTGGACAGCACAATTAACATCAAATCCAGATCAGGATGAAAATGCAAAGCTCTGATTTTAAGACCATCTTCATAAATAAGTTTTTCTAAATCGTCATAATGAGCAAGCTTGTTATCATATTTGAAAGAATTCATACCATTTTGCTTTTAGTAGTTCCACATTTTTTCTACAATACGCATAACCTCTTTGCGTTCTTGTGCTTTGAAATTGTTCAGATACTTTATTTTTACTTCCGGTTCCAGCCATACCTTTCCATCCTTTTCTCCTTTTTCCACATGCACGTGTGCAGGTTCTCCCTGGTCTCCGGCATAAAAGAAAAACCGGTATCCCCTTTCTTGATATATAGTAGGCATCATTGCAAATATAATGATTTCATAATACACACCGCTGTTCTCTACCCATCAGTTCTCTATTCCTGGATACAAAAAAGAGAGGATAGCGGATCTTTTCGGAAGTGAAGCTATCTTTTTAGCTGCTTTTGCCTTTTATCAGAAGATAGCGAATCTTTTTTGTCTATAGGCACTTTTTAGACAGACTATAGGCAAGCTTTTGCTGGCTACATACCTATCTGAAGATTGCAGGATTTTTTTTGCGACAACAAAAGCCAACCATAAAAAGCTGTATTTTATGTTTATGTAGAAACAATGTAGCCTGGTGTGTATAAAGGATTAAAGAGGATGTGTTAATATTGGGAGCACATTAGTATATAATGGACATGCTCGCAGCACGACTGGAGGGGTGTCTATATGGATGTTGGGTACCACCTAAAAATTAGAAGAAATCCGTTCATTATAGAGAATACAAAAAGATATGGAATTAATTTTTGATCAACGAGGAAATTTGCAACCCTATGAAAAGATAAAACTTAAATTGGATGAGTTTGAAGCCTTTTTTGTGGATCAGTTTCCTAATAATGACCAGAGAAGACAGATATTTGACAACTACCTGAAATTTGTAAATGATTTTTCTGCAAAAATTTCCAATAACTTTATTCATTGGATAAATGGAAGTTTTGTAACTGCCCAAGAACATCCCAATGATATTGATTTTGTTACTATTATCAACTTTGAGATATTTGAATCCAAGGAAAAGCTGATTCATGAAAATTTTAGATTAGAAGGAGCAAGAAAGAATTATGGAGTTGATGCTTACACGATAAGACAATATCCTAAAGAACATAAGAAATATATACTTTACCATTCGGATTGGGTATATTGGAATAATTGGTTTAGCCAGACCAAGAAGAATAGAGCTAAAAAGAAGTATCCAAAAGGATTTATAGAGATTGAATTTAACTGATGCGTTTATGGAAGCTACAGATAAAGAAGCAAAAGTTGCTAGGATTAGCGACATCATTGAACAGATTGAGGTATTAAATAATATGATTGAGTTGCACCAAACTCATCAAGGGGATGCTTCAACCATATTTCAATATGAGTATATGCGTAACAAGTTCATCGGTGAATTAAATGATTTAATGAAAGACTTCAAACTAGATGTCAGATTAACAGAACATGCGGCCTAGAAAAAATAAAAGCAGAGGCTACCCCACGGCACACAACACCGCTACAAACACAAAGATGACTTCGGCACCCTGGAAACCACTTTCCTGATCTACGCTTTCTGGTATGTAGAAGCCCTGGCCTGCGCCAGCCAGGTAGAAGAAGTCGTAAAAGCCTTTGAAAACAATCGTGCAATACAGCAACCACCTGGGGCTGTTTAGCGAAGATATAGACGCCGCTACCGGTAGCCAGTATCTTAGTCAAAGACAGTTAACTGTCGCCGTGGTGGGTCTTGTAACCTGCCACAAACTCTGATTGTAAAGGTACTCCCAGCTTATCTGCGGGTCACAAGACCCGCAGAGGCGGTAGAATTTTCAATTTTCAATTTTCAATTTTCTCAATATTCAATTAAATCACCTTTATCATCTCACAGAACATTCGTACATATAAGCGGCTATATCACGCGTATACAACCCCGTTGCCGCCATTTTGTCCGTGGGGTACTAAAAAGACGCGGCGGCGGTTCTTTTTCGAGGAAAGCCTCTCTTTGAAGTGGGGGTGGGTACTTCAAAGACAGGATTTCGCGTCTTTTTCGAGGAAAGCCTCTCTTTGAAGTGGGGGTGGGTACTTCAAAAGCAGGATTTCGCGTCTTTTTCGAGGAAGTCCTTTCTTTGAAGTGGGGGTGAGTACTTCAAAGACAGGATTTCGCGTCTATTATGAGGCTTTGCGTTCTTCCAGGTCTCTATCCTTTCTTCGGGTTGGAGTTTGGCTGTTTTTTGTTCCGCCCAACTTTAAAGCAGCACATTGGCAGTTAAAGGATATAAAGCATATAAAATACAGGCAGCAACGGGCTTTAAGCCCGTTGCTGCCTGATTTTGCTGCAATTCTCTAACCAGACGAACAGCCACAAAAAAAGCTGGCAAATACAGAGGTATCTCTATACTTGCCAGCCACAACATGCCACAGGTGGGCTGATCATGCACTTATGATGCCTGCGTGCGCCATTACCCTGTTACTGATCTTTTATCTTATTCCTTCTCTTCTGTTACATTACCGGAGCGGCGACTTGTATTGACAAATCGCTTTTTGAGGTCATCATACACCGGCTTCGCATCAGGAACATTCACCTTAGAAGCTCCTTTGATAGCATGGTAATAAGACAAGGCAGCCACATACGCCTCACTACCCGACAGCATGATCGTATCATCGAGTCTGCTGCAAATCTGTTGTGCCATGCGTAGCACCTTTGTCAGTTTTTGCGCAGCCTGAAAATCTATGCGCATCTCTTCCACATCTATATAAGCAGGCTTTAGTGCTGGCTTGCTTTCTATATAATCTATCGCTTTTTCTACAAAAGGAATCGTCTTATCGCTCATTTTGGGCAGCGTCTTCCGCTCCTCTGCCGTCAGGGCAATCAGGTAAGGAGCCAGGATCGCCTGCGCCTCCTCCAATTTATTCAGCGCACTTTTCAGGTCTTTATCAGGTGCCTGGATAGAGACTACATTATTGGTATTTTTCATGACTGATGATATTTGGTAAAACATCCTTTTCCCCAAAAGTGCAGGATGGTGTTTACAAAGCAAATCAGGATATGAGCTAAATATTACAGATGTAATAAATAAGCCAAAGTAAGACTTATAGGGGAAGCATATATTTTCTACCTATGTAGAAATAATGTAGCCTGGCGTATATCAAGGATTGGAGAGGATGTTTTATATTGGGGGTGTATAGAATGGATGGATAGGCGCGATGCGTCTATATAATTGTTGGGTGTAAGCTAAAAAGAAACAGATGACAATTTTTACATTAATACTAATTTTTCATTCTACCTTTCTTGGACAACAAGAGGGATTTGATTTGAATAAAATAAAATTTGGAGGACTGGATTTTTTTGTTTCCGAAGAAAAGATCATAGCAACATTTGGTGAACCCAAAATAATTGACCCTGGATATGAATGTGGATTTTATTCAAATAATCAGACAGGCGGACCATTCTACCAATTAGTGTATGATAATTTCAACTATATTGGAAGTGAAACAGAAAACTTTCAATTGGAAAATGTTGAATTTGACCTGAAAGGAGAAACTCGATTAATGTATGGCAACCATGAGATTAGTGGATTAACAACAAAACATGAATTTGCAAAACTGTTTGAAAAATACCCAGATAATGATATTATAATTATCTTTTCTATAGTTAGTGACGATGGAGCAAGATTCAGATTCAAGGACGGAAAACTGACAAAATTTGAATATTGGTCACCATGTTGAGAAGGAAAAAGCCTACCTGCTTGAACGCATATCCATGCGTTCTTCATCTTACAGGGCATTTTCAATGCCTCCAGGCATGTCACTTAGCCCGTACTACTTGTATGTCAATACCAGTACAACCCGTTTGCTGCTAAAAATTAGCAAAACATTATAATCCCGCTTGAGCGCATATTTATGCGTTCTTCATCTTACAGGGCATTTTTAATGCCTTTCCTTTTACGGCAGATCATGCTATAAACTATTCAAAAGGAATAAATATTAGCTGAAAAAGCCCTAAATTAGAGGAAAAACAAAATGCTATGTCTACAACTGAACTGAAACAAAAGCTAATCAGCAAAATTGAGCAAACAGAAGACGATAGCCTTCTGGAAGAGGCACTCAGGTTGCTTGATATTGAGATGGATGATTTGGACTTAATTGAATTAGATAAAAATCAGATAGAAGCTATTGATGAAGCTAAAGAGCAGATAAAAAACGGTCAGTATTTAACCAATCAACAGGCTAACAAAGAAATAGATGAATGGCTAAGCAAGTGATTTGGTCACAAAGAGCGCAAACTGACAGGAAAGAGATTCTAGCATACTGGAAAAAGAGAAACAGGTCAAGTATTTACATTAAAAAGCTTAATAAGCTTTTTAATGAAGCCGTGCAATTGATTGCTGAACATCCCAGAATTGGCAAAGAAACAAATAAAGATCAGGTACGGGTTAAAGTTGTGCGTGACTATTTGTTGATTTATGAAGAAACTGAACGCCATATTGGAATACTGACAGTTTGGGACAGTAGGCAAGATCCCAAAAGATTGGACAAGATTATTGAATAAAAGGAGCCTGTTGCTACCATTTAATACACCTGCCTGAGCGTATGTCTATGCGTTCTCAATCATTAGGATGCTGCAAGGAAGATGGAGGTAAGGTGTCTGTATACTATGTTGTGAGCACATTTGAAAAGACAATGATAATGCTGATATTTAGGATAAAAATCTGAAGGAATGAAAACAGCTATTTTGCTAAGTGAATCTGATGCTGATATAAAGTTGCTCATAGAATTAGCCCATAAATTAGGAATCAAAACTAAAATCTTGACAGAGGAAGATGCTGAGGATTTAGCGATGGTATATGCCATAGAAAAAGGAAAGACGGGTGAATATGTAGATACTCAAGATTTCATCAAAAGTCTCCGTCGATGAATGTCAGGATTGATAAATCTTTTGAAAAAGACACCAAAAAGATAAAAGATCAAAAACTACTTACTACAAAGATAGCTGATACCATAGAACAAGTGCAGGCATGCAATAGCAGCGACGAGATCAAGAATATGAAGAAGTTGAAAGGATCTCATGATTATTTTCGTATCAGAATAGGAAATCATAGAATAGGAATTTCAATTGAAGGCGATACTATAGATTTTATCAGATTCCTGCCTAGAAAGGACATCTATAAATATTTTCCATAAAGATAGAATGAGAATGTACACCCGCTTGAGCGCATATCTATGCGTTCTTCCTCTTACAGGGTATTTTAATGCCTTTATAATGATACTTTGTTAATTCATTTGTTAGAAGGCAAGTTTATACCATTAGCTTCCGTTGAGTATTGAGTGTTAAAAAATATTCAACACTCAATATCAATAATCAACACTCAACGCCCAATACTCAAGTAAAGAGCCAAATGACAAAGTAACTGTTAAAGGTGGTTTTTCATCAGTTAAGCCGTTAGTGAATGCAGCCACCATTTATTCTCCCTGCGCCAGTGAATAGGCTCTTTCTCCATTGAAGAAATACAGGTTCTCCGTTTTGATCACATCCAGCTTTGCTTCATCATTGATGCGTTTCAGCAGATCTAGCAATACAGTATGGGTAGTGGGTTTGCCTTCCGGATGCACAAAGCGGCAGCGCCAGTGGTCTGAATGAAAAGTTTCGGGCTTACCTTCCGGATATACCGTCACGCCACGGTTGGAGATCATCTTGAGGGGCAGGGCTGCCGGTGCCACAGCTTCCAGCTTCTTTCCCAGTACTTTCGCATCCCGGTCGTGCTCGTTCCAGTCCAGAAACACATCGATGCCTACCAGTTCTTTTGTTGTAATAGCATCCGTCTTGGTCTGGTGGTAGAGCTTGCTGCTGTCTACCGACTGAAATTCCACCGGCTTCAGGCGCGAAGGTACCTGTCCCAGATTGTTAATGACTGCTTCTGCAAAGGCTTTGGTGCCTACAATCTCCTTGCTGGTGCCAATGCGGTATACGTCTGCCGTGTGGATGCCGTCTTCAATGGTTTTGAGCCAGGCGTTATTTATCTTTTCGGCAATATCTGACTGTCCGATATGCACCAGCATCATGATGGCAGCGTTGATCAGGCCGGACGGATTGGCAATATCTTTACCGGCAATGGGAGGTGCGGAACCATGAATAGCTTCAAACATGGCGCACGACTCTCCGATGTTGGCAGAGCCGCCCAGGCCGACAGAGCCTGCAATCTGCGCGGCAATGTCGGAGATAATGTCACCGTACAGGTTGAGTGTTACGATCACATCCAGCGTTTCCGGCTTATCTGCCAGCATGGCCGAGCCAATGTCGATAATCATATGCTCTTTGATGATGTCGGGGTACTCTTCGCCGATCTCGTTGAATACCTTATGAAACAGGCCGTCGGCCAGCTTCATGATATTATCTTTGGTAAAACAGGTCACCTTTTTGCGCTTATAGGCTTTGGCATATTCAAAAGCGTAGCGGATGATCTTCTCGCAGCCCGGACGACTGATCAGCTTCAGGCATTGGACTACTTCACCGGTTTGCTGATGCTCAATACCGGCATAGAGGTCTTCTTCGTTCTCACGGATGATAACAAGATCCAGGTGGCTGTGCAGGGTAGAGATATAGGGGCTGTAGGCCCGGCAGGGACGTACGTTAGCGTACAGACCCAGCGTGGTACGCGTGGTGACGTTTAGCGACTTGAATCCGCCGCCCTGCGGTGTGGTGATCGGTGCCTTCAGAAATACTTTGGTGCTTCGGAGCGAATCCCAGGCCGAAGGGGCAATGCCTGTACTTACCCCCTGGCTGTATACTTTTTCGCCAATTTCAATTACTTCCGGCGCTATGTTAGCACCCGCAGCATGAAGAATATCAAGCGTAGCGTGCATGATTTCCGGTCCGATGCCATCTCCATAAGCGACCGTTATTTTTCTTTTTTCAGACATACTCATAGAAAATTACAAATCTCAAATATTAAAAGCCAAATGCCGCTGTAGCATGACAGGCTACCTCATTGGTCTGCTGCAAATTACACGCAACAGATCACAAAACACAAACAATAGTGAACATACCTTGCAAGGTGTACCACCCAAACAGACAAAATACTGTTTTTGATTGTCGTTTTTAAAATAATTTTACCAACCTTTGTAAACTTAAGGTCTGTAAAATAACCCGGAAGCAGATCAGCCGGGTTTTTTTGAGATGTATAGGCCGACTGTTGTATTTGGGTAAAATATATAAGTAATTATATGACAAACTTTGACCACATTAATACCAATCTCAAAGAAGGTATATTAATTATTTCCGTCAGTCGTCCGGATAAAATGAATGCATTGAACAAGGCTACGATTGAAGAAATAGGAGAGGCGATGCAGGAAGTCTACGACGAAAAAGATATCAGGGGAGTGATCATCACCGGCGAAGGAGATAAGGCTTTTGTGGCAGGAGCAGACATCTCGGAAGTCTCTGAACTCAATGAACTCAACGGGCGCAAGTTCTCTGAAACTGGTCAGGAAGTTTTCTCACTGATTGAGAAATGCGACAAGCCTGTGATTGCAGCAGTAAATGGTTTTGCCCTGGGCGGTGGTTGTGAGTTGGCTATGGCCTGTCATCTGCGGGTGGCATCCAAAAATGCTACCTTCGGCCAGCCGGAAGTAAACCTGGGGCTGATTCCTGGCTTTGGTGGCACCCAGCGGCTGCCCCAACTGATAGGCAAAGGCAGAGCACTGGAAATGATGCTGACAGCCGATACCATTTCTGCACAACGTGCTTTGGAAATAGGGCTGGTCAATTATGTGGTGGAAGAAAAGAAAGAGCTGATGGAATTTTGTGAGAAAATGATGCGTAAGATTACCGCGAAAGGCCCGTTGGCTGTTGGGATGATTGTGGATTCCGTGAATGCCTTTTATATGTACGATGAGAACGGCTACCAGACAGAAGCCAACAATTTTGCGGCCTGCTGCAAGTCCAGCGACTTTGAGGAAGGTACCCAGGCTTTCCTCAACAAAAGAGAAGCCCATTTCACCGGAGAATAGTGTTACAGATTTACCGTGCATTTTAAGGTACGTTATTTGTCGGCAGTTACAGATTAACTGCCGATTGGCTATTATATGAATTCACTCAAAAAGTTAGCCGGTCAAACCGCGCTGTATGGTGTTAGTAGTATTCTGGGGCGTATCCTCAACTATGCACTTGTGCCGCTGCATACGGATGTTTTTAAAGATACTGCCCAGTTTGGTGCGCTGACGGAGTTGTATACGTATGTAGCTTTTCTGAATATTATCTACACCTTTGGCATGGAGACGGCCTATTTCCGTTTTGTCTCACGGTCAAAAGACCTGGAAGACGGTCATAAAGTTTACAATGCTGCTTTCACATTTGTTTTTTCGATTAGCTTGCTGCTGAGTGCCCTGATCGCTTTTCGGGCAGATGGCATCGCCTCGCTGCTGGGTTACCCAGATAGTGGCAATATCATTGTGTGGCTCTCTGCTATCCTATTTACAGATGCCATCGTAGCCATTCCCTATGCCCGGCTGCGCATTGAGAACAAGGCAGCCTTATTTGCCTCTACCCGAGTTTCAGCCATTGTGCTCACCGTGCTGCTCAACCTGTTCTTTTTGCTTCTGCTGCCCCGTATACATACCATGAATCCGGTGCTGGATGCCATGTATGTGCCAGACTTGGGCATTGGCTACGTATTTCTGGCTAACCTGATTGGCAATGCCATTATTCCTGTTATCCTTTGGCGCTACCTGCTGGAAGTAAAAATAGACATCAACTGGCGTGTGTTTAAGCCCATGCTGGTCTATGCTTTTCCTATCCTGATCATGGGGCTGGGTGGCATGGTCAATGAAAACGTAGAGAAGCTGCTGCTGAACGATTTGCTGCCGGAGAATTTCTATCCTGACAAAACCCCGCAGGAAGCACTTGGGGTGTATGGTGCTTGTTTCAAGCTAAGTATTTTTATGATGCTGGCCATACAGGCATTCCGTTATGCAGGCGAACCGTTTTTCTTTTCCAAGTCTGAAGACAAAGAGGCTCCCAAGCTGTTTGCCACTGTCATGCACTATTTCAACATCCTGAGCATCATCATCCTGGTAGGTGTGAGTCTGAACCTGGAACTGGTAGGTACCATCTTTTTACGAAGCCAGCAGTACCGCGACGCGTTGTGGATTGTGCCTTTTCTGCTGGTAGCCAAGCTTTTATACGGTATTTATATGAACCTCACGGTTTGGTTCAAGCTGTCGGACAAAACGCAGTACGGTACTGTTTTCAGTCTGATAGGCGCAGCCATTACCATTGGGGGCAATATTCTGCTCATTCCGGTGCTGGGCTATTTTGGCAGTGCCCTGGCAAGTATTGCCTGTTACTTAGTGATGACAGGGCTGTGTTATTATTACGGGCAAAAATATTATCCTATTCCTTATAACTTTAAGCCTACGTTTTTGTACATGGCAGTAGCCATTGCCCTGATTTACCTCACGTTCAAGCTTCAGATTCCAGGCTTTGCCGTACGCACAGCGGTAAATATAGGCATCACGCTGTTGTTTGTAGGCGCGGTGTTTTTCATAGAAAAGAAGCAAAAGGCTTATCACAAAGTCTAAAAGATTAATTTTATTGCATGGTACACATTAAGATCGTCAACAAAGCAAACCAACCTTTACCTGCTTACCAGACAGCCCATGCGGCCGGTATGGATATGCACGCTGATCTACAAGAGGATATTACGCTGGCTCCTCTGGAAAGAGCACTGGTGCCTTCGGGCATTTTCATAGAGCTGCCGGTAGGGTATGAAGCACAAATACGGCCCAGAAGCGGATTAGCTTACAAGCATGGCATTACAGTGCTCAACAGTCCTGGCACAATTGATGCGGATTACAGAGGCGAAGTCAAAGTGCTGCTAGTCAACCTGTCCAGTGAGCCTTTCGTCATCAGAAATGGCGAACGGATCGCCCAAATGGTGGTGGCTCCTTACGCCCAGGTAGCGTGGCAGGAGGTATCTTCGCTTACTGAAACCACGCGTGGGGCAGGAGGCTATGGCAGCACAGGCAGCTAAATATTTTAAGCAAACCACTAAAATCAGTCAATCGTGAAAATTATCGTCCCGATGGCGGGCATGGGCAAACGCATGCGACCGCATACTCTTACTATTCCAAAACCACTGATCCCTATCGCTGGTAAGCCTATTGTACACCGTTTGGTAGAAGATATTGCCAGTGTAGTGCAGCAACCTATTGAAGAAGTAGGGTTTGTTATTGGCAGAAGCTTTGGAAAAGAGGTAGAGCTAAGCCTCCAAAAAGTGGCCGAATCTATTGGCGCAAAAGGTAGTATCTTTTATCAGGACGAAGCTTTAGGCACAGCACATGCACTTTACTGTGCCAAAGATATGCTGGAAGGTAACGTAATTGTAGCCTATGCTGACACGCTCTTCAAAGCCAATTTTACCCTGGATGCTGAAAAGGACGGCATCGTGTGGGTGCAGAAAGTACAAGACCCTTCAGCCTTTGGTGTGGTAAGAGTAGATGACCGCAACGTGATCACCGGTTTTGTAGAGAAGCCCACTACTTTTGTCTCCGACCTTGCCATCATTGGCATTTACTATTTCAGAGATGGCGCATTTCTCAAGCAGGAGCTCCAATACCTGATAGACAACAACATCACCAACGCCGGAGAGTATCAGCTCACCAACGTGCTGGATAATATGAAAAGCAAAGGCTCGCAGTTTGTGCCCGGCCAGGTAGAAGAATGGCTCGATTGCGGCAACAAGGATGCTACCGTGCATACCAACCAGCGGTATCTGGAATACATCAAAGATAATCTTACGCCGCCCGCTTCTTCAGGATCAGAAAACTCTGTCATCATTCCGCCCGTGTATATTGGAGAAAACGTAAAAATCAGTAATTCTGTGATAGGCCCATATGTTTCTGTAGGAGACAACACTACTATCAGCAATTCCCGTATCAGAAATACCATTGTGCAAACCAATACGCTGGTAGACAATGCCAACCTGGAAGATTCCATGCTGGGCAATTTTGTAACGCTCAAACTAAGTTCTTCTAATTTTAGCATTGGAGACTACAATTCTGTGGTAGAGAGTTAGCAGGAGAGGTGAGTAGGTAACCGGTGGTTGGTAATCAACAATCAGTATTGGGTGTAAGGATTTAAAAGGACAATAAGCCGTGCATCAAGACTTAAATGAAAGACTTGAAAACACAAAATTCCCCTTTCGAAGCATATACTCTTTACCAATCACAGACCACAAAAAACATCGACTAACTTTCATCACACACAAAATTGACCTCGGATGTATAAACTATTTTGTTTTGTTCGTTGTAGAAGATAGTAAATAACAAACATTTGGATGGTAAGACCCACATTTTTCTTTCTATTGAAGATAAGGCTAATGAAACCCCTTTTCATCTATTTCCTTTTGATAGCCCTAAGCGTTGGCTTCTGGCCTGCCACAGTACATGCTCAAAAGAGAAAAAAGGAGGATCGGGAAGAACGAAAAGTACAGGAAGCTACTTTCTACTTTACGGAGGCGATGAAATACTTCATCCTCGAAGATATGGAAAGAGCACTGATGCTCTTCGAGAAGTCATTGGATGTTGATCCTAATAACGCCGCTGCACACTTTAAGATTGCTGAAATATACCTAGACAGAAACCAGCCCGATCTGGCGTTGTCTCATGCAACGCAAGCCGTAAAATTAGGCCCTGATAATAAGTACTACTACCTAATGAAAGCAGAAGTACTTACCAAACAGTCCAACTTCAAGCAGGCTGCCGAGGTATTTGAGGAAATGATGGCGAAGATTCCCGGTACAGAAGAATATATCTTCAACCTGGCGGCCATTTATTCCTATCAGGGTGCTTACGATAAGGCATTGACTGCTTACGACAAAGCAGAAAAAGAGTTTGGCGCAGCTTACGAGATTACCACACAGAAGCAAAAGATATATCTAAAGCAGAACAAGCTCGATAAAGCCATCGCCGAAGGAGAAAAACTGATTGAGAAATATCCTGGCGAACCGCAGTTTGTGATGGCACTGGCTGAGATGTTAGTCTCCAACGACCGCGAGAAAGACGCGATACCCTACCTGGAAGACTTATTGAAAATAGCACCTGAAACCCCGGAAGCCCGGCTGATGCTGGCTAAGCTTTACGAAGAAACCGGCAACGGGCAAAAATCTCTGGAAAACATGCAGGTGGCTTTTTCCAATCCGGAGGTAAGTATCAAGCTAAAGCTCGAGCTGGTGGCCAAATATCTGAAAGAATTGCCCGACCCACAGATAGAAAAACTTTGCGATTCGCTCACAGATGTGATCATCCAATACCATCCTGAAGAAGCCGATGCCTATATCATCAAAGGCGACTTCTACAATGCTATTAACAAACCGGCACTTGCCAGGGATTTTTACCTGAAATCTACCAAATACGATGATGCCAACTTCAATGTGTGGCAAAGTCTGCTGAGCATTGAATTTCAGAAACTACAACAGACCGATAGTGTGATCCGGCATTCGGAAGAAGCCCTGGAGATGTTCCCCAACCAGGGAATCCTGTATTTTTATAATGGTGCCGCCAATGCTGCGGACAAAAACTATACGGAGGCAGCCTACAGCCTGGAGCAGTGCAAACAACTCACTGCCAACAACCCCGAACTGATAAAATACTGCAATGTGTATCTGGGTGATGTCTACAATGCTTTGGAAGAATACGAAAAATCTGATACCGCCTACGAAGCTGTATTGGGAGCAGAACCTACCAATGTGTATGTGCTGAATAATTTCAGCTACTTTTTAGCGTTACGCCAACAGAAGCTCGACTATGCCAACACGCTTTCTACCAAGTTGCTGGAACTAGACCCTAAAAATACCAACTATCTGGATACGCGTGCCTGGGTGTTGTATAAACAAGGAGACTATAAACAGGCAAAGAAATATCTGGAACAAGCCATTGCCCAAGGTGCTTCCAGTGGCGAAGTGGTAGAACATTATGGGGATGTCCTTTTCAAACTGGGTGAGGTAGACAAGGCCGTTACGCAATGGATGAAAGCCAAAGGCATGGATGATACTTCAGACCACATTGACAAAAAAATAGCGGAACGCAAGTTGTATGAATAAACACTATCTGATCATTGCCCTTTTGACCTTTACCATATTATCAGCCTGCAACAGAAAAACCATTGGCACAAGCAGCAATGTTTCAGTCAAAGATTTTAAGGTGACTCCTGTGGACTTTGATTACCTGACAACCAGTAGCAAGATCAAATTTGATAACGGAGACAAAAGTTTCGGGGCTACCGCCAATTTCAGGATCAAAAAAGACAGTATCATTTGGGTATCTATCACACCGGGCTTGGGGATTGAAGTAGCTCGTGCCCTGATTACCCGCGATTCTGTGAAGTACATGAACCGCATGGATAAAGAATACGATCAGTACAGTTTTCAGGACTTGAGCAACATGCTTAATTTCGATATGTCCTTCGATTTGCTACAATCGGTATTGCTGGGCGACATACCGCTTGGTGTGCGTCCTGAAGATGAAGTTTCCAAAAAAGGAAATTACTTTGTGGTGACCCAGGAAGACAAAAACTTGTTGATAGAAAATTTTGTAGGCACACAATCCGGAAAGCTGGAAAGAGTGGCTATTGTGGAACAGGGAAAAGGAAAGGCAAAAAAACAGCAAAATACCCTCAACCTGAGCTATGCCGATTTCCAGGAGGTAGGCCATCAGCGCGTTCCTTTCAAAAGCGACGTGTCTCTTGATTATGAGCGTTCCGGCCAAAAAAAACGGACGGAAGTCAATATTCAGCACAAAAGAGCTAGCTTTGAAGATGAAGTGCTTCGGTTCCCTTTTTCTATTCCTGATAAATATGTACAGCATTAGGGAGTCCAAAAGAATAAGTATATCTGTGACATATGCATTAACCAACCACTGCTCCAGGTCCTGTCCAAGATCTGTGTCCTCACAGACTTCACCAACAGCCAGGTTTTTGTCGCGATATACCTTTTTCCTTTTGAACATTTTGCTAGGCTGTCTGCTGCTGGTTTCTTCCCAGGCACATGCGCAGCAAGATCCATCGCACGAAGACCGGGCCAGGCTGGAACGGGAGAAAAAAGAGAACCTGCAAAAGATCAAAGAAGCTCAGCAGATTCTAACCGAAACTTCTACTCGGAAGAGTAGCAGTCTTGGACAACTAAATGCGATCAATCAGCAAATAGAAGCCCGCGAATCCGTTATCCGTTCTATCAGCCTCGAGCTTGGTCTGCTCAAGAGCCAGATAGATGAGATCAGCAGTGTCATCACTTCTCTGGAAGAAGACCTGATCAATCTTAAAAAAGAATACGCCCATATGGTGTATTCGGCCAGCAAGGTCAACAATAGCTACGACAGGCTCACGTTCATCTTTTCTGCGGAAACTTTCAACCAGATGTTCATGCGCGTCAAGTACCTTCAACAGTATGGCGAAGCCCGGCGCAACCAGGTAGAACAGATTCAGAAAGTAACCCAAACTCTAACCAACCAACGGGAAAGTATTGTGGGTAAACGCATGGAGCAGAAAGTGCTGCTCGACCAGCAGGTCAATGCCAACAAAGACTTGATAGCTCTGAAAGCCAAGCAACGATCGGTCGTTCGTGAGCTGAGCCAGCAGGAAGCCGCGCTAAAAAGCGAAGTGAAAGAGCGCAAGGATGCTATCGGAAAGCTGGACCGCCTGATTGCCGACTTGGTAAAAACGGAGATCAAAGAAAGTTCTAAGGGAAAATCATCCACCCAGATTGAACTGACAGAATCTGCCAAGGTAGTTGCCGAGTCATTCGAAAAGAGCAAGGCTAAGTTGCAGTGGCCGGTAAATTCAGGTTTTATTTCACAGCATTTTGGTTACAATCCCCATCCAGTGATGAAGAACATCATGGTGCCGAATGATGGCATAGACATACAAACTCAGCAGGATTCACCGGTTGTGGCTGTTTTTGGCGGTGTAGTCAAAACAGTAGCCTCCGTGCCGGGTATGAACAAAGTAGTGATCGTACAGCATGGAGATTATTTTACCCTGTATGCCCGTCTCAAAGAAGTCAGCGTGTCCAAAGGGCAGCAACTCAGTGCCTCTGATGTGGTAGGCTCTGTATATACCGATCATAACGGCGTGACATCTCTGCAATTTCAGATATGGCGCAATAATGAAAAGCTTAATCCCGAACCCTGGCTTGAGAAGAAATAAGGACAAACAGGATTTCAAAATAGCCATGTGAGTATTCAAAGCGTATTGTTTTTTATCTCAAAAATATATTGAGTACATTTACGCTTAAGTTAACACTATAAATTATTGGCTTATGCATATCATATTAGCATTTATCGGAGGTTTGGGAGGATGGGAAATTCTTTTGATCGTTCTTGTTCTTTTGATATTTTTTGGTGCCAAAAGAATTCCTGAACTTGCCAAGGGCTTAGGAAAAGGTATCAAAGAATTTAAAGACGCGACCAAAGAAATCAAAGACGAAATTGAGGAAGGATCTCACACCACCAGTAAATAGTCAATCATCCGTACTTTGGTCTTTTTCAGACATTCAGCAGGGGCTAAAAGATCATACGCTCACCTGTCAGCATATTGTTGAGCAATATCTTCAAACCATTCGCCAGAAGAGCCACTTACATGCTTTTCTGGAAGTATACGAAGATGAAGCACGTCAGCAGGCACAAGAGATAGACAAAAAACGAAGCTTTGGTACTGCTGGCCGGTTGGCTGGTATGGTTGTAGGTATCAAAGATGTGCTTTGCTACCAGGGACATGGCGTACAGGGTGGAAGCCGGATTCTGGAAGGTTTCCATTCCAAGTTCTCCGCTACTGCTATTCAGCGCCTGCTCGATCAGGATGCCATCATCATTGGAAGACAAAACTGCGATGAATTTGCGATGGGTTCATCTACGGAAAACTCCGCCTTCGGGCCTACCCTTAATGCTGCCGGTATATCACGGGTCCCCGGAGGCTCTTCAGGTGGCTCTGCTGTAGCCGTACAGGCCGGCATGTGTACTGCCTCCATTGGCTCCGACACCGGTGGGTCAGTTAGGCAACCCGCTGCTTTTTGTGGGGTAGTTGGGCTTAAGCCTACCTATTCCAGGGTTTCACGTCATGGGTTGTTGGCTTACGGTTCATCCTTTGACTGTATTGGCCCCTTCACACATACGGTGGAAGATAGTGCACTGCTTCTGGAAATAATGGCTGGTGCCGATGATTTTGACAGCACCGTATCACGCCGCGAGGTGCCCGCCTATACCAAAGCCCTTGCCTTTGACCAAAAAGTAAAAGTAGCTTATCTTAAAGAAACCATAGACAATGATGGTTTAAATAAAGAAGTAAAAGATAAAACTGTTGAAAAGCTAAACTTTCTGAAAGCAGCAGGCCACACCGTAGAAGCGGTTGACTTCCCGCTGTTGCCTTATGTGCTGCCTACTTACTATCTGCTCACCATGGCTGAGGCAAGCTCCAACCTGTCGCGGTATGATGGCGTGAAGTATGGCTTTCGCAGTAGCCAGACGCATGACTTACTTTCTATGTATAAAAAAACCCGTACCGAAGGGTTTGGTGAAGAAGTAAAACGCCGTATCATGCTGGGCACTTTTGTCCTGAGTGCAAGTTATTATGATGCGTATTATACAAAAGCGCAGAAAATGCGAAGACTGCTGGCAGATGCCACACGCAATATTTTAAAGGAATACGATTTTATTGTACTGCCTGCTACCCCTACCACTGCTTTCCAACTAGGAGAACATGCCGATCCGCTAGAGATGTATCTGGCCGATTTGTTCACCGTGCAGGCATCTATTGCCGGAGTTCCTGCTATTTCTATCCCAAATGGAGAAGACTCTCAGGGGCTTCCTGTAGGCTTTCAAATTATCACAGACCTGTTTCAGGAAGATAAGCTTTTTGCTTTTTCTCATTATCTTTTAGGTAAATAATGTACAGGCTATGTTTTTTTGCTTAAAAAATTTTAAATTTTAAAGAATAATTTTTATTTTGTACATATTTTGTAAGAAGTTATTCGTTAAAATCTGTAAGCGTTCTATGATGACAATGAAGAAGTTCCTGTTTTTCTGTGGTACAAATGCAAGTCTGGCATTTTTCTCTATATCTTCTCTATCAGCTTCAGCGTATCTTCCGGCTATCATGTCTGAAAATCCTGATCCGGTAGATTCTGTAGGTATAGAACCCTTTGAACCTGCTTATGATTATGACTATATACCAGACGCTTCCTACGAAGATATTGCCGACAGGATTGCCTGCATGGATTCGGATATGCCGCTCAACTTCAATGAAAATGTGCAGGCATTCGTCCATTATTTCACTATCCGTGATAGGAACTATAGCCGTCTGATGATTGCCAGACAAGAGACTTATTTCCCTGTTTTTGAAAAATACCTTAAGAAATATGGCCTGCCAGATGAACTGAAATACCTGTCTATCGTAGAGTCAGGTCTTAATCCACAGGCACGTTCCAGGGTAGGGGCGGTTGGCTTATGGCAATTTATGCCCAGCACAGGCCGGGTGTTTGGCCTGGATCAGGATTGGTACATGGACGAACGTATGAATCCGGAGAAGTCTACCGAAGCTGCCTGCAAATACCTGAAGCAACTGTATAATATGTTTGACGACTGGGAACTGGCATTGGCAGCCTACAATACCGGACCAGGCAATGTGCGCAAAGCCATCAGACGTTCAGGATATAAAAGGGATTTTTGGGAAATATACAACTATCTTCCCCGCGAAACGCGTTCGTATGTCCCACAATTTGTAGCAGTGGCCTATGCGCTCACACATGCCAGTGAACATAATTTATATGCAGATGCACTTGAATTTGCCATTGAGACAGATACTGTTATGGTAGATAAGTTTATCAGCCTGAAAGCGATGAGCGAGCAGTTGAATGTATGTGAGGAAGAGCTGGTTAAACTCAATCCCGAACTTAAAAGAGATGTAGTGCCGGAAACAACCAAACGCTATGCGCTGATCATTCCGGCGGATAAATATGATTTTTTGACTGCCAATCGTGTTTCCATCATAGACTCAGCCAGCAGCGAAGAAGTTAAGCAGGAGTTTGAGCAGATAGCGCAAAAAATATCTAGTAATACCTACGAAAAAGAAAAGGTAGTATATAAGGTAAGAAGTGGCGACGTGCTGGGAGTGATAGCCGACAGACATGGTGTAGGGCTGTCTGAACTTCAATCCTGGAATAATCTCCACGGAAGTCGTATCTATGCCGGGCAGCGCCTGACAATCTGGGTAGATCAATCCAGAGCGAGCAAATCAAACAATACGGTGCTGGCAAGCAAAAGTAGCCAGAGCAAGGTGGCTCCCATGAAAGGAAAAACATACCTTGTACAACCGGGAGACTCCCTGTGGGAAATATCAAAGAAATATGAAGGTTTGAGCGTAGCGAGAATCAAACAACTCAATAATCTCCGAAATAATGATATTAAACCCGGACAAAAACTTATCATAGGCCAATAGGCCTATTTTTTTTTGGTAAATATAACACCCCGGCAGTATTTTGTGTTATGCCATCATACAACCTATATTTATCATCATAATTTGCTGCCCTTGAAGACTTACACAAACTTCGTCTATCTATTATTGCTGGGACTGCTGTTTTCATGTAAAGGGAATCAGAACGATGATGGCAGCAATCTGCCCACTGCCAGAGGAGCACCCAATGAAGTGATTCTGGTGATGGATTCTGCCAGTTGGGCAGGCGCATTGGGAGACCAGGTGCGCGAAACATTTATGCAAGCTATTCCCGGTCTTCCTCAGCCAGAGCCTTATTTTGATCTCAAACAGGTAAGCCCTTTTGCCTTAAATCAGGTGTTGCTCGGTTCAAGGAACCTACTATACGTAGCTACGCTGGATGATAACAGTGCGGCTGGCAATAAGATTAAAAGCTATTTTACAGAAAACTCCATTGAGCGCATCAAAAAAGATCCTAGTCTGTTTATGTACCCTAAGAAAAACGAGTTTGCCAGAGGGCAGGATGTGCTTTATCTGTTTGGCAATACACAGCAGGAACTGATCAGCAACCTCAAAAATAATGCGGGTAAAGCCCTCGGTTACTTTCAGCGGGCCGAGACGAGCAGGCTGGAAAAGAAACTCTATACTGGCAACGAACAGGAGAATATCAGCAAACAACTACTGAAAGAGCATCAGTTCTATATCAAAGTGCCATACGGCTACGACCTTGTACCCATTGATAACAATGACGACCATTTCACCTGGTTACGCCAGCTTGGACAGAAAGTAGATAAAAGTATTTTTGTGTATTATGAAGATTATACGTCGGAAGCAGTGTTTGCTCCTGACAGTATTATTGCCCTGCGTGACCGCATCACCAGAAAAAATATTGCCGACAGCAAAGAGGTGTATATGATAAGGCAGAGTGAAGTGCCTGTAGACTTTGACACGGTTACCTTTAATGGCAAATATGCTATTGAGGCCCGTGGGTTATGGAAACTTAGCAACAACTCTATGGGAGGCCCGTTTCTGAGTTATACCTTTGTAGATGAAAAGCTGAACAGACTCTACTACATAGAGGGTTTCATTTACAGCCCTGGCGAAAAAAAGCGGCCTCCTGTTTCTGAAATAGAAGCTGTCTTGAAGACCTTCAGGACTGAATCGGAATACAAAAGCAAAAGTCTGCCTGCCAGCTAAGCTCCTGACCATTATATTTTAGCCCATTTGCTTATATCATGCAAATGGGCTTTTTTTATAGCATCTGTATGCCGATTTTAGCAACAACGAAAACATAGCCCAAATCTAAAATTCACAACCATTGGAAAACAAAGTACAACAATTCAGGTCTATCAAAATCAGACGTGAAGATGCCTTGAATTACCACACCCAAGACCAACCTGGAAAAATAGAGATTGCTTCTACAAAATTACTAAGCTCACAGAGAGACCTTGCCCTGGCTTATTCTCCGGGTGTAGCCGAACCCTGTAAAGAAATTGCCCAGGATAAGGAAAATGCCTACAAATACACCGCTAAAGGTAATCTGGTAGCAGTCATCTCTAATGGAACGGCTGTATTAGGGCTGGGGAATATTGGCCCGGAAGCTTCCAAACCTGTGATGGAAGGAAAAGCGGTACTATTTAAAAAATTTGCCGGTATCGATGTATTTGATCTGGAAATAGATGCCAAAAGCCCCGATGAGATCGTGCAGATCGTGCAGGCACTGGAGCCTACTTTTGGTGGTATCAACCTGGAGGATATCAAAGCACCCGAATGCTTTGAGATAGAAAACAGGCTGAGAGAAATCATGAAAATTCCGGTGATGCACGACGATCAGCATGGCACGGCTATTATTTCCAGTGCTGCCCTGATCAATGCCCTGGAAATAGTTGGAAAGAATATCAAAGATATCAAAGTGACGGTAAGTGGTGCGGGTGCCTCAGCTACTGCTTGTACCAAGCTATACCATGAGCTAGGCGTAAGACGCGAAAATATCATCATGTGTGATATTGATGGCGTGATCCGCAAAGACCGGAAGAACCTGAGCGACATTCACTCACATTTTGCCACCGATAAAAATATCCATAAGCTGGCCGAAGCCATAGCAGGTGCCGATGTATTTCTGGGCCTTTCTGCCGCCAATATTGTGACACAGGAAATGCTACAATCTATGGCCAAAGACCCTATCGTATTTGCATTGGCCAATCCTGACCCTGAAATCGGCTATGAATTGGCCATGGCAAGCCGCGACGATATCATCATAGCAACCGGTAGGTCTGACCATCCTAACCAGGTCAATAATGTGCTTGGGGTTTCCGTACATCTTCCGAGGAGCTTTGGATGTGAGGGCGACTTCTATCAACGAAGCGATGAAACTGGCTGCCGTGTATGCGCTGGCCAAGCTGGCCAAAGAGCCAACGCCGGAAATTGTCAACAAAGCCTATAGCAGTGATAAGATTATTTTTGGAAAAGATTATCTGATCCCAAAACCGCTAGACCCCAGGCTGATCACCCGGGTAGCACCGGCGGTAGCCAAGGCAGCCATGGAATCAGGCGTGGCAAGAACCCGGATAGAAGACTGGGAACAATATGATCTGGAACTTCAGCGCCGTATCGGCATCGATCAGAAGCTGATGTCGCAGGTCATTATCAAAGCTAAGAAGAATCCGAAAAGAGTGGTGTTTACAGAGGCTGAAGACCAGAAGATACTAAAAGCTGCGCAGATTATTCAGGATGATCAGATTGCAATACCTGTGTTGTTGGGTAACAAAGATAAAATCAACCAGCTTGTCAAAGAGCATCAACTGGAGCTGTCTTCCTGTATTATGATTGACCCTTTGCTGGAAACGGAGAAACAGGAACTGTACGGCAGTAAGTTATATGAAAAGCGCAAGCGCAAGGGCATGACGCTGGAAGATGCCAGAAAGCTGATGCGTTCCCGCAATTATTTTGGTACGGGCATGGTAGAAAATGGCGATGCCGATGCCTTTATTTCAGGTCTTACCAGCGACTATCCAAAAACAGTATTACCTGCACTACGGGTTATTGGTGTCAGCCATGAGGTAAAAAGGGTGGCAGGTATGTATATCATCACCAGCAAAAAAGGTACTTTCTTCTTCGCTGATACTACGGTGAATGTGAACCCTACAGCAGAAGAACTGGTAGATATTATTGCGCTGACAGCTTCTTCTGTGCGCTCTTTTGGCGTGACACCACGCGTTGCCGTGCTGTCTTATTCAAATTTTGGGTCAAGCAAAGGGGAGGTGCCCGCGAAGACGGCGGCTGCTGTAGCAATGGCGCAGCAAAAATGGCCTGACCTGATCATAGATGGCGATATTCAGGCCAATACGGCTTTGAGTGTAGAGCTTCAAAAAGAGAATTATCCCTTCAGCCGCTTGGCCAATGAAGGTGCCAATACGTTTATTTTCCCAGACCTGGCATCTGGTAATATTACCTATAAGCTACTGATGGAAATAGGTGGTGCAGAAGCTATTGGACCCATTCTTTTGGGTATGGACAAACCAGTACATATTCTTCAATTGGGCAGCACTATCCGCGAAATTTTAAATATGGTAGCCATTGCCGTAGTAGATGCTCAGGCATACGAAAACATAAGGCTTTGAAAACGTAAACGGGAGACCGAAGACAAGAAACCGGAGTAGGAAGTCAGAAGCTGGAAATCTGAGGTTTGAAATTTCGTAAGCTTGTATGATAGTCTCTAGGTTTACGTATCATCTCCCGTTTCCGGGTTCTGGTCTTCTTACATCACTGCTTTGTATTGCATTTTGTGCAACTGAGCGTAGTATCCATCTAGCGACAGCAGCTCCTGATGGGTGCCTTGCTCTTTGATCTCACCATGATCCAGCACCAGTATCTTGTCTGCACTCTGAATGGTAGACAGGCGGTGAGCAATCACAATAGCTGTGCGACCTTTCATCAGTTTGGTAATGGCCTCCTGGATCATTTCTTCTGTTTCGGTATCTACCGAAGAAGTAGCTTCATCCAACACTATGATTTTCGGATCATAGACCATGGCTCTCACGAATGAGATCAGTTGACGCTGGCCTACGGACAGAGTAGCTCCCCTTTCCATCACGTTATAGTCAAACCCGCCAGGCAGGCGATCTATAAAGCGTCTCGCGCCCACCAGGTCAGCTGCTTCTATCATTTTGCTACGTTCAATATCGGGGTTACCTAGGGTGATGTTTCCTTCTATCGTATCAGAAAATAGGAACACATCCTGTAATACTACTCCGATATTGCTGCGCAGGTTATCAAGCTCAAAATCTTTGATATTAACATCGTCTATCAGGATTTCGCCTCGGTTGATATCATAAAAACGGGTGAGCAGGTTGATGATGGATGATTTGCCTGCTCCCGTAGCTCCTACCAGGGCAATGGTCTGGCCTTCTTCTACTTCAAAGTTGATGTTCTTCAATACATAGTCTCTTTCGTTATAGGCAAACCATACATTTTTAAAAGCAACTTTACCTTTCAGTCGGTCGGGTGCAAAGGTGCCATTGTCGGGAATCTGGTCTTTGGTATCCAGGATATTGAAAATGCGGGAAGAACTGACAATGCCCAGCTGCAAGGTGTTAAAGCGATCCGCAATCTGACGGATAGGCCGGAAAAACATGTTGATATACATGATGAAGGCAATCAGTACGCCAATGGTCACATCTTCGTGCAATACGCCGCGGGCACCATACCACACCAGCAAGCCAATGCCTGCTGCCTGAATGATCTCCGCCACCGGAAAGTAAATGGAGTAATACAGCACAGATTTGATATTTGCTCTTTTGTGCTCTTCGTTAATTTCATTAAACTTTTTATGTTCCCGTTCTTCGCTGCTAAAGATTTGTACAATATTCATCCCGGTGATATGTTCCTGCACAAAAGTATTCAGGTTGGATACCGCAGTTCTCACATTATTGAAAGATACTTTGACTTTCTCCTTGAAAACATAGGTGCTGATGATCAGCAAAGGTAAGGTAGAAAGGCTCACCAATGTTAGTTTCCAATTGAATATAAGCATCACCGTCAGGATCACGAGGATTTGTAGCACATCTCCGATGATGGCGGCTATTCCCTGGCTGAAAATATCAGAGAGTGTTTCGATATCCGAAATAGTACGTGTCACCAGCCGCCCGATGGGTGTCTGATCAAAATAGCGCAGCTTCAAACTTAGCAAATGATCATACAACTGGGTACGTATATCGCGGATCACATGCTGCCCCAACCAGCCCGACAAGTAAGTGTGGAAATACTGAATGATGCCCTGCAACACCAATACGCCAATGAGAATCATCAGCATGTTGACCAGCCCCTGGTAGTTTTTGACTAATATATAATCGTCAATAGTCTTTTGAATAAGCAGTGGAAGGGCAGGAGCTACAAAAGCGATGAGTACGGTTAAGAATACCAGCAGGTAAAAAGCTTTTTGATAAGGGTACACAAACCGATAGATTCTTTTGAGGATGTGTAAATCTATAATATCTCCACTGTTAACTTTTTCTTTATCCATGTAATTGCGTGTGTCTTATAAAAAGGTGTTTTCAGCGTAGGCTACTTCGGTCAGGTAAAGGCCACAGGCACTTACTGATCGTCCTGCCTGGGTACGGTCTTGTAGGGCAATGATCTCTGCCATACGTTCCACAGGTATTTTGTGGGTGCCTACTTCCAGCAGGGTGCCTACAACAGCCCGAACCATACCTCTTAAGAACCGGTTGGCCTGAATCTTGAACACCAGCCTGTCCTTTTCTACTACGTGCCATCGAGCCCGAAAGATTTGGCAATCATGGGTACGGTTACTGTGGCCGACCCTGGCAAAACAGGCATAGTTTCTTTTTTCTGCTGTTATGAGCATTTCAGCGGCCTGGTTCATCGGTTCAAGATGCAAAGGTTGATAAAAAAAATAACTCATGTCCTGTAAAAAAGGGCATTTAGCCTGATGAATAAAAAACTCATAGCTTCTTTTGCGGGCATCAAACCGGGCGTGTGCCTGATCGTGCACGGGCAGCATAGAGATAACACTGATGTCTTTGGGCAACAACGCGTTTAGCTTGTATACATGCTGCTGCTGAAGTATCTTATCAGTATCAAAATGGGCAAACTGTTGCAGGGCGTGTACACCGGCATCTGTTCTGCCGCTTCCTGTGATGGTGGTTGGATGGTTTAAGATGACAGAAAGCGCCTCCTGCACCTTTTGTTGTATACCTACCGCATTGGCTTGTATCTGCCATCCGCTGTAATGAGTGCCTTTATAGGCTATTTCCATAAAATAACGCATCCTGTTTGTTTGTTACGGTAAAATACTACTTTTGCCTAACACAATGTTACATAATTATGATAAAAGAATGCCCTATCAATAGTCTCTGCTGTACACTTGGGTGATGTATTGTGCTATATTTCCTATCAAACACAGACACGCTTTCCATTAGAAAACACCAAGCTTGGGAACAATCAATACCAAGCTTGCCGTTGGATAATGGCAAGCTTCCCGTTGGCTTGTAACAAGCTTGCTATCATGTACCTTTAAAAAGGCAACCGGAGACTGGAAAGGGAAACAACCTGCTAAAATTAGCTAAACCGCTGGCAGGGGCATACGTAGCTTTGTTGCCTTTTATACTGGAAGAACGAAAGGGCAAGCCTATTGGTAAGCAGGTGAGCGTACCTAAAACCAGAAACGGGCTGTTTGTGCCGGATGCTTACCTAAATGCTAAAAATTTAACAATAGCTTCATACTATACATGCTTGTTTCTTTGTAAGCTTTTTTAATTTAGCATAGGAATACAGGATCATTCTTTTTCTGACAATAACTACCACGGGTAAAATTATAAGGACATTTCACTATATTTTCAAACCAAATAGCAAAGTGAAGGTTGCGGAACGGCATATACGCCATGATAAGGCACTATTGGCAGGCAAGATATTGCTGGGTTTTACCACAATATTGCTGTTTCTGATGTCTATAGACCTGATGAGCAGCACTTTGCATGATACCGGACGGAATGCTATTGAGTTGCTTTTTTCAGCTACAGCCAATCCTTTCATCGCACTTTTTATCGGCTTGCTGCTAACTGCCATCATCCAAAGCAGTTCCACCATCACTGCCATGACGGTGGTGCTGGTAGGTTCCGGTGCGTTGAGCCTCACCGCAGCGGTGCCCATCATCATGGGGGCCAATATTGGTACTACGCTCACCAGTGCTATTGTTTCGCTAGGGTACATTTCCAGCAAACGTGCGTTCAGGAAAGCGGTGAGTGCCGGTATCATTCACAATTTTTTCAATATCATACTGGCGGCTATTCTCTTTCCACTAGAGTATTACTACCAAGTGCTTTCGCAGTTGAGCTTATGGCTGGCTCATGGATTGTCTTTTATCACCTTCGCCAGCGACATATCAGACGGTACGGGTTTTGTCCTGTCGAGATCAGCCGGGTCGTATATCATTCACCTGATTGATAACCCGTGGATATTGTTGCTGCTGTCCATTGTATTGCTTTTTACTACCATCAAAGTGATGTCAAAGCTTATTTACAGCTCGCTGATTGAAGAGCCGAAGGACAAGCTACAGACCTATATTTTTAGCAATCCATTCCATTCTTTTGCCTGGGGGAGTGGTATTACGGCAGCCGTACAGTCGAGTTCTATCACCACCTCGCTGATCATCCCTTTTGTTGCCACCGGGCGGGTATCACTAAAACGAGCGTTTCCTTTTATCATAGGAGCCAATATAGGCACTACTGTTACAGCACTGATTGCAGCACTTTTCAAATCGGAAGCAGCGGTCAGCATTGCTTTGGTGCATTTGCTTTTCAACTTGCTGGGCGTGTTATTATTCCTTCCGTTCCCTGCTATCCGAAATATTCCTGTTAGCATGGCTGCCTGGTTTGGCACTCTTACCCAGCGCAACAGGCTATGGGCTTTTCTGTATATCCTGCTGTTGTTTTTTGTAGTTCCTTTTATTCTTATCTACTTTTACCAAAGCAGCCGTCTGCTGCGTTAGAACATTTGATGGGCTTACCCAGTTAGTATCGGATACAGCACTGCTTTTTTATAGTTGTTTAATTTGTTTGAATATCTTAACTTAATATATTATGTCAAAACGTAAAAATGCCGAAAAACTAGAAGACCAGAAAGACGAACTGCTCAAGGCTATTGATGAGCTGCGCGAAACACTAAATCTGGATGAAGAAGATATGGAAACGATCAAAGACTGGGGTATTGCCATTCTGGTTACTGGTGTTTCTGCTTTAGTTATCTATCAACTGATCAAAAAGCTATCTGGAAATAAAAAAGATGATGAGCAAGAAGATGACGACCATGACGAAGATACTTTTCATGTACCACAGCTACTCAAGCAGCAGCTGGCTTTGTTTCTGGCAGCCTATGCCAAGAAAAAGCTAAGTAGTTTCCTTGCCTCTTAACGACTTGCCAATGAGGATTAAAACATATGATACATTTCTGAACCTGCGAACAGAGGGTGCAAAAGCTTTTGCCGTATTGATAGACCCCGATAAAGTAGATAATGAGGCCGCTTGTCTGCGCCTCATCAACATGGGTATAGAGAACAAGATAGATTTTTTCTTCGTCGGCGGTAGCCTGATCACCACCAATAATTTTGGCAGCCTGGTAAGTCTGATCAAACAGGTATGTGATATTCCGGTCGTCCTCTTTCCGGGCAGTAACATGAACATAGAGCCTGCAGCCGATGCCATCCTTTTTCTTTCACTCATTTCAGGGCGTAATCCCGAGCTGCTGATCGGGCAGCATGTGGTGGCTGCTCCTGTACTGAAAAGAAGCAAACTGGAAGTGCTGGCAACCGGTTATATGCTGATCAGTTCCGGAAACCAGACTACCGTTTCCTATATGAGTAATACCACGCCTATTCCTCACGACAAACCATCGGTGGCCGCCTGTACTGCTGTAGCCGGAGAAATGCTAGGGCTGAAGTTGCTGTATATGGACGCCGGCAGTGGAGCGCAACAGCCTGTCAGCACCAAAATGATCAATATGGTCAGAAAATCCGTAGACATTCCGTTGATTGTGGGCGGGGGCATAGACAACCGGCACAAAGCGTCACGCGCCTTTGAGGCAGGAGCAGACGTGATTGTAGTAGGCAACGCGATAGAGAAAAACCCTGGCCTGCTGATAGAAATGGCCGAACTCACCGATCATTACAACCAGAAGCTGAAGTGCTGAAGTGTTGTGCTGCGTTTCGGCAGATATACCCCATGTAATATCCTTCTCAAACTTACCGGATTTCCCATAGCCTGTTTTTGTAATTATGCGGTATGGCTCTACGCATACTGCTTGTGCTGCTTTTAGGCGGTTCATTCAACCTCTCTTCTGCTCAATGCAATGATCCTGCTGATTCACTAAATCGGCAAAAGCTCAGGAAACTCATGCTGGGAACAGGCATGGTCTATACTGCCGGGCAGGCAGGATTATACCAGGTGTGGTACCGGCACCAGGCAGCCCAGTCTTTTCGGTTTTTCAATGATGCCTCTGAATGGAAGCAGGTGGACAAAGCCGGACATGCTTACAGCGTATTCCAGCTAAGCCAGCTGGGAGCCAGAAGCCTGCGGCATACAGGGATGCCTGCTCATAAAAGTGTTATACTGGGCAGCGTAGCTGGGTTTGCCATGATGCTGCCGGTAGAGGTGATGGACGGATTTTCTGCTGCCTACGGTGCCTCATGGCCCGATTTGATTGCTAATGCCTCCGGTGCTGCACTTTATGCCAGCCAGATGCTGCTTTGGCAGCATATTAAATTTCAGCCTAAATTCTCCTTTCACCGTACCCCTCTGGCCATGCAGCGGCCCAATCTGCTGGGTAGCACCTGGTATGAGGAAATTATCAAAGACTACAATGGGCAGACTTACTGGCTATCTGCCGATCTGTACAGCTTCGGTCGCGACGGACTGCGCTTTCCCAAATGGCTCAATGTGGCAGTAGGCTATGGTATGCAAAACATGGTCTACGCACACAGTAGCGAAAATGAACCGTATGGGCTGCATCCACAACGAGAATACTACCTTGCCCTGGATATTGATCTGAGTCATTATAGAAAAGCACCCATTACTTTTGGCAATCGGTTATGGAATACGCTTTTGTATGCTGTCAATGCCATTCATTTGCCTGCGCCCGCGCTTTGTTACCGGCAGGGCAGTGGCTTTGTCTTTTATCCGCTCTATTTCTGAGATTTTATGCCCGGCCGCACCCTGCTTTAGCGACTTTTCCTACTTTTGCTGCGTTATGAGTCAACAGCAATTTCAAAAAGACATGAATATAGGAGACAAAGTAAGGTTTTTGCACGGACAGGAACAGGGCATTATCACACGCATGATAGATAAAGATCTGGTAGAAGTAGAGATTGAGGATGGATTCCAGATTCCTATGCTGAAAAAGGAAATTGTGGTGGTAGCACAGGAGGAAGGAAAGTATTTCAAAAAGCAGGAAGCCCCTGCCAAAGAACGTGATGAGCCTTTCAAGCCAAAAACAAGTATCAAACAAGGGATTTACCTGGCCTTTTTGCCGGTCAACGACAAACAACTGGCATTGTATTTCATCAATACGCTCAATTTTGACTTGTCTTATCTGATAGGAGAAGAGCAGAACGGTAATTTTAAAGGCACTGCCCACGGTATCCTGAGCAGCCAGCAGAGCGTAAAAATTCGCGAAGTGCTGGTGAGTGAGTTTGATCAATGGCCTACCTGGGTAATGCAACTGCTGTTTTTCCACCAGGGATATTATACGCTGAGAGAGCCGCTCGTTCGCAAGTTCCGCTTCAAAGCCGCTACTTTCTTCAAAAACAAACGTCAGGCCCCGCTGTTGGACAAACCTTCGTTTCTGTTTGAAGTGGATGCTTCCGGTTTGTCTGAGGGCGGCAAGCCTATCGATATCAATCAGGTAAAAGAAAAGATGCTATCTCATACAGAAGAAGACAAAAACCGTCTGCTGCGCCTGGATCGTCCGGCCAGAGAAGTAGATCTGCATATTGAGAAGCTTACACCCGACTACGATAAAATGAATAATACGGAGATGCTGGAGCTTCAGCTCAAAACCTTTGAAGATAAGCTGGACAGTGCCATTGCCACCGGTATGGAAGAGATCACTTTTGTGCATGGTATAGGCAGCGGCGTGCTGAGAACAGCCATTCAGAAAAGATTGTCCAAACTCAAAAATATACAGTATTACCAGGACACGCAGCGCGACAAGTTTGGCTATGGTGCTACGCTGATCAGGATTAAATAATGCACTCAATAGGTTTTGTCTTCAAAGTGGTAATATAATAACAGCAGTGGCGTTTAGGCAGTAAGATGTGTTGATCACAAGCTCATATTTACATATGCAAGTACTTTTCAGTCAGTTGATCTACGGTATATTGATAGCAGGGAGCATGGCTTTGCCAAATACAGTGATGGCCCAGGCCGGACAGATGCAGCCGGTCACTACCTACTATGATTCTGCCCGGACGATGATTAAAGAGCAATACCACATACTGGATGAGGACAGCACAAAAATACAGGGCGCATATACTAAATTCTACAGAGAAGGGGGCATAGCTGCCAAGGGTAATTTTGAAAGTGGTAAACTGAAAGGAATATTCAGTGAATTTTATTCGGGGGGGGCTATACAAAGAACCATTCCCTTTGATACAGGGATCAAAAACGGACCTGTGGTGGTATGGAGCCCGGAAGGAGATACGTTGCAAACAGCGCATTTCGTCAACGATACCCTGCAAGGCAAAGTAGTGGAATACTATCCGGGTGGCCAGGTAAAGAGCCAGACAAGCTTTGTAAAAGGCAAACCTGATGGGCTGATCCGTACTTTTTATCCTGATGGAAACCCCAAAGAAGAACTATCCTACAGCCAGGGAGTGCAGCAGGGGCTGGCCCAAACGTTTAATGAACAAGGCAGGTTGATCAGAAAAGCAAACTACACGGCAGGCAAACCGGATGGTGAAGTAACTGATTACTATGCCAGTGGTCAGGTGCTCAACCAAGCTCACTTTGTATCAGGTGTGCCGCATGGCATCACCCATTCTTTTGCAGAGAATGGAAAGATGCTGAGCGAAGAGCATTTTAAGGAAGGCTTTCAGGAGGGTGCCAGCTACTTTTATTATCCGGATGGGAAGATAAAACACGAGTTGTATTACAAAAACGGCAAACAGCAAGGAGCGCAGAAGTCCTATTACCCAAGCGGTGCTTTGGAAACTTTACTTGAGGCGGGCAACAAAAAAAAGGTGGAAAAATCATATGAGAAAGACGGATCGCTGAAGTCTGAAAAATACTATGTAGGCAACACACCGGAAGGCACCTGGAAGACTTATCATCCAAATGGGCAGATAGCTACGGAAAAGCATTTTGTCAACGGCAAGCTAGAGGGCACATTGGCTACCTATTACCCGAGTGGAAAGGTAAAGCAGACAGAGGAATTTCGTAAAGGAAAGAAGACAGGTACAGAGAAAGCCTACTATCCTTCCGGAGCATTGGAGCGGGAAACGCAGTATTACTTTGGTGCCAGGCAGGGAGATTTTAAGGAATACTATGAGAACGGTCAGGTTAAAACAGCAGGACAGTACAACGGAAACAAAAAGACCGGAGACTGGAAAAGCTACACAAAGCAAGGACTGGCCGAAAAGAAGACTGAAAAGCCCTGATACGGAGGCATTTTACAGTGATTGAGGAGAAGTTTGGTTTAATATGCTAACAGTAGTACTTTCGTTCTGGAAAATACTTTTAGACTCCGCTTAGTTATTTCATTTTTTGATCACTAATTTTGCCCTCTTATGGCAGACACAATTGTAGAAACAAATTTTCAGCTTCCCGGGCAAACCGGATTCTACCGGGGAAAGGTAAGGGACGTATATTTCCTGGACAAACAGGTAGTGATGGTAGCCACAGACAGGATTTCAGCTTTCGACAGGATATTGCCCGAAGTTATACCATACAAAGGGCAGGTGCTGAGTCAGATTGCTTATGGCTTTCTAATCGACACCACCGATATTGTGCCCACCTGGGTGATAAATATGCCTGACCCAAATGTAATGATCGGGTTCAGATGTGATCCGTTTCCCATCGAGATGGTGATCAGAGGATACCTTGCCGGCCATGCCTGGAGAGAATACGAAGCTGGTAAACGAACCTTATGCGGTGTAGCGTTGCCTAAAGGGCTCAAAGAAAACGACCGGTTGCCGGAGCCAATCATTACACCTTCTACCAAAAGCCATGAAGGACATGATGAGGATATCAGTCGGGAAGAAATTATTCGTCAGGGTATGGTTTCCGAAGCAGATTATCAGAAGCTTGAGACCTACACGCACCGCCTGTACGAACGGGGAAGCAATATTGCCCGCGAAAGAGGACTTATTCTGGTGGACACCAAGTATGAATTTGGTAAGTTTAATGACCAGGTTCACCTGATAGACGAAATCCATACGCCGGACTCCAGCCGTTATTTTTATCTAGAAGGTTATGAAGAGCGGCAGAGCAAGGAAGAAAGCCAGAAGCAGCTTTCTAAAGAATTTGTAAGGCAATGGCTGATTTCCAAAGGCTTTCAGGGCCAAGACGGGCAAAAAATGCCTAACATGTCAGTAGACATTGTACAGTCCATCTCCGAGCGATATATTGAACTGTACGAACACCTGACCAACAAAGCTTTCAACAAAAGGCGGCAGGATGCTGATATATTGCATGAGGTAGAACAAAACATATTACAAGCCATTTAGTTTTTTGAGTTATTCACCATTAATTAACACTTCGACGAATGAAGTATTCTGTAGACAAAAAAGAACAATATACCTTGCTGGAACTGGAAGAAGACAAACTGGATGCTACTGTGGCTCCCGAGCTGAAGTCTGAACTAATTACCATGCACGCTGAAGGTACCAAAAACCTCATCCTGAACATGTCGCAGGTGAAGTATACTGATTCTTCCGGGTTGAGTGCCTTGTTGGTAGGTAACCGCATATTTCGCGAAGATGATGGCATGTTTGTGCTTTGTGCTTTGGGAGATCATGTGATGAAACTGATCAAGATTTCGCAGTTGGATAGTGTACTGTCTATCCTGCCAACAGCTGAGGAAGCAGTAGACACTGTTTTTCTGAATCAGATTGAGAATGATATGAACAGTGAATCTGATAATGGTAACGGTATTGAATAAGTTTTGAGTTTCCGGCTTAAAATATTAGGGGCTAATTCTGCTACGCCTGCCTATGGAAGACATCAGACCAGCCAGCTTTTGCAGGTGGAAAACTGTTATTTTCTGATTGATTGCGGAGAAGGCTGCCAGATGCAGTTGATGCGTTACAAAGAACGGATCAGCAAAATTCAGTGTATCTTTATCAGTCACCTGCATGGCGATCATTTTTACGGTCTGATAGGCTTGCTCAATACCATGAGCATGGGTGGCCGAAAACAATCGCTTGATCTATATGGTCCGCCTGATCTGGCGGAAGTAATCACCGCTCTGCTAAGATGCTCTCGTACGGTACTCAGCTTCCACATTCATTTCCATGCCCTGTCTTTTAGGGAACCTGTGAAGATTTTTGAGAACAACCTGCTAACTGTTACCTCTATTCCGATGGAACACGGTACACTTTGTGCTGGGTTTCTGTTCAGAGAAAAGCCTAAACCTTACCGTATTAACAAAGAATTTTTACCCGAAGATGTCACCGTTCCAGAAATACTGTACCTCAAAGAAGGCAAAGATTTGTATGATGCTGAAGGAAAGTTGCGCTATCGGCATTCAGCACTCACGCTGCCACCTCGGAAGATCCGTTCTTATGCCTACTGCTCTGATACGCGCTACCAGGAAAAAGTGATTCCGCATATCCAGGGTGTCGATCTTTTGTACCATGAAGCAACATTCATGCAAGACCAGTCAGCGCGTGCTGCTTCACGCTTTCATAGCACCACGGTGGATGCCGCTACCATTGCAAAAAAAGCAGCGGTTGGTCAGCTGATCGTCGGTCACTATTCCAGCCGCTACAAAGTGCTGGAGCCTTTGCTGGCAGAAGCAAAGCGAATTTTTCCAAACACAGTGCTGGCCATCGAAGGCCAAGACTATCTACTGGAAGAATAAGTGGAAAGCTCACAAAAAAGTAAAAAGAATACACTCTTTATCGTGCTTAGCGGGATATTTCTCACCAATGCCATTCTGGCTGAGGTGATTGGTGTCAAGATATTTTCAGCAGAAGCCATGTTGCATGTAGATCCGGCACAACTTCATTTCTTCGGCGATTTTGTCCTGGACTTTAACCTGACTGCCGGATCAATCATCTGGCCGGTAGTGTTTGTCACCACAGACGTGATCAACGAATATTATGGTAAGAAAGGGGTAAAGCAGATCAGCTACCTCACCGTACTCTTCATTGCCTATGCCTTTGTGATCATCTACGTGGTGACGCATCTGCCACCGGCCAAGTTCTGGCTGGAGGTGAACAGTACAGACCCAACCGGCAATCCTATCAATATCAACAATGCTTTTGCCATGATTTTCAGGCAGGGTTTGGGCATTATCCTAGGTTCCATCGTAGCCTTCCTGATTGGTCAGTTGCTGGATGCCCTGGTTTTTCATCAGTTGAGAAAGATCACCGGAAACAATAAAATATGGCTGCGTGCTACCGGTTCAACCCTGGTTTCACAACTGGTGGATAGTTTTGTGGTGCTGTGGGTGGCCTTTTATCTTTTCGGCAACTGGTCGTGGCAACAGCTGATAGCCGTAGGAATTGTCAACTACATGTACAAATTTACGATGGCTATTGCCCTCACGCCCCTGCTCTATATCGCTCACTACTGGATAGACAAGTATTTGGGTAAGGAACTGGCAGAAGAAATGACGATAGCAGCTACACACGATACTTCTGTTTTATAACAAAACGTACTTTCTCGCCTTTTTGTAGGCAACTACTGCTTTCTCAAATAAATATTATTACTAATCGTTTCCAGTTCCAGAATAGGGCCATTGTTGCCGTGGCTGCCTTTCAGCATATATCCAACGATAGGTACATGCTCTTGCTGGTTGAGCAGATTGAAATTCAGATTGGTATAAAGCTCACCTGTTACTGACTTGAGTTGTAGGGCTACCTCTTTTTGTTGTGGCCAGGAAAAATCTATGAAGCCACTGATGGTCTTAATTTGGCTAGGCCCCTCCAATCCTTTTGCTTCTACATTGGCACTGATTGATTTTAACCGGATGGCTGCTTTACGGGGCACTTTCAACTCATAGTAAATATCTGCACAAAGAGTAACATGATCTCCGCCAATCATCATATGATGATGGTCATTGTCGGGGCAGTCTGTAGCCTTACCCTTTTTTAGCTGTTCTTCGTCAAAGCTGGCTTTGAAAGAAAGTGCTGCTGTATCTTCAGTTGTTTCCAACAGGTAGGCATCATTCAGCTGGTTGCCATTGATGGTAACATTTGCTACAAGAGCAACTTCATTTTTATCCCATCCGGTGAGCTGAATAGTTTCTCCAAAAGGCAGGTCAAAAATAACCTGCTGACCTTGTTGGTAAGGCAGCGTTTTTTCCACTACCCGCTGTGCCACGGCTGTGCCAAAGGAAAGCAGCAGCAAAAAAATCATCGTTGATTTGATCTTTTTCATCGTTATTGCGCTTTTCTGAGGTAAATATTGCTACTAACGGTTTGGATACTTACTTCAGTGCTACCACCTCCGTTGATAGTTCCTTCAATAGTTTTTCCTCCACCCACATACCGCATCTGCTTGCCATCCTTTTCTTGTTGCTTCATTTGCATATCCAGATCGGTATAAATTTCTCCGGTGATCGATTTAAGCTTCAGGCTGGCTTTGCTGTTGGCCGGAAGTGTGATATCTACTTCACTGCTTACCACTGATATCAGGTTGGCTACATCTGGTTTGAGACTGCTGTATACGATCTCTATTTCTCCACTGGTACTATTGGCAACGATTGGCCCCTCAACATCCAGCAACCTGACGTTGGCATTCTTGGCTTTTACTTCAATTTCGCTCTTCATGTTCCGGACTTCTATATCCTCTCCGCCCCAGTTCAATTGTTCAACACTCAGGCGAATATTCTCAGGAAGGCGGATGATATATTCTCCTTCTTTGGAAGCTTCCTGTATCAGAATAGCACCTGCTTTTTCGGTTACAGAAAGGCCAATGCCCGTGTTATCCTGTGCGTTGTTATACAAGGGTCTTAGCCCTTTGGCACGCTCCGGAGGTTGTTCGTAGTGGATGGCTTTGATGGCAATTTCTTTACCGTTGTACCCCTCTACTTTGATTTTGCCTTTGTTTAAGATCAACTGCACCTGTTGGTCTGTGCCGATCTGTTTTTTGTATTCCTGTCCGAAACCAGGTACAACCATACTGGTCAACCACAGGCTAACAACAATAATGATAAGTCGTTTCATGATTTTATATTTGTTTATGATGTATTGATACATTCTTTTTTGTGTCAGACCAGCTGGCCTATGCTTTCCTGCAAGCGCAGCCTGACGGTATTTTGCAAGACAGTATTTTTCAACAACTCACGCATCTGCGGCACGGCTTCTTTCTCCCTAATTTCTACCAGTCCATCAATGAGTTGTAATTGTACGTTCGGGTCCTGCTGAATACGCAGAGAATGCACAAGGGCTTCTCTGACCTCCGGCTGGTTTTGGAAGTGCAGTAAGGCTTGGATGGCTGCCATCCGCACATTCACATTTTCATCAAAATGCATCGTCTGAATCAGTGCCTGGATCAATTCCATATCTGCCCCGGTCTGCTGTGCAAACGATACTGCTTTGATACGCTGGCTGGGCGAGTTCTGACGAAGCATTTGTTTCATCTCCTGCACCTCCTGGCGCATCTTGGCAATCTCTACAGATGACTGGTCTGCCTGCCTGTTTTCTGTAGTTGTGTTGCTTTGGCTGATGATGCCCGCTCCGTAGCCTAACACCAGCAGGGATACGGCAGCGGCTATCTGCCAGAGCAGCCTAAAAGACCGTTGCCTGCTTTTGATAACTGGTTTTTCTTCCAGTTCGGCGTCGAGCCTGGCAAATAGGGCTTTGTCTGTCATGCTTGTTTCAACCATTGCTGCTCCTCGCAGTTGTTTTAATAGCGCGCCATCCTGTTGTAAGTGCGGGGGTAAATCAGGCCGCAGCAACAATTGCTTCAGTTCCTGTTCTTCCTGCTCGGTGCTGAACCCTTCGTAATAGCGTTTCAGCAAGGCTTCTGTTCTATTCCAGTTCATATTTAGTAATTTTCAGATAGTTTTCTCGTACAGACTTCCGGGCTCTTGACAGGTTGACCCGGATCGTATTGATGGATAAGCCGGTTATTTTCTCAATCTCTTCAAAGCTCATTTCTTCTACATCTCGCAGGCGGATGATCGTTTGCTGCTGCTCAGGCAGATGTGTGAACAACTGTTTCATCAACCTGCTGCTATCCATAAGTTCAAGTTGACGGTAAGGCGTAGCATCACCACTGCCAAAGTCGGGCATAGCTGCCTGTCCGGCCCGGTTCAGGTAGTTCTTGGACCTGAGGCGGTCGAGACATAAGTTTCGTGTAACCCGTAGGGCAAACGCTTGCGGACTATCATATGCCTGCCATTGATCCCGTTGGTGCCAAAGGCGCAACATGGTTTCCTGCAAAATGTCATTGGCTTCTTCACTATCTTTGAGCAGCGAAAGTGCCAGCCGGTAGAGCTTGTTTTTGGCCGGTAAGATTAACTGTTTGAATGCTTTTGCGTCCATGTATCTGTAAGACGAACCAGTTTTGGATTCATTACAAGCTAGCAAAAAAATTAGGCTATAAATAAAAATAGCACCCTGATTGCTCAAGGCGCTATAGTCAGCATGTGCTAACAGCAGGATTAAGGCGTTCTGCCCCTCCAGATTTCCAGCCAGCCCGTATGGGAGCTGCTTTCACCCAGAATTTGCAGGTTATAGTAATAAACCCCATCCGGGTAATCTTCTCCATCCCAGGCGTTTTCATTCGTATAATTGTTGCTGCGGTAGATAATTCTTCCCCATCGGTTGGAAATGATCATTTTGGCTCCGCTACCATCACTTCCAAGCGGCAGGTTGATGATTCTGAAAGTGTCATTTTGCCCATCGCCATTGGGGGTGATGATGTTGGGAATATACAGCTCTTCCGTATATCGCACCTCTACCGTGCTGGTGAGCATACAGCCAAACTTATCTTCCAGCTGGATAATGTAAATGCCCATAGGCTTGTTTGCGAAAGTATATTCGTAATCGTTGATCGCCGGATTAGCATTGGTCACTTCCTGCCAGTCGGATGCATTACCGAAAGGATCTGCTGCAATGCGTACTCGGTACGGGAATCCGCCACCCTGAATTTTTCCTATCGCAATATCTCCTATCGGATCATTGACAGATACCTCAACACGCTCTGTAAAGATAGCGGTCAGCTCTCTTTCAGGACCTTCAATGCTGAATACCTCCGAGCGTTTGGTGCTTGTCTGGTTTCCGCAGGTAGTCTGCTGTTGCACCGCCTGCACCTGGTATTCACCCGTCTCCAGATTAGTAAACATATACATGGATGGTCTGACCTGGAAAATCTTCGTCATGTAAGGCGTTTGCTCGTCTGTTCTGTACAGGTTCAGCGTAAACGGCTCATTTTCGCCCACAACCAAGTTACTTACCGTAACAGTGCCTCCGTCACCAAAACAGGTAATATCTCCAGGGGCAATATCAAAAGTGATGTCTGTCTTACCGGTTTGAGGTATATTCCGGACAAGTTTGGCCGCACAAGTACCTTCTGCTCTGGACTGTACGATCAGTTTGTAGTCAGCACCTGTAGGAAGGTCAGTCAGCACCACGCTGCTTGCACCTGCTTCAATGACACCTGAGCTGACTACTTCACCGTTGCGCATGGCTTGCACGTCGTAAGGTGCTGGCGCAAATGAGGCTGACTCTGCACTCATCACCACTTCCAGGGTTGCTACCTGCGCCGGAGCATCGCAGGCAGGCAGGATAAAGTCTGCACTGCTGATGACAGGAGCTTTGGGTGCGATGGTAAAGGCAGACGTACACTCTTCGTCGGAATTTTTATCGATCACCTGGTAGTAATATTTGCCAAGTGCGAGGTCTTCAAAAGTAAAGCTGCCAGCCACAGCATCTTCTATCAACTGCTCGTTGGTTGCCTGATTCTTGACAGCGAACGTGTAATCTCCGCTTTCTCCGCCATCCACGGTGAGCGTGATCGTGCCTTTGCCGGTTTCGCAGCCCACTTCGGTGGTATATCTCACAACCTTGTTATTGCCCAACTCACAGATAATAGCAGGTTCACCGCCACCGCCGCCATTATTGCTGCAATTGTCGTTGACTGTGGCAAACAAGGTATCATATGCTGTACCCAGATCATCTCTGACAATGATTTGATATTCACCTGCATTCAGATCAGACGCTTCTTTACCTCCATTGCCTGGGTTGGGCTGATTACCAGGATCGGTCATGTTTATCCATAGAAACTCATAGGTAGTCGTTGCCGAACAACTAGACGGCACATTCAGCGTGATGCCTCCATCTGCTCCTGCACAGGTAGCAGCCCTAGTGATGAAAGTGATATTATTCTGAACAGCAATGGTTCTTTCCAGGGTGAGTATTTCCTGGCAGCCTGCCTGCGCGTTTTTGTCTTTGATCAGAAGTTGGTAATTGCCTGCTGACAGATCATCAAAAACCCACGTTAAGCCAAACGTATTGTAACCATCTTCCCAGTCAGAAGAATCAGCCACGTTGGTAAGCGAGCGATATTTGTATTCAAAACGGCTCGCTGCTACGCTGACGCCTGATTTGGGCAACAGGTTCACCATCAGGGCACCGTCTTTTCCACCCACGCAATTTACGTTGACCGGATTGATGACAAACCTAGCCTTGTCGTGTCCGCAGCCGCATTGTGCTTCGGGCAACGTAGTAAACGTTTGGCTGGAAGAGAAGCTGCCATAATCGCACGTACTTTTTGCCTGCACCCTCACCGCGTAAGGTGTATTTTCTCTCAGTGTATCGGCAGTAAATGTATTGGTATTTACTGTACTCGTCCAGACGTAACTGGTAGTCTGATTAGTTACCTCAACCACATATTCAGTGGCATTGGCAATCACATCCCAGGTTATGTCAAAGCCATTACACGAAGCATTCGGTGCCGTAACGTTAGGTACTACCGGAAGATCATCCGTCGTATATGAACCCGTAGCCCATGTAGTAGCCAGGCCACAGCTATTCTCTGCTGTGATGCGATAATTATAATCAGTGGCCTGCGTCAGTGTGGTAAAAGTAGTATCTACACCCGTCACTGTCAGGCTGGTGATATTGGCAAGCGCATCTTCTACTTCTACCAGGTACCGGTCGGCATCTGCCACAGCCTCCCAGGCTAAGGTAAATCCAGTACAGGTAGCATCAGAAGGTGTAGCACTGACAGGTGCTGCTGCAGGAATACGCTGTGTATCAAAAGATGCCGGATCTGATGGAGCACTGTTGCCACAGCTACCTGCTCCATTGGCGATGATGCGGTAAGCATATGTGCCAGGAGCCGGTAAACCAGCTACTGTGATGCTGTTGGTATTGATTGTTCTTTCAAAATCCGGGGTACCAGCAAAACTGGCGTCATCCACCTGAACTGTATAGCTGTTCACCCCTGCCACTGGCGACCACTCGATGTCAAACCCATCACAAGTAGGATTATCTGCCAACAAAACAACAGGTTTTGCCGGAGCACCAACCAATGTGACAGATGATTCTGCATAACCGGAAGGGCTGCCGCACAAATGATCTACCTGCACACGGTAGAAATATTCCTGCCCTGCATTCAGCCCTGTTATATTCAGGCTGTTGCTGGTGGATGGAACTGGTACGTTGTTGTATGCCGGTAGGATAGTTGTAAAGCCTGCATCTTCTGCAATATCTACAAAATACTGGTTAGCATCTGTTACAGGATTCCAGCGGACGGTAAATGCATCACAGGTAATGCCATTTACCGGCTGCAAAGTTGTAGCCTCTGTTGCTTTGGTGGTGACAGCCACTTCGTTTGAGTTTACTGTCGGACCACAACTCGCCGTAACAGCACGTACACGGTAGTAATAGGTGATGCCTTCTGCGAGTCCCGAAACCGTTTGGCTTGTGTTGCCGCCGGTTATGGTAGGATTGAATATGATATTGCCAAAAGCCGGATCATCAGCTACTTCCAGCTGGTAATCACTTACGCCTTCATCACTCCAACTGGCTGTAAATTCACTACATCCGACCAATGTAGCCGCATTGGCTGTAGGTGCGGGAATAGGTGCTGCATCTTTGATGGTAATAATTGGTGAAGTAGCCGGACAATCATTGTCGTCTGTTACTTCCAAGTAATAATTACCTGCGGTTAGCGTTCCTGCAAGAGGATCTTCTGTTGTCACGCCTGTCAGGATGCTACCATCTTTATACCACTGATAGTTGTAGTTTGGCGGGCCACCTGCCAACGGCGTGCCACCGGACACATCAATGTCAATGCTTGCATCATCGCCACCATAGCAGCTTACGGAATCACTGGCACTGACCAGGTTGAATACAATCGGTGTTGGCTCGTTGATACGGACAGTATCTCCTACGGAGCATCCTTCGCCCAAATCTTCCACATGCACATAGTATTTGCCCCCGGTGGGTACACTAATGGTTTCTTCATAAAGCCCAGAGCCAACGTTTTCAGAAACATGCACTGTGTCAATATTTTCACTGATATAGTAAATGTTGTAAGGACCTGTTTCTTCGATATGGAAAGTGATTTCTCCACCAGTTCCATGACAAGTGGATATAGAACCTGTTAATGCTAAGTTGTTGCCAAACAGCGAGGGATTGTAAGCAGGGTCAGTTTCAACTTTTACCAAGAAGATGCCCCTCTCTGCACATCCAGTATTTTTGTCGGTTACTACTACAGTATACACACCACTTTTTACTCCTTTAGTCGGGTTGGAAGGCGTGCCGTGCAGATCTTCAGGTTCCTCGAAAGTAGTTGCAGAAGATGAAGTAGAAGTAACATTTGTTGCGCCTGTGCCATTGCTCCACAGCACATCATATAAATCGCTGCCGCCGCTTATTTTGATAGGCACTATACCATATGGAGCACTCGGATTGCAATTGCCCACATAAAATATTTCATCACCAGGAGCTATATCTTCTCTCTCAATTTTTAGAGGTTCGGCAAAAGTGACATCAATTTCTTCTGCGTCTATGCACAACCCGTTGGCCACTTCCCAACGAAGACGGTAAACACCTGCTTCGCTCACAGTGATGGTGGCGTTGTTGGACGTGGCATCGTCAAAAGAAGCTGTTGCTCCTGAAGGAGTAGTTATCACTCGCCATTCTCCTGTTCCTGTAGCAGGTGCAGTAGCGTTCAGCGTATGTTCCAACGTACAACTGCTGCCATCTCCACCCGCATTGGCTACCGGCTCTTCGTAGATGGTAATCCTGATAGTGCTATCTTTTGAGCAACTGCCATTGGTGCGATAAGTCACATCATACACTTTTGCATCACTCGCGTTCAGGTCTATGGCACCGGTAGTGCTGTTGATGCTTAATCCGCTCGGAGTAGCAAAGAAGGTGCTTCCTGGCAAAACCGTACTGGTAAGCACTGGAGCAGGGCCGTTCTTACAATATTCCACAGCATCATAGCTAAAAGAAGCATCGTCTGCTGGGTTGATGGTGACATTAAAGGTGGCAGTATCCGCACATACATTCGCTGAAGTAACATATTGAATAGTATAAGCAATGTTCGGCGCAGAAGCCGCCAGATTGATCTCGCCGGTGTTCGTATTGACAAACTCCAGTCCTGCCGGCGTAGCAGAGAAGGTGCCGTTTGTCATGCCGGTAATGGTAGCTACCGGGTTAGCAGTTTCATTCTGGCAATAGGTAGTGTTGCCATAGCTGATAGCCGCATTTTCCTGCGTGATAATTTCAACGAATGTACTATAGCTGGCAGTGTTGCAAGCAGCAATGTAGTTGGTTACATTATACATACCCGGATCGGAAGCTGCCAGGTCAATTTCACCGGTAGCTCCGTCTATCACCAGCACACCTGTGCCGCCATCCCGCGGAGTAGCAGAGAAAGTACCAAAGCTGGCACCCGGAGCATCTGGTGTAGGCGATGGATTGGCTTCACCCTGGCAATAAGTTTCTTTGCTGTATTTGAAGGTAGCATCTGGCGCATTGGTAATGGTGATCATCACCGAGTCTTTCGACACACAGGAGCCATTGCTCACTGTGTAGTATACTTTATAAGGACCACCGGTGTTGATATTGCTGGCAGCCAGATCTATTGTTCCATTATCTGCATCAACAGATAAGTTGGCAGGAGCATCCGTACTGAAAGTCCCCAGTGGTGTAAACCCTGGCTGTGGTGTGGGATTGGTTCCACTTTTACAGAAAGTACCGGTGCCATAGGTAAACGAAGCGATTGGTGCTTCCTTTATCGTTACTGTAAAGCTGTGGATTGACTCACAGCTATTCTGCGTCACACTGTATTCAATAGTATAAAGTGTACCTGGTGTGGCAGAACTTAAATCAATGGTTCCATCGGCAGCATCCACTATCAATCCTTGGGTATTGGAGAAATTACCACCGGAAACAGCCACGTTGATGGCAGCAGGATTGGCCTCGCTCTGGCAGAACGTATTGGCTGCATACTCAAAGAAAGCGTTCGGTGCTTCCTCGATAGTAATGGCAAGATCAAAGCTGGTATCACAGGTACCGGTATTGGTGGTGTATGTGATGGTGTAATTTCCCTGAACGGCTGCATTCAAATCAATCTCACCGGTTGTTGCATCAATTGGCAAGCCGTTATTCGCCGTAAAGATACCATTTGGTGTGATGATAGCTGTGGCTACGGGAGTGGTTGCACCCTGGCAAAACGTTGTTACACCGCCATAGCTAAAAGTAGCATCTTTGTAGGCATTGACCATGATGTAGTTTGTTGCGGCTTTCGTGTCACTGTCACCAGCACCATTGTCTACTGTCAAACTTACGGTAGAGAAGCCGCTTCCATTGTAAGTCACTACATGAGGTCCTTTACCTGTCGCTGTTGCCGGCGTAGCATTTGCGCCAAAATTCCATGACCAGCCAGTAGCTCCTGAAGACTGATCGGTGAACTTCACTGTTTGCCCATCACATATTGCTGTTTGGTCTGCAATGAAGTTGGCGGCTACACCACCGGTGCAATTGTTGACCACTACGGATTGCGATACCGTTTCTGTACAACCGTTCGCTGTAAATCCGTAGGTAATTGTAATTGTGCCAGACACAGATGGGGTGAAAGAAGCTGTACCATCGCCGTTATCAGTAACGCCAGTGCCAGTAAAGGTACCGCCTGCCTGGTTTCCTGTTAGAGTAACTGTTGGATCTCCGGCACAATACGGCGAATTCAGACCTGTAAAGCTTACGACTGGTTTGGTATTGATGGTAAAATCAATTTGTGCAGAGGCTTCACAGCCGTTGTTAGCTTTTGCGTAGAATTTATCCCCGTTGTTGACAGTAACATTCGTAGGGGTGGCTACCGCAATACTTAACCCGGCATCTTCGTACCAAGTATAGGTATACCCAGTGCCTATCTCAACCTCGTAAGATGTGAGGTCTACCGTGCTGCTGCCATTACCCGGATTGTCTTCGCAAAGGTCTTTGCTCACGTCGGTAAGGATAGGCAGCGAACCTACACGGTAAGTCAATATGGTTATGCTGAAGCAACTATTGGCATCTGATACTTTAGCATAGAACTTCTGATTGTTAGCGGTTGTCACATTCAGGGTATTAATTTCTTCCGCAGCATTCAGCGAAGCGTTTGGATACCACTGAATGGTATAGCTACTGCTCGGATCAATCGTTGGGTGCTGATCAGCCAGATTGATGCTGGCCGTGCTAATACCTTGTGTATCTTCGCAGACATCCTCACTGATTGTTGCTGGTACTATTGGCACAGCGTTGATGGTAATATCTACAAAAAGGCTGCTTGCGCAGCTACCACCCGTGGTGTAAGTGACTCTGTAAGAACCGGCAGCCTGACCGCTAACGATACTTCCGTCGTCAGTATTAATGACTAATCCATTGTCTGCTGCAAAGGCACCTCCTCCGGTAGTAACCGTTGGAGCGGGCACGTTCTCATTCTGACAGAATTCAGTAACACCGCCATAGCTAAAGGTGGCATCATCTGCTGCATTGATTTTAATAGATGAGGATGTTGTTGATTCACAAGTAGTTGTAGCATCAGTCACTGTATAGGTAATGGTGTAGGTAGTGCCCACAATAGCACCACTCAGGTCAAATTCGCCGGTAACAGCATCTACCAGCCCTTCGGCATTAGCATACGTACCGCCAGTTTTGTCGGACACAGGGTTGCTTTGATTGATACAAAACTGTGTGCCGCCATAAGAAAAAGTAGCATCCGGCACCGCATTGATTTTGATATTGGTAGTAGCCACAGATTCAGGACATGAGCCGGAAGCAGCAATCGTATTGGTTATCACATAATCCCCAGACATAGAATTAGCCAAATCAATCACTCCGGTACTTGGATTGATTTTCAGGTTTGTATTATCCACCGTAAAAGTTCCGGCACTGGCACCGGTAGCAAAAACAGGAGCCGGGTTTGTCGTATTGTTCTTGCAATATTCCGCGAATTCATAGCTAAAGGTAGCATCCGCCGTAGAAGTGTTGATGGTAACAGGAATGGTTTGGCTAGATGAACAGGTGCCATTTACCAAGCTATACGTAACCGTATAACTACCAGAAAAAGAACCTGAAAGATCAATTTCGCCAGGGTTAACGCCAGTAAATTTTAGGTTAGTACTACTAGCTGTAAAAGTACCGTTAGGGGTAGCGGTGGTTGGCGTTGGATTAGTATCATCCTGGCAGAAAGTACCCGAACCATAACTAAAAGAGGCATCAGGTGTTCCGTTGACCGTAATGGCAAAAGTAGTGGTAGCAGGACAAGCACCCGGAAGTGAGTACCGAACTGTATAATTACCTGACTGAGAACCGGCGGGATTGATAGCTCCTGTAGCAGCATCAATTGTCAAGCCTGCTTCCGCAGAGAAGTTACCGCCTGTTGTAGCAACGGTAAGTGTAGGTGCTGCATCGCCCTGACAGAATGTATTAGGCGCATAGCTGAAAGAAGCATCCTGTGCAGCCAGTATTTGTATGTTAAACGTGGTACTGCTCGGGCAGCTACCAGTTGTGGGTGTAGTATAAGTCACTACATAGTTTCCAACCGTAGAGCTACTCAGAGTGATTTCTCCTGTGTTTGCATCAATGGACAAACCTGTTCCGGCAGTAAATGTACCGCCTGGTGTAGCTACGTTGGTAGGGGAAGGGTCAATGCCATCTTTGCAATAACTTGCCTGAGGATAATCGAAACTTGGATCATCTTTAGGGTTTACGGTGAAATTTCTGGTCGCTACATTCTGGCACGTGCCATCGTCTACCAAAGCGTATACTACTTCGGCATTGGTAATAGACTTACTAGTAGCATTGGCTACCGGATTGCTTACGGTGTTTCCGTCGTAATTGTGATACCATGTAATGGTGTAAGCACCTCCATTGTCCAAACTACCATTCAGTGTTGTCAGGTTAAAGGTCGCAACATCAGTACCAAAGACATCCTCGCATACGGTGACGGGTGCCGTGTCAGCGGCTGGAAGTGCACGGGTAGTAGCAGGTGCAGAAACCACATAGCTACTCTCTCCGCATGCGTTGACGGCTCTTACCCTGAAGGTATAAGAAGTTGCCGGATCTAAGCCGCTGAAAGTGTGGCTGTTAGTTGGATGACTTACCGTATAAGTATCTTCAGGTAAGGCAAAATCCCCTTCTTTATCCAACTGTATTTCATAAGATTCAGCCCCTGTTCCTACGTTCCAGTTCACTGTCAAAGAGGTACAAAGGATATTGTTGATCTGGGGATTGGCAGGGGCTGTTGGCAGATTGCTGGTAGAAGCCGCCAGCGTAGCCGAAAAATTGCTTTCGCCACAGTCATTCACTGCTTTTACCTGGGCATAATAGGTGGTATTGGCGGTGAGTGTGTTGTACGTAATGGTATTGTTGCTGACAGACTGCGGTGGGCTTTGCAAGTTGGTTAAACCTAAATCCGTATACAATTCTACCGTATAACTGTCTGCATTAGGAATGTTATCCCAATTGATGGTGAATTCGGTACAGGTAGGGTTCGTTGCAGCCAGATTGGTGGGGATTGCCGGTTTAGCAGGCGTGCTGACAATGGCAGAGACGATGGCTGTACTGGAGCCACAGGTATTGTTGGCTGTTACACTAAACTGGTAATTCGTTCCGGCTGTTAAGGCATTAAAAGTAGCTGAGACATTGGGTGCATTGATGGTTTGCGTAGCCAAAGGCGCATTAAAGTCACCGCCTTCTTCAATAAGCTTTACGGTGTAATCTACGGCATCTGTAGCAGCTGTCCAGTTGGCCTGGAAAGAGGTGCAAATGATATTAGAAGCATTCAGTCCGCTGGGGTCTTCAGGCACGTTGGTGGTGATGGCATTTTGAGCGGGCGAAGGAGCAGAGGTGCCGCAGGTATTGCTGGCAGCAATGGTAAAATAATAGGTAGTATTGTTGGTGAGTCCGCTCAGAGACGTGTTCACAGCAGGAGCCGCTACGGTCTGAGACAGGGCAACAAGTTCGTTGGTCAGAGTGGCATCGCTATACACTTTCAGGATGTAATTATTGGCACCGGTAACTGCGCTCCAGCTTACATCAAAAGAAGTACAACCTATGTTGCTGGTGTTTAGGCCAGTAGGCGTAGCAGGTATACCAAGCAGCTGCACATTAACCGGTGCGGTGGTGTTGCCATCTCCACAGGCGTTGGTGGCTCTTACCTGAAATGCATAAGGAGCACCCTGGGTAAGTCCGGTAAAGTTTTTAGAAGTGGCAGTAACAGTTTCTGTATTGATCACCGTTCCTCCGGAAATCAAATCAATCACGTAGCCGGTAGCATCAGCCGCTACATCCCAATGAGCTTCAAAGCTCATACACTGGATATTTTCCGCCCTGGCATTGCTGATGTCACTTGGAAGCAGATTTACCGTATAGGTCACTTCTGCCACGCTAAAACAACTATTGCCATCGGTAGCTTTAGCATAAAACTTTTGTCCGTTCATCACCTCTACGCTGGTAGGAGTAGCAACTGGTGTAGTTGCTGCTGCATCTGTATACCAGGCGATGGTCAGTCCGGTACCACCATCCACCAAGGTATTTAGGTTTTCTAAATTGACGGTATTTTTTCCACTGCCTATTGCATCTTCACAAACTTCGGGTGTTTGATCATATACAGTAGGGGCAGCGTAGATCGTGATTTGCTTTGTAATGGTATTCGGACAGGCACTGGTAGTTGTATAGGTAACATTGTAAATGCCTGGCGCAGACTGTGAAGGATCAATCTCACCGGTATTGGCATCCACAAAAAACAATCCGGGAGTAGGTGTTGCTGAAAAGATACCTGCCGTAAAAGTCTGAGGTACTACCGTGCCTGCATAGCTCTGGCAGAAAGTGCCTCCATCAGGATAAGTAAAATCAGCATTATCCTGCCCTACAGCAATAGTAATAGATGTACTGGCAGAGCATCCATGACCATCCGTGACGGTGTAAACCAAATTATAAGTACCAACAGTGTTAGTATTGAATGTTGGCATTTGAGTATTCGGATTATCAAGCGGGCCAGTATCACCTGTCCATAAATTTGTTGGATAAGGAGCGGTTCCTCCACTCACCGTAGGGTTAAGCATAAGGTCTGTATCTACACAAACACTCTGGTTCGCATTAATGCTGATGGAAGGAGGTGGGATTTGCCCTATAGTGATCGTAGTATCTTTGATACAGTTGATGGCATCTTTGATCACTATAGGATAAGAACCTGGTTCTAAATTAGAAAATACACTGCTTGGCTGGTAATTCGTGCCACCGTCTTTCGAATAAGTGTAAGGCGAAGTGCCACCACTGATAGCAGTTTCTAAGTTGATTTCTCCATCAAAAGTACCATCACAGCGTGTGTTGTCTGTTATAATAACCTGTGCTTTATTGATTTTGATTTCATCATTTTCAGCTACAACAATTCCATTAGCTCCTCCATTAGTAAGTTGGCGATCTGTGCTTTGACATCTGATCACTATATAATAACCATCAATCGCATCTACAGCAGGAAGATTAGAGAAAGTAATGGTATTAGGGGCTGTATACGTTAAGGTAATATTTGGATTAATATCGAAACCAGGATCGCGGTTTCCCTTATCATATACATATCCAACGCCACTCTGAAAGAGTCCATACTTATAATTGTCAGCTATAGGATCAAAAGCCGCAGCAGCAGGATCATAACTGCCTGAGGCATTGACAAAACTGATGGTAATGGTACCATCTTCTTCTCCATAACATGCTTCTTTTACCGCAATGGTATTTTGGCTTTTGGTCTTATCAGGACATGCTTGCCCTAATACTTCGTGAGATTGCATCAGCCCTCCAAATACGAAAGCTAACAAGATGACCGCTAGTTTATAGGTATAATTCATCATGAAAATTATCTGCTGATACGACTTACTTTAATAGGATTGTTTTCAAAATGCTTTCTGCAATCCTTACTGGTGATGACAAGATGGTACTCGCCTTCAGAAAGGTTGGTGAAAGAAATTTGATCAGAAGAAATAATATTGAACTGAATACTTTTATCGATGGCAAAACCCGGATCAAGCAAATGCTTATCATAGACATATCCTCCATTGATAGCATCCCAAAGGTGAAAGTGGTGCGTTTGCAACGGTTGATCTGACCTTAATGTGATCGTGATTGCGCCTGCTTGCTCCTGGCTTTTGTTGACTATTACAATATCCTCAACTGTAGTGCACTGTGCATTAGACGCGGTTGAGACAAATAAGAGAAGTGGGATAACATATGAAATCAATAATAACTTCGTGTTCTTGTGTTTACCTCCTGATATATTTCTTAGCATACTTTTGTGGGTAGTTGCTTGCCGTAGCAGTTGTTGTGGATATATTGTCTCTAAATAAAATTTTCTTGTGGACATGGCTTTTGTCAAATTGGCTGAAATGTTACAAGGCAATTTTTTGTCCCATTTAGCAAGCAATTGTGGTCAAACCTACTGTCGGAGCGACTTGTACCTAATGCACTTGAATTGCACTTTATTAATATAAGTTTGTTTTTTGCTTTTGCTATTGTATACATTTGCCGGTCTTTTCTATGCTTCTTTAATGAATTTAGAAGTTTTGGATGGGAATAAATGAACGGGCTCATCACCGGGTAGTGATGTGATGTATTAAAGCTTTATAAATGGAACAATACACAAGGTGAGACACAGAATCAGGGCGAATCCTGTCAGCGGTTGGGGGAGGTGAAGGCATAAAAAAGCCAGTCTCCTAGGCAGAAACTGGCTTTATCGGGTAATCTTATGTCGTATGCATTATGGCATTTTTGCCCTGATGGCAGCGGCTGTTTCCGCCAGTGCCTCATCGCTGGGTTGCAGCTTCGGGTTACTAAAGTTGGCATCGTTCATGGTATTGATCGGAATCAGGTGAATGTGTGCGTGGGGTACTTCCAGCCCGATCACAGCGGTGGCAATGCGCTTGCAGGGGGTGGCCTGCCGAACAGCACTGGCTACTTTTTTGGCAAAAAGATGCAACTGTACATACGTGTCGTCATCCAAATCAAACAGGTAATCTACTTCCTTGCGGGGCACCACCAGCGTGTGTCCTTTTACAAGCGGACGGATATCCAGCAGTGCTACGGCATACTCATTTTCTGCAATGATCTGTCCTGGAATCTCGTGGTTGATGATTTTGGTAAAAATGCTTGGCATGGTGTGGGGTTTGGGATTTAGGTGTTGGGGTTTGGAAGTTAGGTTTCAGAGAAGTTTTAATGCCTAATCCCCAAACCCTAATACCTGCACTATACTATTGAAATGTTGAGTACTTCAAACTCCATAGTGCCGGCAGGTGCTTTGATCTCTGCGATTTCACCTACTTTCTTGCCCAGTAATCCTTGTCCGAACGGAGATTTGACCGATATTTTATTGGCTTTCAGATCTGCTTCTTCTTCAGAAACCAATGTATAATTCATCACCATACCGTTTTTGATGTTTTTGATTTTAGCTGTAGACAAAATAGATACCTTTGAGGTATCAATGGTTGAGTTATCTATCAGGCGGGCATTGCCTACCACTTCTTCCAGCTTAGATATTTTTAGTTCTAACAGACCTTGTGCGTCTTTGGCGGCATCATATTCCGCATTTTCGCTCAGGTCACCTTTGTCTCTGGCTTCTGCAATCTGCTTGGCAATGTCTGTTCTGCCCTTTGTTTTCAGTTCATTCAATTCATCTTTGAGCTTTTGTAAGCCCTCCGGTGTGTAATACGATACTTGTGCCATAATGGTAATAATTAATAAACAGCGTTGACAACTATATAAAAAATAAAGAACGGCCTGCAAAAGCGGCCGTTGCTTGATAGGTACTGCTCGTAAGTTTTAAAATTTTAACTGGTAAACGCGCTTTCCCGCAGCTATTTACCAAAGCATATCTCTACAAAATTAACGATATTCTACGATTTTATCAAATAACGTTATTTCCTGTCAGGAAGTTTTAGTAATGCGATAATTTTAGATCGGAGACCGAAGACCGAAGTTTTTTTAACTTCCAACTCCCGACTTCCCGCTTCTTTCAAACGCCAATATAGTTAAACGGCGTGATGGCTAAGAGTTCCTGCTTTACTTCCTCTGTCACTTCCAGCGTATTGATAAACTTTTTGATGGCTCCCTGGGTGATTTTTTCATGGTTGCGGGTCAGGGTTTTAAGGGTTTCGTAGGGCTTGGGATAACCTTCACGTCTCAAAATCGTCTGGATAGCTTCTGCCAGCACCACCCAGTTTTCTTCCAGTTCATCGTGGATAGCTTCCTGGTTCACCTCAAGCTTATGTAGCCCTTTGGTCAGCGATTGCAACGCAATAAGGCTATGCCCGATGGGCACGCCAACGTTCCTGAGCACTGTGGAGTCGGTCAGGTCGCGCTGGAGTCTGGAAATGGGTAGTTTGGCCGCCAGGTGTTCAAAAATAGCATTGGCCATGCCCAGGTTGCCTTCGGCATTCTCAAAGTCGATCGGGTTCACCTTGTGCGGCATGGCCGAGGAACCTATTTCGCCTTCTACAATTCTTTGTTTGAAGTAATTGATAGACACATACTGCCACACATCGCGGCTGAAATCCAGTAAAATGGTGTTGATCCTCTTAAGGTTATCAAACAGAGCGGCCAGGAAATCATAGTGTTCAATCTGGGTGGTGGGATGGCTACGCTGTAGGCCCAAATGTTCTTGCGTGAAGTGATTACCAAAAGCTACCCAGTCGATCTGCGGATAGGCGACGGCATGGGCATTGAAATTGCCGGTAGCACCCCCAAACTTAGCCACATGCGGCAGCGATTTTAGCAATGCTATCTGCTGAATGAGTCTTTCATGAAACACCAGCCATTCTTTTCCCAGTCGGGTAGGAGAAGCCGGTTGGCCGTGGGTGCGGGCCAGCATCGGGATATGTTTCCACGCATCAGCCTGCTCACTGAGTAAAGTCACCACATCATCGAGCATCGGAAGATATACTTCGTTGAGTGCTTCCTGTATAGCATAGGGGATAGCCGTATTATTGATATCCTGCGAGGTAAGGCCAAAATGTATGAACTCTTGCTGGCTGCCTACCCCCAGCGCATCAAACTTTTCCTTTAGAAAATACTCTACCGCCTTCACATCATGGTTGGTGGTCTTCTCAATATCTTTGATCTGCAAGGCATCGGTTTCATCGAAGTTCTCAAAAATATCGCGCAGCGACGGAAAAAGGTCAGCATCAATATTCTCAAGCTGAGGGAGCGGGAGTTCACATAAAGCAATAAAATATTCAATTTCTACCATCACCCGGTAGCGGATCAGCGCATATTCGGAGAAGTAGGGCGACAGGTCTTTGGTATGTCTTCTATAGCGGCCATCTATCGGTGAAACGGCAGTTAGGGTATTCAATTCCATAAGGGCAGTTCAATTTTGGGGCAAAGTTAACAGTATTTGTTGTGATTGGTATAAATACCTGAATTATTAGCCACCCAAGCTTGTTTATATGCCTGATTTGCTATTCTTATAAACTGATACGAATCCGTAACCGTATTTTGCCGTTGATAAGTAAATAACCCAAGGTTTATAATACCTTGATTTAAAATAATCTAGCACAGCGGATGCTTGCGCTAGTAGTTAATGAAAACTATTATTCGCAATCCGGTTGTCAAATATTCACTACAAACTGATTCTACAGCGTGCTTTTTAATCTGTTCAATAAAAAACAAAAGTCCGAAGAGGGCAAACCTGACCGCTACCACGAGCTGACGGTGAAGGAAGTGGTCCGTGAAACACCGGAAGCCATCACCATTGTCTTTGAAAAACCAGCGCGGCAGATGGATTATGAGCCAGGGCAGTTCCTCACCCTAATCATCCCTGTAGATGGAAAAGAAGTCAGGCGGTCTTACTCTTTGTGCTCTTCGCCGCTCACCGAGGCACATCCTGCCGTCACCGTCAAGCGGGTAGCTTCCGGCAGTGTGTCCAACTACCTCAATGATACGCTCAAACCCGGCAACAAAGTGCGGGTGATGGAGCCTATGGGTAACTTCACAACCAATCTGGATGTAGCCAATGAGCGGCATGTGGTGATGTTTGGCGGAGGAAGCGGCATCACCCCCCTGATGTCGCTGATCAAAGCATTGTTGCATGTGGAACCCAAATCCCAGGTGTCACTCATCTATGCCAACCGGCATAAAGAGAGCATTATCTTCAGGCAGCAACTGCATGATTTGCAGGCGCAGCACCCGGAGCGTTTTCAGGTGCGGCATGTGCTAGAAGATGCGTCTGCTGAGATAGAATGCCAGCCTGGTATGATCAGCGCAGCACTGCTGCCTGATTTGCTGAGTAACTTGGCTTTCCATGAGCCAGTAAGCGATTATTTTATCTGTGGCCCACAAGGTATGATGGCAGAGGTGACGCAAGGATTGCATACGCTAAACATACCGACGCATCAAATCCACAAGGAAAGCTTTGTGTCCGGTAGTGCTGATAAGGCTGCAAAAGCCTTAGCAACCGAAGAAACGGAGAACAAGGCACCCACCGCTACTTGGGATACCAGCTCGTCGCCCGGTGCCTACAACACCAATAAAGAGCAAACTTCTGAAACCCACGAAGTGACGGTGATCTACGACGGAGAAACCTACAAGTTTGCCGTAGACCCACAGAGTTCTATTCTGCAAACTGCGCTTGCCCTGGACATCGACCTGCCCTACTCCTGCCAAAGTGGTATGTGTACCGCCTGCATGGGCAAATGTACCTCCGGCCGTATCAAACTGGACGATGATGACAGCCTGACACAAGATGACCTCAAGCAAGGCTTTGTCCTCACCTGTGTCGGTCATCCGCTCACTTCCGATGTAGTGATAGAAATAGAGTAGTAAAGACGCGATTAATCGCGTCTCATCAAACAATAAAACAATGATAGAACAACAAGACATTACTTTACCGCCAAAAAGAGTGCGGATATTTTTGCCGCAGACTTTTGAAGTGACCACCTGGGAAGCAGTCAAACCCTATTTTGATAATCTGCTGGACCGGAAAATCAGTTCGGCAGAAGAACTCAGGAAATGGTTTGCCGATCGCAGCGAACTGGAAGCAGTGCTTTCGGAAAACCTGGGCTGGCGGTACATCCACATGACCTGCGATACCACGGATGAACAAGCCAGGGAAAGCTTCAATGAATTTATTACGCAGATAGAACCCAAAATCGCTCCGGTAAGTAATGAGTTGAACAAAAAGGCACTGGCGAGTTCGTATCTCAAAGAACTCAAAGCAGTGGAAGGCTACCCCATCATGATCAGAGAATTGGAAAAGGATGCCAAAATTTTTAGAGAAGCAAACGTGCCGCTTAGCACGGAGGAGCAGCAGGAAGCGCAAAAATTTGGCGTGATCTCCGGTGCCATGACCGTGGAGATCAACGGTCAGGAAATGACACTTCCACAGGCCGGTAACCTGCTGGAGTCTACCGACCGTGAGGTGCGGGAAGATGCCTGGCAAAAAATATCCCACAGAAGGCTGCAAGATAAAGAGGAACTGGATACGCTGTATACCAAACTCATCAGCATCCGCCACCAAATGGCGAAAAATGCAGACTTTAAGAATTACCGCGACTATATGTTCTCTGCCATGGGCCGGTTTGATTACACGCCGGAAGACTGTTTCCAGTTTCACCAGGCCGTAGAAAAAGAAGTGGTGCCAATGCTCAATGAACTGTCGGTCCGGCGGAAAATCACCCTACAACTGGGCGAGCTCCGGCCCTGGGACAAAGCCGTAGATCCTGCCGGCCTGCCACCGCTCAAGCCTTTTGCCACAGCAAAAGAACTCACTGACAAAACGGTCCGCTGCTTCAACAAGCTGGATACATATCTGGGTGAACGTATCGCCATCATGCAGGCGATGGGGCACCTCGATCTGGAATCGCGCAAGGGCAAAGCACCGGGAGGATACAACTATCCACTGTCGGAAACCGGCGTGCCGTTTATCTTCATGAATGCCACTTCTAATCTGCGCGATATGGTCACCATCCTGCACGAAGGAGGCCATGCTGTGCATTCCTTCCTGACCCGAGACCTGGAACTGGTGAATTTTCAGCATGTGCCTTCCGAAATAGCCGAGCTGGCTTCTATGTCTATGGAACTGATCTCGATGGACTATTGGGAACTGTTCTTTGATAACGAAGAAGACCTGAATCGTGCCAAGCGTGAGCACCTGGAACAGATCATTGGTACGCTGCCCTGGGTGGCACTGATAGATAAGTTTCAGCATTGGGTGTACGAACATCCCGAGCATAGCATAGAAGAAAGGCTAGACTACTGGAATAGTATTTTTGAAGCCTTTTCCGATAATATCACCGACTGGCGCGGACTGGAAACAGAAAAGAGCTATCTGTGGCAGAAGCAGCTTCATCTGTACGAAGTACCCTTTTACTACATAGAATATGGCTTTGCACAACTGGGTGCTATCGCCGTCTGGAAAAACTATAGAAATAATCCGGAAAAAGGACTGGAAGGTTATAAAAATGCCCTTCAACTCGGCTACACACAATCTATCTCTGAGGTGTATGAAGCCGCACATATTAAATTTGATTTTAGTCCCAACTATATTAGCTCTCTGATGCGCTTTGTGCGGGATGAACTGGACAAACTCTGAAATAAACCTGAAACCACCACGAAGCCGGTCTGTTGCAACGCGATCGGCTTTTTTATTGACCTGGTTTTCAACAATATGTTATGCATGCATAATTCTTTTCGGGAACCTATTGGTTAGTTAATATTTTTTAATAATTTGACCTTTAAATAAAAATATGATAGTTTATCTAGGTTGAAATGTTACTTTATTGCGAAAAACTAATAATCCGGTATGAAGGAAAAACGACAAAAGCTTAGCTTCCTGTTCTTTGTATGGCTGGTAGGGGTGGCATCCGTATATGCACAAAGCACCACCGTATCTGGTAAAGTAACGGAAAGTGCTACCGGCGATCCGCTGGTAGGGGTCAATATTCTGCTGAAAGGCAAAGTAACCGGCACCATCACCAACCTGAATGGTGAATTTAGGCTGGAAGTGAACGAAAACCCACCATTTACACTAACCATTTCCAGCGTTGGCTATGCCTCACAGGAAGTGGAAGTGAACAATCAGACAGGCAACCTGAACATTGCATTGGAAGAACAGTCATTGCTGGGCAGGGAAGTAGTAGTCTCTGCTTCCAGAATAGAGCAGAGCATCTTAGAGTCGCCGGTGTCTGTAGAAAAGATGGATATACGCGACATCCAGCAAGCCGCTGCTCCCAGCTTCTACGACCAGATCGTCAACCTGAAGGGCATCGACGTGAGTGCGCAAAGCTTGACGTTCAAGTCTATCAACCCCCGGGGCTTTGGTGCCAACGGCAACGTGCGTACCGTGCAACTCATCGATGGCATTGATAACCAGTCGCCTGGCCTCAACTTTCCGGTGGGCAACATCACGGGTATCAGTGAACTGGATGTGGAAAGCGTGGAGATACTACCGGGTGCATCTTCTGCCCTGTATGGTCCCAACGCCATCAACGGCATCATCCTGATGAACAGCAAAAGCCCGTTTGAATACCAGGGGCTAAGTGCGATGGTGAAAATAGGGGTGAACCACGTGGATGGAGAAGATGCTGACGCTTCGCTGTACCAAAATTATGGCCTGCGGTATGCCAGGGCTTTCAACAATAAGTTTGCCTTCAAAGTGACTGCGGAATACCTCAAAGCACAGGATTTTGTAGGCGTAGACTACCGCGATGCCAGCGGTATTGTGGAGCGTAGCCCGGACGTAGACCCAAACAATCGTGCTAATCTGAGAACGTACGATGGCGTAAACGTATATGGCGATCCGCTGGTGAATGTAGCCTCTGCGGCGCAGCAAAGCCTGGGCACACTGGCACCGGTAGCTGTGCTGCCCTTCGATGAACGTGGTGATTTTACGCCTACCGGGTATACCGAAAAATCTATCATAGACAATACCACCGAAAGCCTCAAACTAGGTGCTGCGCTGCATTACCGCATCAACGACAATCTGGTAGCCATCGCACAGTACAATCAGGGGTTTGGCAGTACGGTCTATACGGCCAACGACCGCTTTGTGCTGAATGGCTTCACAATCCGCACGGCAAAGCTGGAACTGCGCAGCAGTAACTTTTTTCTACGCGCGTACACCACGCAGGAAAATTCTGGCGATAGCTACGCCGCCAATACGCTGGCCTCGCTGATCAATAAAGAAACCACCATTCCGGCCTATGTTGGCACTTTTGCCAATGACCGCCTACAGGGAAAAAGTATCGAGCAGGCGCACGAAGATGCCAGGGTAGTCAGCGACCTGGTAAGAACAAATATCCTGAGCAACGGACGTTTTCAGCAACTATACGACTCGCTCCGCGCTGTGCCGATCTCCGAAGGCGGGGCCAAATTTCTGGATAAAACCAGCCTGTGGCATTACGAAGGGATGTATAACCTGAGAGACCAGATCAGCTTTGCCGAAGTCATCGTAGGAGGAAACTTCCGGCGGTATGCATTGGTATCTGACGGTACGCTGTTTGCCTTGCAGGATAACGGAAAAGAATTTACCATTGATGAATTTGGAGTTTACGCACAGGCGACCAAAAAGCTGCTCAGTGAAGCCCTGGATCTGACCGCCTCGGTGCGCTTCGACAAAAACGAATACTTCACCGGGCAGTTCTCGCCTCGCGTGTCGGGTGTGTATACGTTGCAGGGCAATCATAATTTTAGAGCCTCTTTTCAGCGCGGGTTCCGTATTCCAACCACGCAAGACCAGTTTATCGACCTGGATGTGGTCACCAGAAGGCTGGTTGGCAGCAATGATGTGCTGATAGACCGGTATAATTTTGAGAAAAACACAGTATACACCACGCCCAGCGTGCAGGCAGCACAGCAAAATTTTCAGGCTACCGGCGATCTTGCCGCTTCCGTAGCCATGCTGGATTCTGTGGAATTTCAAAAGTTCAGGACAGAAAAGGTCAACACGTTTGAGGTAGGCTACAAAGGACTGATCAATAATAAATTACTCATCGACGGCTACTATTACTTCAGCTCCTACCGCGATTTTATTGCAGAAGTGGATTTTACCCAAACTGCCGTTGGCGGAACCGATGATCAGCCGCCTTATGCAGGCCCGGCTAATCCCGAAGGCATCGTACGGCAAACGGTTGGCACCCAGCGATTTGGCTTTGATGTAAATGCAGATGGCACCGTCAACACACATGGCTTTGCCGCAAGTATGGACTATTCGCTGGCCCGCGGCTATACCATCGGTGGAAATGTAGCCTACAACAAACTACTGAATCAACAGCAACTCATCGATCAGGGCTACAGAGCAGCCTATAATACACCCGACTGGCGGTACAACATCCGTTTTTCCAACAGAAAACTGACCGATAACTTCGGGTTCAACCTGGTATGGCGTTGGCAGAATGCATTTCTGTGGGAATCTTCCTTTGGTGCAGGCATCATTCCTGCCTATCAAACCTTAGATGTACAATTTAGCTACAAACTGACCGCCCTGAAATCCGTGTTGAAGCTGGGTGGTTCGAACGTACTCAACGAGCGGTACACCACATCGTTTGGCAATCCACGCTTTGGAGCACTGTATTACCTGAGTCTTACTTTTGACGAATTTTTGAATTAATAGCCTTTGGCTTTCCTGTTTATGCATACAAAATATCTAATGTATACGATCATACTGATACTGGCCATTTCTGCCTGTAGCTCAGAGGATGAACTGGTAGACGAACGTCTGGAAGAAAATCCTGTACCCGACACAGTAGCGTTGCAGGCTGATCCGGGTTCGGTGAATTTCGGCAAGTATGTCGCCATTGGCAACTCTATTACGGCTGGTTTTATGGATGGTGCCTTGTACAGCAGTGGTCAGGCCAATGCCTATACAGCCATTCTGGGCAAGCAATTCCAAATCAAGGGCATGGGTGGTGGAGCCTTCAACCAGCCGGATATCAATGCTATCAATGGTTTTAATACTTCACTGAACAGCTTTGCTGAACCCAATAATGCTCCTTACGGTCATTTTGTGCTGGACATAGCAGCACGCAGACCCGTACCGCTCACGCCGGGAGACCCTTTTACGCTGTATGCAGGAGATAAGTCTCAATTGAATAACTTTGGGGTACCGGGTGCCCGGCTCATCGAGGCCCTAGTGCCTGGCTACGCGCAGTATAATCCATTCTTTGCACGGTTTGCTGCTTCGCCCGGTGCTTCTATGCTTGCGGATGCAGCGGCAGCCAAAGGCACCTTCTTCACGGTATGGCTGGGCAACAACGACGTGCTGGGCTGGGCCATTTCCGGCGGATCATCGCCTGATGGAGAACAGGAGCCAGGCGCACAGGATACGCTCAGCAGCACCCTGACTAGTATCGGCAGCTTTCAGCAGGCATACGCTGCCGTGCTCAACAATATGCTGGCCGTGCCCGATGCAAAAGGCGTCGCCCTGACCATTCCTCCTATTACTTTGCTGCCTTATTTCCGGGCCATCAACTACAAGCCTTTTCCCAAAGAACAGATAAATAAAGATATAGCGGCTGCGCTCAATCAAGCTTATGCGCAATACAACAGCGGACTGGATACAGCAGTAACACGAAAAATAATTACTGTAGCAGAAGCTGCCTATCGGAAAATAGCCTTTCAGGCAGACACCGCTAACCCATTGGTGATGCAGGATAAAGACCTGCAAGAAGTAGATATCTCTGAAGCTTTCGGCGCGCCTGAAGGCAGCGTGGTGTTGCCAAAACTCAGAATGTCTAAGGCTACCGACCTGCTCTTGTTTCCGCTGGCCAACGTGTTGGGTCAGGAAGTGACCAAGGATGCCGGACCTTATGGCCTGGCAGATGCCGTAGCAGACCAGTATGTGCTGACGTTGAATGAGCAGGTCATCGTCAACACGCGCATTGTTGTGTTCAATACCATCATCGCACAGAGCGTAGCAGCCACCGGAGGCCGGATGGCCCTGACAGACATCAATCCCATATTTGCGGATATTACCGGACTGACACCCGAACAGGCAGCTTTGCTGGGTATGTCGCCCGAAGCCATTGCCGCAGCCGATGGAGTAAGGGGGCTACGAATGAACGGTGTAGACCTGCTACCGGATTTTTCGCCTAACGGAATCATGTCTACCGACGGCATTCATCCCAATCCGAAAGGCCATGCGCTGGTGGCCAACGAGATCATCAAAACCATCAATGCATCTTTCGGAGCAAATATTCCTCCGGTAGACCTCGTGCCTTACCGAACGGTAATCGTAGCCGGACAGTAGCGTAGCTTGTTTAGTAAATAACATAAGAAGCCCGGTACAACTGCCAGGCTTTTTTAATCCGGTTTGCATGTATCCATTCATACGGTGGTTACGAAGCGTTGTGGTGCTGTTACTCATTGATAACAAGATACCAACACACAAAACCACAACGTATGAAAAATTTAGCAAAACTTTTTGCAACAGCTTTTTTGCTGCTGATTGTCGTTTGGAATGCCATAGGTAAGACAATGGTCAAAGACATTGATCCTTGCAGGGATGGCACTACTCTCGGTTCTATTGATGATCTGTACTTCCGTATAGACTATAAAATTCTGTTTCATTTCGATGATTGCCAGCATTGTCAATTCAAGCCTTGTACTTTTTGTTTTTCGCCTTGTCTTACCTGTCCGGCTCCCCTCGAGCAGTTTGGCTACGCCTATGAGGTGACCTTCAGCTATGAAAACCCACTGGAAGAAAAGATTTTGTTGCCGGTAGGTAAGCAAAATTTTTTTCAGGGTATCCAGCAGGAAAAAATAGGGCAGACAGAAATTTTTGAACATGGTTATCACGAAAATGTGTTTTCTGTCATTGCTGCTCCAGGTCAGCAGGTAGCCTGGACGCTGATAGACGTGCAGGGCAACAAAAGAACCATTGCTTACACACTTCCCGCAGCACTTACGATAAAGGCTTATCCCAATCCTAATGAAGACTTGTTTACCTTATCTGTGAACGGCAGCAATGAAAACCCTCAGGAAGCTTATTTAAGTATCAATGATGAGAATGGGGTACTTATCGGAGAGAAGAAGATTACAATCCCTTATAAAAACACCATAGACCTTCGTGCATACACAAAAGGACTCTATCTTTTAAAAGTCAGTATAGGCAATCAATACATTGCCGAGAAGGTGAAGATTGAATAATAAAATCCTATAGATAAACAAGACAGGCTTCAGTATGGCACCGGTCGCCGGTCTGATGCAGCCTTCACATGCAGTCAAATCAACCCTGGCTTCAGTCCGAGACGCGTAGTCCGAGACGCGTAGTCCGAGACGCGTAGTCCGAGACGCGTAGTCCGAGACGCGTAGTCCGAGACGCGTGGTCTGTGACCGGTCGCCGGGATGCCGGTCGGCGTTCCGATGAAGCTTTGTAGATGCTAGCAAGCCTTAGGCTTGGCATTATTGTAAGACTCCGATTACAGACTGCGTGTCCCGGACCGAAGTCATTGGAATAAAAAAAGCGTTTTGAACAACTGGCAACCTATACAATCACGTCATACGACGGCCTCCCAAAGTACAATGGACTTGTAAAACCCTACGCTTCTTTATTCACCAGCACAGGTTCTTCTTTCACTGAAAGCTGCTGCTTGATGATATCCTGTACAATGGGCTGGGCGTGGAGTTTGCCATTCTCAATGAACACTTTGGCCGTTTCCTCTCCGCCAATTACAGAGCCAGCCATGTAGATGCCTGGAATATTGCTTTCGTAAGTCTCCGCATCAATCTCCGGTATCAGCATCTTGCCATTCAGCTTGATTCCTACGCGGCGCAGAAACTTATCGTCCGGGTGGTAACCAATCATTAGAAACACAAAATCAGCCGGAATGTGCTTTATCTCATCCGTCTTCAGATCTTTAATAATTACTTCCTTCTCTGTAATCTCTGTCACCACCGCATTAAAATATGCCTGCACCTCTTCTTTTTTGACCCGGTTTTCCATATCCGGCACAATCCAGTATTTGGCTGCCTTGTCGAACCACTCAAACTGATGGACTACCGTCACATGAGCACCGTTTCTGTACAAGTCCAGGGCTGTTTCCACAGCAGAGTTGGCACCGCCTACCACCACCGTATTGGTCATAGTATAGCGGTAAGGCTCATCGTAGTAGTGAGATACATGTGGAAGATGCTCACCCCTGATGCCCATCTCGCGGGGAATATCATAATAGCCAATAGCCAGAATGACTTTGCGCGTGCGGTATTCACCTTTGTTGGTATGCAATACAAACAGGTCTTCCTGCTGCTCGATATTTTGCACATCAGTATAGATATGCACGTTCAGGCCGAAGTGCTGGGTCACTTTGCGGTAGTAGTTGAGGGCCTCAATACGGCTGGGACGCAGGTTGAGCGAAGTGAAAGGCACGTCGCCGATAGAGATCATATCGGCACTGGAGAAGAACGTCATGCCTGCCGGATAGCGGCGGACAGACTCCGTCAGGCTGCCTTTGTCCAGCACCGCATAGTGCAGGTCATTCTTTTTTGCTTCAATGCCACAAGCAAGTCCGCAAGGACCCGCCCCAACAATCAGCACGTCATATATAGTCATGTTCATTATTTACGTTAAAATCGTGTTACAAACATACAACAACATTGAGGAACAGGCTGTTTCATAGATTTTACTGTATACATAAAAAAGACAAACCCCTTTACCTGGCTTCAGTCACAGACTGAAGCTTTTAAATATTTCAAAGTCTTAGACTGCGCGTCCCGGACTGCGCGTCCCGGACTGCGCGTCCCGGACTGCGCGTCCCGGACTGCGCGTCCCGGACTGCGCGTCCCGGACTGCGCGTCCCGGACTGCGCGTCCCGGACTGCGCGTCCCGGACTGCGCGTCACTAGCTTCAGATTGTATCTGAAGCTTTAAAATACCGACTACTAGTGCGCTCCACGCCGGACGCTTTACAAATGCGTCCGGCGTGGAGCGCACTAGCAATTGTAATCATAGACTGAAGCGAGTTATTTAACTCACGCATTTATTTTTGATGGCACAGTAAATTTGATGTCCAGAAGCTGTTCGCTCACTTCCCAGAGCTTTTGTGCATTGAAATCGCTCATAGCTGCTTTAGAGGGCTTGACGGGTTTTTTGTCTTTAAAATATAAGCCACTCACGTTTGCACCCTCTTTGCTGGTAGCCAGGTAAATGCTGGTTTGCGCGCCTTCTTCCTCACTTGACAGAAACGGACGTGCCAATTGAAACATAAAGTTGAAGAAACTTCCCGTACCTTTTCCAAAGTTGGAAGCCACGCCGCCAGGATGCAACGTGTTGGTCACCACAGAAGTACCCTGTAGCTTTTTGCTCAATTCGTGCGTAAACAAGATATTGCACAGCTTGGAAAGCGCATAAGCTTTGAGTCCGGAATAGCCTTTTTCGTATTGCAAGTTATTAAAATCCAGCTTGGCAATCCGGTGCGCTTCCGAAGACACGTTGATGATGTTACCTTGCGGACTTTCCATCACCTTATCCAGCAACAGATGCGTGAGCAGAAAAGGGGCCAGGTGGTTGACACCAAAGCTCATTTCAAAACCATCCTGCGTGGTTTCTCGCTTGTTGCCCATGATCAGGCCGGCGTTGTTGTTGAGCACATCAATTTTATCATAGGTGGCATTGATCTGCTCCGCCGCCCGTCGGATATCTGTCAGCGAAGAAAGATCGGCCAGCACAATAGCCACTCTTTCGTGTCCACACACCTTTAATATATCTTCTTTTGCCTGTTCCGCTTTCTCTTCGTTGCGACACAGCATAATAATCTGGGCACCTCTTTTGGCCAGTTCCCTGGCGGTCACTTTCCCAATCCCTGAATTTGCGCCTGTGATCAGACAGGTTTTATCTTGCATCGATCTCATATATGGCTAGGTTCACTGTTGAATAATGATTAAACATGATACTTAAAAGACGCTGTATTTTGCGTAGGGTTACCTGTTTTGGAAGCAGGCATACAATAAAGTGGTAATAAATATATCTCCGGGGGGTGCGGTTTATTCATTGGAAGTGATTATTTTTATTGCAGACACTACATATTGATATGGCTATAAAACGGCATAATTTTGCTATTCATTAAAGCATTTGGAATTAAAAAATAACTTTTTCATAACAAAGAAGAGAAGGTACGTTATGCAAATGACTTTTGCATAACTTAGCAGGTTTCTGGGTTAACAAAACGACATTTGCATAACTAAGTAACGTGGATATGTTATGCAAAGATGTTTTTATCGATTGAGAACACTTTCTTAATAACAAAAATGACATTTTTGCTGCTCATATGTTATTTTTATTTAAAAACTATAACTTTTCTTTAACAAATAAGTGGTTTGGCTAACAAAAGAACTTTATGGATTTATCATCTTCCTTAGCTTTTGGTACATCCCATATAGTACTTCCCGGTGGTAATGTATAGCGTTAGCCGCACTGTCGGTTGTTGTGTAATATATCAAATAATCAATCTTATGAAAAACTTCCTGATCATTACCCTGGTACTGATGCTTGCTTCCTGTTCGGAAGATGACATAGTACTTAATGCTGGTGAAATAGCAGCCAACGAAATCAAAACTCAAACAGGAGACGCTCAGATTACAAAGGTCGATGTATATGAGTATAGAGAGGCTACCTGGTATCAGATAGAAAGCGAGCAGGTATTCGGTATATCAGGACAGTTTCTGGTGGTAGGGAGTTCTTATTATAACCTAAACAATCTGGAACGCTTTGACATCTCGGGATACGCTGGCATACTTTCTATCTGGTTGCGCTGATAAAATGATCTACAACAATAGGCGGCTATATACCACTGTAATCATAGAGAGGTAGGCATAACAAAAGCAGGCAAAACTATTATATTTTGCCTGCTTTTTTGTTTTCACGCGCATTTGCACCATACTACCTGAAGAAACTCTACTCAAATGCCTGCATACCGGCAGAGAGTGCTATAATCCAAAATATCGGCACCAAGTTTGCAAATATTTTAGATAATATAATAACAAAAAGTTATGAAAATAATCACAGAGACTAGATTGATCATCATATATTTTGTATTGATAACTGCGGTATTAGAAAGTTGCCAGGACGATGATCCTAGTTCTGCCAGAGCACCTAAGAACTTATTTTCAATGATGATTGGCCAAGAGCTTTGGCAACCATTTGAGAACAAAGAAAATCCGTGTCAAAGCACTTATATTGCAAATTTTGGTTATCTGAATGCAGACCCTATGTATACAATTTATGCTTATAATGACCCTAAAGGTATAGAAAATACAGATAGTGAATCATATCTTCGTATTCGAATTATGGATGTAAGTGATACGGGAATTTACACCTTGGATGGAAGCTATCAAAACGATTTTGATTCATACTTCATCTTAGTATCTAATAAAGCTAAAGAAAAGAAGCGATATGTAAATAATTCTCAAAAAACACCACTCCAATTTCACGTCGAAGAAATTATTCCCATAGAAGGACATGATGCTCGTGGTTTCAAAGGCTCATTCAAAGGAGTGTTATACAACGAAGTAAATCCTCAGGATTCCATTGTTATCAGTCATGGGCAGTTTAAATTTAATGTAGTCAATTACTATGATCACTGTGGGATATAGGGCGACAGGTAAGAAGATAGTTTTAAAAGCAGGTAACTTTTCAGGTTTTGCCTGCTTTTTTGTTTTCACGCGCATTTGCACCATACTACCTGAAGAAACTCTACTCAAATGCCTGCATACCGGCAGAGGCCACACTATGGTCGTTGTCTACCGTGCTTCCCGACACGCCGATGGCACCCATGATCTGCCCGTCTCTGCCTTTGATGGGGATACCCCCCGGAAAAGTGATCAGTCCGTTGTTGGAATGTTCAATATTGTAGAGCGAACCGCCGGGCTGCGAAAGTTTGCCAATCTCACCAGTATTCATATCAAAATACCGGGCAGTCTTTGCCTTTTTAATAGCAATGTCTATCGAGCCAAGCCACGCGCCTTCCATGCGGGCAAAAGCCAGCAGGTTGGCACCCGCGTCTACAATGGCAATGTTCATCAGGACATCTATCTCTTTGGCTTTTTCTTTTGCCTTTTGAATGGCAGCTTCTGCCTGTGCTAGTGTCATACTCATGTTACTTATTGGTTAAATAGTGATAAAAAGGAACAGCCAGCGTTTGGGTGACTGTACGCTGATACTACTATAGCAAGCCTTACTAGGGCAAATTGTTTGTGTGCATGGGTGTTTTGTAACAGGGCAATATCAATAAAAAATAAAGTTCATCACGCACATAAGCACTTTTCAGGTATCGCCACTGTTTAAATGCGTACCGTATTCTTTGCTGATTTTTATCAAAAGATATTGGAAGATGCCACAGATTGCTACTTTTGCATAATATATATACTGTATAGAAGTGTAAAACTTTCAGGACTTTTGTAACATTGTGTTTCATGGACAAACTGAAATTTTATAAGTACCAGGGCACAGGCAACGATTTTGTAATCATCGACAATCGTGAAGATGTTTTTGATGCCTCGTGTGCTCCGCTCATCACCCGGCTGTGCGACCGTAAGTTTGGCATCGGTGCCGATGGGCTGATCTTGCTCAATAAGCACAAAGGCTATGATTTTGAAATGGTGTATTTCAATGCGGATGCTACCCGCGCCATGTGTGGCAATGGCAGCCGCTGCGTGGTGCATCTGGCCCACAAGCTGGGCATCATCGCTGATCACACGACCTTTATGGCAGAAGACGGGCCACATGAAGCTTTCATCAAAGACGCACAGGTGCATATCAACATGGTAGATGTGCAGGAAATACAAGTGCTCGGAGATGGCTACTTTCTGAATACCGGAACCCGACACTTTGTCAGGCCAGTGTATAATCTGGCTGAATACGACGTGGTGGGTGTCGGAAAAAATATCAGGTACGATGAAAGATTCCAGCCACAGGGCACCAATGCCAACTTCACAGAGATCATCAGCAACATTGTGCATATGCGCATCTATGAAAAAGGGGTGGAGGATGAGACTTTATCTTCCGGAACAGGCGTTGTAGCAGTAGCATTGGCACTTTCTGTGGCAGAAAATATTGCAAGTCCTGCCACCATCAATACCCGGGGTGGACAGCTATCCGTATCTTTTACTCGGACGGAAGAGGATCATTTTACGGACATTTACATGATAGGCCCGGCAGAAATGGTGTTTGAGGGCACTGTTTTTGTTTGATTGCCGGTTTATTTACCTCATTATAACGATAACATAACATCATATTTATCTTATGTTAGATTTCATATCCAAAGGGATTACCAAAATGTTTGGAAGTAAGTCTGAACGCGACATCAAAGATACCATGCCATATGTGCAACGGACTAACGAAGAATTCGATGCCCTACAAGCGGTAAGCGACGATGAACTACGCGCCAAGACTTTAGAGATCATGTCGGTGATTAACGAAGACCTCAAAGATATCGACGACCAGGTGGCAGCATTTAAACAGCAGTTGGAAGACAATCCGAAGCTGGATATTTCAGAAAAGGAAAGCGTTTTTCTTCGCATAGATAAGCTGGAAGAAGACCGAAACAAAAAACTGGAAGAAACTCTGCTGAAAGTCTTACCGGCAGCCTTTGCCGTGATGAAAGAGACGGCCCGCCGGTTTAAAGACAATGGCAAACTGGTGGTGACAGCCACGATGTTCGACAAACAAATAGCTTCCAAAAAAGCCAATGTCAAAATAGAAGGGGAGCAGGCCACGTGGCTCAGCCAGTGGGATGCAGCAGGTACTACGATCACCTGGGACATGCTGCACTACGATGTGCAGCTTATCGGGGGTGTGGTGCTGCACCAGGGCAAAATTGCTGAGATGGCTACCGGTGAAGGTAAAACGCTGGTAGCTACCTTGCCCGCCTTCCTGAATGCGTTGGCAAAAAGAGGTGTGCATATTGTCACGGTCAACGACTATCTGGCCAAACGCGATAGCGAGTGGATGGCTCCGCTCTTTGAGTTTCACCACCTCACTGTAGACTGTGTAGACAAGCACCAGCCCAACTCCGATCAGCGTCGCCAGGCATATGCCGCCGACATCACCTACGGTACCAACAATGAGTTCGGCTTCGATTACCTGCGTGATAATATGTCGCGCTCACCCAAAGATTTGGTGCAGCGCAAGCATCATTACGCCATGATCGATGAGGTGGATTCTGTGTTGGTAGATGAGGCCCGTACACCGCTCATCATCTCCGGCCCGGTGCCCCGCGGCGATGAGCATGATTTTCAGGAACTCAAGCCGCGTGTTGCCAGACTGTATGAAGCACAGAAAAAGCTGGTCAATGGCTTTTTGCAGGAAGCCAGGAAGAAGATCGGCGAAGGAAATAACCAGGAAGGGGGCGAAGCACTGTTTAGAGCCTTTCGTGGTCTGCCAAAATACAAACCGCTGATCCGTTTCCTGAGTGAAACCGGCAACCGCCAGATTTTGCAGAAGACAGAAAACCACTACCTGCAAGATAATTCCCGGCATATGCCGGAAGCTGATGCGCCCCTGTATTTTACCATCGAGGAACGCAACAATAACATCAACCTGACAGAAAAAGGCATTGACCTGATCACCCAGACCGGCGAAGACCCCAGCTTCTTCATCATGCCTGATATTGGTACTGAAATAGATACGATCGAAAAAAGTGCTGCTATCTCGGATGATGATAAGGTGACCAAAAAAGATGAACTCATCAAAGACTATTCTATCAAGTCGCAGCGCATCCATACGGTCAACCAACTGCTCAAAGCATATGCCCTGTTTGAGCGCGACCAGGAATATATTCTGGTAGACAGCAAGGTGAAGATTGTGGATGAGCAGACGGGCCGTGTGATGGAAGGGCGGCGTTATTCCGACGGCTTGCACCAGGCCATTGAGGCCAAAGAAAATGTGAAAGTGGAAGAAGCCACCCAGACCTATGCCACGATCACCCTGCAAAACTACTTCCGTATGTACCATAAACTGGCAGGCATGACCGGTACTGCCGAAACAGAAGCCGGAGAATTATGGGAAATCTACAAACTGGATGTGGTAGTGATTCCTACCAATCGCCAGATTGTAAGAGACGACCAGCAGGATAAAGTATTCAAGACTGTTAGAGAGAAGTTTAATGCGGTAGTAGACGAGATCAAGGTACTGGTAGAACATGGGCACCCTGTGCTGGTAGGTACTACTTCGGTAGAGATATCCGAACTGCTCAGCCGTATGCTGAAGCTGCGTAGTATTCCACACCAGGTGCTTAACGCCAAGCAAAACCAGCGGGAGGCCGAAGTAGTAGCCGAAGCCGGTAAGTCGGGCACGGTGACCATTGCGACCAACATGGCTGGCCGAGGTACGGATATCAAACTGGCACAGGAATCCAAAAGTGCCGGTGGTCTGGTCATCATCGGTACCGAACGCCATGAATCGCGGCGGGTAGACCGCCAGTTGCGGGGGCGATCCGGTCGTCAGGGCGACCCGGGTTCTTCGCAGTTTTTTGTATCGCTGGAAGACAGCCTGATGCGTCTGTTTGGTTCCGACCGTATCGCCAAGCTGATGGACCGTATGGGCTTGCAGGAAGGAGAGGTTATTCAGCACTCGATGGTGACCAGTTCTATTGAGCGGGCACAGAAAAAGGTGGAAGAAAACAACTTTGCCATGCGTAAGCGGCTGCTGGAATACGACGACGTGATGAACCAGCAGCGTGAAGTGATCTACAAGCGCAGAAGACACGCTCTGTTTGGCGATCGCCTGCAACTTGATATCATGAACATGCTCTACGATACCTGCGAAGACATTGTGATGGGCACCAAAGGCGTAGGCAATTACGATAGCTTCAAACTCACTGTCTTGGGCACGCTGGGACTGGATTTTCCGATAGAAAGCCAGGAGTTTGACCGTACAGATGAAGGCTCTCTGATAGAAAGATTGTATCAGTATGCCTACAAGCACTATACGGAAAAGAACACCAGGGTAGCGGCACACGCAACACCAGTGATCAACAACATTCAGGTGACACGCGGGAATACGGTAGAAAATGTCATGGTGCCGTTCACCGATGGCAAACTCCAGATAGGCGTGACAGCCAACCTGCAAAAGTGCGTCGACACGCAGTGCGATGAGTTGATGCAGGCCATGGAACGATCTATCACGCTTTCTATCATCGACCAGAACTGGAAAGAGCACCTGCGCGAGATGGACGACCTGAAACAGTCGGTGCAGAATGCAGTGTATGAGCAGAAAGACCCGCTGCTGGTGTATAAGTTTGAGTCGTTTGAACTGTTCAAGCGTTTTCTGGCAAAAGTGAACGAAGAAACCATTTCTTTCCTGATGAAGGCCGGATTGCCTATTCAGCAGGCAGGTGATCAGGTGCAGGAAGCGCGGCAGATGCGTAAACCACCACAGCCAACGCTCAAAGAGACGAAAGAGGATACCGGATCAGGATATGGCACCGGCTACCGTCCTTCGCCCAACCGCGACCGCCCACCTGCTGAACCCACTGCGCCGATACGTTCGGAGAAAGTAGCTGGCAGAAATGATAGGGTAAGCGTACAGTACAGCGATGGAAGTGTTAAGAAAAATGTAAAGTACAAAACAGTAGAAGAAGACATCAGAAACAATCGTTGTGTTATTGTAGATGATCACTAACTGGAAAGTATATGGCAGCCGGTTGCTGGTAAGTGTGTTGATGCTTACGGCAATCGGCTGTGCTAATTTGCAGCAGGAGCGTTCGGTGATGGAAGACATCTTCATCGGTGAACCCAGCAATTTTCATGGCTACAAAATGTATTCTTTTGCCTTCAACGACCGGAACTGCCGTGTGGTGGTGCCCCGGAATCCTGCCAAAGGTTATCCCTGGATATGGCGGGCGCATTTCTTCGGCCATCGTCCGGAAGTAGACCTGGCCCTGCTCTCTCGGGGATTTTTTCTGGCCTATATCGATGTAGGCGACCTGTATGGCAACAAAGAAGCTGTCAACCTGTGGAACGATTTTTATAAATACCTAGTCAGCGAGTACCGCTTTTCAAAGCAGGTAGTGCTGGAAGGCATGAGTGTGGGTGGCCTGATCGTGTTCAACTGGGCTACAGAAAATGCCAGAAAGGTAAGCTGCATCTATGCCGATGCTCCGGTGCTGGATTTCAGAAGCTGGCCCGGTGGTTTGCTACAAGGGCTGGGCAGCACCGAAGACTGGCAACAGTGCCTGAAAGCCTACAACATGACAGCAGCACAGGCTTCGTCTTTTCAAGACCAGGCCATCAACCATCTGGAACCACTATGGGAACAAAAGGTGCCGGTGCTGATCGTCTCAGGAGACCAGGATGACATTGTGCCTTACAAAGAGAATGGTGAGATACTGGCCAGTAGGCTCAAAGAACACGGAGGCAAAGTAAAAGTGATTTTAAAGAAAGAAAAAGGCCACTCTCACGGCCTGGAAGACCCGCAGCCACTCATCCGGTTTGTGCTGAAATATGCTAAGTAGTTATATACAGTACAGGAAAATTATGATCTTGCGCAAGCCCGTCAGACATTTGAGCCAAAAGGAATTCGTCAGTTTTGGCAACCCACTGTATGACATTTTCCCGCTATCATTACAAATCACTTAGGTAGGCATCTTTTGACGATATATTAGTTGAATGTTTGCCGAAACTCTAATGGAGAAAAGTTCGTCTTGCTTTTAAACAACTTGCTAAATGATTGCGAATGTTCAAACCCCAATTCGTAAGCGATTTCACTTGCAGACAAGTCGGTGGTTGAGAGTTTTTCTTTGGCCTTCTCTATTAGTTTATTGTGTATATGCTGTTGCGTGGTTTGCCCTGTGAGTTGTTTTAGTAAATTGCTTAAATATTTAGTTGAAATATTTAGCGTATTAGCTATATGATGAACAGTCGGCAGTCCTTTTAAAAGTAAATCTTCGTTGTTGAAGTAGTCCGTTAAGACATCTTCAAGACGATTTAGAACCTTGTCGTTTGTTATTTTTCGGGTGATGAATTGGCGTTCGTAAAATCGTTGTGAATAAGTAAACAACAGTTCCAGTTGAGCAATGATTACGTTCTGGCTGTGTTTATCAATATTTGTATGGTATTCCTGGCTGATGTTTTTTACAATTTCGTTGACGGTGGTTTCTTCTTTTTCTGAAAGAAATAATGCTTCGTTTACCGAATAATCGAAGTACTCGAATTGCTTGATTTTTTTAGCAAGGGATGCGTTCCAAAGGAAATCGGGATGCAGTAACAAAACCCATCCGGAACGTTCAACTTCTGATGTTATTTCCTGTGCCTGTAAAATCTGATTTGGTGTCAAGAAGAACATAACGCCTCCGTCAAAATCATATTTTTGCTGTCCGTAAATCAGTTTATTAGCACCCCTTTTCAGGGATACGGAATAGAAACCAAATACTGCACTTATTCCTGCAGGCTCTTTTACTTGCGTATAATCAACAATGCTAATTAGCGGATGTTCAGGCATGGGAAGTCCCACTAACCGATGAAATTCTGTTATGGTGTTTACCCTAATTGGTTTTTTGCTTTTCACTGTTTTATTAATTAAAATTTAAAAGGATATTTCAACCAAATCAATAGTAATGCCATGTCAAGAAAAGGAATTTCTACTGCTTGTTCAAAATAATTGTTGATGTGCAAGGTTTCCCAGCCGTGTTTCACACCTAAGAACGCTGAAATTAGAAGGAAAATCAAGCTGACAATTTTCATTATCTATTTTTTCTTTGCTTTCTCTAAAGTTTTATCTATAAAGTTCACAGAAAATTTTGGAGCAAACCGTCCCATTAACTTCAATGCTTTTGCCATGCCCGGCAAGATTTCTGATTTATCTTTTAAAATTCCTTGGATAGCAACACCTACCATCTTGTCTACTTTCATTATGGGTCCGGCACTTTCCGGATCTATGTTTGAAAATGCGTTTTGTAGTGGGGTTTCGGTAGATGGAGGCACCACTTCAAACACCTTTACGTTCGTGCTTTTCAATTGTAAACGCAATACTTGAGAATAAGCATGTATACCAGCTTTTGAGGCACTGTAAATCGGTGAGAGCGGAAACGGAATAAATGCCAATCCTGACGAAATGTTTACGATTGCCGCAGATTTCTGTATTTTCAAATGCGGTAAGAACTGATGAACCATGCGGATTGTCCCTGACAGATTTATGTCAATTTCCCGAGTAATGTTTTCTAAATCCATACTGGTATCTTGCAAGTCCAGATTTCGCATAATACCGGCATTGTTAATGACGATGTTCAGTGAGGGAAACTTTTCCGTAACCTCCTGGTATAACCGTTCAATTTCTTTATAACTACTAACATTACTTTGTACAGTATGTATGTTCGGAAATTGTTTTTTGGTCTGCTCCAATTTTAAACTGTCGCGTCCGGTTACAATAATTTTTGCTGCTCCTTGTTTGGTCAGTTGCTTTACAAATTCTAAGCCGATGCCGCTAGTTCCGCCAGTAATCAGTATTGTGCTATTTTCTATTTTCATTGTTTCTGTTTTTTGTCTTTGCAAAGTTCAACAGTAATACTGAAAACAGGTGTAGCCAAAAATCAGAATATTGTAGCCAAAAGGTAAACGGTTCTTATAATCATTCGGTTTGCCTCTGAATCTTTCAATTTCTTTGATAATACCCGGTTTGTAATGTCAGGAATATCATTTTGAATATCCTTAAACTTATTGGCACCATGATTTACTAAAATAAGAATCTGTAATTTCCATTTATTGCCGTATAAACCTCATAGTTCGTTTTATCAAGTGTTCAACTAAAAGAAAGATTGTCTGAATGCTGGTTACCATTATATTAAGCCTGTGCAGAAGTCAGAACAAATTTCTGATGGAAGAAGTTAACTGCTGTACAAGCTAATACTACTTGATCAGGCTTAAGAGACTGCACCGGAGGAATTTATGTGGCCCTACAATCTAACATGAACAACGCTATTCCAACATACCAACTCAATGCATTAACCGAGTATGACAGTGATCGATTGGATGTCTACTTTTTAGAGCATACCAATGAAAAACTAATGGCATCCCTGGATATTCCTTATCGGGGCAATTATTACGGAGTTGGTATTTGTCTGCGGGGCAGTGCCGAATTCAAAGTCAATTTGGAAACGTATATAATAGAACCGCGTTGTTTGTTGATGAATCCACCGGAAACTATCACACAATGGGCTTCGGTATCAAACGACTTTGAAACGCTAACGATCTTTTTTACCAAAGAATTTATGACGGCTGGGCGGCATCCCGCTGGGCGGCATCCCGCTGGGCGGCATCCCGCTGGGCGGCATCCCGCTACGAATGCCATATACCTCGATAACTTTTCATTTTTTGAAATAGCTGCCCAACATGCTTTTCAACTATCGCGCTCCCAATCGAAAGACATCACAGCATCCCTAACCATGCTACAACAACGATACAACACACCTCATGCGTACCAAAATGAGATTTTAAAGAGTCTCATCGATATTCTACTGTACAAAATAGCCTCCATTTACGACCAACACTTGTTGGCTTCCCACACGCAACCGGTGCAAACAAGAAGTCAACTATTGGCTTCTGAATTTAAGAAACTTGTTCATAGTCACTTCTTAGCAGAGAGGAGTTTGACATTTTACGCCCAAAGACTTTTTATAACTTCCAAGCACCTCACCGAAACCGTCAAGGAAGTAACGGGTAAAACGGCGGGTCAGTGGATAGCCGACGCAGTAATACTTGAAGCCAAGGTGTTGCTGCAAAACCCTTCATTAACCATTGCTCAAATTGCTGATGCTCTTCATTTTGCCGATCAATCTACCTTTGGCAAGTTTTTCAAAAAAAGTACAGAACTTTCTCCGATGGCGTACAAACAAAGTCTATAGTCGCTCTTTCCGACTTTTTGACCAACCTTACCGCCATTTTGCCCTTTCCTACACTTGGGCAATCGCTACTTTTGTGTCATACAATATAAGCAAAGTGAAAAAAGCTTTTTTACAGACAGAGATAAAAGAATTATGAAAATTATAGTAACAGGTTCGTTGGGAAACGTTGGTCAGCCACTTACCCAAAATTTAGTGCAAAAAGGCCATACGCCTACCGTAATCAGTAGCAATGCCGAAAGGCAAAAAGACATTGAAGCACTGGGAGCCACCGCTGCCATCGGCTCCGTGGAAGACGCTGATTTCTTGTCAGACACTTTTAGTGGAGCCGATGCCGTGTTTGCCATGATACCACCCAACTTTAAAGAGCCCGACCCAAGAGTATATTACCAGCGACTGGGCCGTAACTATGTGCAAGCCATTCAGCAGGCGGGCGTAAAGCACGTGGTTCACCTTAGTAGCTGGGGAGCGCACCTAGACAAGGGTACGGGCTTTATTCTCGGTTCGCACGATGTAGAAGGCCAGTTGAATGCGCTGTCAGACGCAGCCGTTACCCACCTGCGTGCGGGTTATATCTATTATAATCTGAATAACTACATTGGGATGATCAAAGAGCAGGGTATCATGGGAGCCAACTACGGCGATTATGATAAGTTGGTCATGGTGGCACCCAGTGATATTGCCGCCGCCGCAGCGGAAGAATTGACTACCCCGTCGACCGGTCAGCAAGTGCGCTACGTGGCCAGCGACGAGCGTACAGCCGGAGAAACCGCACACGTCCTAGGAGCCGCCATTGGCAAACCGGATTTGCTATGGGTAACCTTCACCAACGAACAGATGCAAGAGAGTCTGGAAAAGAAAGGAATGCCCGCCCATGCTGCCGCCAACTCAGTTGACCTGGGAGCCAGCATTCACAACGGAAAGCTGAGAGAAGATTACGAACTGCATAAGCCCAAAACGATGGGCCAGGTAAAGCTGGAAGATTTTGCCAAGGAGTTTGCCACTGCTTTTTAAATGACACATCAAAATCAATAAGAAAAGAGGATACAGCATGAGTAATTCCACAAAAGTAATGATAAAGCCACCTGTTCAGTTCTACCCAAACTTTTTAAATCCGGTAGATAACCACGATTGGTTTCAAAAGTCTAAGGCACTTGAATGGATTCGGGGTGAGATTAATATGTACGGGAAAACAATTCCCATACCGCGGGAAGAATCCCTATTTGGCGACGACCTGAACTACGAGTATCGGGGTGTCAAGATCAAGGCGGAACCCTGGCCTGATTTCCTACTGGAAGCTCGCGACCGCATCCAAGCATTGAGCGGATTTACATTCAATTTTGCCGTCGGTAATCGCTACCTCACCGGCAGAGACTCCATTGGCTGGCATTCCGATAACTTTCCTCAGATTGGTAAAAGGCCACCGATTGCCTCTCTGAGCCTGGGAAGTACACGTAAATTCAAATTGCGTCACAAAGCCAGTGGCGAAACGATTGACTATCAGTTGGAGAGCGGGTCTTTGCTGATCATGCTCCCTGGCTGTCAGGAAGACTGGGAACACGCGGTTCCAAAAACGGCTCGTCCCGTTGACGAACGTATCAACTGGACATTCAGGCCGCATGTAGACGCGAAGGTATTGTGCACATAAGCAGCATATTTTAACATATGTCAAAACATTAACAGACAGTCTGAGTTTGATATTACATCTTTTTATGGTTGTTAAACTTTTTAGTTAAATATATGAACAAAATTGTACTACTAAGCCTATGGATGGTCATTATGGGGAGTTCTTTGCTGTTGGCACAGGACCGTGTAGTGAGCGGCACTGTGAGCACAGATGAAGGCACAGGAGGCTTTCCTGGTGCTACGGTGGCTATTAAAGGAACAAACAATGGCACCGTTACAGACGTAAGAGGAAAATATAGTTTGGATATCCCTTCCTCTGGTGCTACACTGGTCTTTTCGGCGGTGGGGATGCAAACTGTTGAAGAAACCATCGGAGAGCGGTCAACAATCAACGTGCAACTCAAAACCGATACCCAACAATTAAACGAAATCGTGATCACCGCGCTGGGCCTGAAGGGAGAGCGCGACAAGCTTGCTTCTTCGATCTCAACTTTGGAGGGGAACAATATTGCGAAAACCGGCGAGACAAGCCTGCTGACCGGTTTGAGCGGCAAAGCTCCCGGTGTGTTGATTACCCGAAATGGTGGCGACCCCGGCGCGGGTGCCTACATCCAGATTCGGGGGCAAAATACCATCAACGGAAACGCCCAGCCTTTGTTCATCGTCGACGGTATGCCAGTGAGTAATTCCAGTGACAATACGGGTACAGCAGCTGGCAATGGCATCATCCAGCAGTCGCGCATCAACGACATCAATCCGGAAGACATCGAGCGGATGGAAGTGCTCAAAGGTGCTTCGGCAGCGGCTTTGTGGGGAACGCGGGCTGCCAATGGCGTGGTCATTATCACAACGAAAAAAGGTAAAGACACCGATGGGAAAGTCAATATTTCCTTCAAATCAACAGTTTCGTTTGATAGGGTCAATAAAATGCCGCCCTTGCAGCGAACCTATGGGCAAGGTTCCGGTGGCTATTATACCCAGGGTAATAAAGTAAGTTTCGGCGACCTGATCTCTGACCGAACGGGTAGCCCTGACACTTACATCACCGATCCCGGTGCTCCCGATTACCAGGGCTTTGTCACGTTTCCCGACGGTACTCAGCGTTATGCCATTGCTCCCGGTACGGAGGCCAATCCGCACGGCGGCAAAAACGCCCGCGATACCTACGACCATACCAACGATGTATTTCAGACGGGCCACTTCACCGACAACAGTATCAACATCAGCGGAGGCAACGAACGGTCAACGTTTATGCTCAGCTATGCCAACCTGAACCAGGATGGTGTGGTGAAAGCCTTCAGCAACTACAAGCGCAATACCGCCAGGGTAAACGTCGCCAGCCAGTTTACTGAATGGCTCCGTGCTTCGGCCAATGTGGGCTATACCAAAACGTATTCATCCCGCATTCAGGAAGGCGACAACGTAGATGGGATTATGCTGGGTGGCCTGCGCACACCACCCGATTACGATAATTCACGCTACATGGGTATCTATACCAATCCCGCCGGTCAGGTGTTCAACAACGCCCACGTATCGTACCGGAATCCGTTGGGTAAAGATTTGAGTACCATTTATTCAAACCCTGTCTGGAACATCAACAACAACCGCAACACCAGTGATGTAGACCACCTGACCGGTACGCTGGAACTGGACATTACGCCTGCCTCGTGGTTGACAATTACGGGCCGCACGGGCATCGATCATTTTACTGACAACCGACTGGAGCGTTTTGCCCGCAATTCAGCCAATTATCTGAACGGCTACCTGTCAAAAAACTGGATCACCGAGAAGCAGTTCAACACAGATGTGTTTGCCAACGCTAACAAAACCTTTAACAACAACTTCAGCGGGTCGCTGTTGGTGGGCGTGAACTATAACAGCCGTCGGCGAGCTACCCTGTCGGATGCTATCACCAACTTCATCGTGCCGACGGCCCCCGATATTCTGACCAACGCGCTCAACTCGAACCTATCGGCCAGCAACTACAACTCTCTGATTCGCACCTATGCGTATTACGCGCAGGCGGAGGTTCAGGCATACAATATGTTCTTCCTGACCCTGACCGGCAGGAATGAAAGTGCCTCTACCTTCGGGGCCAGAACCAGCAGCAGTTTCTTCTTTCCGTCGGCAGCATTGGCGTGGCAGTTTAGCGAACTCAACGGGCTGGCAAGTAGCTCCAGTTCATTCCTTAGCTTCGGTAAACTCCGGCTGACCTGGGGGCAGGTGGGTATTCAGCCGCAGCCGTATCAGAACTTTACGACTTTTGGGCCTGCTGACTACCGGAATGAATTCACAAGTGGCTTATCCTCTGCCAGTTCGTTGTATGGTGGAGGCTACGTGCGCAGCACGACGCAGGGCAACGAATACCTGCGCCCGGAACGCAAAACAGAATCGGAAGTGGGTGTCGATCTGCGCTTCTTCAACAACCGGTTCAGCTTTTCGGCAACTGCCTACAGCAATAATACCAAAGACGTGATCCTGTCGCTAAGTGTGCCGAATGAGACTGGCTACACTATCCGCAACAGTAACGCGGCTGAATTATCGAACAAAGGACTTGAACTGAACGCGGGTGCCGACCTGATTCCAAAGGGTGATTTTAACTGGAATCTGTCGGCCAACTTCTCAATGAACCGCAGCAAGGTGATCTCGCTGGCGGGTGCTACAGCCTACATCCTGCCCGACAGTTACATGCAAAACTCGTCCCTGATTCCAGGGCAGCCGTTTGGTGTTTTTTACTCCACCGATTTTCTGAAAGATGCATCGGGGCAGTATATTTTGGATGAGAATGGGTTTCCACAGGGCGGTACCGGCAACGAAATCATTGGTGATCCCAATCCTGACTGGCGGGGCGGTTTGGGCAGCACATTCTCCTACAAAGGTTTCTCGCTATATGTATTGTTTGACCGTGTGGCTGGTAACGATTTCTTCAATGGAACCCGTGGCTCGTTGTACGGTATCGGCACCCACGGCGATCAAGGCTACACGGTGGTGGCACCGGCAGGTGGTCTGGTTGACGTGAACGGCAACATCATTGCCGAAGGCACCGCCTTTCAGGGGCAGATCAAAGATTTTGGCGCAGGGCCTGTCGCGATCAATCAGGCTTGGTGGCAAGGGCGGGGCACAGCATCCAACGCAGCTTCGTACAAGCAGTTTGTGGAAGACGCCAGCGCATCGCGGCTGCGCGAGGTTACCCTGACGTACCGCCTTCGCAGCGAGGGGTTCCGGCGGTTTACACACCTTTCTAATGTGGACTTTAGCCTGACAGGGCGCAATCTAGTGCTGTGGACCAAGTACACCGGCACCGACCCCGAAGTGAATATCTCAGGCGCGGGCCTGTCCAGAGGCCAGGACTGGTTTACCAACCCAAACACAAAGTCCTTGCTGTTTTCGGTACGCATTACGTATTAGGTTAGGAATAATCATCATTGAAAGGTCTGTGCCTCCGTGGCGTGGTCCTCATAGACCTTAGTAAAAATTAGCTTGTGAAGACACAAGCCCCAGAACAAGTTCATGAGCGTACAGAGCTTGATAAAAAGAGAATTATGAAAAAATTATTTCCTTATAGATTAATTATTATTTTGCTGATAGTTAGTTTCTTCAGCAGCTGTGAAAGCTTGTTTGATGAACCCGACATCCAGAATAACCCCAATGCGGTGACTGATGTGGAAGTAGGCACCTTGCTGTCTGGTACGCTCCTGGGCGTGGCCATGCTCCATGAAGATACTGACGTGCGCATTGCCTCGATGTGGGCAGGCGAACTGAACGGTCTTACGCGGGCGCACCAGGGCTTTGCCCAATACATCGTCTCGTCCCAAACCTTTAGCTGGACAACGCTGTATCCGGTGGCCAGTCAGGCCCGGTTGATTCAGACCAAAGCCGAAGCAGCAGGCGATGCCTGGACGAAGGGCATCGGACAAGTACTGGAAGCCCTGGTCATTGCCAAAGCCACTGACCTTTACGGTGATGTTCCGTACAGCCAGGCATTTGACGAGGAGAAATACCCCAAACCCGTGTTCGATACACAAGCGGATGTCTACGCGGCACTTCAGACTACGCTGGATGACGCTATCACCAACCTGTCGGCACCAACCGGGTCGGTGTTTGCCATGCAGGACTTTATCTATCAGGGCGATGTAGCGAAGTGGAAAGCAGCGGCCAATACCCTGAAAGCCCGGCTGTATCTGCACACCGGCGAATATGCCCAAGCCATAGTCAGTGCTGCGGCGGGCATTAGCAGTGTGGAAGGTGATGCGCTCATTCCGCATGGCACCAGCCAGGGCGTAGATACCAATCAGAATTATGATTTTTTCCGGGTTAGCCGACCGGGCGATACGGGGTTTGACGGTGCATATCTGCCCACGCTGATACAATCCCGGATCAGCTCAGCCAATACCAAAACTGACGAGACGGCACTCTACGATCATTACATCAAGGTAGGCATTACGGCCCCGGAAAGTCTGGACCCTAATACGCTTGACGGGGCCTTCACGGCAGATGCACCGCATCCTATGCTCACGTATTATGAAAATCAGTTGATCATCGCCGAAGCGCAGGCACGTTTGGGCGACACTAACCAAGCTCTGGCAGCCCTCAATACTGTTCGTGCCGGGTTGGCAACCGGTTATATCAATGGCAAAACTTTCTCTGATGTAGGGCGAAAGTATGATGCCTACGCGCTGGATGATTTCGGACCCGCCGGGCTGGCTAATCCTACCAAGTTAGCGACTGTGCAAATAGCCCTACTGTATGAAATTATCAGCCAACGCTATATTTTCTTACTGATGCAATACGAAGCCTTCAACGATTACCGTCGCTTGGCGAAAGCGATGCCCGTGGTGCAGTTGCCCATCCCGCTGTACGTTGGTACACAAAAGCCGCAACGGTTGGTGTATCCGCAAAGCGAGGTGAATACCAACGCGAATGTGCCTCAACCCCTTCCGAACCAATTCACCAATGTGCCTATCTTTCCATAAAGTGCAGTAACTTTTTAATGTTTAATATCAAACCAAGTCCTTTTCTATGAGTATTAAAAACAGTTGGCCGGCCCTGTCAGAAAGTGCTTTTTTGAGGTATTTTAGTTTTACCGCGCTGTATTTTACCGAAGGACTTCAAATGGGCATGTTGTTTATTGGTATTCCTGCCTGGATGGCCATGCAGGGCAAGTCTCCGGGAGAAATAGGAGGCTTCGCTACGGCTTGTGCCCTTCCCTGGACGTTCAAGTTTATTGTTGCCCCGCTTATGGACCGCTATACGTATTTGCCGATGGGACGAAAAAGGCCCTGGGTGCTTCTGGGGCAGGTAGGACTGATGGCGGGCCTGATCGTGATGGCCTATGTGCCAGACCCATTGAATAACCTGAATTTGTTGATGGGAGCGGGCTTCCTGGTCTCTGCTCTGGGAGCCATTCAGGATGCCGCCACCGATGGCATGGCAGTGGACTTGATTCCGGATGACCAGCAGGCGCGTGCCAATGGTTTTATGGGAGGCGCAAGAATGATCGGCAGTTCTTTGTCGCTTGCCGCGGGAAGCTGGATATTGGATACGTACGATTTTACAGCAGCCATACTGGCACTTTCGGCTGCGGTTGGACTGATGACGCTGGTTCCGATTTTCTTAAGAGAACAACGTGGTGAAAAGATAGCCCCCTGGACTTCGGGCAAGACCTCTCCGGAAGCAGAAAAAATGCAGATCACCAGTTGGTCTACGATTCTTACTTCGTTGTACCATCTTTTCCGTCTGCGCAATTCTCTGTTGGTTTCTCTGCTCATGTTTATCTCTATGGGGGCGTACAACTATTTTGAAACGTTGCTTCCACTGTTTGCCGTAAACATTACCGGATGGACCAATGTATTCTACTCACAAGCCTTTGCCACCGCTGACCTGACTGGCGGGATCGCGGGGATGCTCCTGGGTGGTTATTTGATTGAGAAGTTTGGCAAGAAACGTACGATCGGTGTCTATTTTTTGCTGATCATCGGGATCGTCATGGCACTGGATGTGCTCAAGGTATACTGGGATAATACTTCTTTTATGTATGGCTTCATCATTGTCTATCGGTGGCTGAATGCCTTTGCTAAGATCGGCGTGTACGCCATTGCCATGCAGTGCTGCTCTAAGAATGTGTCGGCTAGCCAGTTTACGTTTTATATGACCATTGGTGCGATGGGTTCTATGGTAGGAGCTACGCTGATTGGGCCAATAAAGGAAAATTTCAGTTGGGAAATTACCTTCTTCCTGTTTGCCGCCATGATTGCCCTGGCCTGGGTGGTGATGTATTTTTTGAACATCAACAAGCAGATAGCACAAATTGCTGCACTGGAAAATACTGAAGCTCAAAAACAGGCAATGATCATGCATTAATCCTTCTGCTGGCAAGCAGACTTTTGAGTAGTTGGTTAAGGATTTTAGGGAGCGTAGAAAAATAAAAGTAACCGTAAAAGCGATATTGTTGAAAAAGCCTTGAAATTTTATCTGTTATTTCCAGCGAGCCACCTACTGCTTGTCAATATAAGCACTCTCGGGGGCTGCAAACAGGCTGTCATCAGGTGCTATATCACTAAAAGCGACATTCTTATAGTAAGTCACGTTTCTTTCCTTTCCCAGCGTGCCATCGTTCCATACATAGGAAATAACCTTTTCGGGCACCAGTAGGCCGTCTACTTTTTGCCAGGTTTCGTATAAGCGTGCGTTGAAGTCCTGGCTGGCTTTGCCGGAAAAATAAGTGGCTGTATACAGTAACAGCTTTAGCTGATGGTTCTGCGAATCAAAATAACACAGGTACTGATCTTGGGAAGCATCGCCTACGCCCTGTTTGTAGGAAATCTGCAATACATCGTAAGGCGTGCCCTGGAAGTCCTTCTTTCCCAGCGATTTGTATTGGATGCCTGGGTCGGCAAAGACAAAAGGAAGCGCAAAGAAATAGAACTGTAAGCTATGATAAAACCGGGCAGATGGGCCGGAATACGCCGCTCTGTCGGGCATCACCCAAACATCCTTTCCGTTATATCCGATCTGATACTGCTCATTTTGCACCATTGTTTTCCGGGGACCTAACGCAATCATCTGGTGGTCTATCAGCGAATCACCAGCATAAACATCAAATTTTAGTTGCTTTTGCTGCTGCCAGGTAGAAAACCCGCCATGCGCCTGCAATGCCTGCTGGAACAGTGGCGGGTAGGAAACTGTTGTATCCTGCTGCACATTGTCAGATGAAGGATATTCCGAAGGATTGGTACAATATATAAAGCCAAAAACAAAGAGAATGCTGATGAGAAGTAATGATTTTTTGTGGTGCCGCATGTTGTGTATTTTTCGTAAAGGTAAGCAAAAACAATAGATGTATTGTCTTCCGGCTGACATCATCATCAAATGATAGTATAATTTTATGCTGCATCTGATTTATGGAAAAAGAACAGCCCTGATAACCCTTATGCTAAAGTGTTTCTCCCCAGCCCTGTACATTGGCACCATTGAAGATAGCCCTTGCCCGAAGCGCAGGATTAAAGATACCATAAGGACTAACCGAAGCAAGTGCGCTTTGGTCATTCAGCTTTTTAAGTTGTTCGGATGATAAACTAATCTCCAGTGAGGCCAGGTTTTCGTGTAATTGTTTGGGTTTGCTGGCTCCCAGCAGCATGGAAGTGACACTGGGTTGCGCCATCACCCAGGCTAGGGCTACCTGGGCCACCGGGCGGTCTACCTGCTCGGCCACCTCCCGTAGCGTGTCCAATACAGCCCAGTTTTTATCAGTAAATTTGCTGTCGCCAAACGGATTGGAACCGCTGAGCCGGCCTTGCTCTTTGCTGTCCTCGCGGTTGTATTTGCCTGTTAGAAAGCCCCCGGCCAGTGGACTCCAGGGCACAATTCCCAAACCACATTCACGGGCTGCCGGTATGTGTTCCTGCTCAATGGTACGCTCCACCAAAGAATATTCCAGTTGCAACGCAATAGGGCCGGGTACAGAATGAACCGAGGCCAGCGTAGCAGCTTTGGCGGCGTACCAGGCGGGTAAATCTGAAAAAGCAAAATAGCGAATCTTACCGGCCCGCACCAAATCGCCCAGTGATTCCAGCACTTCCTCTACGGGCGTCACCATGTCCCACACATGCATCCAGTATAAGTCTATATAGTCAGTTTTCAACCGACGGAGTGAGCCTTCCACAGCCCGGTGCATATTTTTGCGACCATTACCCCCCATGTTGGGGTTGCCCGGACCGGCACCAAAGGAAAACTTGGTCGCCAGCACTACCTGATCGCGCAGGCTGCGCTCTTGAATAAACTGCCCAACCAGTTCTTCGCTGCGCCCTCCGGCATATACATCAGCAGTATCTACAAAATTGCCGCCAGCCTCTACGTAGTCGTTGAAGATATGCTGGGATACTTCATCAGAAGCTCCCCAACGGGAAGTTCCAAAAGTCATGGTGCCCAGTGCCAGTGGGTTGACGATAAGGCCGGAGCGGCCCAGTGTGCGGAAGTCAGTAAGTTTCATCGTATTTTGAGGTTGATTTATTGTTGAAACAGTATACTTCTGCAAAGGTTTAAAGGATTTTAAAAGGAATGGGTTTAGTCCTGTGAGCAGACATAGACCATCAGACTGTCCATTACCGGACAAAAAGCGTTCGCTTTTGTACAACACTTGCCATCAAAACCAGTCTCTTTTGGTCGGAATCAACCTTTCAGCATTTTGGCACTGTGCTTGTCAATCTTTTATGGTTGGATAAAAGTATGGCTTATCACCGCTTGTCATTTTATGCAAATAAGTATACTACGGTACATTTGCCCGAAAGTGGGCTGTGGGACTGGGCCACGGCGGCACGGGCCGACCGCGCGGCGGACCGTCCGGCAGAGGGTGCCCCGCACAGCCCACGGCTTTTATACCCCGGTTTGTGCGGAGCACCCCGTGCCGCCGTGGCCGGTCCTACAAACCGGAAATGTACCGTAGTATAGCAAATAAGATAACTACATCAAACTTACTCATAGGTTATGATACGCAACTATTTTCTGGTCGCTCTGCGGCAATTGCAGCGACGCAAGGTGTTTACGGCTGTCAATGTATTAGGACTTACTTTTGGCCTGACGGCTTTTCTGCTGATCATGGAGTACGTGGCCTTTGAGTGGAGTTTCAACCGGTTTCACGTTCACCGTACGCAACTGTACCGGGTGTTGCTCACCGAATCCAGCGATGAACCTAACTTCACGATTCCGCCGGGGTTAGGTCCTGTTTTGCAGGAAAACCTGACAGGCGTAGTAGCCAGCGTGCGTATGACCAATAATATTTCTGGCGGAGTGGTCACCTATACAGACCCGGCAGGCAATGTCCCGATCAAATCTTTTCGGGAAGACAAGATTGACTATGTAGACGGTAATTTTCTGGAAGTCTTTACCTTTCCACTACAGCACGGGCAGTCTTCTCTGGCGCGTCCCGGAACATTGGCGTTGTCTGCCTCACAGGCAAAAAAATATTTTGGTAAGCAAGACCCTATCGGCAAAACATTGCGGGTCAACAACCAGTTTGGCAATACTGATTTTGAAGTGACAGCCGTCTTTGAAGACATGCCTGCTGCCTCTGATCTGCAACTTGATATCCTGCTCTCAATGCAAACGCTGGCAACCCCGGCTGGCCGCAACAGCAACGACTGGGCGGCACCTGACAATCTGGACAATGGTTTTGCCAACACCTACCTGCTTCTGCATCCTGATGCCAACCCGCAAACGCTGGAACGGGAGTTTGCGGGTCTTATAAAAATGCTTAAGCCGAAAGAAGACATAGCGATGATCTTGCAGCCGCTACTGGATATGCATCTGGCTCCTTCCTTTGATGATCCGTTGCCTACATTTGGCAACCTGGCCCTGGTGGCATTTCTGCTGGGTATTGCCGTGCTGATTCTGCTCATTGCCTGGGTCAACTACGTCAACCTATCGACGGCACAGTCGCTGCGCCGGGCGCGGGAGGTAGGCATCCGCAAAGCGGTGGGTGCACAACGCGGACAGTTGGTACAACAATACCTATTGGAAACCCTACTGCTGACGGGTATTGCAGTTTTACTAGCTTTTGGCTGTGTACAAATATTCCAGAATTATTTCAATGACTTCACCGGGAAAGACCTTTCCCTGCACATGCTGAACGCCGGATGGTTTTGGGCGGGCACGGTGCTGCTGGTCATACTAAGCACGCTAACGGCTGGTGGCTATGTGGCTGGCGTGGTATCTTCGTTTGAGCCGGTAAAAGCATTAAGAAGCTCCCTGAACCGATCGGTAGGCAGCCTGCTATTGCGCAAAGGGCTGGTTGTATTTCAGTTCGTTGTGTCTATTTGTCTGATCATCAGTACAACAGTACTGTATCGCCAGCTATCGTTCATGAAACAACAGGACCTGGGCATGCAGCTTCACCAGCTGATGGCGGTGCCCGGACCGGTGATCAACAGCGCAGACCGGAACGAGAAAGTACAGGTGTTCAAAAATGCGCTGGCGGGGTTGCCTTTTATAGACAAGTACAGTGCCTCCAACGGCATTCCCAGCGCGGGTTATAATTTCTTTGCCGATGGGTTTACTTCCTCTTACTCCGCACCTGGTGATGAGAAGCAAAGCTACGGCATGTTGATGGTAGACGAACGCTATTTTGACACTTATGGTATTACCCTGGCTGCCGGTAAAACCTTTACGCCTGAGATGGTGCAGCAGGGCTTTGGTGGAGATTACCTGATTTTGAATGAAAAAGCTGCTCGTACACTGGGTTTTGAACCAGCTGTATCTGCTGTTGGGCAGCGCATCCGTTGGGGTGAGGGCGATTATGAAATACAAGGTGTGGTCAAGGATTATCATCATGCTTCCTTACAGCAACCCATCGGGCCAATAGTTTTCATCGCGCAGCAGAGTTCAGGGTACTTTACCATGCGTATCACGACTGACTATCTGCCGGAAAAAATTGCACAGGTAGCGCAATATTATAACAAGTCATTCCCTGGCAACCCGTTTGATTACTTTTTCCTGGACGATCGCTTCAACCAGCAGTACCAGAGTGAGCAGCAGTTTGGCAAAGTATTCACGGCGGCTTCCGCGCTGGCCATCTTCATTGCCTGCCTGGGGTTGTTTGGGCTAACTGCTTACGCTGCTGAGTCACGTATCAAAGAAATAGGCATTCGCAAAGTGTTGGGAGCCACGGTGCAGCATGTCGTTTTGCTACTGTCGCGGGATTTTCTCAGGTTGGTCATCATTGCGCTATTGGTATCTGTTCCGCTGACCTGGTATGCTGCCGAACATTGGTTACAGGGCTTTGCCTATCGCACCGAAGTACACTGGTGGCTCTTTGCCGGTGCCGGTGCTGTGGCACTAAGCATTGCATGGCTGACCGTCAGTTTTCATGCCATCAAAGCTGCCCTGGCCAACCCGGTAGATAGTTTGCGGAATGAGTGAAGCAAAATGATGCATAAGATTGTGCTACACCACAAGTCTGTTTAGGCTGTAAAACTTAAAGAAAAAGGCTTAACTTTACAATTGTGAGACAGCTTTAAATTCAATCAGATGAAGGTTACTTACCGCGATAAGGCATCTAGCAACGAAGAACAAGAGCGCGCATTTTTGTGCCTCACTCCCGTGGAGAGAATTTATGCCTTTTTCGACTTGATGTACCAACTCAAAGATTTCCCTACCCAGGCAAATATTCAAAAAAGCGACAACTTCATTATTGAAATTAAAAATGTGAAATATTGAACCTCTGGGAAGATAGTATTAACACCTTTATTGAACTATCCAATAAGCACAAAGTCAGAATGCTGATGGTTGGTGGCGGTGCTGTCAATTTTCATGGTTACCAAAGGCATTCCATTGACGTTGATTTTTGGATTGATACCCAAAAAGAGAACCTTAATAAAAGCTTTGATCAGGCATACGAAGAGGCAGAAATTGCTGAGGTAAAGGGGAAACCTTTATTAAAGTGGCGGGTATTGTCTTTTGATGACCTCATCACGGGCAAAGTCAAATCCCGTCGTCCTAAAGACCTTTTAGATGTTCAGGAGTTGCAAAGAATAAAAAGTAGCTCAAAAAGCGAAGAGGATAACACTGGTGATGATGAATGATTGGCAATCTGGCATTTTCAACGATATTTAGTGAAGGCATTGTCCAACCAGTTTCAATTACACATTGTTGTTAAAGCGGTCAAACGTATATTCAAAAATTTCTAACTCGGTTATTAGCAAGCAACGCATCTGTCCGCTACTGAACGTTTGCTGTTCGCTTCTGTACAGTACCCTTTTTCAAAAAGTGGCTTTATTCACCTTACAGGGACATTAGTCTACTGGCATCTTTCTTGTCATAAGCCTATCGTCATTTACGAAAGTAATCAAATGAAAGGAACAAACATCGGTGAATTTCAGGAGCTGGTCATGCTCACGGTAGGCATGTTGTACGATGATGCCTATGGCGTGGCCATTCAGGATGAAATCAAAAAGCAGACGAATAGGAAAGTCACGCTGAGTACCATTCATGCTGCGCTGAACCGGTTGGAAGACAAAGGCTTGCTGGTTTCCCGGTTGGGAGGTGCTACGGAAGAAAGAGGAGGAAGGCCCAAACGCCTGTTCAAGATCACCGCTTATGGCAGACAAGTGCTGGAACAGAGCCGGGCGATGCGCAATCGGATGTGGGAACTGATTCCTTGTGTGGCATGGGATAAAATGTAAACATGGCTGCTATGAGAAAACACATACATCCACCTCGCCACGCATTACAATTTCTCCGCTGGTTCTGCCACCCTGACTTGCTACCGGAGATAGAAGGTGATTTGCAGGAGTTGTTTCAGCGGTGGGTAAAAGAACATGGCGTAAGGAAAGCCAGGTGGCTGTATGCCTGGCAGGTGCTGACGTTTTTCAGACCTTTTATAGTTAGAAGAAAAAGAACAGTTTACACTATAATTCCCATTGGTATGTTTAAGAACCATTTCAAAGTTGCCCTTCGGAATCTTCTAGGTAAGAAGGTCTATTCCGCTATCAATATCCTGGGCTTGGCCATCGGCATGGCTTGCTGCCTGCTGATCTTTCAGTACGTTGCTTTTGAGTACAGCTTTGATTCGTTCAACGAAAACGGCGCTTCGCTCTACCGCATCAGCCAGACCACCGTACAAAGCGGGGGCGAACCAAGCATTGAGTCTACCACCGGGTGGGCAATGGCACCCGCATTGGCAGCGGAAGTACCTGAAGTCGTTCGCTTCGCTCGGCTGCATCCCGAATACGGCAATGCTATTGTTTTTGATCCTAACCAGCCTGACAAAGCCTTTGAGGAAGAACGGGTATACTATGCAGACTCTACCTTTTTTCAGATGTTTTCTTATCCGCTTGTCTCTGGTAATCCTGCTCATGCGCTGGCAGAACCCGGAACGGTCATGCTTTCCGAATCAACTGCCAGAAAGTACTTCGGCGATGCAGACCCTGTAGGGCAATCGCTGGAGGTAAGAGCCTGGATCAGTGGCACCTTCCGGGTGGATGGTATCTTCCGGGATGTGCCTGCCAACTCACACCTACAGTTTGATATGCTGCTTCCGATGGTCGACCTGCTGGAGAAAAGTGCGTTTAGCGACCCTGCTACAGGCTGGGGCTGGACTAACTTTATTACCTATGTGCAACTGCATGAAAATGTAGACCGGTCAGCCGTTGCGCAGAAGTTCACCAAGATAGTAACGCGCAACCGGGAGGAAGACTGGCGGCAAACCAACACCACTGGTTACGTTAATACCCAGCCCTTGCAGGATGTCCACCTCAATGCAGATATAGCTACCCCCAGAGCTGTCACGAGTAGCTATCGGGCAGTGTATTTCTTCACGATCATCGGTCTTGTCATACTGCTCATTGCCCTGGTCAACTATATCAACCTTACTACTGCCCGTGCCTTGGACAGGGCGCGTGAGGTAGGCGTCCGCAAGGTTGTAGGCGCGAAGCGGGGACAGCTTATCGTACAGTTCCTGGCAGAGTCTATGCTCGTGATCCTGATAGCCTTTGCAATGGCAGTGGCGCTGGCTGATGTGTTCAGACCGGCATTGAACAAGCTGGCAGGATTGGGTATGACTGATGCGCTATGGATGAACGCAAACTTCTGGATGGCTTTGTTGGCGCTGCTTTGCCTTACCATTGTGCTTGCCGGGCTGTATCCCGCTTTTGTGCTGTCTTCGTTTCAACCTGTCGTGGTACTCAAAGGAAGGGTCAGCAAAACGGCTACCAGCGCGTGGTTGCGGCGTGGGTTGGTGGTGTTTCAATTTACGGCTTCTATTGTACTACTTATTGGCATCACCATTGTGTACACCCAACTCAACCATATGCGCCATAGGGATCTGGGCATCAACTTAGCGCAGATACTGACCGTGCCTGCCCCGCGGGTGCTACCAGAAGGCGCTGACAGGGCAAACGCGGTAGAGACTTTCACCCAGGAACTGCGCAGACTTTCCGCCGTTGAGCAGACAGCTACCTCCGCGACGGTTCCGGGCAAGGGATTTAACTACTATACAAACAATATCCGAAAGGCAGCGGCAGACCCTTCTACCGGCATTGATGGTGTATTGACCAACATCGATACCAGCTTCGCTGCGCTTTACGGTATGGAACTGGTCGCTGGCAGTGGATTTAAAAATACGGCAACACCAGCGGAAGGAGAACCAACGCCTATCATCGTTAATGAGACGGCTGCCTATGCGCTGGACTTTGATACACCGGAAGAAGCGATCAACCAGGAGGTAAATATAGAAGGTGGTTTGAACCTGATTGTTGGTGTCTTCAAGGATATTAGCTGGTCTTCCGCCCATGCCACCCGCGAGCATATGTTTTTCTTTTTCAGACCAAACAATGCGCAGATTTCTGTTAAGGTGAGCACGGGAAATCTATCTGAGACCATCGCTGCCGTAGAAGAATTATACAAGCAACTCTTTCCTGGCAACCCGTTTCAGTATGCCTTCTCCGATGAGACCTTCGATGCGCAGTACCGCCAAGATCAGCAGTTTGCCAGACTGGTCAGCGTTTTTACGGTACTGGCTATTCTGATTGCCTGTCTGGGATTGTTTGGGCTGGCTGCTTTCACCGCCGAACAGCGCACCAAAGAGATTGGCATCCGCAAAGTGTTAGGGGCGTCTGTACAGAGCATTGTCTCGCTGCTGGCTAAAAACTTTCTGGGTATGATCGTGCTGTCTTTCCTGCTGGCAACGCCTCTGGCCTGGTATGCGATGCATGAGTGGTTACAGGATTTTGTCTACCGCATAGACATGCAATGGTGGATGTTTGCCTTCGCTGGCTTGCTGGCAGTCTTGGTTGCCCTGTTTACCATCAGCTTTCAAGCCATCAAAGCCGCGCTAGCTAATCCGGTGGATAGTTTGCGGAATGAATAGCAAAAACTGTTAACTTTATCTATTGAAAAGTTTACGCTTATGAACCTAACACATCTTACTAACCTTTTGCGCCATTATTTCAGTACGCAGCCTATTCTAAAAGCCTATCTGTTTGGTTCCTATGCGCGGGCGAGCCAGCAGGAGGACAGTGACATTGATATACTGGTAGAGTTTGACCCGGAGGTTCCTATCGGAATAGAATACGTACAGATGTACCTTGATCTGAAAGCACTGACAGGCAAAGAGGTGGATTTGGTTACCGACCAATCGCTTTCCAAGTATGTAAAGCCCCAGGTAGACAAGGAAAAGCAGTTGATCTATGAAAGATAAACCCAACGACGAGGCCCGGTTGCTGCATATGGCCGATGCTATCGCAGAGATAGAGGCTTATACAGAAGGTATGGATTATGGTACTTTTGAGCAAGACTCAAAAACCCGGTTTGCTTCTATCAAGCAGTTGGAGATCGTTGGAGAGGCAGCCTACCACTTGAGTACGTCGCTAAAGGAAAAGCATGCCGAAGTGCAGTGGCAACCTATCATCGCCTTGAGACATATCTTAGTACATGAATACTATGGCATTCAAAGCGATATTTTGTGGAGGATTATCACGATGCATCTACCTGTATTCAAAGAGGCACTACATAAAATAATCAATCCTAAACCTTAATATGTATACCCCACCTAGCCGTCCGCAGCAATTCCTCCGCTGGTTCTGCAACCCTGACTTGCTGTCGGAGATAGAAGGTGATTTGCAGGAGTTATTCGGGCGGTGGGTAAAAGAACATGGCATAAGGAAGGCCCGGTGGCTATACACTTGGCAGGTGCTGACATTTTCAGGTCCTTTGCCTTCAAAAAAGAAAGATCAAACTATTATAGGATAAATCATATATATATGTTTAGAAACTATTTTATTATTGCCTATCGCAACCTGTCGAAAAACAAAGCATTCAGCTTCATCAACATCTTCGGACTCGCCATCGGCATGGCCGCTTGTCTGCTAATTTTACAGTACGTTAGTTTTGAGTTGAGTTATGATGACTTCCATAAGGAAGCCGACAATATCTACCGGATAAGCACCACGCACGATCAAGCCAGAGACGAAAGCCTCTTGGTGCCCCCACCACTAGGCCCGGAACTGCAAAAGGATTTTCCCGAAGTGATTAAATCCACCCGACTTATTCTGCCGTGGAGCGGACAGGCTGCCAGCAGTACCCTTGGTTGGCAGGATCAGCAGGGCAAGCTAACGAAACAAACCTTTCGTTGGGGATTCTATACTGATCCGGAGTTTCTGAAGATGTTTTCTTTCCCTTGGATCAGGGGAGATCAAAAGCGGGCGCTGGCGGGGACGCATCGAGTGGTGTTATCCGAAAGTGCGGCTCGCAAAATTTTCGGTAACGATTGGGCGGAAAATGATCGCATTATCGGTCAAACATTAGAATACCTTAACGAATTTGACCGCTTCCAACTGGTGGTCACCGGGATCATTGGCGACGCTCCGGCCAATTCTCATCTTCAGTACGATTTTCTGGTATCTTTTGCCACGCTGTCCACCGGCTGGGGCAAGGAAGTGATTAGCTCGTAGGACGGCAACGGAGTGTACACCTACGTGCAAATAAACTCGGCTGCCGATGTCCGCAATTTTCAGCAAAAGATTAGCAATTTCGTCGCCGAACACGCTCCTGAGAAGTTTCAAGCAGAAACAGATTTCAGGGTGCAGCCCTTGCGGGATATTTATCTGTACTCTCATCTGCAAGACGAGCTGAAAGTGAATGGCAACGCCAACTACGTGTCCTTTCTTTCGCTCATTGCCGGACTGATTCTGCTTATTGCTCTGCTGAATTACATCAACCTGACAACTGCTCAGGCAATCGTTCGCAGCAAGGAAGTGGGGCTACGAAAGGTGATGGGAGCACTGCGTCCGCAACTCATCAAGCAATTTCTGCTAGAATCGTTGCTGTTGAATGCGGCTGCCTTTATCTTAGCAATCATCCTTGTTCAGACCGTCATGCCTTTCTTTATCCAACTGCTTGGAAAGGCAGTGGACAGTCGTATCGGAGATTTCTGGTGGGTTTTTCTGTTGTTTCCGGTAAGCACGCTCATCTCCGGCTTTTATCCGGCTTTTGTGCTATCTGGCTTTCATCCTATGAAGACCCTCGGCGGCAAATTGACTTATGCTGCGCATGGAAAAGGATTGCGTCAGGGAATGGTTGTATTTCAATTTTGCGTGTCTATTATCCTTATCGTTTTCACCTTCGCGGTTGTCCGGCAATTGCAACACATGCGATCCAGCGATCCGGGGTTCGAGCGGGAAGGAGTGATGGTGGTGAAAGGACCGGTCAATCGCACTGAAACCTGGATTGAACACGACCAGCGAAAAGATAAGCACGCCACTGAGGATGCGTTCAAAGTAGCACTATTGCAAAACGCCAGCATTGAAGCATCATCCCTTTCCTGGTCAATTCCAGGCGAGAAAAACAGTATCTACTCGATAGCCCTGGGCGAGGCCTACCAAAATAGCCAGATTGACGTGTTGGTTACCGACAGCGACTACGCCGATGTTTACGGTTTGGAACTGCTGGCAGGCCGCTTTGATACGGAAAATGGTTTTGTCATCAACGAACGGACCGCTGAAATTCTGGGATACCCGGAGCCGGAGGCGGCGGTGGGACAAGTATTCAAGGATGGCCGGAATATGGAACGCAAAATTCGGGGAGTGATCAAGGATTACCACCATCATAGTTTTCACCACAAGATTCGTCCGCTCCTATTCGCTGAAAACGACCCAACCTACAAACTTGATTCCTACTATAGCATAAGGGTAAGTGCTAACCGTCTGAATGCTAACATTGCGAACATTGGCACCGCTTATAAGCAGGTGTATCCTTATGACTCTTTTGAGTACTATTTCATAAGCTCCTATTTCGATGCACAATACCAGGATGACAAGCGATTTGGGGTGCTCTTCGGATTTTTTTCCGGACTCGCCATTTTTATCGCCTGCCTGGGTTTGTTCGGGCTCTCGTCTTATACCGCCCTGCAACGCACCAAAGAGATTGGGGTGCGCAAAGTGCTCGGTGCTTCGGTATCCAGTATTGTTAGGTTACTCTCTAAAAATTTTATTCAACTAGTATTGGTTGCCAGTATTCTGGCTTTGCCGGTTGCTTACTGGGCCTTGCAGCAGTGGTTGGCCAACTATGCTTTTCATATCACAATCCGGTGGTGGCTGTTGGTGCTGCCAGTTGTGCTGGTTTTGCTGATTACTTTATTCACCGTAAGTTTTCAGACCGTGAAAGCCGCACTGGCTAACCCGGTGGATAGCTTGCGGAATGAGTAGATGTTCAATTCGCTTTATTCTATTCCTTTACAGGTGAGAACGCTCAAAAACAATTTAATGGTTAATTCCTTCCAACCTGAACATTTCCTCTAGTTTTCGATCAGCAGATTTCGCATGTGATATGTGTTCTTTCTCACTGATTACGCAACTTAACTGAATAGCATCTAGCGTTCTCAGACCCATTGAACCGTATTTCACGATTAGATCATTTGCTGTATCTACCTCTAGTTTTCGATCAGCAGATTTCGCATGTGATATGTGTTCTTTTTTGAAACCGTTTTGCAATACTTTAGCATCGTTTTCGTCCAATTCCTTCGTTCTTACTTTTTTCCAGATGGCGGAGCTAAATTCAATTTTGGTTATTTCAGATAAATAAATGGCTTTAACCTTATTGTCATTCAAATACTTGTCTAGCTCTTCTGTTCCTTCTTCTCTAAAGTATAATTTTACCAGTACCGATGTATCCAGAAATAGATTCATAGCCCCTCTTTTCTCTCTTCCAAAACTGCATTTGACAGGGAGAAATTATACTTGCTTGTTTTTTGACGAGTTTCCATGAACGAAAAGTCTTTCAATGACAAAATTTTATCTCGATCGTTCTCTTCTTCAAGAAAAGTAACGATAACTTCCATCTTTTTATCCGTTTTCAATGGCTTTTCTAGTGTCACTATACCATTTTCGTATATTCCTTTCAGTGCTAACATAAGTTTTCAAATCTAAACATTTAATCCAAATTTACTCGAAAATCATGATAGATTCACTATACGTTAGTCAAAAGTAAGCTAATGATATATCTGGTTTCTTTCTCCGATGGATTTTTTAGGATTAGCTTTCATTACCAATCTCAATGATCTCAAAAGGCCATCTGCAAACAACCGGCGTGTTCGCTTCCGAACGATCAATGTCCGTTTTTGTACACTTAACTTCTCTATAAAAGTGCCCTAATTTGCTTTTCAAACCTATATAAGCGGTTGGTATCGTCTTTGATACCTTTCTATAAATTCTACGAATATGTTTAGAAACTACTTCAAAGTCGCCACCCGCAACCTGCTCAAGCACAAGTTTTACGCCATCATCAATGTGCTGGGGCTGGCCATTGGCATGACCTGCTGCCTGCTGATCTTCCTCTACGTCCGGCACGAGCTAAGTTATGATACCTTTCACACCAAAGCCGACCGCATCTACCGGGTGGTGACGGATATTAAAACGCCAACGGAAACCCTCAACATAGATATTACCTCGGCTCCTATGCCTGCATATATGAAAGCTGACTTCCCGGAAGTGGAAGACATGGTGCGCCTGGATGATGCCGGGTTGCTGATCCAACGGGGCGAACTGACCTTTCAGGAAGACGCAAGCATGTTTGCCGACTTCACCTTTTTCCATGTGTTTGACTTCCCCTTGCTGCGTGGCAATCCGAATACGGCACTGGTAGCTCCTTTCAGCATTGTGCTGACCGAAGATGCTGCGAAAAAATATTTTGGCAATGAAGACCCGATGGGCCAGCGGCTGCGCATGGATGGTACATACGACCTCACCGTGACCGGCGTAATGCAGAACGTACCAGAAAATTCAAACTTCACCTTTGATATACTGCTCTCGCTTTCTACGCGCTTAGAAAAACTAGATCCCGACCGGGCAGAACAATGGGATAATTTTGGTTATCAATCTTATGTTTTGTTATCCGAAAAAGCCAATCCATCAGCATTAGAAAGTAAATTACAAGCCTTTCTAACAAAACATATCAGTAATGAGGAGCGTGGCGCAGGCATGGATTATACGTTGTTTTTAGAGCCGTTATCCGACGTTTACTTCTCCGACCGCAGTGCACCGGAAACCGGTAGCCTGACCAACATCCGAATCTTCTCGGTCATTGCTGCTTTCATTCTGCTGATCGCCGGGATCAACTTCATGAACCTGGCCACTGCTCGCGCCACCGAACGAGCTAAAGAGGTGGGCATCCGCAAAATGGTGGGAGCCGTCCGGCGGCAGTTGATTGGGCAGTTTCTATGCGAGTCATTGTTGCTAAGTACACTGGCGTTTGTGCTGGCTTTATTGGCGAGCGAATTGCTGCTACCTGCCTTCAACCAACTGGCAGGCAAGACGGTGGCCAGTAGTATTTTTCAAGATACCTACTATCTTCCGCTGTTTGTATCGGTAGCACTGGCGGTAGGCTTGTTGGCGGGAATGTATCCGGCCCTGGTACTCTCCGGATTTAAATCAGTGGCTATTCTCAAAGGGCGATTTAGCAGCAGTCAGCGTGGCGTGTGGCTACGAAAAGCCCTGGTGGTCACGCAGTTTGCCATCTCTATTATTCTGATTGTGGGCACGGCAGTGGTGTATACCCAACTGGATTACATGCGCAACCAAGCCCTCGGCTTCAAGAAAGACCAAGTGCTGGTAATCGATTTTCGGAGAGATGGCGATATCCGGCAGAGAATAGAAACCTTCAAACAGCAACTGGGAAGTAATCCGCAGGTACAGTCCGTATCGGCTTCGTCCAGCGTGCCGGGTGAAAAAAATAGCGGGGCTTTCAGTGAGATAGAAAATCCGGCAGGCGACATGCAGGCCAGTAATGTCAACTTATTTTATGTAGATCACGACTTTCTTCCTCAGTACCAGATGTCCATGGCTGCCGGTCGGGCCTTCTCTCGCGACTTTGCCACCGACACCGCTGCGCTGATCGTAAACGAGGCACTGGTGAAAAGCTATGGCTACGCTTCGCCGGAAGACATCATCGGAAAACGCTTTTCTCAGTGGGGCGTGGAAGGCAATATTATTGGAGTGGTGAAAGATTATCACTTCCGCTCCCTGGAGCAAGCCATTGAACCGATGACGATTCGGCTGGAACCTACCAACGTTCGCTTTCTTTCCCTGAATATCACCGCCGATGACGTGCCCCGCACCCTATCAGCCTTAGAGCAGCAGTGGAAGACGCTGGCCCCCAAGCGACCCTTCAATTACTTCTTCCTCGATGAAGCTTTCGATCAGCAGTACCGTGCCGAAGTGCGCTTCGGGCAGCTTTTTATCTACTTTGCCGGGCTGGCGATCTTCATTGCCTGCTTGGGTTTGCTGGGCCTGATCTCTTACACTATCGTGCAGCGCACCAAAGAAATAGGCATTCGTAAAGTGTTGGGTGCTACCGAAAGCAGCATTGTCAGATTATTGTCCAAAGACTTTCTGCTGCTGGTACTGGTAGCTTTTGTGGTTGCTTCACCCGTTGCCTGGTATGCGCTGGGTCAATGGCTGGAAGGATTCGCCTACCGCGTGGCCGTTCCCTGGTGGATATTTGCCCTGGCCGGTTTGCTGACTACCTTCGTAGCAATGCTGACTATCGGTTTTCAGTCGGTGAAGGCTGCTACAGCCAACCCGGTAGATAGTTTGCGGAGTGAGTAAAGCTTTAACATAGGTGATGGTAAGTTCATTGATGGATAAAAATTAGCCTTTGACTATTCTTCCAAACTACGGGTGCTCATCAACTCTTTTTCCCCAATCTTACGGATTTGGTACGGTTCAAGAGTCAATACGGCGACTGTTTCACCCGTGTAGGTAGTAAACTCTACTTCGTAGCCTTGTTCTGAACCATAAACGGCGACAATCGTACCTACATCCCCTTTCTCCAATGCTTTTTTGGGAATGGCTTCCGTTAAAGCGACTAAACTTAGTTCTTTCATAATTGTACATTTAACGATTATAACGGATATGCTGTCACTAAGTATGCTGTATCTGCCTTATTTTCCATCATCCATACTGTCCGTAATAAGTATATACGGTTGTTAGGTGCTTGGATATAGCCATCTAAAATATACTTTGTGCCAAAGTTAGTGCTTACTGCTTTAGTAACGTTAGTTTCTTTAGCCAGTTCTTCTAAAACTTCTATGAGTGTTCCGGGTTTGGTAATATCAAAGCCAACGGTGGTAAAGAAAGCTGCTTTATGCTTACCTATTGGATGCGAAAATGATAGTAAGTAGTTGGCTATTTTCTCTTTTGATATATAAGCCTTTTCCCGGTTAGGTAGATACATGGCTCAGGATAAACAAGAATAGCGATTAGGTTTGTAAGGCATCAAATATTTTTATAAAACTATCAGCAAACGATTCATATGTCCGTTACTGAACGTCTGCTGTCCGCTTTTGTACACTTGCGTCTTTTCTAAAATGCCCAATTTTGCTTTTCAGAGCAATGTCAGTGGTTGGCACTGGTCTTGCCACAAATTAGACAAACCTCACTGCTATGTTTAAAAATTACCTGATCACTGCCTACCGGAATTCGCTGAAGCATAAGCTCTATGCGGGCATCAACGTGCTGGGGCTGGCCATTGGCATCACCTGTTGCCTCTTTATTATCCTGTACGTACAGCACGAGCGGAGCTACGACCAGTTTCATGAAAAGAAAGATCGTATCTTCAAAGTGTTGCGCACCAGCAATCGGGATGGACTCCAGGAAATAGGACCGATCTCGGCTCCCTACGCCGAAGCACTGCGCAATGATTTTCCACAAGAGGTGGAAGCCGCCGTGCAGGTGATGCCTCGCCAGGGATTGATCACCTACGGAGAAAAAGCGTTTACCGGAGATCATATCAGCTTTGTCGGTCGCGACTTTTTCCAGGTATTCACCTTTCCGCTTATCCAGGGCGATACGGCCACGGCATTGAAAGAACCTGGCAGCGTGGTGCTGACTGAAGCGATGGCCCGAAAATACTTTGGTGATGATGATCCTATGGGTAAGATCATAACATATGAGAACGATAATCCGCTGATGGTGACTGGTGTGCTGGCTCCTGTGCCTGAAAATTCTCATCTCAAGATTGACCTTTTGGCCTCGGTGCATTTATTTGAAAAAGAAGATTGGTTCACCAAATGGTGGAACAATAATATGCTGACCTATGTGCTGCTGCGGAAAGGCGTAGAGGAAGCTGCTCTGGAAGATCGCTTTCCGGCTTTTATGGAAAAATACTTAGGAGCAGACTTTGCGCGGGTAGGTTTGCGCATAGGACTAACGCTAATGCCGCTGACCGATATTTATTTTGCCACTAATAACCAATATGATGCCTGGACCGAGCACGGCAACAAATCTATGACGTATATCTTTTTGGTGGTGGCACTGTTTATCCTGCTGATTGCCTGCATCAACTTTATGAACCTGGCTACCGCCCGTGCTGCCCGTAGGGCTACCAAGGTAGGTGTGCGGAAGACCCTGGGTGCCAGCCGAACAGACTTGATTTACCAGTTCTTTGGAGAGTCTTTTCTGACGGCTTTCGTCGCAATGTTGTTCACCATTGTGCTGATGACCGTTTTGTTGCCAGTTTTCAATCAATTTGCCGAAGTCAGCCTTGTCCTACCTCTGGCAGGTATCACGTTCCCGTTGCTGCTGCTGGGTATTGTGGTGGTAGTCGGCTTGCTGGCAGGTAGCTATCCGGCACTGCTTTTATCAGCTTTTGTGCCGGTGAAAGCACTAAAAGGTAAAAACCGGCTCGGGCCAGGCGGTGAGTATCTGCGCAAAGGGTTGGTTGTTTTTCAGTTCTCCATCTCCATTGTGCTCATGATTGCCATGCTCGTCGTCAACCAACAAATGAACTATATCAAAGAAAAGCGTTTGGGGTTTGACAAAGAACAGGTGGTGCTATTGGAAATAGACAACGACGAAATTTATAACCAACAGCAAACCTTCAAAGACCGGCTCCGGCAAAACGCTCGCATCACACACGTTTCGGCCATGTCGGGTGAGCCGGGCGGGTTTCATGATATGTATTCTTTCGAGGTGGAAGGACAACAGGAAAATGCCATCATGAATACCGTGTTCACCGACGAAGAATACGTGCCCACACTGGGGCTTACCCTTGTGGCTGGCAGAAACTTTTCTACTAACTATCAGACTGATGCGAAGGAAGCCGTCATCATCAACGAAACCGCTGCCCGGAGGTTTGGCTGGTCGCCCGACGAAGCCTTGGGAAAAGAGATCACCAATCCTTTTTCCGACTCTATTCCCCGGCATGTGATCGGGGTGGTCAAAGATTATCATTTTGCCTCGCTACACAAAAAGATCGCTCCTCTGATGATTGCCATGGGCGACGACTATCGCATGATTGCCATCAAAACTACGGCTGGTGCGATCACGCCGGTGGTCGATGTAGTATCAGATGCCTGGTCAGCCATTGTGAGCAAGCATCCGTTTGCCCTTAAATTTCTAGACGAAGGGTACGACAAGCTATATCGTACCGAGCAGCGGCAAGGCGAAATTTTTACCTTTTTTGCAGGTATTGCGGTTTTCATCGCTTGCCTGGGCCTGTTTGGGCTGGTCACCTTTGTGGCCGAGCAACGTACCAAAGAAATTGGGGTACGTAAAGTGCTGGGCGCGTCAGTGCTGCAACTGATCCACCTGCTCACCAGAGATTTTGCCGTGCTGGTTGTGATGGCCCTGGTGGTGGCCTCGCCCATCGCGTACTACGCCATGCAGCGTTGGCTGGCAGATTTTGAATACCGTGTGGTGCTGCAACCCTCTGTCTTCCTGCTGGCCGGACTGATTGCCTTAATTATTGCACTGCTCACCGTAAGCTGGCAATCAGTCAAAGCCGCACTGGCTAACCCGGTGGACAGCTTGCGGAATGAGTAAATTCTCAGTCTGTCCCGATTCATTTCTTCAAATATATCTGTTGATTTGGAAAGTGGAGTGTCAGACTTCTCGGTAATTCCCGGTTTGGAGGTATTGCTGAACCGATTGCCTGTAGTGGTCGCCAATAGGAATTTCTTTATCGCCAATTTCCATATCATGTTGGGTGTAAGCAGCGATTTTGTCAACATTTACAATGTAAGAACAATGAATTCGTAGAAACCGATGGTCAAGCAAATCTTGAAAAGCAGTGATGCTGTATTTAACGGTATGTTTTTCGTTTATTAAGTAAATGATGATATAATCTTTTAGGCTCTCAATGTACAGAACCGTATCCAACAGTAACTTTACCTGCTTCCGATTTTTTCTGATTTGATCTTAATGAAAACGGAGTGAAGATCAGGAATGAGAAGTTATCCAGTAATTTTGAGTACAACGAAAGCGTGCCGGGTATATCAATGTTAAAGGAAACATCTACAACAAAGTTAATTATAGCCTGGGAGCAAGGGCAGAGCTGACAGATTATACTTTGTTTACTAGTGTTGATGGCGGGAGCGTGATAAAAGACCGCTATGTCAACGTGTTTCCCAACGCTTCCGTAGATGCAAAATTATCAGATAAAACCAATGCTTATTTCACCTACTCATCCAGAATCAACCGCCCTTCCTATCAGTCGCTAAACCCTTTCATCATCTATCAGGATGCTTTTACTTCCATACAAGGAAATCCTAATATTCAACCGGCCAAAGTCCATGCCCTTGAAGTGGGCGGAGCCATGAACGATTGGAGCCTAAAGCTGGGATACAACCATACCATAGACCCCATTGACGGCGGAGCTTTTCAGTCGGAGAAAGACTCCAGGGTGTATATTTTACGGGGCACGAATTTAAGCAGAAAGCACGCTTATTTTGCCTCAATGTCTAACAATGTCAATCTGAAATGGTGGAGATCAATCAATACGGCAAGCATCAGTTATGATCATGCCATTGATGATACCGGCGTGTTTGGCACTAATACCAATCAACCTTATTACTACGTATATTCTCAAAATAGTTTTGATATAAAAAATTGGGTTACCTTCTATCTGACCGGATGGTATTTGAGCAACAAACAAGACGGAATCACCTTTGAAAAAGATTATTCTTCGGTAAATATTGGGCCGGAAAAGAAATTGCTAAACAATACCATCACCTGTAACCTTGATTTCAACGACATTTTTTACCAAGTCAGGGCTGCCGTAGAATACAAATTAGGCATAACAGATATTGTCTATGGAAGGAAGTTTACGACAAATTATATCCGGTTTTCAATGTCCTATAACTTTGGGAATTTGAAAAAATTTAACTACCAGAACAAGGACGTAGGTGCATCAGAAACCCAAAGGGTTCAATAATATGTTCCTGCTTCAATTCATTTTCATCTTTTAAATATGTAAGTAGCATTCTTGAGCGCACAAAACAGGATATGAAAGAAGTATAACTACATTTAAGAAGGTAAAATAAAGCAAGCAAAACAAGTTATATGAAAACTTTAAAAACCGGTCAATTCTATGGAAACACCAATGAAATTATCCATTTGAATGGCATCACATTGACCGATACAGCATATACCCATGATAAAGTTGATTGGCATCACCATGAAAATGCCTATTTTACCTTTATTCTGGAAGGAAGTCTACTAGAAGGAAACAAAAAAGAGATCTATCGATGCTCGGCTGGGAGCCTGTTGTTTCACAATTGGCAGGAAGCCCACTACAACATAAAACCCAAAGGCTTTACCCGTGGCTTTCATGTTGAACTGGAACACACCTGGTTCAATTCGCTCGACATCAAACTGGATGCTATACAAGGAAGTATTCATATCATGAATCCAAAATCAAAAATATTGCTATATAGGATTTTTAAAGAAACCAAAGCAAACGATAATACAAGTTACTTAGCTATTCAGGCTTTACTGCTGGAAACCATCGCCCAAATGGTTGGCGATTTGGAGGCTGCTCACAGAAAAACACCTTCCTGGGTTTTTAAGATACGGGATATTTTACACGATACATTCTCCGAAAACTGGACGCTTGAGATATTAGCGCAATCGTTAGAAATCCATCCAGTCCATCTATCCAGAGACTTTTCCAAACACTTTCATTGCACCCTGGGCAACTATATTAGAAGCATCAAAATCCAGCGAGCACTTGCCTTACTTCCCGACAAAAATCTTTCTTTAACTGATATTGCTTTAGCATGTGGGTTTGCCGATCAGAGCCACTTTATCCGGTGCTTCAAAGCAACGAATAATATCACACCTTCTCATTTCCGAAAATTTTTGTTACGGTAAACGGAGATGTTAATTTTGTGCTATTTTGGCCAAGATTTAGTGAATATTTTTGGTCTGCTAAACTAAAAATATGAACGCTATGCACCTGAATTGCTATTTGCTGTTAACTATTTCTCTTCTAGTTTGTACATCCAAGCTGTGTGGACAACAGCAAGATATTGTCAAAACTGAAGGAATCACTTCGGCTTTACATCAAGCTAATGTAGGCAAGATTACTTTTGCTGCCAAAGAAATTCCGATAGATAATTATGAGAAATCAGATTTTTTAACTTCTTATACATTAACCCCCAAAAGCAAATTGTTTATGACGGTTTTCATGGGAAACTCCTTGACAAATTACCTACATCGCCTGGCTCCCGAATTATCTCCCGAAGAACTTGCTAAAATCGGCAACTACCAGTTTTCCTTTTATATGGATAATCAATTAGTTTATCAGGATAATCTACATCCAGGTGCTCCTTATGCTAAAGATAAACATACCCAAACTGTACTCAGTAAGCCTTTAATAGATCATCCATTTCCTGATTGGTGGAGCACTTATCTGTGGCTCAGATTTACAAACAATGGAGGTGATAGCACATTGACAGAGGGCAAACATTCATTTAAAATGGAAATTCGCCCCTACTTAGCAAACCCCGGCTTGAAAGTAGGAGAACTGATAGCAACAGGTATGTTGGCATTGGATGTCAAAAAGCCTGAACTTGATATTGCCTCGATTCAAGATTCCATTCAATTGAGAGAAGTCAAACCTTATCATGGACTGCCGGTATCCGATGAAGGATTTGATAGAGATAAAATTAAAGCGTTGAAGGCAAAAGTGGATGCAGAAATTTTTAAAAATATTACCAGTATTGTAGCCTTAAAGAACGGCAAAATACTGGTAGAAGAGTATTTCAATAGTGCCAACCGAAATACGCTGCATGATGTGCGCTCAGTAGGAAAGTCGTTTGCCTCAACTGTGATGGGCATTGCGATAGATGAAGGGTTGCTGAAAAACGAAAATCAGACATTAAAAGAGTTTTATCATTTAAAAGCGTATGATCATCATGCTCCAGAGAAGGAAAATATATCGCTTAAAGACTTATTAACCATGAGTTCAGCTTTTGAAGGCAATGACGATGATGGGCAGTCGGCAGGCAATGAAGAAAGAATGTATCCTACCGAAAATTGGGTGGCATTCACTTTGAATTTACCAGTTGTTCCTACCAAAAAAGGTCAATGGACTTATTTCACGGCTGGCGTAGTATTGCTGGGCGATGTTTTGGATAAAAACGTACCGGGAGGACTTGAAAAATATGCAGACGCGAGACTTTTCAAACCCCTCGGCATTACCAAGTATAAGTGGCAATACACACCGCAAAAAGTAGCGAATACAGCCGGTGGTATTCAAATGAATAGCCTGGATTTTGCCAAATATGGACAGCTTTATAAAAACGGCGGAAAGTGGAACGGAAAACAAATAATACCCAAAGAATGGGTAAACAAAACCTTTACGAAGCATAGATCGGTTGCCGACAGAAAGAATGAATATTACGGCTATTTATTTTGGAATAAGAAGTATCAGGTAAATGGCTACGATTATGAAACCTTCTACTGCGCCGGAAACGGAGGCAACAAAATATTTGTCTTCAAAGACCAGCCTTTGGTAGTTGTAGTAACAGCCACAGCATTCAATGCGCCTTACAGTCACTTACAGGTAGATAAAATGATGGAAGATTATATTTTGCCCGCAGTTCTACAAAACAAATAAAGTTTTATCTATTCACATCTTTTTATGCGTTGGGTCAATGGCTGGATGGATTTGCCTTCCGCATTGACATCGGTGCCTGGGTATTTGTTTTTGCTGGCCTGGTATCCTTTCTGGTAGCGATGGCGACCATCAGTTTCCAAACCCTACGAACTGCCTTGGCCAATCCGGTGGATAGCTCACGGAGCGAATAGGACTGGCTGGGGATATTTTAGGTTCAACATGTTTTTGTTGATATATTCGCAGAAGCATAAGCCTCTATGAAAAGAAGCAACCTAAAATACCTCCTGATCACCGCACTGATCATTTGCTGCCTGATCGCTACGCTGTGGTATCTGAAAAATAAGCAGCAACCTCAGCCTTCTGCCGATAAAGTACCTGAAACGAAGGCTGTCGCTTTATCAGATTATCTGCCGAGTCATCAGCAAAGCGAGCTGGTGATCCATACCAACTTTACACTGGTCTATTCCGAAAAAGATGAGCAGGCACGCTGGGTGGCCTATCAGCTTACCCGTGCAGAAGTAGAAGTCAACACCCAGCGTAGCGAAAACTTCCGGGAAGACCCGCTGATCCTGACAGGCTCGGCTTCGCTGGAGGATTATCGTGGTTCGGGCTACGACCGTGGGCACCTGGCACCTGCCGGTGATATGGGTTTTACGCCCAAAGCCATGAGCGAAAGCTTTTATCTATCCAACATCAGTCCGCAAGACCCGGAGTTCAACCGGGGCATCTGGCGTGAGCTGGAAGAAAAAACGCGTAAATGGGCGGTAGCCGATGGTAGCCTGTACATCGTCACCGGCCCGGTGCTGAAAGATAGAAGGCGCAAAAGTATAGGGGCAAACAAAGTAACGGTGCCCGCCAGATTCTACAAAGTGCTGCTCGACTACCAGCCGCCCAAACGCATCAGGGCCATTGCTTTTCTGATGTCCAACAAAGGAAGCAACAAGCCTTTGCAAACTTTTGCCGTGAGCATAGATGCAGTGGAAGAAGCCACCGGGCTGGACTTCTTTCCTGCGTTAGCCGATGATGTTGAAACGCCGCTGGAGTCTGCCATCCGGCTGCAAGGCTGGCTCAATTAATCTTGTTGGCTCCTTCAATACGGTTGTTCCAGTAGATTTTCAGGTTCTTCGTACTTCTTCCGGCAGCCACAATATCCAGGTCACCGTCCATGTCCAGGTCAGCTATTTTCAGATCTTCGCAGGCCATGCCGTCATCAATATAGAAATGCATCCAGCCGTCGCCATCCTCATCTACAGGCACAAAGAGTTTGATGCCTACTTTTCCTTCCTGGTTAGGATCGCGCCAGCCTACTACAATCTGATCGCGGCCCAGGCCCAGCAGATCAGCACAGGCAATGGCATGTCCCTGGTTCATCTGGTCGTATAATATCGTTCGGTTTTCAAAGTCATTTCCCAGGTAAGCCACCAGCCGGTTGCCGTGCATCGGTTCTATGGTCGCAATAAACCGCTGTGGCGTGTCGGGGCGCAATGTGCCCAGGCTAACCTCGCCAGTAGGTTGGTGAAGTGCCGGTAGCCTGTCCTTTTGCCATGCCTGACCGCAATACGTGAACCGCACGATGCCCTCTTTGCCAGCTACCCAAAGCCGCGTAGTATCTTGCTGCTCCGATTGCGTCATATTGTGTGTCAGATGCATCGATTGGTCTATGAGCACCGTATCCCATTTGTCTGTGGGGTTTTCCGGCATCTGGTAAGCCATCAGCTTCACGCCTGCTCCTTTGCCGTCTTTGTTGCCCCGGCCATGCAAGGGCAATACTACCAACTGGTGACGGCCAGGCTGTGTTTGCACCCATTGCATCCGGTGTACGGTAGGCTCGTGAGGAAGTGTCACAGGTTGCCAGATATCCTGCGGGTTTTCAGGACGCATCAGGTAAAATACAGCTCCCGAAGCAGTTGTGTCGGTAGTTTCCGAAGGGTTCCACTGTGCACCTACGGCAACTTCTACCTTGCCATCCCCGTCGATGTCCTGTGCGGCAATGCAGACGTTGTCGCGTTCGGTAAGGTGGTCGGCCATCACAAACCGCTGCCAGTCGCCATTGCGGTACCATACAATCTGATGCTGGTCGGCCAGCAGTATATCAGGGAGTTTGTCGCCATCCACATCTCCAATGGCAAGGCCGTACCCAATGTCGATGTTGTCGATTTTTTCCTCTGTAAAATCAGGCCGGATTTGCTGTGCCCCAGCGTAAAAGCATGTGCAACCCAGAAGGCAAAAAATATAAGCTGATTTCATAATGTTATTATTTACTGATTTTTTAAATAAGTGCGATTTCACACAAATGGAAATATTACTATACAAAGTTATATAATATATTAGATTAGTACAGTGAAATCGGTGTAAAATGTGAAAATGATTATCAAACCAGTTTAGTACAGTAGATCAAAAAATGGTTCAACCCCGCAAATATGACTTATAAGCATACAATGTGCTACGGATTTGGCAAAATATTTATAATGGTATCACTATTCTGAATCAAACGAATGTTTTATAAACCGCAAACTGAATTATGACACAATTTACAAAACTCAATGACTTTAGCACCGCCGATTTGTTTTCCGGCGACGATTTCTTCAATAGCACAGATACGCATCAACACGACTGGAACCTTTCTCCGGAAGAAGATCAGTTTGACCCGGAAGAGGACACTTGGGAGCAGGTAGATGACAACAACCTGGACTTTGACGAGATGGATGATTTTGATGAAGACGTTGACAATTTTCATGGGGCCTTCTGAATTCTTTGTAAGCACTAAAGCAGCGTCCTGCAAATTAGGCTAATGAGCAAAATCTCATTAGTTTTTTTGTTTTCATTTATCCAAATATTTTTTAATTTGACGGGCAATACAAATATATACACAACTTGCATACGTGCTGTCCAATATGAATGATCGCCATAATTTTCACAGTAAGTTTTTAGAAACGTTGCTACTACTTGCTGCCCTGTCAGGCTGTAGCCAGAAGTCTTCGGAAATAGTCAACTATGATAGTTTGTCTATAAAAGAAAAACGCCTCCCGCAATATGCTACCTCCGGTCTCACAGTAGCTCCGGACCTTGAGGTTACCCTATTTGCTGCCGAGCCAACCCTGACCAACCCTACCAACATGGATATTGATAGCCGGGGCAGGGTATGGGTATGCGAAGGCTACAATTATCGCCCGGAACTCAACCCCGGTAATCCTACCAAAGAGGAGGGCGACCGTATCCTGATCATGGAAGATACCAATGGTGATGGTACAGCTGATAAGTCCACGGTTTTTTATCAGGGCAATGATGTCAACGCCGCCCTGGGCATCAAAGTGCTGGGCAATAAGGCAATTGTTTCCTGTAGTCCCAATGTGCTGGTGCTCACTGATACGGATGGAGATGACAAGGCAGATAAGAAAGAAATATTGTTCAGCCACATTGCAGGGGTACAACATGACCATGCCATTCATGCTTTTGTGTTTGGTCCGGATGGTAAACTGTATTTCAACTTTGGCAACCAGGGAGAGCACCTGATGGACAAAGACGGCAACCCCATCACAGAGCAAACAGGCACCAAAGTGGCCAATGAAGGCAACCCCTACCGCCAGGGCATGGTCTTCCGCGTCAATCCTGATGGTACCGATCTGGAAGTGTTAGGACACAACTTCCGAAACAATTACGAAGTAGCCGTAGATGCCTTTGGTACCCTGTGGCAGTCTGATAATGACGATGATGGCAACAAAGGTGTACGCATCAACTACGTCATGGAATATGGCAACTACGGCTATGTGGATGCCATGACCGGTGAAGACTGGCGCACCTACCGCACAGGTATGGCAGAGGAAATCCCCCGTCGCCATTGGCACCTCAACGACCCTGGCGTAGTGCCCAACCTGCTGCAAACCGGAGCCGGGTCTCCCACCGGTATGTTGGTGTATGAAGGTACACTGCTGCCAGAGCGTTTCCGCAACCAACTGATCCATGCCGATGCAGGTCCCAATGTGGTAAGAGCCTATGCAGTATCCAATGATGGTGCGGGCTATACTGCCAAGATTATCGATATCGTGAAAGGCAAAGACCAATGGTTTCGTCCTTCCGACGTGTGCATCGCACCGGATGGCTCCCTGTTTATTGCCGACTGGTATGATCCGGGTGTAGGCGGGCACCAGGTGGGAGATTTGCAGCAGGGACGTATCTTCCGCGTAGCGCCAAAAGATACTCCATATAAGGTAGAGTCACCTGACCTTTCCACACCTGAAAAGGCAGTAGCTGCGTTGAAAAATCCAAACATGTCTGTGCGCTATCTTGCCTGGAACAAGCTGCACAACTGGGGCACAGAGGCAGAGCCAGCACTGCAAGCGATGCTATCTTCCGAAGAACCGCGGCATCAGGCACAGGCTTACTGGCTGCTCTCCAAGATCAAAGGTAAAGGCAAGCAATATGTGATGCAGGCACTGAAAAGCAATAATCCGGACATCCGCATCACGGGCATCCGCATGGCGCGGCAACTGGATATGGATATAATGCCTGTATTGCAGAAAGCAGCCAAAGACGAATCGCCGCAGGTGAGGCGTGAAGCAGCTATTGCCCTGCGTTACCTGGACTCACCGGCAGCCAATACATTATGGGCCGAGTTGGCCATGCAACATGATGGCAAAGACCGCTGGTACCTGGAAGCCCTGGGCATTGGGTCTGATAGGTATCCTGACCAACGTTTTGCGGCCTGGATGGAAAAAAACAACGATGACTGGGATACCCCTGCTGGCAGAGACATCATCTGGCGCAGCCGATCTGAAGAGGCGGTGCCGTTGCTGGGTAAGATCATCGAAAGCTCAGAGTCAGATACTTACCAGGACAGGCTGCGCTATTTCAGGGCATTTGATTTTCATCCGGGCCAAACCAAACAGCAGGTACTGGCCGACTTGGCTACCCGGCAGCATCCTAACCAGGAATCTATCACCCTGCTGGCCCTGAGTCACATGGACCCACAGGTTGTCGGGCAGTCGCCCAAGCTAAAGGCTGCACTAACTGCTTCGCTACAGGGCGTAAAAGGTACGCAGGAATACCTGGAAATGATTAAAAAATATGAGCTTACCAATTATAACAGCGACCTGCTGGTACTGGCACTGGAGAAATCCGGCGAAGAAATCGGCAGTGAAGCTACCAAGGTGCTGCTGGATATGGGAGGCAAACCTATGGTTGAGAAACTACTCTCCGGCAACGATGAAGACGAAAAGCATAAAATGGTAGCTTCTCTGAAAAGGGTCAACAATGACAATGCTGTAGCAGTGCTGGTGTCTGTCATCCTCAATCAGGATCAACCCAAAGCCTTCAGAGAAGATGCCGTGATGGCACTGGCTGGCAGTTGGGCTGGCGAAGATCAACTAATGGAACTTATTCATAGCGGTGATCTACGCTCCGATCTGGATTCGGCAGCCATGCAGGTCTTCTCTATGGCTATGCGGAGTACGATGTATGGAGAAGCTGCCGGGCTGCTCAACGTCACAGACAGTCTTTCCAAATCTACATTGGCACCGGTAAGCCAGCTGGTGAGTATGCAGGGTGATGCCGACAACGGAAAAACTGTTTTTAGCAAGGTGTGCCAAAACTGTCATATGGTAGGAGAAAAAGGAGTGGATTATGGCCCGGCTCTGACAGAAATTGGCGATAAACTGCCCAAAGAAGGCTTGTATCATGCCATTTTAGATCCCAGCGCAGGTATCAGCTTTGGGTACGAAGGCTACCATGTGACGCTCAAAGACGGCAGTATAGTCAACGGTTATATTCTTAGCAAAACAGAAGATGAATTGCGCATGCGCATGTATGGTGGGCTTACCAATACCTATAAGCTAAGCAATGTGTCTGGTATGGAAAAGATGGACCAATCGTTGATGTTTGACCACCTGGAGCGTGGTATGTCTGAGCAGGAACTGGTTGATTTGGTAACGTACCTGAGTGGTCTGAAGAAGGGAGCTGTCAGTATGAAATAAATTTTAAACATTTAAGATTCTCTGGATGTTAAATAGATAGTTCATAAAATTTTTTAATTTTAACTCAATTTTTTACCAACCAAACACAATCTACTATGGGAATTTTAACTTGGATACTTTTCGGCCTTATTGCCGGAGCAATCGCTAAATGGATCATGCCGGGAAAAGACCCTGGAGGGTTTATTGTCACCATCCTGATCGGTATCGTAGGTGCTGTCATTGGCGGCTTTATCGGTAGTGCCCTGGGCTTTGGTGGCGTGGAAGGCTTCGATTTCAGAAGCTTTCTGGTAGCCATTGGTGGAGCCATCCTTTTACTCTGGATTTACAGAATGATAGCAAAGCGATAAAAGACAAGCAGGTATATTACCAATAATTAAGAAGCGGGAAAATTTTCCCGCTTTTTTTGTGAAGATTTTCCCAAACCCCCAATCCAATAGCACACTCTACTTCGTAGTTATCAAAAATCCCGCTGCTGCCTTATGTGACTGACTTCATGAGGAGATGATAAGGCACAGCCAGGGTTTGAGGCTATAACTGCTCATCAGCAGTAGTCTTCTCAGATACGGATCATAGTGCTATGTTATGGAGGTTTAACATGACATGGTTTATACAAAAAGGACGGCTTTATAAGCTGTCCTTTTTTTTATTTTTATCTTAGCGCCAGATGATACGTATGTATACAACAAACATATTACCACAGTGGCTATCAAGAATCACCTCGATACTATTAGAAAAAGCTTTGCTGGCAGCAACGGATACCAGGACCTTGGTTTTGGTACTCAGAACTTCGAAAAAATTAAAAGACTCATCAATCAAGACGGGAGTTTTAATGTTGTCAAGAAGGGCCGCGCCCGTATTCGCTCGTATGAATCTTACCATATGTTGCTGGATATGTCGTGGTCTAAGTTCTTTATACTGGTCTTAATTGTTTACCTTCTGATCAACCTGCTGTTTGCCCTGATTTACACAGGTATTGGCATAGAAGAACTCTCCGGCGTAGTAGGCAGAACTTCCTTTGAAAGATTTTACGAATCCTTTTTTTTCAGCACGCAAACGCTCACTACCTTAGGCTACGGTCGCATCAGTCCCGTGGGCTTCTGGGCTGGGCTGGCAGCCGCTGTAGAATCTTTATTGGGTGTATTGGGCTTTGCCCTCATCACCGGTCTGATGTATGGCCGGTTTTCACGTCCGAAGCCCCGCCTGGCCTATAGCCGCGCTGTGATTGCTCCCTACAAAGGCAAAACTGCTTTTGAGTTTCGGCTGGCTAATATGCGTAGCAACGAACTGATAGAAGTAGAAGTAGTAGTGACCTATACCTTTTTTGACAAAAAAGAAAATATACGCACCTATGTGAATCTGGAACTGGAACGTAAAGCCGTTAATTTTATGGCGATGAACTGGACTGTCGTACATCCGATAGTGGAAGAAAGCCCGTTTTATGGCATGAATCAAGAAATGTTCTATCAAGCGGATGGCGAGTTTATCATCATGATCAAAGCATTTGATGAATCGTTCAGCCAGATTGTGTATGCCCGCAAATCATACAAAAACCATGAGGTGGTGTGGGGCGGGCGTTTCAACCCTATGTATGACAAGTTGCCTAGTGGCAAGATTGGTTTTTACCTCAACAAGATAGACGATCTGGAAGAAGTAGCTATTGACGGAATGATCAGCAGAAAGCAGCAGCCATAATGGTTGATGTAGTTAGCAAGCAGAAGAATCAACAGGGTCAGGCAACCTTTTTCACAAGTGAAACATATGATACAAAATAAGAAATTTGAGCTAAATGTTCACAAAATCTTCTACTATAATTTTATCTCTACCACAATATGCTTAACTTTTGTCCGTTGACGTGCAATTCCCTGTTCAATCAAACTGTGAGATAATCTGCGAATAACAATCAGGTTATGTTTGTGTTGAATAGAGGGATGAAGTACATATTCTATTTTTTCACAGGAACGTTCTACACAGAAATCAACTATCGCTATGTTTAAAAACTTTTTAAAGATTCTTGCCGCACTGACCGGTATCTCTGTCATTGCCTATTTTTTAAAACAAAAAATGGAGGTTTGGGAGCTTGATGCCGTCAAAGATGCACCAAAGCCGATTGATCCTGCTGCTACGACGGCAGAAAAGCATGTGCAGTCAGATAAAGATAAGCAGCCTAAGCCAACGGCAAAACCTGACAGTAAAACATCTGAACCGGCCAATGAGCCGATAAAACCCGGAGCCAGAGCACAGGC
>CATQIH010000019.1 GCA_958296015.1 Cyclobacteriaceae bacterium
CCACATCAATGAGCATAGGTTCCGGTGCAAGGGGGCATTCGGGAAAACACAGGTCGAACGAAATAGTGTCCTGCGGATTTTGCGGAACAAATATCCGGGTAGGCAGCAGCGAGGAAAGGTCGTGCTCAAAGTTTACGCTGATTAGCCGGATGTTGATGATCTCACCTGGGTCGGCATCCGTCACTTTCATGGTCACGCACTTAGGAGCCGTTCCCTCAAACCGTATCACGCTGCCTTCCTGGTAGTTGGCAGCGGCACCGGCTACCCTGGCAGTGGCAACGGGGGCCGTGCCCGGATTACAGTTCTTCACGGCCAACTGAAAGTCCCTGCGTATTTCCCCGATCTTGTTGCCCTTGCGGTATTCCTCCACCCGCACACTAAAGACAAACACCCCTTCCCGGTCTGGCACCACGGAGATAAAACCATCCTTGCTGATCTGTAAGGCAGGATTGCCCGGCACCATATTGCCAGCACTGATGCCCTCTGTAAAGGTAACTGTAGACTTAGGAGAACCAAAGGGCCTAGGCAGCGGGGTGGTAGAGGTAGAACTGTTGAAAGGAGCCGCCAGCGAATACACCAGCGAGTCGCCATCAGGATCGGTGCTGCGGAAATCGTAGCGGAAGGGTACCCCGATGCAGGCATAGTCATTGACTGGCGGAGAGAGGGCCGGTGAACTGTTGTAAAAAGGTTTGTTATCGGCTGTGACTGCCGGAAATTCCATATAGAAAGCTTCTCCGGCGGTGGTAGGACTCACCAGGTTGGAAATGATCTCATTGCGGCAGCAGCGTTCATATACCACAAAATAGCCTTCGGGATCATTGTATTTGGCAGGTGGCAGGATGATGTCGGCACTGTATAGAATTCTGCGCGTCACCAGTTCCCCTTCACCACAGGCGGGATTGGTATAGTTGACAAACTCCGAACTGATTCTGGGTAGCCTGAATATATCGATCAGCACCTCGCCCTTCTTGCTAAACACATAAGCATCGGCAAAACCATCTTCTGCCTCCGAATGCCCGTGTACCTCATCAAAATACTGAATCAGGTTCAGCTTAAACTGGTAATCTTTGGTGTGGAGCAACTCAAATTCACCACCCACAATATGGCTTGCCCAGCTTTGCCCTGCTATCAGGAAAAGTAAAAGTACAAGGAGGCACCGTAGTCTTTGCATCGTCCTAAAACTATGCAAACTACGGATGTTATCCACCTATATGTTTGAAAATTTCAACATGTGTTTACAAACAAATAGTGGGCTGTGAGGACACCTAGCGTATATACACATCTATAATGCGTAAAGTCCATGTCCTGTGCCACAATATAGTGTCAAAGTAAGCAGATCAGGTAAAGCAAATATGTTACTACCCTATACCATACTGCGGGTCACAAGACCCGTAGAGGCGTGGTATACTATGACCCTCCGTGGCGGGTCTTGTGACCCGACACCAACCGTGATTGTACAGAAAAAGTACCCTTATCACAAAACTTGTAGAGGCGTGATCAATAGACACAGAGAACGCGTTGAAAACGCGCTCTAGTAGGGAGGATACAGGCTGTGGATAGCGGGGGGGATAATGCAGAAGAGCCGCGATTAATCGCGGCTCCATACACCTACACAATATAAGATGGTTATTCGTTTAGGAACGTACGGTGATGCCCAGTGATTCCAGTTGTTGTTTGTCATCATCAAAAGCATAGCGGGCTGCTTTGACAAACTTCCTGATCCACTGCTGCAATGCCAGCCGGTCTTCATCCCGACGCACGGTAGCGGCCTGTTTGTTACCAAAACAAACGAATTGTTGTATACGTGTGTCGGAAACTGCCTCTACCATTGCTTTGGTTTGCGCCAGTTCTTCGGCCAGAATACCCCGCTTAGCCAGCAGATCAGCTACTGTATCTACATGGCGGTAGAATGCTTTTGCCTGCACCATCCAGCCTACCAGGTTCTTACTTCGTTTGCCGGTGAGCAGCAGATCATTCCATGCTTTGCTGTTCTTGGGAACTACCAAACGCGCATACTTTACGTGCATCACATACGACTCATTGGCTGCGTCATAAGCATTATTGAGTTGCTGAGTAGTCTCCTTCTGGGTATTCTGCTCACTCACCCGAAGATACTGCTTATCAGTCATTTTCGTTAGTAAGCCTTTCCCAAACATGATCTCTTTTCTATCAAATCCCATCTTTGCCATTTCCTTCAGGATGATAGGGTTGACCAACGCTCCGTATATAATGATACGTGAACGCTCCAACTCATCATAAATTCCAAATTTCTTCATACACTTTACATTTTAGTTATCACTAATTTTATTAATAATAGAACAAAGTAAACTATATATATTAAAATATGCTATTGACTACTAAAATAAAACATACATATGTGCCTTTACTACCAATGATAACTATAACATAAAAGTACTACTCAATCACCTGTATTCTACCCCCTTACAAAGCGGGGCAGTCGTTCCGCACTAGTCCTGAGTTACTGCCCCACCAGGGGCAGTCGTTCCGCACTAGTCCTGAGTTACTGCCCCACCAGGGGCAGTCGTTCCGCACTAGTCCTGAGTTACTGCCCCACCAGGGGCAGTCGTTCCGCACTAGTCCTGAGTTACTGCCCCACCAGGGGCAGTCGTTCCGCACCGGTCCGGAATGATTGGTTTGGTGATGAAGGGGTAGTGTTTAGGTCTGATCTGGAATTGGATAGGGAATAAGTTTATTTATAAATATACCTTCTTACGATAAAAACCCCCCATCTGGAGCGCGTTTGTAACGCGTTACAAACGCGCTCCAGTGAGTGATAGGAAAGGGTAGGGGTGTGTTTATGAATATATTTAATTATGATAAAAATGTACTAATAGCTATCTCCCCCCCATCTGGAGCGCGTTACAAACGCGCTCCAGTGAGTTCCCTCCTGGATGACAGGGGCAATGACAGGAACACAACGCTCGCTCCAGTGAGTGATAGGAAAGGGTAGAGGTGTGTTTATGAATATATTTAATTATGATAAAAATGTACTAATAGCTATCTCCCCCCCATCTGGAGCGCGTTTGTAACGCGTTACAAACGCGCTCCAGTGAGTTCCCTCCTGGATGGCAGGGGGCAATGACAGGAACATACCTCCTGGATGACAGGGGCAATGACAGGAACATAACCCCCATCTGGAGCGCGTTTGTAACGCGTTACAAACGCGCTCCAGTGAGTTCCCTCCTGGATGACAGGGGGCAGTGACAGGAACACAACGCTCGCTCCAGTGAGTGATAGGAAAGGGTAGAGGTGTGTTTATGAATATATTTAATTATGATAAAAATGTACTAATAGCTATCTCCCCCCCATCTGGAGCGCGTTACAAACGCGCTCCAGTGAGTTCCCTCCTGGATGACAGGGGGCAATGACAGGAACATAACGCTCTCCTTAGTGTCATTCAGTAGGAAACCTTTTAATATTTAGCACCATGCTGCCATCTTGTAACAAGGTCCCTCGGCATCGGTCCCGGCGGGGAGTCCACTGCTTCGGCAGTCCGAAGTAGACACGGCGCGTCCAACTGAATGACAGATGGGGAAGATGCGTGAATAAATGTTTGTATGGTTGGAGGGATGTTATTATTTTGAGGGGAGATACCTATAATGTCGTAACACAATCATCAGTCAAAAGAAATGAGAAGGCTTTTCGTATTGCTTTTTTACGGACTACTATGCTATAGTTGCAACAAATCTGATCATGGCCAAAGTGATGATTATATACTATCTTAATGCACATCCTTAACAGGTAGACAGCAATGGGCTTTAAGCCCATTGCTGTCCACAAATAGTCGTACATTATGCATAAATGACATAAGTAGTTGATTGTGAAAATGTAGTATATTGGGAGCATAACCATTACCAACGAAACTTTCATAATGCTGCTATGGTGCACAAACCTACATTCTGGAACTCTGACAAAATTGTGAGTTCGCTTGCCTTTCTGGTCAGTACAGTCACCTTACTCACTTTGATGTACCAAACCTACCTGATGCAAAAACAACAGTACGCTACGGTATTACCTTATGTTACTATTGTTAGTAGTGCCCCTGATACTACGATGTATTCCTTATCTTTGATCAACAATGGTATAGGGCCAGCCTTTATACAAAATATTAGTGTGCACTATAAGGACAGTATTTATGAGCTAGATCCCAGCAGTTTCTTGCAAGGAGTGATTTATCCTCATACACCAGTAAGTTTCAGTTATGCCTCTGTTTCCAAAGGCATGCTTTTACCTGCCGAAGAAAAAGTGAATATGGTTAGCATCCAGGGATCTGAAAAGGATGCACGTATTCTCGCAGGACTATTTTATGATGATGCACAGGTAGAAGTTGTTTACCGCTCTGTTTTTGATGAAACCTGGAGAGTGAGCGGCATTGGAGGTATTCCTGAAAAGCTGGATGATTAAAGTGGCAGGAAGTCTTATATGCCGGAGTTTCCTTAATACAAGCCTTCATTCAGGTTGCAGTTAGGAAGAGAGAACCCAGAAAATTATTGCTAAAAAGACAGATGAAATGTCAACAGCTAACTATCACATAAAAAAGATTGTTCTAAAAGGAATAGATTTGTACAATTGGTTTTACCCCTGAAAGGATACGACGGCTATGCACTACGATATAAAAATAATTGGCGAAGATGAAGACAATGGCTTGATAGAATTTGACAGACTAAGTGTACTGACCAAATCCATTAAAGATATTGCTACCAAAGCGTTGATGCTTAAGCTTCGGGGATTTAGTGAGATAAGACCCGATAAGCATTTGAAAAAAGCTTTAGCTCTTAGACTACAGCGCATTGATGGAAGCGAGCAAGACGGCACTTCGTTGACCATTGATTGCAGCTATTTTGCAAACACCATCAAAGGCTTGCAATTTGATTTGTTCAAACCCAAGGAAGAAGTACTACAGATGACGCCCATGGCATTAGTCATTGGTGCCTTTCAACATGCTTTAAGTACTGAGAATGAGGAAACAGATTTTGACAAACCTTTATTAAAATCATTGACAAACTTCAAAAACAACTTCATCAGTAATAATCAGATTTTTTATTTGGCTAATAGGGGCACTGTACCAGAAGTCAAGTTAATTAAGGATGATTTCCATAAAATTAGTTTACTGGAGGACAGCATACCCGAACCTAGAAAAGTAATTGTAAATGGACAACTGGATGAAATGAAAGTTTCCAAAGGAAAGTTAGGGCTGCAAACAGAACAAGGCTTTGTCAATGTTTTTGCTAACAATGACATATTAATACAAGGCATCATTGATTTCATGGGAAAAGAGGTGACCATCTCTGGAATGGCCCACTATAAACCCAATGGACAGTTGAGCTTTGTAGAAATCCGGGAATATGGAAAACCAAATGCAACAGATAAGTTTTTCTCTAAAAAGCCTAAAGCAACGACTGCCCGTCAACAAGTGTTGCTCCAAACTAAGCAAAGCAAAAAAGCAAATCCATTGGTAGACATTTTGGGTAAGTGGCCAGGAAACGAGGATGATGAAGAATTCACCGAGTTATTAAAAAGGGTTAAATAATGAAGTATTTGTTCATTGATACATGCATTATCCTGCACATTTTGAGAGGTAAAAAATTAGGAAAGAAATGTATAGATGTCATGAATGCTTTTGATAAGAATGTATCTATTATTATTTCAGCAGTCACAAAAGCTGAGCTGGAGTCTTTAAAGATGCAGCAAGGTTGGGGAGAATCAAGGTATCAGAAACTACATGTATTTCTTAATAATGCAACCTATGTGGATATTATAAGTACGGATGATTTGTTGATTGAATCTTATAGTAAAATAGATGCATTTTCAAAAAGAAAAGCCACAGACAAAAACGGAAAGCTATTGCAAGATTCTGCAAAAATGATTTGTGGATAGCTGCTATAGCTCATACATTAGATGTGCCTCTAATGACAGCAGACAATGATTTTGATCATCTGAACACTACTTTTATAGATATTATCAAAATAGTTTGAAAACGATTATATGATCAACAAGCTAATAATTATTGTAATGATATTTCTGATGGCTTTGCCAGTGTGTGCGCAAAGTTCAAAAAAAGAACTAGATCAGATCAGGAATCGGTTTGAGGAAGTGAACGCATATATCAGCCAATACAAAAAAGTGGTGTATCCGGATGTAACCGTAGATGAGGATACAAGTGCCGGGCAATATGCGATGGAAGGTGCGGAGATATACAGGCTGGCCACAGTGAAGATGACCAAGTACTTTGACGACGAGCAGCTTGTTAAAGTAGAAGTCGTATTTGATGGAGACCGGGAGGATATGGTTTCTGAGTACTATCTGAAAGAGGGCAACCTGTGCTTTGTCGATAAAGTAAAGACTGTCTATCACAAACCCAAATGGGATGATGCATTCAACGCATCAGAAAAATCTGTGGCAAAGAATCATTTTTATATCAAAGACCACCAGTTGATCAGATGGATAGACCCGAAGATCAATAGCGTGGGAAAAGCGCACCCCTCTTTTCGCAACCATGAAGCGATAATACTGCATGATTACGCGCTTTATATTAGCTATTGACTTGCGGTTTCTTTGTTTCCTCTATAATATCGCAGTTAATCTGTTGGTTGATGTAATAATAAACATACATGCAATGATTGGTATAGTGGGTGGCGTAGGGCCATATTCCGGCATAGATTTGCTCAAAAAAGTATGCAATAACACGAAGGCAAACTGCGATCAGGACCATATTGATGCCGTATTGCTGTCTGTGCCTGCAAGTATTGCAGACCGCACGGAGTACCTGGTGGGTAAGGTGAAGGTGAATCCGGCCATAGCGATAGCAGCTGTGCTGCTCAAACTCGAAAAGACAGGAGCTACCATTGCAGGCATTCCTTGTAATACAGCCCATGCGGAAAAGATATTTCAGGTGATCCAGTCCGAATTGGAAAAGGCCGGAAGCACGATGAAGATTGTTCATATGATTGATGAGACGGTCGCATTTATTGCCTCCACCTATCCAAACATCACCAAAGTGGGTGTGCTGTCAACCACCGGCACTTATCAAAGCGGCCTTTATGCCAAGGCGTTGCAGGCAAAAGGCTATGAAGCTATCGTGCCTACCCCACAGATGCAGGAGACTGTAATTCATCCTGCCATTTACCACCCTGTCTACGGCATCAAAGCCATCACAGACACGGCTTACCCACAGGCCAGGGAAAATCTGTTGCAGGGTATGTCATTTTTACAAGCGCAAGGTGCCGAAGCCGTCATCCTGGGTTGCACGGAAATACCGCTGGCGATCACCGAGCAAGAGGTAGAAGGTATCATCACCATAGATCCGACCAACGTACTGGCAAGGCAACTCATCTATTCACACAGTCCTGATAAGCTAAAATCGCTTTAATAATTAAAATATGCTTAGAATCTTCATGATCTTCCTTATGCTTATGAGTATCTTCTCCAACAGCCAGGCCCAGCGATCACGCGCCAGGGTATTGGGCATTGTGCCCGGCATCCTCACCCCTGGTTCTCTGAATGCTATCACGGATGTGAAGGGGGTCTCGGTGGGCCAGAAGACCCTGATAGAAGGAGATTCTGTTCGTACAGGCGTTACGGTGATCATGCCGCATCAGGGGAATATCTTTCAGGAGAAAGTCCCTGCTGCTATTTTTGTAGGCAATGGCTTCGGCAAAGCTGTGGGCACAACGCAGATAGCAGAGCTAGGCAACATAGAAACACCCATTGCCTTAACCAACACGCTCAATGCCTTTCTGGTAGCCAATGCGTTAGTAGACTACACCTTGTCAATCCCAGAGAACGCTGAGATCAGGTCTGTCAACCCGGTTGTGGGAGAAACCAACGATGGATGGCTCAATGATATCAGAGGACGACACGTGAAGAATGCAGACGTGCAGCAGGCGATACGATCCGCTTCAACGGGTGCGGTGGAGGAAGGCAATGTAGGGGCAGGCACCGGAACGCTATGCCTGGGTTACAAGGGAGGCATTGGTACTTCTTCCCGGGTGTTGCCGAAAGACAAGGGCGGCTATACGGTTGGGGTGCTGGTGCAAACAAACTTCGGAGGCATCCTTACCATCAATGGTGCTCCTGTGGGCGAAGAGCTGGACAATTACTATATGGCCGACGATGTGCCCTATACCGTAGATGGTTCGTGTATGATCATCATCGCTACCGATGCGCCACTGTCTACACGAAACCTGGAACGCCTTGCTAAGCGTTCCTTCCTGGCCTTTGGCAGGGTAGGGTCGTTTTCTTCCAATGGCAGCGGAGACTATAGCATTGCCTTCAGCACACATCCAAAGCTGCGCATTCCTTATGAGTCTGAAGGAGTACAGGAGATTCCTGATCTACCCAACGACGAAATGTCTCCACTGTTTCTGGCAGTGGTGGAGGCCACCGAAGAAGCCATTTACAACTCTTTGTTGATGGCCACGGATATGAAAGGACAAAAAGGAAGAATGATGGAGGCACTGCCCATTGAGAAAACGCTGAAAATAATGGATAAATATAATGCCCGTAAAAAGTAGTCGTATACCTTTGTGGCCTGATGGGAAAAAAAGGAACAATCATACTGGAAAAGGTGCTCGTGGAGAAGATGGCTGCCGAAGGCAAGTGCATTGCCTACCACAATGAGCAGGTAGTCTTTATCAACCAGACGGCTCCGGGCGACGTGGTGGATGTGCGCATTACCCGCAAGCGCAAGAAACATATGGAAGGCACGCCCATTCATTTTCATCACTACTCGGAGCTGCGCGTGACACCTTTTTGCCAGCACTTCGGTACCTGCGGCGGCTGCAAGTGGCAGCACATCCCTTATGAGCAGCAACTGGCCTACAAGCAGCAGCAGATTGCCGACAACTTCCAGCGGATCGGCAAGATTGATCTGCCGGATATTTCTCCCATTCTGCCTTCGGCTGAAACGCGCTACTACCGCAACAAGCTGGAATATGCCTTCTCCAGCAAGCGATGGTTCACCCGCGAAGAGATAGCCTCCGGCCAGGAGCTTGACCGCCGTGCCCTGGGCTTCCATATGCCGCAGAGCTTTGATAGAGTGCTGCCCATTGCGCATTGCTACCTGCAACCCGCTCCTTCCAATGAGATCAGACTCGCCATTGATGCCTATGCCAAAGCCCACGACCTGACCTATTACGATGCCAACACACACGAAGGGCTGCTGCGTACGCTCACCATCCGCAACAGCAGCCACGGCGAAGTGATGCTGGTGGTACAGTTTGGAGGCGGCGGGCTTCGGCCTGAAGCTGCTGACCAGATTGAGGAGATGCTGGCTTATATCATGGCTACTTTCCCCAATATCACTTCATTGCAGTATGTGATCAACCCCAAGAAGAACGACACCTACCACGATCAGGAGGTGAAGCACTATGCGGGTTCGTCCTATATCACCGAGACGATGGAAGGGCTACAGTTCAGGATCAGTGCCAAGTCGTTTTACCAGACCAATGCGCAGCAGGCGTACACGCTATACAAAGTAGCCCGTACTTTTGCCGGACTCACTGGCAGCGAAGTGGTGTATGATCTGTATACAGGCACTGGCACCATTGCCAACTTTGTGGCAGCCAATGCCGGTAAAGTAGTAGGACTTGAATACGTGGAAGAAGCCATCGCGGATGCCAAAGTGAATGCACAACTTAATAACCTAACCAACACGGCTTTCTTTGCCGGAGACATCAAAGACCTATTGCAGGATGAATTGATCAGCGCGCACGGCAGGCCGGATGTGATCATCACCGACCCGCCCCGCATTGGTATGCACCCGGATGTGGTCAAAAAACTGATGGACATCAAAGCGCGGAAGATCGTGTATGTGAGTTGCGGGCCGGCCACGCAGGCACGCGATATTGCCATGCTTGATGCACTGTATCAAGTGACCCACATACAGCCGGTAGATATGTTTCCGCATACCCACCATGTGGAAAATGTTGCCCTGCTGGAGTTGAGATAAATGGAGCTTTAGGTTGAGCGGTTTATGGATCACCCGCAACTTGAGTTAAATACTTACATACACGAAATAATACGAGGTATGCAGCAGTAAAACCAGGTAAAGTGCGTCTGGTTGGGTAATGTATTTGTGTACATGGGATGGGTAGGATATAGGAATATTGCAATTGTAAGAGAATAACGTGTATGAGGTATTTTTGATAGCCTTCTGCTTTATCAGCGATGGGCTTAAAGCCCATCGCTGATAAAGAAGCCCATCGCTGATAAGAAGTACTCTTTATTACCTCAATCAACTATTTAATTAATTTCTAAAAAACAGCACAACCTGGACATTCAAACAAGCATGTTCAAATAGTACAAAAAACAATACTTCCCAAAGATTGTAACCCGCTGTGTCTTCATAAACAACTCATCTTCCCGGTTAGCAGGCAGTGCTACTGTGAAACCTTTCGCTAAAATGCATTCTGTAGTTAATTGTTACCCGACAAAATGGGAGGTTATGCTGCGCTTTTATTGTTCAATACTATTTTTTTATAATTTCAGGCTTGTTATACCAACATAGCAGTAATATTTATGAAAGTCACGTGCAGGGAATCCAGAAAAAAGTATGGCATTTTTTGATGAGAAGAACTTATATTCAACACATGAAACACAACTGAAGATTGTAGCATCTTTAGGTGAACCCATTGATTTCAGGCAAGACCCGGACTGGTGCTACAAAAGCTCCACAGGGCAATACCATTATGAGGCTTTTATCATTGAAAATACCATCATCTACCTGAAAGAAACAGGGCGGCATACTCCCAGAGATACCAAGATGTTGCACACTTTTCTGCAAAAAATCATCGCTTCCCTGCCCTCCGGACCTCTTTATCTAATTGATGACATTGCCCGGCTTGATGCCGGTGAGGCAGCTTACAAAAGCAAGTTCAGTAAGTTTCATACCGCATTCAAAGACTTTTTCGATCATATTTACGTCATTACTCCTGAGGCAAAAAGCCAGATGCCTCTCAATTGGCTCCCTGCCAATGCAAGCGTATCTACCTCTGCAAAGGAAGCGTATCAGCAATGCAGGAACCAACAGTCTGCCTTTACAAACTTCAAGGAGAATGATGATGCTGAACTGGCGAAAATGTCGCGTCAGGATCTGATCAGGCACCTTAAAGAGGCACAGGCAGCAAACAGGGAGCTGCGCGAAAATAATAGGCACAACATGCCTGGCCATCTTTCCGAAGTCCAGCATCAGGATATCCTACACCTGTTACAGGTGGCTGTAAATGACCATAGTACAGCAGAACAGCTGCCCATGTCTACAGAAGACAGTGCCTCCTTCTTACAACTCAGGGAACTGATCGGACATTTGATAGACAGCCGCGATCAACTTGTATCTACCTTATCGTCTATTGACGATGATGTGTATGTTTTCAACAAAGCGCATCAGCTAATCTCCAGCCATGCACATCCGGAAAAAGCAGTGTTCCTACATAACCCGGAGGAGCATCTGGGCATACACTATCAGGAGCTACTTGAAAGTGCTATTGCAGCACAACTGGACGTGGTGTTACAACATGTGAAGAACACAAAGCTTACCCAGCAGTTTGAGTACTGCCTTCCTAAAACAGGATATGGCTTGTATTTCAAGGTCAATATCAGCTACCGGAAAGACAGCATTGGCGATTACGCAGGCTTCACGATGGTGATTAGAGAAATTACGGAAGAGAAAATTGCCGATAAAAAGATCATTGCCAGCGAGAAGAAATATCGTTCTGTGGTAGAGAGTGTGCGGGAAATTATCCTTCAGACCAACCTACAGGGGCAATTGGCTTATATCAATCCGGCCTGGAGAGAAATCAGTGCCTACGATGTATACGAAAGCCTGGACAAATCTATTCTGGACTTTGTGCATCCGGCTGATAGGACGTATGTGCAGGGCTTGATGCAGAACCTGATGGACAGCAAGTGTGATCATGTGAAGCAGGAAATGCGATTTACTGATAAGTTTGGCCAGATATTCTGGGTAGATATGTTCTTCCAGCCTTACCTTGATGACAGTGGCTCTATTACAGGCATCTCAGGTACGCTAAATGATATTACCAAACGGAAAAAAGCCGAAGAAGTCCTTAGGCAGAGTAACAAGTTGCTGGAGTCTATCAACAAAAATATCAAAAAAGCAGAGAAGAAGCTACAGGAAAAGAACCAGGAGCTTATCAAAACCAATCAGGAACTGGATCGCTTTGTCTACAGTGCCTCTCATGATCTGCGGGCACCGCTAGCCTCTACGCTGGGACTGATCAACATCTCACGCATCTCCGAAGATACTCAGGAGCGCACCTACTACCTGGAACTGATGGAGCAGAGCCTGAACCGTATGGATAAGCTCATTCAGGACCTCACAGACTATTCAAGGAATGCCCGACTGGCTATTGAAACGGAAGATATCAACTTTGAGCACATGATCAAAGATATCTTCCAACGCCTCAAATACCTCAAAAACATTGATACCGTAGCTGTAAACACCGATATAGCCATAGCATCTGATTTTCATTCAGACAAGATCAGGTTATATATTATTCTCATTAACTTGCTATCTAACGCAATCAAATACCATAAATACGATCAGCCAAAGCCTTATATCAATATCAACATCATGGCCAATGCACAGCGGGTGGTGGTAACGGTGGCAGACAATGGCATAGGTATTGATAAAAACTACATGGATAAGATATTTACCATGTTCTTCCAGGTTTCCAGAGATGCCGTGGGGTCGGGTTTGGGGCTCTACATTACCAGAGAAACTGTCAATAAGCTTCATGGCAGCATCAAAGTAACTTCAGTGATCAATGAAGGGACTTCTTTTACAGTAACCATACCCAATGCGACATCTTATCGGTACGAGACAGAAGATTGAGCTTATTTAAGACATTGATTCGTAGTATTTTATAAAGTAGTATATGAAGAAGATCAGGAAATTGTTATTGATAGACGACGACCACATCAACAATATTATTTTTGAAAAGCTGTCCGGCTTTGCCGGTTTTGCAGAGGAGATTGTAAGCTTTATCAGTGCTGTTGATGGGCTGGATTATCTAAAGGAATTGCAGAAAAACGAAGAGGAGCCACCCAACATCATTTTCCTCGACATCCGAATGCCTATTGTGAATGGGTGGGAGTTTCTAGAAAGACTTAGTGAGTTCAGAGAGGCTTATTTTAACAATACCAGCATTTATATGCTCACTTCCTCCTCGGACCAGTCGGATGTGAACAAAGCCAAAAACTTTGCTATTGTCAACGACTACCTAGTGAAGCCTATGACCATAGAAGCCCTAAAAAAGCTACAGGAAAAACACCAGGAGCAGATTATAGAAGGAGAAAAATAATCATTTGTTTACCGAATCAGGAGCCTTTTCCGGTTCATGCTCCGATTCATCCACAATTTCTCTGGAAAGGATTGATTCCTGTACATCACCCTCATTATCGTTGGGCACATAGGGCTTGATAATCAGTCGGCTGCTGTATTTGTAGAACAGGTAGTTGAGTATCCAGTTGATAAAAGTGCCCAGTTTGTTTCTAAAGCCCACCAGGTAGTAGATATGCACGACCCACCAGCTCATCCAGGCAAACCATCCTCCGGTACTGATATTGCCGGCCAGGTCAGCTACTGCCTTATTACGCCCTATTGTGGCAATAGTCCCTCTGTTTGTATAGTCAAAAGGATGCATCTGTTTGCCTTTTTGCAAAGCCAGCAAGTTTTTAGCAAGATGCCTACCCTGCTGAATAGCCACCTGTGCTACGCCGGGATGCCCCTCAGGGTATTTCTCATTAACCTGCCAGGCAACATCGCCAATGGCAAAGATGTTATCGTAACCTGCTATTCTGTTGTATTCATCTACTTTGTAGGAACCTCTAACGACACATTCTTGTGACAGTCCTTCTATGTTACATCCCTGCACACCGGCTCCCCAGATCAGCGTACCGGCTTTTAGGGTGTCTCCACTTTTCAGCGTGACCATCTGGCCGTCGTATTGCACTACTTTGTCATTAAGGATGATATCAACATCCATTTCTTTGAGAAACTTGTAGGTTGTCTTACCTGCTTTTTCCGACATGCCCGGCAATAAGATATCATGGCTATGTATCAAATAGATATTCATGCTGGCAATATCGAGTTCGGGATAGTCTTTGGGCAACACATGCTTTCTCATTTCCGATAAGGTTCCTGCCAGTTCCACACCGGTAGGCCCTCCGCCAACGATCACAAAGTTGAGCAGCATGGATTTTTCTTCTTCATCTTTGGTGAAAGTAGCCCGCTCGAAGCTTTCCAAAAACTTGCTGCGCATGTTGAGTGCATTGCGTAGCGTTTTGAGCGGCAGCCCGTATCTTTGAATAGACTTATTGCCAAAATAATTGGTTTCCGAACCAGTAGCAAGGATCAAATAATCGTAGGAAATACTATCGATGCTGGTTTTGATCTCTTTCTTTTCAGGGTCGATTCCAGTCACTTTAACCATCCTAAAATGCACATCCTTGCCACGTTCTACCAGGTTTCTGAGCGGATCTGCAATAGAATCCGGTTCTATGCCTGCGGTAGCTGCCTGATAGAGCAGGGGAATGAATGTGTGGTAATTGTTTTTGTCTAACAGCACCACCTGAAAATCATCGTTCAGAAACTTTACCAGATTCATGCCTGCAAAACCGCCGCCAATCACTATGACCCGCTTCTTGGTGGTGGCAGGTATGCACAAATAAAACTCTTCACTTACCTTTGTCATCGTTCACTCATTTAAAGTTGAACACATTTATAAACCACTAAATACATTGATCTTTTTGTTGATCAAATTGCGCATATACCTATACAACTACCAAAGAGAAAATTTGTTAGCGTGTTCAGGTGCCCGGCGAACTCATTAAGTTTGTCATGTAGTCATCAGACAGCAAAATGATCAGGCCAACAGATGATCACGATCAGCATCCATCGCATCCAGTACAAATTTTTCTTTGGCTTGATGGAAAGCAACATCACTAACACTGCCAGCAAAATAAGAACAATAATAATCATATTTCTTTTTCTTGTTTGCTGAAAATCAGTCTAACACACATAAATCGGCTATAGTGCTCATTGTTTGAAAAATAATTGGTCATAAGCTTTTCATTATCAGCATATATTTTATACATTATACGATACTAATTTTTTTTCAACCTCAACAATTTTTCAAATATGAACCTTCAAGATGAACTCGTCAGGGCTGACCAGCACCGTCAGCGCAGGTTTTCCGGCCAGGTTTCTTTGGATGACATCAAAGATATGCTGGCACAAGAGTGCAAAACCGAAAGCAACGCACTGCAAAGGCTGGGTATTCCCCGGCAAAAGATTGTGATGGGGCAAAGGAGCTGGCTACAGCAGTGCAGGCTCAACCAGACGTATCACGGTGGCGTCTACCACCAGGATGACGTGCGCAGCATCTGCCTGGACTATCAGATGCGTATGCTGCCAAGCCACCTATATACCGGCCCGGTAGACCCGTTGTTTGGCTCAAAGGTAAGAAGGTTTGAGAGCAGCAGCAGCAGCTTACCACCAAAGAGGCAGCAGGCAATTACTTTATTGTGGCACCAGCAGAAACCTTTGCTCTGGAAGAAAGGCAGCGACCTATTGAAAACATCGATCCGCTGCTGCTCTACAAGGTAGACGACCATTTTTATAAGCTGGTGCACCAGTGGGGTGCAGACCTGCATGTGTTTCGGTATGTAAACTCTTGGCGGCACCGTAGTCTGCTGCACATGACTGCCCACTGGATGCTGGTCACCTTTATGCTGGCCATGATGCTGCTGGGCTTCTTTGTACCAGACCTGGGAAGTGCCGCCCTGATAGCCACCCTGATTTCCGGGTTGATTGGGTGGATGCATTTTTCTTCATTGCACGACCAGCCCAAAGAGGTGCAGCATCTGTATTCCAAATACAACTGGAACCAGACATGGACGTACTGAAAAGAAGTCTGCTGATCGCTTTTTATGTACTCATGATACTGGTTGGTATTATTGGGTTCATCGCTGTACGCTCTTTACAGCATGACCGAAACCCTGCTAAATTATCCGGGAATTCAGTAGGACAACCTTATGTATTGCATCCATAAACTGTTTAACAATCACCTGTTTTATAGGCTTCTGCATAAGTGGAGGTCTTTAAAACAGTTTTTTAGTTGATTTTAGTAAGTAGTAGGTTCTGGTCTGTATCAATTTCCTGTAGATCTTCGTTTAGCAGCTCCAGTTCCAAATTATTCCTTTTACGCAGGTTGATAGCCTGCGGCATTGCGTCGCTGGTGATATGCAGGATTGTATCTTCATTACTGACGATCTCACAGTTTCCCCAATACTGCCTGGCTGTATCGCTGGCAATGGGTTCTTCCAGCGAGGGCAGGTAGGCTTGCTGCAAAAAAAACTGCCACGTACCCTTAGCACTGTCCAGTGCCAGCGTCGTTTTGATGCCATCACAATCATGGCAGGGAAGTACGCCTTCATATACCTGCCACCCCTGGTAGTTGAACATCAGGTTGCGGACTTCATCCGGCCAGTAAAACCTAGCTCCTTGCTGCTGTATCTCCACAGTAGTATCTTGCTGAATGTAAATAATGGCGATACCCGGTTTAATGGTATCAAACAAAGCTACAATGTACCCCTGTGTCACAGAGTTCGAGTGGGGCGCGATCGTATACAATACATGATCGCGCTTAAGGGCTTTTGCAGTCCGCAGCTCCTTTAGGGTGGCTGGCAACAGGCTGTCTCCTACCAGCTTTGACAATTGTGAATGCAGCGGCTCCGTTTGCCATAAGCCTACTGCATTGGGAGTTTTCCCTACAAAATCATTCAGGTACTCAAAGCTCTGAAACTCCTGCCTGATAGAATCGGCATTTTCTTCGCTGATAGGTTGGTAGCATCTTATCTGGAGCAGGGTAAGTGATAAGAGAGCAACAAAAAGTAAAAATTTCATAAGAGAGCTTTGTAGGTAGTATACTTGCAAAGCTAATTTTAGTAATTTTTTTCTGATTACTATACTATTATCCGGTTAGTTGCGCCAATATTTTAACAATACTCCTTTTGCACCATAGACAGGATCTTTTTCAGGCAGTGGCACCTTGGCTATCTGCTGATCAGCCTGTGGTCTCTCGCCGGATTTGCCATAGTTCATATCAAAATACTGTCCGGAAGGATATGCTCCTACGCAGGCGAAGTCGGAAGAAGCCCGTAGGTTTTTATGCGCCACGCCTGCGGGAATGACTACAATATCTCCCGCTTTCAGCGTAGTAGTGATGCCTTCAGGTCCACCGAGCTGCACCTGTGCATCTCCCCGGTAGATTCCCAGTACCTCATGCGCTGTGCTATGGTAGTGATGATAGGTATAAATACCGTTGCGCCAAGAGCTGCCCCATGCATTGCAGTGCAACATTTCCTCTACCTGAGCAGCCGCATGTCCTGCTGACAAATCTATTGCCTGCCGGTAAATGATTAGGGGAAGTCTGGTATTGTTAGGAAAAGTACCATCGTCTTTCAGCGTATGTGCTTCGGTCATGGGATAGGCTTTAGGGCTTTGATTTTAGGTGTTAACAGATGTATTTTGTTATCTACGATTTTATACTACGGTACATTTCCCCGAAAGTGGACTGTGTCCCACAGCCCACGGCGACACGGTCCGACCGCGCGGCCGACCCGGCAGGGGGTGTCCCGCACAGCCCACGGCTTCCATACCCCGGTTTGTGCTGCCTTGGCCCGGTCCCACAAACCGGGAATGTACCGTAGTATACTACGATTTACTTCGCTAATTATTTGTGCCTTGTGCATTTATTTTTAGGCTACTTACAATTTTTACGTATGTTTGCAGCTGCATTGGGTTTTGGCGTAGCCAGCAGGCTATGCTGAATTAAAAGGGAATCCGGTGAAAAACCGGAGCTATCCCCGTAGCTGTAAGCTTCATCCAAAGCTGTTCCAACCTCATTGCCACTGTTCCAACGTTTGGGATGGGAAGGCCAGGAACAGTGAAGCCAGCCAGAAGACCTGCCTGTTGCACATATTCGTTCGGGCTTTCGGTGGAAAGGCCAGGAATGTAGTAGCGATGTATTTCAGATATATCATGTCTGGCTGGTAGGCTATGTTTTATCAGCATATGCGCCTGCGCTCCTGCTGCTCATCCTAAAAAGCTCATTGGCTGATAAACTATCATCGCAATGGGTCACATGCTCTTCTTACTGCTTTATGGCAGCATTTCTGGTGCTTTCCGCATATTGTTTTATGCAAGAGGAAGCAATACGTTTATGCAAAGTGCCCTTTGTGTCGCCATGATTTGCATAGCGTTACAACCCGCAATTGCCCAGCAAAGTGTTGCCCAGCAAAGTGTTGCCCAGCAAAATGTTGCCCAGCAAACTCTAGATTCTGTATGGTTGCTGGAAGAAGTACCTGTCACGGATTCCCGGCTGGCGCTGTTTGCTTCCGGCGACAAGGTAGCACCTGTCACCGGGTATGCTATTGGCAATATGGACTATACCAACCTGTCGGAGTTGCTGATGAAGTATTCTGCCATCAATGTACGGTCTTATGGCGTGGGTGGACTGTCTACTGCTTCCCTGCGAGGGACAGGCAGCAATCATACGGCAGTCTTTTGGGAAGGCATCAACCTGCAAAGCTCTATGAACGGCAGCCTGGACCTCACCCTGATGCCGGTGTCTTTTATAGATGACATTTCTTTGCAATATGGTAGTGCCGGTTCGCTCTTTGGTTCGGGGGCAATGGGTGGCGCGATTCATCTGGCATCGCAGGGACTTTCCGAAAATGATGGCTGGCAGGGTAGATTGTACCAGCAGCTAGGAAGCTTTGGTAGCACTTATACCGGGCTGAATGTCGGTGTGCGGGAGGGGAAATTTGCCGTAAAAGTAAGGGGATTTGCCAGCCAGGCAGACAACGACTTTCCATTCTTTAATATCTATAAAAATCGCCGGGAAACCAGGCAAAATGCAGCGATCAGGCAGCACGGACTACTGGCAGAAACCTATCTTTCTCTTAACAGCCGCCATGATCTCAGTCTCAAATACTGGTTTCAGGATAACCTGGTGCATATACCCAGTGTGGTGGCCGCTGGTGGCAAAGCCCGTGCTACCCAAGCCGATGTATTTCACCGGGCCATATTGCAATGGCAGTGGCAGGAAAGAAACAATATACTGAAAGCACATACGGCTCTGGTTTATCACAATCTGGTATACGACGATAAAATGAGAGAGCCTTCTCTTAGCCAGTCCACTTCCTGGATCACAGAGGTAGGTAATACGCATTATCTGAATGATAAGAACTGGCTGTATGCCGGACTCAACCATACCTACGAGACGGCGACGGTAGACAGCTACGGAGCCAACCGTCCGCAACGAAACCGTACTGCGCTATACTTGTCTTACCGGACGCTGTTGATACGTAAACTGGAAGGCACTTTGGGTATGAGAGAAACCCTGATTGATGGAAAACCATCGCCTTTTCTGCCTTCTCTTGGGTTGAGCTATGCACTCACGCAGCAGTGGCATCTCAAAACCAAAGTGGCCCGCAGCTATCGGGTGCCCACATTTAATGACCTCTACTGGGTAGGTGCAGGTGGCCTAGGTAACCCGGATTTGCAACCGGAAAAAGGCTGGAGTAGTGAGGTGGGCATACAAGCTTCTGATCATACGATGGGCCAGGTCAGTATCTCTGGCGAGGCTACCATTTTCAGTAGCAGTATCAACCAATGGATAGGCTGGGTGCCGGTGACGGCCTCGGAATGGTCGCCCATCAATGTAGAGCAGGTGTGGGCCAGGGGAGTAGAAGTGAGTGGCAATATGCAGTACCAGTTTTCGCGCAAACTGTCAGCCCAGGTGTGGGGCACCTATACCTATACCAAATCTACCAAAGAAAAGATCAACGATGGCGGTAGTGCCACAGAGCTGCACAAGCAGTTGATCTATACGCCTTATCACCAGTTCAAAGCCTCGGTGAATATGTACTATCAGCAGTGGACGGTTGGGTATTCGCATCTTTTTGTCGGCGACCAGTTTGCCACCAGCAGCAACCAGTTGACGCTGCCTTACTATAATATTGGTGATTTTTCTCTGACTTATCAGTGGAAGATCAGTCATCAACATCAGTTGTTGCTCAATGGCAAGCTCAACAATGCATTCAACAAAGATTATGAAGTGAGGAGAGGCTATCCAATGCCTGGTCGGAATTACCATATCAGTATCATTTATCAATTCAACCAATAATTTTACAACTACACACGATGAAAAAGCATGATCTGCACCCGTTATTATTTGGCTTATCCATAGCCCTTTCTATCTTTTTAAGTGCCTGTTCAGACGATGACATGAATCCCGAAGTGCCTGTGGCTGCACAGGATGGTTATTTTATTGTCAATGAAGGGTTATACGGAGGTGCCAACACTTCTCTGTCGTACTACGACAGAGCCAAAGATTCGGTCATCAACAACGTATTTTATGCGGCTAATAGACTCCCTTTGGGCGACCAGACCCAATCGATGAGCGTCTTTGATAGCCTGGGCTTTATCCTGGTGCAGAACTCTGCCAAAATTGAGGTGATCAGGCGGAAGGACTTTACGTCGGTGGCTACCATAACAGCAGCAGAAGGCATCGTATCGCCCCGCTACTTTCTGGGCATCAACAAAGACAAAGCCTATGTATCCGACTGGGGAGCAGATGGTAAGACCGGTACAGTTAAAGTGCTGGACTTGAATACGTATAAAATAACAAAAGACATCCCGGTAGGAGAAGGAGCGAATAAATTGATGATGGTAGATGATCAGGTATATGTGGCCAACCAGGGAGGCTATGGCCATGATAGTACCGTCATGGTCATCAACCCACAAACAGATGCCGTAGTGGATACCATTGTGGTAGGGGATAATCCGGCTAGTCTAATTATAGATGCCAATGGTAACGTCTGGGTAGCTGGTGACGGAAAAACCACCTACAATAGTGACTATTCAGTGGATGAATCAGCAAGTACACCCGGTTTTATCGCAAAAGTTATTGATCGTAAGGTTGAAATAAAGTTAAACATGCAAAAAATTTCATCCGGGCCGGGCAACATAGCAATCAGTAATGATGGCTCCACGCTATACTTTACCTATGCAGACGAACTTTACAAAATGAACGTCAGTGATCAGACAATGCCTGCTATGCCTTTCATCAATAAAAGCTTCTACGGCTTGGGCATTGATCCGGCAACCGGAGATATTCTGGCAGGAGAAGCACCTAATTATAGCGACAATGGCACTTTCTACCGTTACGATGCCACGGGCAACCTGATTAAAAGCTATCCGGTAGGCATTGCACCCAACGGATTTGCGTTTTAGAGATTGGGGGGGTTATGTCTGTTTCCAATCCGCAATACCTAATCTCAACGCCTAAAAAACAAATACAAACCGTACCATGTTGGGTGCTACCTGTGGGCCTTGCATGTGGGCTTTGGTGGAGCGTTCGCTGGCTTTTGTTTTATGTAATTGTGGGATTAAATAACCGGTAGCGGCTCCAACAACATAGCCTACGATCACATCGGTAGGAAAATGTTTGCCTGCCTTGTAACGGAAGTACCCGGTGGCTGCCGGCCAGAGGGCAGCACCTGTCCACACCAGGGCTTTGGTGGTACGGTTATCTATGTTATCTGAAATCACTTTTGCCGTAAAAAACGAGATCGCTGCCGTGTAGGAAGTATGTCCGGAAAAGAAAGAGTAGTTGCTGGCAGCAGAGGTGCGGACATCATCAGGCACACTCATGTTATAGGTAAGTGGCCTGGGCCTTTTGATAAGTGCTTTGGTGATGCCTGTGAGTGCTTCTGTAATAAGCATGGTTTCTGCCAGCATCACGGCAATCGTACCCGGCTCACTTCTGATCTCTGGAATCAGCAAGGTAGCCAGCGGAAATGCACCGGATGCCAGTAAAAACACATCGCTGGCAGTGCGGGCATTCTGACTGTAATTCGTAGTAGCCGACCGGTCAATGGCAAATATATCGCTGGCATTGAGCTTGCCGATGTCTTCTATGGTAAGCGGTTTGTTTCTGGTTCGGAGCAGCAGGCTTGCTGTAGTACCAGCCACACCGGTGGCAAGCAAAGGAATTTCTTTGGAAGGGGTAAGCTGGTAGGCATGTTGCGCATCAGTATTTGTGGGAGCAAGAGAAAAGAAAAGTAGCAGGTAAAAACACAGCATATAGAGAGGCTGGGTCAATCTCACGTGTAATCTTTGCATAGTGACAATATTGTTTAGATGTAAAATCAAACCCTATTTTCACCAAAAATGTTGTTGACATATCATGAATGTGAAAGTGCAAAAGACTTTTAGAGGGTAGCGTTGTCGGCAGGTTCTTCTATGGTTTCCTGTTGAAAATGCCCGACAATTTCTGCTTTCTGAGCAAGTAGAATAGAGAAAGTGGTTTGTTCTTCGTTAGATTCCCAGGCAATGTCACCACTGAGCTTCTCTACGGCTTTTTTGGCAACATACAGTCCCAGGCCGGCACCTTTGGATTGTTCCGTGCCCCGGTAGAACATATCAAAAATATGCGGACCGTTTTCTTGTGAGATACCAATACCATTATCTCTGATATGGATACAGGTAGTAAATTCATCCGAAACAACTTCAATAGAAACCCAGGGAGTTCCACTTGTCCTTTTGCTGTATTGCAGCGCATTTCTGACAATATGTTCGATCACCAACTGTAGCATACCCTCATCGCTAACAAGCGTCATATCTTGGGGAATATGCTGTATGATTCGGATGTTGGGGTAAACTTCGGCAGGGTTCAGGATGCTGAAGACTTCTTGTATTATCTTGTGCAGATCAATCTTTTTAATGTTGGCTTCTGCATCTTTGATAGACAGCATCTGAAGTAACTGGGAGAGCCGGTAATGCATCACATCAATGTTGTTTCTGAAGCGGTCTACATAAAACGCTGTGTTTGCCTTATCGAGCAGTACCAGATTGCCCAGTCCTTTCAGGGTAACAATAGGTCCCATCAGGTCGTGGGAGGCCCGGTAGATAAAGGTATCCAGTTCGCGACTGGCAGAAAGCAACTGTCTGTTGGTAATCATCAGGCGAAGCGTTCGTTCTTCTACCTCCTGCTCCAGCTTTCCGTTGTTGGTCTGTAGCTGTTGGTTTTTCTCCTCAATCTCTTGTTTTGCATCTACCAGTTCCTGGTTGAATGTAGTCAGAAAATCGTTCTGCACTTCTATCTGCTCTTTCTGCAAATACACTTCATTATTGGAAGCCATCAGTTCTTCCATTGCTTCTTCCAGAAATGTACTGCTTTCCTCCATCTCTTCGTTGGCTTTGTGTACATCTTCCAGGAGTTTCTCTATTCTTCTTTCGTATTTTTGATTGATCTTTTGGAGAAGAGTAAACCCCGCTGCAAACAGGGCCATGCTGATCAGTTGTGTGGCATGGACTAGCCTGTGCGAAACCGTATCAACGCTGATACTTGCAGGAATTACATCGAACAGTTGATGCAGCGTGTCGTAGGTAAGCAACAATAAAAAGACAGCAGCTATACAGGTAGCGATCGCATATTTTCGCCTGATGTCAAACAAAATTAGGGGAAATATTACCCAGATCATCAGCAAAAAGCGAGGAAAGTAATAGTTAAAAATATCGGAGCCTGTATGTTCATGGAGCTTGACAAAAATAGATGAGAGCACAATAAACAGGGGTTGCAGCAGGCAAAAAGCAAACCTGGCAAGGGTGGTTTTGCCATATCTGTTCAATACGGGAGTAAGTAAAACAAGCAGTGAAAAGCCAACGGTAACATAGGAACAAAAATACTGCTCTACAAAGGCAAATACACCTATAGCAACCAAGGCGATCAGGCTAATCTTTTTAGCCATACGGTTGGAGAGCACAATACGTTTCTGTAAATGATAAGGCATATTGGGTACTACACCCAGCACTGATATATCTTTCCAAAGGTTTACAAAACTTATCATATACTCATGGCTGATCATTGAAACTTACGGTGCTATATACATAAGGCATGGTGGTTACTGTTATCCAAGTAGACGAAAGTGCAGGTGCCTATACGAAAGCTACTGAGTAGGCTATTTTTAGTATAGGCTAAATTAGGTATTCTCCCAGATGATTTTTGGTATGTTAAGGTGGTAATTGCTACGCTGTAAGAAACCAGCCAGAATAGTGGATAAGCGTTTTGTAAGGCCACACATCAGTAAAAGACAAAGGCATCCTTTGTAGCAATTGGTATTTACTTACCGATTCCTATTGTTCACTATGGTAAGATTCTACAAATTTGCACCCGATGTATAGTAGGATAATCTTTAGCGCATGAAATATTTTTTATGGCTGCTGTTGCTGCTGGGCTGCTGCGTTTGCTGTAAAACAACGCAGCAGCCTTCCGAAAGCGATGCGGTGAAGACAACAGATATTTTGTTGATCGCTACCGCCCATGATCTTCGGGAGACACCCGCTGAAGCCGTTGAAGCAATAAAAGATACGATTCTGGCCTTCAAGCCGGAAGGTTTCTTTGTAGAACTTCCACCTGCCGATGATAAGTATGCCAATGAGGTCGTATTTAACTACAGTCAGAACTTTGCACTTTTTCATCATCTTCTTCATAAAAAAAATATCCAGATACGGCTGGCCGATTCGGTCATTGATCAATATCAACAGTTGCTGTTAGCCAAACCCGGCGACCCGGAATATCTGGGCAATCTGCTGCATGCTTACCTGCTAAAGTTTGATATCAGCAATGCCCTGTATTATTCCTACCTGCTTTTTAGCCAGTATCAGAAGGATGATTCGGTGATGGCTATGCTGGAACAGTCGCTTTTCTCGTCAGATACCCTGGACCAATACCAGTTGATCATCACCGGACAGGAAAAAGATGAATTTTCTCAGATTGTTTTTCCCGTGGCAAAAGAGCTGGGTATTCGTCAGTTGTATGGTTTTGATAACCGGGACGATGAATATGATTACAATAAAGCTTTGAAGACGAATGATGCTGAATTGCGCCTGTATATCAAAGAGAAGTATGGCATAACCAACGAAGATTCTGTGAAGGAAAAGCTAGAAGCAATACTACAAACAGACCAGAGAAAAGGGTATGCGCAAGAGGAGGTCTTCCGGTTTCTCAACACCGAAGCCTACGATGCAAACAGGGAAGCAGAATACAAGCATCGCATAGACACGATCCGTTCAGAAAATAGTCGTAATTATCTGAAATTCTGGATGTTGCGCAACCAAAAGATGAGCAACAACATCGCACAAGCTATTCGGGATACGGGTGCCAAACGCGTAGTAGTGTTGGTAGGAGCCGCCCATGCCTGGACTTTGCAGCAAATGCTCGCAGAAAGGGGTTATCATATACTACGGCCTTTCCGTGATATGCCCTAACAACTTATTTAAGACGAATACTTACCGCTTTTTTCCTTGCTTTACTGCTTTAGTTCTTATCTTTGAACCCTGCAAAAGAAGATCAACCATCATGAATCATCACCCTTGCAGGGTTTTTGGTACTATAAACAGCTATAAATATGCCTCGCCGTCCTGAAGTATTGTTTTTCGATGTAAACGAAACCTTATTGGATATTTCTCCACTACAATCCTCTGTAGCCCAGGCTTTGGGAGGCAACGAAGATGCTGCAAAGCTCTGGTTTACCACAGTGCTACAGTATACACTAGTAGAATCCGCTGCAAAACAGCACCATGCCTTCGACCAGATTGGCGTAGCCGTACTTCGGATGATTGCCGGCAACCATCATATAACATTGAGTGAAGAGCAGGCCAGGGAAGTGCTGATGCCTATCCGCTCACTGGCTCCTTATCAGGAAGTAGAGGAAGCACTTACCCAGCTGAGAAGGGCAGGCTATCAGATGGTGGCACTCACCAACTCATCCAGCAGTGTGTTGAAAGACCAGATCAAATATGCCGGGCTGAACAGCTTTTTTGGCTATACCTGGAGCGTGGCTGATATTGGTCTGTACAAACCTCACCGTGAGGTGTATCAGTGGGCGGCCCAGCGCTATGGTGCCGACCCTCGCGACTGTTTGCTGGTGGCAGCCCACGGCTGGGATGTTGCCGGTGCCCTGTGGGCCGGACTGCGTGCTGCTTTTACCCAAAGACCCGGTCACCAACTCTATCCGCTGGCTCCTGAACCCGAGCATACGTCGCCTGATCTGTCCGGACTGGTAGAATACCTGGTTGATCTGGATTGATTGTTAAGTGTTAATCTCAACTGATCGCCACATTCAGATACTGTACAAGAGGCATCATGGCAGCAAACACCTTGACAACGTATTGCGGAAAGTCTTCGGCATGTACTTCGGCATCCGTGACGGGGTGCATCACCATAAAGTCTTTCATTTTCAGCAACTCTATGTTCGGATGATCTGCGGCATATCCTTTGGGTGGTCTTTTGAGCTTATTGCCTTTGATGGTTTCAAAGTACCGTTTAAAATCTTTGCTGTCTACAATAGATTTTAGTTCGCCTGCGTTGTAATCAATTTCCTGTCGCACTTTGTAGAGCGTATCAGATGAGGGCGCATACATACCGCCACCGATAAAAGATTCTCCATGAGGTTGCAGGTGCAGATAGTAACCCGCCTGCTCTCCCTTCTTACCCCCCTCCGACAAGTAGGCACCGAAGTGGTTTTTGTATGGAGACTTGTCTTTGGAAAAACGCACATCGCGGTGCAGTCTGAATATACAGTCTTTGGGCTGTAAGCCTGTCAAGGTCTCATCGATGGCAGGTATATCAGCCAGCAATGTGGCTACCAGTTGCTGGAAATCATCGCGAGCAGCATCGTACTGGCTGCGATTTTCATCCATCCAGGTTTTATCATTGTGCTTGCTGAGTTGTTTAAGAAAGTTGAGGATTGTCATAGTATGGAGATGCCGTTGAGACCCAATATACTGTGTCTTTACTGCGTCTGTACTTATATATGATCAAAGATACTCCAATAATGTTTCCAGGGCAATACCTCTGGAAGCTTTGAGCAGGATAGTGGCTCCGGCAATCGGGTGAGCTTTCAGATAATCTGCCAGTGCTTGTTTTGTGTCAAAATAGGTGGCTTCCGGACAAGCTTTCTGTGCATCTGCCATGAGCTTTCCGCATAAGAAAATACTCTTGATTTCACATTCATTGAGCAGCAGGCCGATAGCTGCATGTTCCTGTGGACTGTCTTCGCCCAGTTCGTACATATCGCCCAGTATGGCTACTTTGTGGGTAGCCTTCATAGCATTCAGGCTTTTGATGGCCGCCTGCATAGAATCTGGATTGGCATTGTATGCATCCAGAATAATGGTATTGCTTCCCTGCTGCACAACCTGTGAACGCTTATTGGCGGGCTTATAGTCGTGCACTGCCTGGTTGGCAGCTTCCGCAGGTATTTCAAAGAATTTGCCGATACAGAGTGCAGCAGCAATATTCTCAAAATTATAGGCACCAATGAGTTGTGTCTGTATTTCAGTGCCATCTTCGTGTCGGTAGCGGATAAACGGGTCGGCACTGAGCAGCTCGCAGGAGAAATAATCACCAGGTGCAGGATAGCAATACGGGTGCTCAAAGCGTTTGGACATATTACTGAGTATCTTGTTTTGCGAGTTAATAAACACCATTCCTTTGGTTTGTATCAGGTAATGGTACTGCTCGCTTTCGCCACGAATGGCCCCTTCCAGTCCACCAAAACCTTCCATATGTGCTTTGCCAATATTGGTAGTCAGTCCGTGCGTAGGCTCTGCAATGGCGCATAGGGCTGCGATCTCTCCTACCCGGTTGGCTCCTAGCTCAATAACAGCCATTTGATGTTCATGGGTAAGTTCCAGCAGCGTAAGCGGCACACCAATATGGTTGTTCAGGTTGCCGCGTGTAGCCAGGGTTTTGTACTTTTTGCTGAGCACGGCATGAACGAGTTCTTTGGTGGTGGTTTTGCCATTGGTGCCATTGATGCCCAGCACTGGAATGTTGAGCTGCCGCCGATGGTGCCTGGCCAAATCCTGCAAGGTAGCCAGCACATCCTCTACCAACAGAAAGCGATCGTCTTTCCGGTACTTCGCTTCATCAATGACGGCATAGCGGGCACCTTTGCCAAGAGCATCTTCTGCAAACTGGTTGGCATTGAAGTTTTCTCCTTTCAGGGCAAAGAAAAACGCACCAGGTTCAATCTTGCGGGTATCGGTAGATACGCTGCCACAGGCAATAAATTTATCATAAACAGCTGCAATAGTCATTGTCATAGAGGTTTGTCAGGAAATCGTTGTCATTTAAATACCACGAAACAAAAAGCAGCCCAATATAAGACGTTCCGGTTGATAATAGTAAGCTTATTGCCATAGAATTACTGCTTTACCAGGCAATGTTATAGATTTGTTGATCAACTACGCACTCCAAGCATATGGCCTGTATCCTTAGTCTGGAAACTTCTACCCCTACCTGCTCGGTAGCTTTGCACCAGGATGAAAAACTCCTGGCCTTACAGGAAGTACATCTGGAAAAATCTCACTCATCGTTGCTGCATGTGATGATACGCGACATGCTAGCCTATGCCGACATCAGCCAGCAGATGCTCGATGCCGTGGCAGTATCGATGGGTCCGGGTTCATATACGGGCCTGCGCATAGGCACTTCTGCGGCCAAAGGGCTTTGCTTTGCCCTCGACATCCCGCTGATCGCCATCAATACGCTGAAGGCTATGGCCTGGCAGGTCAGCCGGTTCAATCTACACGGTGCGCACCTGTGTCCGATGATCGATGCCCGCCGTATGGAAGTGTATTGCCTGGTGGAAGACAGCCACAAGCAGGAGTTGATGGAAACCACCCCGCTTGTTGTAGAACAGGACTCGCTGGAAGCCTATGCACAAACCAGCGAACTATGGTATTTCGGCAACGGAGCTGACAAATGTCAGGCAACTTTGGGACATCCTGATCGTTACAGATATATACCCGGTATCAACCCGTCTGCCGAAGGCATTGGTGCTTTGGCACTGCCCGGATACCAGCAGCAGCAGTTTGAAGATGTCGCTTACTTCGTTCCTTTTTACCTAAAAGAATTTAGAACCACAACGCCAAAGATTTATTAGAGACGGCATACATACCATCTCCACAATGCATGGCGGCTCCAACCATAGATTAACCATATGGAATCAACCATCATCAATAAAGTAGCCAATAGCTCGCTGATCACCTTAAACCTGGAGGATTATTATCCACAGGGGGAGCGCGTGGTATACGACATCAAAGACAACCTGTATGAAGGCATCATGCTCAGGGAAAAGGATTTCCGGGCATTTGTCAAAAAACATGACTGGGCGCAGTACCAGAAGCAATATGTGGCACTTACCTGCTCGGCAGATGCTATTGTGCCTACCTGGGCCTATATGCTACTGGTGACCAAGCTGGAGCCATACGCTAAAAAAGTGGTATTTGGCAACCTTGAAACGTTGGAAGCTGTACTGTTTCAGGAGGCACTCGCTACTGTGGATGTAGCTTCGTTTCTGGATGCCAAGGTGGTGATCAAGGGCTGTGGCAAACTGCCTGTGCCTACCTTTGCCTACACTGAGATCACCCGCCTGCTTCGCCCCTATGCCAGCAGTATTATGTATGGAGAGCCGTGCAGTACCGTACCGCTTTACAAAAAGCTTAAAATCTAGCCATTATCAGATGATTAATATTCCAGCATCGTAACATCATAAATCTTACTTTACATATATACTTTAGCCAAAATGATGTAACTGTTTGATTACCTTGCCTTTGGGTAGCTTACAATAATATTGGTCAAATTTTTATCTGTAGAAGGTTTAATTTTTAGCCGTATCTTCTTTATATTCCGGCAGTTTTTCACCTATTTCTTACATAGACCCGATACCACTACTTCATGATAACCTCCGAAACGCTCGTACATGCTATGTCACAATCTGCCCTGGTGGGGGTGGCTTTGTTGGACGACAAGCACAAGTTTGCGGAGGTGAACGAGAGCTTTTGCAGAATCTATGGCTATACCAAAGAAGAACTGATTGGGCAGCCGCTTAGTATGATTTCCCCTACCGACTTCAGAGAACGAGCCAGTCTGCTCTACCAGGATTATATCAGTGGCAACACGGGCAAAGATGTGAAACACATCAGAAGAAAAGACGGGTCATCGGCAATTGTACACATCACAACAGAAAACGTGCAGGAAGGTTCGCGGCAATATAAGCTCATGCAGCTTGTAGAACTGCCGGAAAACACCAAAAGCCTGCTGGAGAAAAAGAAAGAACTGGAAATCAGGCCCATTGCAGAGAATGTAAATATAGCACTGCTACGCTGCAACAGCGAAGGCAAGATCATCTTTGCCAATGATGCTGCCCGCGCCGCGCTGTTTCTCCCCCAAGGCTACCAGGTGCTGAACATGCAAAGTTACATATTTAGTGGCAATATCAGTCGTCAGCTACCGCTATTGCAGCTATTAAACGAAAAAGCTTCTTTTGAAAACATAGAAGTCCTCATCGACCGGGCTGATGGAAGCCAACTATGGATATTGCTCAGTGCTCGGCCTATCGTTATCAATGGTGCGTTGCATTATGATATGTCGCTGGCCAATATAGATGCGCTGAAAAAGATGGAGCAGAAACTGCTGGAAAAGATCGAACTACTAAAAAGTACCAACAAGCAGCTGGATAATTTTGTCTACAGTGCCACTCATGACCTGAAAGCCCCATTGGCTTCGCTGTCGGGACTGATCTCTATCTTCCGGTACGAAGACGATACAGAGCAGCAGGAATTTTATCTGCAACTGATGGAGAAGAGCATCCATCGGCTCAACGAATTCATCAAAGAAATTGTAGACTATTCCAGAAATTCCAACCAGGAACTGAAGGTGGAGAAGATCAACTTTCAGGAGCTTGTCGATGAAGTGTTTGAGGGCCTGGAGCACATGGAAGAGGCCACCATCACGCAGAAGATTATCAACATAGATCAGCATTCGCTTTTCTTCTCTGATAAACACCGCCTCAAAGTGGTACTCAGCAACCTGATCACCAATGCCTACAAGTACGGCAGCTCACACAGAAGAGACAGCTTCATCCATGTGCATGTGCAGGCCGACAGTCAGCAGGCTTCCATTCACATAAAAGACAATGGACAAGGTATTTCTCAGGAGCACCTGGATCGTATCTTTGATATGTTTTTCAGAGCCTCCGCAGGCAAAGGAGGCTCCGGTCTGGGCCTGTATATTGTAAAAGAAACCATCGAGAAGATGCAGGGCAACATCCATGTAGTCTCCGAAGTAGGCAAAGGCAGTTGCTTCATCGTCACCATTCCTTCCCAGATAAAAACTGAAAACAACGGACAAATGTCGCTGGACATTTAAGGTAGCATCCGCCGGATTTATTCCTTATAAGAAACAAATCCGGCAGCAGGCGAAAATCTATCCAACGGGTTGTAAACCTGCATGAAAAAGATCTCCGGGCCAAGTCGGCCACTATCCCTTGAGAATAATCACTCACTCGGCATCCCAGCGACCGGCATCTCGGCAAGTGAGGGTTATTTTGAAGCTTCTAGTCGCTGTAGGCAAGATGCCTACTTATAATCTTCACTCGCGGGAGGCGAGCGGCTGATAAAAATTGCCTAAGTTGACCGGGCCACGACGGCGGTATTGAATGGACGCTTGCATTGGCAGGAAGGTTTGAGTAATTTTATCTTTAATCATCCCCGCGCAGCCTTCTCATCAGTCCTACGCCAAGACCTACGGCGATGGCGGCAACACCGGCAAAGGTGACCCACTGATGGGCGGCAAGCCATAGCTCCGGGCTAAAATCCCACGACTGTGCTTTGAAATTACCGTGTGCCCCATGATCGCCGGGAACAGGCTCGTACAAGTTGTTCTTACGATTTGGGTCTTCGGGTTCGTTGGTTTGCTGGCCCTTATAGCCTACTCTGGCCATGTAACCATCCAGCCAGGCAGGCAGGAACTTATTACCAAGAACGGTTTCCCAGGTAGGATATCCTACATATATTTCGCGCTTATCATTGACGGCAGCATAGACTACTGCCCTGGCGGCTACTTCCGGCTCGTAGATGGTGCCCATCGGTTTAGGTTTGTTGGGCAATTTGCTCTTGACAAAACCAAACTGCGTGGTGTTCATGGCAGGCATCTGCACCATCGATAGCTGCACTTTGCTCTTATCGTGCTTAAGCTCTGCTCTGAGCGATTCGAAAAAGCCATGAATGCCGTGTTTTGATCCGCAGTAGGCACTCTGTAGCGGAATACCCCGGTAGGCCAGTGCCGACCCTACCAGAATGATCTTCCCATAATTGCGTGGCAACATCCTTTTCAAAGCTGCCATTGTGCCATATACTTGTCCCAGATAAGTCACCTCGGTCACTCGCTTGAAGTCTTTGGGTTCAATTTCTTTTAAAGGTGCAAATACGCTGAGCATGGCATTGTTGATCCATATATCGATAGGCCCGAAGGTGTCTTCCACTTTCTGGGCAGCCGCCTCTACTTCGTCGGCATTGGCTACATCGGCCTGTAGGATCAGGGCCTCTCCTCCCATCGCTTCCACATCACGTTTGGCCCCGTTTAGTCCGTCTTCTCCCCTGGCAATCAGTCCGATTTTGGCACCCTCACGGGCAAATTCACGGGCGATGGCCCTTCCCAGTCCTGCTGAGGCACCAGTAATGACGACGACTGGTCGTTTGCCGGGATTATCTTTGCTTGTTACTTGCTCTGTGGTTGTCTGTTCCATGTCCTTCTTGGTTTGATGTGTTTGGTTGATATCTAATATTAGCTCATAGTACTTGCTGCTCCTTCTGATTCAGCCGGATTTTTATCAATGGCATCATATACGGAGCCTGCCACCAGCGAATAAAAGAAATGATGAATACCTTCGGTAATAATGGTTTGCATATTCCACTCTTTGACGGGCGGTGCCAGATCAAGGGAAGGTTGTATGGTGAGTGCTCCGCCATAGATAGCCGCAAAATGCAGCAGGGTGGCGGAGATACCTTTGACACCCATAGCACCCAGCAGGCCCCGAAAGATGCCCCACGAGGTGCCGTACAGCCAGTGTACTTCGTTGGCAAGTGCAGGTTTCTTCTCATCGTCTATCGGCTGAATGCCGAGCACTTTAGCCGCAGCATCGGCAGGAATGGTACTGGGTTCGCGGTCGGTCAGAATCATTTCAATGGATTGCGAAACGGTGATGGCAGCCGTACCTATCAATCCGGCAAACAGTCCTTTGCCTAATGCACCAGCTACTTTTCCGACGCTAATCGCCATTTTATTTTCTTCTGTAACCTCTGCTACCTCCGGATTTTTCGTCTTTTTCATGATCAAATGTTTCGTTGACGGATTCGTATGTATTCTATTTATTAAGAGATATTGCGCGACAAAGTTTAGAATTGCAGCAACTATAGCTCAAACAAGCCTGCCGGAACGGCGTGAAACCCCTTATCGCGCACAGCATTCTGTACGTCTTTTATCTTGACGAATTTTGATGAATGCACTTTTATCTCATGCGGGTAAGGCTTGTCATCATACAATACATCCTCAACACCCTCTATTTTCAGTATCTGTTCCCTGACTTTCTCAAACTCCTCTTTCTCGGTGATGTCTACAATAAATGTCTTCCCGTGATTGCCTGGGATGACGTTTTCACTAATTAAACTCATAATGCAATAATGTTTGGTTACTTTATTTTGTTAAAACTAAAAATAAGCTTGTCCTGTTTTGCAAACCTGGTTCAATGATACAACATTCATTTGGAATGTTGTAGTTTTACCCCGTATGAATACAACACAGCAGGTAGATATCCTTGGAGAAGCCCTGGCAGATTACTACTATCAGCAAGAAGAAATACCCTTGATACTGCATACTAGCTATGGTACTCCGGAAGATATGCCGGTCGACTGGTTTTTCCGCAACGAAGATGATTTTCCCTTGCTTGAACAGAAAGCCCTACAACATTGCCGGGGCAAGGTGCTGGATATTGGGTCTGGTGCGGGTAGCCATGCGCTGTCTCTTCAGCAACAGGGTTTTGAGATAACGGCCCTGGAAGTATCGCCAAAAGCCTGCTGGGTAATGAGCCAACGGGGTCTGCGCCAAGTGCATTGCACAGACTACCGGCAGTATGCAGGCCCTACATTTGATACCCTGCTACTGCTGATGAACGGTATTGGCCTAATTGGGAAGTTATCTGCGCTTCCGGATTTTCTCCAGCATATGAAAACGCTGCTAAAGCCTGGAGGTCAGTTGCTGTTCGATTCCAGCAACATTGCATACCTGTATGCCGGGCAGCCGCTACCTGCCGATCATTACTATGGGGAAGTAAGCTTCCGGTTTGAGTACCGGCAACAGCAGGGCACCTGGTTTGATTGGGTATACATCGACCAACAAACGCTGATGAAGGAAGCTAACCGGCTGGGCTGGCAAGCAGATGTATTATACGAAGACAACCAGGAGCAGTTTCTGGTCAGGATGCAGCCAGCGTAGAGATGCCCTATATTATTGAGATGCTATACTTAGCGTCTTTAATCTGTTTTGCCATGAAGGCGTTTCTTTACTTCTTCTGAAGTCAGCATATTATCAGGACCAAAGTCTTCCAGATACAGCTTGACAATCGCGCCTGTTTTGGTATCCAGCACAAATGCTGAGGTGCTGCTGCCTGATATGGCTTGGTACCTGCCCGGAACTTCTTCATCCTGCCATATAGCACTGCTAAAAAGAGCCAGTACCAATATCGCTACCATGCCTATCAATAATGAGGGTAAGTGTATTGTTTTTGTCATTTGTGCTTGGTGTCTGTTAGTAATTTACCGTCCATCTGCTAGCTGCTGCCTATCTTATGTTTTCCGTTTTTGAGTACCCAGTATAATCCTTTTACATTATATTTCCACTCATTGAAGATAAAAACCAGCGAGGTTTCTTCAAGCGTCTCTATCACTGACAAGGCCATCATCAGGTAGAACAACCAGGGGGACACGCCAAAAATAAACATGGCAGAAAAAAAGATGGTCTGCAACACGCCGGAAGCTTTGGCGGATATGGTATGGAAGCTGGTGGCCTTACCAAACCGCACCAGCGAAAACACCTGCTGCAACACATACATCGATACCACAATCGTAATCAGTATCCAGTGTGCCAGAAAGAACTCCGTTTCAAAATAGTAGAAGCCAAACAGCCCTACAATGAGCATAAGCATGTCGCCGGTAGAGTCTAACCGGGCAAAGCGCAGGGTTACCAGCTTATAGGTACGGGCCACGAAACCATCTACGGCATCAGACATAAAAACTATCATATACAGGAAGCCGGTGTAGATACGGACATCCATCAGTATAGAGATAAAGATGAAAGGTGTGGCTACAATGCGCAGAAAGGGTATCCATTCGGCCACGTTGTAAGTAGATACGTCAAAAAATCTCCTGAGTGCTTTCATGTTTTAGGTTTGAGCCTTAAGTCAGGCAAAAGTAGTTCATATCATCTATACACACCATCCATGTTGGTGTCAAAAATTACCGTTAATAGTACCAATATTCCGAACCAGCCAACTAAGTTTACTCACAAAGGCCGCCAATGGTTACACTCATCTACAGACTCTTTGCCATACAGGCTAGGGATATGAACATTTATACAGATTCTTTTGCCTATTGCCTGCTATCCATTTATTTTTAATATTGCACATAGGTACAGACACCATATATGGTGTCTCAACATGGCATCTCAATATGGCATCTCAATATGGTGTCTCAATATGGTGTCTCAACATGGCATCTCAATATGGTGTCTCAATATGGCGTTTCTATCGTAAATATCTACCTATGCCCGAACAACCTACCGCACTGAAACGCACCCTTGGCCCACTGATGCTGTGGGGACTGGGCGTAGGCTACGTCATCTCCGGCATGTACTTTGGCTGGAACCTGGGACTGGCAGAAGGCGGCACGCTGGGGCTTGCCATTGCCACGTTTTTCATCATTATCATGTACGTTACGTTCACCTTTGGCTATACCGAACTGGCCTGTGCCATTCCCAAAGCCGGAGGTGCCTTTGCTTATGCCACCCATGCACTGGGACCGCGCTGGGGCTTTGTGGCAGGTATGGCGCAGAATGTGGAGTTTATCTTTGCGCCCCCGGCCATTGCTTTTGCCATCGGGGCCTACTTTCATATCTTTCTGCCCACTGTTCCGGTCATTGTCATTGCCATTGTCTCCTATGCCATCTTCACGGCCCTGAATATCTCCGGGGTGAAAGCCGCCGCCACTTTTGAGCTGTTCATCACGGTGCTGGCGGTGCTGGAACTGCTCATCTTTGCCGGTGCCACGCTGCCACATTTTGAGTTTACCAACCTGCAAACCAATGCCCTACCCAATGGCATCTCCGGTATCTTTGCAGCGATTCCCTTTGCTATCTGGTTCTTTCTGGCCATCGAGGGCGTTGCCAATGTGGCCGAAGAAACGATCAACCCGCAGCGTAATGTGCTCATAGGCTTTGGCTCTGCTATCCTCACGCTGGTGGTATTGTGCCTGCTCACTTTCAGCAGCTCGGTGGGTGTGGCAGGCTGGGAGGCCATCGTATACCCATCTCCTGGCGCACCGGCTTCCGACTCTCCCCTGCCCCTGGCCCTGAGCCACGTGGTAGGCGACAACAATTTGATGTACCACCTGCTGGTAACCGTAGGGCTTTTCGGACTGGTAGCGTCTTTTCATGGCATCATCCTGGCAGCAGGCCGGGCTACGTTTGAGTTCGGACGCGAAGGCTATGCACCCCGTATGCTGGGCCGTGTGCATCCCAGGTTCCGTACACCTGCCACGGCTTTGCTGGTCAATATGGGCATCGGGATCATCGCGCTGCTGACGGGCAAAACAGCCGAGATCATCACCATTGCCTGCTTTGGAGCTTTGTCGCTCTACATCGTGGCCATGATCACCCTGTTTGTGCTTCGCTACAAAGAACCGGCAATGGAACGCCCTTTCAAGGTGCCCTTTTACCCGGTGTTCCCGGCGGTGGCATTGATCATTGCCACGGTTGCCCTGGTCTGCATTACTATCTATAATCCGCTACTTGCCCTAATTTATTTTGCTATATTGCTGGCAAGTTATAGCTGGTTCCATTTCTTTGTTTACAAAAACCTGCCATCATCCAACATGTAAATACCCTTATACCCCATAACACCCAACCCCCAAAACCTACATCCATGACCCAGGAAGAAATTAAGCAGGAAATCACCAACCATCCCGCTATCAAAGTAAAAGTGGCCGTTACCGATATAGATGGTGTGCTGCGCGGCAAGGTTGTCCATAAAGATAAGTTCCTATCCATGCTGGATGGTGGCTTTGGCTTTTGCAGCGTCATCTTCGGATGGGATGCTGTGGATACCGCTTATGACAACGTAGCATACACGGGCTGGCATACCGGCTACCCCGATACCGATGCAAAGCTGGACCTCAACACCTACCGTAAGATTCCCTGGGAAAATGACCTACCTTTCTTTCTGGGCGATTTTGCAGATGCTTCCGGCAACAGTCTGCCTATATGTCCGCGCAGCCTGCTCAAGAAGATCAGGCAACAGGCACTGGATGCTGGCTATGTGCCCAACTTCTCGCAGGAGTTCGAGTGGTATAATTTTGCAGAAACATCCCAGTCGCTGGAAGATAAGTCCTTCACCAACATTCGTCCGCTCACGCCTGGTATGTTTGGCTATTCTATCCTGCGGAGTTCCCTCAACAGCCCTTTCTTCAACGACCTGTTTGACCTGATGCAACGCTTTGATGTGCCGCTGGAAGGGCTGCATACCGAGACTGGGCCTGGCACCTGGGAGGCCGCTATCCTGTATGGTGATATGCTGGAGGCTGCCGACCGGGCCGTGCTCTTCAAGACAGGTGCTAAGGAGATCGCCTACCGCTATGGGGTCATCGCCAGTTTTATGGCGAAGTGGAATGCGCAGCTGCCCGGTTGCAGCGGACATATACACCAAAGCTTGTGGGACAGTGAGCAGCAGCAAAACCTCTTTTATGATCAAGATGATGCACTTCGTATGTCTGCTGTGATGCAAAGCTACGTAGCCGGTCAGTTGCATTGCCTGCCGCATATTCTGCCTATGTACGCTCCCACGGTGAACAGCTACAAACGACTTGTAGAGGGAGCCTGGGCACCCACCACAGCCACCTGGGGCATCGACAACCGCACAACAGCCTTACGGGTGCTGAACGGTGGCAAAAAATCTACCCGCCTGGAAACCCGCGTACCCGGTGCTGATGCCAATCCTTACCTGGCTATGGCCGCAGCACTTGCCAGTGGCTTATATGGCATCAAAAATAACCTGAAACTAGACCAGTCCAAAACGGTAGGCAGTGGCTATAAGGATGCAAAGTACGGTATACTGCCCCGAACGCTGGCAGAGGCCACCGCCGCCATGAAAAAATCTGAGCTGGCTACAGCATTATTTGGCAACGAGTTCACCGATCACTTCGTTCGTACCCGTGAATGGGAATGGCAACAGTTCTCGCAGGCCGTCACCAACTGGGAACTCCAACGCTACATTGAAATTATCTGATGCAGACCACTTCTCTCAAACGAGAAAGTGCTGCCAACCAAGTTGACGAGCTTACCGTACTATGCGGAAACCTTCTCAACCGGGTTGGCGCGCTTTTGCACCTTGCGGAAACCTTCTCAAACAGGTTGGCGAGCTTTTGCACCTTGCGGAAACCTTCTCAAACAGGTTGGCGCGCTTTTGCACCTTGCGGAAACCTTCTCAAACTGGTTGGCGAGCTTTCCGCACTCGCAAATAGCTTACTGCAAAAGTAAACTCACTGGTATATGTTTGTTGTTGAATTCAGTAAATCTGTTAGCTTTAGATTTCTATTACTTTTTAATGTCTTGTTTTATGATTCACCAATTTAATTTTCCTACCGTCATACGTTTTGGTGCAGGGGCTGTCCGGGAACTGGGCGCGTATCTGAAGTCCAAAGGGGTAAGCCGTCCGCTGATCGTGACTGATCCGCTGGTGTCTGGGCTGGTGTTTTTTGAGGAAATCGTCAAAGCTTTACAGGGCGAAGGGCTACAGCCTGCCGTATTCAGCGATGTTTCCAAAAACCCTGTCAAGTCTGATGTGCTCAAGGGCAACAGGGCATACCAAGAACATGAGAGTGATGCTATCGTAGGGATGGGTGGCGGTGCTGCGATGGATGTAGCCCGTGCCATTGCCCTGAGCATCCACAACCGCCGCGAGTTGTTTGAGTATGACGATCTCATAGGCGGCGACCAGTACGTAACAGAACCTATCCCCCTGTTTGTCACCGTGCCTACTACGGCAGGGACGGGCAGCGAGGTGGGCCGCAGTGCGGTGATCTCCGAAGATGAGAGCAAGAAAAAGCGTATCCTGTTTCACCCTACCCTGATGGCGCAGATCGTATTTGCCGATCCGGAGCTTACCTATGGGCTGCCCGCCGCCGTCACTGCCGCTACGGGTATGGATGCGCTCACGCACAACATAGAAGCTTACCTGGCCAAAAACTACCACCCGATGGCCGACGGTATTGCCCTGCAAGGCATCCGCATGATCAGCCAGTCGCTGGAGGATGCCGTCAACCAGCCTGGCCCTGCACCACGCCACCAGATGATGCTGGCCTCGCTGATGGGTGCGGTAGCCTTTCAGAAAGGGCTGGGCGTGGTACATTCTATGGCTCACCCGTTGTCGTCTTTGCTGGATATGCACCACGGACTGGCCAATGCCATTTGCCTACCCTATGGCTTGCAGTTCAACATCGCAGGCTTTGAGGATCGTTTTGCCACGATAGCGCACGCAATGGAATTGCAGGAGTTTTCCGGTGAGACGGTGATCCGTGCTTTGCTGGCATTGAATGAAAAGATCGGACTGCCCACGCATCTGAGTCAGCAGGGCGTACAGGAAGCGCACATTGAGGAACTGTCCAGGCTGGCCGAAGAGGATTTTGCACACCCCAACAACCCCAAACCTGTGGCGCGGGAAGATTTCAGGAGACTATACACGGCTGCTTTATGATCAAGATAGGCATCACTTCCTGTATCATGTACCCTAACCTGGAGCGTACGTATTTTCCACCCAAGCACCTGTGCTATCTGGAACGCGATACGGCCCGGTACGTCACTCGCCCCAATGTGCTGCCCATCCTGATTCCCGACCTGGAAGAACCCGCCCTGACTGACTTGCTGGCGCAGATGGATGGTTTTGTGTTTCAGGGAGGCTCAGACATGGCCCCTGACACCTATGGCGAACAGCCTATCGGTCGCTGGCAAGGAGATGCTTACCGCGATGCTTATGAGATGGGCATCCTGGATTATGCCATCCGGCACGAAAAACCTGTCTTCGGTATCTGCCGGGGCTTTCAGCTGATGAACGTGTACTTTGGGGGCACACTGTATCAGGACATTGTCACGCAGCTACCCGATGCCCTGGAGCACCGCGATGCCACCCTGTATGACCAGCTCAACCACGAGATTTCGCTTACACCCAGCAAGCTACTGGACAGGCTGCATCGCCATGAGACCGTCAGATCAGTTAATTCCGTGCATCATCAGGCTGTGAAAGATTTGGGGCAGTGCCTGGATGTGCTGGCTACTTCTCCGGCTGATGGCCTCATTGAAGCTTTCCAATGGACACAGGCCCCTGAAGGCAAAGTACTGGCCGTACAATGGCATCCCGAATTCTCCTGGAACTCAAAAACGCCCCTGATAGAACCCAACAGTATCTACGAGTTGTTCTTACAACATTGCAGTGCTTTATGATCATCATCAGTCCAGCCACCTTTCGTAAAGACACCATATATGGTGTCTCAACCAAGACTCAACGAGGTCTCAACCAAGACTCAACGAGGTCTCAACCAAGTCAACGAGGTCTCAACCACTAACCATCAGCCTTATGATCATCATCAGTCCAGCCACCTTTCGTAAAGACACCATATATGGTGTCTCAACCAAGACTCAACGAGGTCTCAACCAAGACTCAACGAGGTCTCAACCAAGGCTCAACGAGGTCTCAACCAAGACTCAACGAGGTCTCAACCAAGTCAACGAGGTCTCAACCAGGTATCAACAGTATCTTCACCATTAATCATCAAATATGAATATCATCAACCCCGCTACCGAAGAAACCATCACCACCGTAGCAGAAGACAATAGCATTGCTGTGCAGGACAAGTACCACCAAGCAAGAAAAGGACAGGCTGCATGGCAGCAGGTGCCGCTGTCGCAAAGAATAGAAACCATCCGCAGGTTTTCAGATTTGCTGGAAGCTCAGGCTGATGCGTTGGCAAAGATACTGAGCAGCGAGATGGGCAAGCCTGTCAGCCAGGCTCACAACGAGCTGAAAGGGGCACGTGGCCGCATCCGGTTTTTTATTGATAACTCGGAAAAGTGGCTGGCAGAAGAATGGATCACGCAAGAAGACGGCCTGGGCGAAAAGATCGTGTACGAACCGTTGGGAGTCATTGCCAACATTTCTGCCTGGAACTATCCATATTTGGTAGGTGTCAACGTATTCATCCCGGCACTGATCGCAGGCAATGCCGTACTCTATAAGCCTTCTGAATATACCACACTCACCGGCCTGAAGATTGGCGAACTGTTGCATCAGGCAGGCGTACCCAAAGCTGCTTTCCAGGTGGTGACAGGCGGCAGCACGGCTGGCAAAGCGTTGCTGGAGCTGCCGTTGAACGGGTACTTCTTCACCGGTTCTTACCAAACAGGCAAAAGCATCTATGAGGCCGTAGCGTATAAGATGGTGCCCTGCCAACTAGAGCTTGGCGGCAAAGACCCGCTCTATGTGCCGGACGACAATGCTGATATTGCCAAAGTAGCCCAGGCAGCTGTGGAAGGAGCCTTTTACAACAACGGCCAAAGCTGCTGCGCTGTGGAACGCATCTATGTGCATAGAAATGTGTATGACAATTTCCTGAAAGCCTTTGTAGCAGAAGTGAATCAACTAAAGATAGGTAAGCCGGAGGAGAGCGACGTCTTCATCGGCCCGCTGGCACGGAAAGAACAGGTGCAGGTGCTGGAAGCCCAGACGCAGGATGCCCTGGACAAAGGCGCACAACTGCTGGCAGGCGGCAAAAGGGCAGACCGGAAAGGCTACTATTTTGAACCCACTGTACTGACTGATGTCAATCACCAGATGCTGGTTATGACAGAAGAATCTTTCGGACCCATCATCGGTATACAACAGGTGAGCGACGATGCAGAGGCCATTGCGCTCATGCAGGATACCAGCTACGGACTCACAGCTGCCGTATACTGCGACACGCAACAAAAAGCCGAAGAGATACTGGCACAGATTGATACCGGCAGTGCTTACTGGAACTGCTGCGACCGGGTGAGTGCCACACTGCCCTGGTCGGGGAGGAAACATTCGGGCATCGGCACAACGCTTTCGTACCTCGGTATTCGCACGTTTGTCAAGCCCAAGGCTTATCATTTCAGGAAATGAAAAATAGCAAACCACAAAAGACAAAAAACAAATAAATACCAAATCACAAATTCCCAACAAATTGCAGGTTCAGCACCCCCGCCGGTCTTCTGACCAGCGGGTTCTGAAACTGGCTTCAAGGATTTAAGATGGTCAGCATCTACAGTGTCTTCAATTCAATATCACGCCACATCACCTTGATGCCGCCTCCAGCGTGGATTTGCAGGGCGATAGAGCCATCGGCTTTGCCAATCTTGTCATCTACCAGGTGCGCCATCTGTTCTCCGTTGAGGTAGGTGGTTACTTCATCACCGTTTGCTACGATGCGCATTTTATTCCACTCTCCCATCTTGAGAATGTTCTCCTTCTCTTCAGGAATCTGCACCAGCCATTCACGGCCGTAAGACTCATAAATGCCGCCCGTATCGTGGCCGGGAGGAGCTACTTCCACCTGCCACCCTGTAACTTTGGTACCATCTACAGAAGACCGGAAGAAGACCCCGCTGTTTCCGTCTGCCGACTGTTTGAACTCCAGCGTCAGGTCAAAGTCTTTGTAAGATTTGTCTGTAGTCAGATACCCATACTGTTTGTCGGGTCCGCTTTCGCAGATCAACAGTCCATCTTTCACATACCACTTTTCTGTACCGTGTATGGTCCATCCGTCCAGGTTTTTGCCGTTGAACAGAGCGGTAGCAGTGCCAGAACTGGGAGTTTCTTCAGCAGATACCGTCGCACTGTTTGTGGTGTCCTGAGCGGCCTGGTCGTTACCGGAGGGCTGACAGCTTACTGATGCCGCCGCAGTCAATAAAACGATTAAGTTGTGTTTGATCATAATTGTTAGGATTAAGCCGCTATCAATGACGGCTATACATATTTATTGTTTATAAATGATTGGTGATTTACGTAGTACCTTCCAGCTTCATTTCTTTTGGATTCCAGAAGATTGTTTTCTTATCCCGACTGCTGATCAGGCTGGCAAGGGCCGGGCCTGCTGCCCGCAATCCGTATACCGGGTCTTCTATCACAGGGTCGCCGGTGCGGACTGCATGGAAAAAGTTGGCAAAATGGTCGTAGTTCATGCCTTTATAGTTTTCCGGAATGGTATATTCCAGCTCGGCCGGCTCAGACATGACCGGTTTGATATTGCCATACTCTTTATCGTAAGCTGCCATGTAAGCCTTTTGTTCTGCTTCATCAAAAGTATTGACACTGTAACCTGGAGCTTTGCTCATGGCTTTTTTCCTAAGCTTCAGCCCTTCGCTTTGTAACTCAATCTCGCCATCGGAGCCTACCAGCCGTATTTTGGAGCCGCCCCCCGACCCGTCGGCCAGGTTGACCCTGAGCGATAGGTTGAACGCAGGATGCTGTTCGGTTTTCGGATAATCGTACAATCCCAGCACCACATCCTGCACGTCGCGGCCATCTTTCCAGTAGCGCAACCCGCCGGTAGACATGATGCGTTCCGGCCCGATTGCCCCGGTGATCAGGTGCATTCCTGAGAAAAGGTGCACAAACAGGTCGCCGGGGATGCCGGTACCATAGGCCGAGTAGTTTCTCCAGCGAAAGAACCGCTTGGCATCAAAAGGAATCTTTTTGGTATCTTTGAGAAAAGTTGACCAGTCTACGGTTTCTGGGGAAGTATCCAGAGGAATGGAATACTGCCAGGCACCCATGGCTGATTGACGGTCGAAGTAGGCTTCCGCAAAGTTCAGCTCACCAATTTCACCAGCGGCCAGCAGTTCTTTTGCTTTCTGATACACAATATTGCTCACATACTGGCTGCCCACCTGCACGGTAGCCTTGGTATCTTTCCACGTCTGCACCACCTGTTGCCCCTCTTCGATATTTTGGGTCATGGGTTTTTCCAGGTAGACGGCCTTCCCCTTTTCCATGGCGGCTTTGGCGATCGTATCGTGCCAGTGATCGGGCGTGGCAATAAACACCGCATCGATATCGTCTCTGTCCAGAATTTCCTGGTAGTTGCGGGTAGTTGCCAGTTCTTTGCCATAAAGCTCGGTCATCCTTTTCAGGCGGCCGCTGTATAGATCGGCAGCAGCCACCAGTTTCACATCACCGAACATCTTGAGTGTATCCAGGTGGCTGTGCCCCTGGTTGCCAGTACCAATCTGCGCCACGTTGAGCATATCGTTGGCAGCATACCCCTTTTGTTCTTTGAGGATGTAGAAATGCTTGCTGGCGGCAAAAGCACCTGGAGCAGTAGTGGCCAGCAGTGCAGCAGAACCGCTTAGTTTCTTAAGGAATTTCCTTCGTTGGTTGACAGTCATATCAGTATAGATTTGGTAAAATGTAAATCTGCAAAAAATATTTTATATAAAAGTAAAATAGTTTTCCCTTGCCAAAAATACATTATAGCACGAACAATTTAGGGAATTGCCAGTAAGGCTAAAAAAAATGTTAACGAACAAGAAAAATCTGAATACTGATTTTGTTATAATAAAATTAGAGTAAAAACAAGATCAAGTAAATAAAAAATTTACTAAAAATTAGAATTTGGTATACATATATATTAGCAGCTAAAAAACGCTATTGTGCTTTAAATACAAATGAAGTACATTTACAACATCAAATAAATAGTATTTAGTATTTAGTATTTAATCTTACACAGTAATAATTTAAAAAATATTTTTATATGAAAAATAGATCACCATAAAACAGGCAGAATAAGATCACTTAAGCTCTTCGTACTTCTCGGCAATATAGGCAATAGACTCTTTGATTTCTTCTATTTCCCGCTCACAAAGTTGTTTATAAGGCTCTTCCATTTCAGCAATTTCTAACAACCCGGCGATACGGTTAATGCTACCCAAAAAACGCTGATGATGAATATCATAAACCAGTCCATCATGCAGCACTTTGTAATCAGAAGGTTTACTCAGGTAATTGTTTTTAATATAGTTGATCGCAAGGTAGAGAAAGTAGAAGATGATAAGGGAAGCAACAATATCAAACCAGAGTGGGGTTTCAGCAGAGAACGGAAACACTTCAAATATCAAGAAAACGCTGAAAGCAATACCACCGGAGGAAATTATCTGTAAAACATTATCTTTTTTGGGAATAGAGAAGAACCAAGCAATTGAGATCATAGCAAGCATAATATGAATAGATATATTCCACAAAAAGACCTGCATAGTACCATAATAAGATTGAATGATATCTTCTGGTATAAGGCGCCAAAGGTTGCTAACAGCTGGTAATAACAGAATAATCAGCGCGCTGATGATCTTGCGCTTGTCTCTCAAAATAAATGCTAAGCTTTTTTGGGTATAGTAAACTTTAGGCTTGTTAATTACTTCCATGCTCAATGTAGTCGTCTTAATATATTTAGCTTCCAAAAATTAATACACTTTCAAATACAATCCAACCTTTTGAAGAAATAATAACGTTTGTAGCTATTCATTTTCAACATTATATATAAATCTTTTTTTGTTCAACTCAAACCTTAAGCATTATGAAAACCGCAGTAAAAAAAACCATCAACTTATTATTTGTATTGTTAATTCCTGCCACCATTTTTATTGGTTGCCAAGAAGATTCAGTCGAACCTTATGCGGGTCAACCTAAAGGAATTAAGCAGCTACCTGCTGGAGCAACTAAATCTGGCCAACCTGCGGGAATTAAACAGCTACCTGCTGGATTAACCAAAGGTAAATAATATTATAGCTCTTCCTGTGTTTTGTCACTATAAATAAGAAAATAATGGTTGATTGAATTTAGCAATAGAAAGTCTTTCTATGCTATTAAAGGGTTAAAGAATAGTTTCAATTGCCTTTAATTACTTCGAGAAGCGTCTTCTTTTAAAAATAAAAATACTTATTATTAATAATGTATACATAAAATAATCAGACAAAGATGTGTCCTTTACCAAAGCTCCAGTATCTCCTACCACCATCCAGCTTCCCCAGTAAAAGGGATGCTGGAACTGGATGGGAGCCTGTTTCAGGAAGTCCAGTTTGGCCTGCCGTAAGGCTTCATCTTTGGCCATGCCTTGCGATAAATGATCGTAGAATCTGTCCATCAACAGGGTAGTGGCAGCATCATGGGCGGCCCAGCGACTCATGACAACGCTGGGACAACCTGCGTAGGCAAAAGCCCGGGACAGGCTCATCATGCCTTCTCCCTGGAAAAGCTTACCGGTGCCGGTATGACAGGCACTCAGCACGGCCAGCCGTGCCGGAAGTTCCATGCCGTACAGTTCATAGGCATGTAGCAGTCCGTCTTCCGTACTGTCTTGCGCTGTACTGAAGATCATTTTAGAAAGCATCGGCTGACGGTCGTCGGGTACGGCATGCATGGCCAGGTGCAATACATCATACTGTGCCGACTGGTTTTTAAAATCAGCCTCACTGGCTTCTGTGCCCGAAAGCGCGGTGCCAGACATATACTGTCCGATCTGTTGTACCTCCTGCTGGTTCCAAAGCAAAGGAGCTACTCCATGTCGCGTGGTATTGGTGGCTAACGATGGCATAGTATCTGTGACCTGATCATTGCCGGGCGCAAAAGCCAGGTAACGGGGGAAGATGCTGCAAAGGCTCTGACGTATTTGTCCATTGAAGGGTAGCAGCATATCCGTAGCTGATGGTAAACTTGCGGATCAGGTAGGGCCACCGTTGGCTGTTGTCAGTGGTAATAGGTTGCGTTGGCAGGATGTCAAACGGAACATCGTGCAGCAATCCATGCGGCAAAATCACGAGCTTTTGCACACCTGGCATAGACTGTAGCATGGGTTCTACTATCTGCTGATATACCGGGTAGGCCGTCTGCTGATAAGCTTCATACATCTCTTGCGGATATGCGCCCCACGTTTCACTTGTGAAAGACATGCTCAGCTCCTGAATTTGATCTTGTAAAAGCGAGTCCGGCGAAAAAGTAAATACCTGGCACCGCTGCTGTGTAATGGCAAAAGCATACCACGCACTGTCGCCTGCCACATACGATAGCATGGCTGTATGTTCGTCTAATTTCTGCTGAACGGCTGACAGAGAAAGTACCTCCGACTGGTATTTCAACTGGTAGTAGCGGGGAAACTGTTTTTCCAACACCATCATCAACGAATCATAGTGCCGGTTGAGGGCAAACAGACTTTGCTGATACTGGTCTACGCGGGCAGTATCGTACCCCTGGGTGGCAGCTTTAGCTATTTGTATTTCCGTTTGGTAGAAAGACCGTTCGGCTTTGAGTTGCCGCTCCTGTTCCAAAAGTGTATCAGGAATACCAGCAAACTTTTTGGCGTGATAGTCTGCCAGCGATATGGCCATCGCTCCCATTTTGCTTCGCTCGGCATAGTAAAAAGCCTGTGACTGATAGCTGTCTTCCCGGGTAACTTCATATAACTGCAAACAGACGCGGATAGCGCCTTCATACACCTGTGCTGCCTTTTCTGCTAGAGTAATACGGTCGCTTTGGTTGGCATACGTACGCTGGATCATGATGAGCAGGCTATCACACACCTGGTAGGTACGGGCGGCCTGCTGTAGGTATGGCAGTTGCTGCTGCTGGTTATATTGCTCCCAGGCCAATGCCTTGCCTTGTAGCGCAGTAAGCAAATGCAAAGGATGCAGGTAATGATCCAGCTGAGGTTGTGCCTCAACAGCAGTATCCTCAAAGTCTGTTACGTTCGCACGTATAGCAGCCTGGTAGTAAAACAGCGCAGAGTCGTAGTTATTTTGGTCTAAGTACAGCTTGCCAATATCGCTATGGAATTCTGATGACTCGATGGATTTACGCCCTATCTTTTTATATACTATCTGTATAGCCTGTTTATGGTGATATATAGCTTTTTTATCATCATTTAACCTATGATAAACTTCACCTAAAGAATTATGAGGATATGCAGTATATACGTGATCACTTCCTAGGCCGTGTTGACATATGGTTATAAAATTGCGTATTTTGCCATAAAAGAATATGCGAAGATACGAATTACGGGAAGACCAATGGCATAAAATTGCCCCTCTGCTACCGGGCACAGCTTCTGACCGGGGTAGAACAGCAGATAATCATTTGTTTGTTCATGCAGTACTCTGGATCGCCCGTAGCGGTGCTCCCTGGCGAGATTTGCCCGAACGTTTTGGTGAATGGAACAGTGTATATGTACGCTTTAACCGCTGGTCTAAAAAGGGGGTATGGAAGCGCGTGTTTGAAGAATTACAAGAGCCGGATCTAGAGTGGCTTATGGCTGATAGTACTGTTATTCGTGCTCACCAACACTCGGCAGGCCAAAAAAAAGTACCAGACAAGGAGATGAAGCAATAGGCAAGAGCAAAGGGGGCAAAAGCACCAAAGTACATGCCAGTGTAGATGCATTAGGCAATCCTCGGCGGCTTATTCTAACGCCGGGACAGGCAGCAGACGTACGCACTGGGCTGGAATTGATCGAAGGTGAGGAAACTGAGGCAGTCATCGCTGATAAAGCCTATGATAGCGACGAATTCCTAGCCTTGATCGCTCAAATGGGGGCTGAGGCAGTGATTCCACCCAAGTCTAACCGAATTGACCAGCGAGAATATGACGAAAATTTATATGCTGATAGAAACAAAGTGGAACGCTTTTATAACAAATCCAAAAACTACCGACGACTGGCGACTCGCTATGAGAAAACAGCGCGTAACTTCCTGGCCTTCTGGCATATAGCTAGTTGCGTAATCCTGACATTGTAATTATATGTCAACACGGCCTAGAGCCACTTGAAAAACATTCAGACTTTTCAACTGATAGTAAAGTGTTGAATCAAACTGGCCTTCTACAAAATACACTTCACCTAGTGCAGTATAAATGTCTCCAAAGTTTCGGTCGTCAGCTGGCAATACTGTTTGATAGATAGCTAATGTCTTTTGAAAAAGCTCTAAGGCTTTTTTGTAATCCTTAGTACTTAAATAAGTCCTTCCAATACAATAGTATGAATCCGCTACATCAACAGATATTTTACCATACCTTGCCTTATCATCTTTAAGACATTTGAAATAATATTCTAAAGCAGAGCTGTACGCACCAATTTCATGATAGACATTGCCAATGTTTCTGTAGGAAGAAAAAATATACGAACTATCTTCAATTTGCATAGCTTTATAGGTAGCTAGAGCTTTTTGGTGATACTCTATTGACGTGCTATACAAACCTTTGTCACTATAAACGACACCTATGTTGTTAAGTAATGATCCTACATAAATATTCCCAGCCTTTGAAAAACTCTTATACATGTCTAATGCGTTTTGATAAAAATACAGGGCAGAATCATAATTACTTTTATAGTGATGTACCACTCCGGTGGCAAAATAATTAGAAGCTATACTTGGACTCTTTACGTTTACTTCTTTTACCTGGATTTGCCTTGCCTTTTGCAGATACCCCAAAGCAATGTCGTATGATCTTTTCTCGGCATATACAAGTCCTATATTTGAATAGTATAGTGCTGTTGATTCGTTATCTTTTTCATTCTTGCTGATGTTTAGAGCTTTATTATAATAATAAAGGGCTGTATCATATTTATTTCTATTATAATAGATATTTCCTAAGCCATTGTATGCGTTTGCGCTTTCACAGTAGTTTTCTTTTGTATATACTTTCAAAAACCGCAAAGCTTTGAGATGATAGTTTAACGATAAATCATACTTGCCTTTACTGCAATACACCTGGCCCACATCATTCAGAGAAGCAGCTACTTTGGGATGTTGTTTACCAAATACCTTTTCCCGGATAGCCAGAGCGCGTTCATAATACAGCAAGGCAGTATCATACAAGCTTTGCACCTCATATACGTCTCCTATATGTTCGTTGGCATTGGCAGTTTCCGCATGGTAGGCTCCCAGCTTTTGTGTACTTTCGGTGTGTGCCTGCCGGGCATTTGCCAAAGAAATGTCATATTGCCCGTCTTTGTAATAACAATAGGCTATCTGATTCAGACAATGTACATAATGCTCCGGAGCATTCGCCTGTTGATATATCTCTCCTGCCTGCTGGTAATACTGCCGGGCACTGTCATACTGATAGGCTGTTTTCAGAGAGTCTGCTTGCTGGTAATGCCGGTAGGCTGTTAGCGTGTCTGCCACTGGCTGCGCATGGATGGCTAACGATAGGAAAAAGCAAAGGATGAAGAAGTAGTGCCGTCTGATCATGTAGGTTGCTTGTTTGACTTTTATTGTAAATAAAAATTCATGTTACAAAAAACTGACGCAAGCATCCATAGAGCCTTAGTAGCTATTTGTTCGAAAGTAAAAAGGACGCTTGCGCTAGAATAATGCATTCAATAAGATCGTTTTGAATGCTATTAATCAGCCCTGGGTTTAAAGCCCTGGGCTGATCAACAGGCATTCGCGTTGCTTCACTATAGAAAGATGCACAGCACGCGCAACCTCTATTGTAACTTGAAAGCCAGCGATTACAATTCGCTCAGCAGTTCCTCTGCTTTTTCCTGGTAAATTCCTTGCTGGCGGATGATTTCGTGTAGCTGCTTTTTGGCAGGCTCTTTTTCTCCTTTTTTCAAATAGCTCAATGCCAGATACCAGGCTGCATGTTGCCGCAGGATAGCATCTTTCAGCGATAAGCCTTGGGTAAATTGCCGGATGGCTTTTTCTGTTTCATTAGTGTTCAGATAGCTATTGCCCAGGTAGAGCACCGTTTGCGGATCTGCGGCTGCCTGCTGTGAAACACGTTCCAGGTAAGGGATCGCCTGCTGATAGTCATTTTGCTGGTAATAAATCATGCCCTGTTCATATGCCTGCGGCACTTCTCCACGAAATGAGTTGGCATAGTATACCTCATAATAAGTCTGAAACAATTGCTGCGGCTGGTGTCTGTAAAACCAGAATGCAAGGCCAGCAATCAATAGAAAACCAATAGCCGCAGCCATGCCATAATACCTGCGACGACTGCGTGCTCGTTTGGTCTTGATGTCGCCATACAGGGTACGCAATTCCTGTTTCAGCTGCGCATCCTGGTGTTGCTGTAGCAACGCTATGGCTTCCTGTGCCTGCCGGTATTGCTGCTCAAAGTCCGTATCATGCAAAAGTCGCTGCTTAAAAACAGCTTCCTCGTCAGGCTTGAGTTCCCCCGCCAACTTTTTCTCTATCAACATCAAATCTTCTTCCATGAGTAACACTATAGGCTGCCTTTTTCCTGAACCACACCGCTGCGTTGCTGTTTGTCTTCTATGGCTTGCAGCCACTTTTTAAAGCAACGAAAGCGGGCTGTCTTGGCTACATCGGCACTGGCCATGTCCAGTTTGTCTGCAATATCTGACAAACTCATATCATCCACATAAAAACTGGAAAGAATCTGGCGACAGCGTTCTCCCAGGCTATAGAAGGAGGAAAGTACTACCTCCTTTTTTTGCTGATACACCTCCGGTTGTTCCTGCTGATCGTACAAGGCACTGCGCACTTCGTAGGTATGCTCTTCTGCCTGCAAACGCTGTCGTTGCTGCTCTTTGTGCACATTGAGGCATATTCTGAAGATGTATTCCCTTAAATGCGTCACCTGCTGCACTTTACCGGAAAGCACCTGACGACGAAAACGCACGATAGCTTCCATCAAAGCATCTTCGGCATCTTTCAAACCACAGCTGGTATGCTTTTGCAAACGGTTGATACAATACGGCCCGTACTCCTGAAAGATAAACCCCAGTACGGCATGATCGCCAGTTTCCATGGCCTTCTTCATGGCAGAGACACTCATTGTTTCCATGTAGTCTGGTATTTATGCCAGAGCCAGCGGCACGGCGGTTAGTATTATTGTGTAGATAACTCAAGTTGCCTTTCAAACCTAATATAGCGCAAGCGTCCGCTCAATGCTGCCGCCGTGGCCCGGTCAACTTAAGGAATACTAATCGCTCGGCTCCTGCCGACCGGCGTCCCGGCGAGTGATGGTTATTTTTGAGGCTTCCGCGGCGTCGGCCAGCCTCAGAAGGCAAGATGCCTTCACATAGTTGTCACCGCTCCTGCGGCCCGGTCGCGGGACGCGAGCGACTGACAACGAATCCTTAAGTTGACGGCATTGAGCGTCCGCTTGTGCCTAAAACATAAAAGACACCGTGCGGTTCCCCGCCAGACGCTGTTCCATAGACGTTTGCACTAGTATAAGTAATAAAACTAATATGTATTTTCCAACAAGCACAATATATCTTCAACTAAAATACAAAGCAACTAAGAGCATGTTTTGAATTGTAAAAAAGCGGGAGTCAAGCTAAACTTGTAGTTGACCAAAACTAAAGTTTATGCAAGAAAAGTTTCATGAACTCCTTGACTCCCAATGGGAAATTATAGAGAAAGTACTAGACGACCAAAGGGAAAGACAGCATAGTTTGCGCACCATTATAAATGCTATACTATGGATCAATTACACAGGATGCCAATGGAGGAATCTGGATAGTAAATATCCACCTTGGCAAAGTGTGTATTATTATTTCCGCAAGTGGAAGTTTAATGGCATGTGGGAAGAAATTGTAGATGTCTTAATTGTGAAAGAACGTCGTAGACAGGAGCGTGAGGATAGCCCTAGTTTGTTGGCTTTTGATAGCCAAAGCAGTAAAAAGGTGGCTTTTATAGACTTAGATACAGGTATTGATGGGGGAAAGAAGGTGAATGGACGCAAGCGACACTTAGCTGTAGATACACTAGGATTACCTTGGGCTATCTATGTATCAGCGGCCAATGTTTCAGATAACCAAGGTGGCTGTCAGTTGATAGATCAACTCAAAGGAAAAGTGCCACGTATGCAAAAGATTGCTGCTGACCATGGCTATAAAGACACGTTCATTGATTATATCAATGAGCAGACCAACTGGGAAGTAGAAATTGTACAAAGACCAGAATCAACCAAAGGGTTTGTTCCTGAAAAGAACAGATGGATGGTAGAAAGAACCTACGGTTGGTTCAACTTTAGAAGGCGTTTGTGTCGTGATTATGAGAAAACCGCAGAATCTTCTGAATTAGCGATGATTAGAATAGCTACTATTTCTTTTTTAATCAACAGATTAGCTTCATAATATTTTAAAACATGCTCTAAAATGTGCCATGTGTATGAGAAAATTAAGTCAATGGTTCTTGCAGATGTGCTTCTTAAAACTTTAAAAATAAAATATATAAATAATCAAATAAACAATAAAAACGCTGTTCACCTTTTCAATCTTTTTTCACTATGAATAAGCAGCTGCTTTAATTAGCCTTTGAGTAGCTGGTTTTCATCTTAAACGATTGCTTGATTTAACTAACAGTGCTATTAAAAAAAGAAGCCGGGCTTCCAGGAAGTCCGGTCTCTAAGCGCCCCACCAGCTAAAAGGGTGGAACTTCAAAATAACAAGCAAAATTTCTTTCATTCCAGTACTCATTTAAATGATTTATCAAACCTAATCAATTTCACTCATGAATTTAATCATCAAAAATTCCGTCTATCTACGAGTTATTGCGTATATTATGACCGCATTAACATTGAACCTTATTGCAGTATCTTGTACTCAAGAAAATGAAGCTGTAACAAAACCAGAAGCCACCAATGGGTCTATCAAGATAGACTACGGAGCTATCAACCAATACATTGATCACAATGTGGACATAGAAAAGGGAGTATTCTCCGAAGATTTTGCTAATCAAATGATCAAAGATTTGGGTGGAGCCGAGAAAGTAGGTATGAATTACAATGACGTGCTTGCCATGAAGGATAAGATGGTAGACTATTTGACTACAGAAGTAAACGAGTCAGCCCGTACCAATGCTACCATGCAAAAAGAAGATGTTCCTAAAAAAATCAGCGAAATTATATTAGCTGGGCTGAATGATGCTTCATCTTACAGTGATTTCGAGAAAAATGTTATTGAAGCTAAGAAATACGCTGGCACATTAGCTGATGCTGATATGAAAGCAATAGCCTTAGGACAAATTGAGCAGTCTGTAACTTTGACAAATGATTTCATAGCAAAATATGGGATGGAAAGTACTGACATCAATGCAAGGTCAAAATTTGGTTGCAAATGGTATCAATGGGCTTGTGTAGGTGTAGCCACAGCCGCTGCTGTGGCTTTGATTGCTACAACTCCTGTAGGTATTGCTGCTTTTATTATAGGTGGTGGCACAGTTGCAGCCGTAGCTGCGTGCTGTATTTGTAAATGTAGGTGTGAGTTTACAACAACTACAGGTTGCAGGAATGCGTAATAGTATTAAAGAATATTCTGGTTAATTTTTATTGACTAAATAGTGGTGGTATCCGATGTGGAACATGGCTATCTGGATTGCTAAAATAGTCATGCCACTACACTAAGTATTAGCAAATTTTCAGAATAAAGTTTAATATATTAAAATAATAATGTGTAAAAATTAAATTTGTAAGTTATGAAACTATCCTTATTAATGTCAATTGTCTTATTACTGTTAGGTATACAGTCGTGTGCTCCTACTCGTCAATATGTATCATTAGACAATGACCAGCTAACAGAGCCTGCTAGGATTTATGTGATTAGGGATTCGTTCCTTGCCAGATCTTTTACTACTAAAGTTTATGCTAATGATAAGTTAGTGGGAAAACTTGGTAATAATAGTTATTTGACCTGGGAAACGGACAAGCCTACTATTGATGTAGAGGCTAAACTGGTAAACACTGCGAAGACAGAATTAAATTTGGAAGCTGGAAAAACTTACTATTTAAAAAACAAGGTTAAACTTGGTGCTATAACATCGCGCGTAAAACTAGAACTTCTATCAAGTGAAGAAGGATTAAAAGTCTTAAGTGGAGTTAAAGGGCCACGACTAGACTTGGCGCAAAATTGATAGTAACCATATTAATTTTATAAAAAGAGGCCGTCTCATGAATTGTGGCGGCCTTTATTTATTTGTCAAGATGAAGACACCTTTTATTGCTGTTTTTCACTTAGTAGTTGCAGCCTCTTGTAATTCATTTTATGGTTACCATCAAGGTATTCTGGACGACCTAAAGGGAAGCTATCAAATTGATTCCGTGGTGTACATTGATAGCCTAGGAAGAGACTCTGTACTTACTGATGCGGGCACCTTCTACTTTGCCGCCTGTGATGCACATGACAACTTTTCTTCAGAAACATGCGACGGTTACTATGAAACAACCGCTGGAGAAAGAACAAACTTCGAGTTTCAACTCCTTGACGATAAACAACTTACCATCACTCCTAAAGATTCACTGATAGGATTTAATCTATCTACAGGTAGCACATTGAGAAGTCCCTCCTTTGAGCGAAACAAAGATAAACTACGTTTAATATTTTACCAGCGTGAAAGCTATGACCTGTTTGCCGAAGAACATGCGCCTCAACGTATTATCCTTACCAAACAATAAGTTTCTATATATGAAAAAAGTGTTTACTTTGTTCTTCATGCTATGTATAGGAATTCAAGTGCAGGCACAAACATACATAGGCTTGAAAGCTGGACTAAATTTGTCAACGTCCACCGCAGCCATAGATGCAGACTATGTACGAACCGGATTTCATGGAGGTGCTTTTCAGGAATATCATTTTGGCAAATCGTGGGCTATCAGAGGTGAATTGCTCTACAGCCAGAAAGGTTGGAACACACGTTTATTTTTGCCAAATTATGGGTTAATAGACCTTCGGTTTCGCTTGAACTATGTAGATGGCGTAATAGCATTACACTGGAAAGTGTTGCCAAAATTAGCTGTTTATCCAGGTGTACAATTATCTGCCTTGGTGCAACAAGAAATTTTGATACATCCTATACAAACACAGATAGCATATAGAGATCCCAGCCGGTTTGAACTCGCGCCTATTATAGGTGTTAACTTTAAGTTTTCATCCCATTGGGGTACCGATCTCCGTTTTACTTACAGCACTTGGTCTGTTGATGGATACCCAGCTGCAAAGAGCGCAGTAGGTATGTTGAGCTTAGAATACACACTTTAGATAGTCCTTTCATCAAAAACCAGAAACAGGCGTTCAAAGCGTCTGTTTCTTTATCCTTTCATACTATGAACAAACGCTACACCCTTATCTTTGCTATTGCTTTGATAATAATATCTATAGGTCCCCTCTATGCTCAAAAGCAACAAGACATTATATTTGGCCTGGCAAACAAACACGCCAACTTCTCTAACTACCGCCTCTATGATAAGAGCAACTGGATGAACTATTTTCAGGTGGGTTACAGCCACTCTTTAAATAAACACTTTTCTGTTACCGGCTTTTTATCGTTTGCGCAGATGGCAGAAGACAATACTTATCTCATAGGTGCTAATACTATTGCTTCTTTTACTATGCTAGGAACAGTCCTGCGATGGAATGCCCTGAATCTTCGCCACCATGCATTGAATCTATACTTAGGACCTAGTTTAGAGTACATGTCAGTGATGAATAGCAGTTATCAAAAATATTTTTTTTTCGCTGAAAAAGACAATCCAGATGTAGTGGTAGAAGTAGCTACACTTCATGATTTAAAAAAGTTTGATGATTTTCCAAGCTTGAATATAGGCACCTTTGGCCGTCCTACTGTTGTGCTGTATGCAGCGGCTGAATATGTATTTTATCCGCTTAGGCGATTAGGCATTGGCGCTACTGTTCGCTTTCCCAGTCATATTTTTTCACGTGTCATAGATTTCAAAGATGTTTGGTATCAGGAAGCTTCTTTTGGGCCGGTGCTTCATTACCGCTTTTCTCCTGAAGGATCAGATTATACCAGTAATGGCAAAGATCAGTTTGGCCTGCATATACTGCCCACTTACAGCCGCCGGGCAGACCGTCTGGGCTGGCAGTTTCAAACGCAGTACCAGCGGCAACTAAACAGCCGATGGAAAGCGGGAGCAAATCTGACTTACCTCAAAGGCAGTAACTATCCCGGCAGCTATCCTGCATATGCACAGCACTATTACCAATATCATGCAACCATCGCATCAGTGCAGGGAAGCTATCAGCTCTATCAGCAGAAAAAGCATCAGCTACACCTAGCCGCAGGTCCTGCCTTCTACTGGGGCGCTTATGCTACTCCCCAGGGCTTCTATAATGCCAGAAATCAGGAGAACACCCTTGTATATGATCCTGCTGTTCAAAAAGGGGATGCGCAGTACGTCGGTAACTACTTACAAGTAGAGGTTCAAAAACACCAGTCGTGGGGGGCTGCTTCCAGCCTAAAATATGATTACCAGCTAACAGACAATCTGTATGCCGGTGGCATCCTCAACTACCAGTGGTATGGCGATGGTGAACAATTGCTGGGGCTGGGCTTGCAGGCTACGGTGGCTTTTTAATGACATGATTCAGAACTTTACAACTATTCATAAGTTTGAAAAGAACTTAAGGAACTGCTTAAAAATGTTCCACAGTAATCAGAGAGCTAGAGCTTACTGCATAAAACTATCACCCCTCATACTTCCATACTTTCAACGGGTCCGGGCTTGCTGCTAGCAGCTTCTGGTGCGACTGGCGTAGCAGAGGATGTACCTGGTCGGGAGCAATCTCGCATAGAGGTGCCAGGGTGAAGTTACGGTACGGTATCTGTGGGTGCGGCAGCGTCAGCCTGGGTGTGCTGACGATGCGGTTGCCATAGTAAAGTATGTCCACGTCAATCAGCCTTTCGCGCCACTTACCAATCTTTTGCTTGCCCATTGCCTGCTCTATGGCCTGCGTTTGCTGCAATAGTGCCTCATGCGACAGGCGCGTTTTTATCTGCAATACCTGGTTGAGAAAGTCGGGCTGGTTGGTTTCTCCCCACGCCTGAGTTTTATATAGACCGGACTGGCAGATGATCCGGCCAGCCATTCTCCCGATCAATTGCCGCGCCTGCGCCAGGTTTTGTAGCCTTTCCCCCAGATTTGTGCCTATCAGCAAATAAATTCCTTCTACAAGCCTCATATTACACCGGATTTACTGCTATATTTATGACCCATTTTATGATGTGAAGTTACAATTAACTAATTCCTATACCTATGAGATTTTTACTAAATGTGCTGGCAACGATCCTCGGTCTTTTTTTGTTTTTCGGATTGCTGGTGCTGATACTGAGTGGCATTGCCAGTTCTGCCGCTTCGCAGCAGGAAGTACATATAGAGGATAACAGCGTACTCAAAATAACCCTGGACAAACCCATTGTAGAGCGAGCCGCCGATTCACCGCTCAAATATCTACCTTTTCCCGGTGGAGATGATGGCGTGATCGGTCTGATTAACCTAAAGCAAGCCATTACGCACGCCAAAGAGGATGATCGTATCAAAGGTATATACTTGGATGCGGGGATGGCTACCGGTGGCATGGCCTCGCTCAAAGAGATACACGATGCGCTTGTAGACTTTAAAACCTCGGGCAAGTTTGTTGTTGGCTACAGTGAGATTATGACAGAACGGGCTTATTATGTAGCCTCCGCTGCTGATGAGCTGTACCTGAATCCGCAGGGTATTATGGAGTTCAACGGCTTTTTTGTAGAAACCACTTTCTTCAAAGGTACGCTGGAAAAGATCGGTGTCCAACCCGAGATTTTTCGGGTGGGCGATTTTAAAAGTGCGGTAGAGCCTTTCATTCGCACTGATATGAGTAAGGAAAGCCGCGAACAGACCTCTTCTTATCTGAACTCTACCTATGATACGTATCTGGATGATCTTTCCAAAACGATCAACCAGCCGGTGGCCACATTGCGACAGATGGCTGATTCTATGAAAGTGAACACGGCCAGCGAAGCTGCAAAATATAAGCTCGTCAAAGCCACCGCGTACTACGATGAGATATTAAAGAATATCGGAGAAAAAATAGGAGAAGATAACATTGAAGATATCAACTTCATTGCCCTCAACAAATATGTGGATGCTGTCAGTAACGACCAGGACTATGCTACTAATCGCATTGCAGTGATTGTAGCCAACGGTGAAATTATTCCCGGCGAGGCTGAAGGCACACAGATTGGTGGAGAAACGTTTGCCAAAGAGATCAGAAAAGCCCGCCTGGATGATAACGTCAAGGCCATTGTGCTGCGCATCAACTCACCGGGCGGCAGTGCACTGGCTTCCGACGTTATCTGGCGCGAAGTGGTGCTGACCAAAAAGGTAAAGCCTATCATTGCCTCCATGTCTGATGTGGCTGCCTCCGGCGGATATTACATGGCAATGGGCTGCGATACGATTGTAGCACAACCCAATACCATCACGGGTTCCATCGGCATCTTTGCCCTGGCTTTTAATGCTACCGAACTGGTCAATAAGCTCGGTCTGACAACGGATATCGTTAGCACCAGTCCGTTTGCCGACATTCTCAATCCTACCTCCGAGCTAAGCGATTATGAGCGCATGGTGATGCAACATTATGTAGAAGAAGGCTACGAAAGCTTTGTGGGCAAAGCAGCCGAAGGCAGAAACATGTCAGTGGAAGCCGTCAAAAAAGTAGCTTCCGGCAGAGTCTGGACGGGCGCACAGGCCAAAGAGAGAAACCTGGTAGACGTGTTGGGTGGGCTGGATGATGCTTTGCAGATAGCCGTCGACCAATCCGGGCTGAAAGATGAAGAGTATCGCGTGAAATATTATCCGGAAACGAAAACTGTTTTTGAGCAGATCATGAAGGAACTCGGCCAGGAGGTGAGCACCTACAAACTACAAAAAGAGCTGGGTCTGGCTTATCCACTGATTCAGCAGCTCAAAACGCTGGAAAATATGCAGGGCGTACAAGCCAGAATGCCTTATGAGATGATGGTTAAGTAGTTAGAGTTCATTAAATTTCACACACAACATTCTCATTTATTACAATGTCAGTTTTGCAAAAAGCTGACATTTTTTTTGTGTCCCACCCCTTCTAAATTGCATCCGAAATATTATTTAAATCAACACTTATTATCTAAATCAATTACAATGAAAAAAATCTATTTGTTGTTTATCGCTTTTTCATGCTTTTTAGTTTCTTGCTCAGAGGATGCTGAGGTCAATGACGCTCGTAATGCATTTGTAGGTAAGTGGGATGGCTCTTATGAAGCGACTTATTATGCTGATGGAGAAACTTACAAAGATGCTGGTTCATCAAATATAATTGTTTCTAAAGGAAGTTCAGAAAACGAAATTATCATAGATGACGAGGGAGAATTATTTAAAGCGAAAGTCTCTGGTAGTACTTTTATTTTTATTGAAACTGTCCATACGGAAGACTTCGATGGAACAGCTGTTAATTTTAAAGTTTCTGGATCTGGAAAAATCAAAGATGGAGATCTTACCTATAAAATGTTGCTAAAGAATGATGAATATGGAATGACAGCAACAGGAGACTATAACTTAGTAAAATCAAAATAAAAGGCCATATTGACACATAAAACTTTCAAAGGCTATTGCTCAAGCAGCAATAGCCTTTTTTTGTGTAATGTTGATCAAACTGTTCCCTCATCTTAAACCCGCCGCGCTTTGCTCCTGGCCTTCGGAGACGGTCTCTATCAAACTGCCGTTTTTGGCATAGTAGCTCCATTCACCGGTTTTTTCTCCGTCTTTAAAGTTGCCTTTGGATTGCAGGCCGCCGTTGTCGTAATAGTATTGCCATAGCCCCTGCTCGCCGGTGCTGCCCATCTTGCCTTCGGCGGAGACTCTGCCATCTTTGTAATAATACGTCCAGTTACTATCGGGAAGACCAAATTTGTACAGGCTTTTGAGTTGCAGTTCATCCCCCTCTGGAGCGCGTTTGAAACCCCTCCCTCTGGAGCGCGTCTGAAACGCGTTCCAAAGAAGTACCCCTACTCCCCTCTGGAGCGCGTTTGAAACGCGTTCCAAAGAAGTACCTTCGCAAGGTAGCCAAAAACCATGTAGGGCGATCTGGCGATATTCTCATTACCCTACTCTATCTCTGTAGCCTGCTCCTGGTCTTCGGAGACGGTTTCTATCAGGCTACCATTCTTGGCATAATAACCCCATTCACCGGTCTTTTTCCCATCTTTGAAGTTGCCCTTGGATTGCAAGCCGCCGTTGTCATAATAATACTGCCATAGCCCTTGTTCACCATTACTACCCATCTTGCCCTCGGCAGAAACTTTGCTATCCTTGTAGTAATACGTCCAGTTGCTGTCAGGAATACCAAACTTATACAGGCTTTTCAGTTGTAGCTCGCCCGTTGGAAAGTACATGAGCCGGATGCCATTGCCATCTTTGAGTGTACCCTTGGACAAGGTATCTGCACGTATGGTGAGATAGTCGCTCACGTTTTTAAGCAATCCAAACTCCCAGAACTCATTCTGTATCAGCTGTCCGTTGATGTAGAACAGGCCCCATTTGCCATCTTCTTTGCCCATCGTATAGTTGCCGATAGCACTTAGCTCCCCGGTATCGTGGTATTTAAACCACTGGCCGTCTTCCAGGTCCAGCAAGTAGTTGCCTTCCGCCACCAGCACACCGCGCTCGTTGAAGTATTTCCAGTTGCCATCTTTCAGCCCGTTTTTGTAGCTACCGGCGGAAAAGACGCGTCCGGATTCATAATAGTTTTTCCACAGGCCGGTCTGCACATCGGCTTTGTACTGCCCTTCTACACTTCTGCGGCCATTGTAGTGAAATTCTACATAAGTACTATCACGCAGACCTTTGTTAAAGTTGGTAATGGATTTTAGCTGTCCATTCGGATAATAGATTCTCCATTCTTCCTGGGGCAAACCTTCCTGATAATACCCTACGCCCATCAGGCCGCCATATTCGTTAAAAAACTGCCATTTGCCAGCCTTGTTGCCATTTTCATACTGACCCCGTTGCGCCATTTCACCGCTTTGGTTCAGAAATAGCCAACGCCCTACTTTTTTCCCATCCTTTACTTCACCTTTTCCGATCAGACTGTCTGTTGGTACAATTCTTTCCTGGGCCATAGAAGCCACAGAAAGAGAAAGCAGCGCATAAAATAAGAGTAACTTCATGTTTCTTTAATTGATTTTTGTTTCTTTAACGGTGAAACCCAACAAAATTATAAGATATTCAGAAAATTATGCCTGCATCAAAGCATTCATTTTCTTAAAAAACTTCAACGCAAATACAGGTAGCTGATCTCCCTTCTCAAGTGGCAGAAACCGGGCAAACTTCATAAAAGGCATATCCTCAAAATGTTGGTGAAGTGCACTTCCCGTAAAAGCCTCCACAGGCAAGAAGTTGTTTTCCTGCCGGTGATATTCCCAGGGCGTATCATGCACACAGACAAACACTTTTTCTTCTCTCAGTACGTGCTGCGCTTTCTGGATATGTGGCTGCAATGCCTGCCACGACTTTCCCTGCAAATGCCATGTTACACTATAAAAATTTCCCCACCAGCACATCGTGCGGAAAGCAAAAACATCATCACGCGAGAAGAGCCTCGGAAAATCAAGCAGTTGATAAGGCAGGCCGTGGTAGTTTTCTCCCCTGGATATTTTTCCAGCCTGATGCTGCACCCTGGCAGGCACGGTCACTTCCCGCTGCCGGATCGCTACTTTCATTTTTTCTTCCGTCTCCACCAGTAGTTGATTCACCTTTTGCTGTATCACTCTTTTTGTAGACAAAAAGTCTGTATTCGACAGGTAGCTGAGTTCTTTGTCTGTCAGATACATTTATTTTGAGTTAATGGCAGTTAAAAGTCCTGGCTCATCATTTTGCACCTGGTTGATTCCCTTGCCTATGGGAAAAGCTTTCAGTGCCTCATCGCGATACGGCTGTAGCATTTGTTGCAGTCCCTGTGCATCTTCGGTGTCGCTCAGCCAGAAATCCCAGTACTGTTGGTCTAGTATCACAGGCATACGATCGTGAATATGGGCGATGGATGCCGGAGCTTCCGTAGTGATGATACAAAAATCCGAAGCCGCCTCGTCTTTTTCGCCCTGGTGCGTACTCCATATGCCAGCAAACACAAACGGCTGCCGGTCGCTCAGCACAATCCGGTGGGGTACTTTTCCCTCTTTGGTTTTCTTCCACTCATAATAACCATCGGCCGGTATCAGGCACCGCTGATGCTCAAAGATACGCTTGAAAGTTGCTTTCTCATGGATGGTCTCGGCACGTGCATTGATTAGGCGTTTTGGATTAGGCTGATCTTTGGCCCAAAACGGAACAATACCCCAGCCGAAGCACTGCACCTGCCCCCGTTGCTTGGCTGTTACTACCGGCAACGCCTGCGTAGGGGCGGCATTGTACCTGGGTGCAAAGCCTTCTGGTATTTTTGCTTCAAGTTGTTTGGCAATCTGTGCTAGGTCGGGGCCTATACTATATCGTCCACACATATGTTATCTAGTTGGTTTATAGGACAAAACGATTTAAAAGAGGCTTTTGTTAAAACCAAAAATAGTGTACTTTTGCAACTCTTTAATAAAATCAAACATTATAATGGATTTTAAGAAAAATTACGAGACAGTATTCATTTTAAATCCCGTTTTGTCTGAAGATCAGATGAAGGATGCTGCCACCAAATTCTCCACTTATCTTCGAGATAACGGAGCTGAGATTCTTAATGAAGAAAATTGGGGCTTGCAAAAACTGGCTTATCCTATCGGGCATAAGTCTACGGGGTTTTATTACCTGATCGAGTTCGAGGCTGATACTCAGCTGATCAAAAACTTTGAGATTGAGTACCGAAGGGATGAACGCGTGATGCGCTTTCTCACCGTCATGCTCAACAAGCACGCCCTTGAGTATAGCGAACGAAGAAGAAAAGGAGAATTTAAGAAAAACAAAAAAGAGACTAAGGAGGAGTCAGCAGCATGAGTTTACAGAACGAACCTATTCACAGCAACAAACAGGAAGTACGCAAAAAGTATTGCCGTTTTAAGAAAGCCGGTATTAAATATATCGACTACAAGGACCCTGATTTTTTGTTGAAGTTTGTCAACGACCAGGGCAAGATTCTTCCACGCCGCATCACTGGTACCAGCCAGAAGTTTCAGAAAAAAGTAGCCCAGGCAGTGAAGAGAGCACGTCACCTGGCACTTCTACCTTATGTTACCGATTCATCAAAATAACCGCTCATGGAAATTATATTAAAAGAAGATATTAAGGGCCTAGGCTACAAAAATGATATCATTGATGTAAAGTCGGGATACGGAAGAAACTACCTGATTCCCAAGGGCTTTGCACTGATCGCTACTCCTTCCAACCGCAAAATGGTAGAGGAAAATGTAAAACAGGCTGCACACAAAGCAGACAAGATCAGAAAAGATGCTCAGGATATTGCTGACAACATTGGCAATACTGTGCTTGAGATTCCGGCCAAAGCAGGCGAGAGCGGCAGAATATTCGGTGCGATCACTACCCTACAGGTTTCCGATGCACTGAAGGCCAAAGGCTTTGACATTGACCGTAAGAAAATATCGATCAATGAAGAGATCAAATCGCTGGGCGATTATACCGCTGAGATAGACTTGCACAAAGAAGTGAAACACGAAGTTGCGCTGAAAGTAGTAGAAGGATAAGCAACTTTGTATACTAAACCATCAAGTGCTCCCGAAAGAGAGCACTTTTTTTGTGTCATAATTACTGTTTTTCCTGACCTTACTTATTTACCATGTTTACTACTCCGGTCCATATTCCTCCTGCTGCGCACAAGGTCAGCCTAACTACACCTGTGCTTGCCGTAGGTTCATGCTTTGCGCTGGTCATTGGTCAGCAGCTAAAAGAAAATAAATTTAACGCCTACGTCAATCCGTTTGGCACCATCTACAACCCGGCTGCCTTGTTTCGGCTTATTCACGATACGGTTAACAAGACGATGCCTTCCGAAGAAACTTACCTGGAAAGGAACGGCATCTTTTTTAATTACAAATTTCACTCTTCCCTATCGGCTGGCAGCAAAGAGGCACTCGAGGCCAATATCACGCAGGTCATCAGCAGCACGCATCATTACCTTGCTTCTGCCAAATACCTGATCATCACGCTGGGCACTGCTTTTAGCTACGAAAGGCTGGAAGATCAGATGATTGTAAGCAACTGCCATAAGATGCCCGCCAATGTTTTCAACAAGCGAATGCTCGAGGTAGAAGAGATCGTGCAGCGGTTCGAGCAACTGCTATCGGCTGTTCTTACGTTCAACCCTGACCTACAATTTATTTTTACGGTAAGTCCGGTGCGGCATCTCAAAGATACGCTGGTGCAAAACAGTGCCAGCAAAGCTACCTTGCGAGTGGCTACCGATGTGATACAAAAACGATATCCGGATAAAGTCTACTATTTTCCCAGCTATGAGGTGATGATGGATGAGCTGAGAGATTATCGCTACTACGATGCCGATATGTTGCATCCCAGTAAGGTGGCAGAAGCTTATATCTGGGAAAAATTCTGTGACGTGCTGCTGGACAAAGATACCTTCGACTTTCTGAAAAAGTGGGAACGGCTATCCAAAGCAATCCAACACCGCCCCTTTCACCCAGGCTCTGAGAAACATCAGCAATTTTTAAAACAAACAATTCAGGAGCTGGAACAATTAAGTAACCAGATCAATGTTGATCAGGAAATTGCATCCATGAAAAAACAGCTGCTATGAATACCAAAAGATCCAACCGGCTGGCAGAGGAAACCAGTCCGTATCTGCTGCAACATGCCCATAACCCGGTAGATTGGTTTCCGTGGAGCGACGAAGCGTTACACAAAGCCAGCACTGAAGATAAACCTATCCTGGTGAGCATCGGCTACGCTGCCTGCCACTGGTGCCACGTGATGGAAAAGGAGTGCTTTGAAGATGAAGCCGTGGCGGACTATATGAACCGGCACTTTATCAACATCAAGGTAGACCGTGAAGAACGGCCCGACGTGGACCAGATCTATATGGAAGCCGTGCAGATGATGGGTATGCAGGGCGGCTGGCCACTCAACGTTTTCCTTACTGCCGAGCAGAAACCTTTTTACGGCGGCACCTATTTTCCCAAGCCCAACTGGCTTAGTCTGCTACAAAATGTAGCACGTACCTACACCGAATCCAGGCAGGAGCTGGAAGCATCCGCAGACGGTTTTGTGCAAAGTATTGCGATGAGCGAAGTGCAGCGCTACGGGCTACAACCGGCTGGCGGTGTGCTGGACAAAGAGATACTGAGAAAACAAGTTGACACTGTATATCAGCAATTTTCAAAAAACTTCGATTTGCAGGAAGGTGGCCTGAACCGGGCACCCAAATTTCCTATGCCCAGCCACTGGCTCTTCTTGCTGCGCTATTATGCGATGACTCATACAGAGGCAGCCTTGTCGCAAGTTTTGCTCACCCTGGATAAGATGGCTGCCGGAGGGATCTATGATCAGTTGGGCGGCGGCTTTGCCCGGTATGCTGTTGATGGCGTATGGTTTGCCCCACATTTTGAAAAGATGCTGTATGACAACGGCCAGCTTCTGAGCCTGTATGCAGAAGCGTATACACTGACCAAAAAAGCTACTTACAGAAAGGTGCTGGAAGAAACGGTTGACTTTGTAAAAGCCGAACTGACCAGCCCGGAAGGGGGATTTTACAGTGCCCTGGATGCCGATAGCGAAGGAGAGGAAGGTAAATACTATGTCTGGCAGCACAATGAACTTACCGGTTTATTGGTAGAAGATGCTGCACTACTTATCGCAGAATATTACCAGGTGACAGCAGCAGGCAACTGGGAAAACGGACAAAACATACTACATACCAAGGATACCACGGAAGAGTTTGCAGAGAAACACGGCCTATTAGTGGATGATTTTCAGCAGTTACTGCAAAAAAGCAAGCAAAAACTCCATCACGCTCGTTCCGAAAGAACCCGCCCGGGCCTGGATGATAAGATACTCACTGCCTGGAATGGCCTGATGCTCAAAGGGCTTGCTGACGCTTATGCCGCCCTGCAAAAAAAAGAAATACTCGCGCTGGCTGTCAATAATGCGGCTTTTATCAAAAACAACCTGATCAGAGAAGATAGCGGACTGTTCCGGTCATTCAAAAACGGTCAGGCTAAACTACCGGCTTATCTGGAAGACTATGCCTTTGTCATCGATGGGCTGGTGAGCCTCTACCAGGTAAACTTTGATGAACAATGGCTGCAACTTGCCCAAACGCTGGCTGAGTATACTTTGCAGCACTTTTTTGATGAAGCGGAAGGCTTTTTTTACTTTACCGATGACACCGCTTCTGCACTGATTGCTCGTAAAAAAGAACTCTTCGACAATGTGATACCGTCTTCCAACAGTGCCATCGCTCGTGCTTTGTATAAATTAGGTACTGTATTAGATCATACAACCTACTTGCATCTGGCTGAAAATATGTTGCAAAAAGTGATGGACCTGCTCATCCAGGAACCTGTATATCTCACCCACTGGGCTTGTTTTGCCACAGAAGCGGCCAGCACTTTGGCAGAAGTAGCCATTGTTGGTCCCGAATTTCATACCCATGCGCTGAGGTTGCAGCAGGAATACCTGCCCTTCAAAGTTGTTCAAGGTACTTTTGAAAGCAGTAATCTTCCACTGCTTACAGACCGCCATGCCATCGATGGAAAAACAACGATCTATGTATGCTATCATAAGACCTGTCAGCTACCGGTTTTTACACCCGAAGAAGCTTTAAAACAAATAAATACAGCCTGACAGTAGGACTGAACAGATCAGTCATTGTACTGGCTCATGGTTCTTTCTATGCCCACAGTAGCAAAAGAGAGCACCATTTCTGCTGCCTTATCCATCAGTTCGGGAAGCTCGTTGAGTTCTTCCTGTGGAAAACTAGACAGCACAAAATCTACCTGTCTGCCTTTAGGAAAATCATTGCCTACACCAAATCGGAGTCGGGCATAATCTTGTCCGCCAGTGAGGCTTTCAATATTTTTTAGTCCGTTGTGCCCGGCACTTGAGCCTTTAGGACGCATTCTTAGCTTACCAAAAGGCAAAGCAATATCATCAGTAACTACCAGCAAGTTGCTTTTGCTGATCTTCAATTCCTGCAACCAGTAATTGACCGACTTGCCACTCAGGTTCATGTACGTATTAGGCTTCACCAAATGCATACTGCGGCCTTTGTGTTTAAAGTCGCATACCTCTGCCAGTCTTCCGGTTTGGAACTGGAGGCCCTGCTGGTCTGCCAGGCGGTCTAGGGTCAGGAAACCGATGTTGTGTCGGGTAAGCTCATATTCTGCGCCGGGGTTGCCCAGGCCAACAATCAGGTATTTCATAAATATATGGTAAACAAAAAAAATCCTGTACTCAGCTGAGGACAGGATTCGTAGGCAGTTATCTCAATATTAAGCTTCAGCTTCAGCTTCTCCCTCTCCTACTTCCACTTCATCTTCTTCAGTAGCTTCATCATCTGCTGACTTTCCTCTAAGTGCTCTTGGTATTTCTACTACGGCAATAGAGTTGGCCGGATTGTCGAGTATGACGTAATGGGTTGCTTTCACATCTGATACTTTCACTGATTTACCAAAATCAAGAGAAGAAATATCTACATCGATATGCTCAGGCATGTCTTTGGGGAGTGCCTTTAGCTGCAAGGCTCTTCTTTTGAACATCAGCGTACCGCCACGCGCTACACCCGGAGCAGTACCGGAAAGCTTGATAGGCACACTCATTTTTACAATTTTCCCTTCGTGCAGTTCCAGAAAATCCGCGTGCAGGATCATCTCATTAACCGGATGAAACTGAATATCCTGTAGGATACATCGGTATTCGTCGCCTTCTATGTTTAGGTTTACAAAATGTGCGTCGGGTGTGTAAACAAGGTCTCTGAAAAGAATGACGGGGGCATAGAAATGCGCTTGTGTATCTCCTCCGTACAACACACCAGGCACATACCCTTCAGTACGAAGCCTGGCAGACTCTTTCTTACCGAGATTTGCTCTTTTATACCCTATAATCTCTATAGTTTTCATAAATAAGTTAAGTAATAATTGATTAAAATCTGGATTTTGAAATAAATAAAGGACTTATAGACTCGTGATCATGTATTTTTTTAATAGCACCGGCAAAAAGCGCGGCTACTGACAATACTTTGATCTTGGAACATTCTTTTTTTAATGGAATAGTATCTGTTACCACCAATTCTTCCAGCACAGAATTTTCAATATTTTCATAAGCTTTACCGGAAAGTACAGCGTGGGTACTGATAGCTCTCACAGAGTTGGCACCGTTTTCTTTCAGCACGTATGCTGCTTTGCAAAGGGTACCCGCCGTATCTACCAGGTCATCTACGATCACCACATCTTTGCCGTCCACTTCTCCAATCACCTGCATACTGACCACTTCGTTGGCACGTTTGCGCTGCTTGTCGCACACCACCATATCTGCCTGAAAATACTGCGCAAAGTTACGGGTACGTTTCACCCCTCCCACATCAGGCGAGGCAAAGATGAGGTTCTCCTGCGGAATAGATTTCAGGTAAGGCACAAAGATAATACTGCCCGTAAAATGATCTACCGGAAAATCGAAGAACCCTTGAATCTGCCCGGCGTGAAGGTCACAGGTCATTAGCCTGTCGGCACCGGCAGCAGAGAAAAGGTTGGCAATCATTTTTGCCCCGATGGCTACTCTGGGCTTGTCTTTACGATCCTGGCGGGCATATCCAAAATAAGGCACCACGGCTGTTACGGTTTGCGCACTGGCTCTTTTGGCCGCATCGATCAGCAGCAATAGCTCCATCAGATTGTCGGTAGGAGAAAAGGTGGATTGGATCAAGAATACATCGCAACCTCTCACCGATTCAACAAAGTGTGTGGAAATCTCTCCGTCGCTGAATTTTTCGATACTTACTTCACCCAAAGACTGGCCGTATTCCTGGGCAATTTTTTCGGCAAGATAAAGCGTTGATGTGCCAGAAAAAATTTTGACGGGAGCCATAAGGAAGTAAATTTTCGGAAGACAAATATGCTGTTGAAAAAACTAATCCCGACTGTGAGTCGGGATAGAATGTTGTCCGGCAAGGACTCGAACCCTGACTAAAAGAACCAAAATCTTCTGTGCTACCATTACACAACCGGACATTCAAATTGTGGTACAAAAGTATTACCTTAGTTTTAAATCCCAAAGGCTTCCTTTCTTTTTTTTTAAGGCTTCGCACTATTCTCAAAATAAGAAAACACCCTACGATGCGACGTTTCACCTCAGTTGCTTACCCTTTTGGTATTCCATAACAGAGTGATCGCTTACGTTGAAAGGGTATTTTACAAATAAAAAGTCACTTTATCGGAAATTTTCTGAGAATCAACACAAGTGGCACTCGTATTGAAGCTGTATACTGTTTTGTGGCTACTAGCAACCAATACAGGCATTTGTATCCTCTATCACTCAGACTATTGTTGTATCTTGCAAAGTAATATATAACAGCAAAAGCATCTTTAAAAAAGATTTAGGTATAATAATATCAATTTTTAATTTAACTTTTTCTTGTTTTTAAATTTAAACCGTAATAATTTTACACAAAATTGTATATAAGATTACATATGCATGTTATTTAACTCAATAAAGCAATGTACTTTTTAAACAGACTAAAAAAGAGCCGCTATTCAAAATCCCTGGTGATTTTCCTGCTGCTGCTGGATGCAGTACTGATTGCTTTTTCTTTTAAAGCTGCTTACGTATTGGTCTATGGGTTTCATGCCGACCTACAGAATTACTATGCTTCACTGATGGCCATCTTCATCCTGTCCTGGGTTGTATCATCTTTGTTCAGCGAAGTATATCTGCCGGAGAACCTGGGGAAGGTCAGCCGGATTCTCTATACTACCCTGCTTGCTTTCATTTTCCATGTACTTATTATTGCCATATACCTGTATGGTTTCAAAGCCTATCAGTATCCCATATCTTTTTTAGCATACACTTATCTAGGTAGTTTGATCACTGTAAGCCTGGTCAAGGCCATCCTGCTGGGTCTCTACAGACGATATCGTAACCTAGACATTCATCAAAAGAGGGTAATCATTATTGGTTATACCGAATCTGGTCGTAACCTGCACGAGTTTTTTACGACTAACAAATCGCTGGCCTACCAGTTTATGGGTTTTTTCGATGACCGGTTCTTTAGCCCGGACGTATCCCCGCTGCTGCGTGGAAGTCTCAGAGATGTGAAGGATTACTGTCTGCGGGAAAATATAGACGAAATGTACTATGCTTTGCCTAATCATATTGAATATGTAAGGGAAATAGCACAGTTTGCAGACACCAACTACATTTATTTTGGCTTAGTACAGGATGTGGGTGGCTTAAAACAGAAGAAGCTGGACACACATTTGTTTGATGATGGCAAAATTCCTATTGTGACACCTAGAAGAGAGCCACTGCGTTTTTTTTTCAATCGCCAGGTAAAAAGAATTTTTGATGTGGCTTTTTCCTCTTTGGTTATCTTTTTCCTGTTTCCTTTTGTCATCCCACCCATCGCACTTGCAATCACGTTGGATTCTTCAGGGCCTATTTTCTTCAAGCAGCTCAGATCAGGAAGAAATGGCAAGCCTTTCTGGTGCTATAAATTCCGTACCATGAAAGTGAATGCAGAGTTAGAACATAAGCAGGCAGAAAAACAAGATTCCCGTATTACCCAGATAGGAAGCTTTTTGAGAAAGACAAGCCTTGATGAACTCCCTCAGTTCTTTAACGTATTGATTGGTAATATGTCAGTAGTTGGGCCTCGTCCGCATATGCTGAAGCACACAGAAGAGTATTCAGAATCGATCAACAACTTTAAGATAAGGCATTTTATCAACTCCGGTATCACCGGTTACGCACAGGTTAACGGTTTCAGAGGTGAGACCAAAGACAATTCCATGATGGAAATGCGCGTAATTTACGATAACTGGTACCTGGAAAACTGGAGCTTATCCCTTGACCTTAAAATTATATTTAAAACCGTCTGGAATGCCGTCCGGGGTGAAGAAAATGCATATTAACCAGTCCATAATTCAAATCATTTTTTATCATTAACTATTTTAAAATGAAAATCAGCATATTTGGTTTAGGCTATGTCGGAGCCGTTTCTTGTGCCTGTTTTGCAAAACTAGGCCATCAGGTGGTAGGCGTGGATGTGAACAAGCAAAAGGTTGACCTGATTAAAAGCGGTAAGTCTCCTATCGTAGAAAAAGACCTCGATGAGTATATTCATGAAGGTATCCGGGAGTCTCGCATTTACGCTACCCAGGACATTGATGATGCCATCAGCAGAACCAATATTTCTATTATCTGCGTGGGTACGCCCAGCCAGATCAACGGTAATATTGACCTGACTTATATCTACAGGGTATGTCAGGAAATTGCCGAATCGCTCAAACACAAGGATGAGTTTCATACGGTGGTGATCCGCAGCACCGTTATTCCCGGCACTATCAAACAGTGTGCTGAGATTATCGAGAATATCTCTGGTAGGAAGCATGGTGTGGGTTTTGGAGTGGCTTCCAACCCTGAATTTTTGCGCGAAAGCACCGCCATTGAAGATTTCTGGCATCCTCCTTATACGGTGATCGGTACTACCTGCAAACAAAGTGAGGAGCAACTGATGGAACTGTACAAAGACATCGATGCTCCGGTGTTTGCACTCAAGCCGGAGGAATCGGAAATGATCAAGTATGCCAACAATAATTTCCATGCCGTCAAGGTGACTTTTGCCAACGAAATAGGCAACATCTGCAAGGAACTGGGCGTAGACGGGCACAAAGTGATGGAGGTAGTGTCCAGCGACAAAAAGCTGAACCTCTCCCCTTACTATATGAAGCCGGGTTTTGCGTTTGGTGGCTCCTGTCTGCCCAAAGATGTAAGGGGCCTAAACTACAGAGCCAAAACACTGGACGTTACTACGCCACTGCTAAACAGCCTGCTGCCCAGCAATGAAAACCAGATTCAAAGAGGTTTGCAACTGATCTTGGGAACAGAAAAGAAAAAAGTCGGCTTCCTGGGCTTTGCTTTCAAGGCCGGTACCGACGATTTGCGCGAAAGTCCGGTGGTAGAACTCATTGAGACGCTGATCGGCAAAGGATATTCCCTATCGCTCTACGACAGCAATATTTTGTTGTCCAAACTGATGGGTAAGAACAAAGATTACCTGACGGGCCATATTCCGCATATTGCCAAAGTGCTGAAAGAGTCTATTCAGGAAGTCATTGATGCTTCTGATGTCATTGTGCTAGGCAATAAGTCGCCTGAGTTCAAAGAGGCCGTCAGCAATCTGGGTGCTGATAAAACCATCATCGACCTGGTCAGAATAGACAAACAACGTACAACAGAAGATAACTATGTCGGAATTTGCTGGTAAGCATGTACTTATTGTGATAGAAAACCTGCCTGCTCCCTTCGACAGAAGGGTATGGCAGGAAGCCAGTACGCTCAAAGAGCAGGGTGCAGATGTCTCTATCATCTGCCCGCAGATGAAAGGCTACACCAAACGCTTCGAGCAGATTGATGGCATCGATATCTACCGGCACCCGCTCCCGCTGGAAGGCAGTGGTGCTTTGGGGTATTTGCTGGAATATTCTACCGCTATTTTCTGGGAGTTCAGACTGAGCCTTAAGATATTTCTTAAAAAGAGATTTCATATCATCCACGGCTGTAATCCGCCGGATTTGATCTTTCTGACGGCTATTCCTTTCAAGCTTTTTGGGGTTAAATATGTATTTGACCACCATGATATCAATCCCGAACTGTATCTTGCCAAGTTCAACAAAAAAGGGTTGTTCTACCATATGATGACCTTCTTTGAGCGACTCACTTTCAAAGTAGCCGATTATAGTATTGCCACCAATGAGTCTTACAAAGAGATTGCAGTCCGCAGAGGTGGCATGGCAGCCAGTAAAGTACAGGTAGTAAGAAGCGGCCCGAGCCTGAAAAGGTTAAAGCTTACTGCCGGAGATGTGAAATACAAAAAGGGTCGAAAATACCTGGTCGGGTACGTAGGCGTGATTGGTGTGCAGGAAGGGCTGGATCTGTTGCTGGAATCTATTCAGCATATGGTCAAAACAAGAGATGATGTACAGGTAGCCATTGTTGGTGGAGGAACGTCCCTGGAAGAAATCCAGCAGCTCACTGTTCAAATGAACCTGAGTGAGTATGTGGACTTTTATGGCCGCGTGAGCGACGAAGTACTAGTAGATGTACTCAATACCTGTGATGTGTGCGTCAACCCGGACAAACCAACAGAGATGAACAACTTGTCTACCATGAACAAGATCATGGAATACATGGCGTTAAAGAAGTCTATCGTGCAGTATGACCTGAAGGAAGGAAAAGCTTCTGCTCAGAAAGCATCGCTGTATGCCAGGCCAGGTGATACCCAAGATTTTGCAGAGAAAATCCTTTGGTTGCTGGATCACGAACAAGAGCGCAAAGAGATGGGTGAGTTTGGCTATCATAGGGTGATCGAGAAGCTGTCCTGGGATCATGAAAGCCAAAAACTGGTTGATTTTTATAGAAAGGCACTCAACATTCCTTATAAGGCCAGCAAACGTGCTGCTGCGTTAACAGAAACCATTGAGCAGTAAACACTCCTTTAGCAATATACACTACATAAACTATTTAGCGAACCCTCCAAAGGCTTTTGATGCATCAGCATAAGTTTTTGCAGGGTTTTGCTTTCTGTAGAAACAGTAGGCGTATCTTCAACGATTGCCTTCTCCTTCAACGGCTAATCCTTCACCTTGCGGCTGTGCGTCTTCCGCGCCATGCGTTAACCTTTTCAGAGGTTTTAAGAACGCAATGACCAGCAAGCCAAAAGCGACACAGAATATGGTAATTCCTGTGAACACCTCAAACTCACCTGCTTTGGTGGATAATTCTCCCAGCTCGCCTGCCAGTTTGTTGCCAAACCCTGTGGCGGCAAAGTAAAACCCCATCATGATAGAGACATATTTGGCTGGGGCAAGCTTGGTAATGAATGACATGGCCACAGGCGAGGCACACAGTTCACCGGTTGTATGAAACATATATGCCAGGATGAGCCAGTACATGGCAGAGCTTCCATCTGCTGCCCACTGTTTGGTGGCAATACTCATAAAGGTAAAGCCCAGCCCCATTACAATCACACCGGTAGCCATTTTGAACAAAGAGCTTGACTCTTTTCCCTTCATTTTCCTGTTGTACCAATAGAAAGCTACGGATGTACCTAAAGTAAATATGAAAAATGAGTTGACAGATTGAAATACAGTGGCTGGTATCTGATAATATCCTGCATTAATATCGGCACCCGGATGGGTAAACACCAGGTATCGCAAACACAGAAAAACCACTAATAAAAACACAGCTCCTATGTACCAATACAATCCTTGCGACTTTTGCCTAAACTGTACCCAAAGCCCTCTGGACAGCAGCAGTACCACCGCTGTACCGAAGATAACATCTAACGTTAGTACGCTGACAATCCGATCTGTCTTTTCCTTGGCATAGATATTCATCAGTCCGCCTGCCTGCTCAAAAGCTCCCCAGAAAACGATGACGATCACATAACTCAAAAGCAGTACGATGATCCTGTCTTTTTCAACCCTATTCAGTTCGCTGAGCATCACCACAAAGAAACCCACGAAGAAGGATACGCCGGCAACCAGTAAACCATATCCTATATTTCCATAAAAAATTAAAGCCAAACCTGCCAAAAATATAATAGCATTTGCCATAAGTGCCGTGGTGTTGGAAAAAAGTTTCTTGAAGTAAGGAGGTTCCTGCACATCGTCGGATTCAAGGGTATGCTCACCTGTATCTACTTCGCCTATACCTTTGAGATAGCGGGTACCCCAAATAAAGATAATTTGCCCTAGCACCATACCGGCGCCGGCCAGGCCAAAACCCAGGTGCCAGTTCACCTTTTCGCCCAGTGGGCCAATGATCAAACCAGCCAGAAAAGCACCGATATTAATGCCGATGTAGAAAATTGTAAAACCGATATCCCTTCGTTCATCATGCTCCTTATACAGCCCTCCTACCATCGTTGAGACATTGGGCTTTAGCCCGCCCACTCCAAGAATGATCAGCGATATACCCGTATACCAGGCCCACATTGCTTCAATAGCCAACACACCGTGCCCCAGGCACAAGAGAATGCCTCCGAAAACAACCATTTTCTTCTGGCCAAAAACTTTATCAGCTAATATTCCTCCAGGGATAGACGCTACATACACCAACATGGTATACCAGCCATACAGCGACAGTGCCTCACTATCTGACCAACCAAAGCCAGGGTTTTCTGAAGAAACCGAAGCAGTCAGGAATAACACAAATAAGGCTCTCATGCCGTAGTAGGAAAATCTTTCCCACAGTTCGGTAAAGAACAGAATATACAAGCCTATCGGATGTCCGAATAACTCTTTGCGTTGTTGTGTTGCTGTGGTGCCTGCTGAGGTGTCTAACATGAATCTTTTTGTTAAGCCGCTTTGAAGTTTTAGCTGCGAAAATACCGACAATCCATAAATTAAACGAATTACCATACACTTTCCTATAGCTTACCGCTCGCCAACGCTTTTTTATGCCGTTTTCTATACGGTACATTTGCATAAAAGTAAACTGTAGGACTATACTACGGTACATTTCCAGTTTGTGCCGCCGTGGCCCGGTCCCACAAACCGGGGTGTGGAAGCCGTGGGCTGTGCGGGGCACCCCGTGCCGGACGGTCCGCCGCGCGGTCGGCCCGTGCCGCCTTGGCCCGGTCCCACAGCCCACTTTCAGGCAAATGTACCGTAGTGTACTGTAGGACACGACGCACGGCTTCTATACGCTGGTTTATGCCTTCTTGGCGCGGTCCCACAAACCAGCAATGTACCGTGGTATAGCTATTTTGTTAAAAAGTGATATGTCAACCAATATCGAAAGATCAGACGTTCTACGCATAAAAAAAGCGTTACCAGGCTTAACCGATAACGCTCATATATTTACAAAATGTGTGAAAACTTATACCTGGGCTTTTCTTTGCTCCTCTATAGCATCCAGTAGTTTGGTGAAAGGCTCGCTAAACTTCTCTACGCCTTCTTTTTCCAGCTGATCAGCCACACTTTCAGTGCTAATCCCCAGTTCAGGCAAGGTTTTCCAGACCTGGTTGGCATGGGACATGTTTTGCGAGATGGTATCTGCCGGTACGGCCTTCTCTTTGGCAATATCCAGCGTCTTCTCAGGCATGGTGTTTACCGTGTAGGCACCAATAAGCGGATTGACATATTTCAACTCGTCGTAGTCAGGATTTTTGTTTCCAGTGCTGGCCCAAAGAACTCTCTGGCGGGTAGCACCATGCTGTGCAAGCTTACTGAATTGCTCGCTGGAAAACACCTCTTCGAATACTTCGTAGGCTTTTCTAGCACTGGCTATGGCAACTTCCCCCAACACAAACTTAGCTTTTTCAGCGCGGTCAGGATTTGTTTTGATGATGTCTTTGAGCATAGGATCAACCAGCACATCAATACGGCTCAGGAAAAAGCTGGCTACTGAGGTTACACTGTCTATGGGCTGACCACGATCCAAACGAAGTTGTAAACCATCTAGATAAGCTTCTGCCACCTCACGATAGCGTTCTATGCTAAACAGCAACGTTACGTTGATATTGATACCATCGGCCAGCAGTTGTGTGATAGCAGGTATACCTTCTTTAGTACCTGGCACTTTGATCATCACATTGGGCCGGTTTACCTCTTTCCACAAGTATTTGGCTTCTTTGATGGTGCCTTCTGTATCTCTTACCAAATCAGGGGCTACTTCCAGGCTCACATAGCCATCGGCTCCTTTGCCTTCATCATACAGCGGACGGAAAAGATCCGCAGCCCGCTGAATATCACTGATAGCTAGGCGTTCGTAGATGGCTTTACTATCCAGCCCTTCGTTGGCAAATTTTTCAATATCTTTGTCGTAATAATCTGCTTCACTGATAGCCTGTTGAAAGATAGCAGGGTTAGAAGTTAAACCGCGAATACCGATATCGTCAATCAGGGTTTTCATATCGCCCGAATCTATGATCTTTCTGCTCAAATAGTCAAGCCATACGCTCTGACCTAACTTGTGTATTTCTGAAAAAATTTGGTTTTCCATGATGGTAGGTTTGAAAGTTGTAAATTTTACAAAAAATAAATAAGCCCTTACTTAGCTTATAGTATATCTTACGAATAACCAGGTTAAATGGTTTTTAAGAACCAATCTATCGCGTTGTCTGCAAACTCTTCAAGCTTGTCTTCTTCCTCAAAAGAACGGGAAGCTCCTTCAATAATTTTCAGCTCACAGTTGTCGGGCAGGTGACTGATGGCTCTTTTATTAGAAGCTATTCCTTCCGCATCTTTGCTGCCCACCTGAAACAATACGGGTATGTCTACTTTGTCCAGGATAGACATTACCTCATCGGGCCTTCCCCCGCGACATACCAGCGAACTGATGCTGCCTTCGCTTTCATGCGACTGGGTAACAGCCATCAAAGCCGCTGCTGCTGCAGAACTGGTGGCTACCACTCCCGTATACATCGCCTCGGTATAAGGATTCTGGTCTACCCAACTTCTCAAATCAAGCAGGCGTTGTGCCAGATCATCCACTCTAAATTGTGCGTTGCCTTCATTTTCTTCGGGAGTGAGCAAGTCTATCAGCAAAGTAGCAAACTTCTCCTGCTGCATCGCTTCAGCAATAAATTTATTTCTGGGACTATGATGGCTGCTTCCGCTACCATGTGCAAAAATAATGATCGCTTTGGCATCTTCCGGCATGTTGAGTTTTCCGGATAAGACGGTACCGCCAGTCACTGTAATCTTCACTGGTTCATTAAATGCATTGTCGCTGAGCATTTCTCTATCTGGTTAATTTTAGCGTATACATACTTACAGGCCACTATACTAATTGGAAGACTCGTTGTCTGCTGCTCCAGCATCGCGCGTCTTCTTCACCTCTTCCAGGGTTATTTCTCCACCGTCGTTGTCAAAAGAATTGCGCACATAGGTGAGTACGTCTGCAATCTGTTCATCTGACAGGAAGCTATGGGTTGGCATCATGCTGTTGTACTGCTGGCCTTTTACTTCAATAGGACCTTGCAGGCCATTGAGCAGCACAGTAATGAGGCGCGTATTATCACCATTGACCCAATCTGACTGGCTTAGAGGAGGAAATGCACCTTGTACACCATTGCCATCTGCCTGATGGCAAGCAAGGCAATACTGCGTATATACTTGTTTTCCTGCTTCAACCTTTTGCGTCACTTCCTGTGGAGGGCCTTGCGGCTCGGTGGCAACTGGCTGGTTTTCTACAGACCTCTCTTGCGCGTCGCTAGTAGCGGTGCCTGAGTTAGAACCGCCCGAGCAACTCATCAGCAAAGTAACCACGCTGCTAAGTGCAAATACTGATAGCTTTTTCAATTCTTTGTATAAGTTTAGGTTAAAAATTTAGTGTAATAAAGCCTAAAACTACAATCACTTCAGGCTTTACCAAATAATATAAATCGTTTGTTTGAAATTTATCGCATAGCCACTTTAGATGGCTCATAGAATACCCTCCAAACGCGCCCTTTTTGATCGTCGGTGATATACAGCGAACCATCGGAACCTACAGCCAGGCCGGTTGGTCTGAACTCTGCATCTGACGGACTGGCTACCGTACCACCATTACCGGCAAACTGATCAGCAAATTGTTGATAATTTCCAGACGGCTTGCCGCTTTCATCCATAGGCACGTACACCACCTTGTATCCTTGTTGAGGCTCGGGAGCACGGTTCCATGAACCATGAAAAGCAATAAAAGCCCCGTTTTTATATTCTCCCGGAAACATATCACCCTGGTAAAAGACCAGATCGTTGGGTGCCCAGTGTGCAGGGAAAGCCATGATAGGATCTTTGGCATCTTCGCATCTGCCTACTTTTTCGCCGTCTCCTCCGTATTCAGGGTTCAGGAGCTTTTGCTTTTTCTCGGGATTGTAGAAGCAATAAGGCCATCCGAAATCATCGCCCTGCTGTATCTGGAAGAACTCCTCGGCAGGTAATTCGGCACTGGCTTTGTCATCAAAATATTTAGGCCACAAAGTATTCAACTGATCACGCCCGTGTTGTAAAGCATACAGCATGTCTACGCTATTGTCCCAGTCCAGGGCCACAGCATTTCTGATACCGGTAGCGTAGCGGGTGCCATCGGAAGGTTTTTGGTTGAGCTTATTGGCATCAAACTGCCAGATGCCGGCATAATCTTCCAGCAGCGGACAGGGGTCTTGGCCGGGGGAACCGGGTGTTCTGATCTCTTCCTGGCAGGCATTGGCAGGTGCCCCGATGGTAACGTAAATGTGCCCGTCATTATCAAAGGTAACAGGCTTGGAAGCATGCTGAGACTGCTCAGGAAAACCGCCGATCACTGTTTCAGGTTCACCGGATGGCACAAGTTCGTTGTTATTTAATGCCAGCCGGTAGACAGCCGTATCTGACGAAAAGTACAGGTAATTGTCATGGATAGCCATACCGGTACCGCCACCTTTGCTACCAAAAAAGGTCTTGATATCCGCCTTTCCATCTCCGGTTGTGTCTCTTAGTGCTACGATACTGCTATCACTTTCCAGACTGGCATCGCCCATCTTGATGTAAATATCTCCATTGTCGTTCACAGCAATGTGCCGCGCTTTTCCCAGGTCATCAGCCACCAAGGCTGCGCTAAAGCCGTCGGGTAATGTAATGGAACCGTTATCGGGTGCCGCTGTAAGCTTTGAAGACATAGGCTGATCTTCTGAAGCCTGTTCGGAAGTATTACTACAAGAAAACTGGAGTGCGCTTATTGCGATAAGCGATGTAGTCAGCAGCTTTCGATGTGTGGTGTTTAAAAAGAAATTTGTACGCATAAATTGGTTATGTTATTAAACTAAAGAAACTGTGGATAGCCTTTTAAGTAAGCCTAGACCTTATAATACGTGAAAAACATTAAACAAAGTTACCTGATGAATGTTTTCAGAGGTTTGCTCTGTGAACCCAATGCTTAAAAATATTAAGAGTAATGTCTTTTTATCTCTGACAACTTTAGAAATCGGAAGCTTGAAGTTACCTTCTGAATTAAAAACCAACAAATGTGCAGAAACGTATAATGTGATTCAGACGCAAAACTTTCACTTACAAAAGAATATCAATGGCAGAAGCGTTATATATTCCACAGACGCGAGAAAAAAATGAAATATACCAGGCGGTGTTGCCCCAGATCAGGGTATTGATTCAGGACGAACCTAACCTGATTGCCAACCTGGCCAATATTGCCGCAGCACTCAAAGAGGCTTTCGGGTTCTTTTGGGTAGGTTTTTACTTTGTGGAAAACGAAGAACTGGTACTCGGGCCGTTTCAGGGACCTGTGGCCTGCACCCGCATCCGGTATGGCAAGGGCGTATGCGGGAAGGCTTTTGCCGAAGCAGTCACTGTTATTGTACCTGATGTCAACCAGTTTCCGGGGCATATTGCCTGTAGCGCAGCCTCACAGTCGGAGATTGTGGTGCCTATAATCAAAAACCAACGTGTGCAAATGGTGCTGGACATAGACAGCGACCGGCTAAATAGCTTTGATGTTATAGACCAGCAGTGGCTGGAAGCTCTGGCAGCAATGATTGCGGCATTGTAGCACCAACGCTCAGGTAACCAACGGCAGCGTATGCCAATATATAGACTTTATGGTGGGCCACAAGCCCCATACTTTGATCATGCAAATAGCGTACTCTTAGCTTATCTATGGGTCACAATATCCTCAGAGGTAGGGGGGGATCCTCTAGCTTCAGATACAATCTGAAGCTAGTAGTGAGCTAGTAGCGTAATGCAATATGAAGATGGTAGAGGAACGACCAACACGCTCGAGTTGAGCACCCCCACCACAGGGGAGGAACGACCAAAACGCGTGTGTAGCGTACCTCACCACAGGGGTAGAGATGCCCAGCGCACGTGCATCGAGCAACTTAAGTACTGGCTCAGAATAAATTACAATTGCTAGTGCGCTCCACGCCGGACGCGTTTGTAACGTGTTACAAACGCGCACTAGCAGCCGGTAATAGGTAGTTTTGTAATTAATTTTGATTGACTACTTATGCGGGCGTCACAGGCTGTGCAACGATGGCCATAAAGGGTGTCAGGAGGAAGTAGAAGGCAGGATGGCTCCTAAAAAGTTACATAAATATATGCTAAGCTTTAGAACTGCATTATTTTTGTTACGAGCAATAGAATGGCTATCTTTTTTAGAATACTTACGTATGTTCTGGCATAAGTTACCTTTGTCATTCCGTACTTTTTCGAATTTGCTGAGGAAAAAGCGTTGATGATTCCGAAGCTATTTATTATTGATATTATGATCTTAGAAAACATCAAACATGCTACTGCTGCCAGTCACCAGCACCTGGAAAGCAGCCCGTTGCTCTCTCCACTTACCGCCGACACGATCACGCAGGAACATTATCTGAAGGTATTGCGTGCCTTTTATGGCTTCTTCCAACCACTGGAAGAAAATATCAACAAAATCACAGGCTTCAAACAGTATCTGCCCGATTTTGAATCCAGGCGAAAAGTGAGAAGCATGTTGAAAGACATGGAACACATTAATGACACCTATCATGTTTCAGATATTGAACTATGTAAGAACCTGCCGGAGGTAACCAATCCGGAGCAGGCATTTGGTGCCATGTATGTGCTGGAAGGATCTACCCTGGGGGGCAGGTTTATTGCCAAAAACCTCAAAAAACACCTGAACCTGGACGAAGAGCATGGGGCTTGTTTCTTTAGTGGCTATGGCAGCGATACGGGCAAACGCTGGAAGACCTTTCAACTGGCCCTGCAAACCTTTAGCGAAAATTTCAACAACGACCAGATTATTATTCAGGCGGCAAATGATACCTTTGAAAAACTTGAGCGTTGGGTAAACAAAAAATAACGATGGCTTTAGATACCGTTAGCAGCAGTAAAAATTACGATTCCGACTTTTGTGGGAGTATTCCCATCAACTTTATCAATTCTATTCAGCCGCATGGACTGCTCATGGGTATACAGAAAGATACCTGGAAGGTGATACAGGTAAGCGAAAATGTAACAGACGTGCTGGACATCTCGCCGGAACAGCTCCTTGACCAGCCATTTGATACCATGCTGGCCGATAAAGACCAGCTGGAGAGGCTACAGACCCGGCTGGCAGACTGGCCTTCTACCGAAAGAATGCTGCTAAGCCTGAAGCTACGCTGCCACGAAAAGTCGACACAGTTCTCCGCAGTAGTTCACACCTATGATAAGTACTATTTGGTAGAACTACAGGAAGCCAGCGCGCAGGAGGCAGTTCCTTCTTTGCTGGAATCAAGCCAGAAGGTCAAAAAGGTATTCCTTGCGCTACAGGAAGCCGAAAATGTCACCCGGATCGGAGAAATTGCCGTCGATCAGATCAGGGAACTGACGGGCTTCGACAAAGTGATGCTCTACAGATTTGACAAACAGTGGAATGGCACTGTCATTGCCGAAGCAAGTGCCGAAGAAATGGTGCCTTACCTGGGGCTGCGTTTTCCGGCATCCGACGTTCCGCGTCAGTCGCGGGAGTTGTACCTGCACAATCCTTACCGTATGATACCGGACATTCATTACAAGCCCGCCAGGCTTATTCCTATCATCAATCCGCTCACCCGAAGCTTCACCGACCTGAGTGCTTGCAACCTGCGGGCCGTGCCAAAGGTGCATTTGGAATACCTTGGCAATATGGGCGTGGAGGCTTCTATGTCTGTGCCCATTATTCTGGAAAACAAGCTATGGGGACTGATCTCGTGCCATCATAAGGTATCTAACCACCCCAATGTAGAGATGCTTACTACACTGGATTTGCTGGCCGCCCTGATCTCTTCCAACATTGCTTCCAAAGAAAATGGAGAAAAGTTAAGACATAAGAGTGAGGTTGACAATTTGAAGATAAGCTTACTCGAGAAGCTATACACAGAGAATGACCCGGCGGGTAGCGTTCTCTCCAACGCAGATGACGTGATGCAGTTGTTCAAAGCTACAGGTTTTTCACTGGTGTTAGATGGCAAAATCAGCAGCAGTGGGGAGGTGCCCAACGACAGGCAAATCAACAACCTGGTGGTGTGGCTGAAGCGTTATAAGGGTGAGAAAATGTTTTTTACCAAAGCACTGCCCGAAATGTATGAACCCGCGCAAGCATACAAAGACATTTCCAGCGGGCTGATTGCACTCAATATTACCCGGCAAAAAGAAAACTACTTTCTCATTTACCGG
>CATQIH010000020.1 GCA_958296015.1 Cyclobacteriaceae bacterium
CAGATACAATCTGAAGCTAGAAGGAGCAACAAGTAATAAGCTTCAGAATCTGAAGCTAGAAGGGTCGGATGGCCGATGCCACTGAAGCTAGAAGAGAATGAAGTCGAGTATGTTATTTATTTGACGTTCCTAAGCTTTCATGCCAAAAGTTTGTTTATAGGCAGCCGTAAAAAAAACAGGATTAGCCTCTTACTTTGTTGAGCAGGGTACTAAGCATTTCGGCTTCCGATTCCGACAGGTTTGCCATAGCACCTGCGCCAGTCTCGATGTTGGTTTCATCTAATTCATTGAGTAGATCCAATCCTTTTTGCGTGATATTGATATCTACCTGCCGGCGGTCGGCGGGGCATTCTGTACGGGTGAGGAGTTCTTTATGACGTAGTTTTTCAACAATGCGGGAGACGTTAGACATTTTATCGAGCATACGCTCATTGAGTATCGTCACTGAAGCTGGGTCAGGATAACGCCCCCGGAGGATACGCAGCACATTGAATTGTTCAGGGGAAATATGATGCGGTTTTAGCAGTGAACTAATGGCAGAATATACCCAGTTGCTGGTATACAGCAAATTAATGGACGCTTTTTGATATGGGCTTTTAAACTTTTTTTGCTTGATCTCATCTTCTATGTCCATAGGTCTGTCATCCTTTTAGGTGGTGTATTTCATCAATATTAGAAGTAGCAAAGTAGTTGTACACCTTAAATGCAATGGCCATAGCCACGGCAGCTTCTGCGGCTGCAATAACAATGGTAAACAAGGAGAACATCTGGCCCTGAATAAGCACAGGGTCATAATAGCTAAAGGCTATTAGGTTGATATTGGCCGCATTCAGGATAAGCTCTATACCCATGAGTATCACAATAATATTCCTCTTGATGATCACAATGACCAGCCCTACGCTTATCAAAAACGCGCTTAATATCAGATAGTGCTCAATGTGTATCAAGGAAGGATGCTTAGATCAGTACCAAACTGTTGACAATGCAAATCAACTACGAATATATTATGCAAAATATATTTGTACAAACAGAACAGCCTATTTCGCCGAAATTTAGTGGTCAGGCTGCTGTTCTGTCTTTTAGGCTGGTATATGGGCTGCAATTTTAACTTTTCTTCCACTCACCTGTGGTACAGTGTTTAGCAAGATTCTAAAAGTGGTGCCTACCTCCGGTTCAGAATGTTTCACAAAGATTTTGCCTTTATGATAGTGCTCTACAATGCGCTGCGCCAGCGAAAGCCCCAGGCCCCAGCCGCGTTGCTTGGTGGTATAGCCGGGGGTAAATACTTGGCTGATCCTGGATTTGGGGATACCCTTCCCTGTATCAGTAATGTCTATGGCTACCTTATCATTCTTCTGCTGCGTAATGCTGATAGTAATGCTGCCAATGCCACCCATCGCATCTACGGCATTTTTGCAGATATTTTCTATCACCCAGTCGAAAAGTGGTTTGTTGATCATCACCAGAATGCCTTCATTATCGGTATCAAGCCGCATGCTCACTTTAGTGGATATTCGGTTTTGCAGGTAGCTGACTGTGCTGGCTATGGCCTGCACCAGGTTTTCTTCTTTCAGGGCAGGCACCGAACCAATGCTGGAAAAACGGGCGGTGATCATCTGCAAACGATCTATGTCTTTGTCCAGCTCCTTTACAATATCCGGGTCATACACCTCCGGCTCTGCCCGAAAGTATTCCAGCCATGCCATCAGCGAAGAGAGAGGCGTACCCAACTGATGGGCTGTCTCTTTGGCCAGGCCAATCCATACCCGGTTTTGCTCGGCCGTTCTGGAGTAGCTAAAGATCATGTAAGCCAGCAGCGCGAAGCCTGCAATAACAGAAAGCTGGATGTAAGGGTAGTATTGCAATTGCGCAAGCAGAAACGAATTCTTATAATACACCCACTGAAAACTGTCTACCATGCCTGTCTGTGAGTTCTTCAGCACGATCTCAATGGGTGGATAAGCTTCCCGCATTTCTTCCAGTTCCTCTTCAATGATCCGCGCTTTCTTTTCTTCGCTATACGATTCGTCTATATCTATATTCCGGTGGTTCAGATAATTCCCCATATTATCCGTAAGGATAACCGGTATGTTGTTGTTGGGAACGATAATTTCCTGAAAAAGAAAAGGAATATCACCATTGTCCTGGTTGGCAACCATTTCAATGGTTTTGGCATACAGGTCGATGAAAGTTTTTTCTCGCTTCTTCAGCTCGCCTACCAGGCTATTGGTATAATAGATAGAAATGGTGCCAATAACGGCAGCCATCAACAGAATAATTATTCTTAGGGTGTTTTTCTTCTGGTAGATATTAGCAACTTTGCCTTGTACAAGTGGATTACGCATTGAAGTGAGATCGTTGGCGATACGGGTATGGTGTTAAGACAGTTCCATATGATAAATTAACGATTTTTGCCGCTATTAGTATGGGTGCATGGCAAAATTTTGTGCCCTTACGATCAGTGGCTATTGAATAGCCATTTGCCAATGGTCTTGTAGTTGATTTTTGTGCCATGCGTGAGGATACCAATGCGATAAACCCGGCTGGCTACCCAGGTAGTAAATACAAAACCAACGATGAGCAGCACCATAGATAATACAAGTTGCCAGACAGGCACGCCAAAAGGAATCCGCATCATCATGGTGACCGGAGCCGTAAACGGAATAATAGATAGCCAGAAAGCCATAGGTCCGTTGGGATCGTTGAGCACTGAAGCCAGTGTAATGATAGAAAAGATGAGCGGGGCTGCAATGGGTAGCATAAACTGTTGCGTATCAGTATCACTATCGGAAGCAGAGCCTATGGCTGCAAATAATGCACCATACAACAGGTATCCGCCCAGAAAAAAGAACAGAAAGCAACCTACAATCAAGGGGATATTGATCGTATCAATGGCATTTTCCAGTTGCGCCACCGTGTCTGCCTGTGCCGCCTTGTCCTGGCTTATCTGCTGTGTCATAACACTTGCCTGTACAGGATCAAAATCAGCTTGAAAAAAGCTGAATGCCAGGGTTGAGACTGTAAATGTGAGTACAATCCACAGCAAAAACTGCGTTAAACCAACCATAGCCACGCCTACTATTTTGCCCATCATAAGCTGAAAAGGCTTCACAGAAGAAATAATGATCTCAACAATACGGTTAGACTTCTCTTCTATCACACCACGCATTACCTGGGCACCATAGAGAAAGATAAAGCCATAGACAAGGAAAGCACTCACATAACCCACAATAGAAGAAGTGCCCGAGCTTCCTTGCTGTTCGGTGCCATCTTCCTGAAGATTGATGGTGGCAATGTTCAGTTTGGTTTCCAGCTGTGCCAGCGCATGTTTGCTGATGCTTGATCTTTCCAGCTTGATATCTTTGATAATGCCCTGAATTTTCTGCTTGATGTCAGACACAGTAGACATACTGGGATTGCCTTCCGAAAACAGCGTGATACCTTTGGGTGCTTCCAGGTCTAGGGTAGGAATATACAGCAAACCATAGCGGTAGCCGTTAGAAATTTCTGACTTTACTTCTTCCACAGGCTCTTTTACATACTCATAGATGATGTTATCGTCTCCGGCATTCTGAAAATTCTTGGCGAACATGCCGCTTTCGTCTACTACGGCAATAATTTTCTGACCAGAACTTTCCTGCGAGGCCAGCCACACCGGTACAATAGCGATAGCACCAAAAAGCATCGGACCCAGAATAGACATGATGATAAATGATTTCTTTCGTACCCTGGTGATGTATTCTCTCCAAATAATTAATCCAATCTTGTTCATATTATTGCTTCTGGACTTCTGCGATAAATATTTCGTTGATACTGGGAATCTTTTCCTGGAAAGCATGCACTTCTACCTGCTGTATTAGTTCGTGCAGCAACTGGTTGGGACTGATACCTGGCTCAATGGTGAAGACAGCACTGAAAAAGCCATCTTCCAGTGGGGTTTGCTTCACCAGTTGGTAGCTAAGGCCAAGATCAGAAAATGTTCCTGTGTGCATCACTTCGTAGGTATTGGAGCGAAACTGGTTTTTGATCTCATTTTTAGGGCCATCCAGCACTTTCTCTGCCTTGTTGATCAGGGCAATGTGGCTGCATATTTCCTCTACCGATTCCATACGGTGCGTAGAAAAGATGATGCTCTTGCCCCTGTCGCGCATCTCCATAATTTCTCCTTTGATCAGGTTGGCATTGATTGGGTCGAAGCCAGAGAAGGGTTCATCCAGAATGATCAGGTCGGGGTCGTGCACCACGGTAGCAATAAACTGAATCTTCTGCTGCATCCCTTTGGATAGGTCTTCTACTTTCTTGTCGCTCCATCCGGAAATTTCCAGTCGGGCAAACCAATGCTGGATACGGGACACTGCTTCGTGTCGGCTTAGCCCTTTGAGCCTGGCAAGATAGAGCAACTGCTCGCCTACTTTCATCTTCTTATACAACCCGCGCTCCTCCGGTAGGTAGCCAATATATCCAATATGTTTGGGTTGCAGCTTTTCTCCGTTGATCAGAATGCTTCCGCTATCTGGTTCAATGATCTGGTTGATGATTCGGATCAGCGTAGTTTTTCCTGCACCATTAGGGCCTAATAGCCCAAAAATGGTTTGCCGGGGAATAGCAATACTGACATCTTTGAGTGCTTCGTGCCTGGCGTAGCTTTTAAAAATGTGGTGGGCTTCTAATACATTCAAGTTAGTAGGGTTAGGGCTGTGCGCAAATATATCCTTCCTGCCATAAGAAGACAAATCTAATCTACCGGCTTTTTCTAAAAACCACATTGCCCATAGACACATCAATATTGAAAGAAAGTGTGTTGGTAGCACTAGTGGAGTAGGTACTGTTGACGAATGTTTCGGGAGCGATCTTTTTGAAATTTTTAGGTAATTTCACACGGCAAAGCGGAGAGTCGTTGAGATATATAATAACCGGCGTGTTTATATCATCGAATACTACTTCCAGCATACCCGCGCCTACGCTGGCATGGATGGTGCTGCTCTCTATTCTATCAGTAAACTGCATGTATATCTTTCCAAAGCCTATCTGTGTGATTACCTGTTCGGCTCTGGCCAGATCAAGCTTGTCCAGTTCCAGTACGCCCATGTCTACTTTTGCCAGCAGCGTGTCCATCTTTATCTTGTTGGGCCTGCTGTTCTCAAATCCCACCCGAATTTCAGCACTACCCGTATTAATTTTGAACCTTTCTACAGACAAGCCGGAAAGGTCTACAGAAGAAGATCCTACGCCATAATTTAGCTCCAGGTTGAAAGGAGTATTGCGTGCCAGATATACATACCAGAGATTTTCGCGAGTTTCGTTCAGTTGGCTGAAAACTTTGGCAGACAAACTGGTGCTCAATGTCTGATTGGAACCCTCTTCAAAATTGAGGTTGATGTCTTTTTGGTGATTATAAACAATAGGATTGAAATGATCTTCCTGTGGATAACCGAAGATATTAACAGCCTGTGTACTATAGGTAGGGCTGATTTTGCAGGAGACAGATGCTGCATTGAGGGTAAGATTAATAGTTTCGCTACCTACTGTGCCTGCCTGGTAATGCTGTTTTGACTGTCCACAAACATTTACCGTTCCCCACAAAGCAAACAACAATAGTAATGGACAAACTTTCATGGTGTTATCAAACGGCAGAAAGTTGCACAAGGTTATCAGGAAAGAATTGTGCATAAAGAAAGCAGTAAGAATACTGCTTTTAATATATTGAGGATATACTGGATACTGACATCAGAAAAACTCTTTCATTCGCTCAAAGAAGCTCTTTTCTGATTTGCCGGGTTGTGGCTTAAAGTTAGGAGAATCTTTTAGGTTATTGAGTACTTTTTTCTCCTGCTCTGTCAGGTCTTTAGGTGTCCAGATATTGATATGGATCAGTTGGTCACCTTTGCCATATCCATTGATGTCGGGAATACCTTTGCCACGTAGCCTGAGCATTTTACCGCTCTGCGTACCGGCATCTATCTTTATTTTAACGGAGCCATCAATAGTCGGCACTTCCAGCGAAGTACCCAGTGCAGCATCTACAAAGCTCACGTAGAGATCATAAATCACATTGAGGCCTTCGCGCTTCAGGGCTTCATCTTCCTGCTCCTCGATAACAATCAGCAAATCACCTGGCATACCGCCCCGTTTGGGTGCATTGCCTTTACCTGACATAGACAACTGCATACCATCGCTTACACCTTCTGGAATTTTTACGGTGATAACTTCTTCCTCCAGATTACGGCCTTCTCCGTGGCATTTTGCACAGCGGTTTTCTATAGTTTTCCCTTCACCATTACAAGTAGGGCAGGTGCTGGCAGAAACCATCTGGCCAAGCATGGTATTGACTACCTTTCTAATTTGTCCGCTACCATTGCAAGTGGGGCACACTTTCAGGGCAGTACCGCTTTGTGCGCCATTGCCACCGCACTCTTCGCAGCTGGTATAGCGTTTTACTTTAATTTTTTTCTCGGCACCGTGTGCTACTTCGTCCAGGGTGAGCTTAAGCTTTATTCTTAAGTTAGAACCCTTTTTTTGCCGTTGTCCGCGGCCAGCACCACCAAAGAAGCTTTCAAAAGGATTGCCCCCTCCTGAACCGAAAATATCTCCAAATTGAGAGAAGATATCGTCCATATTCATGCTTCCTCCGCCAAAGCCTCCGGCACCGCTGCCTACTCCCTGATGTCCAAAACGGTCATATCTTGCTCGTTTTTCCTGATTACTCAGTATTTCATAAGCTTCGGCTGCTTCTTTAAACTTATCCTCGGCTTCCGGATTGTCCGGATTTTTATCGGGGTGAAATTTGATAGCAACCTTACGATAAGACTTTTTGATCTCATCCTGCGTGGCAGTTACGGAAACTCCCAGTATCTCGTAGTAATCTCTCTTTGCCATAAATTATGCTCCTGTTACAACTTTAGCGTATCTCAAGACTTTTTCTCCCAAAAAATAACCTTGTTCAATCACATCTACAATTTTTCCTTTCAAACTTTCATCCGGCGCAGGTATCTGGGTAATAGCCTCATGATATTCTGCATCAAATGTATCACCCTGCTTTGCTTCCATAGATTTAAGCCCTTGTTGCTCCAGCACTTTGGTAAGCTTATTATGCACCAGTTTAATGCCTGCATATACCGGGTCTGTATTTTCAGATTCTTTGAACGACCTCACAGAACGGCCAAAATCATCCACTACAGGGAGCAAATCAGATAACAGCTTCTCGTTGGCGGTTTTGGTCAGGTCAAGGCGTTCTTTGGCTGTACGACGACGGAAATTCTCAAATTCAGCATATAATCTGAGGTATTTGTCTTTCGAGTCAGCCACTTCCTGCTCAAGTTGGTTTTTTTTGTCAGAAGTTGTTGCATCCCGTTCGTCTTCGGTATATGCCTGTTCGTCTGAAACTTTGTCAGTCTGTGCAGTTGCAGCATCCTGTTCTTCTATCGTATCTGCGGTTTGCTGCGCATGGTTTTTTTTATCCTCTGATTCCTTATGTGCCATAGCTATGTTTTTTATTGATCTTTCTGGCCCTAGTGTGGCAAGTACTTTGCCAAGCTGGGTTTCGTGACAAGATGACAGATTACAAACTGTGTAGAGTCTGCCATATCAGGTCTTTCAACTGTTGCAGGTTTTGCTGCGCTACTGAGGAAATAAATACAAAAGGAATATCAGTTTTTATACTTTGCTGCATTTCTTCTTTCAGTTCGTTGTCCAGCAGATCAGTCTTGGAGATAGCCATAATTCTTTTCTTATCCAGCATCTCTGGGTTATAAGCTTCCAGTTCGTGTAGCAGTGTATTATATTCCTGGTCGATATCAGCAGCATCGGCTGGGATTAGAAACAGCAGAATAGAGTTGCGCTCAATATGCCTAAGAAAACGTGTGCCTAGTCCTTTCCCCTGCGCAGCCCCTTCTATCAGCCCGGGAATATCCGCCATGATAAAGGATTTATAGTCGCGGTAGGCTACCACACCCAGGTTGGGCGTTAACGTAGTGAAAGGGTAATCGGCAATCTCAGGCTTGGCCGCCGATATGACAGACAACAGGGTGGATTTACCTGCATTGGGAAAACCGATCAGTCCGACATCGGCCAGCACTTTGAGTTCGAGTACAAACCATTGCTCCAGGTTGGGTTCGCCGGGCTGCGCGTATCTAGGCGTTTGGTTGGTAGCTGATTTGAAGTGCGTATTGCCCAAACCTCCCCGGCCGCCTTCCAAAACAACGGCTTCCTGCGTATCTTCCGTGATCTCTGCGACTATCTTGTTGGTATCGGCATTTCTGGCAATGGTACCCAGAGGCACCTCCAGCACCACATCTTCACCCTGCGAACCGGTTTTCATGCCGCCAGAGCCGCCTTCGCCATCTTCTGCCATCACATGCTTTTTGTATTTGAGGTGCAGCAACGTCCACAGTTGCGCATTGCCTCTAAGAATGATATGGCCTCCACGTCCGCCGTCACCACCATCAGGCCCACCTTTGGGTACATGTTTTTCTCTGCGAAGATGCACTGAGCCGGCTCCACCTTTCCCCGAACGTGCGTGGAATTTAACGTAATCTACAAAGTTGGAAGACAATGGTTATTGGGATATAAGGATATAAATATGTATCAGGTCTGCTGAAGCTTGCTAATTTCGTCTGTAATCTTTTTGAAGATGGTATCAATACTTCCCACACCGTTAATTGTTACAAACTTACTTTGCTGCTGGTAATAGTTGGCTACCGGAAGCGTTTCGCTTCGGTATACTTCCAGCCGGGTACTGATTTTATCCATATCCTGATCATCGGTGCGACCCGAAGTTTTGCCTCTTTCCAGCAATCTTTGAATAAGCTCTTCGTCAGGAACGTCCAATGCTACCATGCCTGTAATCGGAATTTTTTTGTTGTTCAGCAATACATCCAACGCTTCAGCCTGAGCAATAGTTCTGGGAAATCCATCGAAGATGATTCCTTTGGTGTCCTGCTCTTCCTGTAGTTTGTCGTCTACCATGCTGATAACCAGTTCATCAGGTACGAGCAAACCGGTATCCATATAGCTTCTTGCCTTCTTACCAAGCGCAGTTCCTTCGCCAAGATGCCTGCGAAAAAGGTCTCCGGTGGAGATATGAGCCAGGTGGTAACGCTCAATAAGCTTTTCACTTTGTGTTCCTTTTCCGGCACCCGGAGGGCCAAATAATACTATGTTTAACATCTTTTTAAGGTTAATTGGATAAATACACGTTCAAAAGCCCATACTTTGAAGCCATAGTGTGCTTTAGCTGACCTATTGAAAGGTTAAAATACAAAATACCGCATAGCAGACCACAAGTTTCAGAAACAAATTTACCAGGTTAAGTTTTCAAGCGGTAGATGTCTCGAAGGTTACGTCCTTGCCCATTGTAATCCAGCCCGTAGCCTACCATAAACTGCGGAGGTATTTCAAAACCAACGTATTTCACCTGCACATCAGTCTGTAAGGACTGCGGTTTGAATAGCAGCGTGGCAATATGTATAGAAGCCGGGTGTTGCTCCTGCAACATTTTGAGGAGATGTTGGATCGTATGGCCCGAATCTACAATATCTTCCAGAATTACTATATGTCGGCCTTCGGCCGGTGTTTCCAGTCCTATCAGGTTGCTTACCTGCCCTTTGGATTGAATGCCTTCATACGATTTCACTTTGATAAAAGTAACCTCTGAAGGGATGGTAACATTTTTGAGCAGATCGGCTGCAAACATAAAAGCCCCGTTGAGCACTCCCACAAACAGTGGGTTGAGATGTGTATAATCATGATTGATCTCTTGTGCTACGCGCTTTACCTGCTGTAGAATTTTTTCTTCCGAAATAAATGGCTCAAACGTTTTATCTATCAGGTGCATACCCGTATTTAGAGATTTTTCATCAGGTACTTATACAAATCAATCATACATACAAGATCGCTTTTGCAGACTTTTTCTTTAGGAGAATGGGCATTGGCAATGGGCGTACCAACAAAACACCAGTCGAAAGGATAGGGGGCCAGTTGCAGCTCCCTGCCATCGCTTGAGCCTCCATCTTCCACTTCCAACTGGTAGGGCACTTTTGCCGCATTGGCAAGCTCCACCACTTTGTTGATAAACGAACGCCGGGGGATATTTTTGTCGCGCATAGAAATAGCCACCCCCTCACCATGATGCACGCCATCTGTCACCCAGGTGATGTCTGACACCAGAAACTGATAGGTTTGGTAGTGTTCATAGATGTATTTGGAGACATAAGGCACTGAGCCGCCACCCTGCTCTTCCCAGCAGGTAAAGGCAATGACACCGTTCTCCAGCGTTTCAGCTACTTTGAGGGCATTGTAAATACCTACCCGGTTATCCAGATAACAGCTCCTAATATACTTTTTGGTTTCTTTGAAATGGCTCTCAAATACCAGCTCTGTGCCACACTCAATACCCCGCGCAAAGTTGTAAGTCAACTGGTGCTGTTTTTTCTTTTTGGCAACGACCAGTTCGCACAAAATAGGCCCGAGACTATCGCTTCCTACCAATTTGTATCTATCCTTTGCCTGTGGCCCGCCAATAGGCAGCAATTGATTTTGATAGCGAACCATGAAGCCTACGGTATCCATATGAGCTAGAATAGCTGTTCTAGGTTTACCAAATCGAAGCATCAAACAATCCTGTAGTTCGTCTTCCACAATTTCCGGTTGCACCTTCCAGCGATGCTGATACTCTTTGACATACGCTATAAGAAAGCTTTTCATACCTACCTCATTGCCTGATGGCGAAAAGATTTTACATAGCGTTTCTAATAGATGCATTGTGTCATCAGGTTGGAAGTACAGATTAGATTTGTCATCAGGTGTATTTGTACATATCCACTCAACAGACAGCTATGCAAACAACTGAAAACAGTTTGGACGTGCCTTGTGTATGATAATTAAAACGGCAGATCGTCTTCGCCTTCTTCTTCGGCACTATAAAGGCCACCCGCAGAGGCATTATTGCCGTTGGCAGGAGGCGGCGTTTGAGTGGATGCCTGAGGTGATGATGTATGATCATTATCGCTGGCTGGCTCAATACGCCATGCCTGAAGTGTGTTAAAATACTTCACCTCGCCTTTTGGATCAGTCCATTTCCGGCCCTTCAGGTTGATGCTTATCGTAACATCCTGACCGATTTTGAAATTGTCCAGAATATTACATTTGTCCTGAATGCACTCTAATTTGATATATTCCGGATATTGAGGATTATCAGCGTATTCTATTACAAATTCTCTTTTTTTGAAGCGATCATTTACCTGCATCTCGTCAAAAATTTCTAAAAGCTTGCCTTGAATCTCCATTATGCGTTAATAAGTCTTTGTTGTGTAAATAAAGCTGTAAAAATGCTGATTCTTTTTTATTAAGGCAAGCTGTTTGAGTGCTTTTCGTATGATAATGATGTACAACCTTACATGTGGACTTGTGCTACATCTTTTGATAAAAATATGAAATTTTCATCAGTTTTTTTTGCCTACAGACAACTGCTGATCTGCTTGTATTTATTCCTGGCTGCGTGCCTGGGACTTTCAGAAAATCCCCAAAAAACAGGTTCAGTTTTTGTTTAATGATTAGCAAGAGGTTAACACGCTCGTAAATTAATGTATGTATAATTATTGGTATTGAAACTTTATAAACTATGGCGATCGAGTATTTTGTTCTTGGGTTTTTGTTTGTTGTAGCACTCATCGTTCTTCTATTAAAAATCATAGAAGAAAAGAAATCTAACAGTTCAAACAATGAGGGTGGACTGCCCGTTGAGGTAGACTTTCCCGAACTCGATCTGCCTCCTGGTGTCACGCTCCCAATAAGCGGCCCTTCCATTCCCATTTATGAATATGAAACAGAAGACAGGATGTTGGTATAAAAAAACACCTGCCTTTCTGAGACAGGTGTTCTGAGCATAGCTATTTTCATTTTATTCTCAGGAATACATTTTTTCCTGTGATTGGCCTAGGTTATGGTAAGCTTCCATTTTATGTTCGCCAATATCCAGCCCTTCTATTTCTTCTTCTTCAGACACTCTGATACCCAAGGTAATTTTGAGCACATAAAATACTGCAAAAGCAAAGGCAAAGCAGAATGCACCTATACATACAATGCCTATCAGTTGGCTAATGACCTGTGCGCCACTTGCCAGGTTGCCAAACAAGCCTACCGCCAGCGTCCCCCAGATACCACATACCAAGTGTACGGAAGTAGCCCCCACCGGGTCATCCAGTTTTACCCGGTCAATGGCTACAACAGCAACTACCACCAGGATGCCTGAAATAAAACCGATAAGGATAGCATCGGTGATGCCCATCTGATCAGCCCCGGCAGTGATGCCTACCAGGCCGCCCAGAATTCCATTGAGCACCATAGACAAGTCGTTTGACCTGATCACCACAAGGGCAGTAACCAGCGCACCAATAGCACCGGCTGCTGCTGCCAGTGTGGTAGTGACAAACACATGCGACACTGCTCCGGGATCAGCACTCAACACGGAACCGCCGTTGAAACCATACCATCCAAACCAAAGCAGAAATACACCAATGGTAGCCAAAGGCATACTATGACCTGGAATAGGGCGAATTTTGCCATCTACATATTTGCCTCTTCTTGCACCAAGCAGTATAATGCCTGCCAGGGCTGCCCAGCCACCTACGGAGTGGACGATGGTGGAGCCTGCAAAGTCATAGAAAGGAGTTTCCATCGTATTCAGGAAGCCGCCGCCCCATTTCCACATGCCCACAATCGGATAGCAAAGCCCTACATAGAGCACGGTGAATATCAAAAAACTGTATAGCTTTACTCTTTCTGCTACAGCGCCAGATACGATGGTGGCAGCAGTGGCAGCAAACATGGCCTGAAAGATGAAATCTGTCCAGTAGGTATACCCTGCATTATAAGCACCCGTATCAGCGCCTTCGGGCGATGAAAGACCAAAGCCTGCAAAACCAAAGAGCTTTCCGGCAAAATCTTCGCCCGGATACATCAGGTTAAACCCCCAAAAAGCATAAGTTAATAACCCGATAGGAGGGATGATGGTATTTTTGAAAAGGATGTTTACGGTGTTTTTAGATTGTGAAAACCCTGTTTCCACACATGCAAAACCCAGGTGCATGATGAATACCAGAATGGTGGCGATCATCATCCAGAGGTTATTGGCTGTAAATAAAGCTTGTTCCATGTTGAATTTAATGTTTGTGAGTGATTGGTTAATTGAAATGGTACGTTATAGGGCGTCAGAACCCTGCTCTCCCGTACGGATGCGGTATACTTCTTCCAGATGAGTGACAAATATTTTCCCGTCACCTACCTTGCCGGTTTTGGCTACTTCCAGAATGGTATCTACGGTAGGCTTTACAAAGTTATCTGACACGATAATGTCCAGCTTGGTGCGGGGAATATATCCTACATCATAGGTTGCACCCCGATAGGTTTGGTATTCCTTCTCGAGTCCGTGCCCTTTGATATCATAGAAAGACATGAAGGTGACACCTACCTTCGCCAGGGCTTCTGTCACTTGCTCAAATTTTGAGGTCCTTATAATGGCTTCTACTTTTTTCATGAAAGGTTGAGTTATTTATTGAGTGTGAACTTAATCAGTATTATCAAATGGTAAGAGTTGTAAAGCCAATATTAAATATTGCCTTTGGTACCTTTTCCGAACTAAAATGCTAATTAAGATAATTAATTCTTTAGATAAAAACGTTTACAAAAAATTTAGTATATTTTTATGTAAATGATAAAATACTATATTGATTTTAGTATAAATGCAAAAATATACTGCTGTTTTTGAAATATTGAATTGCAGAAAGTGGGAGTGATTTGCCAGAAAGGGAAGCAAATTCACAACAAGGGAAGAGGCTTTACTTATTTTTGTCACCTATCTTATCGAATACAGATGACAGTGCAGAGGTTTACTACAGATCACGTAGTACTCTGCCTAATATCATAGAGAAGATATCACGGTTGCCGGGTAGATGGATCAGCCAGTTTTTCTTGCCGCTTCGGGCAATATAGATGCCTTCCTGGTAGCTGGTATAGTCTATGACATTGCTAAGCTCAAGCGAATCCTCTGTATTATTGCTTCTGAAGATGATCCGCTGGTTGGTAATATATATCTTTCCTGTAGCTTTTTGTTTCCACCGCCTGTCAGTCAGGTTGATTGGCTCTTCCTGCGCCTTCCAGTAAGTGCCTTTGATCAACTTGGTTCTGAGATGAAACTTGGTGCTTTTTGGCTGCTTTCCTTTGTCAATGTACCAGGTGGCATCTGCCAGAAAATAGCAGGCTTCGTCCGTTTTGAGCTTCACAGGGATGTGTATGGCTGGCAATTCGCCGTTTTCCATCTGCCAGAGCAGCCTGAATTTGGCCAGGTCTGCCTGTGTAGCGTCATCCAGTCTGGGTGCTACGTCCAGGTTATCTGCCAGGCTTTGTAGCTCTGCTTCTTCATCTGGCGACAGGCGTTCGTCGGCAATGGCACCTTTGATAAAGTTGATGATAATGCTTTGAGCTTTACTTTGATAGAGCGTATCTGCAATATCCTGTGGAAGATGAAGCTTGGTTTGCAGGTGTTTCAGAAACTGAGCCTCTTTCTTGTCCAGCTGATAATCTTCCAGGGCAGTCTCCAGTTCACGCTCATATACTTCGTAGCAGATCTGGTGGTTGGCAATCTCCACGGCTTTGTCAGACAAACCGAGGATACGCTTCATATGCCTGAGACGCACGATTTCCTGCTCATCAAGATGATTGTCCTCAAAGCAATAGCGCAGGTATTTCTTATAAAGCTCCCGCAATGACCCATCGTCAAAATTATTGAAAAGGTTCAACGAATATTTATCCATAACAGCCTGTATGTCTTCAGGTTGTATGTCTGGCAGGGGTTTTTCTGCCAACAAATTATTAATTTCTATCACGGCGTTCTTTTCAGACTTTTTTCCGGCCAGTTTATTCCAGAAGGAGGTGGACTCCAGTGCATTCTTAAAAAAAATCTGATCTCTTTCCATATTTTACAGACTATATAAGGGCGTACTATGATGTTATTACTTTTTGCGCAAAAACCTGCAATAAACCAAACTTATTGCTATTTATCAGCATATTGCATAGGATTATTGCTCACTATTGGCTGATATAATAAGTAGTGGTAAACCACGCAGTGTGCTCGAGAGGCTGACTGCCAATGTCATCCAAACGGTGTTGTATACCAATCTCAAATTTCCTGCCTTTTTGCAAAAGCCACCCGATAGATAGTGAAATTCTATTCTCTGCGCTGCTTTCTACCGCATTGAAGGTATATAGCAACTCATCGGATACAACAATATATTTTTCTCCCGGATCCAGTTCCTGCCCGTTCAAGGGCTTGTCGTAACTAAGGCGGTATCGTAAGCGGTTGGTGTAGCCTGCTGTTCGAGACCGCTGCTCTGCACGCACCCGGTGCGCCAGGTGACTGTTGCCGACATTGGTAACAAAAGCAATCTGCTCTGTAGATCTGTGCTCAAAGCCAGGCGACTCCAGTAGGTCGGTAGCTCTGAAGGTATAGCCGATGCCCAATTTATTACTGTTCCACAAATTATATGTGCCAAAAAACTGTGCTTCCAGGAAATTCAATTGGTAACGGGCTATAGTTCCTTCTTCGGAAGTATCCAGAAAAGTATTCCGCGAAGCCAGCTTTGAGGTGACCGACCACCTGTTGGATAGGCCTTTGGTATAAGAAAAAGTGGGTTCATATTGCAGCGTTATCCCCTTTTGTGCAATGGTAGGAAACGCCATAACTGTAAGCAAAAGCAAAAAAAATAACTTGTTCACCAGGGTGTGTGTCAATAAAGAATATTATCTAAATTCCTGCGAACAATCTTTCGCTGCTGCATGTAGTGACCATCTCGATCAAACAGCATTTCATAAGCATTGATTTTCCTGTCATTTTTAGTGTTTACCTCCATTTCATATCTAATGGTCAGGTCATCAGCATCGTGTTCCATAAACTGTTTAATCATTTCCTGATCGCTTTCTTCGGCATCTTCCGCCGTAAACTGTAGCTGCAACCTGCGTATTTTAGTTTTCTGAAAATGCTCAGCAAGATAGGATTGTATAGTGTTACGCACTTTTTCAGGAAGCGCACCGATGTTTATAAGCTTCTCAATATCCATCAGTGAACCATCTTCAAAAAACTCTATGCTATAAGTATTGCCATACCATTGCAGCTTACATTCGTAGCTCACCTGGTTGCCATCGGTTTCATAGTAGTAATTTACCTTTCGGGCATCTGCCAGTAGCTCTTTTAGGAGCAATATGGCCTGTTGCGGCATGGCCGAACGTGCAATCGATGTTTCTTTTTCTTGTTTCACTCCCTGGGCAAAGCTGCTGGTATACTTGCACAACGTTATCAGACAGCAAAGCATAAACCACAGGTACCCGGCCTTCATTTCTCAGGATGGTAATCTACCACAAACGCATCTTCTAAAACGTTGAGCTTACCCAACAGATCGCCAAACTTTTTGTGCTCCGGGTGAGGCAGGTAGTTATCACGTGCTTCGGCATTCTCAAACGTTACCTGATACACATGGGTGAAACCCTGGTTCTTGCCTTCAGGGCTATTATTCACGCCGTACTCAAATGCTACGATGCCGGGAATTTTGTCTTGCAAGGCTTCAAACGCATCGGTCACCTGCTGTATCTGCTGTTTGGTAGCTTCAGGCTTGTACTTAAAAATGACAATATGCTTTACCTGCTCATCGGCTTTGCCTTTAAAGCTCAGAAATAGGGTGGTAGCAGCAAGCGTAAACATACTTAGGGCCAGGGCTAGGTTTTTTTTCATCGTTTAAAAATTATAAAGGTGTAACTAAAAAAATTTATGACCATGCTAATTAGGAAACACCGGACTTTAATCCAATGTTATGAACGTTCAATTCTTTATTGCCTGGGCCGGAAGGGTTTGATGACGGACTCGTTGCATTCCAGGTAAGGGCCTTCCAGCAGATCAATGCAGTAGGGCACTGCCGGAAATACGGCATCCAGGCATTGCCTGATGGCTTTGGGCTTGCCGGGCAGGTTGATGATGAGTGTTTGATGGCGTATGCCTGCCGTCTGGCGCGAAAGAATGGCCGTAGGCACATATTGCAGGCTCACCTGCCGCATCAGTTCCCCAAAGCCAGGCATCATCTTCTGGCATACGGCTTCGGTGGCCTCCGGTGTCACGTCTCTTTTGGCTGGTCCTGTGCCTCCGCAGGTAACAACCAGGCAGCACCCGTCTTCATCTGCCATTTTCCTAAGCGTTGCCTCTATCTGACCCTGTTCGTCGGGCACTACGGCGTATACTTTTTCCCACGGGGAGGTGAGATACTCGCTAAGCGTGGCAACGATGGCCTTGCCGGGAATGTCTTCGTAAACGCCCTGACTGGCCCGGTCAGACACGTTGATGATGCCGATCGTAGTTTTCATATCGGGAGTAGGGTTAGGGAAATACCGGGTACTTGACTGGCTAATCCTTGAACTGGCCGGATGCTTTCTTGATAGCTTCGTTCAGCGCTTCGGCTGCTTTGTTCAGCCCTTCTCTTACATCGTGCAATGCTGCACCGCTGGATACTTTCAGGTCCTGGTATGTATTGTACAACTTTCCGTTCTTCTCCTTCACGCCTTTGATTTCTTCATCAATCTTCACTTCCAGTTCGGCGCGGAGTTCTTTGGCTTTGGCTTCCATTTCCTGAATTCTGGCGTAAAGCTCCTGTAGTTTGTCCTGTGCGTTATCGTGTTTTTCCATAATATATGATAGGTAAGATTATCGTAGTTGGTGTCAAGGTACTAAAATTTGGCAGGATGGGCAATGAAAAACGCCCTACGATTCGTCTTTTAAGTATATATGATGCGAGGGAATGCTTATTACCGGTTGGGCAAACAAAAGCAGGCCTGCAACGATTTCAACAAGGTCACCCTGTTTCTAAGAATGGAAGTTCCACCGCTTGTAAGGAACATGTGTCCTTAGATCCGTAACTTTTGTGTATCAATAGGGTTCATGAACTATAAAAGACAACCAACATGACTGTGATCAACAAGCAATCCTCTCTGGAAGAGATACTGTCGCACGTATGGAATATGCTGAACCACGGAAATATGGATAAACAGCATCCTTATCGTTATCCGGCACTGGCTACATATGGAAGTGAGGGTATTCAGCAGCGCACCGTGGTGCTAAGAGCAGTAGATACCGCTCAACGAACACTCACTACCTATTCTGACCTGCGTACCCAGAAGGTGGCAGACCTGAGTTTTCATCCGCAGGCAAGCTGGCTTTTTTATGATCAGCAAGCGCAGGAACAGATCAGGGTGAGCAGCCAGGTAGCCATTCATCATCAGGACAAGCAGGCGATGGAAATATGGCAGAAGATTCCTCTCAAAGGACGAGCAGATTATATAGGGCCACACCCTCCGGGAGCTTCCTTCCAGCATCATATCGCTAACCTACCTGCTGATTTTATGGAAGAGCCTAATGAAGAGAACACCGCACCTGGGATAGAGCATTTTTGTTTGCTACAGGCAAAGGTGCAAAGCATCGAGTTCTTAAAGCTGATGAAAGACGGGCATCTGCGAGCTGGGTTTATCTGGCAGCAAAAATCATGGGGCAGCCGATGGATAGCTCCCTGAGCCACAAAAGCTTAATGACCAGCAAAAATAAAGAGGGGATAGATGACATTAACAAGCAACAGATATGAAGTGCGCAAAGAGGTCTTTGTGAAGAAAGCCTTGCTTTGAGCTTTATGCGTGTTTTTCGGTAGAGGGCTTTTCTATAGGTTGTTCATCGGCTTCTTCAACGCCTTCCAGCCCATGATCTTCTTTACTGACCGACCGGGCATGTGTGAGTACCAATGCGCCTGCTATGGCTATGATAAAACCTACCACCCAGGTAAAAAGCTCTAAACCTTCTGTTCCGTTAGCGTCAAACATATCAAAATAATTTTAATAGACAACTCAAATACTTGTATGCCGGTGTAGTCCGAATGGTCAGGTATTTGAGCACTGAAACTATAACACCAAAAATACCGCGCAATGTTATTGAATATCCGTTCTTTTTCAAAGCGAACCCTGGTATTTTTAAAATTGCGCCTGGGTACAGGTAATAGTAGTTAGTGCAGCAGGCGATAGTTTATGCCTTCCTGGTCTGTTTTTGCTCCGGTTGTACTACCTTTGCAACAAATTTTCAAAAAGGAGTCTGTGCTACAGCGTCAGAAACCTTACATTTTATCTACTATAGCGGGCAAATCTGCATGAAAACATATTTGAGAATCCTTTCCTTTGCCAAACCCTATCGCCGGTATGTTCCTGAGTATCTGATCTTTGCCGTTCTGTCAATCATCTTCGGGCTGCTCAACTTTACGTTGCTGATCCCGCTGTTTGAAGTACTTTTCAACCAGGTAGATGAACGCGCTGTACAGCAAATGCACGAAATGCCATCTTTCAGGTTATCTATAGAATATATCATTTCTGTGTTTAATTACTACTTTATCCAGATCATCGAGCAATATGGTAAGACGGGCGCGCTAACTTTTGTATGTATCATTATTGTGATTTCCGTGTTTCTCTCAAACCTCTTCCGGTATGTGTCCGGTGTCACGCTGGCAAAGATCAGGGCTACAGTAATCTACAACCTACGTATGCAAATCTTTGAGAAAGTAAGTCTGCTGCACCTGGGATACTTCTCCAGCGAACGCAAAGGTGATATCATTTCGCGCATGACCAACGACGTGCAAGAAGTAGAAAACTCGGTCGTACAGTCTTTGAAAGTGGCTTTCAAAGAACCGGCCACTATTATCGGCTACTTTGTCATACTTTTCTTTATGTCGGTAAAGCTCACACTTTTTACGCTGATCGTGATGCCTATATCCGGTACGATCATTTCAGAGATTACCAGAAGACTCAAGACCAAAGCCACGCAAAGCCAGGAATCGCTGGGTCGCATTGTGAATATACTGGATGAGGTGCTGTCGGGTATGCGCATCATCAAAGCCTTCAACGCCCGCAACTTTGTAATTAGAAAATTTGGTAGCGAAGTAAAAGAATATGCCGACCTGAACGTAGCTATTGGCCGTAGACAGGAGTTGGCTTCTCCGCTTTCAGAGTTTATGGGCGTGTTTGTGGTGGCTGGCATTCTGCTTTTTGGTGGTATGATGGTGCTCAACAATACCTCTACCCTGGGAGCCAGTGAGTTTATCACCTATATCATCATCTTCTCGCAGATACTGCCGCCTGCCAAGGCCATCAGCAACGCAGTGAGCACCATACAGCGCGGACTTGCCTCTGGCGAACGGATTTTCTCTACCATCGATACCCCGCCACTGATCAAAGACAAGCCGGATGCCCGGTCTATCAACGCATTTCAAAAAGACATTGTCTTTGAGGAAGTATCTTTTTCCTACGAGCAGGAGCCAATTCTTAAAAGCATCAGCTTCACCATAGAAAAGGGCAAAACCCTAGCCATCGTAGGCCCGTCGGGCGGCGGCAAGTCTACCATCGCCGACCTGCTTCCCCGTTTTTATGATTCTGATGGAGGTACTATCTATCTGGATGGTATACCACTAAACGATTACAAGACCGAAGACATCCGGCAGCTGATGGGCATCGTTACGCAGGAATCCATTCTATTCAATGATACTATCTTCAACAACATTGCCTTTGGTATTCCTCATGCCACAGCAGAAGATGTGATTCAGGCAGCCCAAATTGCCAATGCACATGATTTCATCATGCATACGTCCAACCAGTACCAGACCTCCATTGGCGAAAGGGGCACCAAGTTGTCGGGCGGGCAGCGGCAGCGTATCAGCATTGCACGGGCCATTCTCAAAAATCCACCAATCCTGATCCTGGACGAAGCTACCTCGGCACTGGATTCCGAATCGGAAAGACTGGTGCAGGATGCGCTGACCAACCTGATGAAAAACCGCACCTCCATTGTGATCGCACACCGGCTAAGCACTATACAACACGCCGATGAAATACTGGTAGTGCAGCAGGGACGTATCATCGAACGGGGAAGACACGACAGGCTGGTAGCACAGGGTGGGTTGTATTACAAACTTACAGAGATGCAGACCGTTTCCTAACAAGTCAGTCTTAAAACAGTTATTAAAATAGACTACAGACTGAAAAAAGGGTCTGAAAACTAAGCTGTTAATTGTACATTTTTAACCGTACTAATATGAAACCTTTAAGAACTGCTTTATTCACGATCTTATTTATATACCTGGCATTGCTGGTAGGCGTTTCCTTAAATTTTGCAAGAGCCGGACGCTGGATGAGTGCTCACCCACAGGCACTTCCTTACTTTGCGTTAACAGGCATGGCTGTCTTTTAGTTCTATTGTTGCTAACAATACTCGAGAAGAACCATCACCATAAGGAACTGGCCAGAAAGGAAGCAGAGAAAAACGAAATCAAAGCCAGGGTATACGAAATGCAACGCAGAAAATGACGAGATAGAGCAATCGATGCAATCTTTTGAAAACTCTATTGTGAAAAAAGATACGTACGTTATGCCTGTTAAAACCACTGATAAACCCCATGAGAATCTGTGAAATCTATCATTCAGAAAGAATTAACACAAGCCGCCTCTGTATTACAAAACTTTATAGACCATCCTGCCAACCTGGCTGTAATTGAGGAGGCTGCGCTGCTTTTTAGTGATACTTTGCAGCAGGGAAAAAAGATCATTGCCTGTGGTAATGGAGGTTCTCACTGTGATGCCATGCATTTTGCCGAAGAACTGAGCGGCCGCTATCGTGAACACCGCCAGGCATTTGCTGCGCTGCCATTTCTGACCCAAGCCATCTCTCCTGTGTAAGCAACGATTATGGTTACGAGCACGTCTTTTCCCGTTTTATAGAAGGATTGGGTCAGCAGGGAGATGCGTTGCTGGCCCTTAGTACCAGTGGCAACTCGCCCAGCATCATTGCGGCAGTGCAGGCTGCCAAAAGCAAAGGCATGAGAATAGTGTATCTTACAGGCAACGATGGCGGTAAGCTGGCTGGGCAGGCCAATGTAGAAATCAGGGTGCCGCATCAGGGGTTTGCCGACCGTATTCAAGAGATACACATCAAAGTCATCCACATCCTTATTCTATTGATAGAAAGGCAACTGGTGCAAAAATAGGCTTTTCCATACATCAGTGTGTAAAATCCACTTTTAGCAACCATCCCGGATAGCATGATGGCTATTTTGCAACTTATCAAAACTTATCACAATTATGCTTGCAAAGACTTATGGCAGTGCCGTTTATGGCGTAGACGCTTACCTGATCACCATTGAAGTAAGTGTAGGCCAGGGCACCAAATTTTTTATGGTCGGTTTGCCGGATAAATGCCGTCAAAGAAAGTGAGCAACGGGTAGAAGCGGCCATCAAGTATGCAGGCTACAGGATGCCAGGATCAAAACAGTGGTCAACCTGGCACCTGCTGATATTCGCAAAGAAGGTTCCGCTTACGACCTACCGATTGCCTTGGGGGTTCTTTCGGCATCGGGACAGCTAGATAGTACTATGCTGGACAAATACATGATCATGGGCGAGTTGTCGCTGGATGGCATCCTGCGGCCGATCAAAGGGGCACTGCCTATTGCCATAGAAGCCAGAAAGCAGGGCTTCAAAGGATTTATACTGCCCAAAGAGAATGCCTCCGAAGCTGCAATTGTTAGCAATCTGGATATTATTCCCGTAGAAAATATTGCAGAAGCTATCCGCTTTCTGAATGGTAAACTCGCTATAGATAGCGTACAGCAAGATACCCGAGATATCTTTTACCATGAAAACAGCCAGTACGATGTAGACTTTTCGGATGTCAAAGGCCAGGCAAGTATCAAACGGTCGCTGGAGATTGCCGCTGCCGGTGGTCACAATGTGATCATGGTAGGTCCTCCGGGTTCGGGCAAGACCATGCTAGCCCGCCGTATGCACACTATTTTGCCACCCATGACGCTGCAGGAAGCCCTGGAAACTACTAAAATATATTCGGTAGCCGGTAAGCTTCCCGCCGGTTCATCACTGATTGCACACAGGCCATATGCCAGCCCGCACCACACCATAAGCGATGCCGCATTGGTAGGTGGCGGAAATATTCCACAGCCAGGGCAGATATCGCTGGCACACAATGGCGTGCTTTTCCTGGATGAACTACCAGAGTTTAAAAGGTCGGTGCTGGAAGTGATGCGGCAACCGCTGGAAGAACGCGCTGTCACCATTGCCCGTGCTAAAGGCAGCGTGAAGTTTCCGGCTAATTTTATGCTAATCGCCAGTATGAACCCCAGCCCATCCGGCGATTTTTACACGCCTGGTGAAAGCCATGCGGACTCACCTGCTGCCGTGCAAAGATACTTGAGTAAGATCAGCGGTCCGCTACTGGACCGCATCGATATCCATATTGAAGTAAATCCGGTTTCTTTTGACGAGATGACTTCCGAACGTGAGGCAGAAAACAGCGAAAGTATCCGTCAACGGGTTATAAAAGCCCGAGAGATACAATCGAATCGCTTTCAAACGCTGAAAGAACAGCAGAAACTATCTGCTCCGGTCTATTCTAATGCTATGATGCCGCCACAAATGGTCAAAGAACTGTGCCGCATCAATCAGGCAGGTAAAACACTGCTCAAAACGGCTATGGAGCGTCTGGGGCTGTCTTCCCGTGCCTACGACCGCATCCTAAAGGTATCCCGCACCATTGCAGACCTTGCAGGTAAAGAAGACATTCAGATCGAGCACCTGGCCGAAGCCATACAATACCGTAGCCTGGACCGCGAAGGCTGGATGAGTTGAACATTGGGTTTAGGTGTTGGATAATGTTGTGTATTTTTTGGTGCTTTGTTTTCACTGAAAAACCAGTCCGGGTGTCATACAATTTTCTTTCTTAAGCATTGAAAAGAGGAAGAGCCGTTTACATTTAGTTTTTTACTCCTATCTTTGTCAGATAAAATCACACATATGAACCACAAGTTATTTTTTTATATTCCATTGTGCCTGTTTCTGGTAGCACTGGGCTGCACACCCAAAACCATTAGCACCAAAAGTGATGATCAATACAGTGAAGACCTCACCCGTTATCATCCAAATTATGAAGATTCTCTGCAAGCACTCAATAATGAAAGAAACGCCGGAGAGACAACCACAGCGAATCCTGAGAAAAAAAATATCTCTGGCAATATCAACTTAAATACTAAGTTTGCCATCACTGATTCTCTAAATGGTTTCCTAAGTGAAGTTACCGCCATCAAGCGTGAAAACAATTCCTATCAGGGTGTAACGATACAAGTGTATTCAGGATTAAACCGTACACGAGCCAACGAAGCAAAGGCCAAAGTATACAAAGTATTATCAAAAGGCGAGCCTCGTCTGGTGTACGAACAACCCAACTACAAAGTAAAAGTAGGCAAATATTTTGATCGGCTGGAAGCACAAAAAGACTATGCTGCTCTCAGAGAAGAATTTCCGGTAGTGCTGGTAGTACCCGAAAAATTCAAAGTAGTAGAATAGTATCATCCCCTTCTGACAATATTTATGAAGCACTTAAAAGATGAAATCCTCAACCTGTCTCAGCAATTCAAGCAAGATACCATAGCCAGCAGAAGGCATCTGCACAGCCACCCTGAACTTTCTTTCGAAGAATATCAGACGGCAGCTTATGTAGCTGCGCAGCTCAAGGCATTTGGTATCACCCCTACAGAGGGCATAGCAGGCACAGGTCTGGTAGCTTTGATAGAAGGAAAAAATCCTGCTAAAAAAACAGTAGCATTACGGGCTGATATGGATGCGTTGCCTATTTTGGAGACCAACGAGGTGCCTTACAAATCGCAAAATGAAGGAGTAATGCATGCCTGTGGCCATGATGTGCACACCTCTTCCCTGCTAAGTACAGCCAAGATTCTCCAGCAGTTGAAAGATCAGTTTGAAGGTACGGTAAAGCTTATTTTTCAGCCGGGTGAGGAGCGCATTCCCGGAGGTGCTTCCCTGATGATCAAAGAGGGTGTTTTACAAAACCCTAGGCCACAGAGCATCTTCGGTCAGCATGTGCAACCACAGATACCGGCTGGTAAAGTTGGGTTTCGTGAGGGAATGTATATGGCCAGTGCCGATGAGATCTATGTTACGGTGAAGGGCAAAGGAGGACATGGAGCTATGCCTGAATTGAACGTTGACCCTGTACTGATTGCCTCACATATTATTGTGGCATTACAGCAGATTGTCAGTCGCCATGCCAGTCCTAAGATACCTACTGTATTGTCGTTTGGCAAAGTCATCGCGCAGGGAGCTACCAATGTGATTCCTAACGAAGTATATCTGGAAGGCACATTCCGTACCTATGACGAGGATTGGCGGTCTTCTGCGCATCAAAAGATGATAAAAATAGCGACTGGCATCGCGGAAGGCATGGGGGGCAGCTGTGATTTCGACATCCGGCGCGGATACCCTTTCTTGCAAAACAATCCGCCGCTCACGCAACGGGCAAGAGAGTATGCCATAGAACTACTGGGAAAAGAAAATGTGTTGGATTTGGATTTATGGCTGGCAGCCGAAGATTTTGCGTATTACACACAGGAAGCTGACGCTTGTTTCTACCGTTTGGGAACGGGAAATATTGAAAAGGGCATTACTTCCTCTGTGCATACGCCTACCTTCGACATTGACGAAAAAGCACTTGAAATCGGGCCTGCACTTATGAGTTGGATTACTGTTCAGGAATTGATACAACCCTGATATACTTTGACTCAGGACTGAGTTTTAGAACATAACGATAGCTACTCCCATATACAACAGGAACAGTACCCAATAAAATACGCGGGTTCTTTTTTTAGCTTTTCCGAATACAAGTCTGTTGATGCCATATTTGGCTCTTGTTTCATAAGGTGTTTTCATCTTTCTCTCCTTTCTTTTCTTCAATTTAAAAACGCAAATGTCTTGCTTATACAAACTTAGCTATAATGCTACAACGCAAATAACGCTAAAATTGATTAGATATTCAACCTATTTATTGAAAAAAAGGTTCTGCAAAATGCTAAATATGAGGTATTTACATACATATTGCAGTTCTTGGTTTATTACAAAATATAGTTCAATATGAAACTAAAAATGGCTTTAAAGCGAGTTTGGCCACAAATTAATTGCTAAAACGGCTTCAAAACTCACATCAGTCATCAGCCGGAAGTAAAAAAGACCTTCTTGGGGTAAAAGGTCTTTAACAAAGAAAAAATGACTGTAGGTGCTGATAGATTTATTGGACAAGGTGAAAGATTTCTTCTCTAAAACCTTCGTTAACCGCCATAGCAATGATAACGGATACAATTAGCCCAACAGTGGCTAGCCCCAGGTCTTTACCAATCATGGCAAAAGCTTCTTTGACACGTCTGCGCTTCTTTTGCTTTTTAGCATTTTCGCGCAGCCGGATACCCAGTTCACGACCGCCCAGCAGGCCAATAAATACCCAGGTAGTACTCATAGGAATGATGCTGATGGTAAGTTTATAGATGAGAATAGCAGCATATACAAAGTCAATAAGAGTGGCAGCTCTGATGTCGGTAACCTCACTTTTCTCGTTGACAATATCCTGTATCTTGTCGCCCTTAAGATAAAATATCAATCCCAGCCCCAGAAAGACTACCAAAGAAAAAACAATAAACTGGTCTAGGTCAAGTGCACGAGGCAAATAGATAGCAATATTGGCAGCATCCTGCATGATCCACACAGACCATAAGGCACCACTGGTAATCCACTGAGCAGGTGTCCACCAGGTAGCAGGCTCGCCTTTGAAGTGCTTTTTGGTCAGTTTAGTGATACTGAACCATACTACCAGTCCTAATATAAAAGCCAGTATGTAAGCATTGATACTTTTACCAATAACAGACCCTACCGCTTCGTGCCCAACGGCAAAACTACTAAGCAGCAAAAAAGTGGTGGAAACCGGCATACGCAACCGTGTGAGTACCAGCAGGAAGATAGGTGCTGCAATTTGCAGAAAGGCGAAAGAGTCGGGCTGCGGAAAAGCCAAAGTGCCATCGCTGTTTTTTGTGTGTAATCGCTGAAAGGTTACATCGCCATCGTAGATGATCCAGCTTACCAGTACTGTACCCAGAAAAATCGCCCCGATGTATAGCCACAACACATACCACTTACGGTCTGCATTAGAGGCAATGAACGTGCCGATGGTTTGTATACTATCGTTGGAAACAGCTGAATAAGCAGCCAGCAAAAAACCAAACCACATGGCAATGCCCGGAGATGTGTAAACGATACCTGCAATAAGAAAGAGCGCGGATATAAGGATTATGAAATTCTTTTCTTCCCTGACTATATCAAAAATCTGAAAGATAATCCTTCTGAGTCCATTCAAACTATCATCTTTCTTTTTTGCTTTTGACTTTGGTTTCGGCATACAGTACTTGAAGTAGAATAGTTTGTAAGGTTAGCAAAATGCAATGTAAATTCAATAGCTATTTAGTCAAAGCCTACAGAACTGTAAACATATCTTTTCACAGCATTGGTTGTATCTGGCATCCATAGAAAATTTATGCAAATGTACAGACATCAAATGTTAAGGAACTGTTTATAAATATTATGTTTGTGTTAATATTGCAGTTTTTTACGTAGTAACTATTATGATAGACTTTCAGGAATTTTATTTGGACAACGGCCTGCGCATCTTAGTTCACCAAGATATGTCTGTTCCGCTTGCCACCATGAATGTGTTGTACGATGTAGGTTCGCGGGATGAGAACGAAAACAAGACAGGCTTTGCCCACCTATTTGAGCACCTGATGTTTGGTGGCTCTGCCAATATTCCTTCTTATGACGAACCTCTGCAATGGGTTGGCGGCGACAATAATGCCTTCACAAGTGCTGATATCACTAATTATTATATATCCCTGCCTGCGGCAAACCTGGAAACCGCATTCTGGCTCGAGTCAGACCGTATGCTGAGCCTATCTTTTGATCCGAAAGTGCTGGAGGTGCAGCGCAAGGTAGTCATTGAGGAATACAAGCAAAATTACCTCAACCAGCCCTATGGCTCGGCATCTATCAAGCTCAAAGAAATGGCCTATCAGATACATCCTTACCGCTGGCCCACTATCGGTAAGAACATCCAGCATATTGAAGAAGCCAGCATGGAGGATGTGAAATCTTTCTTCTATAAGTTTTACCGGCCCAACAATGCCATTGTGGTAGTGGCAGGCAATGTATTACCCGACCATGTCAAGCGGCTGGCTGAAAAGTGGTTTGGCCCTATCGAACCAGGAGAAGCCTATGTACGCAACCTGCCGGTGGAGCCGCAACAGCAAGCAATCAGAAAGAGTGAACTGGTAGCAGATGTGCCAGTACATGCTATTTACAAAGCGTATCATATGCCTGGCAGAAAAGACGATCTGTACTACACAGCAGACCTGCTGAGCGATGTTATTGGCAGAAGTAAGTCCTCACGTCTGTATACCAGGCTGGTACAGGAGCAGGCACTCTTTAGCAGTATCAGTGCTTATGTGAGTAGCAATATCGATCCGGGCCTACTCACTATTCAGGGCAAGCTCAATCCGCATGTTTCGCCGGAAACAGCCGATAAGGCTATCAACGAGGTATTGCAGGAGGTACAGGAAATAAAGATCAGTGAAGAAGAGCTGCTAAAGGTAAAAAACCAGGCAGAGTCCTCGCTGATCTTTTCGGAAATGGAACTGCTGAACCGTGGCATGAACCTGGCCTACGCAGCTCTGCTGGGTGACCCCAACCAGGTGAACCGTGAATCTGAGATGATACAAGCAGTCACTCCGGAAGGTGTGCAGCAAATGGCTGGGAAAATTCTGCGGGAAACCAATGGCAGTACGTTGTATTATATTCCTAAGAACAGCCAAATCGCCTAAAAAAAGCAGTATGATGATAGAGACGATAGCCGGTATATTCATTGGGTTTGGACTGGCAGCTTCTACCGGCTTTCGTATCTTTCTGCCTTTACTGGCCCTAAGTGTAGCGGGTTATTTCCATCTGGTGCCATTAGGGGTACAGTGGGCCTGGGTAAGTTCTTCGCAGGCTATCATTATCTTGGTCATTGCCACTGTGGCAGAAACGCTGGCCTATTATATTCCGTGGCTGGATAATCTGCTGGATACTATTGCCCTGCCTCTGGCAAGTATTGCAGGCACCTTAGTGATGGCATCTACTATGGTTGATTTGGACCCGGCATGGCAGTGGGCACTGGCTATTATTGCTGGAGGTGGCACAGCTGGCATTATCAAAGGAGTGAATGCAAAAAACGCGGCTGGCATCTACTGCTACCACCGCAGGCATTGCCAACCCTATCATCACAACCACAGAGACTGCCTTTTCCGCTATACTTTCGGCTTTGTCTATCTTTTTGTGGCCGATAGCAGCCATACTGGTGATCCTGTTGCTTGTTAGCATCTTCTTTTTCTACAAGAAACTGCGCAAATACTGGAGAAAGCTATTTCAAAGAAATTCGCCCGCTACTACCGAGAGATTATAATTTTTCCCGTAAACACGCAATATATCGCCCGCGGTTCCCCGCTGGGACGACCCGGTGCGTCTCAACCCTCTATTTTACATAGCCTTTCCTTTTCAGAATAGTTTCCAAAAACTTTCTTTCGTTGTCAGTGTTAAAAATACGGAAGGGCAGATGAATCATCTGTGCTTTGGAAACGATCAGCAGAAAGTAGTTTTTGCCGATCTGCGCCTTTTTGATCATCTCCCATTTTAGTGGCATTCCCTGCCGCGGGTTTACCTTGATCAGCACCTGCTGGCTGTTGATTTCATAGCTCAATCGCTCAAATAGTATTTTGTTCTGCTCCAGCTGGGTGACCCCGGCAAACTGCACAAGCCAGAACAGGAAGTACAGCAACAATGCAATGAGCGCACCGATGATCCACCACCAAGAGAAAATAAAGAAAGCTCCACACATGATAGCAGCAGCAATCAGGAATACCCACCACTGCTCACGCACGATGTTCTTCAACGCAAATTTGATGTATGTACCCTTTTCGAGTTGATATTTTTTTGTTTTAACAATCATATAACCGGATGATATTATTTCAGGGTGCAAGTATAATCTTTTACCATGACACTTGTAATAAGTTTCTCAAAACAGTATGCAATGCACTGCATTTATCCGCTCACGCGGCTTTTTCTTACATGCTGTAGGTAATGGCTAATATAACTTTACGCCCAGAGTAATTTCCCATTTCCATGCCTGGTTAACCAGCAAATGTGCTTTATGGGTAGGCTCCGGGATACGGTATTTGCCCACACAATGCTTCATAATAGCCGAGGCACTTGCCAGGTCTGTCAGATGTTCCGGAGAAACATACACCGACTTCACCCGAGCTTTGGTACGCAGTGCTATGCCAATAGCTTCCTGATGATCGGTAGATAACAGGCTGCGAAGATGCTTCGGGCAGTAGCGTAGTATACGTGCCTGTGAGCAGGCTTTTGGCACAGCCGATCGTAGACTGACCGGCCCATAGTCCAAAATGAGCAGCGATGCCTAGCCGCCTTGGGTGTGCAATGCCATGCCTATCCAGTACCGTCACGTCTGGCTGCATGGGCAGTTGCTGCCAGACAATATTTTTGCATCTGCCACAAATAACTTACATCTGTAACAAGTTGTGCCAACACAGACACCAACTTACCAGATAATGTTTCATATTTGCAATGTTTTATAAGGAATACGTTTTGGTGAAATATTCTTTTTTGAAAGCCTGCTTACTATTGTGAGCAGGCTTTTCTTGTCAATGCCCTTCCTTACCCATCCAATACTATTCCACGGCCTCCGGTTACATGCCCGACATGCTTTCCAGTGCCAGCATCAGTGCCTGTGTGCCTTTTTTGCCATTACCCTGCGCCTTCACCGATTCATAGAGTTGCTTTACCAGCGACAGTCCGGGCATGGATAGCCCCATGCGGTTGGCTTCCTGTAAAGCAATGCCCATATCTTTGATAAAATGCGCTACATAAAATCCAGGCTCAAAGTCGCGCCTGACGATGCGGGGTGCCAGGTTGTCCAGCGTCCAGCAGGCAGCCGCACCACCACTGATTGATTGCAGCATGGTGGGCAAGTCCAGCCCGGCTCGCTGTCCGTACAACAGGCTTTCGCATACGCCGATCATGGTACCGGCAATGGTGATCTGGTTACACATTTTGGTATGCTGCCCGGCACCGGCTTTGCCCTGGTATACGATGTTTCCCCCCATCACTTCCAACAACGGCATGATTTGCTGCACTGTGGCTTCATCCCCACCTACCATCACAGACAGGGTGCCTTTCTTAGCACCCACATCGCCCCCTGATACCGGAGCATCTACCGAAGATACGTTCTTTTCCTTCGCCTGCCGGTAGATTTCCTGCGACAGACTGGGTACCGTAGTCGTCATGTCTACCGTAATGCTTCCTGCTTTGATAGTAGAAAGTATGCCTTGCTCACTCAAATAGACATCTTTCACATCTTGCGGAAAGCCTACAATGGTAAAGATCACCTTTGCCTGACTGGCTACCTCGGCGGGTGAGTCTGCCCAGGTGGCTCCCTCATCAAGTAATGCCTGTGCTTTGGCTTTTGTGCGGTTGTATACAACAACAGGATAGCCTTTGGCTTGAATCCGGCTACTCATGGCAGCTCCCATCACACCCGTTCCTATCCAGCCGATGGTTGTTTTCTGGCTGATTGCATCCATAAAATTAAAATTACATGTTATACATAGTAAAATAGCGTACTCTTTATAAACACGTTGCTTGCGCCAAAGGTTAAACGTCAGATCTTTAGACCAGCTTTTTCTAGTCAGAAAAATAAAACGCAGCATTTTCGTTTCTATTCATTTATCAATAATTTGCCTCACTAAACAAGCAAAAACATGATCCATATAAACATCAAAGAAAAAGAAGTGCCTGCCCTGGGCTTTGGCACCTACAAACTCAAAGACAAAATAGGAGCGGAGGCTGTGTCCGATGCCATTGCCATAGGCTACCGCCACATAGATACCGCAGAAGCTTATGACAATGAAGAGGCTGTAGGGCAGGGAATCAGAGACTCCGGCGTGGCCCGCGATGAGTTGTTTGTTACCACCAAAATATGGTATGATCACCTGAAGCATGATGCACTGATCAAAGCGGCAGAAACTAGCCTCAAAAAGCTTCGTACTGATTATGTGGACCTGCTGCTCATCCACTGGCCTAATAAGGATGTGGCCATGAAGGAACCGCTGGAAGCCCTGACGGAACTGATGCAGCAGGGCAAAGTCAAGCTGATTGGTGTCAGTAATTTTACTTGCGAGATGGTAGATAAAGCGGCTGCTCTGGCTCCTGTAGCCTGCAACCAGGTAGAATATCACCCTTTCCTGAGTCAGCAGGAGATGCTGAAAACGATCCGCGGAAATGACATGTTCCTCACCGCCTACTGCCCTATTGCCAAAGGAAAAGTGCTGGATCATGAAACTATCAAAGACATCGGCGCAAAATACAAAAAGAACGCTGCACAAATTACCTTGCGCTGGCATGTGCAGCAACAACACGTAGCAGCCATTCCCAAATCGTCCAGCGCAGAAAGGCGACGGGAGAACTTTGAGATCTTTGATTTTGAACTTACCCAACAGGAAATGCAGGCCATCACCGCCCTGGGCAGCCCCGAAGGCCGTTTGGTTGACCCAAGCTGGGCACCCACGTGGGATTGCTAGGGTGCATTAGGAGGTGCTCAAGGAATAGCCTGTTATCACAGCGTTGAGCGTTGAATATTCAATACGCAACACGCAATATTCAATAAATAAGTATAGTTTGAGCGTCAATCAATCAAGCATTATATGTCTTTTGACTGTGATACATCAACTCGTCAGCATATCCACTCATCAGCACATCAGCATATCCACCCATCACCTCATCATTATATCAAACTCTATCACAAATCTCCTTACCTTTAGGGTATGCATCCCCTGGCGCGTATCTTATCGGTAAGACATCTGTATTACTATAACCTGCTTTTCTGGACAGGCTTTTGTCTGCTTCAGGCTATCCACATCTATGCGTATACCATCAGCTTCGGATATGAGTTTCATGTGTATCAGCTTATCCGCTATCCAATGGCCTCCTGCCTTAGCTACTGGATACTGAGCCACCTGGTATTGAACAGCTATCTGGCTACCCGAAAGCTCCGGATGCGCCGCTTCGTGCTGATACACAGCGCAGGCAGTATCGCGTTTGGCATCATACACAAAGCCATGACGTACCTTATCGGGCTGTTGCTCGAGCGGCTGCTACTTGCGCACGAAAGTCTCAACTGGCGTGAGCTGTTTGTCTTGTGGCGGCATACGTATGTTGATATAGCCAACCCAATAGCCATGTATGGCTTGTTGCTGGGCGTATTGCTGGCACTAGACTACGGACAAAAGTTCAGAGAGCAGCTATGGCAGGCGCATCAGTTACAACATCAGCTGACCGAAGCAGAACTGCATGGCTTAAAGACGCAGCTACAGCCTCACTTTCTGTTCAATGCGCTCAATACCATCGCCATGATGGTCAGAAGAAACAAAAGCCAGGAGGCTATTACAATGATTACAAGCCTGAGCGAAATGCTGCGCAACAATCTGGGCAAAAAGAAGACGCAGTTCGTCACACTACAGGAAGAACTGGCTTTGCTCAGCCATTACCTTACCATAGAGCAGGCAAGGTATCAGGACAAGTTGCATATAGACATGCAGATAGCCCCGGAAACACTCCATAAGCCGGTACCTACCCTTGTATTGCAACCTGTGGTAGAAAATGCCTTCAAACATGGCATTGCTCATGCGCTTCAGGCTGCTACACTGCGCATCACAGCTTACCTACAGGCAGACCGGCTGATCCTGGAAGTATTTAACAGCAGCGATCTTGCTTCGCCCGACTGGATACTGGCCCGGCGCAAAGGCATAGGTCTCCGAAATACTACCGACAGGCTCTTGCAGCTTTACCAGGGAAAAGCTAAGTTTCAGGTACAAGAGATGGAGTTCGGAGTGCTGGTGCGAATCACTTTACCATCTGCCCCTGAAAGCTATCGCTTAGCTAAAAAAACATGAATTCATCTATGAATAAGCTAAAAGTCATCATAGTGGATGATGAACAGGAAGCCAGAGAAGGCATGGCTCTGCTGCTCCAACAAGACCCTTCGGTACATGTAGCAGCCATATGCAGCAACGGACTGGAAGCACTGGAAGCCGTACGCCATCATCAGCCTGATCTATTGCTGCTCGATATACAGATGCCACAGGTAAATGGCTTTGAAGTGCTCAACAGCCTGGATGAAACCACAAGACCCGCCGTCATTTTTGTCACTGCCTATGATGAATACGCCCTGAAGGCGTTTGAAGTACATGCGGTAGATTATCTGCTCAAACCTTTCACCGACCAGCGTTTCTTTGCAGCACTGCAACATGCCAGGGCACTGATTGATCGCCAGCATGGGTTCAACGACAATCATCAGCTCACGCAGCTCCTCAAGGCACAGCAACCACAGGAAGCCCCTCGGATTATCCATGCACCCCTGGTCAACGATCGCCTGCCGGTGAAAGCAGACGGCAACATCCACCTGATTCCACTGCAAGACCTGATCAAAGTCACTGCTTACGATTATTATATCAAACTGCACACGGGCAGCCACACGTTTGTGGTGCGGGATAGCATGAAAAACATGGAAAATACGCTGCCTGCCAGTCAGTTTGTGCGTATTCATAAGTCTGCTATCATCAACATACAGTACCTTACCGATATGCTGTCTGCACCGCAGGGCGAAACGACTGTGCAGCTCAAATCAGGAGAGCAGTTGCGGGTTAGCAGAAGCTACAAAGACCGACTCAAAAGTATGATCGGGTAGTTTGTTGTTTTATATTTTTGCGTATTGTTTGATATTTGTAATTTGCTACTTCATTCATACTGGTATGATAGAGGCCAGTTGCAACCCAATTTATATATGTTACACAATCATTTCCTTCCGGTCTTTTCCTTTTTTGTCTTTGCCGCCTGTTCCTCCGGCACCAGCCAGACTGCCGCATTTGAAGAAGATGCCCACAGCATTACGGAAACGGATGCTCCTGTTGCTGCCGATACAATTATCCTCAGCAAAGAAGAACTGCTGGGGCAGATTGATCCTGCACAGCACGCAGGGTTTACCAAAGTTGCTTCAAAGTATACGGATAAGTCAGATATCTACTTGCGCAAAGATACGTACGATGCTTTTGAGCGTATGGCTGCCGCTGCCAAACAAGCAGGGTTGGATTTGCACATCGTCTCTGCCACCCGCAACTTTGATGTTCAGAAGAGTATCTGGGAAGCCAAATGGAACGGACAACAAAAAGTAGGCGGGCAGAATATCAGCAAAACCATTCCTGACCCTAAGCAAAGGGCACTGAAGATACTGGAATACAGCTCTATGCCCGGTAGTTCGCGCCACCATTGGGGCACCGATATGGACCTGAACGCCCTGGACAATGCCTATTTTGACAAAGGCACCGGCAAAAAGCTCTACGACTGGCTGCAAGCAAATGCCGCAGCGTATGGCTTCTGCCAGGTGTACACCAAAAAGGGCAAAGACAGGCCCAATGGCTACCATGAGGAGCGATGGCACTGGAGCTATATGCCTCTTGCCAGCCAGTTTCTCCGACAATACGACCAAAAAGTGACCCATGCCGACATCAAAGGCTTCGACGGTGCAGAGACAGCCTCACTCATCAAGATCATTCCCAACTACGTGATGGGCATCGCGCCCGACTGCAAAAACTGGGAGCCTTGAGAGGTCTGTAATACTTGTATAGTCGAGTTTGAAGTTCAGATTCGCTGGTTGGTATATGTACTTCAAGTGCCCCACAGGTCTTTCAGGATACACCATCAGCAGGCTACGGCATCGTAGATCTGTACTTTTCCCCACAGAGCGGAGCAGGCTTCTACAAATTTTTCGTGTATAGGGTCTATCTGGTAAGCATCGTGCTTTTCCTGACTCACAAACGCCAGCATCAGGTGAAATGAATAGGTGCTGTCGATCACCGGACGGTTGGTAGAAGCTGGCTTCCCTACAAAGAAATCGTGTACGTGCTCAACACTAGATAGGGATTTAATACCTTTTTCCAATCGGGCAGCCTCCTGGGTATCGTTAGGGTTCTTCAACCAGAAATACACATTGTGTACAAAGTGTTTAGTATCTTTCATAAGCATTTTTTAATAGTCATCAGTGTGGTTATATAATGGATCGTGCCGTAAATGTAGGAACTTTATAGGAAGATTTTCAAAACAATTTTCCGCTTTGTAGCTGTTTACTGAAAGGATTATACTTTTAACGCAAAAGTTACTCATGCCAAGCCGCCGCAGAAACAGCCAACCGTACAACAGATCAGGTAAGCGCAGCCCGTCTGCCACAACATTGCAGACAAATCGCAAACGGTCTCCAGGCCAGACATCTACTCGAAGCCAATCCCAAAGAAGAGTTTACACAAAGAGAAAAGGCACGGCGGTGGCCGGGGCACGTAAACAGTTGAAGGGCCTTCAACAGGCTTCCTTTCTGGCAGTAGCCATCACAGGCTTCCTGCTCACCTTTCTGGCACCCAGCGAAGCTGGCTACACACAAAGCAATGCAGCCCTACAGGTGACAGACACGGTAGCTACTACCTCAGAAGTAGCCCCTGTGGATACAGCCGCTGTGGATACAGCCGCTGTGGATACAGCCGCTGTGGATACAGCCGTTGTAAGCGACACGGCACAAACCCATTTTGCAGCCAAGGACATCAGCGATGCTGCCAAAAACGAAGCCCTTGGTACACTGCGTAAACTGTGGAATAGCTTTTATGCCAACCTGCCTAAGCTGCTGGTCGCTATTGCCGTGCTGTTTTTTGGCTGGCTTTTTACCCGCTTCCTGCGGTGGCTGCTGCGCAAGATGCTGGGCAACTGGGAAGGAAGCGGCGCGGCCATCACACTGACGATCATAGGCATATGGCTGTTTATCATAGGGGTAGCCATCAGCGTGGTGGCTGGCGATATTCGTGCGCTGATAGGCTCCATCGGACTGATCGGACTGGCCCTGTCGTGGTCGTTGCAGGTGCCTATCGAGAGCTTTACGGGCTGGTTGCTCAACTCTTTCAGAGGATATTACCGCATAGGAGACCGCATCAGGGTGGGAGAGGTGTATGGCGATGTGTACCGTATTGATTTTCTGACCACCACCGTGTGGGAGATAGGCGCACCCTTCCGTGCAGGGTTTGTACAGGCCGAGCAGCCCACCGGCCTGATGGTGAGCTTTCCCAACAATGAGATACTGTCTGGCACGGTTGTCAACTTCACCTCTGACTTCCCTTACGTATGGGATGAACTGGCTGTGGGCATAGCCAATGAGTCAGACATACGGCTTGCCATGCAGGTAATAGAAAAGGCAGCATCTGATCTGTTAAAAGATTACATGGAAAAACCTGCAAAAGAGTATGCCATCATTATCGAACGTGCCGGGCTGGAAGGCAATGTCTCTGAAAAACCTGAGATATTTGTCTCTGCCAACGACTCCTGGACCGACATCATCGTACGCTACCTGGTAGGTGCCCGGCAGCGCAGGAAGTGGAAAAGCGAACTTACCTTACAAATCAACGATGCACTGGCTAAACCTGAGTACAAAGACAAAATCATCTCCGTATACCCCCGCCAGCAGATTCAAATGATCAACGCTGCCGGTATGCCGGATAGTGATGAGGCAGAGTAGTGGCATACGAAACACCATTCATATCCTACCAGCAGCATAATAGCTCTCCATAATACAGCAGCACGTCTGCCTAAAGGAAGTAAAACAGAGAAACATACAGCTACATAGGTTGAAACACCACCGGATGCATACCCGTTGTAGCTGATACACGCACATCCGGTTCATGATGCACGCATGTCAGCGTAGAGATATGAACATCGTGACCCTGATGCTTGCCCAAAAGCTATAAAACATATTACATCCAGACCTTGATGCTCACTTGTCAGTGTGAAAAAATGACCATCAGGGCCTTGATGCTTATCTGTCAGTGTAGATAATTGTACTTCTTATACCTGAAGTGCAATCATCAAATATATAGAATGAATATCCGGTTCCCAACGGTCATCCGGCAGCGTAAACAATTGCACTTCAGGTTCCTGATGTGCAACAGTTCGCGTAGAAAGATGTACATCCGGTTCCTGATGCTGATGTGGTAAGGCCAGCACATAAGCGTCCGGCTCTTCATACCAATACCGTAAGAATATTTTGTGTGATTATCTACCAGGATGCTTACGCTGGTTTGGTACTGTATAGCTTATAGCAGGGAAAAGGTGCTGATAGTAAAAGCAGTTATCTCCTCAATCGCTCGCCTTTTGGCGGGTGATTAGTATTCCAAGGCCTCTGGCCGAAAGCCATTCCTTCTATCGTGCGGCAAGATGCCGCCAAATAGCAATCTCTCCGAAAGCCTTCGGAGCGATTGAGTTTAATGACTTAATCGCTGGCCGACAAACTATGATTTTACCTCAATATCTACTAGCAAATAGCCTTTAGCCAGCTTGGTGTACGCTCGTATCTGCTGGTCTATCCAGGTCTGATCGTATTCCAGGTACTCGGCCATCAGGGTGGCTACTTCCGGGGCGGCTTCTATGCTGGCGCGGGCGTTGAGCAACAGGGCACGGGTGCGGCGTGCCAGAAAGTCTTCTACCGTGCGGGCCATCTCATGCTCTACGGCCCATTTGATCTGCACTTTCAGGATAGGCAGGTCGGGGTGTAGCTTCTCGCCCAGGGCAATGTTTTTACTGATCATCTTACGGATAGCAATCATATCTGATCCATAAAAATGCAGCGGGTCTTTCCTGTCAACATTCTTCAGCCAGCCATGAATGCGCAGGTCTTTGGTGCGGCTTTCTTTGTCTTCCAGTCCGGCAATAAGGGCTGCCTTATCTATGGTATCCTGCCCCATCTTGCGGTAGGTAGTCCACTTTCCACCGGTGATCGTCACCAAACCGGATACGGTCACCATCAGGGAGTGGCTTCGGGATATTTGGGAAGTGCTTTTGCCATTGCCCGTATCTACGAGCGGCCGCAAACCTGCAAAGACGCTGAGTACGTCTTCTTTCGTAGGGTCTTTGGTGAGATACTTGGCGGCATGTTCCAGAAGGAAATCCACCTCTTCCTGCAAAGCTCTGGGTTCTAGCGATACTTTTTCTACAGGCGTATCGGTGGTGCCCACAATGGCCCGGTTGTTCCAGGGTACGACAAAAAGCACACGGCCATCCTCTGTTTTGGGCACCATGATGGCAGAATCGCCCGGCAGGAAATCTTTGTCCAGTACAATATGTACACCCTGGCTTGGCCTGACAACCTCCCGGGCTTCAGGATCATCCATCTTGAGCACACGGTCTACAAACACCCCGGTAGCATTCACCACCACCCGGCTGTTGATCCTGTACTCTTTGCCTGTTTCCAGGTCGCTGGCTACCACGCCACTCACCATGCCATCTACCTTCAGCAAGTCGCTTACAGGCATATAATTGACAATTGTGCCACCGGCATCCACACAAGTCTGGGCCAAGCTGACTGCCAGGCGGGCATCATCGAACTGCCCGTCGTAGTACATCACACCACCACGCAGGCCATCAGGTTCTACGGTAGGAATCAGTTCCAGCGTTTCTTCCCGCGACAGGCTTTTGGAAGGCGAAAGGCCCAGCTTGCCAGCAAGGATGTCGTATACTTTCATGCCTACTGTGTAGAAAGGGCCACCCCACCAGTCGTAGGTAGGAATGACAAACGCCTGGTTGCGCACCAGGTGAGGAGCATTCTGGATCATCAGTCCCCGTTCGTGCAGTGCCTCTATGACCAGTGATACATCGCCCTGTTGGAGGTAGCGCACGCCGCCATGTGCCAGCTTCGTGCTCCGGCTGGAGGTGCCTTTGGCAAAATCGGCCTGCTCCAGCAGCAAGGTACTATACCCTCTGGAGGCTGACTCAATGGCTGTTCCCAACCCGGTAGCACCCCCTCCAATGACTACAACATCCCATACGGTGTCATAATCGGCAATGGTTTTTAGCATTAATTCTCTGTCCATATCTTAAAAGATAGTTAGGGTTTTGGAAACTTCATTCTCTAGTTCCTGAAAAGCTGATAGATTTCTTAATAGAGAAAAGTCATTCATGTTTTCAGCTACCAGATGAACTGCCTGGTGAATATTTAGCTTTTCTAAATTCCTGCCTTTTAGTTTACTTGCTTTTTTTATTAAATCGTGGAGCAACTTTTTGGGATTACTCTCGCTTTCCAACTTCTTCAAACTAGGTAAACTTAGTTGTTCATCGCTATTAGGGTTACCAGACGCTGTTTTTATAGCCAATTCATCTATTAACAACCAAGTTTCAGACATGCGTACGGGTACAACTCCTACTATCTGTTTGGTTGGAAGCTGACTTTTAACGCTTGACCAAACTTCTGCTATCTGCTTTCTTCTCTCTTCATAACTGTCATTTTCAGCATCTCTATGAATAAATAAGATATCGCATGGATAAAGGTCAATAGCGTGAATAATCTTATCTTCTAGCTTTTTAGGAGGTTTTCTAAGGCGGGAAAGACTTGCAAATTCTGCTTGTATTAAAATGTTAGGATAATGTTGTCTTAAGACCCAACTGATGATAGGTATTAATATTTCGTCAGATGATCCATCTGCTAATAAAGTATAACTAACTTCATTTTTCATTCTTAAAATAGATATAACTGTCCTTTGACATCCTCCCGGTCAATAACTCTCTGTTGTTTTTTTCCATGATTGTTGGATGAAGCGGTATCTATATCTATTTCAACAGGATTTAAATAGGACAATAGAGTTCCCTTGGAGACAGGTTTTATTTCATGATTAACTTTTGTGCGCCAAGTATTTGTTAATGGATTAAATACTGCTTTTTTAAATAAATTACCCATTTTATCTTTATCTTCTTTTAATTGTGCCATTAACAGGCTATTGTCTGGAACTTGTTGGACTACAGTGGGGGAATGGGTATTGATAATTACCTGGCGTAATGGATTATCTTCACTTATAGGTTGGGTTGTTTCTGTTGCTATGTCTTGCAATAGTTTTAGGATAGACTCGATTTTCTCTGGATGTATTCCGTTTTCAGGTTCTTCCAAACAGATAACGCCGCCTGATTTAGCGTCTAGTTCTAGTACTGCTAAGCCTAAAAACCTTAATGTGCCGTCAGATAACGCTCTTGCTGGTAGCAATGTGCTGTCTTTTGTACGAAGCATAAGTGTAAGTAATTCCCTTTTGTCATCCTTATCAACACTGATGTTATCAACTCCTTCTACCAACTCTGAAAGGCGATTGGCAAGCAACTGAAAAACATTAGGCTTCTCTTTTTCTAAACTTAAGCGATACAAAGTAGCTGGTAAATGAGATCCGTCAGGACCTAATTTAGCATTGGTAATTACGTGAAATTCATCAGATCTGCGGAGGGCTGTAGGTTCCAGTTGAAGCATTTGCCAGGATTGCATTTCGTTTTTCACAATTAGGGCTGTGGGATTTTCCAAAGCATTTGCTGTAGAAAGAACTGTTTTGGGTAACTGACTTGCTTTTCTACCCGTAGGCTTGCCGCTGCTACCTCCATCCTGATGAAAGTTAATCTTTCTATCTTCACCTTCACCTGCGGTAGAAATGAACGGTATTGTAGTACTGCGTCTGCCTTGGATTACGGATTTTTTCCATTCTCTTTCCTTACTTTTCCCACTTGGATCAAAATGGTAGTTTATATCTCGATATGCTTCTCTCTGTGTTATAGGAGTGAGTTTTTCTTTTATAATTTCCAGTACGCCCTGGGTATGCAATTCGTTGTATTGCCTGTAAGCCAAAGCTAATTCATACTTTAGAGTTGTAATTGTTGCATTTGCGGTTTGCCCAAGATCATCTATTCCGGTTTTAGGTATAATCATTTGAACCTCAAATGACATTTGTTCAGCGTACTGATCTCCCACTCTGTGGAACAGATCTCGGATATCTGAGTTCTTTTGCCCTTCACTACGAATTGACTTTGCTGCATCAATAAGTGTTTTATGTGTTAGATCGCTTAAGAAATGAATGGCATCAAAAAGATTGGATTTTCCTACGGCGTTGGTTCCTGCAATACAAGTAAAAGCACCAAAACAAATGTCAGTGTTGACTAAATTTTTAAACCCATTTATTTTCAACCTAGTGATCATCGGTTATTATTTAAATGCTTATTAGGCAAAGTAGATGTTAATTTGAACACAGCCAAATGTAACTAGCTATTCCTCAATCCAGTGCTTTGATCTGCCAACGGCTTTATCCCAGTACCTGACCATTTCTTTACTGTTAAAGGCTGCATCCGGTGAAAATGTTTTTTCCATCTGCCAGAGGTCTTCCAGTTCTTCTATACTTTTCCAGTAGCCTACGGCAAGGCCGGCCAGGTAAGCCGCACCCAGTGCTGTGGTTTCCATAATTTTCGGACGGATGGCTGGTATTTGCAGTAGGTTGGCCTGAAACTGCATCAGGGCATCGTTGGCAGAGGCACCACCGTCTACCCTGAGTTCTTGAAAGCCAATGTCTGTTTCGGAAGCCATAGCACGCAATACATCCAGTGCCTGGTAAGCAATGCTCTCAACGGCAGCTCGGGCAATATGTCCGGCAGTAGTGCCACGGGTGATACCAATGATAGTACCCCTTGCATACTGGTCCCAGTGGGGCGCACCCAGGCCGGTGAGGGCAGGCACCAGGTATATGCCGCCGTTGTCTTCCACCGTGCGGGCCAGCTTTTCTATATCGGTAGAAGACTGGATGATGCCCAGCCCGTCGCGGAGCCACTGCACAATGGCACCGGCAATGAAGATGCTGCCTTCCAGTGCATACTGTGTGTTGCCGTTGATCTGCCAGGCAATGGTAGACAGCAGGTTGTGTTTGGACGTGACCACCTTCTCACCCGTATTGAGCATCACAAAGCTACCGGTGCCGTACGTATTTTTGATCATGCCGGAGCGGGTACACATTTGCCCGAAAAGAGCCGCCTGCTGGTCGCCAGCCATACCGGCAACGGGAATAGGAGTATCAAACATACCTTCGGCGGTATGGGCATATACCTCAGAAGATGATTTTACTTCTGGCAACACAGAGGCAGGAATATCAAGCATCTTGAGCAGGGTATCGTCCCAGCAAAGCCGGTGGATATCGTACAGCATGGTACGGCTGGCGTTGGTGACATCGGTGATATGTGTTGCCCCTTTGGTCAAGTTCCAGACGAGCCAGCTATCGATGGTGCCAAAAGCCAACTGGCCTTCTTCTGCCAACTGTCTGGCACCTTCCACATGGTCGAGTATCCATTTGATCTTGGTGCCTGAGAAGTAGGCATCGATGATCAGTCCGGTTTTTTGCTGTACCCTCCGAATATTTTCATCGTCCTTGAGCGAGTCGCATAGTGCCGACGTTCTTCTGTCCTGCCACACAATGGCATTGAATATAGGGCGACCGGTAGTTTTGTTCCACACCACGGTGGTTTCGCGCTGGTTGGTGATGCCTATGGCAGCTACCTGTTCGGAAGAAATGTTTGCCTTCTTGATGGCATCTTTGGCAACCTTATATTGCGTCTGCCAGATTTCGTCGGCATCATGCTCAACCCAGCCTGGCTTGGGATAATACTGTTTGAACTCTTCCTGGCATAAAGCAAGGACATTGCCTTGGTGATCAAAAAGAATGGCACGGGAACTGGTGGTGCCCTGGTCTAAAGAAAGGATATAGTTTTTCATAATCAATGGAGAAATAGCACACTCGTTTCAGACTAATTGTATAGATTGGGCTGTAAACGAGTCAGGTTTGACGAGTTGTTTAGTTTAAAAATTAACTATTTTTGCTTCGGTTACGTAAAATGAAAAATTATATAGAGAATAAAAAGTATACACTATTTTATATATCTCTGCAAAACCTATTAAAAGCGAATGCTATTATTCGAACTGTCGTTGCCTTTCACAGAACCAGTACTGGTGTTTGCGGTGGTGTTGTTTATTATCCTGCTTGCCCCTATTTTACTCAACAAAATAAAGATCCCCAGCATCATCGGGCTAATCGTAGCCGGTGTAGTGGTTGGTCCTAATGGCTTTAATGTACTACAAAGAGGAGAATCTATAGAGTTGTTTGGCACCGTCGGGCTATTATATATCATGTTCTTGGTAGGACTGGAACTGGACATCAACGAGTTTAAGAAGAACAAGTTCAAGAGCTTTTTCTATGGGATCAGTGTGTTTATCATTCCTTTGGCAATAGGCATACCGGTGTGCTATTACTTTCTGCACCTGGAACTTATAGCCTCTATCCTGACTGCCAGCATGTTTGCCACTTATACCTTGATTGCCTACCCGTTGGCAAGCCGACTGGGCATTACTAAAAACGAAGCCGTCACCATTGTGGTAGGCGGTATTATGGTTACCGATACACTGGTGCTGCTGCTGCTGGCCGTGATCACCGGTTCGGAAAGTGGCGGCCTGAATCCCCAATACTGGATCAGGCTGGTGAGCTCTATTGCTGTCTTTGCCTTTGTAGTCTTCTGGGGGTTTCCGAAAGTTGGGCGATGGTTTTTTAAGAATATTGAAGGTGAAAATACCTCTCGCTATATCTTTGTGCTGGCTATGGTGTTTCTGGCTTCCTTTCTGGCTGAATTGGCAGGTATGGAAGCTATTATCGGTGCCTTTACTGCGGGACTGGCATTAGGCCGACTTATCCCGCACACTTCTCCTTTGATGAACCGGATTGAATTTGTCGGCAATGCCTTATTCATTCCCTTCTTCCTGATTAGTGTAGGGATGCTGGTAGACCTGAGCGTACTGTTTGGTGGCCCGGAAGCACTTATTGTAGCAGCCACCCTTACGCCTGTGGCACTGGCAGGTAAATGGATTACCGCAACGCTTACGCAGAAAGTGTTTGGCTACTCCGCTTTGCAGCGCAACGTCATTTTTGGCCTGAGCAGTGCACATGCGGCAGCTACCCTGGCGGTGATATTGGTAGGCTTCCAGATGCAATTGGTGGATGAGAATGTATTGAACGGGGCAATTATTCTGATCTTCGTTACCTGCCTGGTGTCTTCTTTCGTCACAGAAAACGCTGGCAGAAAGCTGGCTATCATCGAGAGCAACACCAAACTGAGCGATTCAGATGTGAACGAAAAGATACTGGTGCCTATCTCCAATCCTGCTACCATAGAGTATCTGGTAGACTTGGCATTGATACTAAAATCTACAGACACCAGTCACCCCATCTATCCGCTCACAGTGGTGCGAGACGATGATGCCGCCACCGAAAAGGTGCTGGTAGGTAACAAAATGCTGGAAAAAGCGACTATTCATGCGTCGGCTTCTGAAAATACGGTGCAGGTGCTCACCCGCGTTGACCTGAACCCAGCCAGTGGCATCATCAGAACCATCAAAGAGCTGACAATTACCGATGTGGTGATTGGCTGGAACGAGAAAGTAAGGACATCCAACAAAATTTTTGGCACTACCCTGGATAGCATTCTGGAAAATACCCATCAGATGATATGGGTATGCAAGCTTATTCAACCTATTAATACTTTTGTAAACCTGATGGTTGTATTGCCGCCTAATATGGAAATAGAACCTGGTTTCTATCACTTTGTAAGCCAGATCAAAAGGTTATCGCAACAGGCAGGTGCCACGCTGAATTTCTATTGTACTTCCAGAACAATTCCTGTCTTAGATAAGCATATGTCTGAAGTGAAACCTGCCATTGAAGCAGCATATCATGAGTTTGATAACTGGGAAGACTTTCTGGTACTGGCCCGGGAGACCAGTGCCGACGACCTGATCATCATCGGAGGTGCCCGAAAAAGAACAGTATCGCATGATAGCAATTTGGACAAAGTACCTTCCAAACTCTCAAGATATTTTGCAGCTTATAGCTTCATCGTAGCATATCCTACCCAAAACCCTGCTGAAAGCCTGGATAATATCATCCCGTAAGATGATGGCGGCATTTATGACATCTCTTCAACTTCTGATAGCCTCTACCGGATCAAGGCGGGAGGCTGTTATTGCCGGCAGCACGCCGGATATGATACCGATGATCCCTGACACGAAGATGCCTAACACGACATTCCTGACAGTGAGCGACAAAACCAAGCTGCCTAATGGGATGAAGGTAGTTAAATACACCAAAACAAGGCCGGCCAGCCCACCAATCAGGCTAAGAAAAACGGCTTCAAATAGGAATTGCAGCAAAATAAAATAGTTTTTTGCTCCCAGCGACTTCTGAATACCAATGATACTGGTTCTTTCTTTGACAGATACAAACATGATATTGGCAATACCAAATCCGCCCACCAGGATTGAAAAGCTGCCAATAACGCCTCCGGCCAGTCCAATGATGTTGAACAGGTTGCCGAGCATGTCAGCAAAAGCTTCCGAACGGTTGACAGCAAAATTTTCTTCCTGTTTTGGACGTAGCCCCCTGCGGCTGCGCATCAATCCTGTCACTTCCCCTTCCAGCCGGGAGGCACTCGGGTCGTCGGGCATTGCTTTCAGGGCAATGGTAGAGCCGATGCCGCTCTGGCTATTGCTGGTATAAAGTTTTAAGAAGCTTCTGTAAGGAATAAGACATACTTTATCCAGACTGGCATCACCCACAAAGCTTTCTCCCTGTTCTTCCATCACACCAATGACAGTAAACTTGAGTCCTTTTATCTTGATTTCTTTGCCGATCGGGTTGATATTGGGGAAGAGTGATTCTTTGATTTCATAGCCAATGATGGCTATATTACGGGCCATACCCATTTCCTGCACTGAAAAGTAGCGTCCGGTCTCTACGGGCACGTCAAACACTTCGTTGTACTCATAAGAAACGCCTGTGAGGGCCACATTGCTGGTGCTGCTGTTGTCATATTGTAATAGCACACTATTGACTTTGGCAAAAATGCTTAGTGCCTCTGCCTGGCTTACATTTTCTGCCAGAAATTCAAACTCGTTTTCTGTGGGGTAAGGACGTTTGTAATATTTCCACCACGGATAATCATCTTGAAATAACCACGGCCATTTCTCTACCCGGATCACCTGATCTCCCAGAAAAGAAAAGCTTTCCTTGATGCTTCTCTCCAGTGAGTCTACAATGGTAAATACTGTAATGATGGCAAAAATACCGATGGTTACGCCCAGCAACGACAAGGTGGTTCTCAGTAGGTTTGACCGCAATGCATTCCAGGCAAAGACGAAACTTTCGGCAACTAATTTTAAAACGATCATGTTGTGTAATGTCAATAAATCTGTCAACCAGTTTTGTTTGAATATAAACAAAAAAACAACGGTTCGCAGCGGGATTGTTCTCTGATTTGGAAACAAATCCTTAAATTTGTAATTCCCTAAAGAAAAACAAGCCTATCTTTATTGGTTGAATTTGTTCCTTAAAATATACTTATGAAATTATCTTCGTTTAAGTTTGATCTACCCAGTAATCTTATCGCTCAGCATCCTTCTGAAAATCGTGACGAATCCAGACTAATGGTTATTCACAAAGATACAGGAAAGATTGAACATAAAGTCTTCAAAGACATTATTGACTATTTCGACGAAGGTGATGTTTTAGTAATTAATAATACAAAAGTATTTCCAGCACGCTTATATGGCAATAAAGAAAAGACAGGAGCCAAGATTGAGGTTTTTCTTTTGAGAGAACTCAACAAAGACATGTATCTGTGGGATGTGTTGGTAGACCCTGCCCGTAAGATCAGGGTGGGTAACAAGCTTTACTTTGGTGAGGGCGAACTGGTAGCCGAAGTGATAGACAATACCACTTCCCGCGGAAGGACAATTCGCTTTCTGTATGATGGCGGCAACGAAGAGTTTTATAAAATGGTAGATGCTCTTGGTGAAACCCCATTGCCCAAGTATATCAAACGAAAGGTAGAGCCTACCGACCGTGAACGCTTCCAGACTATCTACGCTGAGCATGTAGGTGCTGTGGCGGCTCCTACAGCTGGTCTGCATTTTACCAAACAACTTATGAAACGCTTTGAGATCAAAGGCGTAGACATGATGCCTATTACCTTGCATGTAGGGCTGGGCACCTTTCGGTCAGTCGATGTAGAAGACCTGACCAAACATAAAATGGATTCGGAAAACTTTTGGATCAATGAGCAAACGGAGGTGAAGGTGAATACGGCACTGGATAATAAAAAAAGAGTGTGCTCTATTGGCACTACTTCTATGCGTGCGCTCGAGTCTTCGGTTTCTGCGGGTGGTCGCCTGAAGGCAAACAGTGGCTGGACAGACAAATTTATCTTTCCACCTTATGAATTCAAAATCTGCAATGCGCTCGTCACCAACTTCCATTTGCCCCAGTCTACGCTGATGATGATGGCCTGTGCCTTTGGCGGATTCGACCTGATGATGCATGCCTACGAAGTTGCCATAAAAGAAAAATACCATTTCTTCACCTATGGTGACGCTATGCTGATCATCTGATCATGATGGAAGATCATCTATATGCATTGATTGTGGCAGGAGGTAGCGGCACCCGGATGGGCAGTGCTATTCCCAAGCAGTTTTTAATGCTGAAGCAAAAGCCTGTGCTTATGCATACCATAGAGGCTTTTCACCGCTATTCTTCTACTCTCCGGATTGTCCTTGTGCTTCCTGCTCCACAAATGGATTGCTGGCAACAGTTATGTATTACACATAGTTTTGCTATTCCACATCAGGTAGTGGCCGGTGGCAGTAGCCGCACCGCTTCTGTACGTAGTGGACTGGATGTTATTACCTCGGAAGGGCTTGTGGCTATTCACGATGGGGTAAGACCACTGGTATCGCAGGAGATGATTGACAAGAGTTTTCGCGTAGCAAAAGAGAAAGGCAGCGGCGTAGTAGCGATGCCGCTGAAGGATTCTGTCAGACGTGTACTTGCAAACGGAGAAAGTGTAGCTGAGAACAGGGAGGTATTGAGGATAATCCAAACGCCGCAGACATTTCAACTCAAACTTATCAAAAAAGCATACGCTGAAATAGCAAAGGATAAGGTATTGTCTGACGACGCAAGTGTAGCAGAGGAAAGCGGGTACAAGATCAATCTGGTGACGGGAGATTATAGAAATATCAAGATTACAACGATAGAAGATTTGAGCATAGCAGAGGCCCTGCTAGGCAAAGCCTCTGACAACAATAGTGAATTACATTGCTGAATTAATACTCATCTTCATTAAAAAAGAAGTCTTCTTTGGTAGGATAATCCGGCCATATCTCTTCGATATTTTCATATGGTTGTCCATCGTCTTCGAGTTCCTGTAAATTTTCCACTACCTCAAGAGGCGCACCCGAGCGAATAGAGAAATCTATTAATTCATCTTTGGTAGCTGGCCATGGTGCATCCTCAAGATAAGAAGCTAATTCTAGTGTCCAATACATAATCCTTAACTTTTAAACATGATTAAAATGGTGAATACTATTAAAAGGATTAACGGTTCCTTCCTATAAAACATATTTTTAGTCAGCGGCAAATTTCCTACCACTTTTTAAGCACGAGTTTTACGGTACCTTTTTACATTTGTTAAGTGTAGAATAATACCCTTTTCAAAAAAGTTCAAAAAACTTCTTAGATTTTTTCAAAGCCCATTGAGATGTTCCTGAAGCTCGTGCATCAGCTTTTTCTTAACAATAATCTTTCTTTTCTGAATACGAAGCTTGTTCTCCGCCTGTCGGGCATCCATTTGGTTATAGCCATAGGAAGTTTGGCTGTTTTCCTGGGCAAGTTCTACATCTTTTTCGTCTCTTGCGATCAGGTTTTGCAAAAGATTTATTTTCTTCAAAACTCTTTCTCTCTCACTAATTGTGTCGTAGTCAGGATTTTTAGAATAAGCCAATCTGTTAAGAAAGCTTTTTTCACTGGCCATTTCGCAAGCCTGGTTAAACTCCTCGTTCAGCGTATAAGATTGATCTCTGGCAACCATGCCGGAATCTTTCCAGGCAAGGCGAAGCCTTTTAATATCTTCCACTGGGTTCTCCTTGTTTTCTAACCGGCGCGCCTGTGCTATCAAATCCTGCTTTTTAGACAGTGCTTCTTCCGGACTAAGGTTTGATTCAGGACGGTCTGGCCTGTGGTTGAAATCTGAACCCGAGTTTCTGGAAGAGTAGCCTGAACCCTGTGAATAACCACCCTCCGAGCGCGAAGGTCCAAACCGGCCCTCTCTAGGCGTAAAACCTCTGGACTGATTTTCCCGGGGTGGATATCCCCCGGATGGATATCCCCCGGATGGATATCCCCCGGATGGATATCCCCCAGATGAGTAACCTTCGGAAGAACCGCTGCCATAGGGCCTGTGTGGCTGGCTGGGCTTGAATATTTGCCCTACCGTTTGCCTGAACTCTCTGAAAAGCTCATTGTAGCGGATAGAAGGAATCTTGCCTATTTCTTTCCATTCTGCCTGGAGTGCTTTGGCTTTTTCCATAGCATCGTAGCGGTCTTCCGACCTCTGAAGCCTTCTGGCTGCAAAGATCAAACCTCTGTAACGATAAACCCTGTCTCTGACCAATTGCTTTCGGTCGTTGAAGAACGCTTTCTTTTTCTGATAAAAATTATCCAGGATTTCCTGAAAGCGTTGCTCTACTTCCTCCTGGTACTCTGTATCAACAGCACCCGTCTTGATCCATTTATTTTTGATCTCTATTAGCTGGTCTGTTGCTTCTTTCCAATCGGTTGAGTATTCGTAAGGCTCTGCATCGGCAATCAACGCTCTTTTGATCTCAAGATTTTTGACTCTGTTTTTAGCGATAATATCACGAAGTCCTTCCTCCATAGCGTCAAGGCGCGTAAACAGGCTCACATAGTCGCCGAGTGCATCAAAATTAGCAAGGTGCTCACGCATATGGATCAACTTCATCAGGTAGGAACCCTTGTTTTCAGATTCTTCTACCGACTGCTCCAAAACGCTTACTTTGTTTTCTGCCATAGTAAAGCGATCTTCGAAATACTTAATCGTAGATGCTTCGCTTTCACGTACTTCGCCTATCTCTCTTTCCGGAAAGTCAAGGAAAGCATTTCTAAAAATTTTGCCTTCTCTAATGAAGCCATATGGGTGATTTTGCTCCAAAGCTTTTAATGGTTAGTTTAGGGTTGAAAAAAGATTTTACTATAGCAACTACATATTGTCTTCGCAATAGCCGTATACGATAATAAATAAATTTTAGACATCGCGCAAAAATATTTTTAAATTATAATTTTGTATTTGTTTTTGGATAAATTTTCCTTTGAAATCCGCCTTTTTTTTATGCTATTCGCAATTATCTCTCCATAAATGGTCTTATTTAAATTATAAAAGAATATGAGTAATGAAAAAATAATCTTTTCTATGTCAGGTGTAGGTAAGATTTTTCCACCTAAAAAACAAGTGTTAAAGAACATCTATCTCTCTTTCTTCTACGGAGCTAAGATAGGAGTGTTGGGCCTGAATGGTTCCGGCAAGTCTTCTTTGCTGCGTATCATCGCTGGTGTCGACAAAGATTACCTAGGCGAAGTGGTCTTCTCTGCCGGCTATTCCGTAGGATTGCTCGAGCAGGAACCGCAGCTTAATCCTGAAAAAACTGTACGGGAAGTAGTAGAAGAAGGCGTAAGTGAAGTGGTAAATATGCTGAAAGAGTTTGAAGAGATCAACTTGAAATTTGGTGAACCCGAAGTACTAGACAACCCGGATGCGATGGAAAAGCTGATCGAGCGGCAGGGCAAAGTACAGGAAGAACTCGATCGGCTGAATGCCTGGGAGCTGGATACCCGGCTGGAAAAAGCCATGGATGCACTACGTACGCCACCTGCCGATGCGGTCATCGGAAACCTATCGGGTGGTGAGAAACGCCGTGTGGCACTGTGCAGGCTGTTGCTTCAGGAGCCCGATATATTGCTGCTCGATGAGCCTACCAACCACCTGGATGCTGAATCAGTACAATGGCTGGAGCAACACTTACAGCAATACAAGGGCACCGTCATTGCCGTCACCCACGACCGCTACTTCCTGGATAATGTGGCCGGCTGGATACTGGAACTCGATAGAGGCGAAGGCATTCCCTGGAAAGGCAACTACTCTTCATGGCTGGAACAAAAGCAGAAACGCCTGTCGGAAGAAGAGAAGTCAGAATCTAAACGACAAAAGACGCTACAGCGTGAGCTTGAATGGATTCGGATGACACCCAAGGGCAGGCAGGCCAAAGCCAAAGCCAGGATCAGCGCCTATGATAAGATGCTGAGCGAAGAAGGTAAAGAAAAAGAAGCCAAACTGGAATTATATATCCCACCCGGACCTCGCCTGGGTACCAAAGTGATAGAAGTAGAAGGCGTATCCAAAGCCTATGGTGATAAGCTATTGTTTGAGAACCTAAGCTTCAACCTGCCACAAGGTGGGATAGTTGGTGTGATCGGGCCAAACGGTGCAGGCAAAACCACACTTTTTGATCTGATTACCCACCGGGAGGAACCTGACAAAGGCACCATTGATGTAGGTCCAACCGTAGAGGTGGCCTACGTAGACCAGGAACACGAACAGCTTGAACCTGATAAGTCGGTTTGGGAAGTGATTTCTGAAGGGAACGAAATGATTGAGATGGGAGGCAAGCAGGTCAATTCACGGGCTTATGTGAGCAAATTTAACTTCAACGGGGCCGACCAGGAGAAAAAAGCAGGCAAGCTGTCAGGAGGTGAAAGGAACCGGGTACATCTGGCCATGATGCTGAAAAAGGGGGCCAACTTGCTACTGCTCGATGAGCCTACCAACGACCTGGACGTAAATACGCTAAGAGCACTAGAAGAAGGGCTGGAAAACTTTGCAGGCTGCGCCGTAGTCATTAGCCACGACCGCTGGTTTCTGGACAGGATAGCCACCCATATCCTAGCCTTTGAGGGCGACTCTCAGGTGTACTGGTTTGAAGGTAACTTCACAGATTATGAAGAGAATAAAAGAAAACGCATGGGCGATAGCGAACCCAAAAGGATTCGCTATAAGAAGATGGCATAAATTTATTGCCCGGCGGCAAGCATAAAGGGAACTTGTGTAATGAAAAGCAGCTTTTTTGAGTAGTATATATGATAGCAATCTGCCAAATTAGTTGAAAAGAATTATATGAAACTCCTTTTATCGCTCTTGTTTGTTGTATCTGGTTTCTTCTATGATGGTTTTGCCAATAGCTATGACAAAATAGACACTCACGCCAGAAATACGCCTGAAAAATTTACCAAAGATGTAAAAGTACTTACTCATTACCTGATCAAACCTGCGAAGAATGATCAGGAAAAAGTGAGGAGCTTTTACATATGGCTCGCAGAAAATATCGCCTACGATGTGCAGGCTTACCGCTCTTTTGATGCAGCAAAGATAGGACAAACCAAGCCCAATGATGTATTGAGAAGAAAGAAGGCAGTTTGCCAGGGATATGCCGAGTTGTTTCAGGAAATGTGCAGGCTGGTCGGAATCAAAAGCTATGTTATTCCTGGGTATAGCAAAGGGTTTGGCTACCAGCCCGACAACAGAACGTTTACGTACGCTGACCACGCCTGGAATGCGGTGTTTCTGAATGGCGAATGGCGTTTGGTAGATGCTACCTGGGGAAGCGGTGGTGTAAACAATCAGATGAAATACGTACAGCAGTTCAATGAAAAGTACTTTCTGACATCACCACAGGTATTTGTGCAAGATCATATGCCATTACAGCCCGCCTGGCAATTGCTTGACTGCCCTGTGAGCATGAAAGCTTTTGCAAAGGGTGATGAGGCTATCGTAGCAGCTTTGGCTGGACAAACCAAAAAATGCACAGATTATCAACAAAAGATCAGCGAAATAGAGAAACTGCCAGCCCATGAGCGGGCTTTGCTGAATGCTACAGATGCTCACGCTTTTAATCCGGCCAACCATCAGGCAATGGCCAGGGGATATATCGATTATGCAAGCTATATCATGAAAAGCATCAAGCCAGAGATGCGTAGCCTGGAAGAAATCAAAGAAGGGGCTGCCTTGCAGGAGAGTGCGCTGGTGTATCTGAAGAAGGCTAACACCTTATTAGCTAAAGTGAAAGACCATTCGGCCGACCTGGAAAAAGAGATTGTTGAAAAAAATATTCAGTTGAGTGAAAAGAATTTGGCAGGAATGAAAAAATATCTGAACAGGTAAGTTTGTAGTTTAGCGTTCACACTTCAATATTAGACGTAGCAGGCTATGAATATAGAATTATGAACTTATAAAGCCTTAAGTGAAAGACTCATTTTTTGTAGTTTTTCATCCCGCCTGATGACAAGTTCCACAGACGTAGCTTTGGTATTTAAAAGGTCGTTGATTTCAAAAGAGCTTCTGCCTACCGTTTCAATGTCATCGATCATCAATATCTCATCATTTTCAGCCAGTCCGGCCAGCGATGCCGGAGAGTTTTCAAACACATGCTGAACCACGATCTTCTCAGTTTCCTGATCTGATTTCACCACCAATCCGGAGTAAGATTCGGCAAATTCCTGTACAAACGACTGGTTGGGCTTCCAGTAGGAGACTTTGTTTTTGTAATCAAAGGCAATGTTGAAGCGTTTAAGCAAGCCATTGCCTATGTGTCCAACACCATCTTTAAAGGCTTTTTTCAAATAATAGGACTCGTTGAGCCGAATAGGTAAATTACTTAGCTGGAAGTTGCCTACATCAAGCGTAGGTAGCCGGCCTGCGTAATTCTTGTCAACAATACCGGTAAAGCCCATGGTATATACCACACTGGTGCGGCCTATCTTTTTGTATATGTCGTTTTGCTGCACAAATGTAGAATACAAAGTAAGGGAAGATCCGGAACCATTATCTAACTGAAACTTGCCTGCCAGTGTCTCTCCATTCTTCAAGACCAGTGATGCCTGGATGTAAGGTCTGCCTGCAATTAGATCGAAAGCATGAACATAATAATCCTGACCGGGGGTGAAATTTTCGGCATCATACAGCTCAATGCATGAATGGTCGTAGTTGATTAGCACTACAAATCGCTCTAGTAAATCTCGACCTATGATACCGTCTACTGTTCTTTCCAGGGCTTTATTCAGATGGTCCAATTTCAATTGTGAAATACGGATGCCCTGAGCCTGCACATCATTCTCAAAAGAAATACTATTGTTGGAGGAATAGTAGGCAATGCTCGGGCCGCTACTGCTTCTTACGGTAACAAACCCATCGCTACTTAGCTTTAGCTTTTTGGCCTTCTGCTGGCTAATCAGCGTGGCACCGGCACCCGTATCAAAGATGAAATTTAATGGTTCGGACTGGTTGATCTTTATCTTAATAAAGATATGATTTCCATGTAGTTCGAATGGAATAACTGTCAGTGCTTGTTTTGCCCATAGCGTATGTGTAAGTAAAAAACTTACCAATAATAATAGTATACAGCAAATACTTCGTTTGGATAGTAGGGTCATTTATACGAAAAATAAAGACTAAAGATGGCTTATCCAAATTCACCAAAAATAATACAAGCAAATCGACGTGATATATTAAGCGCATTAAAATAAAGTAACTTATGCTAACTTTTGCATACATATATGTTGAGCTGCGCTTACAGAGTTACTATCTTACATTGGAATAGCTGTAAGATAAACCAAATAGCAGATCGGCATATTGTACATATAGCCTGACATTGGCATAAAAAGATAATCTTCTCCCGTATTTCGACCATTAAAGAGGATTATTTCTCACAAATGCATATTTTGCTGCTGGTAGTGAAGCTTTCCGGTTTTTTATTTTCTTTTAAGTCTTATTATAAAATATAAATTTTGTGATTTTTTATAGAATTATATCAACTTTATTTTTTTATGCTCAGGTAGGTTCTTTTGCGTGTTTTGCCCAAAGTAAAGCAGAGGCAGTTGAGCAGATATTGAGTAAATTTCATGAATACGATGACTTTCAAGGAGTGGTACTCGTAGCGGAGTCTGGCAAAGTGCTGCATCGAGGAGCTTATGGGCTGGCAAACCGTGAGTGGAACATACCAAATACAGTAGACACAAAATTTGATATTGCTTCGCTAAGCAAGCAATTTACTGCAATGCTGATACTGCAACTGGTAGAAGAAGGTAAAGTGAACCTGGATAGTACTATTAGTGCTTACTATCCTGCTTACAGAAAAGATACCGGGCATAAGGTAACCATCCGCCAGTTGCTGTCGCATCAGTCAGGCATTCCCAACTATACAAGTCTGCCGTTCGTATGGTCAGATTCGTTGCAAAACAAGTATTCAAAGGATGAAGTTGTGAGGAAATTCGGCAGTGGTGAACTTGAATTTACGCCTGGCAGTAGTTATCAATACAACAATACAGGTTATCTTATACTGAGCCTGGTTATTGAACAAGTGACTGGCAAAGATTACGAAACGGTACTCACCGAAAGGATTCTGCAACCACTAGGGCTAACCAATACCGGGGTTGACCAACGGCAGGAAGTTATTTATAAACGTGCTTCCGGCTATGTGATAAATAAGCACCAAAGTGACTTAGCACAATTTGAAAACGTAGATGGCATGTTTATGCAAAACTTACAGGGGGCTGGTAATCTGTATGCTACCATAGATGATCTCTTTACCTGGGACCGTGCTTTGTATACCGACCAATTGCTCTCCAAAAAGCTGCTGAACGAAATGCAGTCACCTCATACTGAAGAAAGGCCGGGCTGGATTAGTCCCTATACTAACACGTATGGGTATGGTGTGGGCATTGCAGAAGTTGGGCTGGGCAAGAAGAAAGATACAAAGATGGTTTTTCACAGTGGACATATCAAAGGGTTTAGCTGTTACTTTGCACGCTTCGTCGAAGATGGACACACTATTATTTTGCTGAGTAATATAGGTAATGTAAGTACCGAACGGATGAATGATATTGCACAGGAAATTAAAAATGTACTGTACAGTCTGCCTTATCACATTCCGGAAAGGTCATTATCTGTGGAAATGATCAAAATAATAGAGTCTGAAGGTATTGATGCGGCCATCAGGCAGTTTTACGAACTGAAAAAATCTTTTCCCTACGATTTCAAAAATGCCAAAGCAGAGCTAGACGGGTTGGGCATGGCACTGCTCCATGATAAACACATTCCTGAGGCCATCGGTATTTTTGATCTGAACGCCAAGCTATATCCTGATTGGAATGCGTACCAGAGGTTAGGTTATGCTTATATGGCATCGGGCGACACCAAGCAAGCAGTGCGCTATTACAAGAAAGCCATCAGCCTGAACCCTAAAAAGTCGAAGCGGGAGAAAAATGCTTTGTTCGAAGCTAAGCAGGCACTCGAGACTATACAATAACTATTTGCTTCTTTTCTTTTTCAGAAATGTGTGTAGATACGTTTGATTTTCATAAAAATCATTTATCTTATGCTATGAAAAAAACGAATATCAAGATTAAAGGCAGCCCATATTATTGCAAAAAACGCAGTATTTGTTAAGAGGAATTATTAATATTATAATTTTTGTTCTTGTGCTAATAAAAAAAAGATATTAATTAGGTTATAACATACATATGTACTATTTTGCATTAAAATAATATAACTAATAAGTATTATGGATAACCTGTATTCATTTCATAGATTATCGCTGGAAGAAAGGACTCAATATATCCTGGGAAACGGTATGTTATTGTGCAGCCGTTATTTTGCTGGCAGAAAAGTATTTTTATATCATACAGGAAAGTTTTACGCTGAGATATGGTTTGATACTAAAAAAAGTAAAGTATCTAATATTATTCCATTTACAACTACAAAATGCTTAAAACCCTATTTGGATCTCGTTGATATCAATGATGTATTTGTAAGGTAACTAAGGACGGTAAATAGTTAGCCGTCCTTGCTGATCATAAAATAGTTCACCACTATCCAGCATAGTTCTGACAACTGCCAGCAATTCTTTTTCATGTTGAGGGCGAATTTCCTGCATCATTTTTTCTAAAGAAGCAGGTGCATCTTTTAGGTAGCTTTTGATCATGTCATGGTTTTTGCCCTGAAAAGCTACGTTGTCTGATTGACTTTTCTTTCTTTTCAGGCAGTTGTCGCATATACCACAGGCACTATAATCTGTTTCTCCAAAATAAGCAAGCAGCATCTCGGTACGGCAGCGTAGCTGTTGTTGCACATAGTTGGTGACTGCTGCCACACGCGTCTGGTGCTGCTTTTTTTTCAGCATTAACTGCTTTTGAGTAATAGGAAGCTTGGAGGCATCCAGTCGTGGCGTGACGAACACAATCTGAGGAATATCTTTTCTTTGCTCATAGCTTAGCACCTCCATCTCGTGCAGTTTGAGGAGTTGCCTTACCACTTCGTTGATAGAAGTGCTGAGTGCTTGGGCCAGCTTGTTCTCATAAACCGGCACAAAGCCGCCATATATTTCTCCGCCATATATCCTGAGCAATGCTTTGATTAAAGGTTCCAGCGTGGCATTGGCTATCTGAAACCGGTATAACTCTGCATGATTCACCTTCATATGTATTTTGGAAGGGTTATAGAAATCTTCATTAAGCTGAATCAGTCCTTCCTCTTCCAGTCGTTTGATAGCATAATAAGTCTGCAAGGTCGGCAGATCAAATGAGTTGGTAAAGTCATCTATCTCAAAATCATAACTTGCGAGCATGCTACTGCCCACTGCAATGCGCAGGTAATTGGCCAGGCTCTGGTATACTTTTCTAATGAAAGAAAGATCCGGATGTGCATTTTCTACTCTTTTACTGAGGTTATCAAGGTCATTCTGATCGTACAGCACAGCTGCATAGGCTTTTTTTTCGTCTCTTCCGGCCCTTCCGGCTTCTTGGTAATAAGCTTCCAGGTTGTCAGGCAAGTCCATATGAACCACTAGCCGTACATTCGGCTTATCGATGCCCATACCAAAAGCATTGGTAGCCACAATAACCCGTATCTGGCCATTGATCCAGGCATCCTGTCGCTCTGCCCTCTCTTCTGTTAGTAATCCGGCATGGTAAAAATAGGCACTGATGCCCTGATTGCTGAGCCTGCGGGCGATTATTTGTGTGCGCTTACGGCTTCTTACGTATACTACGGCTGTGCCTGGTACATTTTTCAGCATTTGCAGCAGTCTTTTTTCTTTGTCTTCTTCGTAAAAAGCAGAATAAGATAAATTGCTTCTGGCAAAACTTTTCTGGAAGACTTTACCGTTTTTAAAAGCCAGCTTTTCCTGTATATCTTCTTTAACTTCAGAAGTAGCTGTGGCCGTAAGGGCAATTACATTGATGTCCGGAAGAATGTCGCGGAACTGGGTAATTTCCAAGTAGGGGGGGCGAAAATCATAGCCCCACTGCGAGATGCAGTGAGCCTCATCTATTGCTAGGAGCGACACTTTCATGCGTTTGACTCTTGCGATCATAAGCTCTGTTTGCAAACGCTCGGGAGAAACATACAGGAATTTGATATTCCCAAACACACAGTTATCCAGATTAAAATCAATCTCCCGCTGGCTCATCCCTGAATAAATGGCTACTGCAGGGATACCTCTTTTCTTGAGCTGTTCTACCTGGTCTTTCATCAACGCAATCAGCGGAGAAACTACAATGCAGACTCCTGGTTTGAGTAAGGCGGGTACCTGAAAGCATACGCTTTTTCCTCCACCGGTGGGCAAGAGTGCCAGGGTATCGTGTCCTTTCAACACAGCTTCTATGATCTCCTCCTGCAATGGCCGGAAGTTGTCATATCCCCAGTATTGTTTTAGTATAGCTTTGGCTGACACGTGTGATAGAATATCTATTGATAAAAATGCACTGGTTTTAACTCACTTTTTCTGGCTACCAGACCGACTGCTGGATTTAAACCCGATAGGCTCCCTTATTTCGTTTTGCTCCTGAAGTAACTGCTTCAGATAGGCAAATATTTGGCTGATGCTTTGATCATGCTTTCCTACTTTAGCTTCTATTTCATTGAATTTCAGCAACAAATCCTGATGGGTGACCAGCATCTGGCGCATTTTGGTATAAATTCGCATGATCTGAATATTTGTTTTAATCGCGTTTTCGCTGTTCAAAACACTAGACAGCATCAACACACCATGTTCAGAAAAGACAAAGGGCGGCACACGCATGCCCATTACTTCACGATTGGATGTCGCAAATTGCGATCTCCAATCCTCTAATTCTTGTTTGCTCATCTCAAACATGAAGTCTTCTGGAAAACGGTCTCTGTTTCTTTTTACCTGCTCTTTCAATCTTCTGGTTTCTACACCATAAAGTTCAGCCAGATCGCGGTCTAACATTACTTTTTGCTCTCTGATCAGGTAGATTTTACTGATAATGACTTCTTCGGGAATACTGACAGCGGGTGTTTGTTGTTTACTCATAGCTACAAAGATAAAAAATATCTTATTCAACTACTACGCAGCACACACTACACCTATCGGCAATATAATCTGTAAAAATGTCACTCACTTTGTGTATCCTTGATGAAGATAGAATCTCCATAAGCGGTGGATACCTGGAAAAAACCCAGTGGAGGATCTTCAGGAAAAGTCAGGTTCCGGATGTTTGAAGATGGATTGCGGGGCGGAGAGCTAAAGAGTCCTCCGTCGTTAAATAGCAGTTCTAGCAATTCATTGTAGTACTCGTACATATTTTTATTCAGGCTATACATATTAATATCCACCTTATCGCCAATACCAAATGCATAGTTGGCAAGCTGCAAGGTATCTATCTGCGCGCTCAGCAGTTCATCGCTCTGGATAAGATAGTCTCCCGGATTGCTGTACAGAGAATCGTTTTCAGCGAGCGTAAATCTATAGTAGTTAACACCTCGTTCTTTGGGTGTACGTCCGCTGAAATAAAGGTAGTAACCAGGTTCTGTGAAAAAACCTTCCGGCTTGTAACGGGTACTAAACGAGTCTACCTGGGCCACAGGCAGTAATGTACCATTTGCCTGATAATTCTTTTCTTCATAAGTTATATGTAGGCTGTAACTTCTTCCTAGGTCCATAGGAATTGCCTTGCTGAAATATATGCCAGGGTGCTGCTCTACCAGGGTCAGAGGGTAGGTCTGTTTGCTTGCCTCATCAATTACTTCTACAGTGGCACTACTTACAGGGCGATACACGTCTTTATCATAATAATTGCCTGTGGTAGATAATCTGACAGTGCAGTTGTTTCTTATTGGATTTGCCTCCCAGTATGTCAGAAAGCCTTCTACTACCAACTGCGGATCATCGTTGGGTAACTCCAGGTCAATTACTTCCTGGCAGGAAAATATCGAGAAGGTGATTAATACGATAATCATGCTGCCAATCAAATGCTTTTTCATGTAGCTTTAAAATTTAAAGTTGTAAGTGATAGACGGGATGATGCTGAAAAGGTAGGTCTTCACAGCCGCATACTCTTTGGTAACGATTGGTCCGTCTGTATCAATATCAAATCCCGGATCATTATTGGTAACTTCCTGAAAGGTGATAGAAAAAGGGTTTTTTCTGGCATACAGGTTATAAATGGACAGGTTCCAACTACTTTTCCAGCGTTTGTTTGTTTTTTTCCCATCCAACACAACAGACAGGTCCATACGATGGTAATTGGGCATACGGTAGCCGTTGCGCTTGAGCGGGTCATAATAGGGCACCGACTGCCCGTCCAGTTCATATCTGCCAGCCGGAAAAGACACAGCCGTACCGGTTGAATATACCCAAACGCCTGAAACCGACAGGCGAGGTGTGATTTGGTAGGTACTCACCACAGACACATCATGCCTGCGGTCGTAACGTGCATTGTAAGCCAGTCCACCGTTGATGCCCGGTACTTGTCTTCTGGTGCGGGCCAGCGTATAACTTACCCAACCGGTAAGCTTGCCTATATTTTTTTTGACCAGAAATTCAGTACCGTAAGCCCATCCTTTTCCTTCCAGAATTTCTGTCTCAATATTGTTGTTCAGCAAAATATCAGAACCTGATTTAAAGTCAATGATATGTTGCATCCATTTGTAATAGACTTCTACAGAAGCTTCCAGAGAGTTATTGCGCAGGTTTCGGAAGTAGCCCAATGCTACCTGGTCGCCAATCAGTGGCTTCACATACCGGTCGGCAGGGATCCATCGGTCAATGGGCAAGCCAGCTGTGGAATTGGAAGCCACTTGCAGATACTGCCTCATGCGATTGTAGGATGCTTTGATAGAACTTTGTGGCGTGAGGGTATAGCGGGCACCCAGCCGTGGTTCCAGGCCATGATAAAACTGGATGTTTTTCAAAGTATTGTATGATACAGTATTGGTAACTGTTTCGTCATCCAGCGGTTTGCCTTCTTCATACTCATACACAATGCCAGGGCCTATCTGCTGAAATACAGAATACCTGAGGCCGTAGCTGACAGACAGCCTTTCGGTAAACTGCTGCTCGTTGCTTACATATATTGCCTGTTCCAATGCATATTTATCATCCAGCAGCAACGGCTGAAAGGAAGTAGAGCCGCTGGGGATGATTTTAGCAGGCTCAAACTGGTGCAGACTTGTTTGATAGCCAAAATCCAGAGTGTTTTTTGGACTGGCAAACAATGTGAAATCAAATTTGAGATTGTATTCTTTGAGCTTTGCTTTCCAGGTAAATCCTCCTGCATCATTTGTGATGTCAAAACCATAATCGAAGTTGCTGAAGATGGCAGAGGAGTTCAAGAACAGCTTATCAGAAAATAGGTGGTTCCAGCGCAAAGTAGCGGTGGCATTGCCCCAGTCCAGGCCAAACTGATCTGCTATACCAAAGCGATCGCGGCCAAAGTATCCAGACAAATACAGTTTGTTGTTTTCGTTGAGCTTGTAGTTGGCTTTGGCATTGAAATCATAGAAATAAAGTGTATTGTTATTAATATTTTCGTTGTTAGACAATTTAAGAAAAACATCGGCATAGGTACGCCGCCCAGACAGCATAAAAGAAGACTCTCCCTTTTTTAGCGGACCCTCTACTGTCAGTCTGCTGGAGATAGTACCCAGCCCTCCTGACAACTCCAGTTTTTTATTGTTGCCCTCTTTCATCTGGATATCCAGGATAGCAGATAGCCTTCCGCCAAATTTTGCAGGAATGCCTCCTTTATACAATTCCATGTTTTTGATGGCATCTGAGTTGAAGACGGAAAAGAAGCCCAGAAAATGTGAAGGATTATACACCGTGGCCTCATCCAGCAACACCAAATTCTGGTCTGCCGAACCGCCCCTGACAAAAAGACCGGTAGTACCTTCACCAGCAGACTGTACTCCAGGAAGAAGCTGAATGGTTTTGAGGATATCTACTTCCCCAAAAAGAGCAGGAAGCGTTTTTACTTTTTCAATTTTAAGTTCATCTCTGCTCATCTTCACATCCTGCACATGATCTTCCGGGCGGTCGCCAGAAACCACTAACTCTTGCAACTGTACATCCGCTTCGCTCAGCTCCACATTGATGGTCTGGTTTTCAGTTAAGTCAATGTTGAGTGTCCTGGGCTGATACCCAATATAGGAATAAATAAGTTTGTACTGTCCGGCTGGCAATGTGATAGAATAGAATCCGTATACATTGGTGCTAGTGCCCTGCGATAGTTCTTCTACCGTGACAGTAGCACCAATCAGGCCCTCACCGTCCGAAATATCTTTGAGGTTTCCACTGATAGTGTATTTACTTTGTCCTAACGCTACATAGTGTATACCACACCATATAGATAAGGCTAGTGATAACACAGCTTTGAGGTAGTACTTTTGCATATTGATGGTATTTCTGCAAGGTGGAATGGATATAATTTGCCTGAAATTTAGAAAGCTTTTAGCAATAACTTTACCGTTAAATGGCATTTCTAAGAATATAGTGTGTTAATGCTATTTGTTTGAATATATCTAATGTCAACTTGTATATTACTGATAACTAAGTATTTGTATAGTGGTTTTTCTAAAAAAGTCCAGGGGCTTTAGAACTTAATTTATCGCTATCACCTTATGTACCGTATATAGCGCAGAGATTTTGTATCTGTCTGCTCTTTAGTTAAGTAAACATTTTATATTCATTAACAAATATTTTTATGGCAACTGCACAAAACGGAAACACCGTAAAAGTTCATTACACTGGCAAGCTTCATGATGGTACTGTCTTCGACTCTTCTAAACAACGAAACGAGCCTCTTGAGTTTACACTAGGTGAAGGGAATATGATTCCCGGATTTGAAAAGGCAGTGTTGGGAATGGAAGTGGGCCAATCAAAAACTGCCGATATCCCTTCTACAGAGGCATACGGACCCAAGACCGATGAAATGGTCATTGAGGTTCCTAAAAAAGATGTTCCTGAGGATATCAGCCCTGAAGTTGGGCAACAGCTCGCTATCAAACAGGCAGATGGACGTACAGTACCTGTTACGATTACCGAAGTGAACGATGAAAGCATCACACTGGACGGCAATCACCCTCTGGCAGGAAAAGACCTGGTTTTTGAGATAGAAGTAGTAGAAATCAATTGAGCAAATGCTTATTAAACATCAGGCCCATACCAAACAGGTATGGGTTTTTTTATGCTTGAAACTGAAAAATTAGTGCTTTCAGGAAGCTACAATACTTTTAACTTTGTTGAAACGCCCGTTTTTGATCTCCACTATAAAGAAGCTTGTTTTTATCTTGGAAAGGTCAATCTGCTGCGAAGCATTGCTTTTCAGTTTTATGTTCTCTTCGTAAAGCACATTGCCAATAATATCATATACTTTGATGGATACGGCTTCTTTGTTGTCGTTGACAAAATTGATGGCAAATTTTCCCTCTGAAACTGTTTGTAGCTGGAAATCAAAATTACTATTTAGCACCTCGGTAGCATAATGTACATGGGGCTCTGTCAACTGCCTTTTTTGCAGTGCAAGGCTGTCACTGATTGCTCTTGAGAGTAATGCTCTCTGTGCAAAAGAGACAGAACCAACCGTCAGAAGAAAGCTGAAAGCTAAGAGGCTAGTAATTAACTTTTTTTTCTTGGTCACTTTAGAAATACAGTAAAGGAAGTTTTAATGTAGCATTTTTTGTGCTGATTGCAAAATTAGCATTAATGCCTTAATAACTGGTATACTCGCATCTCTTTTTGTGTTATCACAATCATACGATTCTCTTTGAGAAACACCGCAAAGATGCTGTCCGTAGTCAGATCATCCGGAAGCGCAAGCGTGTCGCTTTGCATGTTATACAAATTGTAGGTATGGATAGAGCTGCTACTTCTCCAGTAGAGTTCATCGCCAACAAAGTCAAAATGTTCCATAGCAGCAAGGGGTAGTTTCTGTATATAATTGCCCAACAGATCAAAGACAAGTATTTCGTTTTTACGATCATTAATATACAACTTATTCTGATGTTCACTAATCTGATTAATGGCTGCGTCTTTGGCAAGGTAATATCTGACTGAAATATCAGTTGTGAAGCTATTCAAGACAGGCTTGTATTTTTTTAGCCGAAGCTGCATGGCATCCCAGAGCCATAAGCTGTTGTCGGTAGATGCTGCTGCCAGGCTAAAAAATCCTGATGATGCACTGGGTAAATTTAGCACGGGTGAGGATGTAAGCGTGCGGTCAAAGTACTGATAGCTTTGCCGTTCTTTATAAAAAGCAAGGAGTTGTAATGAAGTGCGGGTATCAAGAGTATGGATAAATCTTGTATCAGCATCCTGATACTCATACAATACTTCGCTGTTTTCACCATATTTAACAATCCTGCCGCCTGTTGTTTGTAGGTAAACTTGCCCCAGTGGATCGATAGTAGCAAGCTGAGGCATAGCGATGGATACACGTTTTAGCAGGTTATACTGCTGTGCAAAAAGATCAGTAGAAATGCACAAAATGATGAGCAAATGAATACCATAGTGCTTATTCATCTTCAAAATGTGCAACAAATATATTTTCTCCATCAAACACACCATAGGTATATTGTGTGATCCATTCACCTATATTAATGTAGCGGCTTGCTGCATGTAGCGGAATATCAAGCGGCAGGTGGCGGTGCCCAAAAATATAGTAGTCATGGTGTTGGTGTCTTTCTACTGCCAGGCAATACTGGTATATCCATTCCTGATCGTTACCTTTAAAAGACTCGTCTTTCTTCATATTCTGTATTCTGCTGCTTTTAGACCAGTAATGGGCAATACTCAATCCAGTGCTAGGATGTACGCTACTGAAAAGCCGCTGGCAGAATCGCGACTGGAAGAACCGTTTAAGCAATTTATAGGTTTTGTCAGCAGGCCCTAAACCGTCTCCGTGGCCTACATAAAGTTTAGTTTCATTAATCATCATCGTTACCGGGTGACGGATGATCGGTATATCCAGTTCCTGCTCAAAATAGTCAAACATCCACATATCATGGTTACCGGTGAACATATAGATAGGAAGTCCATGATCTCTTAGCTCTGCCAACTTGCCCAAAAAACGAATATAGCCTTTGGGAACTGTGTGTTTATATTCAAACCAAAAATCAAACTGATCGCCCAAAAGAAATAACATAGCAGCCTCTGGTTGGATGGTTTCCAGCCATCGAATAATTTTTACCTCGCGCTGGCGGCTACTTTTGTAATCCGGAGAACCTAGGTGAAAATCTGAGGCAAAGAAAACCTTTTTGTTGGCAGGAATTTGCAATGGCTGCTGAAAAATATGTGTAGAATACTGCATATTGCTGCAAATGTACATAACTCCGAACAATAAAAAAGGGCTGAATAAACAGCCCTTTTAAATAGCACAAATGTTTGTTACATATTCTTATCATGAATAGAAGGAGCTTCCTGTTCGGTGCCTTCTGGCAAATCAAGATGTTCTTTTTGCTTTGCCTTCTCATCAATCAGGCTTTCTTTCACCTCTTCTCGTTTGTTAGTATACGCCTCATAATTGGTAGGTTTATTAGAGGGCCTTTTACCAATCAAACGCTCAAGGTCAGCCTGAAAAAGGATTTCTTTATCCAGCAGTTCCTTGGCTACAGTCTCAAGCCCCTCACGTTTGTCTGTCAGCAGCTGCTTGGTATGCTCATACGCTTTGGAGATCAGCTTTCTTGCTTCCTCATCTATAGTCTGCGCTGTAGCTTCAGAATATGGCTTACTGAAATTATAATCTGACTGCTGCGAATCGTAGAAAGATACATTGCCCAGCTTTTCATTCATTCCATAATAAGTGATCATACTGTAGGCCATTTTGGTCACTCTTTCCAGGTCATTCTGCGCACCGGTAGATATTTTACCAAAAATAACATCTTCGGCAGCTCTTCCGCCCAGGGCCATACACATTTCGTCGAAAAGCTGCTCAGTACGGTAAAGAAATTGTTCTTTGGGTAGATATTGAGCATACCCTAATGCAGCTACACCACGAGGCACGATGCTCACCTTTACCAAAGGGTCTGCATGTTCCAGGTACCAGCCCGCAATAGCGTGACCAGACTCATGATAAGCCACGATCATCTTTTCTTCCGGAGAAATAATTTTGTTCTTTTTCTCCAAACCGCCAATCACCCTGTCTATGGCATCCTGAAAATCCTGTGGCTCTACACTTTTTTTGTTCTTACGGGCTGCAATCAGGGCAGCTTCGTTGCATATGTTGGCAATTTCAGCACCAGCAAAACCCGGTGTTTGTGCTGCCAGTTTTTTCGGATCTATGTCTTTGGATGTTTTGATAGGCTTCAGGTGTACTTTGAAGATCGCTTCCCGCCCTACGATATCCGGTTTATCAATAGATATCTGCCGGTCAAAACGTCCGGGACGAAGCAAGGCAGAATCTAACACATCGGGGCGGTTGGTAGCTGCCAGAATAATCACGCCGGAATCTGTACCAAAGCCGTCCATTTCTGCTAGTAAAGAATTTAGCGTATTTTCACGCTCGTCGTTGGAACCAGGCATAGAACCTTTGCCACGTGCGCGCCCTACAGCATCAATTTCATCAATAAAAATGATGCAAGGTGCTTTCTCTTTAGCTTGTTTGAACAAGTCGCGCACACGTGCAGCACCAACACCGACAAACATCTCTACAAAATCAGAACCTGAAAGCGTAAAGAAAGGCACGCCGGCTTCTCCTGCCACTGCTTTAGCCAACAGCGTTTTACCTGTTCCCGGTGTTCCGATCAGCAAAGCTCCTTTAGGGATTTTACCTCCCAGATCAGTATATTTAGAAGGGTTTTTCAGAAATTCTACAATTTCTTTGATTTCTTCTTTAGCCTCATCCAGGCCAGCTACATTATCAAAGGTAATGTTCACCTTATTTTCAGCATCAAACAAAGCTGCTCTGGATTTGCCAATATTGAATATCTGTCCGCCCGGGCCTCCGCCACCTGCCATTCTGCGCATCAAAAACCAGAAACCAAAGAGCAGCAAAAAGAGCAAGCCCCAGTTGACCAGAAATCCGGTAAAATCAGAGCGCTCTTCAGTGGTATAACTAATACGTTCGCTTTCAGGAAGATTGGACTGAGCTTCTTCAAAGCGACGGTCAAAAATGTCCGGATTAGGTATTTTCAAAGTATAATGCGGTCCGCTTGAAATAGAGAAGGGTATTTTTTCTTCCAGTTCATTACGGTATTCAGGTTTTTTCAGTGCTTCGCTTTTGAGCGTTACTTCTACCAGATTTTGGTTGGATACAAGTGTTACCTGACGTACATCGCCATCACTGAGCATTTGCTCAAATCTTTTTTGCGAGATTTGTACTGCTGAAGTGCTTTTGCTAAAGTAGGTAACACCAAATATTAAAGCTACCAAAGAAATAATTACCCAAATCTGGTAATTGGGTTTCTGTGGGGGCTTTGGTGCCAATTTTTTTCTTTTTTTTGTATTTTCTGCCATTAGAATTAAATTCCTGTATCAATTGGGTGAAACTTAAGTATTTTTAGCTAAATTAAAGTAACAACGTAATATAATGTACAAAGTTTAAGCCTGATAGCTTTGTGCTACCTCTGTAATCACAGCATCTCCCCAAAGATCTTCCAGGCTATAGAAAACTCGCCGGTCTTTTTTGAAGATGTGCGCTACTACTGTTACATAATCCAGCAATACCCATTCTTTATTATCTTTGCCTTCGCGGTGCCAGGGATTTTCTCTTTCTACTTTATGTACTTCCTTTTCTATAGATTCGGAGATGGCATCTATTTGCGTATCAGAATTGCCTGAGCAAATCACAAAAAAGTCGGCAATAGCGTTTTTGACGCTTCTCAGGTCCATCACCACAATATCTATTGCTTTCTTCTCCTGCATACCATCTACAACAGCCCGGCTAAGTTCTTTTGAATTCATGTAAACTTTCAATGGGTTAATGATAAATTAGCGATTTATTAATAAACTACAATAATACTAAAAACCTTGGATAGATTTGCCATTAACACACAATTCATAGGACAGCATCAGCTCTGCTACCCTGTTTGCCAGTCTACCAATGCCGAGGCAATGAGGCTTCTCCATGATGACCCACCCCCAAATGGAACTGTTATTCTCACAGACCACCAAACCGCAGGGCGGGGGCAGCGGGAGAATCGTTGGGAGTCAGAGTCAGGCAAAAACCTTACGTTTTCTGTGGTAATTTATCCTGAACTTGCGGTAATGCGCCAGTTTTACCTCAATATCGTCACCTCACTGGCAGTAGCTGATACTTTGCTGCCTGTAGACAATATAAAGATTAAATGGCCTAACGATATCGTGTCTGCCAACCGGAAATTGTGTGGTATTCTCATCCAGAACAATCTAAGAATCAATAAGATTCAGACTTCTGTCATTGGAATTGGAATAAATGTAAATCAAACTGCTTTTTCTTACACCAACGTCACTTCATTGGCCATTATGAGAAGCAAGGCGGTCAATCGTGAAGAAATGCTGTCAGGTATATTGGAGAATTTAGAAAGAAGGTATCTACAACTCAAACAAGAAGAACTGAAAGTGTTAGAAGCCGACTATTTGCAAAGGATGTACTGGCTGAATGAGGTACACCGGTTTGCAGACCGGTCGGGTGAGTTTCAGGGAGAAATAACGGGTATGGATGAAGATGGACAACTGATCATTCAAACCGCGCAAAGTTTGCAAAAATATGGCATTAAAGAAGTAAAGTACCTTGATTAATATAGGAGAGTGATTGGAAATTTGAATCTGCCGTTTGTAATTTTTGATGTTGGTGGATAATAGCTTATTTTCGCAGAAACAAAAATCGTAATTATGGTTGAAGAAAAAGTAAATTACAAGGTAAAAGATATTGCCTTAGCTGACTGGGGGAGAAAAGAAATCAGGCTGGCAGAGGCCGAAATGCCCGGGCTGATGGCCATCCGTGAAGAATACGGTGCCGAGCAGCCCCTGAAAGGTGCACGCATTGCCGGTTGTTTGCACATGACCATCCAGACAGCTGTACTCATTGAGACGTTGGTGGAGCTTGGTGCTGAGGTTACCTGGTCATCATGCAATATTTTCTCTACGCAAGACCATGCCGCTGCTGCCATTGCCGCCGCTGGTATTCCGGTGTTTGCCTGGAAAGGCATGACCGAAGAAGAGTTTAACTGGTGTATTGAGCAGACGCTGTTTTTTGGTGAAGACAAAAAGCCGCTCAACATGATCCTGGATGATGGTGGCGACCTTACCAATATGGTGCTGGACAAGTATCCTGAGTTTGTACAGGGTATCAAAGGGCTGTCTGAAGAAACCACCACAGGCGTTCACCGTTTGTATGAGCGCATGAAGAAAGGCACATTGCCTATGCCTGCCATCAATGTCAACGACTCAGTGACCAAGTCTAAATTTGACAACAAATATGGCTGCAAAGAATCGCTGGTAGATGCTATTCGCAGGGCTACCGATGTGATGATGGCCGGCAAAGTGGCGGTTGTGGCTGGCTATGGCGATGTAGGTAAAGGTTCTGCCCAGTCGTTGCGCGGTGCCGGTGTACGGGTGATTGTGACTGAAATTGACCCTATCTGTGCTTTGCAGGCTGCTATGGATGGCTTTGCCGTAAAGAAAATGGAAAATGCCGTGTCAGAAGCTGATATCATTGTGACAGCTACCGGAAATAAAGACATTATCCTGGACCGTCATTTCAAGCAGATGAAAGACAAAGCGATTGTCTGCAATATCGGGCATTTTGATAATGAAATAGACGTGACGTGGCTGAACAAAAATGCCAAGAACAAGACAGAAGTGAAGCCTCAGGTAGACCTGTATGAGCTTGAGAGCGGCAACGAAATCATTCTGCTGGCAGAAGGCCGCCTGGTCAACCTGGGTTGTGGTACCGGTCACCCTTCTTTTGTTATGTCCAACTCCTTCTCCAACCAAGTGCTGGCGCAACTGGAGCTGTGGAAACACTCAGACAAATATGAGCCTGGTGTATACATGCTGCCCAAGCATTTGGATGAAAAAGTGGCTGCCTTCCACCTGGCAAAGGTCGGTGCCGAACTGGATACATTATCTGCTGATCAGGCTGAATACATTGGTGTGGAAGTAAAAGGCCCTTTCAAGCCGGAATATTATAGATACTAACACTCAATTAAATATATTTTAAAAAAACCGGGCTTACTGTCCGGTTTTTTTATTTTATAGCGTCTTTTTTCCAAAGTTTTGGTGGTAAATTTCAATGAGTCTTTCAGCAATGATGTCTTGGTTGTATTGTTCCTGCATAAGTTTAAGTGCATTTAGCCCTATGTTCTCTCTCAGGTTTTTTTCTTTCTTCATTTGCAGTATTTTCTCAACGAGGTTTTCGGCACTACCGTCTGTCAGTATAATATTCTTTTGATTTACAAAAACTTCTTTAATGGCTGGCGTATCTTTGGTGATAATGCATTTGCCGCAGGCAGCATAGTGGTATATTTTATTAGGAACAACTACTTCTGTCTTTATCGTATCTCCAAAGATTCCCATACAAATGTCAAAAGTATTGATGGTTTCATTAAGCTTAGTATAATCTACCCAATCTTTGAACAATAAATTATTTGAAGGAGCTTTTTCAAACTGTTGCTTGATTTTTTTTTCGGTAAAGCCACTGCCTACAATCTCAAATATGATGTCTTTGTTTTCCTCCAAAAGCCTTGCGGCGGCTACAATTTTTTCAATCCCATGAAGCGGAATATAGCTTCCATAAAAGCCAATCCTAAACTTTCGCTCTATGTTAGCTGATTTGATAGGATAAAACTTTGAAATATCAACGCCTACAGGAAGGATGTATATCTTGTCTGGATTTACTTTGATTACTTCCTGGTAATACTTTAGATGCTGTAGTGTATCCGCAAGTACAATATCTGCTTTTTTCATCATGATATAATCTTTCAGATAGTTTTTCAGTGCTCGAATAGAGTAAGGATATACTTTACGATAATCAAAAGCTTTCGACATATAACGTGAAATAAGCGGATCAAAGATCAGTGGTTTGGTTGTATGCCTTTTAACAAAAGCAACATCCATGTGCATGAAGACAGGGACAAAAATAAAATCTACTTTCTGATCGTATTCTTCAAGCTTGATCTTGGTTTGCCTGTTTTTTTTTTGATAGCGAAATTCTATCAGATCAATTCCGATATTCCTTAAACCTGCTAAAAGGATACTATTCCTGTTATACTCAGGCTGGTATCTGCCAGTAATAAGTACCTTCATGATGATTGCTTGATGCTATCTAGGTAAATCTCTAAAGTAGTTTCTGTCATTTTTTCTTTCGTAAAGCGATTTATCAGGTGTTGATATGCCTGCTCTGTCAATGTAGTATTGTATAACGAGTTCTCCACAAGTGCCTTTATGTGAGCGGCCAAAGCAGGCGAATTTTTTACCTTGGCTAACAAACCGGTCTGTTGGTGTATGACCATCTCCGGAATTCCACCGGCTTTAGTGGCTACCACAGGAATTTTACAGGCAAAAGCATCCAGCACACTGGTGCCCAGCCCTTCTGTAGTTGATGTCATTAGGAATATATCCAACTCAGGTAATATTTCATCTATGTTACTAAGGAAGCCCGTCAGGGTGATATGGTCTGTTAGCCCTTTTTGTTTTATGTATTGTTGGATAGCTTCCTTTTCAGGCCCATCGCCAATGATGAAAAAATGCGCTGCAATCTGATATTGCAGAAAGACTGCTGCTGTATCTACAAAAGTAACGTAATCTTTGTGTGCAGCCAAAGCAGAAGTATTGCCGATGAGCAATGTATTTTCAGACAAGTGATAGGCTTTTCGCAGATAGCCGGAAGGTCTTTTGAATTTGCTCAAATCTATCCCGCTATATACCGTAGTGCATTTATCGGGTTCTTTGATACTGCTTCTAACAATCCTTTCAATAGCGTTGGACACACAGAGTATACTGCAAATAGCGTGATGGTTGTATTTCCATCGGGTAAACCAACTATTGCGAATTGGAAAGTCTACTCTTCTGCTCAGAATCATAGGCGATCTGTTTCCTATGACATGGCTTAGAACTGCCAGGCTATGAGATTTTGCACTGTGTATATGTATTAGATCAATATGCTCTTTTGAGCAAATTTTTCTGATGGCATTGATTGTTTTAAGATCAAAGCTATTTTTGAAAGGCAAACCGTAATATTTTCTGTGATTTTGTACACAGTATTTTTCAAAAGCAGAACCGTTTCGGCAGGCAATAATGTTTATGATGCCTTTCTGTTGAAGTCCTTCTATAAGATAGGCAATTTGCTGCTCGCCTCCTCTCCAGCCTTTTTCTGAACTTAAATGTAGTATTCTAATGTGCTCTTTCAATAGATCAGTGTTGTATAATTGTATTAGGAATTAGGCGTTGCACAGGTGATTGTATATTTTTAAGCAAATTTGTGAAAATGAATCATAAGATACCTGAAAATACCTCAAAAAATACGCACAATGTTGTTGGTAAGTTAGTGCTGGATATACCCAAGTGCAAAAGAGTACTGGATATACCCAGTGGTGCTGGGGCTTTTACGCAGCGTATGCAGGAGCATGGTATAGAAGTTCACTCAGCAGATATTGAGAATATACTCATGGTAAATAATCCTGATTTTAGAATAGCCAATATGAACCAGGTATTGCCCTACGAAGACAACTATTTTGATGCTATCGCCTGTATTGATGGTATTGAGCATCTTGAACGGCCATTTGATTTTGTAAGGGAATGTCACAGAATATTACAAAAGGGTGGAAGCCTGATCATATCCACACCAAACATTACTGCTTTGCGTTCCCGCTGGAGGTGGATGCTTACCGGGCATCATAACAAATGTAAAACACCTCTAAACGAAGCTAAACCCACACCGCTGCATCATATCAATATGTTTTCTTATCCCCGTATGCGATATCTCCTACACAGCAATGGGTTTGAAATAGATACAATTACGACCAATAGGGTCAAAAGTATTAGTTATGCTTATGCTCCCTGGATTCCATTTTCGTACCTAAAAACAAAGGGTGTTTACAGCAAAGAAGAAAAAGATATTGGGCAAAGAGAAAAGAATAAGAGCATTATAGGACAAATGTTTAGCAAGCCATTACTCTTTGGAGAGACGATGATTGTACGGGCTATTTGTCAAAAATAGTTTCTGCTGGTCTTTTTTGTACAATTCTCTTAGTTTAGCATATTTAAGAAATTTATAATATGCTCCATTTCTACATACAAGATAACCCTCATAACCATCAAGAAAACCCAAATTGATAAAATACTTTTTTAAAAAGAATATAAAAGGGTTAACAATTAGATGAATAATAAAATTAAATGACTTCTTTTTAGCAAAGTTTTCCTCAGCCATGATCGTAGTAAATTTATCAATCTGAAGAACATGTTGTGACAGAGAATAATAAGAATAATGCAGCAAGTCTCCTTTTAGATGTTTAACATTGATATTTTCTTTTATTTTAAATGAATAATGGGGATTAGTACCTTGCCAGCTTCCCTTTCGTCTATCATATAATCTCAGCTTTTTGTCAGGATACCAGCCACAGTGCTTGATCCAACACCCACAGTAATTGGTAAGACGGTTAAAAGTATAGCCATCATGTGTCCAGTTGTTTTTGACATGTAAAATAGAATCCTTTAATTCTCTCGAAAGTGCCTCATCCGCATCTATGGACAATACAAAATTATGGCTCACTTGGGTGATTGTGTATTTTATTTGTTCTGTGTATCCCTCAAAAGTGTGCTCTATAAATCTAACGCCCAACGCTAAACAAATCTCCTTCGTCCGGTCAGTAGAGTATGAGTCCACTACTACAATCTCATCGGCTATTTCCTGTACGGAACGAATGCATCGCTCGATGTTTTTTTCTTCATTGAAGGTAATGATAGCGACTGAAATATTTACTTGTTTGTTTTGCATGACATCTTTTGTAAAGTTGCAGCAAAGGTATAAATCCTTCGTAAAGTAAAAATAATAGCGTCTATTTATCTCATGAACTTTCAGAAAATCCTTGTGATACAAACCGCTTTTATTGGTGATGCTATTCTAATGACTGCACTGGTGGAAGCTCTTGCTTACTATTACCCGGAAGCGGACATTGATATTCTGATCAATCAAAATAACCAATCGCTCTTTGCAGATCATCCTAAAATCAGGAAAGTGCGGGTCTGGAATAAAAAGCAGCATAAATATAAAAACCTGCGAACACTAATCCAGCAGGTGCGTGAGGAACACTATGATGTGGTCATTAACTGTCATCGCTATGCTTCCTCGGGTGTAATAACCGCTTTATCCGGAGCTAAACTCAGGATAGGTTTTCGTAAGAATCCTTTGTCATTGATGTATACGCACCGGTTGCCTCACCAGATGAAAGCAGGCGTACACGAGGTAGACCGCAATCTTTTGTTGTTGTCGCCGCTGATGCCGGGCGAAGTGCCGAAGCAGTTCCGTAAGCCTTTTTTGTATCCTACAGCCAGAGATTATGACAAAGTGAAAGTATACCAGCAACAACCTTACGTATGCATCACACCAGCTTCTGTGTGGTTTACCAAGCAGTTCCCGGCCTCTCAATGGAAAAAGCTGATTGACCAGCTTCCCTTTAATGGAAATATTTATTTGCTGGGCGGTGCCGATGACATGGCTGTTTGTGAGGCATTGGCCGAGCAAAGCGAAAAAGTGATCAACCTGGCCGGTAAGTTGAGCTTGCTCCAATCGGCTGCCCTTATGCAGCAGGCCGTGCTGAGTTTTGTGAATGATTCTGCCCCGATGCATCTGGCTTCGGCAGTGAATGGGCCTGTGTGTGCGGTGTATTGCTCCACCGTCGCTGACTTTGGCTTTTACCCGTTGTCGGATGTTGCTGCTGTGGTAGAAGTTAAAGAAAACCTACGCTGCCGTCCGTGTGGTTTTCATGGTCATAGAGCGTGCCCCGAAGGGCATTTTAGGTGCGCACACGATATTCAAACGTCCCAGTTGCTGGAAGTCTGGCAAAGGGTGCTGTCAGAAAGTAAAGAGGATTGAGGGTTTGGTTTATTCTTCTACAGATAATATCCAGGCACTTTTATACTTGACATTACGCTTGAGTTCCTTGAGCTTCTCTTTCAAAAACTCTACGTCCGAAGAATGTATGATGTGGGTATAGTAGAAATTCTTTTCTGTATTATAACCAATATTGGCATCGTACCCTTCTGCTTTTAGCTGGTTCATAAGCTTTCTGGCGTTGCTCTCCTGAGAGAAGCTTCCCACCACAATATATTTACCAACTTTGATAGCCATCGGATGAACATCTTTCTTAGAAGTGGTAATTTTCACCACCCTATGTTCTTCGCTCGCTTTGTCAACTTTGTTCGCTGTGTTGTCTTTATCTACTTTATTATTATCTTCTTTAGCAGTTTGCGTTTGCGAGTTCTGTACAGGTTGCGCTTCTTTAAGTTTTGCCACACCATTCTCATTTTTCTCTATAGACTCAAACTGCAGATTATCATAATTTGCAGGCTTACTATCCTCTTCCTTACCTGCGTCAGATGCTGAAGACTGTCCTGTAGGGTTTACTTTTTTTCTGTCAGACACTTCCTGTTTTTTCTTTTTCTTTCTTTTTTCTTTCTTCTCTTTTTTCTCCTGCTCTTTTTTGGCTGCCATCAGTGCTTTCTCTGGTATTTTTTCACCATTGACAGTAGTAGACAAACGCGGCTTCCGCTTCACAACTTCTTGTTTTTTGCCTATCTGGAAAGCAATCTGAGCTTCATGGGTTCCCCCGCTTTGCCCGGCCAGCATATTGCCTCCAAAGCCGTATGCATACCCTATTTTCAGGTTTTTAGCCTTAAAACCAATGATTCCGCCAATACCTTCCTGTTGCTGATAACCGCCACCTGCCCAAAATGCACCCTTTATGTTCAACACACCAAAAGCACTCAACTGATTACCTGTTTTGCCTGAAATATGGTACACAACAGTAGGGTCAATAGACAAACTACCATCCATAGACAAAGGAATGCTATAGCTGGCACTGGCGATCATGCGGTCCAGGGCGGTAAGTTGTATCGCTCTGGATGCATCCGGCTGAATATCAGAAACACCCAATATATTAGGCAGTGTAAAGCCTAAGTTCAGTCTGTTGATATAGTATTGCAGTCCTACACGCCCACTTGGTGAGAGGCTTCGCTTGAATACTTTCTGCAATACTACGTCACCTTCTGTGTCAACATCAGAAAGGTCGAAATTTTGGTTGAATATACCGGCAGCAAGACCAAAACGTAGATAGTGTTCATTTCTGACACCAAAAGGTACCAGATAGGCAAAAGTTGCTCTTAGGTTGGTGTTGCTGATAATGCCAATTCGATCATTGGAAATGTCGGCACCATAAGAGAAAGGAGTTGACTGTCCGCCAGGCGTATGGAAGACAAGGCTTGTGCTGGAAGGTGCACCTTCTACGCCTAGCCACTGCTCACGATGCGTCAGGTAGAATACCGTATGCTTGTCATAACCTGCAAAAGCCGGGTTGTAGAGGTAAGGATTGGTGATATGATGCATAAAGAAAGGCATGCGCTGCCCGAATGAACTCAGGCTCAAAAGCAAAAAATGAACGATCAAAAGGGCATACTTCATGTGGCTATCTTATATTCGGATACATTCAGCAACAAATCTAAAAATTATTGTATTTTAAAAATACACATTTGACTTTATTCCTTACAAATGTAGTATGTAGCCAGAGATTACATGTTTTCTGTCTACATATCCACTATAAAGTCCGGGGTTTGATAGCATTATGTAAGATAACTTACTAGCTTTGCCACCATTCAACCATATCACATGCCTGATATTGCTCCAGATGATTTGCCACTTATTTCTAACGATGCCGTAGTACTTGGCATATTGATGGTGATACTGGCTATTGTATTTCATACAGCTGCAAGCAGCCGTCCCTTCTGGCAAAAATTCTACACTTACGTGCCTTCCGTGCTGCTTTGTTATTTTATACCTGCCATTCTCAACTCTTTTGGAGTGATCTCCGGAGAGGCATCAGGCTTATATACTATGGCATCCCGTTATCTGCTGCCTGCCAGCTTGGTGTTGTTTACGCTGGGGTTGGACATCAAAGCCATAGCACGACTGGGTGGCAAGGCCGTGCTGATGTTTTTTACTGGTACCATTGGTATCATCATCGGCGGGCCTATTGCTATTCTTATTGTATCTTCCTTTTCTCCTGATACGGTAGGAGGGGCCGGGCCTGATGCCGTGTGGAGAGGGTTGAGTACGATTGCCGGAAGCTGGATTGGTGGAGGTGCCAACCAGACTGCCATGTTGGAAGTTTTTGGTGCCAGCACTTCGCTTTTTTCGGCAGTACTTGCGGTGGATATTATTGTAGCCAATATCTGGCTGGGCGTGTTGCTGTATGGTAGTGGCCGCGCCAAACAGATCGATCGCTGGCTAAAGGCCGACGCGTCTGCCATTGATGAAGTAGAGCGAAAAGTATCTGATTATATGGCAAGCATTGCCAAAATCCCTTCTACTGCCGATACTATGACCATCCTGGGTGTGGCTTTTGGTGTGACCGGACTTGCACATTTCTGTGCCGACTGGATTGCCTCTTATTTGTCTGAAAATTTTCCGCAACTGGATAAGTTTAGCCTCACTTCCGGCTTTTTCTGGATTGTCGTCATCGCCACCATGTTAGGTTTGGGGTTATCTTTCACGCGTTTGCGCAATTTGGAAGGCGCAGGCTCATCGCGGCTGGCGACTGTTTTTTTGTATATACTTGTCGCCAGTATTGGAATGCAGATGGATATTACAACCGTGGTGAGCAATCCCGGCTTGTTTCTTGTAGGTATTATTTGGATCATAATTCACATTTCCCTTATGGTGATCGTAGCAAAAATTATCAAAGCACCCTTCTTTTTTGTAGCTGTAGGCAGCCAGGCAAATGTTGGCGGTGCTGCTTCTGCACCCATCATCGCTTCTGCTTTTAGCTCCTCTTTGGCTCCTGTAGGGGTCTTGTTAGCAGTTTTAGGTTATTTTGTGGGCACTTACGGAGCATGGTTGTGCGGAATTTTGATGCAGGCAGTAGCGAGATAGATATTTTTGAACCCTTTGAAAAAGTTTGTGGTTTACATGTAAGTTTGTCCCTTAACTTACATTTTTTACTACTAAAAAATGTTGAAAATACTATCTAAACTGTCTTATATATTTGATAATTTTATTGGCATATCTTTAGCAAATTAACAAAACTAAAAATGAGCTTAGCAAAAGGCATCGGTATATGGCTTCTTATGTTTTTATGGATTGGGTCGTCGGCACAAAGTAATTTTTGTGCTATTCCTCCTGCTCCCAAACCCATTGGTGTTACTCAACCAGATGGGAGTTTTTTGAGGGTAGTAGTGAAGGGAAACCCTGTGCTGCACTGGTTAGAGACTACGGACGGATACACGATAGTTAAAAACAAAGTAGGTATTTTTGAATACGCACGCAAGCAGGGCGATCAGTTGGTTCCTAGTGGTATTAAGGCAGCAGATGCTAATCAGGAACTCCAATCAGCAAATATCCAGAAGCACCTCAGGCCAGCAGGAGATATGGCGGCACTTCTGCGTAAAAGCATGGGTGCGAAGCAAAGCCAGAGCGCGCGCACCGGCGCATCGGCAATGGCAGAAATGCCATCATCCGGTAACCTGAATATTTTATGCATTTTGATAGAATATCCTGATCTTCCGCATTCCTTTTCTCAAAAAAAGTTTGCTCAACTAATGAATGGACCTATACCAGACGGTAATATGTCTATGGCAGATTTTTATAAGAAAAGTAGTTTCGGAAAGCTTAACCTAAAGATTGATGTGGCAGGTTGGTACAAAGCAAAAGATAAATTTGCCGCCTATGGTGATGAAGGCTTAAAATCTGGGGGCACATTGGTAGCGGAGGCTGTAGAAGCTGCCAGCAAAGCAGGTGTGGATTTTAACCGCTACGACAACAATAAAGATGGCGTAGTAGACGGTATTATCGTGATACATTCCGGCCCCGGAGGAGAAGAAAGTGCTTCCTCACAGTATGTCTGGTCTCACATGTCTTATGTTTCAGAGCCTGCGGGAGGTGTGTATGTAGAACCTTATATTGTCACACCGGAAACCCGCAATAGTGGGTATGGTAGAAATGGTATGGTAGGGTTGGGAATCTTTGCGCATGAATTTGGGCATCTGTTAGGGTTACCGGATCTCTACGACACCAGCGAAAATAGTGAGGGTATAGGAGAGTGGGGGCTGATGGGAAGCGGCAACTGGGTAGGTATGGAAAATAGCCCGGCTGGTTTTACTGCCTGGTCTAAAGAACAAATGGGCTGGATCAAACCCAAAGATATTACCAGTGAATTTAAAGAGTTTGGCCTGAATGCTGCCAGTGAAAACGCAGAAGCCTACAGAATTAATACGGCTAATCCTAATGAATATTTCTTGCTGGAAAACCGCCAGTTTGTAGGTATCGACAAAGAACTTAACGGCCATGGCCTGGCCATCTGGCATATCAATACACAGAAGACCAGCCTGTATCCCGGCGATAATTCTGTGAATGCCGATCCTTCCAATAAGGGCGTGGGTTTGCAAGAAGCAGATGGCAGCTACGACCTTGACAATAGTTACAACCGTGGAGATAATTCCGATTTGTATCCGGCAGGTTATTACAAACTTTCTTTGTTTGACTATAGCACAAAACCCAGTTCGGATTTGAATGAGAAGTACGATGCCTCTAAAGCAACAGGGATCAGTATTGGTAACGTACAGGAGAAGGATAACCGCGTGACTTTTACTTACAAAAAACAGAATACCAGCAGTGGTAACGACTGTAACGATGCAGCAATAGCGATTGCTGGAAGAAACTTTACACCAAAGCTGGACTATTACTTTACTTACACCATGCCCGAGAGTGGTACCTTATCGCTTAGTGTCGATGATCCGGCCCTGGTAGTAGGCGGCACTGTATATAGATCGTGCGAAGAGGTAGACAGCGGTGATGGGGACTATCTGTATCTGGATGGCGGCAACAGATCGGAAAAAACGTATAAAGTGGGCTTTGTGGAAAAAGGAACTACCTATGTCTTCCAGTGGGAATACAACCTGAAGGGAGATGTAGACGGTGTGGAAAGCTTCTACTTTGATCTGAATGTAGAAACGGACGGTGTGGCTGTTAAAGATTCGCTGGCCCTGGTAGCTATGTACAATCAGATGGGGGGCAAAGATTGGAGCAACCAAGAAAACTGGCTCAAAAAACCTGTCGCTTCCTGGAGCGGGGTATCTGTTAGCAAAGGGCGTGTGGTGTCTTTGACTTTACCAGAACTGCAAAAGAGTTTTCCAGAGGAATTTTACGATCTAACTGCTCTGGAGGCCCTCAGCCTGCAAAGCAGCGATAGCCTGACAGGCTTGCTAGACGAACGAGTAGGTAACTTTATCAACCTGGAGGATATTTCTATTAATACGCAGGGGTTGGAGATCAATTTTATCAGCAAACTGGATGGTACGCTGGCCAAACTGAAAAACCTCAATATTGTCGCCTATAAAGTAAATGGTTCGCTTCCGGCGAGTATCAGCAACATGAAATTGCTGGAAAACCTGTCCATACAGGCGCAGTCATTCAAAAGTGCCATTCCTGCTAATATTGGTAAGATTCCAAACTTAGTTTCTTTAGCATTGGTGGGTAACCTATCGGGGGCTATCCCGGAGAGCCTGTCTGAGGCTAAAAAGCTCAAGTTTCTGGATCTATCTTTTAACCAGCTTTCAGGCCCTATCCCCGCTTCATTGTCAAAACTCAATAAGCTGGAGTACCTGAACGTGCAATCCAACCAGCTTACAGGCAACATACCGGCAGAGATATTCAACTTACCGTATCTGACTTCCTTTTATGCTGACCACAACCAATTGGAAAGTATTCCCGAAAACCTGTTTGCTTCGGCATCTTTAGAGTTCGTTGATATTAGCTATAACAATATCAGTGGTAGCCTGCCCAGCAGTGCTTCAGGCAAAAATATCATGGATATGTATGCCTACCTGAACAATAATAAGCTGACAGGTGCCGTACCGGTTGCCATAGAGAAGATTTCGTTTGCATATCTGGATGTATCCAACAACCAACTGGAAGGTACGCTCCCGCAAATATCCTACACGGACGGTCTGGACATCAGCGATAACAATTTCACCGGACTACCCGATTTAAATCCGAGTGACGATTATTCTTATCAATCGCTATATTGCAGGCGCAACAAATTAAGCTTTGATGATATTGTTCCCAACTTGCCCCTGCTCTTATGTGGTGATTGTGAATATGGAGAGCAAGCTGGTACCGAACAATACAGTCAGTTTGACCCGCAGGATTCTGTAGATCTCAAGGTATCTGAAGCTATTGGAAACGGTGATAGCTATACCATAGCACTGGATATAGACAAAGATATAAAAGATAATACCTATGCGTGGTACAGAAACGGCAAACTGGTGGAGACGATCAACAAGAATGAGTTGCTAATAGAAAATTTTACAGCCGAACAGGCGGGTAAATACTATTGCCTGATATCGAACGCCAGAATCAAAGGTTTTAATCTTTATTATGGCGGCATTGCGCTATCTATAAAAGACGATAAGCAGGATCAGCAGATTACGCTTGTGGCTGTTAGTGGCAAAAGGTACAATGATGCTTCTTTTAGATTAGAGACAACAACCAACGGTGCTACAGATATTGCCTATAAGGTGATAGAGGGCCCGGTACAGATGGCAAAAGATACTGTAATGATTGAGGGCACAGGCAACGTAAAGATCAGAGCCTATCATCCGGGTAACGCTACCTATAACCCCGCTGAAGCATTTGTGGAGTTCAACATTGCCAAAGCAGACCAGCAGATTGTTTATACACAGCCAGAGAGCATTATTTATGGTCAGGATGAGTTTTTGCTGGATATATCGTCCAGTAGCAGCCTGCCGGTTCTGCTCACGTTGCAAAAGGGCAACATAACACTTGATGGCAAACTGATTACCATATCAGGAGCCGGAGAAGTATCAATTATGGCCAGCCAGGAGGGTAACAGTAACTATGATGCCGCTGATGCTGTGGAAATTACTTTCAATGTGGCTAAAGCCAGTCAGCAGATTAGCATGGATACTATAGGAGATCAGATATTTGGTGCACCTACTTTTCCGGTGAATGCTGTCTCCAGCCAGAAACTGCCGGTTACGTTGGAGGCTCTTACAGGTAATATCAAAGTGGACAGTAACAAAATCACCATTCTGGGTGCAGGGCCAGCAGGTTTCAAAGCCATACAACCTGGCAATGAAGACATTGAGGCGGCAGAAGAAGTAGTGGTGAATTTTAATGTAGCCAAAGGCAAGCAAACCCTTTATTTCCAGCAGATTTCTGATCAGGTAGTGGGTACACCGCCTTTTGAGCTTCAGGCGTATAGCAACAAAGAATTGCCTGTATCTTATGAGATTGTAGATGGAAAGGAGTACATCAGTCTTGTAAATAACCAGGTAACCGTACTGAAACCTGGCTCGGTATATATTGAAGCTTACCAGGAAGGCACCGAAAACTATGAAGCAGCAGAGCCTATGGTGCGTGGGTTTACCGTGATAGATACCACCAAACAGCCGCAAACGCTCATCATACAGACCGAAATCCCCGATACAGTAACCCTAAATGGCCAGCAAAGCTATGAGTTTGAGGTGGGGGCTTCCAGTGAGCTGCTACCTGATGTGCAGATAGAAGGTCCGGCAAATTATGATGGAAAAACCCTGACATTTCAGGGAGAAGGTAGTGTAAAAGTGATCGTTTCGCAGCAGGGCAATGACGACTTCAATGCAGCACCTACGGTAGTCAAAGAATACCTGGCACTTGGTGAACACAATGCTGCAAAAGCCCAGCAAAAGCTTTCTTATCAGGCGATAGGCAACAAGGTATATGGTGCGGCTCCTTTTGTTATAGAAGCAACGGCTTCTTCAGCACTACCTTTAAGCTATACTGTCCAGGGTCCGGCTGAAGTAGACGGCAACCAGGTGACTATTACGGGTGTAGGTACAGTAACAATTGGGTTCTTTCAGGCTGGAAACGATACGTTTCATCCTACCGATACTACCGTTGTTAGTTTTGAAGTGGCACAGGCACCTCAGGCTATTGACTTTGAAGTAGAGCCTATCAATGATACTGTTTTCTATTTGTCTGCTAAAAGCAGTGCCCAGCTACCGGTAGCTTATAGTGTAGCAAACGGTGTTGGCTATATCAGCAGCGACACCTTATATGTAAACGAAAACGGTAAGGTCACTATCACTGCATCGCAGCCGGGAAACATCAATTACCTGGCAGCACCTTCTGTAGATCGTACGGTGGAAGTGAAAATAGTGACCGGCCTGGCAGACGATATTATCAGCCTGATCAGCATCTATCCAAATCCGTCGTCAAGTGTCTTCTACCTGGAAGCAGAAGGTATGGCGATGGATACCCATGTGTATGTGTACAGCACAGATGGCAGAAAAATATCGAAGAAAGCCTGGAAAGGAAAATTAACAGACATAGATTTGAGTAATCAGCCTGAAGGTGTTTATTTTGTGCGATTCTACCACGAAGATCAGTGGTTTAACTTACGCCTGGTTCATAACTAAGCACGCAAAACACATGGCACAGCAACCCGATCAGGTTCTTCAGAATCTCAAACAACAGCGGTATGCACCTGTCTACTTTTTGCAGGGAGAGGAAGCCTACTACATAGATCAACTTGCTAATTATATAGAAGAACATACGCTGTCGGAGAGTGAAAAGGGCTTCAACCAACTGGTGATGTACGGTAAGGATGTTGACATGAGTGCCATCATCACTAATGCCAAGCGCTATCCGATGATGTCCGACCGGCAGGTAGTTATGATCAAAGAAGCGCAGGAAATACAAAGCTTTAATACTCAGGCAGGGCAGCTGATGTTAGAAAACTATGTTAAAAACCCATTGCCTTCTACCATCCTGGTGTTTTGCTACAAATACAAAACCCTGGACGGGCGCAAGGCACTGGGCAAAACCATCGATAAATTTGCTGTACTGGTCAATGCCAACAAGCTTTATGACAACCAGGTACCGGAGTGGATTATCAGATACGCCAAACATCGTGGCTTTGCCATAGATAATCATGCTGTGCAACTACTGGCCGACTATATTGGCAACAACCTCCAGCGACTGGCCAACGAGATAGAGAAGATTCTGGTCAATTTCAAAAAGGATGATCCCAGCAGGTTAATTGATCCCGATCATGTGCAGAAGTATGTAGGCATCAGCAAAGAATACAATGTGTTTGAACTACAGAAATCACTGGCGATCAAAGATGTGTTGAAAGCCAACCAGATTGCCTACTATTTTGAAGCCAACCTGAAGGCCAATCCTATCATTCCGGTGGTCGCACTGCTATTTACTTTTTTCAGCAAACTGCTGCTGGTGCATCACACCTCTGACAAATCTGAGCGAGGTCTGGCGGGTATCCTGAAAGTCAACCCTTTCTTTGTTAAAGAATACCGGGCGGCTGCCGCAAACTATCCGTTGCAGAAGGTTGTTCAGAATATTCATCACCTGCGGGTGGCAGACATGCACGCCAAAGGTATTGATAATACGGGTGGCAGCGACGCACAAATTTTGAAAGAGCTGGTTTTCAAGCTGCTTCACTAACATCATTGACAAGATAGCACAACACAAATAGCAAATTGATTTTTGGCACTTTCACTCAGGTACATCTGCCCAATTTTTAAACACACACAACGTTAAGTAAAAAACACGACATATGCCTAGAATACTAATTATCCTCACCATACTTTTATTGCCTCAGTGGCTGCTGGCACAGCGTTATGTTTCTGATGCCGAGCCTATTGCCTATTTCCAAAGCGGCATGGACCTGCTGGATAAGCAAAAATACAGTGCTGCCCGGCAGGAATTTGAAACGTATCTGGAGAAAGCCGGTCGGAGTTCGCTGGCTACCGAAGCAGAATATTATGTAGCTTATACAGCCCTGCTCACCTACAATGCCGATGGAGAAGCCAGGTTGTCCGACTTCATCAAAAACCACGCTGCGCATCCCAAAGCACTCCGGGCCAATTATGAATTGGGTAATTTTTATTTCAGGGATAATAATTACAAAAAGACGATAGCCTACCTTGAGAAAGCGGATGAATATAGCCTTACTCAGGAAGAAAGAGATATGCGTAACTTTAAGCTGGGCTACGCCTATCTGGCGCAGAAACAGTTTGACCAGTCTAAACCGTATTTTGATCAGGTAAAGACTAAGCCCGGCAGCTACAACGGTGCTGCCAATTACTATGCTGGCTACATCAGTTTCAGAAATGGTAACTATGCAGAAGCCCTCAGCGATCTTAGGAAAGCCGGACAGGAAGAATCATATGCTGAAAACGTGCCTTTTCTGATCGCCAGCATTTATTATAAACAAAAGAAATACGACGAACTGATCAGCTATGGGGAAAAAGCCCTGGTTGAAAAAAACGCCAAGAATCTGGCCAATATCAACTTATTGCTGGGAGAAGCATACTATGGCAAAAAGGCTTACAACAAAGCCGCGCAGTATTTTGAGACTTACGCTGCACAGGCCACACCCAGGCCTGAAGAACGGTACCGGATGGCCTTCGCCCAGTACAAGTCAGCCAACAAAACCGCAGCCATTGACAACTTTAAGCAGATTGCCTCTCAGGATGACTCCATCGGTCAGTTTGCCTCGTACTATCTGGGTGTGTTGTATGTAGATCAGGACAACCAGCCCTTTGCGACCTCTGCCTTTGAGCGGGCTGCCGATATGAAGTTCGACGAGGATATCCGCGAACAGGCCAGCTTCAACCTGGGTAAAGTGTATTTTGCCAGAGAAGATTTTAGTCAGGCTATTAAGGCTTTTACAGCATTCAAAGAAGCGTTTCCCAACAGCCGCAATATGGTGGAGGTAAACGACCTGCTAAGCGAATCTTACCTCAATACACAAAATTACCAGCAAGCGATTGCTTTCATAGAGAGCCTGCCCAACAAAACAGCACAAATCAGAAAAGCATACCAGAAAGTAAGCTTTTTTGCCGGCACACAGGCATTCAACAATTCGGACTTTTATAAGTCTGTTCAGCTTTTTGATAAATCGCTGGAATACCCGGTAGACCTGGATTTGGTGGTGGGTACTGACTTTTGGAAAGGGGAAGCTTATTCTACGGGCAAAAAATATGAAGAAGCTGCAAAAGCCTACCAGGACGTATTCGATGTACTGGGCAAGCAGCGGCGACCGGCAGAAGGCATTACCGCCATGTACCAGCTCAAATCGCATTATGGATTAGGGTATGCGCTTTTTAATACCAAGCAGTATAAAAAGTCTTTGGAGCATTTCCAGGCGTACACGCAGGGCATCCAGCAGCAGTATCCTTCCAATCCGAAAGACAAACTTTTCTATAGCGATGCCATGATCCGTCTGGCAGACTGCTATTATGTCACCAAATCGTATGCAAAGGCCATCGATACCTACCAGCAGGCCATCAGCAACAACAATCAGGAAATCAGCTATGCCTACTATCAGATTGGTGTTATCCAGAGTATACAAGGAAAGACAAAAGATGCCAAGAATTCTTTTGATGTGGTGATCAACCGGTATGCTGACTCACGGTATGCAGATGATGCTGCATTCCAAAAGTCACAGGCTAACTTCCAGGAAGGTAATTATCAAGAGGCGGTGCAGGGTTTTTCCAAGATCATCAAAGTAGGCACCAACACCAATCTGGTGCCTTATGCATTGCTGCGAAGGGCCGTGGCCTACACCAACCAGAAGCAATACAAGCTGGCGGCTGCCGATTACAAGCAGATACTGGATAAATATATGGGCCATACTACGGCCAATTCGGCACTGCTGGGTTTGCAGGAAGTGATTTCTCTGGGCGGTGGCAGTGCCAGTGAGATGAACGATTATGTAGCCCGCTACCGGGAGGCCAATCCCAACGACCAGAACCTGGCAAATATAGAGTTTGAGTCGGCCAAGAACCTCTATTTCTCGCAAAAATACGACCTTGCCGTAGAAAAGCTCCTGGAGTTTACCAAAAACTACCCTAACAACGCCAATACAGATGAAGCCCGGTTCTATGTGGGCGAATCTTTCTACCGAGCCGATCAGACAGATAAAGCCCTGGAGGTGTATTACCAGATTGCGGCCAAAGGTACTTCTTCGCGCCTGAGCCGGGCTATTCAGCGAATTGCAGAGCTGGAGCAAGCCAAAGGTAGTTACCAGCAGGCTATCACATATTATAAAAAACTGGAAACTCTTGCCCGCAACAAAAGAGAACAGTTTGAAGCGTGGTCCGGCCTGATGACCTCTTACTTTGAACTGGGCATGAAAGGCAAAGCCCAGATGGATTCTGTGGAGATGTATGCCGACCTGATCCTGAAAAAAGGCAACGTCTCAGCCAGGGCAGAAAATATGGCATTGCTCTACAAAGGAAAAGCGGCTTACGAGATTGGCGACTACGAACAAGCTACCGATCAGCTGCTCAAGACGCTCAATGCCGCCAAAGATATCTACGGTGCGGAGGCGCAGTACCTGCTGGCAAGCATACAATACAAGCAAAAGAAGTATGCTGAATCTATTGAAACGCTGTATGACCTGAACAAGAACTTTTCTTTGTACGAATACTGGCTCGGACGGTCGTTTCTGCTGATTGCCGATAACTACATTGCGTTGGAAGAAAATTTTCAGGCAAAAGCCACGCTCGAGTCACTGATAGAAAACTCGCCGTTGTCGGATATCGTGAAAGAGGCCAAGCAGAAACTCCGGTTGCTCAAAGACGTAACTGCCGAGCAGGAGCGTAAACAGAAAGCACAAGACAGCCTGAAGCAACAAAAGGAGACAGAAGACGATATTCCTCAAGACAGTGCCGCGCAGGATTCAGTTTCCGGTGCCAAAGCAAAACAGAATAAAAAGTAAGAACTGATATAGCGCAGGTAATTTGGCCAACATGTAGGGATATTGTTGTATCAGACGCATTGTTTGTATTCTTAATCTATCATTCATTTTGAAAGTAGGCTTATTTTTTGGATCATTCAACCCTATCCATATAGGGCACCTCATTATTGCCAATACCGTTAGAGGCTATACTGACCTAAACCAGGTGTGGTTTGTTGTCTCTCCGCAAAATCCTTTCAAAAATGCCAAATCGCTGCTGCCAGAGATCGACCGGCTCAGAATGGTGGAACTGGCTGTAGAAAGTAATTTTGACCTGCGTGCCTGCAATGTGGAGTTTAGTATGCCCAAACCCAGCTACACGGTAGATACGCTGGCCTACCTGTCTGAACGATATCCGCAGCATGAGTTTTCACTGGTCATGGGTAACGATAATCTGCTGCATTTGCATAAATGGAAAAACTATCGGCAGATTTTGGAGTATGGTAGCATTTATACCTATCCGCGGCCTAATATTGATACCTCGTCGGTTCGGGAAGAAATAAAAAACCATCTCAAAGTTGAGATGGTTGATGCGCCATTGCTGGATATTTCTGCCACATTTATCAGAAACTGTCTGAAAGACCATGTGCCTATCACATACCTGGTGCCCGAAATAGTAGAGCAGTACATTATGGACAGAAACCTGTTCGTTTAAATTGTCATGATCTCTTTTTCCTTCTTTTCCAACAGTTCATCAATTCTCGCTGTGTGGGCATCGGTGATTTCCTGCACTTTGCCTTCTCCTTCTTTCACATCATCTTCGCTCACGCTTTCTTTTAAAAGTTTCTTGATGGCTTCGTTAGAATCTTTGCGGATGTTTCTCAGGCTGATCTTCCCAACTTCAGCCTCACTTTTTGCTTGTTTGGCCAGGTTTTTCCGTCGTTCCTCTGTCAATGGCGGAATGTTCAGCCTGATGACTTCTCCATCATTCTGCGGGTTGATGCCCAAATCAGAATTGATGATACTGCGTTCAATTTCTGCCAGTGTATTTTTTTCCCAGGGTTTGACCAGCACAGTACGCGCATCCGGCGTATTGATGGAGGCTACCTGCTGGATAGGGGTGAAGTTGCCATAGTATTTTACCAGGATACCATCCAGCATATTGGGACTGGCTTTTCCTGCTCGTATTTTAGTAAACTCATGAGACACATGTTCAAGGGCTTTGCGCATCAGGTCCTGAGTTTCATCTAAGTAAAGTTGGATTTCTTCGTTCATATTCAAAAACGCTTAGGTGTTTTTTTAAGTATCAGTTAATTAAGGTGCCTACCTCTTGTCCGTTTACCAGGTTGAGCAGGTTGCCCGGCTTATTCATATCAAATACAATGATGGGCAAATTGTTCTCCTGGCACAAAGTGAATGCTGTCATGTCCATCACATTCAGCTTTTTCTGGTAAACCTCTGTAAAGGTGATCGTAGAAAAACGCTTGGCTGTAGGGTCTTTCTCTGGGTCAGCCGAGTATACGCCATCTACCCGGGTACCTTTCAGCACTACATCGGCTTCAATTTCTATCGCTCTCAGGCTGGCGGTAGAATCGGTGGTGAAATAAGGATTCCCAATGCCTGCGCCAAAGATGACTACACGGCCTTTTTCGAGGTGCCTGACGGCTCTGCGGCGGATAAAAGGCTCACAAACCTGCTCAATCTTGAAGCCAGACATCAGCCGGGTATACATCCCTGTCTGCTCCAGCACCGATTGGAGTGCCATTCCGTTGATCACGGTAGCCAGCATTCCCATGTAGTCGCCCTGCACACGGTCCATACCGGATTTCTCTGCCTGTACTCCACGAAAGATGTTGCCGCCGCCAATCACAATGGCTATTTCCACACCGGTTTCTTTCACTTTCTTGATTTCCAAAGCATATTGCTGAAGCCGGTTGGGGTCTATGCCATAAGCCTGATCTCCCATAAGTGCCTCACCACTAAGTTTGAGTAAAATTCTATTGTACTTCATGCCGCAGTTTTTTGTTTGACAAATATAGGAATAGCTGAGAAAGATAATATGGCAGCAGTCGGTAAATCTTGTATTTCTGGCAAAAAGTTATTTTTGTATACCCGTGCTCATCCGATAACTGCCAGCAACTGACCTTTCTCAACGCCTTGTTTTTCTTTTACCTGCAATGAGGTGACTGTGCCCGTCAGCGGCGACTTGATGATGTTCTCCATTTTCATAGCTTCCAGGGTAAAGAGCGGATCGCCTGCCTTCACTTCCTGCCCTTCTGCAATTGCCACATGCAAAATAAGGCCCGGCATGGGTGCTTTTACTTCTTTTTCGGAAACTTCCTGCACCGCACTCATGCCCATTTGCTCGATCAACTGGTCCATAGCGTCCCGAAGTACTACACTGATCACTTTACCGTTGACCCTAAAAGTAAACTTTTTATCGGCATACGAAGCATCCAGCAACTCCAGTTGCACCGAGGCGTTTTGCCGGATAATATGATAAGTACGGTCGTTTATCTTGCATAAGTCTAAGGTAATTTCCTGATTATTGAGTAAGATTGTATCCGCTTGCGTCTGGACTTCGTAGGTCTTTTCCTTGTCTACATAAGCTTTGTATATCATCTGTTTATCATTTAATTTCATCAGCCAGGTAAATATCCATACCATTCCAAGCCTTCGCTCATGGCCGTTTCATCATCAAAAGTTTTGTGCCAATGTTGTCAAATTTTGTGAACAAAAAAATAATGAACCCACATATTCGCCTACTACTGATATTTGCCCTCTTTTTAGGAAGTTGTAAAACCACAAAGGTCATTACCGCTCAGCCCGATGAAGCTACCGGGCAAGATTCTGTGAGCACGGCCCCGCCTGAAAAAGCAGGTTTCAAAACAGAAACCGATCCTTACCATCCTTCCAAAACCCTACAGCAAGACCTGATTCATACCAAGCTCGAGGTGAGCTTCGACTGGCAGAAACACCAGCTAAATGGGGTTGCCACGCTGGAACTCCGTCCCTATTTTTACCCACAGGATACGCTGGTGCTCGATGCCAAAAATTTTGATATTCACAGCATTGCGCTGCTGGCAGACAACGAAAGCCGACCCCTGAACTATACCTACGATGGTAAAAAGATTAGCATTGCCCTGGGCAAAAGTTTTACCAGCGAAGAAAACTATTTTGTCAAAATAGATTATACAGCAAAACCTGAAGAAGGGAAGTCCCAGGGAAGTGCCGCCATCACCGATGATCAGGGATTGTATTTCATTGGCACAGATACCACTTCTGTGTTTGGAAAAAAACCGCAACAGATCTGGACGCAAGGCGAGACGCAGGCCAATTCTCATTGGTTTCCCACCATCGATACCCCCAACGAACGTTGTACGCAGGAAATCTTCATCACCGTAGACAATAAGTTCAAAACCCTGTCTAATGGGGTGCTGGTATATTCGCAAATGGAAAACGACAGCACCCGTACAGATTACTGGCAAATGGACCAGCCACATGCCCCGTATTTGTTCATGATGGCCATCGGGGAATATGCCATTGTCAAAGATCGCTGGAACAACATTCCTGTAGATTATTATGTGGAACCGGCGTATGAGCCTTATGCCAAAGATATATTTGGTAATACACCCGAAATGCTCCAGTTCTTCTCAGACAAACTGGGCATCAACTACCCGTGGCCTAAATATTCGCAGGTAGTAGTGCGGGATTTTGTTTCCGGTGCGATGGAAAATACCACCGCTTCTACATTTATGGAAGCCTTGCAGGTAGACGACCGCGAGCTGCTGGACTACAACTGGGATGGTATTATTGCACACGAACTGTTTCATCATTGGTTTGGCGACCTGGTCACCTGCGAATCGTGGTCTAACCTGCCACTAAACGAGTCGTTTGCCTCTTACGCAGAGTATCTCTGGAGCGAATACAAGTACGGCAAAGACGAAGCCGACTACGGCCTTTGGGAGCAGGGGCAAAACTACTTTCAGGAAGCACAAACCAAGCAGGTTGATCTGATCAGGTTTCACTACCACGACAAAGAAGATATGTTCGACCGCACCTCTTATGATAAGGGAAGCAGGGTGCTGCATATGCTCAGAAATGTGGTAGGCGACAGGGCATTCTTTACGGCACTCAACCGCTACCTGAAAAAACATGCCTATCAGTCGGTAGAGATACACGACCTGCGCCTGGCCTTTGAGGAAGTGACAGGGCAGGACATGAACTGGTTTTTCAACCAATGGCTTTTGTCGTCTGGCTATCCACAATTGGAGATAGACCAGCAATACCGGAATGGAAAACTATTGCTTACCATCAGGCAGACGCAAGACCCCGATAGCACGCCTGTATACCGGCTGCCGGTGAAGTTTGATGTGTGGCATCAGAACGAAAAACAGCAGTTTACAGCAGAAATTTCAACCCCTGAAACACAACTCAGCTTTGATGTAGCAACAGCACCCGATGTAGTAATCTTTGACCCCGAAGGAGCCTTGCTGGCAAAAGTTAGTTTTGAGAAATCAGCGGCGCAGCAAGCCCTGCAATTTCAGAAGTCTGATAATTTCATCCGGCAGTACGAAGGGTTAATGGCTTTTGCAGAAGACTCTACCGTAGCCCTGCAAGACAAAAAGCAAATACTATCGGAAGCACTCCGCAACGACTATTGGATCATCCGGCAGTATGCTATCAACGCCCTAGCTGAATCTCCGGAGGCCCTGGACGCCGCCATGCTGACCCAACTGGAAGAAATTGCGCAAAAAGACCTGAAATCTTTGGTAAGAGCGGATGCCATCACCGCCCTGGCATCCATAGATTCGCAACAATATGCCGAGGTTTTCAGGCAAGGTCTCAGCGATCTTTCCTATGCGGTGAACGGGGCTTCTATTGCAGCCTATGCGCAGACGACCAATACCGATAAAGCAGCACTCTTTGACCCGTTTGCTGATAAAAATAATGTCAATATTGCAATAGCCTTGGCTGATTATTATGTTAGCGATCAAGTTACAGATAAGTATACATGGTTCGAGCAAAAACTAACGGCCCTTGACAATGAGTCTTTGTATTACCTGATTAACTATTTTGCCAGGTACCTGATGATGGCAGACCCTGCCAATAAGGATAAGGGAATCCAACTCATAGCTGAATACGCCCGCCATCATCCCAAGTACTACATACGGCTCGCCGCTTACAGGTCTTTGGGGCTATTTGATGATGTGAAAGGCGTGGAGGCTTTGAGGAAAAAGATCAAGAATGCAGAAACCAATGAAAATTTAAAAGCATTATATCAGAACATACCTTAAAGAAATGACTAGCTTTGCACCAAAACGCTTAAAAGTGCCTGGTTTTTCTGATAACGTGTTTTTGCTTACAAAAAAAACACTGAAAAATCTGGAGATGTTTTGAATATATCGGAAAAGCGTTTACTTTTGCACTTCAATTAAAAATTCCAGAAGATAAAAGCCGTTTTTAATTGTTTTTTGCAATAAACGGGGGGATACCAAAGCGGCCAACTGGGGCAGACTGTAAATCTGTTGTCTTCGACTTCGTAGGTTCGAATCCTGCTCCCCCCACAAAATATGCATTTTTACGAATTTTTAAAGCAAGTACATTGTTTATAAAGATTCGTGTTTATGCGTTAAGCGGGAGTAGCTCAGCTGGTAGAGCGATAGCCTTCCAAGCTATAGGTCGCGAGTTCGAACCTCGTCTCCCGCTCTCTACATGACCATTAACAATAAATTTAAGGCCGATGTAGCTCAGTGGTAGAGTACTTCCTTGGTAAGGAAGGGGTCACGGGTTCAAATCCCGTCATTGGCTCACAAAGCTTTGCAGGCATCAGCTTGTATATGATTCTGAATATTTAAAAACTGTAACTGATTAGAAAATGGCTAAAGAAACCTTTAATCGTGACAAACCGCACTTAAATATAGGTACGATTGGTCACGTGGATCACGGTAAAACTACATTGACTGCTGCTATCACCACAGTACTGGCTAGCAAAGGTCTTGCATCTCTTAGAGACTTTGCATCTATCGATAACGCTCCTGAAGAAAAAGAAAGAGGTATTACAATCAATACATCTCACGTAGAGTATCAGACTGAAAAACGTCACTACGCGCACGTTGACTGTCCTGGCCACGCTGACTATGTAAAAAACATGGTAACAGGTGCCGCGCAGATGGATGGTGCTATCCTGGTAGTGGCCGCTACAGATGGTCCTATGCCCCAGACAAGAGAGCATATCCTATTGGGCCGCCAAGTAGGTATTCCTTCACTGGTTGTATTTATGAATAAAGTGGATTTGGTAGATGATGCCGAACTACTTGAACTGGTAGAAATGGAAGTGAGAGAATTGCTTTCCTTCTACGAATATCCTGGCGACGATATTCCTGTTATTCAAGGTTCTGCACTGGGTGCACTGAACGGAGAACCACAGTGGGTTGATAAAGTGTTGGAACTGATGGATGCAGTAGATGAGTACATTCCTCTTCCTGAACGTCTGGTTGACAAAGATTTTCTGATGCCCGTTGAAGATGTATTCTCTATCACAGGCCGTGGTACCGTAGCTACCGGTAGAATTGAAAGAGGTGTTATCAACTCTAGTGATCCTGTAGCCATTCTGGGTATGGGTGCTGAAAACCTGAAATCAACAGTAACAGGTGTTGAGATGTTCCGTAAAATCCTTGACAGAGGTGAAGCGGGTGACAACGTAGGCTTGTTGCTAAGAGGTATTGAAAAATCTCAGATCAGAAGAGGGATGGTAATCGCTAAGCCGGGTACTGTAACGCCTCATAAAAAATTCAAAGCTGAGGTATACGTGCTGTCTAAAGAAGAAGGTGGACGTCATACTCCGTTCTTTAAGAAATACCGTCCTCAGTTTTATTTCAGAACTACCGACGTAACTGGTGAAATTTCTCTACCAGAAAACGTAGAAATGGTAATGCCTGGTGATAACATTTCTATCACAGTGGACTTGATCAGCCCGGTGGCGATGGATAAAGGTCTTCGCTTTGCAATCCGTGAAGGTGGCAGAACCGTAGGTGCCGGTCAGGTAACTGAAATCCTAGAATAAGAATACCAAATAGTAACATTAAGGCTTGGCTTCCTGGAGTTCCACGTGAGTCAAGTCTTTAATTTACTCATACGGGCGTAGCTCAGTTGGTAGAGCGAAGGTCTCCAAAACCTTAGGCCGTGAGTTCGAATCTTACCGCCCGTGCTAGATACAAAATGTATGAATAAGGTAATTGATTTTGTAAAGGCTTCAGTAGACGAGATGGCAAACAAGGTGACTTGGCCTGATTATGCATCTCTCCAAAAAAGCTCTTTTCTGGTTTTGATCGCTTCGTTGATATTTGCGCTCCTGATTGGATTGATCGATTTGGGATTTGAAAACATCCTAAAGTGGGTTTATAACGCATTCTAAAAAAGAGTATGGGTGAACATAAATGGTATGTAGTGCGCGCTGTGAGTGGACAGGAGAAGAAGGTGAAGGGTTATCTGGAAACAGAAGTAGCCCGGCAAAAACTAGAAGATTTTATTCCACAGGTTTTGATTCCTTCAGAAAAAGTGATGGAAATGCGAAGTGGAAAAAAAAGAATCAGAGAAAGAAACTTTTTTCCGGGGTATGTCATGGTTTCAGCAGACCTATCCAATGGCGAAGCATACCACACCATCAATAGTATTCCTGGAGTTATCGGATTCTTGGGTGCCAATGAAGGCGGAGCTGCCAAAACACCAATACCCCTTAGGGTGAGTGAAGTGAACCGCATCCTGGGAAGGGTGGAAGAAGTGGAAGATGAAGGTGTAAAACTTGATACACCTTATATGATGGGAGAAGAAGTGAAGGTAATGGACGGTCCGTTCAGTGGCTTTGTTGGAAATGTTGAGGAGGTTTTTGAGGAAAGGAAAAAGCTGAAAGTGATGGTGAAAATTTTTGGTAGAAATACTCCTGTGGAGTTAAATTATATGCAAGTAGAGAAACTAGATAATAGTAGCAACAATGGCTAAGGAAATTCGTGGTTATTTAAAATTACAAATAAGGGGGGGGCAGGCAAATCCCTCGCCGCCGGTAGGACCTGCCTTGGGTAGCAAAGGTCTCAATATTATGGAGTTCTGTAAACAGTTTAATGCAAGAACCCAAGACAAACCCGGTCAGTTGTTGCCCATAACAATAACGATCTTTACTGACAAATCTTTTGAATTTGTTATCAAAACCCCACCTGCTGCTGTTCTCCTGATGGATGCAGCCAAGATTAAAAAAGGATCAGCAGAACCTAACCGTACCAAAGTTGGCTCTGTTAGTTGGGATCAGATAAAAGAAATCGCTGAAACAAAAATGCCCGACCTAAATGCTTTCAAGATTGAGTCGGCCATGAAGGTTGTGGCAGGTACGGCAAAAAGCTTGGGATTAAGAGTTAAGGGAGTTGCTCCCTGGGACAAATAACATATTATTTGAATGGCAAAGCTAACAAAAAAACAAAAAGAAGCTGCACAGAAGGTTGACCTGATGAAGCAATATTCTCTTCAAGATGCTGCGGCACTTGTAAAGGATATTACTTTCACAAAGTTTGACGCTTCTGTAGACTTAGATATAAACCTGGGAGTTGACCCCCGCAAGGCAGATCAAATGGTGCGCGGTGTTGTGGCACTTCCGCACGGTACAGGAAAAGACGTGCGCGTATTGGTGTTGTGTACCCCCGAAAAAGAAGCCGAAGCCAAAGAAGCCGGTGCCGACCATGTAGGGCTGGATGACTATATCCAGAAGATTGAAGGCGGCTGGACAGATATTGATGTGATCATTACCATGCCTACCGTTATGGCTAAAGTAGGTAGATTGGGTAGAGTTCTGGGTCCGCGTGGCCTGATGCCAAACCCTAAAGCAGGCACGGTGACAATGGACGTTGGAAAAGCTGTCAAAGAAGTGAAAGCGGGTAAGATTGACTTCAGAGTCGATAAGTTCGGTATCGTTCATGCCAGCGTAGGAAAGGTATCATTTGACCCGCAGCAACTTATTGATAACGCTGCGGAAGTCATACAAACAGTAAGCAAGCTTAAGCCATCATCTGCTAAGGGCACGTACTTTAAAAGTATTTACCTATCCAGTACGATGAGCAAAGGACTTCAAATTGATAAAAGCACTATACCAGGCATTTAATTATGACTAAGGAAGAAAAAGGGGCCTTAATAGAAAATCTGGCTGAAAAACTTAAAAATACTATGCATTTCTATATCGCTGACACCGGAGATTTGTCTGTAAAGCAAGTCAATGAGTTCAGAGAGTTGTGTTTCAAAAGAGGTATAGAGTATAAAGTAGTAAAGAATACACTGATTAAAAAAGCACTTGAGAGGCTTGATACCGATTATGAACCTTTTGATAAAATACTCAAAGGTAATTCAGGCATCATGTTTTCTCCTGAGATAGGCAATGCCCCGGCAAAGATAATTCAGGATTATCGTAAAAAAGATAAAAAGTCGATAAAGCCTGCCCTCAAAGCGGCTTCCATCGATAGCGATCTTTTTGTAGGAGAGCACTATTTAGAAATGTTGAGTTCGTTGAAATCCAAAAACGAACTCGTTGGAGATGTCATCTCCTTACTGCAATCGCCTGCCAAAAATGTGGTATCTGCATTGCAAAGTGGCCAGCATATCCTTGCAGGACTGGTCAAAACGTTGTCCGAAAAAGAAGACAAGTAGAATTTCATTAAAAGTTATAGTAGAATAATCAATATTAAATAGCGTTAAAATGGCAGATCTGAAAGAATTCGCTGAACAGTTAGTCAACCTTTCTGTAAAAGAAGTAAACGAATTAGCTACAATCCTAAAAGAAGAATACGGCATCGAACCTGCTGCTGCTGCTGCGCCTATGGCTGCTGCTGCTGGTGGTGGAGGTGGCGAAGATGCAGCGGAAGAAAAAACTTCTTTTGATGTAGTCTTGAAAGCAGCCGGTGGATCAAAATTAGCAGTTGTGAAACTTGTTAAAGAGCTTACTGGTTTAGGATTGAAGGAAGCAAAAGAATTGGTTGATAGTGCTCCTAAAGAAGTGAAGCAAGGAGTAGCTAAAGATGAAGCTGAAGCTTTGAAAAAACAACTTGAAGAAGCTGGTGCGGAGGTAGAGGTTAAGTAATTAAAGCGAAAATAGCAATATTACTTCGCTATTAGGCCTGGCAAGACAGTCAGGTCTTTTCCTGTTTGTGCATATTTTTACCTCTCCTTTTGTTTAGTTTTGTTGCTACTCAGACAGCACATTGCCTGTCTTTTACTATCCAAGTATTTTACTAAAACATTAGAAAACTTTGGCTAACACAAAAAATTTCCCCAAACGAGTTAGTTTCTCTTCTATTAAGTCAGTGATAGATTATCCTGACTTTTTGGACGTGCAAATGCGCTCATTCGAAGAGTTCTTTCAAATTGATACACCTGCCGAGCAAAGGAATGATGAAGGGCTTTATAAGGTTTTTGCTGAAAATTTTCCGATCTCAGACTCAAGAGAAAACTTTGTTCTGGAATTTATAGATTATGTGGTTGACCCACCCAAGTATTCTGTTGACGAATGTATCGATAGAGGACTAACCTATGCCGTTCCGCTCAAGGCCAAACTACGGCTGTCATGCAATGATGAAGATAACGAAGAGTTTGAAACCATAGAACAAGAAGTGTTTCTTGGCAACATCCCATACATGACCGCAAAAGGGTCTTTTGTCATCAATGGAGCCGAGCGGGTTATTGTCTCTCAGTTGCACCGTTCTCCGGGCGTGTTCTTTGCGCAAAGCAAACATACCAACGGTACAAAACTATATTCTGCCAGAATTATTCCGTTCAAAGGATCATGGATTGAGTTTGCTACGGATGTCAATAACGTGATGTATGCGTATATCGACCGGAAGAAAAAGTTTCCTGTTACCACCTTGCTGCGCGCTATTGGTTATGGTTCTGACAAAGATATCCTTGATTTGTTTGGCCTGTCAGAAGAAATTAAGGCGACCAAAGCAAACCTGAAGAATATTGTCGGCAGAAAACTGGCTGCCAGAGTGCTTCGCACCTGGACAGAAGACTTTGTAGATGAAGACACAGGAGAAGTAGTTTCTATTGATAGAAATGAAGTGCTGCTGGAAAGAGATTCTGTGCTTACAGAAGAAGATACAGCCACAATCCTTGACTCCGGAACGTCTACGGTGATTCTGCACCGTGAAGATGTGAACGTTACCGATTATTCTATCATCTATAATACACTTCAGAAAGACAACTCTAACTCCGAAAAAGAAGCGGTTGAGCAGATTTACCGCCAGCTCAGAAATACAGAAGCTCCTGATGAGCAAACAGCTCGTGATATTATTCAGAGCTTGTTCTTCAGTGATAAACGTTACGACCTGGGTGAAGTGGGAAGATACCGTATCAACAAGAAACTCAACCTTGAGATTTCTTCTGATGTGAGAGTGCTGACTACCGAAGATATTATCAGAATTGTGAAGTATCTGATTGGTCTGATCAACTCCAGAGCCGTAGTAGATGATATAGATCACCTTTCCAATCGCCGTGTGCGAACTGTAGGTGAGCAGTTGTACGGTCAGTTTGGTGTAGGACTTGCCAGAATGGCCCGTACGATCAAAGAACGTATGAACGTGCGCGATAATGAAGATTTTAAGCCGGTAGATCTGATCAACGCCAGGACATTGTCTTCGGTGATCAACTCTTTCTTCGGCACCAATCAGCTTTCTCAGTTTATGGACCAGACCAACCCACTGGCAGAAGTGACGCACAAGCGTAGAATGTCTGCCCTGGGACCAGGCGGTTTGTCCAGAGAAAGAGCAGGTTTTGAGGTTCGTGACGTGCATTATACCCACTATGGTCGTTTATGTACTATCGAGACACCGGAAGGCCCAAATATCGGACTGATTTCGTCTCTTTGCGTACATGCCAAGATTAACCATATGGGGTTCATAGAAACTCCTTATCGTAAGGTGTCGGAAGGTAAAGTGAATATGTCGGAAGACGTAATTTACCTGACGGCTGAAGAAGAAGATACCCATAACATTGCGCAGGCAAACGCCCCACTGGAAGATAGTGGTAGCTTTATAAATCCAACCGTCAAGGCAAGGTACGAAGGCGACTTTCCGATTGTAGAGCCTGATGCCGTGTCATACATGGATATTGCTCCCAATCAGATTGTGTCTGTAGCCGCATCGCTTATCCCATTTCTGGAGCATGATGATGCTAACCGGGCTTTGATGGGATCAAACATGCAGCGCCAGGCCGTACCACTCTTACAACCACAAGCTCCGATTGTAGGAACGGGTCTTGAAGAAAGAGTAGCACTTGATTCCCGCACATTGGTAAGAGCGGAAGAAAACGGTGTGGTGCACTTTGTAGATGCCAACAAGATCGTGATGGAATATGATCTTACCGATGAGCAAAAACTGATAAGCTTCGACGACGAACTAGTCACCTATAAACTGACTAAGTTTAGAAGAACCAACCAGGATACCTGCATCAACCTGACACCCATTGTGCTGAAAGGAGAAAGAGTGAAAAAAGGACAGGCACTGTGCGATGGCTATGCCACCGAAAACGGAGAGCTTGCCTTGGGCCGAAATATGAAAGTGGCTTTTATGCCCTGGCAGGGTTATAACTTTGAAGATGCCATCGTGATTTCTGAAAAAGTGGTACGCGATGATATTTTCACCTCTATTCACGTAGAAGAGTTTGAGTTGGAAGTAAGAGATACCAAACGTGGCGAGGAAGAGTTGACCTCAGAAATTCCGAACGTTAGTGAAGACGCTGTGAGGAATCTGGATGAGAACGGCATTGTCAGAATAGGTGCTGAAATCAAAGAAGGCGATATCCTGATTGGTAAAATTACGCCAAAAGGAGAAACCGACCCGACACCTGAAGAAAAACTGCTGCGGGCAATATTTGGTGACAAAGCAGGCGACGTAAAAGATGCCTCGCTGAAAGCGTCTCCTTCACTGCGAGGTGTAGTCATTGATACCAAGCTATTCTCTCGTCCGAAAAAAGACAAGGATCTGAGAGCGAAAGCTAAAAAAGAAGTGGAAGCACTGAAAAGCAAATACAAGAAAGATTTGCTCGGTATGCGTGCTCAAATGGTTAACAAACTGACCGGGTTGCTGGAAGGCACTCCTTCTCAGGGCGTGAAACATAAATTTGGCGATGAGGTACTGTCTAAAGGAGTGAAATTCAACCGCCAGAATATTGAGAACAATCTGTTTCCTGAAAAGAACATCTATCGGGATGAAAGTTCTTATAATGTTCCGGAAGAAGCCAATTTGCTCTCTGACCTGATCATGGAAGGCTGGACAAACGATGCTCATACCAACCGGCTCATTGCGTTTTTGGCTAAAAACTATAACCAGAAGCGGAATGAGATTTCTGCCAGGTTCAAAAGAGAACGATTTACCCTGGAAGTGGGCGATGAACTGCCTGCTGGTATCGTACAACTTGCCAAAGTGTATGTAGCCAAAAAAAGAAAGCTCAAAGTTGGGGATAAAATGGCAGGTAGACACGGAAATAAAGGCGTGGTAGCCAGAATCGTACGTGACGAAGATATGCCTTTTATGGAAGATGGAACGCCGGTTGACATCGTATTAAATCCGCTGGGTGTGCCTTCAAGGATGAACCTCGGCCAGATTTACGAAACAGTGCTGGGCTGGGCTGGAGAAAAATTAGGCAAAAAGTACAGTACTCCGATCTTTGACGGTGCTACTCTGGCAGATGTTTCAGGAGAACTGAAGAAAGCTGGTTTGCCAGCTTACGGACGCACCATACTATATGATGGCTTGTCAGGAGATAAGTTTGACCAGAAGGTGACAGTAGGTATCATTTACATGCTGAAACTAGGCCACCTTGTCGACGACAAAATGCACGCACGTTCTATTGGGCCATACTCACTCATCACACAGCAGCCTTTGGGCGGTAAAGCACAGTTTGGTGGACAGCGGTTTGGTGAAATGGAAGTGTGGGCGTTGGAAGCCTTTGGTGCTTCTCATGTGTTGCAGGAAATCCTGACCGTCAAATCTGATGATGTTGTAGGACGGGCAAAAGCCTATGAGGCTATTGTGAAAGGTGAAAACCTGCCCAAACCTAATATTCCTGAATCTTTCAACGTATTGGTTCACGAATTAAGAGGATTGGCACTCGAAATTACATTAGATTAAAATTATTCTGAAGAAGTTGCTGTTACATGATCAGTCAGTGACAGCAACATTTCACTTAACAATGATATTAAACTCTCTCTTATGGCATTCAGAAAAAATAAAAAACTTTCCAATGATTTTTCTAACGTCACTATCAGTCTTGCTTCTCCCGAATCTATTTTAGAAAGTTCTCATGGAGAAGTAACACAGCCGGAGACGATTAATTACCGCACCTACAAGCCCGAAATGGGCGGTTTGTTCTGCGAACGAATCTTCGGGCCGGTAAAAGATTGGGAATGTCATTGTGGTAAATATAAACGTATTCGTTATAAAGGCATCATTTGCGACCGATGTGGAGTAGAAGTCACAGAGAAGAAGGTACGTCGTGAGCGGATGGGGCATATTGAACTGGTAGTGCCGGTAGCTCATATCTGGTATTTCAGGTCGTTACCCAATAAAATCGGCTATCTGTTAGGCTTGCCTACCAAAAAGCTCGACCAGATCATTTATTATGAGCGATATGCTGTGGTGCAGCCAGGTGTGAAGGCAGAAGATGGTATCAGCTATCTCGACTTCCTGACAGAAGACGAGTACCTGGACATTATCGATAAACTGCCTGCTGATAATCAAAAGCTAGACGAAACAGATCCCAACAAGTTTATTGCCCGAATGGGTGCCGAAGCATTAGAAATGCTGCTGGCAAGGCTGGATTTGGATGATCTGTCGTATAGCTTAAGACATCAGGCCGCTACTGATACCTCACAGCAAAGAAAAGCAGAAGCTTTGAAAAGGCTTAAAGTGGTAGAATCATTCCGTGATGCACGCAACCGTATTGAAAACCGTCCTGAGTGGATGATCATCAAGATGGTTCCCGTGATACCGCCCGAGCTAAGACCTCTGGTACCGTTGGATGGTGGCCGTTTTGCTACCTCCGATCTGAATGATCTCTACAGAAGGGTAATTATTAGAAACAACCGTCTGAAAAGATTAATAGACATCAAAGCACCCGAAGTGATTCTTCGCAACGAAAAGAGAATGCTACAGGAAGCAGTGGATTCACTATTTGATAACTCCAGAAAAGTGAATGCCGTACGTTCCGATGGTAACCGTGCGCTGAAATCTCTAAGCGATATGCTTAAAGGTAAGCAGGGACGTTTCCGCCAGAACTTGCTGGGTAAAAGGGTGGACTATTCCGGTCGTTCAGTAATTGTGGTAGGGCCCGAACTCAAAATGCATGAGTGCGGACTACCCAAAGATATGGCTGCCGAGCTGTTCAAACCATTTATTATCAGAAAGCTGATTGAAAGAGGTATTGTTAAAACCGTAAAGTCAGCCAAAAAGATTGTGGATCGCAAAGATCCTGTGGTATGGGATATTCTGGAAAACGTGCTAAAAGGGCATCCCGTTATGCTCAACCGTGCTCCTACACTGCACCGTTTGGGCATCCAGGCATTCCAACCCAAGCTGATAGAGGGAAAGGCCATTCAACTGCACCCGCTGGTTTGTACTGCCTTCAACGCCGACTTTGATGGCGACCAGATGGCAGTTCACGTACCACTTGGGCACGAAGCCATTCTGGAAGCTTCCATGTTGATGCTTTCTTCACATAACATTCTCAACCCAGCCAATGGTGCGCCTATTACAGTACCATCTCAGGACATGGTATTAGGATTGTATTATGTGACCAAAGGCAGAAGAAGTACAGAAGACCACCCGATCAAGGGAGAAGGACTTGTATTTTACAATGCCGATGAGGTAATCATCGCCATCAACGAGGGTACCATCTCTAAACATGCGTATGTTAAGGTAAGGACAAAAGTAAGAAACGAAGAAGGGGAACTGAAAGACCAACTGGTAGAAACAGTAGCTGGAAGGATACTCTTCAATCAGCATGTGCCAGAAGAAGTAGGGTACGTCAATGAACTGCTTTCCAAGAAAAAGCTACAGCAGATCATTGCGCTGATTTTTAAAATATCAGGCATGTCCAGAACCGCGAAGTTTCTGGATGATATCAAAGAGCTTGGCTTCCAGGCTGCCTACAAAGGCGGTTTGTCCATTGGGCTTGACGATATTATTGTGCCTTCTGAAAAGAACAAACTGGTTGATCAGGCCAAAAGTGAAGTAGATGCTGTAAAAAACAACTACTATATGGGACTAATCACCGATAATGAACGATATAACCAGGTCATTGATATCTGGACAAGGGTGAACTCTCAGATCACCAACACACTGATGAAGAAGATGGAAGAAGATAATCAAGGCTTCAACTCTATCTATATGATGATGCACTCAGGTGCCAGAGGTTCCAGAGAGCAAATTCGTCAGTTGGGCGGTATGCGTGGTCTGATGGCCAAGCCTCAGAAAAACCTGCAAGGTTCTGTGGGTGAGATCATTGAAAACCCGATTCTTTCCAACTTCAAAGAGGGGTTAGACGTTATTGAGTATTTCATCTCTACACACGGTGCAAGGAAAGGTCTGGCAGATACTGCCCTTAAGACAGCAGATGCCGGCTACCTCACTAGACGACTGGTGGATGTAGCGCAAGATGTAGTCATTCGTGAAGAAGATTGCGGAACCGTGCGTGGGCTGTTTGTTACGCCGCTGAAAGATAACGAAGAGATCGTAGAGCCGTTGTCAGAGCGTATTCTGGGAAGAGTTTCTGTATACGATGTATATGATCCCGTATCAGAAGAGTTGATCATAGAGTCTGGTAAAGAGATTACCGAAGAAATTGCTACAAGGATTGATAGCAGTGGTATCGAGGAAATGGAAATACGCTCGCCTTTGACCTGTGAAACCAGGAATGGCGTGTGTTCATTGTGCTACGGACGAAACCTGGCAAGCGGACAGATGGTACAGGATGGAGAAGCTGTTGGAGTAATTGCCGCCCAATCTATTGGTGAGCCAGGAACTCAGCTGACCCTCAGAACCTTCCACGTAGGGGGTACTGCCTCAAACATAGCAGTAGAAGCGACTATCAAATCTAAGTTTGATGGTATTATAGAGTTTGAGGAGCTACGCACTATTGTCACCACCAACGACGAAGGAGATAAGAAAGAGGTGGTTATGGGGAGATCGGGAGAAATTAAGATTGTGGACGAGAAGTCTGGCAAAGTGCTCTCTAACAACAACATCCCCTACGGTGCATTCCTGAAGGTGAAAGAAGGAGAGAAGATAGCAAAAGGACAGGAAATATGCTACTGGGACCCTTACAATGCGGTGATCATGTCTGAGTTTAATGGTGTCATTGAATTTGACTCTATTGAGCAGGGAATTACCTACAAAGAAGAGTATGATGAGCAAACCGGGCACAGAGAGAAAGTAATCACAGAAACACGTGACAAAGCTAAAAACCCTGCGATCATGGTCAAAACATCCAGCAAAGAAGCAGACAACCCGCTGGGCGTTAGCCTGGAAGGTAGCCTGAAGGCTTACAATATTCCAGTAGGTGCGCACTTAGCGGTGGATGTAGGCGTAAAAGTAAAAGCTGGTCAGGTGATTGCTAAAATCCCAAGAACGATGAGTAAATCACGGGATATTACGGGTGGTTTGCCAAGGGTGACAGAGCTTTTTGAAGCCAGGAACCCTTCAAATCCTGCGGTGGTAAGCGAGATCAATGGCGTTGTCTCTTATGGGGGCATCAAGCGTGGTAATCGGGAAATCTTTATTGAATCGAAAGATGGCGTGAAGAAGCGATACCTAGTGCCTCTGTCAAAACATATCCTGGTGCAGGACAATGACTTCGTGAAGGCAGGTATGCCATTGTCTGATGGTGCGATCACACCTTCGGATATTCTGGCCATTAAAGGCCCGACTGCGGTACAGGAATACCTGGTCAACGAAATACAGGAAGTGTACCGACTACAAGGTGTGAAGATTAACGACAAGCATATTGAGGTTATCGTAGGCCAGATGATGCAGAAAGTAGACATTATCGATGCAGGAGATACCAGCTTCCTGGTGAATCAGGTGGTAGATAAGTTTGCCTTCAGAGAAGAAAACGATGTAGTGCTGGACAAAAAAGTGGTGATGGAGGCTGGAGACTCAGCTTTGTTGAAACCTGGTATGATCATTACCAGCCGACAGCTCAGAGATGAAAACTCCAAACTGAAGCGTCAGGATAAAAATATTGTCCAGGTAAGGGACGCTCAGCCAGCAGTAGCAGGACCAACCTTGCAGGGTATTACCCAGGCATCTTTGGGAACAGAAAGCTTTATTTCTGCCGCATCTTTCCAGGAAACAACAAAAGTTTTGAGCGAAGCTGCGATTAGAGGTAAAACTGATTCGCTGAACGGACTTAAAGAGAACGTGATTGTCGGTCATTTGATACCTGCTGGTACTGGTCTGCGAAAATACAATGACATCATTGTAGGTTCTAAGGAAGAGTACGAAGTACTGAAAGCTTCTCGGGAAGGACGTAGAGAGAATGTCAGGGCAACATTAGAGACAAATAACTAATAAGCTTACATTAATGGCTGAGGATTATAAAGAAACAGATAAAAGTGGTAATCAAAAGAAAAACCAGATAAACGTTGAACTTTCTGAAGATGTTGCTGAAGGAGAATATGTGAATCTGGCTACCATTGCACATTCCAATAGCGAATTTGTCATCGACTTTATCCGGTTGATGCCGGGAACGCCGAAAGCCAAAGTGAAGTCTCGTGTGATTATTACGCCAGAACATGCCAAACGGCTGTTGTATGCCCTGGGAGATAATATAGATAAATTTGAGGAAGCTTTTGGTCCCATCAAACCAACCGATGGGACCAACAGGTTTCCAATAAATTTTGGCGGAACAATGGGTGAAGCCTAGTTTACAAAAGATATTTTTGTGTTATCAAAGTTATTTCAATAGATTTGCACCTCAAATTTGAAAATTAGATAAATATAATAAAAGTTAATGCCAACTATTCAGCAGTTAGTTAGAAAGGGGAGGAAAAAACTTACATCTAAGTCAAAGTCACCTGCTTTAGATGCTTGTCCTCAGCGCAGAGGCGTATGTACGCGTGTATATACCACAACGCCAAAGAAACCTAATTCCGCCATGCGGAAAGTAGCAAGGGTGCGGCTTACCAATGGTAGAGAGGTAAACGCTTACATTCCAGGTGAAGGACACAACCTACAGGAACACTCGATTGTGCTGATCCGTGGAGGCAGGGTAAAAGATTTGCCAGGCGTTCGGTACCATATCATCCGGGGTGCCCTGGACACAGCAGGCGTGAGTGGAAGGCTACAGGCAAGATCTAAGTATGGTGCAAAAAAACCTAAAAAATAATCCGTTAAGATGAGGAAAGCTAAACCTAAAAAGAGATATGTGTTACCTGACCCTAAGTTTCATGATACTTTGGTCACCAGGTTTGTCAATTGTTTGATGGAAGATGGTAAAAAAAGCACTGCTTATACTATCTTTTATAAGGCTGTTCAGAACGTTGAAGAGAAGACAAAAGAAAATGGCCTTGAAATATGGAAAAAGGCATTGAACAATATCATTCCTGCTGTAGAGGTAAAAAGCAGAAGAGTGGGGGGTGCTACTTTTCAGGTTCCTATGGAAGTGCGGCCAAGCCGTAAGACCTCTCTAGGAATCAAATGGATGATTTTGTATGCCAGAAAAAGAGGAGAAAAGACGATGGTAGACCGTCTGGCAGGTGAAATTATTGCTGCCTCTAAAGGTGAAGGAGCTGCGGTAAAGAAAAAAGACGACACCCACAGAATGGCTGACGCTAATAAAGCATTTTCGCATTTTAGATTCTAATGAACTTATGGCTAAAAGAGATCTTAAATATTTAAGAAATATAGGCATCATGGCCCACATTGATGCCGGTAAAACCACTACCACAGAGCGTATTCTCTATTATACTGGAATCACTCACAAGATTGGAGAGGTACATGAAGGAGCAGCCACGATGGACTGGATGGAGCAGGAACAGGAGCGGGGTATTACCATTACTTCTGCTGCCACTACTACATTCTGGAAATATCCCACTGCACAGGGTATGCCTAATGATGAAACAAAAGATTACAAGGTAAACATTATTGATACTCCTGGTCACGTTGACTTTACAGTAGAAGTAGAACGCTCATTGAGAGTATTGGATGGAGCCATTGCTTTGTTCTGTGCGGTTTCAGGAGTAGAGCCTCAGTCAGAAACCGTATGGCGACAGGCAGACAAATATAATGTGCCTAGAATATGCTTTGTCAACAAAATGGACAGAGCTGGTGCCGATTTCTTCAACGTAGTGAAAGAAATCAAAGAAAAACTGAATGCCAAACCTGTGCCGTTGCAAATTCCTATCGGAAGTGAGGATACTTTCAAAGGTGTGGTTGACCTGATCATCAACAGAGCAATCGTATGGGACGAAGACAATATGGGAATGACCTATAAATTTATAGACATTCCTGAAGATCTCAAAGAAACGGTTGACGAGTGGAGACAGAACTTGATAGAAAGCGTTGCGGAATATGATGATAAGTTGCTGGAAAAATTCTTTGAAGATCCCGATTCCATTACAGTAGAGGAGACCATGGCCGCTATTCGTAAGGCAGTTATTGATATGTCTTTTTCTCCTGTATTGTGCGGTTCTTCGTTCAAAAACAAAGGGGTGCAAGCTGTACTGGATGCTGTATGCGCTTATCTGCCTTCGCCTATGGATTTGCCACCGGTTGAAGGTATGAACCCCGACACAGAAGAAACTACCAGCCGTAAACCTGATCCGGAAGAGCCTTTTGCTGCTCTGGCTTTCAAAATTGCTACAGACCCTTATGTAGGCAGACTGGCATTTTTCAGGGTATATTCAGGTACGCTCGAATCGGGTTCGTATGTATTTAATATGCGCACTGGCAAAAAAGAGCGTATTTCCAGATTGATGCAGATGCACGCCAATAAGCAAAACCTGATTGAAAAAGTAGAAGCGGGCGATATTGCTGCAGGTGTCGGATTTAAAGACATTAAAACAGGAGATACCCTAACGGCTGAAGGCAAGAAGATTGTACTGGAGTCCATGTCATTCCCTGAGCCAGTTATCGGATATGCAATTGAACCAAAAACGCAGGATGATGTAGACAAGCTGGGAATGGCAATTGCCAAGCTGGTAGAAGAGGACCCGACCTTACAGGTATTTACCGACCACGAAACCGGGCAAACCGTGCTAAGAGGCATGGGTGAGCTTCACCTAGAGATTATCATCGACCGTCTTCGCCGCGAATTTAAAGTAGAAATCAATCAGGGTGCACCACAGGTAGCATATAAAGAAACTATTACTACTACTATAGAGCACAAAGAGGTGTATAAGAAGCAGTCGGGTGGTAGAGGTAAATTCGCCGACATTGTGTTTGAGATGGGGCCACGTGAAGATGAAAAAACAGGGCTGGAATTTGTAAACGGTATTGTGGGCGGCGTTATTCCTAAAGAATTTATTCCGGCAGTTCAAAAAGGCTTTGAATCAGCCATGTCTAATGGGCCACTGGCAGGTTATCCTATCGAATCAATGAGGGTCAAGCTGTTCCACGGTTCTTACCATGACGTTGACTCCGATTCTCTGTCGTTTGAAATGGCGGCTAGATTAGGATTCAAGCAGGCAGCTAAAAAGGCTAAGCCAGTGTTGCTGGAGCCTATCATGTCGGTAGAAGTGGTGTGTCCGGATGAATATACCGGTCCTGTCACAGGTGACCTCAACAAACGACGAGGTATGATGAAAGGTATGGATACCAAAAGTGGAGCACAAGTGCTCAAGGCCGACGTTCCTCTCTCCGAACTGTTTGGTTACATCACAGATTTGCGAACCATATCTTCAGGCAGAGCAGTAGCCTCACTCACATTTTCGCATTACGATCCGGTGCCTAACAACCTGGCTGATAATGTTATCGCTAAAGCCAAAGGTGAATAATCAAAATATTATATAATTAGGGATGAATCAGAAAATCAGAATAAAACTAAAATCTTACGATCATAATTTGGTAGATAAGTCTTCAGAAAAGATTGTACGTGCCGTAAAAACTACAGGAGCTGTGGTTAGCGGTCCTATTCCACTTCCTACAAGGAAGGAAATTTTTACTGTTTTGAAATCACCACACGTCAACAAAAAAGCGCGTGAGCAGTTTCAGCTTTGTACCTACAAAAGGTTAGTAGACATCTATTCGAGCAGCACTAAAACAGTGGATGCACTTATGAAGCTTGAGCTACCAAGTGGGGTAGATGTTGAAATAAAAGTATAAAAAATATTACTTATTTGCTAAGAACCAATTCTACCTATAGAATTGGTTCTTTTTTTATAGTGATTAGCAAAAAAAGCTGCGTGTACCTATAATAAATGTCAGAAGAACGTTTTGATTAGCTTAATGATTTTGCTAGATTTGCAATCTTTTACAGAAAAACGTTCAATAAGAGCGAAAATATAACATTGAAATAATGTCTGGTATTATTGGAAAAAAAATCGGGATGACTAGCATCTATAGTGCCGATGGACAAAACGTCGCATGCACCTTGGTGGAAGCTGGTCCTTGTGTAATCACCCACGTCAAAAATGAGGAAATTGATGGTTACAAAGCTGTGCAGCTTGGGTATGGTGAGAGAAAAGAAAAGAATACGCCGGGAGCGTTGAAAGGGCATTTTTCTAAAGCCGGAACCACGCCTAAAAAGAAGGTGGTGGAGTTTAGAGACTTCAGGATAGAGTTTGAGGATGACGTAAAGCTAGGCAAAGAAATCACTATAGGGGAGGTCTTCAAAGAGGGCGATTTTCTGGATGCTATAGGAAAGGCAAAGGGTAAAGGTTTTCAGGGCGTTGTCAAAAGACACGGTTTTGGAGGAGTTGGTCAGTCTACACATGGTCAGCACAACCGTTCAAGGGCACCGGGTTCTATTGGTGCGTGCTCATTTCCGTCACGTGTATTCAAAGGGATGAAGATGGCAGGAAGAACAGGAGGACACAGAGTAAAGTTGCTAAATTTGCGCGTACTCAAAATTGTTCCCGAACAAAATTTAATTCTTGTCAGTGGTTCCATACCGGGAGCAAGAAATTCATTCGTTGTTTTAGAGAAATAATACCATGGAAATAAAAATAAAAAATTTCAAGGGAGAAGACACCGGCAGAACAGTAAATTTAGCAGATGCTGTTTTCAACATAGAGCCAAACGATCATGCCATATACCTTGATGTAAAGCACTACCTGGCTAACCAACGGCAGGGAACGCATAAATCCAAAGAAAGAGCAGAAATTACAGGCTCCACCAAGAAGATCAAGAAGCAAAAAGGTACAGGTACGGCAAGAGCTGGCAGTATTAAATCTCCTGTTTTTAGAGGAGGAGGGCGTGTTTTTGGCCCCCGGCCACGCGATTATGATTTTAAACTTAACAAAAAACTCAAAAAGCTGGCCCGTGTATCTGCACTGGCATACAAAGCCAAAGAGGAAGGCATCACAGTGGTGGAAAGCTTTAACCTTGAATCGCCCAAGACAAAAGAATATGCAGGTGTATTGAAGTCGCTGGCTATTGGTGATCGTTCTTCGTTGTTAGTTCTTGGCAACCCCAACAACAACGTTCGTTTGTCTGCCAGAAACTTAAAAAGTGCGCAGGTGGCTACGGTAGAAAGTTTGAATACCTATGACATCATGAAGGCGAAGCATTTGATCTTAAGTGAGGATGCTCTTGAGAAAATTGAAAAAAATCTATCACGCAAGACCGCTGTAGAATAGTTATGAGCATATTAATAAAACCATTAGTGACCGAAAAAATTTCCGTACAAAACGAAAGCGGAAAATACGGTTTTGTAGTAAACAAGAAAGCCAATAAAGTTCAGATCCGTCAGGAAGTTGAAAAGATGTATGGCGTAACTGTTGAGGCCGTTAGAACGCTAAACTACCAGGGCAAAACAAAGAATCGCTATACCAAATCCCGCGTAATCAGTGGTAAAACAACAGGTTACAAGAAGGCTATCGTTCAGGTTGCGGAAGGAGACGTGATTGATTTTTATAGCAGCATTTAAAATAATAGAAAACAACTCGACATGGCAGTAAAGAAGTTAAAGCCCACAACTCCGGGTCAAAGGCATAGAACGGCTCCTAGTTTCGCTGATATTACCAAAGATACGCCGGAAAAATCACTGATAAGTGCGCACTCCAAGACAGGAGGTAGAAATAATAAGGGGCACCGCACCATGCGATATATTGGTGGAGGACATAAGCGTAAATATAGAATCATCGATTTTAAAAGGTCAAAGGAAAATATTCCAGCCACAGTAAAAGCCATTGAGTATGATCCGAACCGCTCGGCCAGGATTGCATTGATCTATTATGCTGATGGAGAAAAAGCCTACATATTAGCTCCAAATGGGCTTACGGTAGGCCAGAGCATTACTTCGGGTAAAGACATAGCACCGGAAGTAGGCAATACGCTGCCACTTGCTTCTATTCCTTTGGGTACTGTTATACATAACATTGAACTGACACCGGGCAAAGGTGGCCAGATGGCAAGAAGTGCCGGATCATACGCGCAGCTACTTGCCCGTGAGGGTAAATATACGACGCTCAAATTACCTTCCGGAGAAATGCGCATGGTGCTTTCCAGTTGTATGGCTACCATAGGTTCAGTTTCCAATGCCGATCATATGGGCGTTACCAAAGGTAAAGCAGGCCGTAACAGATGGATGGGCAGAAGGCCCCGTACCAGAGGTGTTGCCATGAACCCGGTAGATCACCCAATGGGCGGTGGTGAAGGCAGAGCATCCGGTGGTCATCCAAGATCAAGGAATGGTGTCAAAGCTAAAGGTTTCAAAACCAGAAGGCCTAAAAAATATTCAAATAGATTAATCATAAGCAGAAAGAATAAATAATGGCTCGTTCGCTCAAAAAAGGACCTTATATAGATTTCAGACTTGAAAAGAAAGTGGACACAATGAATGAGTCCAGCAAAAAGTCTGTGATAAAAACCTGGTCCAGGAGATCAATGGTATCCCCTGACTTCGTAGGACATACTTTTGCTGTGCACAACGGCAACAAATTCATTCCCGTATATGTCACCGAAAATATGGTTGGACACAAACTGGGCGAGTTTGCACCTACCCGTAACTTCAGAGGTCATATTTCTAAAAAAGACAAAGGTAAACGATAGATATGGAAGCTATTGCTAAATTACGGAACATTCCTACGCCGCCGAGAAAGATGCGTTTAATAGCCGATATGATTCGAGGTAGAAAAGTGGGAGATGCACTTAATATTCTCAAATTTGAGCCTAAAATTGGTGCTCCCAAAGTTGAAAAACTCTTGTTATCTGCCATTGCCAACTGGCAACAGCATAATGAAGATGAACGACTTGAAGATGCAAATTTGTATGTCAAGGAAATCAGGGTGGACAGTGGCAGAATCTTGAAAAGACTGCGGCCAGCACCACAAGGCAGAGCTCACAGAATTCGTAAGCGTTCAAACCACGTTACCATCGTGGTAAGCAGTGATGTGAGTGAGACTGTTTAAGGATTAATATATTAACCAGAATTTCAAAAGTGACATATATATGGGACAAAAAGTAAACCCAACCGCATTCAGATTAGGCATCATCAAAGGATGGGACTCCAACTGGTATGGCGGCAAGAATTTTTCTGAAAAGCTTGTTGAAGACTTCGAGATAAGAAAATATATAGATGCACGTTTGCCTCGTGGTGGTGTATCTAAAGTGGTGATCGAGAGAACCATCAAACGCATCACGCTCACCATTCACACGGCTCGCCCAGGGGTGGTTATCGGAAAAGGTGGGGCCGAAGTAGACAGACTGAAGGAAGAGCTTAAAAAGCTGACCAACAAAGATGTTCAGATCAACATATACGAGATCAAACGCCCTGAACTAGATGCCAAACTGATAGGTATGTCTATTGCACAGCAACTGGAAGCCAGAATTTCTTATCGCCGTGCTATGAAACAAGCCATTGCCTCGGCTCTGCGGGTGGGTGCGCTAGGTATCAAGATTAAAGTATCAGGCCGATTGGGCGGCGCGGAAATAGCCAGGTCAGAGCAGTATAAAGAAGGGCGCATTCCGCTTCATACATTGCGGGCTGATATAGATTATGCCATATCAGAGGCTAACACGGTATATGGCAAACTTGGTATCAAAGTTTGGGTGTTCAAAGGAGAAGTTTTTGGCAAGCGTGATCTTTCGCCAAATATAGGCGGACCAAGTGGCCCTGCTCCATCAGGTGGTGGAGGTGGTCGTGGCGGTGATCGTGATCGTCGCGGAGGTAATGACAGACGTGGCGGCGGTGGCGGCGGAAACAGAAGGAAGAGAAAGTAGCCCTAAAATGATCATTTCATTGAATTAACACTTGAATCATGTTACAGCCAAAAAGAACAACATTTAGAAAGAAGCAAAAAGGCAGGGTAAAAGGTATCGCACAAAGAGGACATACCATTGCCTTTGGCAACTTCGGACTCAAATCATTAGAACCAGGGTGGATTACCAGCCGTCAGATAGAAGCTGCACGTATTGCCATGACCCGTGCCATGAAAAGAGAAGGACAGGTATGGATTCGTATTTTTCCTGACAAGCCTATCACCAAAAAGCCTGCTGAAGTAAGGATGGGTAAAGGTAAAGGTGCTCCCGAGTATTGGGTGGCTACTGTGAAACCAGGAACCATCATGTTTGAAGCAACAGGTGTTGATGCAGTGCGCGCACAGGAGGCTTTAAGACTGGCGGCTCAGAAATTGCCGCTCAAAACGAAATTTATTGTTAGAAGGGACTACGCAGGAAATTAACTATGAAAAATTCTGAAATCAAAGAACTCAGCGAAGTTGAGTTGAAAGATAGCATTAAGGCAGAACGTGATAATTTACAGAAGCTACAGTTTGCTCATTCCATTTCTCCCATTGAAAACCCTATGAGAATCAAAGCTTCAAAGAAAATAGTTGCGAGGCTGGAAACTGAACTTCGGGCTAAAGAATTGGCAAATAAAGTATAACTATGGAAAATACTCGTAATCTCAGGAAAGAAAGGATCGGTCAGGTTGTCAGTAATAAAATGAACAAATCTATTACCGTATCTGTTAGCCGTAGATTAAAACACCCCATGTACGGAAAGTTTATTGGTAAATCTTCTAAATTCATGGCACATGACGAAAAAGGAGAATGTCAGATGGGGGATACGGTAAAAATCATGGAAACCCGGCCACTCAGCAAGAATAAAAGATGGCGGTTGGTTGAAATTATTGAAAGAGCAAAATAGCGATGATACAGCAAGAATCAAGATTAAACGTTGCGGATAACAGTGGTGCCAAAGAAGTGCTATGTATTCGTGTATTGGGTGGTACTGGCAAAAGATATGCTTCAGTGGGTGACAAAATTATCGTCACTGTCAAAACTGCCTTGTCATCAAGCAATTTGAAAAAGGGAACAGTTTCCAGAGCAGTGGTTGTCAGAGTGAAAAAGGAGATTCGTAGAAAAGACGGTTCTTATATTCGCTTTGAAGAAAACGCAGCTGTTTTGCTCACCGCCAACGACGAACCCAGAGGTACCCGAATATTTGGTCCGGTAGCCCGTGAACTACGTGAAAGGCAATTTATGAAAATTGTTTCTCTAGCACCAGAAGTATTATAAAAAACCTATGAAGACAATACAAAAACATAAATTCCGTATCAAAAAAGATGATACGGTTTTGGTGATCGCCGGCAACTTTAAAGGTAAAAGGGGGAAAATAGTGACTATTTTGCCAGACAAGCATAAGGCTATCGTTGAAGGGATCAATATTATCACCAAACATGTTAAACCTTCTGCCCAGAATACAGAAGGCGGTAGGGTTGAACAGGAAGCTCCTATTCATATCAGCAATTTGAAGTTGATCGATCCTGCCACTTCTGAAGCAGTGAAGGTAGGAAGAAAAGCCGATAGCAAAGGAAAGCTACAGAGATATTCAAAAAAAACCGGAGAGTTCATCTAATATGGCTAACACAGAAAAATATATTCCCAGGTTGAAAGTTAAGTATCTTTCGGAAATTGTTCCTGGTATGCAAAAAAGATTCAGCTACAAATCTGTGATGCAGGTTCCTAGAGTAGAGAAAATATGCATCAACAAAGGTATTGGTATTGCCGTAGCAGACAAAAAACTGATTGATGCAGGCGTGGATGAGTTATCAACCGTTGCTGGTCAGAAGGCAATTCCTACCATTGCCAAAAAGTCTGTTTCTAACTTCAAACTGCGCGAGGATATGCCTATTGGCGCAAAAGTGACATTGAGAGGAGATAGGATGTATGAGTTTATGGATCGCCTGATGAATGTGGCCTTACCACGTGTGAGGGACTTTCGTGGTGTCAATGACAAAGGATTTGATGGCAGCGGTAATTATACATTGGGTGTTAAAGAACAAATCATTTTTCCGGAAATAAGCATAGACAAAGTGAATCGTATTTCAGGAATGGACATCACCTTTGTAACCAATGCTCCTAATGATGAAGAAGGTTACGAATTGTTGAAGTCATTGGGAATGCCATTCGCTAATTCTAAAAAAACGCAATAGATTATGGCTAAAAAATCAATAATAGCAAGAGAGAAAAAGAGAGAAAAGCTCGTCGCTAAATATGCGAAGAAGAGAGAAGAGCTTAAAGCAGCCGGAGATTATGAAGCACTGGATAAGCTTCCGCGCAATTCTTCTGCTGTTCGGCTTCATAACCGATGTCAGCTAACGGGCAGGCCAAGAGGCTATATGAGAAAATTCGGTATCTCACGGGTCACTTTTAGAGAAATGGCATCTGATGGCAAAATACCGGGAGTTACCAAAGCTAGTTGGTAAAATTAGTTTTTTTGTTTTTGTATGTGTGAAAATATAGCTACTTTTGCACTCCGTTTCACTGAGCATGTAATATTTACTTATAAATGATAACAGATCCGATCGCAGATTACCTGACTAGAGTCAGAAATGCTATAAAGGCAAACCACCGAATTGTTGAGGTTCCTTCTTCTAATATCAAAAAAGAGATTACAAAGGTACTTCACGATCAGGGTTATATTCAGAACTATAAGTTTGATGATGATGGATTGCATCAGGGCATTATTAAAATTGCTTTGAAATACAACCCGCGTACCAAATCTTCTGCCATTATGGATATTACCAGAGTGAGCAAGCCTGGTCTGAGAAAGTATGTAGGTGCTGAAAGCCTTCCGCGGGTTTTGAATGGCCTGGGAATCGCTATTTTATCTACTTCCAAAGGCGTTATTACGGACAAAAAGGCGCGTGAGCTAAATATTGGCGGGGAAGTACTTTGTTATGTATATTAATAGAAAATAGATATGTCACGTATTGGAAGATTACCTGTTCAGATTCTCGAGGGAGTTACAGTTACATGTGATAAAAACATTGTCAAAGTGAAAGGTCCGAAAGGAGAACTTACTCAGGCAATAGATAAAGATCTTAAAGTAGAAGTAGCTGATGGTCAGGTGAGTGTCAGCAGACCTACCGATCAGAAACGGCACAAAGCCATGCATGGCCTGTATCGTTCGCTGATTTATAATATGATTGAAGGAGTAAAGGAAGGATATAAAAAAGAGCTTGAACTGGTAGGCGTTGGTTACAAAGCAAATGTACAACAGAATGTACTTGAGCTAAGCCTGGGCTATTCTCATGCAATTTACTTGGCTGTTCCAAGCGAAGTAAAGATCAATGCAGAGCAGCAAAAAGGTAGAAATCCAATTGTTACGCTGGAAAGTTATGACAAGCAATTAATTGGCCAGGTAGCTGCCAAGATCAGATCGCTTCGGCCTGTAGAGCCTTACAAGGGCAAAGGTATCAGGTTTGTAGGAGAGCAAGTCCGTCGTAAAGCTGGTAAATCTGCAAGTAAGTAAATAGTATTTAAAATGGCAGTTGATAAAAAAATTAGAAGACGCTTAAGAATTAAGCACAATATCAGAAAAAAGATTAGCGGAACTGCTGAATTACCCAGGCTTTCTGTCTATAAAAGCAATAAGGGAATCTATGCTCAGCTCATTGATGATATCAATGGCCATACCCTTGCACATGCCACTTCCCTTGAAGCTGGTGAAAAAAATTATGCTGATGTCTCAGCTTCTAAAGAAGTGGGTAAATCGTTGGCTGAAAGGGCGGTTGCCAAAGGTATAAGCTCAGTGGTTTTTGATAGAAATGGTTACCTGTTTCATGGAAAAGTGAAGGCTTTGGCCGACGGTGCCCGTGACGGAGGACTCAAATTTTAGAACAGATATAATTTATGGCACAGTCAAATACACATGTAAACTCTGTTAAGGCTAGTGAAATAGACCTCAAAGAAAGAGTTGTGGCTATTAAGCGGGTAGCAAAAGTAGTAAAAGGTGGACGTAGATTTAGCTTCTCTGCTATTGTAGTAGTAGGTAATAGTGCCGGCGTAGTGGGTTACGGGTTAGGCAAAGCAAACGAAGTGACCGATGCAATCACCAAAGGAGTAGATGATGCTAAGAAGAACCTTGTGAAAATTCCTTTGAGAAGAGGCACAGTTCCTCATGAAGCTATTGGTAAATTTGGAGGTGGGTTTGTCTTGGTAAAACCTGCTGCACCAGGTACGGGTGTTCTTGCCGGCGGTGCCATGAGAGCAGTGCTTGAAAGTGCAGGATATACTGATGTACTGGCCAAATCAAAAGGATCTTCAAACCCGCACAATGTGGTTAAAGCTACCTTTAACGCGCTCTCGAAAATGAAAGATGCTTATGCCGTAGCGCAGCGACGAGGGGTTGAGTTGGATAAAGTTTTAAATGGATAACTGATGGCTAAAGTTAGAATTACTCAGATAAGAAGTGTCATTGACCGGCCTAAGCGTCAGAAATTGACGATTCAGGCATTGGGCCTTGGCAAGATCAATAGAAGCGTTGAAGTTGAAGCAACACCACAAATTACCGGTATGATCAATAAGGTGCATCATCTGGTAAATGTAACTAATATATAACAATGGATTTAAGTACACTAAAAGCAGCAAAAGGATCGGTCAAACAAAAGAGAAGGCTTGGCCGGGGTGCTGGTTCTGGTTGGGGTGGTACGGCAGGCAGAGGTCATAAAGGTGCCCAGTCCAGATCAGGTTATAAGATTAAAACAGGCTTTGAAGGTGGTCAGATGCCACTCCAGAGAAGAGTGCCTAAGTTTGGATTCAGAAGTCCAAATAGAGTATTTTATAGTATAATCAATTTGGATAGACTACAGTCTTTGTCCGAGCTGATTGGTTCCGAGACTATTACTTTTGATGATTTTGTGGCGCATGGGTTGATTGGTAAAAGAGATAAAATCAAAATCCTTGGTGGAGGAGAACTGAAAGGTAAGGTTGAAGTATCAGCCAATGCATTCTCTAAATCTGCTATTGAAGCAATAGAAGCCGCAGGGGGTAAAGCAAACCAACTTTAACGATATGAAAAAATTTATTACCACTATCCAGCATATTTTTGCTATTGAAGAACTCAGATCAAGAATTCTCAATACCATTGGTTTTCTGATCATTTTTCGATTGGGAAGTTATGTCGTATTGCCAGGAGTAGACACTTCTGTTCTTTCTGCTAGTACTACAGATGGTGGTATATTTGGTTTGTTGAATACGTTTTTGGGAGGTGCATTTAGCCGGGCCTCCGTTTTTGGGTTGGGAATTATGCCATACATTTCAGCCTCTATTGTCATTCAGTTGCTAACAGTGGCAATTCCTTATTTTCAAAAGTTACAAAAAGAAGGCGATACTGGCAGGAAAAAGATTAACCAGATTACCAGGGTACTGACCATTTTTGTTACACTCGGACAAACAGTGGCCTATTTGTCGTATGCAGTGCCCAAAGAGGCTATTGTAGTAGACCAGACTTTCTTCACGATTTCGTCTATGATTATCCTTACCTCAGGCACTATATTCTGTATGTGGCTAGGTGAAAAGATTACGGAAAAAGGAATAGGCAATGGTATTTCCATGCTGATTATGATCGGTATTATTTCCCGTTTTCCGGGAGCCATTGTAGCAGAGTTTTTATCCAAAGGCACCAATGGGTTATTATTGTTCGTCATCGAAATGGTAGCTTTGTTTTTTGTAGTAATGGCTGCTGTAATGCTCACACAGGCAGTGAGAAGAATTCCGGTGCAATACGCCAAGCAAGTAGTAGGTAATAAAGTATACGGTGGGCAACGTCAGTATATTCCTATCAAAGTGAACGCTTCTGGTGTGATGCCGATTATCTTCGCGCAGTCTCTGATGTTTCTCCCTGGTTTATTAGCCGGGCTATGGGCAGATTCCAGCGATATTGCTTCATCTATCGGACAGACATTTGCTGACTTTACATCTTGGCAATATAATGTTGTGTTTGCTGTATTGATCATACTTTTTACGTTCTTCTATACAGCTATCACGATCAATTCCAACCAAATTGCGGACGATATGAAACGCAATGGAGGGTTTATACCCGGAGTGAAGCCAGGGCAACCTACGTCAGAATTTATTGATACCATATTATCCCGAATTACGTTGCCCGGTTCTGTTTTCCTGGCAGCTATTGCCATCCTGCCTGCTATTGCAAGTTTGGTTGGAATTACGACAGAGTTTGCCTACTTCTATGGAGGTACATCTTTGCTGATCATGGTGGGTGTTATTCTGGATACTTTGCAGCAAATAGAAAGTTACTTGCTAATGAGACACTACGAAGGTCTGATGAAGTCAGGTAGAGTCAAAGGAAGTTCTCAGAATGCAGCAGTTGCCTAAGAAGCAAGCATATATTATTAAAGACAATTATACATTAGTATATATTTTATGGCAAAACAATCTTCCATTGAGCAGGATGGAACTATCATAGAGGCATTATCAAACGCAATGTTCAGGGTAGAACTTGAAAATGGCCACCAGGTCATCGCTCATATATCTGGAAAGATGAGAATGAATTACATTAAGATATTGCCTGGCGATAAGGTGAAACTGGAGATGTCTCCCTACGATCTTACAAAAGGTAGAATAGTTTATAGATACAAATAGTCATACGCCACATTGGGTTACATGATTGTTAAAGATAAATTTCAAACATATGAAAGTAAGAGCATCTGTTAAAAAACGTAGTGTCGACTGCAAGATTGTTCGCAGAAAGGGCAAGCTTTACGTCATCAATAAAAAGAATCCAAAATTTAAGCAAAGGCAAGGATAATTATGGCTAGAATTTCTGGTGTAGATATACCCGATCACAAAAGAGGAGAAGTAGGTCTTACTTCCATTTATGGTATTGGCCGTAGTGCTGCGCGTACTATTCTCAATAAGGCAGGTATTGATATTGACAAAAAAATTGGCGAGTGGACCGACGAAGAGTCCAATCTGATAAGATCAATCATTGCCGAAGAGTATAAAGTAGAAGGTGTGCTCAAATCTGAAGTGCAACTTAGCATCAAACGGTTGATGGATATTGGCTGCTATAGAGGATTGAGGCACAGACGTGGATTACCAGTGCGTGGACAGAGAACCAAAAACAATGCGCGTACCCGCAAAGGTAGACGCAAAACCGTTGCCAATAAGAAGAAAGCTACCAAGTAATATACTTTGATTTAATTATGGCTCAAAAGAGAAAAGATAAAGCGAAAAAAAGGGTTGTTGCTGTTGAAACCGCAGGGCAAGCCCATATCAAAGCGTCTTTCAACAATATCATCATTTCCATTACAAATTCGTCTGGACAGGTTATCTCATGGGCATCTGCCGGCAAGATGGGATTTAAAGGTTCGAAAAAGAATACGCCATATGCCGCACAGACAGCCGCTGCTAACTGTGGTCAGGCTGCCTATGACTTGGGTATGCGAAAAGTAGAAGTTTTTATCAAAGGCCCTGGTGCCGGTAGAGAATCAGCTATCAGAACATTACAGAATGTAGGTCTTGAAGTAACTATGATCAGGGATACCACGCCGCTGCCACATAATGGCTGCCGACCTCCCAAAAGACGACGCGTATAATTAAAATATAGAATCAGCATATACTATGGCAAGATATAGAGGCCCTAAATCAAAAGTAGCTAGAAAATTCAACGATCCGATATTTGGTCCTAGCAAAGCTTTGCAAAAGAAAGCTTATCCTCCTGGGCAACACGGAAGAAACCGCAGAAGAAAGCAGTCTGAATATGCACTACAACTCTCTGCCAAGCAGAAAGCAAAATATACGTACGGGCTGTTAGAAAGACAGTTTGCAAATCTTTTTGAGAAGGCCAGCAGAAGCCAGGGTATTACTGGCGAAGTGCTTTTGCAACTTCTGGAATCACGCCTTGATAATGTGGTGTATCGTTTGGGAATTTCTCCTACCCGAAGAGGTGCCCGGCAACTCGTTATTCACAAACATATCATGGTCAATGGCCATTTGGTGAATGTTCCTTCATTTACCTTGAAACCCAGTGATGTTGTGTCTGTCCGCGAAAAGTCAAAATCTTTAGAAGTCATTACCAACAGCGTGATGTCTCATAATCCTAACAAATACCATTGGTTGGAATGGAATTCAGGTGATCTGACAGGTAAATTTACAAGTCTCCCACCAAGAGAAGACATTCCTGAGAATCTTCAGGAGCAATTGATTGTTGAACTTTACTCTAAGTAATTGTTTATTGTAGTGCATTGCACTGCATCTATCGAACCTAACTTTAAATAATAGATATGTCTATATTAGCTTTCCAAATGCCTGAAAAGGTGGTTATGGAGAAAGCAGACAACTTTCATGGTCTGTTTACCTTCAAACCTCTTGAAAAGGGATATGGTGTCACCATTGGTAATGCGCTTAGAAGGATTTTGCTCTCTTCTCTGGAAGGGTATGCCATCACAGGTATTAAGGTTCCCGGAGTGCTCCATGAGTTTTCTACTATTGAGGGAGTTGTTGAAGATGTTGCTGAAATCATATTAAACTTGAAAATGGTGCGCTTCAAGAAAGTGACCGATGAGTTTGTAGATAGTAAGATCGTGGTTCCTATCAAAGGAAAAAGTACCCTTACGGGAAGCGATATTCAAAGTAATACCTCATCTTTTGAAATATTAAATCCTGATCACATCATCTGCCATCTGGATGATGCTGTTGACACCGAGATTGAACTCTACATCGAAAAGGGAAGAGGCTATGTGCCTTCTGAAGAAAACAAATCTACCGAGCAAACTTTTGGATATATTCCGACAGATGCCGTTTTTACGCCTATCAAAAATGTGAAGTTTAGCGTTGAAAATACCAGGGTAGAGCAAAAGACTGACTATGAGCAATTGATCGTTGATATCACCACCGATGGGTCTGTTCATCCGGAAGATGCCCTGAAAGGAGCCGCCAACATATTGATCAAACATTTTATGTTGTTCTCAGATCAGAATATGATTCTGGAAACTCCTCAGCAAGGTGAGCCGGATGCAGTAGATGAGGAAATGTTGCACATGCGTAAACTTTTGAAGACACCACTCAACGATTTAGATCTGTCAGTAAGAGCCTACAACTGTTTGAAAGCTGCCGATGTGAAAACGCTGGGCGACCTGGTGCAACTGGAAATTTCAGATATGATGAAGTTTCGTAACTTTGGAAAGAAATCCCTTGCCGAGCTTGAGCAGTTGGTTCAGGATAAAAATCTGTCTTTTGGGATGGATTTATCTCGCTACAAACTAGACGAAGATTAAGTAGACATACGAAAACTCAGCACTCCGGGTGTTGATTTTATAAAGATATCATGAGACACGGAAAGAAAATCAATCATTTAGGACGTACTGCTTCACACAGAAAAGCAATGTTGTCCAATATGGCTTCTTCTTTAATTCTTCACAAAAGAATAACAACAACAGTTGCCAAAGCAAAAGCACTGCGCAAGTATGTTGAGCCATTAATCACCAAATCAAAAATAGACACTACGCAATCCAGAAGGACTGTCTTTTCCTACTTGCAGGATAAAGAGACTTCCCGCATCCTGTTTGACGATGTAGCAGCCAAAATAGCAGACAGGCCCGGTGGGTATACCCGTATTATCAAATTAGGCAATCGCCTGGGCGACAATGCGGAAATGTGTATGATGGAACTGGTAGATTTTAACGAGGTTTATACTCCTTCCGAAGACAAGACTGCCAAGAAATCCCGAAGAAGTCGTAGAGGTGGTAAAAAAGCCAAGTCTACCGACGAAGTAGCAGAGACCAAGGCACCCAAAGCAGCGTCAGCTACTGATGATAAGGTAACAACAGCAGAGCCTGAGGATGAACCAACATCGGCTAAAGAAGAAAAATCAGAAGATACCGATGAAAGCAAACCCGCTGATCAATAGATTGCTCACAAATTAATATGAAAGGGATTGTGTTCTTTACCCAAAGACGCAATCCCTTTTTTTTTAATAATTTATTCGTAAAATTGCCACAGCAAAACAGAAGAAACTTACCCTATGAAAAAAGTAAAACGGGCTCCTGCTATTTTATTATTGGATGATGGCTTTGTCTGCAAAGGCCATGCTATTGGAAGAATAGGCACTCATGGTGGAGAGATATGTTTCAACACTGGCATGACGGGTTACCAGGAGATTTATACAGACCCTTCCTACTTCGGGCAGATCATCATTAACACTACCTCGCATATCGGTAACTATGGTATATTGGATAGTGAACAGGAGTCGAGAACGCCCAAGATCAGCGGTGTGGTTGTCAATAACTTTTCTGAAACCTTCAGCCGTGCTAAAGCTGATACTGGTTTGCAGCAATACCTGGATAAAGCAGGTATCGTAGGCATCACAGACATAGACACCCGAAAACTGGTTAAACATATCCGCACCAAAGGAGCCATGAATGCTATCATTTCTTCTGAAATAACGGACATGGATCAGCTTAAAAAGATGCTTGCTGACATTCCTTCTATGGATGGCCTGGAGCTGTCTACAAAAGTTTGTACCAATACCGAGTTCTTTGTAGGCAACGAAAATGCTTCCAGGCGGGTAGCCGTACTGGACCTGGGTATCAAGACCAGTATTCTTGAAAACCTGACGGAAAGAGACTGTTACTGTAAGGTATTCCCTGCCCGCACCAGCTTTGAAGAAATGGAGCAATGGAACCCTGATGGATATTTCATCTCCAACGGTCCTGGAGACCCAGGTGCGATGGAATATGCCGTAAGTACTGTCAAAAACATTATTCAGGCAGATCAGCCTTTGTTCGGTATATGTCTGGGCCACCAGATACTTGCTAGGGCCAATGGCATTTCAACCTATAAGATGCATCATGGTCACCGGGGACTCAACCACCCGGTGAAAAACCTGGAAACCGGCAAAAGTGAAATTACCTCTCAGAATCATGGGTTCTCCGTAGATATGGAGCAGGCTTCCCATGCGCCGGATGTGGAAGTGACCCATATCAACCTGAATGATCAGACAGTGGCAGGCATAAAAATGCTCAAAAAGAGAGCCTTTTCCGTGCAATACCATCCTGAATCTTCTCCTGGTCCGCACGATTCACGATATCTGTTTGATGATTTTATTCGTTTGATGGATTTAAATTAACATACACCCATTCATTACTAACTAAACTGAAATTAAGATGAGCTTTATAAAGAAAATTCATGCACGTCAGATCCTGGACTCACGGGGCAACCCTACGGTGGAAGTAGATGTGATCACCGCAGACAATGTGCTGGGAAGAGCGGCTGTGCCATCAGGGGCTTCTACCGGAAAGCATGAGGCAGTAGAACTGCGCGATGATGACAAAAATGTGTTTATGGGCAAAGGGGTACTCAAAGCCGTAGCTAATGTAAACAATACCATAGCAGAAAAACTACTGGGCGCGTCGGTGTTTGAGCAAAACCTGATCGACCATACTATGATCGATTTGGATGGTACGCCCAACAAATCCAAACTGGGTGCCAATGCCATGCTGGGTGTTTCGCTGGCTGTAGCCAAAGCAGCCGCTGCCACCTTGAACCAGCCACTCTTTCGTTATATCGGTGGCGTGAATGCCAACACTTTGCCGGTGCCGATGATGAACATCCTGAATGGTGGAAGCCATGCAGATAATGCCATCGATTTTCAGGAATTTATGGTGATGCCCGTCAAAGCAGAGAGCTTTTCTCATGCGTTGAGAATGGGAACAGAGGTTTTTCATCACCTGAAGTCTGTGCTGAAATCTAAAGGCTATTCTACCAATGTGGGCGATGAAGGTGGATTTGCCCCCAACCTTTCTTCCAACGTGGAAGCGATTGAAATAGTGATTCAGGCTATTGAGAAAGCCGGATACAAGCCAGGCGAAGATATGTTCATTGCCATAGATGCTGCGTCTTCTGAGTTTTATGATGAGGGCAGGAAAATCTACAAGCTGGATTCTACCCACGAAGAATTGTCATCTTCTGACATGGTGAGCTACTGGAAACAGTGGATAGAAAAATATCCGATCAACTCGCTGGAAGATGGAATGCAGGAAGATGACTGGGAAGGATGGAAGCAACTTACGCAGGCCATTGGCGACAAAGTGCAACTGGTAGGCGATGACCTTTTTGTGACCAATGTGCAGCGGCTACAAGATGGTATTGAGCAACACGTAGCCAACGCCATCCTGATCAAAGTAAACCAGATTGGTACGCTCACCGAAACCATTGATACAGTAAACCTGGCCAAGCGCAACAGCTACAAAAATGTGATGTCGCACCGTTCGGGTGAAACAGAAGATACAACCATCGCCGATCTGGCAGTGGCACTCAATACAGGACAGATCAAGACAGGTTCTGCTTCTCGTTCAGACCGTATGGCAAAATATAACCAGCTGTTGAGAATTGAGGAAGTGCTTGGAAAAGCCGCTTATTTTCCTGGAAAACTGCTGTAGCTGTCTGCTGCTTTAAGATTTACTAAACTAACCAATCATGAATGCAATCTTGTTTATACGGGATTGCATTTTCTTTTGAATAAATAAATAGTATATTCAACAAAGCATTAGGCATATTTTCTGTTAAAGATATAACCATGAGCGTATTTTCTAAATTTCCTGGTTTTTTAAAGAACGGATACTTCATCTTCACCGTCTGCTTCCTGCTATGGATGACATTTGTGGATTCTAACGACATCAGAACACAGCTGCGGCTGACAAACAAACTGCACGAGTTGGAAGATGAAAAAGCGTTTTACCAGGAGAAGATAGAAGAAGTCAAAAAAGACCGTAAGGAGTTGATGAGCGATGATGCGCTGTTAGAGAAGTTTGCCAGAGAAAAATACCTGATGAAAAAGCCTGATGAAGATGTATATGTTATCGTTGAAGAAAGAAAGTAGCCCAGCAAAAAGCTTTGTACCCATGATGATCTGCTCAGCGTTGCTGCCAGTGTGCCTGTGCCTGATTACTTTGCTACCGGCCAACGCACAGCAGCAGCAGGAAGCCGGGCAGGGCATTACTAAAAAAGGAACACTGCGGCAAAACAACATGCCGGATTCCATACCACAGGCAGCCACCGAACAGGACGATATTGAACAAGATAACCCTGACAAGCCCTCTTTGTGGGAGAAAATTTACATAGGAGGCAACTTCGGGTTGCAACTTGGTACTTATACCTATATCGACATCTCTCCTTTGGTGGGCTATAGGTTTACCAACCGCTTCTCTGCCGGTCCGGGCATCGCTTATCGCTATTTGAGTATCAGAAACGTTGGGTCCAATAGCATCTACGGCGCAAAAGTATTTGCCCGCTATATCGTTGGCAAGCAGTTCTTTATACATACCGAATATGAAAGCCTGAATACACAGTTGTATGAACGTTTTGCGGGGCGCGATCGTATTGTCAGAGAATGGATTCCGGGGTTCTTCGTGGGCGGAGGTATCTCGCAACCGGTAGGAAACCGCGCAGCCTTTATGATCTACGGCCTGTATAATCTCCTCTACGACAACGTGCGTTCTCCTTACCCCAGTCCGTGGATTCTTAGTGTTGGGTTTACAATATAGCAAAAAGTGCCTTTGATATAATTTTTTTACCTTGGCTAAGCATCAACAATCACTCAGAGAAAAACTGTACGACATCATCTTTGAAGCCGATACACCAGCAGGTAAGGCTTTTGATGTAGCGTTGCTGGTCGTCATACTGCTTAGCATTGTGGCGGTGATGCTGGAAAGCGTCAGTAGCTTTCAGGTACAGTATGGTGGACTATTGCGTACGCTGGAGTGGATATTTACCGTACTTTTCACCATAGAATACATAGCCCGAGTTCTGGTAGTCCGGCATCCCAAGCACTATATCTTTAGCTTTATGGGATGGATAGATTTGCTGGCCATTCTTCCTACCTACCTGAGCATGTTCGTTGTAGGCAGTCAGTACCTGATGGCCGTAAGAACGGTACGTTTGCTGCGCGTGTTCAGAATTTTCAAGCTGAGCCGCTATATAGGAGAAGCTGATGTGCTCAAACGCGCCATGCAAGCCAGCAGACATAAGATTATCGTGTTTTTGCTGGCCGTGCTTAGCATCGTAATTATCACCGGCACGCTGATGTACCTGATAGAAGGTCCGGCAAGTGGCTTTACCAGTATTCCTATTAGCATCTACTGGTCTATCGTCACGCTTACTACCGTAGGATACGGAGATATTGCACCCCAGACGGTCGTAGGGCAGGCTCTGGCTTCCTTCATCATGGTCATAGGCTATGGCATCATTGCCGTACCCACCGGTATTGTCACCTCTGAACTGAGCAAAGCCAACGAACCGGTCACCACACAGGTATGTCCCAACTGCCTGCGCGAAGGACACGCACCCGATGCCGTCTACTGCAAATACTGCTCAGCCAAGCTTTAGAAGGAGACAACAGACTAGAAAAAAGGAACCCGAAGACTGGAAAAAGGAAACCGAAGACCGAAGGAAAATGCTCCCATGCAGATAGGATACCACCCCGGTCTTCCGCCTCCCTGGTTCAAACGTCTCGCTTGGATCACTCTCTCTCACTCCCCCTGGTTCAATTGCCTCGCTTGAACCCTTGAACCTCTCGCTTGGACCACTCACTGCTGCATCATCATCCAAGAAACGACAAGCTGAAACGTTCTGCAAGGCTTTGTAAATCTTCCACCACCGGTTCCAGCAATGGAATGCCGGTTTCTTTTCGTGTAGCTTCCATCTCTCTCTCCGGATCGCCGGGGATCAGTACCTTTTCCTGTCCGTCTACGGTTTTTGAAGTACGAAAACGGGTGATCCACTGATCCATGTGTTGTTTGAATTCGTTGGCAGGACGGAAAGCATCAATGCGCATAGCACCCACAAAGTGACCAATACCCTGCCCCGGCAAATCATCCAGCGGAGCCAGAAAGCTGACAAAAGGAGGAACCCACGGGCCATAATTAGCTCCCGACAGCACACCACTAAAGATATCTACCCAGGCTCCCAACGAATACCCCTTATGGCTGCCTCTCTCTCGCTCACTGCCCAGCGGAAGCAGCGCACCGCCCTGCGAAAGGGCAGTAGGGTCTTGTGTGGGTTGCCCGTACTGATCCTGTATCCAGCCTGTAGGAGCTGTTTCTTTTTTCCTCTGTAGAATTTCCAGCTTACCATTGGCCACCGTAGTCGTAGCAAAGTCGGCCACAAAAGGAGGCTCAGAACCCGCAGGAATTGCCAGGGCCAGAGCATTGGTGCCCAGCAACCTTTCCGCAGAAAAAGTAGGCGCTACCAGCGGACTTGCATTGGTCATGGCCTGACCGATCATATCATGCGGCAGTGCCAGCATGGCATGATACCCGGCAATGCCAAAGTGATTGGAATTACGCACCGCTACCCAGCCAGTGCCTGCACTCGCTGCCTTCTGAATGGCAATCTCCATCGCCCTGGGTGCCGCCACCAGTCCCAGTGCCTCATCCGCATCAACCACCGCCGTGCTGGGCGACTCATGCACAATGCGTATGTTGGGTTTGGTATTAATACGTTTCTTTTCCCACAGTCTCACATAGCCAATCAGACGGGCCACACCGTGAGAATCTATGCCCCGCAGGTCAGCAGCCAGCAACACGTCGGCTGCCTGGGCAGCATCTTGTGGGGAACAACCCATCTTTAGAAACACGTCTTCGGTAAACTGCTGTAGTTGCTGATAAGGGATTTGCATAAGATCGTTGCCTGATTTGAGAGTGCAATATTACCGGCTTCGCTCATCATTCGCAAAACGCCCTTGTTCAAAACGCTACGACCGTGCGTTTACTCAGCCCTATTGCCTTTGCCAATTAATAGGAAAAAATTGACAAACAGCGAAATAGGTACTTGTGTAAGCTATAAGTACAAATAAGAACATACGTAAACGAGGCTGGACTTATGTTTGGAAGAAGCTGTGTAGTAATTATTTATCAACTAAAACAACAAAAAGATGAGTGTATTTTTCAACGTGATCGCCAAGTTAAATCCATTAAAGAAGAACCAGCCTAAGAAGTTTTATGCTGTTGTACAAAGCAACGGAGAAGTAGATGTCCGCAAACTAGCCCGTCAGATTGCAGACATCACCACTGTGAGTTTACCAGACGTCATTGCCACTTTAGAATCGCTGGTGATGATCATCCCCCAGCACATTGCCGATGGCAGGATTGTTCGTTTGGGAGAGTTAGGATCATTGCGTGTTTCTATCAAAAGCGAAGGTTGCGAAACAGAGTTGGAAGTGAACGCCAGCAAAATCACCAAAGCCAAGTTTGTATTCACTGCCGGACATGAATTAAAAGATACGTTGAAGCTCTTAAAATTCACCAAAGTAAAGAAAGCAGCTCCCCAGATTTCAGAGTAAATGTACTTGGTTTAAGTAAACATAATGTTAAGTAAAACGAAAACCCGCTAATGATATCAGCGGGTTTTTTTTATGGATAATACTCATATTTGCCCATATTTCGACCTGAAAAGGTGCAGACCTTTTTTAAAAAGGTCTGCACCTTTTCGAAAATGCTCTTCACCTTTTCAAAAAAGTTCTTCACCGTTTTATTTTTTCCCATTGAGGTCTATATTTTCCTCTTCTGAACCATTTTTCGAGTCCTTTCCTATAAGGGTACCGTTCATAAAAAGACAGCTTATAAAAGGCTTTTTGTCTGCTTTATTTGCCTCTGTAAATAAGTAATAATAGGTATGCCAAAGGCTTGGGAGTATGGCTGTCTTTTGTAAAGATTGATAATGGATTGTAGTTGTGGAATAGTGGTGAACTGATTATATTTAAGTGTGTAGTGATTATATTTTCAACTATGTGATGGTTAATAACGATATTGAAGTATGCGGAAAATAATGAAGTACGTATTACCAATTCTATTTTTGCTTGCTGTTGCCGGTATTATTTGGGTTGTATTTTTTGTTTTTGATTTTGTCGTAGAGCCTGAAAAGAGAATAACTGGAATTGTTACGATTTTAGGCTTAGGTTTTGGAGTGTTTCAATTTTGGATAGCTGAAATCAACATTCGCTTAAGAAGAATAAGTGAATTAAAACAAAACGAATATCATCAAATATTCTTAATTGTTGAGTCAATTCCTGATTTATTAAATGTTGAGATGATGAAGGAACAAATTAATAATCCACATGGACTCGTAAGCACATTAATGAACCAATTCAATAGATTGAGTTCAATAATTAGGGTAAACAAAGACTTTCTCTTTCCAGGTATATTTGATAGCAAAGAGTCACAAGAAATGAAAGAAGTTTTGGAAGAAATAATTAGAAGGACCGATAAATTCAAACAAAGTATGGAGAAAGACAATGCAAGTACTATGGAAAATACAGTGGAAAAAGTTGAGCTAATAAATTGGCATAATGATATGAAAGAGAGCCTTGAAACATATCATTCAGTGAAACACGCTTTCTATAAAAAACTAAGAAGCTATAAATAACAGTCTACTTGCCTACCTTGTTATATAGTCGGATGGCCGATGCCAAGGAATCGCGGCCATGACAGCCTTGTTATACAGATAGCAATACCCTGCCATATTGTAACAAGATCCCTACGGGATGACAAAATGGGAATAGTAACAGACCTAATATATTGTCAAAAGAATGCCCCTTTAGCTTCAAATGCAATCTGAAGCCTTCTTACCCCATGTCATTCAGGGGGAATCGCGCCACGATGGCCTTGTTACATAATAGCACTATCCTATCGCTTTGTAACAGAACCTTTCCCCCCTCTAGCTTCAGTTTGTAACTGAAGCCTTCAAATTGGAGCACGATGGCCATACATAACTTGCTTTTATTAATTTAAATTCATCCGGTCATGCCTCTAGCGCGTATTTACAATGCGTGATTTGCCTTTCTGATACTATACTTAAAATCATTATATTTGTATTATGAGCAAAAGAGAGAATACGTTGCAATTGATTATGCATGTCGTTGACAAAAACTCCTCTAGCGCGCATTTGTAATGCGTGCCTTGCCTTTCTGAACTTAAAGTCTCTCCTAATGCTCATCTGTAATACGTGATTTACTACTTTCCTGTATTCACTAAACGATGCAAGTTGTAGTAGACGGGTGATAGATATTAGATAAATTTTTGTTAATCTTAATTCCTCTAGTCCTCTAGCGCGCATTTGCAATGCGTGCCTTACCTTTCTGAACTTAAAGTCTCCAATTGCTAGTGCGCTCCACGCCGGATGCGTTTGTAACGCCAGCCGCGCTGCGCGTTACAAACGCGCACTAGCAATCTTAAATCTGGCAAACAGCATGATAAGCTAATGGCAACCGTTGAACAAATTTTTGAAACATATAAAAGACGTAACTACTCAGGTAGCCGGGCTAGCCATGATTTGAGATAGATAGGCAAAGATATCTAGCTCTCTTTTTTTGAGGGTGTCAATGAGGGAACGTAGTACACAGAAATCATTTTGTCCGGTTTTGAACTGCCCGGAGACTTTCTGTTTTACCTTCACGTTGCGGATGGCTCTTTCTGAGGCATTGTTGTCGGGGGGCACTTCCAGATTATAGAGAAAGACCAGCAAACAGTCACGATGCTTGAGCAAAGACTTTTGAAAGGTAGCCGTCTGTGGGTGTTGTTTTGGGTCAATGAAGCGCACCAACAAACCATTGAGCCGATGCTCCAACCGGTAGACCTTCTTTTCTTGTTTGTCAAAGGCTTTTCCCCGTTCTTGAGCTAGCATATCCACCTTCAAAGCATCTTGTAAGAGGGTTTTGCAGTGGGTAGCCCAGGAACTTTTTTCGCTCTCTTCTAAAAAGATTAAGTCTCTCTGCAAATGCGCCAGGCACAACTGTTTGGCTTGGCAAGCGGTTTTGAGCTGGGCTGCCCAACGATCAGAACCTACCGTAGCGTTAGGTAGTCCATCCAGGAAAGTGTCCACCACCGTTTGACTGCCTGGGCTAGGGGCAGCTTTCAAAAAAGTATTGCTAGCATTTTGCCATACCCAGACCCACCAGTTTTTACCATTGACTTTGGCCCCGGTCTCATCGCTACCCACATAGCGGGCTTGTGCTAGCTCTTTGTGTATGGCTTCATAGATTGGGGTAGCTTTAGTAGCTGCTCGCTTCAACAGGTTGCTGATACTGCCTTCACTGATGGGTAAGCCAAACATATCCTGGAAAAGCAAGGCCAAACGCTGATAGGGCACATACTGAAAGACGCTCAGATACCATACATACGCTTCTACCCGAGGGCCATATTGTATCGGGGGCATTCACTGCTGCTGGATAGGCAGCTTTTTGAAAGTGATCGCAAGCCGGACAACAACAACCATATTGCCGGTATTCAGTGTATATGGGCTGCACGGGGGGAATATCTACCACTTGACCTCGGCATACCATGCTCTGATCGGCAGGCAATTCACTGCCACAGGCCTGACAGTAAGTACTTCTGAGTTCTTCTACCTGATCGGCTAACGTGACCATCTCCAGGGTATGGCCACGATGACCCGCCTGTCCACCGCTCTTACGCTGGCTTTTTTCCCGAAGACTTTTAGCTACTTTACTACGCTTACTTTTATCCTGACTCGGTGGGTTATGGCTATTATGGCTGTCTTTCTTGACTGTCTGACTTTCCAGCCTTTGCAACAAAAGTATGATCTTTTCCTCCAGGCTAAGCACCTGCTGGCGCAAAGCAGCGTTCTCCGCTCTCAAAATCGCTATTTCATTAGAGTCGTTCACCTCTCAACATTAATGACTGTTTCCTAACTTACCAAAATCCTTTAGCTTACCTGAGTAGTTACAGCTAAAGAAAGACGGCCATTTTGGCGTTTTAAATTTTGACGAATTAATATTGAAAGAATGGGAAAATAAAATTAGTTTAAATAGCAGCCATATTAATAATATATTAAAACTGCGAAATAAAGTCTATGCTCATACTGATCCAAAAATAGACGATCTGAAGAATATAGAAATCTCTTTTAAAGATATCAAACAACTAATCGAGTTAACTGAAGAAATAATAAAAAAAATATCTTTAGAAATCTTTAGTATGGATTTCTTAACTATATCAAGCTTAGAAAGAAAGGGATTTAAAATAATCAAGATATTAGCTAAAGCGAAAACAGAGCAGATTGAGTCTTATATAAATAAAATTTACTCTGGTGAGTATAAGCTGAACAGTTAATAATTTAACACAAACTGAGCATTTAATGAACACCTAATCTCAGCTATAAATGAAAGACAGAAACGTAAATCACGAACCAATACAAAAAGAGATATTAGACGAATTTGATACGGTCAGGGCCTTGGTGATCTGCCATGTCTGCCAGGGTAAGGGAGAATTTCACTATCATGGGCATGGTGTAGCGCAGTGCTATAATTGCAAGGGAGAAGGTAAATTTGAGACAAGTGTAAAACGACGTATAGATGAACGATAAGAAAGAACTGCTAGAAAAGTCTATCCAAACGTTCCTACCTCCTACAAACAATAATAGGAAATATCCAGGTCTTGTGTGGTTTTCTGCGTTGAAAAAATTTAATACAAGTTTTAAGTATAAAAGCAGGTGGCTTTTGAGAAGTAGTTGATAATTTGAAGAGTTTTTTAGCTAAAAATTCGTTATTTTAGTCTATAGGCTATACCAATAGTACTATTAATTACCTGTATTTCCTGTTTGAAATTGTCAAATTTTGGGTCAAATGCTAAGTAATATATATCTGCAATTGCACACCACCTATTAAAGAAATTATATCTCAAATTTATACCTGTTGTGATACCAAGTCCACTTCCTGCTTGTGCCGTTTGTGTAAACCCCATTATTGTAATCTCAGGTGAAGTAGCAGCTACATATCATAACATCACTTTAATTCCTGTTTGTAATTTTCTAGATATATCTATAGGAATTGTCGCTCCCAAAAAGGCTCCACTATACACCCAAGCCGCATCATTATTACTATTAGTTTCTAGTGAAAGAAAATGAGCAGATCCCATCAACAAGCCTGTAATTTCAATAATTCTAAAACGATACCCTATATTAATTATACTAAAACTTAATCCAGTTTCAGCAAATCCCGCCTTGCTATTAGTTACATCATTATTTCTAAACTGACTTATAGGAATTGCAGGACCTATCCCAACTGTGATATATCCTTTTCTAAATTCTTCTTTATTCTCCTGCGAGAAACAAACATTATAAAAAGTTAAAACAATAACAATTACAATACTTAATTTAATATTCATAAATACAATGATTTGTAGCTTCAGTATAAGAAAAAATTTTTTAATGTTAAATTTTTACTTTACCTTATGATAAATATTACTCCTTAAATCACTAACCGGCTCAAGCCGGTAGAATTGGTTTCGGCTCAAGCCGCCTAAAAGTTAATCATCAATTTTGAAGTCATCATCCTTTTTTTCAATCTCTTGGTTCTCGATATACTTCATAACAACTTCGTCTGTAACGTTACCAGAACTAGCTACAAAATAGCCCCTGGCCCACAAATGCCGCCCCCAAAATTGCTTCTCTAATGTCTTGAACTCAAAAAGCATTTTTCTGGATGTCTTGCCTTTCAACATCTGCATCAGTTTACTTACCGATAAATGAGGCGGCACCGAGACAAATAGGTGGATATGATCACCAGATACGTGACCCTTCAAAATTTCAACATCATTCGTTTTACAAATCTCTCGGATTAGTTCACGTACTCTTTTTGCAACTTCGCCTCGCAAGATCTTTCTTCTATATTTGGTGATCCAAACTAGATGATACCGCCCGGCGGCCCGGTTAATGTCATAGAGGCTATAGGAAGTTTTACGATAATGCTGCATACCGTAAAGATAGTGCCCTATCCTTTCTAACTAAAGTCTTCGCCTAAAGGCGAGGGATTTTCTCCCATTCCCCCGATTGAGACATTAAACATTATTCTGATAATTTATTAAGGGGTTCTGGCAGCCATTCTTAGGTTATGCAATCCGCAGGCAATGAGCATGACTTGATGGCCTACATTTTGGATGCGCAATCTAATTTTTTCCTTGACAATATTGAGTCTTTTAACACCTGCCATCACGTGCTCTACAGGTACTCTGATTTGGCTAATGTCAGCCCCCGTGAAGTTTTAAGGTTAAACAAATTTTTTCGCTATAACTTTTCAAAGATTCTCATTCGCCATGTTTAGCTGCTAATAATCCACTTTATGCTCACTACCGCCCTGCGGTTGCTGGTTCATTATCCAGACAAAAGCAAAGCTTTTGCCTGGATAATGAACGTTATCAACCAAACCGGATTTAACTTTATGATACATTATTAAGCTGCATTACTATACTGCTTCAATACTACATATTCAGTGCCTCTGTTGATAGTAGCAAAAATACGGTTGATCAGCTTAGCTCTGACCGGGCCACGGCGGCAGCATTAATCACCACCATTTTAGGTTTTCCTTCTTCAACTTTGCGTTGATAATAGTTTCTCATTTCTTCATCAAACTGTATAGCAGTAGCAGCACCATTACTTAACAAAGCCTTCATACGTTTATTAGCCAAAGGACTTGTCTTAGTTCTACCCCGAATACTACTACCAGACTGGTGTTCAAAAGGAGCTACCCCGCAGTAAGAAGCGAATTTGCGACTGTCATTGAAAGCGGTGAAGTTATTGGTACACAAGATCAAGGCTACAGCAGTTATTAGTCCTATACCAGGAATGGAACACAGAAGTTTTAAGCTTTTTTGAACTTGTTCGTCTTCTTCAAGAACAGCTTGAATTTGCTCTTCGGTTTGTTTGACTTGTTGTTCAATGAGTTTTAATTGCTTTTCAGACTGCTTAATAATAAACTTGCTGTCTATTATACGTGAGGTGTCTTTTAAGTCTTTAATAGTCTGCTTCAGGCTTGCCTGGGTTTTGATCAACCGCTCTCTGAAAGCAAACAGATTTTTAAGCTTGAGTAAACAATTTGAAGGCAATTGCATAGGTTTTAGTTCATGACGATGTAGAAAAGCATAGTAAGCAATCCGCTGAGCATCCACTTTATCATTTTTACCCCTTACTAAACCTAACGATCGCTTTAAATGTAAAGGCGATAAAAGAACGAATGGAAGCTCTTTATCTTGCAAAAAGCTGCATAATTCAAGGGTATACCATCCAGTATGTTCCATGACAAAAAAGCTCTCAATTAAGGTGATTTTTTGCTTTTTAAGCCAAGTAAGCAATTGCTTATAACCGGCAAGTGAATTGTTGAATTTTTGGTGGATAAACACCTTTGGAGTCTCTAATTGTCCTACGGCTACATCAAAAGTAGCTTTAGAGATGTCAATGCCAATGAAATAGGAAATTTTCATAATTTTATAGTTGAAAAGATAAAACAAAATGAAGCCACTAATCCCTTTCGTAAGCCTAAAAGCTTAATGTTCTAATTGGTGCTGCTTCAACAAGTAGAGAGCTAGGGACTAATTCACGGGTTGAGCCTTGATAACTCTGGCGCGGTGGTAGTTCACCCTAGTTCTCTTTTAATATAGTACTTTTCCAGTACTATGTCTATATTACAAATCTAAAGGGCGCGGTATTATCTTGTTTCTGTTTGGTTAGCTCACCGTTCTTAGGCTTTTTGTGCGGGATCAAGACGCTGATATTTTCTGGCTCATAGCCTTGGTAGCCTAAATCTTCTATGAATACTGTCTCATTGGGATAGCAGTGTCCAGCTTCATCAGCTAACTTTTTATCATGCACACTACCTGGATAGGTACTGCGAAGAAACAAGATCTGACTTTGCTGATCTACGATCAAATTGTTCTTGACCGTATGGGTTTTCTTCTTACCACTTATACTGCTCATAGTCCACTGAACGGGGTATACGGCGTTCAGTAGCGTCCATGAGTAACGCATAGCGCGTAAAAGTCTGCAAGAAAGCGTAGAGCGCATAGCCGAAGCGTTTGGGTAGAACCTTTAACTGTTTTAAGGCTTTTTCTAGCAAAGGAATCAGTAGCTTAATCCATTTGCTCACGCGGGGTTGCTGCATGTTAAAGAGCAGCCCCTGAAAGTGCTGACGAGGGTTTTCCTTCATATAGACCAGGATAAAGAGTAGCTTCTGCTGGCTACCTTTCAGGCTACACCGTTCATCGTCTTTGAACTTGGGAATGCATCTAGGCTTGCCTTCCAAGTCATGGTACTGAAAGTAGTTTCGGCACAGCGGATCAAAGACAGTAAGTAATCTCATAAACTCAGCAGGACTTAAACTCGTTGTTTGCAATACATTAGGGTGGTCTGTTGGATTGTTTTGGATAGTTTGCATACTAAAATAGTCAGCAAACTACCCTTTTTGTTCTCTCTGTACTTAACATTAAGATACACTTTGTACACATACGAACAGGGTTTGTCCGAAACCGAACACAATTGATTATTTCATATTGCGTTTAGGCACTCTACAAGCACTTTTTCTGACTGGTATCATTATTGGCATAATGCACACAAATACTACAAGAATGTAGGTATAAAAAGTTTTTAAGCATCAAGAATTATATAAGCCATGACTAACCCAATGTTAAAATTATTACGAATATTCTCGCTGTCGCTTTGCCTGCTATGTCTGTATGCAAGCGCGTTTGCACAGTCTATTACCGGCAAGGTACAGGACGAAAAAGGCGACAGTCTGCCCTATGCCAATGTGTTGCTGCTCTCGGCAGCAGACTCTGCCCTGGTGAAAGGAGCGGTTACTGATGACAATGGTGCCTATGCACTGGAAAATATTCAGGCAGGAGACTACAAACTTTCTGTCCAGGTTGTAGGTTATACCAGCTACTATACAAAAAATTTTACTTTTGATGGCACAGCCAGAAGCTTTCCTGTATTTAAGCTCAGTGAAGCTACTACCGAACTGGGCGAGGTGGTCGTTACTGCGGCCAAACCCCTGATAGAAGTCACGCCCAATGCGATGGTCATCAACGTAGCATCCAGCCCTATCCTAAAAAACGGCACTGCGTATGATGTGCTGGAAAAATCGCCGGGCATTGTCATTGACCAGAACGGCAACATCACTGTCAAAGGAAAGTCCAACGTGCTGGTGTATCTGGATGGCAAGCCAACATATATGTCGAGCACCGACCTGATGCGTCTGTTGCAAAGCACCCCTGCCGAGAATATAGAAAAGCTGGAGATCATGGATAACCCTCCAGCCAAATACGAAGCCGAGGGCAATGCAGGCATCATCAACATTGTACGTACCAAAAAAGCTGCTGTCGGACTGAACGGCAGCGTAAGCCTGAACAGTGGCTATGGCCGTTATCCTAAAATCTCGCCCAACATAGACCTCAACTATCGCCGCGATAAGTTCAACGTATTTGGCAACTATGGCTATTTCTACAACAAGCAATACCAAAGCAATGCTATTCTCCGTCGTTTTCCTTATGTGGGTAATCAGGAAGTAGCTGCCTCTGAAGCCTTCACTACCTTTGATCTACGGTCTTTTATGGCGCCTGTGGTGAAGGGACATAACTTCCGTGCCGGTCTTGATTACTTTCTGACACCCAAGACTACACTGGGCATATTGCTTTCGGGCAACAATGGAAGCTGGAGCGGAGCGCAAACTTCACGCACCGTTTTGGGAGGCGTTTACGATAACCTTTATGACGGACTCACTGCTGAGAACGATCAGATAGAACGATGGAACAACATCACATATAACGCCAATATCAAGCAAAACCTGGGCAAAGGGGGCGAGTTGCTGCTGGATGTAGATTATGCCCTGCGCCATTCGCCTAACGAGCAGGACAACAACAATTACTACTTTAATAATGAAGGCGTAAGTACGGATTCTTCTTTACTGGTACGCACCAACACACTGACCGACATCAGCATCCTGGCCATAAAAGCTGACTACAATGTAAGTGTGTTCAACGACTGGGGACTGGAAGCCGGCTGGAAAACCAGTATTGTCAAAACAGATAACGACTTCGACTTCCGGGAGTTTAAAGGTGAAGACTATCAGCGGGATACATCCAGAAGCAACCGTTTTTTGTACGACGAGCATATCAACGCAGGGTATATGAATGTGAAGAAAAAATGGAACGACCACTGGCAGATGGAAGCCGGACTGCGTGGCGAACATACTTTCTCCGAAGGCAACTCTATTACTACGGATAGTGTAGTGACACGCAATTATTTTGATCTCTTTCCCAGTGCCAGCATGAGTTATACACCCAATGATCAGCACAGTGTGTCGCTATCATATAGCCGCCGCATAGATAGGCCCAACTATGGCAACCTGAACCCTTTTGAGTACTTCCTGGATCGTTTTACTTTTAGCAGAGGCAATCCTTTTCTTAACCCACAGTATACCAATTCTTTGGGCCTGACTTATGGCCTCAAGCAAGCTGTGTATATCACACTGAATTATGCGGATACGCGGGATAACATCACCGAAGTACTAAGGCAAAACGAGGCCACGCAGATTACCTACCAGACCACAGTAAACCTGGCAAGCATCAAAAACTACAGTGTGAATATTACGGCACCTTTACCCATTAATAAGTGGTGGACAACCAATATCAACCTTAGCAGCTTCTACAATAAAGTACTTTCTCCCTTCACCGAAGGGGGGCAGATTGATAAGAGCCAGTTTAGCTATACGGCCAATGTGCAGAATACCATTACACTGCCAAAAGACATCAAGTATGAGGTTAGCGGTTTCTATCGCTCCTCTATGCTGTGGGGTATGTTTGAGTTGAAGCCTCAGTACCAGATAGACATGGGCATCTCCAAAAAGATGGGCAAGTTTAATATTCAAGCAAGTGTAGATGATGTCTTTAATATTCGTAAATCGGATGTGGCGATCAACCAGGGCAACATAGATACTTTTGTGCACAACAAATGGGAGTCGCGTGTATTTCGCCTGAACATTTCCTACCGCTTTGGCAACGAAAAGATACAAGGTGCCCGCCAGCGCAACACCGCCTCCGACGACCTGCAACAAAGAGCCGGACAGTAAACAAGTGGTTTACAAAAAAATCCAGCCCTGCCAAATAGGTAGGGCTGATAAAAAATACTCAGTTCTAAGCAACCATCACCTGCATTGGGGTAGAATGAGGTTCAGGAATTGGCTCTCCGTCTTCTTTCATACCTTCAATATGAAATTCAATAGCTTGTTCAATAAGTTGCGCTACCTCTTTGTGGGTTTTCCCAACGGCTATGCATCCAGGCAGATCTGGCACATAGGCACCGTAACTGGTTGGACCTTTTTCTATAATCACTAGATACTCTTTCATGACTTTTCAATTTGAGATTGCTTGTAAATACTTTTTAATGTCCCTACGGGCATATCTAAGGATGACTTACCAGCTATCGTCACCGTTCCCATTTTGGTAGAATGCTTAAACTGCCGATGGCTTCCTTTTTGTTTGACTTGGTACCAACCATCATCTTCAATCATTTTTATGACATCCTTTACTTTCATCAGTTCTTGCTTTGCCTTATAAATATAAGCAAATCGCAAATATCCACATTTAGATATTTAGCAATCTTGCTGTATATCAAATTGTATGCAAACAAAAAAAGCACTTACGAATTCTACTTCATAAGTGCCTAATAATCAAGCTCCTCCTGTTGGACTCGAACCAACGACCTACTGATTAACAGTCAGCCGCTCTAACCAGCTGAGCTAAGGAGGAGTGTTTGTCAATTGGAGTGCAATTCTAGCGGTTCCAGGTCATTTATGCAAACCATTCTCAAATATTTTTTTCTCACACGGCTGGTGTATCTGGCAAGCTATTGCTTCGTAAATTCACCAATGCATTTCATAAAATATTTCTAATTCATATTTCAGCGAACCTTTTCTCAATATACTTTAGTTTAGCTATATTATAGGGCGCATCATGTGTGAATACTTCACATATACCATTTTCTGATGAATTTCCTTTTTGAATAGACAAATATCTTATATGAATAACAAGCAATTTTTTGCTGGAATGTTACTGGCTGCCCTGCTGGGCGGTGCAGTTGCCGTAGTTTTGATGCAATGGATGAAAGATGATACGCCAGCGTATGCCACGTTTGGTGAGCAGCAACAGCAGGTACAGCTTTCCAAATACCTTGCAGATACCAACTTCATCGTGCCCCAGGGTATCAACTTTGTATACGCCGCAGAACGGGTTAGAGGAGGCGTTGTTTTTATCCGCTCCTTTTACAGTGGGAACAGCAGCAATACAGAACTGTCCAATCCCTTTGAAGGTATGCATGATTTTTTTGGCGATCCCGGCAAGCAAAACAGAGGACCTTCCCGCTCATCCGGTTCTGGCGTGATTATTTCCGGCGATGGATATATTGCTACCAACAACCACGTCATCGAGAACGCAGAAAAGATAGAAGTGACGCTGGATGATAATCGTCTCTATGAGGCCGAAGTAGTGGGCACAGACCCTACCACAGACCTTGCCCTGCTCAAAATCAAAGCGAAAAATCTGCCATTTGTAGCTTTTGGCAACTCCGATGCTATCCACGTGGGCGAGTGGGTGCTGGCTATCGGCAATCCGTTTGGCACGCTCACTTCCACGGTCACCGCCGGTATTATCAGTGCCAAGGCAAGAAACATCAATATTTTGCGTGATCAGGATAGAAGGCAAATAGAGTCGTTCATCCAGACAGATGCGGCTGTCAACCAGGGTAACAGCGGTGGTGCACTAGTCAACCTAAAGGGCGAACTGGTTGGTATCAATACGGCTATTGCCACGCCTACTGGCTCTTATGCCGGCTATTCGTTTGCTGTGCCTGTATCGCTGGTGCAAAAAGTGATGGATGATCTGCTCCAGTACGGTACAGTGCAACGCGCACTGTTAGGCGTTTCTATACAAAATATGGATGCTATGCTGGCACGCAACAAAGGGGTAGATCTGGTAACGGGCGTTTACGTAGATGATGTTCAAAAAAACAGTGCCTCACAACAGGCGGGCATCAAGCCGGGTGATATCATCCTAAAAATAGATGATAAAAAAGTGAACCATGTACCAGAACTTCAGGAACTCATTGCCAGAAACCGGCCCGGCGACAAAGTGCAGGTAACCTACTGGCGAGATGGAGAAACCTACAATACCACGGCAGTCTTGCAAAGTATAGAAGGACTTACAGAATTTATCTCCAAGCGTCCGGAAGTAGAGATCGAGGGGGCAGTCTTTGTGGCTCCTTCCTCAGCCACTTTGGAACAGCTGAGTATATCAAGCGGTGCCCAGGTGACGGATATAGGTCCGGGTAAATGGGCGGATGCAGGTCTGGAGAAAGGTTTTATTGTTACATCGATTGATAAAGAAGCTATACAAAGCGTTGAACAACTCAAAAACGTGATGGAAAATAAAAAGGGCGGCATTCTGATTGAAGGTATAACATCTGAGGGAAAAAGGGTATTTTATGGGTACGGGTGGTAATATTCTAACTTACCCAGACTTCTATTACTTGTAGCTATTCGACTGAATATGGATGCGTTACAGGTACTTTTTGTTCAGGATAACCAACAAATACTCGTAGTATCCCAGAAAAAACACTTAATATTACTGTTATTTATTTGATAGTTGCTAAAGTAAGCGAGTAAGTATATAAAGAAAATACAGATTTTTTTTCTGCAAAATCATTTAAATTGCACCATATAACCTCAAAAGATATATCAGCGATAAATTTTCGCTTTTTTATTGAAAACCCTCTTTTTGGTGCAGATTTTGTAATAATTGTGTAAAAAAATTAAAGCCTCTTTTAAGTATGTCAGATTCCCTTAAACACCGTGCAGTCATGTTGATTGATGACAATGAAATTGACAACCTCATCAACCAAAAAATGATAGAAGCCGCCAATATATGTAACCACATATACACGCACTCCGGAGCAAAAAGTGCCATTGAGTTTCTCAAAAACATTGAAAAACTTGGTGAAGTAGGTCACTCTGTTCTGCCTGAAATTATTTTTCTGGACATCGATATGCCCCTGATGGACGGTTTTCAGTTTCTGGATGAGTTTGATAAATTGTCTGAGAATACCAAAAAATACTGTCGTATCATCATGCTCACTTCTTCCATCAACCCACAGGATGTAAACAAGTCGCACAAATACAGCAGCGTAAAGCAATACATCAACAAGCCACTGACTCAAAAGAACCTGGAAAAGTTAGCCGTTTAATTTTTACAGAAACTTAAATCAAAACCATGATAGTCTACTATCGTGGTTTTTTTGTGTTTACGGGTATGCCAGAGGCGTTCCACTATTGTTCTCTACCCGCTAAGGTGACCTGCGAGACCGTTCTTTGGCGGCACAGACCACGAAGCCACGCGGCAAATAATAAACAATGGTATACACTTTAGACAGTAGCACGGGATGGAAAACATGAGTAGAGTGCTTCCACAATGAATTAGATCAGTATTGTTATAGCATTACCTCCTGAATTGATAAAATGAAACAATTTATTAGAGCAAAAAAAAAGACCGGAAATCGTTCCAGTCTTTTCTATTGAATTAACATCATTTGCTAACAGAGCTTGTTGACAAAGCCATCGTCCATCTTAATCAACATGGTCGGAGAGAAATTCTCCATTTTGAACCGGTTAAACCTTTCGGTCAATGCCTGTATCTTATTGTATTTATCGCGCTTCACATCTGAGACTGATATTTTCAGTATTTTGCTGAACACTACGATAGATTCACAATTTTCTTTGCCTAGCAATCTCACCTGTCGCTGAATACTGTTAGACAACTGGTTGAACAAATCGTAATCGTTCATTAAACAGTATTGAAGTGCCAGCACTGCTTTTACCTCGAGCTGTGCATAAGGATACTTCTTCAGGCTTGTCTCGTTCAGCAGGTTATTGATCCAGCGCGCCGCTTCGTTGTATTTGCCAGCATAATAGCAGGATAGCGAACGATAAACCACGTACGTTACATATTTTGGCGTATCATCCATATCGCACTCAAAGTCATGGAAAAGCATCTCGTTTTCTTCGTAGAGCGTGTTTTCATTGTCCAGACGGTGAGCGCGCTCAATCTTGCTGATCAGAAACTGAGCAGGAGATGTGTGGAAGCTATAATTAGTGAGCAACGTAGATGCTGCATCGTTTACTCCTTCATAAAAGTCTTCCGCTTTTCTGTATACCTTATAATGGTTGTAGTATTCCAGTCTGAGTAATTCGTATACCAGTTGCAGGTGGTGATAGATAGAATCCAGATAGTAGGAGTTAAGTATCTCCTGCATTTTATCCAGAATGTCTTCAATCGGCTCCATGTTGGCATCGTTGATGGCTTCTTCTATCACAAACAATCTGTGGAAAATGTTGAGGCAACTCTGGTAGATGTATAGCCGGTGAGACTCATACAGGTTACAGAGATTGTTCATCTCATCAGCCAGCAGGGTTAACTCAAGTTTGTGGATGTCTTCTCGTGACAAAGCATATTCACCATATTTTTTATAGTATTGAGACAGCAGTTCTTCAGCTTTGTCTACCGCCAACATATAGGCTACATGTTTGTTGTAAAGCTGCGAGTAACTGAAGTGATCGGGCGTGTTGATATGAAGTTTCCTTAGTGTCTTATAGATGATCGTAAGTTCACTGGGAAGGTCATAGTCAAGCAGTTCTTTCTCAATCTTCTTGAGCGTAGCAATAGCAATGGCTTTCTTTTTGGTAAAGATCACCTCGTTGATGTTTGCCACCTTCTTGATCAGATCGGTACGAGGGTTTTCCATCTGTTGCAACAGATATTCCTCGATCTTCTGGTTGAGACGAGAGCGAAGAGTATAGTAAGCATTTGTGTTTACCCCCAACTCGTCCATGATCTTGTTATCTGATAAAGATCGTTCGCGCATCGCTTTCAGCAAATGTGCAGACTTTTCTGCACTGTTCTCCATTAGAGAATCATGGATTGATTGATAGTCAGTATCAGACAACTGCTTAATAATGTTTTTTAACTTCGCCATTTGAGTTTTTTTAAAATTGTAGCCTTTGGTTTTTTAAATTTGTTGAAACAATAATAATAAAAAATTGCTGTTTCTGACAATATGCATGGTTTCTACATGAAATGAACACGATGGATGGGAAGTAATAATTTACGGGTACTTACGCTAAAACTTTTGAAAGAAAATAAACAGCACGGCACAACCTATCATTATATAAACTTACGATTTACCTTTTCGTATAATTAGTCTTTAATTCAGCCATTCTGCTATAAATATACACTATGTAATATTATGTGGAGAGAATTATAAAAATTCAGGTTATTTATTTGCCTTTTTCGTAGGTAAAGCGTCTTTTTTTAGATAAATAAAAAAGTCATTTTTTGACCCGGAAGAATGTTTGTATATTTTACCGGACAGAAATACCCGTAAAAAACACAACATAATATTCACAACCTCTCTGTATCTTTTCCTGAAAACGGCAACAATCCTATAACTTAGCGGCTCAAAAAGACATACGTTATGCCGTTAAGAGTAATAGCCTTTGATGCAGATGACACCCTTTGGGTGAACGAACCTTATTTTCGCGATACAGAAAAAGCTTTGTACGCCCTGATGCAAGATCACTTTCCGGAAGATGTTGTCAATGAAATCCTTTTTAAGGTAGAAATAGACAATCTACCGCTTTATGGCTACGGCATCAAAGGCTTTATGCTGTCGATGATAGAAGCGGTTATACAGCTATCCGGCCAGGCACTTCCTATTACTTTTATTGAACAGATTCTGCTTTTGGGAAAAAACATGCTGGACAAGCCGGTGGAGTTGCTGGATGATGTAGAAGAGATACTAGCAGCATTGCAAGGCAGATACCGACTTATTCTGGCTACCAAAGGTGATCTGCTCGACCAGCAACGTAAACTGATGAAATCAGGACTTGGCAAATACTTTCACCATATTGAAGTGATGATCGACAAACGTGAGAGCGATTACCAGAGCCTCATGACTCGCCTGGATATTGAGCCTAGCGAGTTTATGATGGTAGGCAATTCCCTGAAGTCTGATATTGTGCCTGTACTGGCACTGGGCGGACATGCCGTGCACGTGCCCTTCCATACTACCTGGCTGCACGAACGTATGGAAGATATACCAAAGCACGGAAAATTTAGAGAACTTCACCGGCTGAAAGGGCTTTTACATATGCTATAACTTGCGCCCTGCCAGTATTATAGATGATCTAACCCCAGATATTACACCTGTGTGGTTTATGGCGTGTTGCGTTCTGTATTCTCTGATAATACACCTTATTTTAGGCATTGTGTATTTATCTATTTGCTAGGAAATGATTAATAATAAATGCTGGCTTATTTTCTGGTGCGTCATACTTTCGTTGCCTGCGTTGTCGCAGGTGAGTATGGTTGAAAAAGCCTATAACCACCTGAAAGCCAACGAACTTGAAAAAAGTTTGGAAGCTATTGAACGTGCCGCTAGTCATGAGACTACTCGTAAAGACCCTAAAACATGGTACCTGAAGGCTTATGTGCTGAAAGAGCTGTTCCGTGCGCATCTGGACTCGCCGACTTATCGTGAGCAAGCACTACAAGCCCTTAGCCAATGTAAACAATTGGATAATAAGCAAACATTTACAGAAGACTGTGATGCCATTGCGTCCTTTATATACATTAGCTATATGAATGATGCTATACAATACCTAAATGCTGCAAAGTATACAGAGGCTATTGCTCTTCTTCAAACACTTGCTAAAGATAGCACAGATACCTATTATACAGAAGCACTCTATTACAATGCTTATGCTCACCTGATGTCAGGCAAAGCGGCACAGGCTTATCCTATGTTTGAGAAGGCATTACAAATGGGCTACCAAGACCCGCTGGCTTACGAACAGGTAGCCAAATTCTATATGGAACAAGGAAATACAGCACGAGCCGATGCTATACTTCAGCAGGGCAACAGTGCTTTTCCTTCAAACGAGCAGCTACAGATCGCCATGTTAAATTATCATATGGCAACACGTCAATACCATAAGGCAGAAACATTGGTAGAAAACTATCTCTCAACGCATACAGCCGATGTGGAGGTGATGCTGGTAGCAGGTACTATCTATGAGAAGCTTTTCCAACAAGATACTGCACGGGCAGAAAAATATTTTCTCAAAAGAAAAAGCACGTATCTGAACATACTCAAGATTGCTCCAGATAACGCAGTTGCCAATTACAACCTGGGTATTACACTTTACAATCAGGCGGTAAGTATCATCAATACTACAGATGTCTACAGCATGGATATCGTAGCGTTCGATCATGTGCTAGGCAGTTGTACTGCGCTTTTCAAAGAGGCTTTGCCCTATCTTCAGAAAGCTTATAAGCTTGCCCCTGACAATTTAAATACGCTGAAAGCACTGGAAGGTATTTACTACAACCTCAATGACCAGGAGCAGATTGTGTGGGTTAAAGATAAAATCAAAACATTAGAACAATAATAATAGCGTTTAGCTAAACATCATATGCAAAAGATTTATTTATTCTGTGTTATCTTTTCCACAGCCATGTTCATTAGCTGTGGAACCGTCTTCTCTCAGGCACTTCCGGCTGCCAATGAGAAAGTGCTTCCAAAGATTTATAGCGTCTATATTTACCATCTCACCAAGTATTTCTTATGGCCGCCTCAAAACCTTAACCAAGGCAATTTCATCATAGGCATTATAGGCAATGGCGAGATAAAAATTGACCAGGAACTACAGGCTATGGCCGAAACAAAGAAAGCAAACGGTCAGCAAATTGTGATCAGGTATTTTAGCACCCCTGCTGAAATCACCTCTGACTGCCATATCATCTACATATCGTACGAAAATAGTAACTACCTCAGCGATGTGCTGATAAAAACGCAGAAGACACCTGTGCTTGTTGTTACGGCCAAAGAAGGTCTGGGAAAGGTAGGAAGTCCTGTAAATTTTGTGACGGTTGATGGCAAAACTTCCTTTGAGTTGAATACTGATGCTATTGAAAAGCGGTCGCTGAAGTTTGCTCAGCAGCTCAAAGCCATTGCCACACTGATATAATCCAGAGTAGAATTTTACGAAAATGATTCATATGTTCCAAAGCCGGACATGAAACTCTTTGTTATGAAGTTTGGCTTTTTACGGTGTCTATAACCTCTACTATGTTCTCTTCGGACATATTTCTACTCAAACTACCTGTTGGCACTCTAAGTTCAAACAAGCTTTCGTTGTGTGCTGTATGCTGGTAATTGATAGTACCATTTAGTCTATGTACGGCAATTTTTGCCAGGTACAACCCAAGCCCGATACCGCTACGATCATTGTCTCCACGGAAGAACATGGAGAACACTTTGCCTCTGACATTTACCGGAATACCCTGCCCGTTGTCTGTAATTTGTATGCCAACCTCACCGGTATACTGATAGATGTTGATCCGGATAAAAGAATCTTCTACCATACGGCTGTACTTTGCAGCATTCTCCAGCAAGTTGGTCAATATAGTTCTTAATAAAGTATCATCACTTCTGAGGAGGCCACAAAAGCTCTCATCGTAGTTCACCTGTACATTGCCTAGCTTATATTGCTTTTCAAACTGGGCAATCAGGCTATGGATCAACTCCAGAACGTCTATATCAGTGGAAGATGGTTCATGGTTTCGAATGTTATAAATACTAAGTACTCTGAGCAAAGTATTTTTTGCATAGCCAATATTTTCACTCAAACGATCAATATATTCTATTCCTGCTTTGTCTTTCATCTCCATAGATGCCACATAGCATAGCCCCTGAATCCGGGAAATAGGGCCAATAATATCGTGATAAGAACGGTACACAAAGGTATCAAGTTCTTCGTTGGCTTTCTGTAATTGTATGTTGGCCGTAATCAATTCTTTGGTACGTTGTTCTACCCTGTCTTCCAGTTCCTCATTTACAGTTTGCAGTTCCATATTTTGCGCTTCTATGATAGACTGTATTTCTACCAGCCGCTTGTTCTGCACTTCAATATTTTCTTTTTGCGTGTTGATTTCCTCATTTTTGTCTATCAACTCAACTGTTCGGTTTTCTACCAATCTCTCCAGTTCTTCATTGCGCTCTCTGATGGTTGTAATCTTATTATAATAATACAGAAAACCCAGCGTGAGCGTCAGTATGATAACGCCTGCCCTGAACCACCAGGTATTATACCATGCGGGATGGATCACAATGGTAACAGGATGGACGATTTCATACCAAGCACCATTCTTCTCCCGAGCTTTTATCCTAAAAATATAGGTGCCCGCATCCAGGTTAGTATATGAGGCAATACGCCTTTGATCTACATATTTCCAGTCGTAATCCAGGTTTTCCATCATATAGGCATACTGGTTTTCCGAGGGGTCTTTGTAGTTGAGCAGTGCAAATTCAAACTCAAAAAAATTGTCATTATGTTTGAGTTCAATATGGTTCAATGCAAAGTTGGGCGTATCAAGCGTTAGTTTCTGGTTAAATAACAAAAAAGAAGTAATGTACACAGGTGGTTGGTATGAACGCTTTTGCAACAAAGCAGGGTTGATACGCGCAAACCCGCCCAGATATCCGAGAAAAAGCTCATGGTTGTTGCTCATAAAATAAGACCATTGTACAAACTCAGTGTTGTATAGCCCATCTTCAGTAGTGAATCTTTGTACGCTATAGTCTTTGGGGTCAATCCGATTTAGCCCTTTTGTAGTACTAACCCACACGTCGCCTCTATCATCAAGCTTCATTCCACATACGTTGTTGGAAGACAACTCTGTGTCTGTATTAATAATTTTGCTGGTCTGATCCTTCAGGTTTATGATACAGATGCCTTTATCAAATGTACCTACCCATAGGTTGCCGTTTCTGTCCTTGAGTATATCTACAATTTCGTTGCTCGATAGCAGGTTTTGTGTTTCTCCGGAATGCTGAAAAATTTGAATAGCACCGGAAGCAAGTTCCATGCTACTAATGCCTGAATATTTTGTTCCTATCCAGAGACTACCTCTATCTTCATAAATTGCCTTGATAGCATTTCCTGCCAGGCTTTTATCCGGTGCATATGGATTATGTTGATAGACAATAAAGCTTTCCGTAGCAGTATCAAACCTGCACAGTCCGCCGCCATCTGTGCCTACCCATAGGTTTTTTTGTTGGTCTACATAGAGCGTATTGATGGTATTGTTGCTCAAGCTCCCATTTTTATTCTGCTGTGTATATGTCTTCCATTCACCTATAACGGGATCAAACCTACACAATCCTTCATTCAGCGTTCCCACCCAGATATTATGTGCTGAATCTTCTGTAATAGCAGTGATAAAGTTGCTGGAAATACCGTTCTCACTGAAAAGATCTTCTTCATAATGAGCTACTTTTTGAGTTGCCTGATCAATCCTGTATAAGCCTTCGCCAAAAGTGCCAACCCATAGCTGCTGTTGTTTGTCTTCATAGATAGCAGTGACAGACTTGGCATCAAAGCTCGGTATAGATTGACCGTTGCCAATATAATTATCAAACATAGCAGACTGCGCATTAGCAGTATATAAACCGTTGTCTTCGGTAGCTACCCACAACGTTCCTGTGTTGCTCAAATAGATATGGTTGATATAATCTGTATGAAGTGCCTGTTTGTTGGATTTATCTTTATTAAATATATGGAACCGTTCACTTTGCACATCCATATAGTTAAGCCCACCATCTTTAGTGGCTATCCAGAGGTTGCCTAGGTTATCCTTTGCCAGCGATAAAATATAATTGCTACTGACGCTATTGATGTGTAACTGGTGTGTATACGTTTTAAAGCTTTTTGTTTTGACATCCAGCTTCACCAGACCTTTGCCATAAGTGCCAATCCAGAGATTGCCAGCCTCATCGCTGGAAAGTGCATACAGATCATTGGTAGGTAGCCCTTGTATATTGCCGGTTTGATGCTGATATCGGTGGAAAGTATTGGTTTCAGGATCAAAGTGATTAAGCCCGCCACCAAAAGTAGCTATCCATAAATCTCCACTTTTACCTTCTGTTATATCAAATACAGCATCGCTGCTTAGGCTTTGTGGTTGGTTAGGCTCGTTTTTATAGACTGTAAAATTCTTTTCTTTTTCATTAAAGCGGCATAGTCCACCTCCATAGGTGCCAATCCAAAGCCAACCACGGCTATCTTCATAAATAGCATAGATATTATCCGAACCTATACTATTTAGGTCGTCAGGATGATGCCGGAAGGTTTCAAAAGTCTGCGTATACCTGTCGTATCTGTTAAGTCCTCCGTCATAAGTACCAATCCAGATGTAGCCTTTACTATCCTCATACAATGCCTGTATGTACTGGCTGCTTAATCCGGTGCCTGTACTGTCATCTTTATGATACTGATAAGTGGTAAAGTCATAACCATCGTACAGGTTTAGTCCACTACGTGTTCCTATCCAGATAAAGCCTTTGCTATCTTGTAGGGTACAGTATACCTTGTCGTTTACAAGGCCAGCTTCCGTGTTGATATTTCTAAATTTAACGTCTTTTACCTGTGCGCTCGCTGATACAACTAGCCACAGCATACTGCCAATCAATAAGGTAAAAGACTTGAAACTCATTCCCGTGATCTTTGATTTGATACAATACGGATAGGCGTAAAAGGAGCCGGTTCACCTTTTAGTTGTGGATTCATTTCCTGTAGTTGACGTAGCGTAAGCCGGTATTTACTGGCTATGTCGGCAAGTATAGGATAAGCCGTAATAATAAATATCTCTCTGGTAGGATTATAAGAAGTGGAGTGGCCCTTTAAGTCAAATTCTATCCGTCTGCTGTACTGAAGGTCTTTGCCTTCTTTTGGTATTTCTTTTCCCCTGGCCTGAATATGTACTGTTGAAGCATTCACCCGCTTATCTACCAGGTAGTTGTAAGCTTCCAGTGCTCTTTTGTGGCTTAGGCCACGGTTATATATAGCACTACCCACAGTATCTGTATAGGCAGAAATCTCTATCTGTACATCAGGATACCTGAAATGAAAAGCTGCTAGACTGTCCAGAATAGATTTGCTGGCTGCATTGATCTTATAGTGATCTGTATCAAAATAAATATTGTCAAAGGTTTCCTCAACGATGGTATCTTGCAGTATGATGACCTTAAGTTCTTCTATGGCATAAGAAGATAGCCTGGCAAAACTGCTTTTTTGTTCAAACACCAATTTCTGGCTCTGATGATAATTAATGTTGTTGAACTTGAACGTTCCCTGCTGATTGGTCATGGTAGACAGCGTTTTGTTACCTTGCTCGTTTGACAACATCACTTTAACAGCCATTGCCGGTTTCTTGTCATTCACCAAAGTACCTTCGATGGTAATATTATCCGGATTGCTGAAAGCCAGGTTGCTCAGACTTACGCTGTTTCTATCAATGTCATTGATAGCAATTGCCTGTTCCAATGTTCTGGCGGTAAGTATTTTGCTTTGAATGATCCCACCTAAAGCCTCTTTCTCCTGTGCAGAAAGCTTTTCGGAACTCCGGAATAATTCATCTTTCAGCTTACTCTGATCAAGACTATTTTTCTGCTGTATTTCAGTAGCCACAAACCTACTGATCTGTTCTTTTTGCTTCATAGGCAGCGACTGATAAAAATAGATTTCTTCCGGATCGGAAATCATACTTTTCTGATATTCAGCTACCAGGGCATATTTTCTTTGATCAGTTGCCCGATCAATCTTTTTACGCTCTTCCAGCGGTAGCTGCTCATAAAACGAATTGATGTTACCATTCAATTCATTAGATTCTTGTAGTATCTTCTGAAATGCCCTGATCTCTATGATTTGTTTTATCTTAGTCTTTTCTTCAGGTGAGAGTTCTTTGTAGTAGTAATAATCCTCCTTCAGTATCTTCGTCTTGTTGTCATCGAGCAAAAAGCTTTTCTGTGCCGTTGCCAAGCGGTCTATCTGTGCTTTTTCTCTTGCCGATAAGGCTTCAAAATGAGCAGCAAGTGCCGGACTCATATCAGCCCTGCCATCTATGGCTTTTTGAAAAGCACGTACCTGCACCACTTGCTGTACCTTTTCCTTTTTTTCCAAAGGCAGTTCTTTGTAGTACAGCTGATCATTCTGAGAAAAGTAAGAAAGCACATCAGCATAACGCGGCAAACCACTATTTCTTCCGGCGGCACCTGCCAGAGAGAGCAATTCGGCGTTTTCTGTAGTCATATTAAAACGATAAATATCAAAGTTACCATCAGTATTTTCCCTGTTTGAAGAGAGATAGCCTTTTTTATGACCCAGACTGAGATATAGGTCATCTTTTGAGGAATTGAATGGCATTCCCAGGTTTGTAACGGCAGGCGTAGCCAGTGAAGTTACGAAAACATCATAGCTGCCATAACCTTGATGGCCATTGGAAGAAAAAAATAGCTGATGCTCTGCTGAAAGGTAAAACGGAGAAAGCTCGTTCTGTGGCGTATTAATATCTGGCCCCAGGTTTACCGGTGTCTGCCACTGCCCGTCTGCCGACAAGACACTGAGCCATATATCCATATTTCCGTACCCACCCGGACGATTAGATACAAAAAACAGAGAATCTCCGCCAGCAGAAAACGCAGGCTGCTTACTATCATAACCTGATGTGTTGATTTTTTCGTTAAGCGGAACAGCCTTTTGCCACCTGCTACGCTCAAGCGTTGATGCAAAAAGATGACAATACCCTTCCTGATAGCAGCCAGTGAAAACAAAGGTTTTATAATCATCAGTAAACGCTCCTGTTCCTTCGCTAAAATTTGTGTTGATATTGATAAAACTGTTTTTCGTACTGATGTCCTGCCACTCATCGCTGGTATTGTTGGCAAAAAGATAGATATCGCTGAAGAATTTACCATACTGATCATTCACAGTGCTGCCTTTGCTTTCTTTTCGGGTACTGGTGATAGCAATAGAAGAGTCGGACAGAAAAGTGCTGGCAGCATAGTCATCATACGCTGTATTAACAGATGCCGACAAGCGTATGAACTTGAAATCTCCTTTGGGTTTCAGCGCATTGAGCAGCGCAAACTGGCTTCCCTCTTTTTCCCGAAGAGCCATCTCCATATAGTTCCTTTTGTCATCAAACTTATGGGTTTTGGCAAAAGCGATAAATGCGTCTAAACTTTTGATGGCCTGGGTATAATCTCCTAGGAATTTATGCATCAGACCTTCGTAATATCCGCTTAATAGATAGTGTTCCGGATCAGCCAACCGCACTCGCTGGTAGTAATCTTTTGCTTTATAGTATTCAAACAACAGCCGGTAACATTCTCCTAGTTGGTAGCGCGCATAGATGTGGCTATCTTCCAACAGCAATACTTCCTGATAGAACTGTATGGCCTGAAAATAAAAGCCTGCGGCAAATTTTTTATCCCCTTTATCGAGAAGGACTTTGATTTCTTTGTCTGTGGCAGGGCTACATGTGGCGTGGTTGTATGAAGCAATCCATACGTAGCATAAAACACAAATTATCGTATACAAAAAATAATTTTTCATTCATCTATTTACATCAACGGGATTCCATAGTGCCTACTGTTTGCCCCTTTCCTGGATATTCTATACGACACCGACAACTCATAAGCACCTCCTGTTGGAATATCCTGGTGTAGAAACGTTTTGTTGAAATCATAGCTTAGAGCTACGTTGATCTTTGATGTTTGCAGTGCTGTAGAGAGCACCAAAGCATCTTTCCATCTATACCATGAGCCAACAGACAATTTTACACTGTTTGGATCAGTATTATAGATATTAGTAAGCCTATAAGTTACGTATGTACCAAAATTGGCATGATAACTATCTGCTGACCGAACCCACAATAGCTGATGTGATATTTGCAGATACTGTAAGGTGTAAGTAAGGCCACCGCTTGCTTTTAATACCAAAGGAGCGCGGCGGCTATAGTCTGTAAAAAAAGCAGTATTAGGATGGTTTAAGTTAGATATTGCGAGTCCTATATGGTTTTTAAAACCTTTTCTTCTATAAGTTTCTCTTATGGTATGGTGCCAGATTATTCCCGTACTGAAAGATGGATAGGATACCTGATCTCTGAGCGTTCCTAGAGAAGGGGCGATACCAGGATTATATCCGCTGATCACATCATACTGCGATCCCCATTGCAGCTTATCTGTGTCAATCTTATTTTGTACGAAGCTTCCCTGCAAACCAAAAACCAGGATATTTCTATACTCATCTAGGCGGAGATTATAAGCAGCAGAAAGTTGTCCTTGCAAAGAACTGTATATTCCTGAGGTTCCTGCGGCCTCTTTGCTTACAGAAAAGGCAACTCCTCCTACGTGCTGTGGCTTAGGATTAACCACGTACACTGGGTAAGATACAGAGAATACAGAGGCATTGTAAGGAGATTGCAGGTTCCTCCATTGAGACCTGTAATTTGCTCCCAAAAAAATATCTTTCTCCAATCCGGCATAAGCAGGGTTGAGATTGGATGGGGAGAAGTAGTACTGAGAAAGTATCAAAGACTGGCTAAAGCCAGCATGACCTGCCAGCAACAATATGCCGGCGAGCCACCACCTGAACTTAGTACAGTGAGTTTTGATAAGCTTAAGCCAACGTGTAAGATCAATCATATAAAACAATAGTTCCGCTTTTGGTGTACATCTGACCATTCGTAAGGCGCACCTGCAATAAATATTGATAGACACCAGCAGCATTTCTTGTCGGCCCATGCTGCCATCCTGAAGTGGATGCCTGGCTGTAAGATGTGCTACGATAAATAATGTGCCCCCAGGCATCCCAGATTGTCCATTGGAAATCCGATGACTCTATATATTTGCTGTATATTTTGACTGTTCTGTCCTCTGCGTTGGGTGCCATCGGAGAAACAGCATTGGGGATATACAGAAAATTTTCAGGTAATTTGATGACACCTATGGTGAGATAACCAAGCTTACCTGATAGATTATAAGTAAAAGAAAGCAGGTTACCCGTTTGATGGCCTTCTGCACGGTTGATGATGCTGAGCGTATCTCCTGCACTACCAGACATAGCCAGCAGTGGTTTTTCAGGCTCTGTGATGACGGAGGTATTAATCTGCACAGTAATATCTGCCAGTTTATAACTGCCAGACAGGGTTTTGAACTGCCAGTAAAAGGGGTATCCCTGGAAATCATCTGGAGTATTTAAGGAAGAACTTTTGTCAAAAAATTCTATCCCTGTCACTGGCTGATCGCCTTGTATATTCGTTAGCATAACGGGCGCGTATAATGTATTTTTACCTACAGGATAAAATTTATCACCAATTCCCCTGTGATACAATGTTCCGCTGATAAATGCATCATTGGCTCCCCCTTCCACACGGGCATTTTCCAGGACGACCATTTTCTTATCAGGCTCAACTGCAACAATGCCCTGCTGTAGCGTCAGGGTTGATTGAATGTTTACATGATCAGTAATGGTTACACCTGCTGCATTATTGATCGTTAGGTAGTCTACTACCTGGTTGTTATGTGCAAAAAGTTGGTTGCTTGTACCAGCTAACGTAATATTTCCCTTTGGGGCAATGTAAGTTCTCCGGTTATCCCATGCTCCAGTGAGCGATATGTTGCCTTGGTTAGTAATTTTGTCTTTGTTCAAGACATCACCTTTGACATGGACTTTGCTATCAGACCCGACAAACAGCACACCCTTATTTACAACTACCTGTGCATTTGCCAGTACCGGCATTGTCAAGGTTAACAAGAAATATAGCCTATATTTTAGATTGCTTACCATATATCTATTTAACTTCTACCCAGTCTTTATCATTCTTTTTAATCCAAAGCTTACCATCTAAAGTATCAAAAAACATATCTCCAGGCTCTGTATCATCAGGCGTTTTCTTATCAGGTTTACCAGTACCTATCATGATAGTAGGTGTGCGCGTTGAGGTAACGGTAGATCCTCCAACCGTACTTTCAGAGGGCACCAACCATTTTCCTAATTTCTCCCAGTTTCCTTCCGTATTATGGTACACCATTGCATCATCTGTTTTAAAATAAAAACTGCCATTTGGAGCAGGCAGGCTAGCATCAGGCAAAGATGTTCCCTGATACCATGTATTGCCTGTTACGTTAGATAGAGTCTGTGGCTTCCATTGGCTTCCACTCCAGGCCAACACATCATTGGTAGCAGGAATTGCTGTAGAAACTACTCTGCCCTGCAATTGAGTTACTGTAGCTTTGCCATCATTTGCCAGTACTATGTCTCCGGAAATAGTGTGGGCATTAACCTGTGAGCCACTACCTATCAGAATTTCTCCACTGCCTTTGTTGGCAAGCTGCAATTGATCATTCTGAATTTGCAATCCGTTGCTGACGTTAATTTCCAGACTTCCATCTGTCGTGTTTTTCTTTAATCCATTGCCTGCTACATCCGCATTGACCTTTTCTTTAGTCACAGCATCATTAGAGAGTTTGGCGGTAGTAATGGCATTGTCAACAATTTTGGCTGTGGTAATAGCGTCTAGTTTGATGGTCATGGTGCCATCGCTGTTTAAAGTAATATCACCAGAAATACTCACCGGGGCAGCAACATTGGAAGTGTTTCCTACCAGCACCTGGCCTGCTGGCAGTGCCTGATCAGTATCGTTGTTGGTGCCAAAAAGAGTAAAATTAGGGTAAGTGCCTGAAACCTTTACCGAACCACCGCCTGATAATGTCACCGTCTGATCAGGTGCTGTGTTTTTGATCTCGTTATCTATAATTGAAATACCTGTACTGGCAACATATTGCTCTTCACTTTTGTGTATGCTCCCAAAAAGTATATAGCTTCCATTGCTCTTTCTGTAGAGATCGCCGGTTGCTTTGTGAATATAAAAATCACCGTTTTTACCTATAGTAGATGAAGGGGCCGTATTGCCTTCATGCCAGGCCACAACTTGCTGTTGACTCTCCCCTAAGCCTTTTTGCCAGCTTCCGTTGAACCAATAGAAGAAAGCACCCTCTATTGTGTCAAAAACAAGTAACCCATTATCTTTATCACTAAGCCTTGAGGTAAAGTTTGATCCGTTGCGTTGCTGCGTCGTAAAACGAGGCACCAAAAACCCTTGTTCACTGTTTTCAGACACCAGTTCAAGTACCGCATTCGGATTGGGGTTTTCGGTTCCCATACCAATAACAGTTTGTGCATATGTATAGGTGCAGGCTGATATTGTTGTTGCTAAGGCGAACCATACATGAGTTTGCTTAAACATAACTTTGAATATTTCTCGCAAATTATAAATATTATACTATTATATATAACTATACGAACTTGTTATATTACATATGTAAGTTTTGCTCCAGTTAGCAACAAATTTTTCTGTGATCAACTGTATCCGTTAAAGTTTACTGTATTATAAAGAGTAGAACTTGTTGTATGTGCTATGTGATTGACTGATGGGTATTAAAAAAGCAGTAGTTTTATTAAACCAAATTATTTTCATGCCAAAGGTAATATCAGACCACAACAGGGCAGTATATAGCAAAAATAAGCTCCCTAAAAATAAAAAAGAGACCTTTTGGGGAGGTCTCTTCACTAAAAAACAGTTATCAAGCAGCTGGTTACCGTTTGACTGCTTTACCTTCAAACGTAGTACCTTGTGCTTCCGGATATACATTGTTGGTTCGGTCTGTATCTGCCATACGTTTGGAAGAGTCTATCTCTATGCTTTTGATCTGACTGACAGATTTGGGGATGCTCATCATATAGGTTGGATACACCCAAGGCCAGTCTTGTAATACCGTTCGCTTGATGTCTGTTTCGTTCTTTTTTTCACCCCACATGATCTGCATAGGAATGTAAAAAAGCTCACGACTGCCATCTTTGTAAGTAACCATCACATCCTGGGGCATGGGCATCAGCCCTATTCGTTCCAACAAAACATCTGTGTGATTGCCATTTTCTTCTACCGATTTTACGGCATAGTCTATAGTGCGTGTGGTATAAACAAAGTATTCCAGATACCAGTCTAAGATCATGTCTGACTCTTTTTCCATCACTCTGATAAAAGTGGAAGCATCGGGATGTTTGAATTTCCATTCGCCAAAGTAGCGTCTCATGCCCTTGTCAAAAGTTTCCTGCCCGACAATATAGCTCAACTGATCCAGAAATACGGCTCCTTTGGAATACGATGCCAGCCCATAAGCTTGGTTGGTATTATAATGGTCGGCGTGGGTAATCAGTGGCTCTTCTTTTCCTGACTTCGCTAGAGCAAAGTAGCCAGCATAAGACCCGGTGTTTGGATTTCCTTCTTCCCCAAAAAAGCTTGCCATTACACGGTTGGAAGCATAGCTAGTAAAACCTTCATCCATCCAGGGGTACAAACTTTCGTTGGTAGCCAGCACACCCTGGTACCAGCTATGGATCAGCTCATGCACGGTGACACCTATCAGACTGGACATGGTACGGTGACCAGTGATTAGGGTAGCCATCGGGTATTCCATACCGCCATCGCCTCCCTGAATGACAGAATACTTGGCATAAGGATACTTTCCGAAGTTTTTGTTCATATACTGAAAAGCCTGAACCGTAAACTCCGGCAAGCGTTGCCAGTTTTCGGCCAATGTATCTGTCTGATAAAAGAAATGCAGTTCAGGACCGTCAGGCACCTGCGTTATGGTATGTGTGTAGTCAGTATCTGCTGCCCACACAAAATCATGTACATTCTCCGCTTTAAAGTGATAGATGATTTTGCTACCGGAAGGCCGCTTTACTTTTTGCTCTGCTTTGGCATAGCCGTGGCCTATTTCCTGTGGATTCTGAAGTATCCCACTGGCAGCTACTGTGTAAGCAGAGTCGATGGCAATTTTCACGTCAAAATCTCCCCAAACACCATAAAACTCTCTCCCGATGTAAGGATCAGGATGCCAGCCATCTACATCATATTCTGCCATTTTGGGGAACCACTGCGCCATAGAATATTCTATACCTTCTGCGTTGTCTCTTCCCGAGCGGCGTATCTGTAAAGGTACCTGCCCATTGAATTCCATCTCAAAAACGGCTTTACCACCTGGCAGAATAAGTTTGGCAAGTGTGACTGTCAGGATAGTTTCTTCGGTTTCGGAGTTCAGTGCTTTTCCATCTTGTTTTAGCGAAGTGATCTTAAGATAACCTATTTCATCTTCTTTCAGGTAATGTATCCGGTCGCTGACCCGTGGGTCGGCATCTTCAATGGTGAGTGAGCGTATATCCATCATACTGCCTGGCTGAAAAGCATTGAAGTACAAATGATAATATACTTTTGTAAGTGTATCAGGCGAGTTGTTATGGTAAGTTAGTTTTTGCGTTCCTGTAAACTGATTGGTATTCACATCCATATTGATGTTCATCTGGTATTCAACTTTTTGCTGCCAGTAATTTACCTGGGCAGAAGCATGATGAAACATCAGCATAGTACACATGCAGGCCAATGCTGCGAGTAACGGATATCTTTTCATAGATTGTATTGGTCAATTAACAAAACATGAAGTTAGGCTGTAATTTTATAAACTACAACCGTTACTTATGGGCCAGTTCGGCGGAAGCAGGCTTTATGGTATGAGAAAGCCTGTTTTTGGTATTGGCAGATGACCATTCTACCTGATATTTATCTTGATTTTTATGCCAAAACTCTTCTACAAAGCTCAATTGCATGGTAGAAAGCATTGGATATCTTGAAGGTATCTGTTCTCTAATCGCTTTGTTGTAGCGCATATATATACCAAAATCACGTGGGTATTTTTCAGGTTTCATACCCAGAAACTGACCGCTTTTTTTAGCATAGTTCAGCATGTTTTTCCAATGTTCAATAGGTGTCAGCCCAAGGCTGTCGGCACCATGAGAGAGCAGCATCATGTAAATATCATCGTATGGATGCACGCTTTGCAGATAGCTTTCTACAGCATTGGCAGAATGATCTGTGTTGAATACCATCCAGTAAGGCACAGCACCTGTTTTTAAGGTCCAGAAGGGTTCATGTATTGCGAAGCATTCTATCAGCAGCTTGTTGGCAGGTATCTTTCGTTGCCGGTACCACTCGCGGTAGAGGTCTGCCACCATCGGGCTTGGCGCATGAGGATCATCAAAGGTAATCTGTTCTACCTGAAAGTACTGGGTGGAGGCAAAATTCCTAATATCTTCTAGCAGACCGGATGCAAACCCCCACTCTGCTTCGGGGCTTTCGCCATCTGGCTGAGGAGCATCCCAGGTATAGTATGGAGAATTTTCTCTTCGCAGAAAATCTATGATGCGGTTGCTTCCCGAATAATATTCATCCGGCATAAGCCCGCCACTACCGCCAAACTGAAACACCTGGCGATCGCTTAACCTGACAGTAGGCCAAGAATACTGACAGTCGATGACCAGCAATTTACCTCCAGGCATCAGTTTTTCGCGGATAAACTTTTCATAGATAGGATCCAGCCTTGTCTTTTTTACTCTGAAATAAGTGATATAATCCAGATGAAGCCTATCCTGGTTGGGGTCGGTCATGTGGTGCAGTTGTATATGCGGGTTATTTTTCAGCAGTTCTTCTCCATAAGGAAAAGCCCAGTCCATGGTCTTCTTTGGTATGTCCTTATGGATACGAGGCTTTCGTACTGGAATGAGAAATGTCTGAGGTAGCCAGGGAATACCAAGAGCCGCATATAGATGCACCAGTGCACCATTGGATGAGCCGATGGCAATAGCCGGATAGTTTTTTTCCGGATAATTTCTGGTAACCCACTTATCGAACGCTGCTACATCAACATCTTTAATGTGTGAAGGCTGCACGGCATCTAGCGGACCACTGGCAGAATACAGTTTTTCTTTCCAAAGATCAGGTATCACGTCTATCACAGAAGCAAGCAGTTCGCTGGAAGGCATACTGCCCGTACCTTTGAAATCTTTGCCCTTCAGGTAGTGGCTCAGAGAGGTAAACATAGCAGTGGAAGAATCGTATCCGGCAATAAAGTTAGGTCTGCTTTTTCCTATGGCACGATAACCAGGTCTTTTCATATAATTGTGTACATTTTAATTAGATTTTATATTTTAACGAAGTAAAAAACAACTTTGTTTTATCCCAACAGTTAGGTACTAAACAAACAACGCCGCTAAGTCTGGCGGCGTTGTCAGGTCAGCTAATATAGAAGCTGCTATACTTCCACAATCATTTTCCCCTGGTTTTTTCCAGAGAATAGGCCAAGAAATGCTTCAGGCAACCGGTCGAACCCTTTGATGATGGTTTCGGTAAACTTCAATTTGCCTTCTTTTACCCAGGTGCTCAGTTGCTGCAATCCTTCGGGAAAGCGATCCTGGTAGTTGCTAACAATAAAGCCTTTCATCAACACGCTACGGGTAAGCAGCATTGGCTGGATACGCGGCCCAACCGGTGTCTTTTCTGCATTGTATAATGAAATCTGTCCGCACAATGCAATACGTGCATGAAAGTTCAGGTTCATAATCACCGCATCGGATATTTCTCCTCCTACGTTGTCGAAGTATACATCCACACCATCAGGGCACGCTTTGGCTACGGCCGCTTTCATATCCTGATTAGTCTTGTAGTTGATGCCTTCATCGTACCCAAAATCTTTTTTTAAAGAAGCGATTTTTTCATCGGAACCGGCAATGCCTACCACATGGCAGCCTTGTATTTTGGCAATCTGCCCTACCACCAATCCTACAGCTCCTGCGGCACCTGATACCACTACTGTTTCACCTTTTTTTGGTTGACCGATATCCATTAGGCCAAAATAAGCGGTAAGCCCCGTCATACCCAGCACGCTCAGGTAATAGTGCAGAGGTATTTGACCGCCTTCTACTTTTCGCAGCCCTTTGGCTTTAATGATTGCTTCTGTTGCCCAGGGCAGGTCGCCCATGATCATATCACCTGCTTTGAACTGGTCGTCTTTGCTTTGTAATACCTCGGTTACTACGCCACCACGGATGGGCTTGCCCACTTCGTATGGCGGCACGTATGACTTTGTATCGTTCATACGACCACGCATATAAGGGTCTACAGAGAAGTATTTGCCCTTGACATGTATCTCGCCATCCTGAAGCGCGCCCAGAGATTTTTCTTCAATTTTGAAATTGTTCTGATCGGGTTCGCCTTCGGGCCTTGAAGCCAATATAACTTGCTTTGCCATGATTAAAGTTTGTTTACAGTAGACCTGTTCTTTACAAACAATAATCTACGGGATATATGTAAAGAGGTTTGTAGAACAAAGGGCTGGTCCTGTCTAATAACATCAGGAAGCTGATTGCCACATGGTTTTTAGGGTTTGCAGATCGCGTTTCATACTGTCAAATACCACTTGTGGTTGCACAGACAAATTATCATTTCCTTTTTCTGCACCACCCAGGTCGTATTCCATATGCAAACAAAAGGGCACTTGTATCTTGTATTTTTTCAAAAGGCTGAAATAAGCCGGAAAGTCTACCATTCCTTCACCGAGCGGTGTATTTTGCACCTGCCATTTTCCATCCTGCTTTGTCCATTTGAAATCTTTAATAACAACAGTTTTGATATAAGGATGAATCAGGCGAAGCCCGTTTTTCCACGATAAACCACCTTCTACGGTAGCATGGCGGATGTCATACTGCACACCCATATGCGTATGATCTGTCAGCTTAATCATATCCCACAACTCCCAGATAGAGGCACCCATGCGTTCTCCTGCATGGTTTTGATAACAACCTGTCAGAGATAGCTTTTTGTTGAGCTGAGACAATTTTTTCAATTGCTGCTGATAGTGTTTAATTGACTCCGGAATGCTTTTATCTTCCAGGTAGTTGTACCAATTCATACGGTAGTATTTTATTCCCAGTGGTGCAGCAGTTTCTAGTACTTTAAGATCAGTAGCATTTTCTGCACTTTCAATAGCAGTGGTCATCAGCAGCGGTTTGAGTCCTGCTGACTGTATAGCGCTGACAGCCTTAGGCAGGTCTGTTTCTACCCGTTCGGGAAGTACATGCCCGCCAGGCCTTACGGTCAGGTCTACACCATCAAACCCCATATCAGCGGCAGCCTGTGCCATCTCAGAGTAATTCAGAAATTGCAGGTGTTTGGAAAAGATATATATTTCCGGAGTGAAAGCTACTTCACCAGATAACGCTGCTTTATGCAAAGTAGATTTTTCATGATGCTCAAAAGATGCAAAAGGCATGGCAGCACTCAAAAGTGCAGTTTGTCTGATAAAATTTCTTCGGTTTAGGGGATTGTCTGGCCTCATATAAGCAAATTTAGCAGATTGATATTGTAATATAATAAAAAGAGGCATAAGCAAAAAAAGCCTGCATACGGCTGAAGGCTTTTTCAGAAATACACAGGCTACTGAATTTTTACTGCTCAATTGCTTTAGGCATAGAGTTCTTCCCGCTGGTTGGTGATGTAATCGTCCTCAATATATTCATCAAAGGTCATCAGTTTATCCAGCATACCATTGGGTGTAAGCTCTACAATACGGTTGGCTACAGTCTGCGTAAACTCATGATCATGTGAAGTAAACAGCACCGTGCCAGGAAATGTCTTCAGTGCATTATTAAATGCTTGAATAGATTCCAGGTCCAAATGGTTGGTAGGTTCGTCCAAAACGAGCAGGTTGGCACCGGCCAGCATCATTCGGGAGATCATACACCGCACTTTTTCTCCTCCCGAAAGTACATTGCTCTTCTTGAATACTTCCTCTCCGGAGAAAAGCATTTTGCCCAGAAATCCCCGTACAAATACTTCATCTTTTTCTTCTTCGGAAAACTGGCGCAACCAGTCGATCAGGTTCAGGTTTTCGGTGAAGTATTGCTGATTCTCGTTAGGCAGATAGGCAGACGTAATGGTTTGTCCAACCTTAAATACTCCCGTGTCAGCTCTAGCTTCTCCCAACAGAATGCGGAAGAGGGCTGTCACGGCCAGGCTGTCTTTGCTGATGAAGGCAATCTTATCTCCTTTATTGACAAAAAGGTCCAAGCCGCTGAACAACAGTTTGTTATTTACAGATTTGCTCAGCCCTTTGATCTCCAGAATCTGGTCGCCCGCTGTCCGGTTTTGGTTGAAGATGATGGCCGGATATTTACGATTAGAAGGCTGAATATCCTCCACATTGATCTTATCCAGCAATTTTCTCCTACTGGTAGCCTGCTTCGACTTAGACGCATTGGCACTGAAGCGGGCAATAAACTCTTGTAGTTCTTTCTTTTTCTCTTCCGCCTTTTTGTTGGCATTTGACCGCTGATTCAGAGCCAGCTGGCTAGATTCGTACCAGAAGGAGTAGTTGCCGGTGTAAAGCCTGATCGCTCCAAAGTCAATATCAGCAATATGGGTACACACCGTATCCAAAAAGTGCCTGTCGTGCGATACGACGATAACCGTATTTTTAAACTCAAGCAGAAAGTCTTCCAACCAGCGCACCGTGTGGATGTCCAGGTCGTTGGTCGGCTCATCTAGAATGAGCACATCGGGGTTGCCGAAGAGTGCCTGTGCCAGCAGCACGCGCACCTTTTGGTTACCATTGAGTTCTTTCATCAGCCTGTAATGATCGGCCTCTGCAATGCCAAGGCCGCTCAGCAAAGCGGCTGCATCCGACTCTGCATTCCAGCCATCCATTTCGGCAAATTCGGCTTCCAGTTCGGAGGCACGGATGCCGTCTTCTTCCGAAAAGTCGGCAGAGGCATAAATGGCATTTTTCTCGTTGATGATCTTCCAGAGTTTTTTATGTCCCATCATCACGGTATCCAGTATGGTATTGTCATCAAAGACAAAGTGGTCCTGACGGAGCACGGCCAGTCTTTTGCCCGGTTCTATGCTAATATAACCGGCATTGGGGTCTATTTCTCCGGATAGTATTTTCAGAAAAGTAGACTTACCGGCACCATTGGCACCTATCACACCATAGCAATTGCCCTGGGTGAACTTGATATTTACTTCGTCAAAAAGAACCCTCTTTCCGTATTGTAGAGATATATTATGTGCTGCTATCATTCCAATTTTTATTTTGAGCTGCAAAGGTAAGGAGAATTGCCAGTAATTCTAAGTCGGATCTCCGTTTTGCTGCTTCTGTACTTCCATATCAACAATATAATAGCGGCTAAAAGTTTGTTTATGATACCCGTTTCGTCAGCATTGGGCTAAGTATATTGGTAAGGAAGATCATATAAGTCACTTCTGCTAGTATGTTTCAGAAAAAGGCCATGCGCGCTACATCTTCCGATCAATGGTATAGCGTAAAAGTTGCAGTAGCGAATCCTTGTATGCAGAATCGGGATACGGTAGGATCAGTTGCTGCGCTTCTTCATAATACTGATGCATGGCACGGGTAGCATAGGCGATTCCGCCCGATATATTGACAAATTTGATGACTTCTGCTACCTTCTCTGGCTTGTTGCTCTGGTTTTTGATAATGTAGATAATTCTGCGCCGCTCTGTCCAGGATGCCTGCTGCAAGGCGTAAATCAGGGGCAGGGTTATCTTTTTTTCTTTGATATCAATGCCTACCGGCTTGCCAATTTTCGCATCGCCATAATCGAAGAGATCATCTTTGATCTGAAAGGCAATACCAACTTTTTCTCCAAAAACACGCATGTTTTCTATGGCATCCGGACCAGCACCGTTAGAAGCCGCTCCAACGGCACAACACGAACTGATAAGAGAAGCTGTCTTCTGGCGGATGATCTCAAAATACACTTCCTCGGTGATGTCCAGCTTACGGGCTTTTTCTATTTGCAGCAGTTCTCCTTCACTCATTTCGCGCACAGCATTAGAAACGATTTGTAGCAGGTGGTAATCGCCATAATCTACCGATAGCAGCAGCCCTCTTGCCAGCAGGTAATTGCCTGCCAGCACGGCCACTTTATTTTTCCACAAGGCATTCACAGAAAAAAAACCGCGGCGCATGTTGGAGTCGTCCACCACGTCATCGTGCACGAGGGTAGCGGTATGCAGTAGTTCTATAAGTGCAGCACCCCGGTAAGTGGCTTCGGTGATCTGGCCCGTCATGCCAGCAGTGAGAAACACAAACATGGGTCGCAGTTGCTTGCCTTTCCGCTTCACAATAAAGCCCATGATCTTATCGAGCAGCAGCACCCGGCTTTTCATAAACCCGCGAAACTTCTTGTTGAAGGTACCCATTTCTTCTTGAATGGGTGCTTGAATTTCTCGAACTATTTGGCTCATAGGTATAGCACAATATTACCATCTAAACGACCTAATCCAAAACAGAAATGCTTTTCGGGGATATTTTCCATCCTTTTTTTTTATAATGGCCATTGAAGAGTATTTTAGTAGAAATTTTTGTAGCAGACTACACAACTCAACTTTTTCAACTATGGATATACTTAGAATTCGTTATCCGGAACCTATTCCATCCGTACACGACGACATGCCCATCAACTATGATATGCGTTACCTGCCCGACCACTCGCCAAAGCCGGTCATTGTTTTTGTACATGGCTTTAAAGGCTTCAAAGACTGGGGCTATTTCGACCTGATGGCTGATGGTTTTGCCGACGCAGGCTTCGTATTTATCAAGTTAAACCTTTCACACAACGGCACTACCACAGACCAGCCAACAGAATTTGTAGACCTCGAAGCTTTTGGCAACAACAACTTCAGCAAAGAACTGGACGATATCGGTACCATCATCGATTATGTCAATGCACCTGACTTTAGCCTTCCGGATACTGAATTTGACAGAAGCCGTATTTTTCTGGTAGGTCATAGCCGGGGTGGTTCGCTGGCTATTCTCAAAGCCAACGAAGACATGCGGGTAAAGGCCCTTGTTACGCTGGCTGCCGTCACCAACCTGGAGAAACGCTGGCACAAATCCGTACTCTCCGAATGGAAAGAAGCCGGCGTGCATTATGTAGAGAATACCCGCACCGGCCAGACCATGCCGCTGTACTATCAGATTGTAGACGATTATTTTCAACACCGCGACAGGCTGGATGTGGAGCAGGCCATCGGAAAGATCCATGTGCCATTTCTAGCTTTTCACGGATCATCCGACGAAACTGTGCCTGCCACTATGGTGTATGATATAGAAAAAAGTGGCCCTCATGCGCAGATAGAGCTAATCAAAGATGCAGGGCATACTTTCGGTGGCGGACATCCCTACCAGGAGCGTAAATTGCCAGTCGATGTGGCACACATTGTAGAAAAAAGTATTGCGTTTTTTAAAACAGTATAACCAATCATAATATGTGGTATTACCCCCTAATTTTGCTATCTGTCTGGCTTTTACTTATGGTAAGCTCCTGCCAGGGCCCTTCGGAGGCGGAGCAAATCGTCAAAAAATCAGTCAATGCCCATGGCGGAGACCAGTATGCGCACGCGGCGATTGGCTTCAAATTTCGCGACAGGCAATACCAGGCTATGCTCAACCAGGGACGTTTTCTGTACGAAAGCACTTTTCAAGACTCTACAGGCAATAATGTACACGATTCGCTCAGCAATAAAGGTTACACCAGAATCGTGAATGGCCAGCAACAAAGCCTGTCAGAAAAAGACAGCATTGCCTTTGCCAATTCCCTTAATTCGGTGATCTATTTTGCCTTGCTTCCCTACTTTCTGAATGATCCGGCTGCCAACAAAGAGTTGCTGGGCACCGATACCATTAAAGGCTTACCTTATTATGAGATCAAGGTTACTTTTGCAGAGAAAAAAGGTGGAAAGGATTTTCAGGATGAGTATGTCTACTGGATTCAGCATGATACCTTTACGATGGATTATTTTGCTTACAGCTATCATACCGAAGGAGGCGGCACCCGCTTTCGGGAAGCATACAACACCAGGGGTGTCGATGGCATACGCTTCGCCGACTATATCAACTACGAAGCAACGGTCAAAGAATTTGCTTTGCAGGATTACGACTCGCTGTTTGAAGCCGGACAGGTAAAGGAGTTTTCCAGCATCAAACTAGAACAGGTGACGGTAGAAAATATCTAGTGATTGCTGTTCAGCACATCAGGGAGAAACGGAATGCATACTTAATATATCTTTGACGCTGCTCCACAGTTTCTGGTTGCCCTGCTCGTCGTCGTAATAGCCATAGCCGTATTTGTTGTAGCCATAATCGCGGTCAGAAGAATGCCTGAGTGCATTCAGCACGACAGATATGTTTTTTTTGGGGTGTGTCTTTTGTACCCTGTCCAGGGTTTTGACGAAAGTCCTTTTGGAATAATCTGCACGGAACACATAAATGGGCAGGTCCACCTTGTTAATGATCAGCGTACCATCTGTCACCAGTCCCGCCGGCGGGGTGTCTATGATCACAATATCATATAGTGCTTTCAACTCTTCCAGCATTCTGTCGAACTGCGGGTTTTCTATCAGTTCTGAGGGGTTGGGAGGAATTGGGCCTGCCGGGATATAGTCGTACCCTTCTCGTCCCGAACTGACGATGCATTCCTGCAACGTATATTCTCCTATCAGGCAGGTACTCACACCTTTCAGACTGTTTTCGTGGTCAAAGGCAATGTGTATCTTAGGTTTACGGAGGTCTACGTCAATCAGCACCACACGTTTGCCCGACATGGCCATAATGCATCCCAGGTTGGAAGCAAAAAACGTTTTACCTTCGGAGCTGATCGTAGAGGTGACAGAAAGCACTTTCCTATCGCCCTTTAGTCCCATAAATTGTATGTTGGTACGGATAGCCCTGAAAGCCTCACTGATAGATGATTTCAGGGACTGGTCGACAATCAGTTTACTTTTGCTGTTTTTGGATTGGGCATGATACGGTACAGAGCCTAGCACGGGTGCGGCAATCAAGCGTTCTAACTCGCTCTGGCTACTGATTTTGTTGTTAAGCATATAGCCTATCACCACAAAAAACAAGCTGATCATGAGTCCTGAGGCTACTCCGATGGCATGAATAGTGATACGCTCCGGAGCAATGGGTGCCTGTGGCACAGTAGCAGGCAACAGCACTACAAACTCTGTGACGGTGCCGGCTTTGGTAATCTCCAGTTCGTTTTTCTTCTGAATGAGCGACAAAAATATTTCCTCATACAGGCTATAGTACCGCTGGTTTTTGCCGTGCTCTGTTTCTTTGGAGGGCATCGTCACAAACGATTCTTCTATCTGTTGCTTTTTCCGGTCGATCTGCCTGATCTCCTGTGCCATTCCTTCAGCCTTGCTGTTCACCACTTCGCTGATCTCATCTTTGAGCAGACTAATCTGCTGATCTTTCCTCCTAACGGCAAATGTGTTAGCTTTATAAGAACTCAACATAAGTGCCCGTTCGTGTAGTAGCGTGTTTAGCTGATCTATGGTTTGCGATACTTCCGCAGGCAGCTCGGCTACTATAGCAGGTTCTACTATTTCCTGACCACTGTCAAGTTGCCTACCGAGTGCTTTCATGGCCTGCTGTAGGTTGCGCAGCTCATATTTCTGCGCATCCAGCTCTTCCATCATCGTGATGGTCTTCCCTATTTCAGATGCCAGGTCGTTGGTCTTGTTATCGATGGTAAAGTTCTCAAAATAGTTTTCGTATTTGGACAGCCGGTACTCAATGGTTTCGAGCTGCTCATCCAGAAAGGCCAGCTTCTGCTCTGTTGCCTGGTTCATTTTTTCCTGCGTATACTGCAGGTACACCGAGTCGATGACGTGCACCATGTCTTGCACCTTCTGCCTGTCATACCCCTGAAAGCTGATGCGGATGGTATTAGCATTGAAGTTCACAGGCTGCACAGTCATGTTGCTGCCCAGGTAATCCATCTGTGCATGTTGGCTGTTGACTACGAAATAGTACTGATTATCATCCTTCTCAGCTGTATAATCGTCTTGCGACACAATCATGGTAAACTGAGGCGTCGTAATCTCTTCCTCAAAACGATAGGTCTGAGAAAATCCGCCTTCTTCCGGTCCATAAGAAAGCCTGAACTGTTTGTTGTTAAGTATGTCTACATACACAGGCCGGTCGTAGAACGAAGGGTCCAGGACTTCACAGGCTACCGTAAACGGAGAGTTTCCATAACGTTCCTGAAACAAGAAACGCCCCTGCGCATAGTAGCTCACTCCCATGTTCAGGGCATTGATTACCCTGCTGAAAAACATATTGGACTTCAGCAGTTCTATTTCGCCAGCAATATGGTCCAGGTTCTGGTTGGCTGTATTGAGTCCCAGGATGTTGGCTTCGCTCTTAATGTCTAGTTTGATAACCGAACCAGACTCGTACATCGGACGCGTATAACGCAGATACAGGTAAGCCAGTCCGTTGGTGAGCAGCATGATCAGGATGATCCAGAAAATACTTTTCCGGGCAACCATCAACATTTTATCAAAGTCGATGCTATCGCCTTTGTCTTCTGGTGTCTGGATGCTTGTATAATGACTGTTCACCTTGATTATAAGTTTATTTCAGTTTAGGAATCAATAAGGCCAATGTTAGTAGGCTGGTAAACAGGCCAAGTATGGGTGTAATGTCTCTGATAGCTTCGGCTGTAATCTTTTGAACGGGTTCCACATAAATTACATCTCCCGGCAATACCTGCATAGACGATTGCTTCATACCTTCTATGGTAGTCAGGTTGATCAGGTGCACTTCAGGGTTGCTGCGGTCTCCCCTGATCAGCCGGATATTGTCTGCCCGTGCCTGCGTGGTCATGCCACCGGCAAGTGCCAGTATTTCCAGCAGGTTGGTGTTTTCATTTTCCAGCGGAATCACCTGCCCGCCATTGGCACCCAGCACAACTACTCTTTTGTTGAGGTACTTTGTGGTCACAAACACATCTTCATAAAAAGCGGCATATTGCTCCTCAAGTATGCGGTTGAGCTGATAGATGGTCAGCCCTGTGGCTTTTATATCGCCCACCATCGGCAGCGTCACCATGCCACCTGATCTGATCAGAAACTGAGATTCCTCTCTGTTCTGTAAAGCAGCACCATTGGCTCCGCCCATTTCATTGATAATCTCGCGGTTAGGGTCTATGATCAGCTCCCCGCCGTTGGTATACACTTTCAGTTGGATGTAGTCGTTTTCCTGCAACACATAATTCCCATTGGCCTCTGCCACAGCCATGCCTACGCCTTCCGGCACCACCGAGATTTCCGTCTGAAACATGATCCTGTTTTTATAGGCACTACAAGAACTTAGCAGCAGCAACAGGCACACGCCATATCCATATGTGCTTAGTTTTGATGAAAAGGCCAATGAGATAGTCAATACTGTTTGGTTAAAGTTGTTGATGAAACTGCTGCAACGTGGGCAATTCCAGGTCTTTCTCGGAGATAACAGGATCTGTAATGCCGTATTTTTCAAATTCCCAGTCAATAGCCACTGCTGCATCATTCCAGATGATACCGGACTCTGATGGTTTGTTATACACGTTGGTACACATATAGCTAAATACGGTTTCTTCCAGGGCCAGAAATCCATGTGCAAATCCTTCCGGCACATAGAACATATTGTTTCGGGTACCATCCAGTACTACCTTAGCATATTTGCCAAACGTGGGTGAATCTTTTCTCAAGTCTACGGCTATATCCAGCACACTGCCGCTGCACACTTTCACCAGCTTTCCCTGGGCAAAGGGTGCTTTCTGCAAATGCAATCCGCGCAGCACTCCTTTGATAGAGTAGGATTGATTGCTCTGCAAAAACGCACTGGTAATGCCTATTTCTTTAAATTTCTCGACGTGGTAAGTTTCCAGAAAATACCCGCGATCGTCTTTGAATGCTCTGGGAAAGATCTCTATCAATCCCTGAATACCTGTTTCTCTAATTTCCATCGTATATTTGGTTAGGTGTCTGTAGGAAGTCCGAAGACGGGAGACCGAAGTCAGGAGACCGTAGACCGAAGAAAAGAGGCTTCTGACTTCCATCTCCCGACTTCCAACTTTTGACTCATTTTATCTTGTTTTTAAATGCTACTATTATATTTATTGTGTCTTCTGGCTTCAATATAATATTGAAGCCAGCGAATACAAATCAAGTCTGAGACTTGACTTGTATTTGAAAGCTTCAGATAAAATCTGAAGCTAGTTGAGGACTCCGGTCTTCCCTCTCCCTTCTTCCGACTTCTATTTCACTTCATCTACTGCCTCCAGATACTTGCGGATCACGAGCTTTTCGTCAAAAAGCATTTCTACTCTTTTTCGTCCGTTGCGTCCCATTGCTGCCAGGGCATCGGGGCGCAAGGATAGTATTTGCTCCATTTTATCGGCCAGATCTGCGGCATTTCTCACCTCGCACAACAACCCATTGCTTCCGTCTTCTACCACATGGCGGCAACCCGGCACATTGGTGGCCACAATGGGTTTGCCCAGGCTGGCGGCTTCCAGCAGTGTTCTGGGCAGCCCCTCCCGGTAAGAAGGCAGCACCACACAATCTGCGGCATGGATGGCCGACTGCACATCGTCTGTTGTGCCCAAATATACAATCAACCCCTCGCTGACCCAGGATGACAGCAACGCCTCACTGATGCCTCTTTTGTGCCCGTTGGCTTTATCGCCTAATAGCTGAAAACAAGCTTTTACACCACGTTTGCGCAAGATTCTGATCGCATCGATGTATTCTACAATGCCTTTGTCATAAATGATGCGCGAAATAACCAGAAAGGTAAATTCCTTATCAGGTAACCTGTGCGTGTACCGGGGCCGGAAGTCATCCAGGTTGATGCCCGAACCCGGAACGGCATCTGCAATCTGCCTGCGCACCAGTTTTTGTGTTATAAAAAGCTGGTAATCGTCTTCGTTCTGAAAAAACACCTTCTTGGGAAAACGAAAGGCAAGTTTATACAAAACTTTGGCAATTTCAGAAGACAATCCTTTTTTAAGAAACACAGTACCCAACCCACACACGTTGTTGATAGACGGAATACCGAGCAGCGTAGCGGCCAGCGTTCCGTAGGTGTTGGGTTTCACGGTATAGTGTAGCACCAGATCAGGCTTCAGTGCCTTATATGACTGGTATAGATGCCACACCAGCAAAGCATCTTTCACAGGATTCACACCACTGCTATCCATCTCTACGGCTCTAAATTCGTATCCCAGGTCTGTTAGCTTCCAGCTGTAGGTATCTTCCGGTGCTATAATTACGATCTGATGACCCTGATCGCGCAGCGCGCTGATAAGTCCCAGTCTGAAATTGTACACGTTCCAGGAAGAATTCAATACAATGGCAATCCTCATACATGCTTTTGGTTACACGCTAAATAGCAGATGCTGGTAACAGCTCATATTCAATGGCGAAATATACTATTAAGCGCATGTATTACCATTCAAGGGCATACAGGTGGAGGCTGGGCAGGTGTAATTTTAAGGTATATTCTTGGAGAATGTCCGTTGTTGTACTGTAAGCCAGAAAACACTAGGGAAGTTACCAGACAAAAAGGCATCAATAATAACAAAGATATCTTTGCATACTGCTATTATAATCTTTAAAGATAAGCATGTATTTGCGTTAATACATGTGTAATAAAAGTGGCAAAAAAGAGCAATGTGTGTGCTTCCAACAGGCTCAATGGTATCACACTGGCAGGCTCGCTTAACAGATAAAAGGATTTATTGTCCCATAAAGTACAAGGTGTGTTTTAAAGGTAATATGCTCGCCGACGTTTGGTGAGTAGCTGTCCTCAAGGCACAACGCCTTCTCCCACTTGTCGGGAGACTATCCCCAGCCTGCAACGGCTTGCCAACAAATGGTGAGTAGCAATCCCCAAGGTGTAATGCCTTGCCAACGATTGGTGAGTAGCTTTCCCGTCTTGCGGACGGCTTGCCGACGATTGGTAGTGGCCGTCCTCGAGGTGCAATACCTCGCTGACGTTTGGCAAGTAGTTATCCCCGAGGTGCAACGCCTTCTCACAATTGGCAGGTAGCATTTTACTGCATGCAATGGTTTGCCGACCGAATGGCAGGTGTATTTTATTGCCTGTAGGTTGCTGTCAGCACTATTGGCTGGCTTTATTGTCAAACTAAACACAAGCGGACGCTCAATGCTGTCGACTTAAGAAATATTAATCGCTCGGCTCCTGCCGACCGGCGTCCTGCCGAGTGATCAGTATTTTTGAGGCTTCCGCGCCGCGTCGGCCAGCCTCAGAAGGCAGGATGCCTTTTTATATTGTTCACTCGCGGGACGCGAGCGACTGACAACGAATCCTCAAGTTGACCGGGCACGGCGGCAGCATTGAGCGGACGCTTGCGTTAGGTCGTTTTCAATAGATCATATACCCTCGCGGATAGCTTGTCGCCGAATGGTGAGTAGCGTTTTATGAGAACAATGAACTTACAACTGTTTGCAACTCCCCATCTCGTTTCAGTCTGTGACTGAAACGAAGAGATACACTCAAGTCTTAGACTGCGTGTCCCGGACTGAAGCTAGTAGTGGAGGAAGCTAGTGAGAGAGAACGATAAGATAAGCTTACAACCATCCGCAATGCACAGCTAGGTATACAAATCTTTGAAGCGGGCAGGGTCGTATTCTGCCATCAGGCTGTATACCTTGTCAAAGACGTTCTCGGCATTGGGTTTAGAGTAATAGTCGCCATCAGAGCCGTAGGCGGGGCGGTTGGCTGCCGCTGTGATGGTGGCTGGCTTGGAATCAAGATACTGATACCCGCCCTGCTCTTCCAGCACTTTCTGCATCATATAGGCTGAGGCACCGCCGGGCACATCTTCGTCGGCAAAGATGATGCGGCTGGTCTTTTTCAGCGACTCCACAATGGTATGGTGAATATCAAAAGGAAGCAAGGTCTGCACGTCGATGACCTCGCAAGAAATAGCATATGTAGCCAGTTGTTCAGCGGCTTCCATCACGATGCGGCACATGGAGCCGTAGGTCACGATGGTTACGTCGCTGCCTTCTCTGAGGACTTCCGGGTGGCCCAGGGGCAGGGTAAACTCACCCACATTGTCAGGTATGCTTTCTTTGAGGCGGTAGCTGTTGAGGCTTTCGATCACCAGGGCCGTATCATCGGAGCGAAGCAAAGTATTGTAGAACCCGGCTGCCTGCACCATGTTGCGTGGCACCAGGATGTAGATACCCCGCAGGCTTCCCAGCAGCGCACTCATGGGCGAACCCGAATGCCCAGATGCCTTCCAGCCGGTGACCGCGTGTGCGGATGATCAGCGGTGCTTGCCTGCCGCCCCATCGTACGGGTAGCGCATAGAGGCCAGATCATCCGAAAGCGTAGCCAGCGCATAGTAGATATAATCCAGGTACTGTATCTCGGTGATAGGTTTCAGGCCGCGCATCGCAGCTCCTATTCCCTGACCGATGATGCTGGGTTCGCGGATGCCGGTGTCGGTCACGCGCAGTTCGCCGTGCTTTTCCTGCAACCCGGCGCAAATCCTTGGTTCACCGTCGCCGATCTTGCCTACATCTTCGCCAATGGCAAACACGCGGGGGTCGTGTGTGAGGGCGTGGTCAAAACAGGCCTGTAATACCTCGCGCCCGTCTACGGGTTTGGAATGATCAGAAAATACCGGAGGAACCACGGGTACTTTCAGTGCCGAACGCTCACTCTCTGAATAGAGATGAGAACGGTAACGCTGGCGGTTGTCTTCCTGCTGCTGAAACAGCCAGTGGAGCAGGTGCTTTCTTTCTTCCACCTCATCGCCTACAGAAACGCGCAGTGCATACTTAGCTGCTACGGTGCCGGTGGCGCGGATGGGATTGATTTCTTTTTTGAGCTTTGCGTTGATGGCCTGTAGCTGGTCTGCCTGTGCGCTGACTTTGGCAAGGCTTCCAATCAGCCTGGAGAGATACTGTAACTCCTGGTCTATTTCCTGCCGATAGGCTTTCCATGCCCGATTTTTGGCTTGCTTGGCTAGTTCCAGGGCTTCACGCTCTATCTGGTCTAGTTGCTCGGCAGAAGCAAAGCCATTGGACAATATCCACTCCCGCATCTTTCTGTTGCAGTCGTACTCGCGCTCCCAGCTTAGTCTCTTTTTGGATTTATACCGCTCATGTGAACCGGAGGTAGAATGGCCCTGCGGCTGCGTAAGCTCTTCTACATGCAGCAGCACCGGCACATGGGCTTTACGAGCCAGATCAGCTGCTACCTGGTATGTTTCGCAGAGCTTCTCATAATCCCATCCTTTGACGGTGAATATCTCCAGCCCGGCAGCAGGGGCTTCCCGTTCGTCATCGGTACGCTGAAAACCCGATAGTGCTTTGGAAATGCTCAGCCTGGTGGTATGGTACTCTTTGGGCACAGAAATACCGTAATCATCATCCCAGATAGAAAAGATCAGGGGCACCTGCAGCACACCGGCGGCGTTGATGGTTTCCAGAAACATGCCCTCAGAAGTGGCCGCATCGCCAATGGTAGCAAACGACACTTCGTTGCCCCGGTCAGAAAACTTGGTATAACCTTGCAGGTCAGGGCTTTCGCGGTATAACTTGGAAGCATAAGCAAAGCCAAGTGCCTTGGGGATTTGCCCGGCAGTAGGCGACAGGTCGGCCCCAGAGTTGTAGCGTTGCTTTTGGTTGGTAAACCTGCCTGTTTCCGGATCAATGGTGGCAGAGCCGAAGTGGGAGTTCATAGAGCGGCCACCGGAGGAAGGTTCTGCCTCCAGGCTGGCATGTGCATAAAGCTGTGCAAAGAACTGTTGTAGGGTTATCTCTCCCAGGGCAAATATAAAAGTCTGGTCGCGGTAATAACCCGATCTGAAATCACCTTTTCTAAAAGATTTGGCCATAGCGATCTGGACTACTTCTTTGCCATCGCCAAAGACGCCAAATTTTGCTTTGCCCATAAATACTTCTTTCCGCCCGATCAGACTGGCGTGGCGGCTTTGCCAAGCAATGCTGTAGTCGCTTAGGATTTCGTCTACAGATAATTTACTCGCAATGGCTCTATCTTCCTGCAAAGTTCTGGATGCTTCCAATACTGATAAATTAGTGTTCCAAATGTTGATATTAAGTAAAATGATGCGGTACTACTTTCAAACATATGAAAAAACTTACGCAATCCAAAGCCCTGTCTTTTCATGGTCATTTGCCCAAGAAATGGCCCCAAGGGCAATGACAAATGAATAAATTGTTTATACTTAAGAAAAAATAGTCACTTAATAGTTTTTTTGTGCAAAATGGATATTTTCGCAAGCTTTTGTGTTTCGATGGATAATTTCTAATTTGCAATGCATTTGAAAAGCTGGCAAAACCATATCAGAACGAGCAATTTCCTTTTAGTTGCATTAACGACGATCCTGTTGCTTTTTGTTGCATGTGGGCCTGCGATTCAGTGGTTTTTATTTTCCTCTCATACCGCTTCTGTTGATTATCAGAAACCGGCAAAGCCTCAGAAAGCTACTGGCACAGCGCAAGAAGATAACAGTCAGGAGCAGGATCATACGGTTACTAAAATTTCGGCAGTCAGTGAGGCTGTACTTCCTGTCTATAAATTTCAGATAGCCTTTTACTGTAGCTTTGTCCGTGAATTTTGTTTTGAGAAAAAGAGCATACCCAACGAAATATTTTCTTTCCCCTTACCCCAAAGCCATTATTTCCGTACCTTGTTCAGGCGTATTATTTCGCCCAATGCACCATAATAATATGTATGGCGTTGTCATGCGCTGCTTAACCTAAAAAGAGGGTTGCTTTTGAATAAACAATTTTCAAAGTACAAATAAGCACCAACAAACAATTACTGAATTATCAAACATCATGGTTTGGTTTTTATAAGATTGATTATTATTTGTTATTTGCGTTTTGTTATTTCCCCCTGTAGCTTCTTCATTATCCTTTAGTATCAACAAAGTAAAAACTATATCTTATTTACCATGCGTAATAGAACTGGAATTATCATCCTGACAGCCATTGTTTCGCTGTTATGCATCTACTATCTCTCCTTCACCTTTGTAGCCAATAGTGTACAGGACAAAGCTGAAGCGTATGCCACCAATGCGGAAGGCAGAATTGATTTTGCCAAGAAGCAGAATTACCTGGACTCTGTGTGGACAGAACCGGTATACAACCTACTGGGTGCTAAATACACCTACCAGGAAGTAAAAAATACAGAACTGAACCTGGGTCTGGACCTGAAAGGCGGAATGCATGTAGTGCTGGAAGTATCGCCTATAGAAATTATCAAAAATCTTTCGGGCAACAGCAAAGATCCTGACTTCCTAAAAGCACTGCAATTGGCACAACAGCGCACTGCTAATAGTCAAGATCGTTTTACCACATTATTTAGGAATGCCTTTAATGAGATTGCACCCAATAAGAACCTGAGCAGAATCTTTGCCAATGCCGCCAACCGCGGACGTATCAGCAGTTCATCCTCTGATGCTGAAGTGATGGGCGTGATCAATGGCGAGGTAGAAAATGCTATTGATCGGTCTTTCAACATCCTGCGTACCCGTATCGATCGCTTTGGTACTTCGCAGCCCAACATCCAGCGTTTGCAGGGTACGGGCCGTATTCAGGTAGAACTACCTGGCGTGGATAACCCTGAAAGGGTGAGAAACCTGTTGCAGGGCGTGGCCAAGCTGGAATTTCTGGAAGTATATGCGCCCAACGATTATGTGAGCACTTTGCAGCAGGTCAACGGCATGTTGGTGGCAGAACAAAAAGGTGAAGCACCTGCGCTGGACACAGATACCACAGTAACCACAGGCAGCAATGTCGCTGACGACCTCGCCTCGCTGGCAGAAAACCAGACAGACACTACAGATACCACTGGTAACCTGGCCACACAACTGGCAGAGGGCGATTCTACCGGACTCGACTCTTTGAGCAATGCGCAGCTTTCTCCTTTATTCAGCCTGCTGAAGGCTCCTTTGCAGTATGGTATGCTTTATAGCGTACAGGATACTTCCAAGATCAACCGCATTATGCGCAGAGAAGATGTGCAGGCGATGGTTCCTACTACGATGGACTTCCTGTGGGATGTGAAAGCCAGAAACCAGAATGGCGCAGACCTCATCGAGCTATATGCCATCAAAAGAGAAAGAGGCGGTAAAGCTCCTCTGACCGGTGAGGTGATCACCGATGCCCGCCAGGACTATGACGAATCTTCTCGTCCGGCCATCAGCATGAACATGAACTCGGAAGGTGCCAGAAAATGGAAACGCCTTACTGCCAGTAATATAGGCAACAGGATAGCCATTGTACTGGACAACCGCGTATACTCTGCACCGGTGGTGAACGGAGAAATTCCCAACGGACGATCTTCTATTTCCGGTAACTTTACCATCGATGAAGCTAAAGACCTTGCCAACATTCTGGAAGCTGGTGCCTTGCCTGCGCCTACCCGCATTGTAGAGGAAGCCATTGTAGGGCCTACATTGGGTATAGAGGCACAACATCAAGGGATCATCTCTGTACTGGCCGGTTTGGCTGCGGTGGTCATCTTTATGGTGATTTACTATGCTAAAGGTGGTATCGTAGCTGACCTTGCACTGGTATTTAACCTGTTCTTTATTCTGGGTATCCTGGCGCAGCTCAATGCGGCCCTGACGTTGCCCGGTATTGCAGGTATTGTACTCACCATCGGTATGTCGGTGGATGCCAACGTGCTGATCTTTGAACGTATCCGCGAAGAACTCAGAGGCGGTGCCAAGCTCAGGGCGGCCATTGATGCCGGTTATAGCAAAGCCTACAGCTCTATCATCGACTCTAACGTTACGACGTTTCTCACTGGTGTGATCCTGTATGTATTGGGTCAGGGACCGGTGAGAGGATTTGCCGTCACGCTGATGATTGGTATTGTGTGTTCTTTCTTTACGGCTGTGTTCATCACCCGGGTAATTCTGGAGTGGATGACCAGAAAAGGAGACGACAGTAAGATGACTTTCTACATCAATGCTACCAAAAATGCATTTGCCAATCTTCATATTGATTTTATGCGCAAAAGAAAAATGGCGTATATTTTTTCCAGTACTGTAATTGTGATCGGTTTGGTAGTGATGTTTATCAATGGACTGAACCTCGGTGTAGACTTCAAAGGTGGCCGTTCTTATGTACTGACTTTTGCCGAGCCTGTGGTTCCTTCAGCCCTGCAAAGTGAGTTGAACACCAATGAATTCAAAGATGCCAGCGTAGAAGTGAAAACGTATGGCTCCAACAATGTACTGAAAGTAACCACCAGCTACCTGACAGACGACGAGTCTACCGAAGCTGATGAGCAGGTAAGGAAGGAGCTGATTGCCGGTGTGGAAGGATTCACCAAGATGAAGTTTGAAGACAATGCCAGCACACTCGGCGATAAGGACTTCACCATCTCCAGTTCATCCAAAGTAGGAGCTACCATTGCCGACGACATCACCAAAAGTGCCCAGGAGTCTATCATTGTGGCACTGATTGTGATTTTCCTCTATATTCTGATACGTTTCAGGAAGTGGCAGTACGGCCTTGGAGCAATCATTGCCCTGTTCCACGATGTACTGTTTGTGCTGGCCATCTACTCACTGGCACGCCTGGTGGGCATCAGTCTGGAAGTAGACCAGGTGTTCATCGCTGCCATGCTTACTATTGTAGGTTACTCCATCAACGACACTGTGATTATCTTCGACAGGATTCGGGAAACGCTGGGGCTAAAGCCTAGAGCTGATCTGGCAAGTGCCATCAACGAATCGGTCAACGATGTGATGTCCAGAACACTGATCACGTCAGGTACTACCTTTTTGGTGGTGCTTATTCTGTTTCTGTTTGGCGGGCAGATACTGTATGGTTTCTCGTTTGCCTTGTTGGTAGGTATTCTGATAGGTACGTACTCGTCTATCTTCATTGCTTCTCCGGTAGTCATTGACCTGAGTAAAAAGAGACGGCCAGTAGCAGTCGCTGAGAAAACACAAAAAGTATCGTAGAAAGGAAACTGGTAACGGGAAACCGGAGATCGGAATGCTTTTTTAGCTTAGAGAAAAGGTTGTCTTACTATGTAAGACAACCTTTTTTATTGTTTTGAGAAGACCATCAGGTGTTGTTGGGGCAACATGCTTTTGTTCTCTACCAGTTTCAGCCCCACAGCTTCCATCTCTTTCACAGCCTGGGCTTCTGTCATCTTATGCCTGGGTTTGATGGGGATGGCTGGATCTTCGGCCCGGTATTCTACCAAAGCTACTTTTCCGTCTGGTTTGAGCGAGCGTACAATGCCTGTCATCATCTCTTTAGGATAAGAAAACTCATGATAAGCATCCACCAGCAGCACCCAGTCTATGCTATCTGCGGGCAGGTTAGGGTTTTGCTCCGTTCCCCGTATTGTTTGGATATTGGTGATGTTTTCCCGCTGCATCTTATCCTGTATCATAGACAGCATCTCTGGCTGAATGTCTACGGCCAGCACTTTGCCCTGTGGTACTTGTGTGCTCATTCTAAAAGTAAAGTACCCTGTGCCTGCGCCAATGTCTGCCACCACATCGTTTTCTTTCAAATTCATTGCTTTGATGAGCAAACTAGTGCCTTCCTCTTCCTGTCTGCCTGGTCTTTCCAGCCAATCGGCACCCAGATGACCCATCACTTGGGCAATGTCGCGGCCTTTGTAGTATTTGCCGGTACCATCGGCACTGCTGGGTGCGGCATATGTATAGATACTGTCAGAGGAATTGGTATTAGAATCTGTTTGCGCTGGCTTGTTTTGTGCGCAGGCGTACAGGCAAAAGAGCAAGAGTACAGATAAGGTGGTAATGAGTTTGTTAGACATGTGGGTAATTTTAACAACTTAAAAAACTGCGAACCATAGCTTGGTCCAAACATCAAATCATAAAATAGTACCTTCAGGCCAGTTCCACAGAAGGGTCCCAGAAGCGTTGCGCAAAGTTTTGTATCTGGCTGTCCTGTACTTCTACGCCTTCTGCTTCCAACAGTCGTTGCATACGGTCGGATTCACCAAAGTGTTGCTTGCCGGTGAGCAGCCCCTGCCGGTTGACTACACGATGGGCTGGTACGTTATGCATGGCGTGTGCCTGATTCATGGCCCAGCCTACCATACGGGCACTACCCTTGCTGCCCAGGTATTGGGCAATGGCACCGTAGCTGGTAACCTTACCTTTGGGAATAAGTTTCACCACCTGGTATACATCTTCAAAAAAGCTACGTTTCTGCTGTGGAGCATCAGAGGTTTTCATAAGATTTTCATTTTTGCAGCGTTATTACCGGAATATTAATAATTTATGAAGCCTTCACAAGCTATCTGGCCGTATTTTGGTATATAAAAGTAACATTTGTAGTACGCTGATGACTCTATTTAATATATGAAACCGAAACAGCCACCCTTATTCATGCATACGAGAACCTATTCGGCTTATTTAGTATTAATACTGCTCATTGTATTTTCCTCCTGTGCCACGCAAAAAAAGAGAGCTTCTAAGAAAACATACCACGCTCAAAAAAGCCACAATACCACTTCTAAGCCAAATTCCAAAGCTGATTATTTTAATTTTGAATCCTCTGGCTCCACCACGTCATCGCGTGCATCTGAGGGCAAGAAACCTGCCGACCGTGTGTTGACTGGCAGGGAAAATGTGAGCAAAACAGAGGAACAACTGTTCACCTTCATCCACAAAGCGCGTTCTTTCACCGGTGTGCCCTATGCCTGGGGCGGCACTACCCGCGCTGGCATGGACTGCTCCGGTCTGCTTTATACTACTTTTCAATCCTGCGGAATGAGTATTCCCCGCACCTCTGCGGCCCAAAGCCAGGTCGGTGAGATGGTGTCTATGCACGAACTCCGACCCGGTGACTTCGTGTTTTTTGCCGCACAGAAAGGCAAGCCACGCAAGATTACGCATGTAGGTATGGTGACAGAAGTGCTGAGCAAACATAACGTGCAGTTTATTCATGCCTCTACGAAGCTGGGTGTAGTAGAGAATAACATCTACGGTGATTATTACCGAAGAATTTTTGTAAAAGCACGCCGCCTCTTTTGAGTTGTAAGATTTTTACATACTTTTGCTCCACTTATTGGGGGATTAGCTCAACGGTACGCCGCGCGGCTGGCTAGAGCGTCCCGAAAGCATTCGGGAAGGTCACCGAGGCAACTGTATCAACTTATTGGGGGGATTAGCTCAGCTGGCTAGAGCGCTTGCATGGCATGCAAGAGGTCACCGGTTCGACTCCGGTATTCTCCACTTAAAAGCCCTTCATAGGGCTTTTTTTATGCTTTTTATGCAATACTACTTCTACATCCTTTATTCTTCTTCTGCTGACAAATATTATTGTGGATCTTCTAGTGACCTGGATAAAAGGTTAGCACAACACAATGCGTGTAGAAACAAATCTACCAAACACGGTATTCCCTGGCAGATAGTATATACAGAATCTTTTGTCTCACGACCGGAAGCTTATAACAGAGAGATGGAAGTAAAAAAAAAGAAAAGCAGAAAATACATCACCTGGTTGATTAGTGCGGCTGGCTAGAGCGTCCCGAAAGCATTCGGGAAGGTCACCGGGCGGACAGCCAGTCTTCGACTCCGGTATTCTCCACTTAAAAGCCCTTCATAGGGCTTTTTTTATGCTTTTTATGCAATACTACTTCTACATCCTTTATTCTTCTTCTGACGATAAGTACTTTTAAATTTCCTCTGATATTGTGTAAATTAAGGTCTAATCAATTATCTTACGCAAACATTACCGTACTTTCTGACTGGCTGCCAGGCCAATACCAGGTAGTATATAAGTTGCCATAAATTGCTCACTCATATGAATGACCCTAATCATGCGGATCAATCCGACCGTCCTGCATTTCCATCAGCAGGCAAAACACCGGAGCATTCGGGCAATCAGGACGATTTTGCTATTAATACCGCTGATGCTTTACAGTCGCAGGAAATGCGGAAAGCAGAGCTTGCCGGACGTGAACAGGTTGAGGAAGCACTTAAAGCCAGTGAACAGATGGCCCAGTCGCGCCTGGATGAGGTAGAGGCTATTTATGCTACTGCTCCGATAGGGCTGTGTGTACTGGATACCCACTTACGCTATGTGCGCATCAACAATCGGCTGGCCGAGATTAATGGAATGACCGTAGAGCAACATCTGGGCAAAACAATTCGTGAGATTATTCCCGACATCGCAGATGAAGCTGAGGTAGTACTTCGGCAAATTATTGAAACCGGTCAGCCTGTGCGCAATATTGAAATCAAAGGAGAAACGCCGGCACAACCTGGCGTGGAAAGAACCTGGCTGGAGCACTGGCTTCCTTTCAAAAATCACCAGGGAGTCGTTGTGGGTATCAACATTGTGGCCGAAGAGATTACCGAACGCAAACGCCAGGAAGCCGAACTTCAACGCTATCAGAAAGAAATAGCCTTAGCCAATAAGGAGCTGGCCGCTACTAACGAAGAACTTGCAGCTGCCAATGAAGAATTCATTACTTATAATGAAGATATGAGCAAAGCCAATGCCTTGTTGTCACAGGTAAATACCGATCTAGATAATTTTGTCTATACCGCTTCTCATGATCTGAAAGCCCCTGTTTCCAATATTCAGGGATTGATACAACTGCTGGAAAGAAATCTGTCTTCCGAAGATAAGTCTACGCCTGCTACACAGAAAGCTTTGGAAATGATGAAACAATCCATCGCACGTTTCACCAATACCATCGCCGACCTGACAGAAGTGGCCCGTTTACAGAAGCAATTTGACCAGCCTATCAAACTCATCGACCTTTGTGAGGTGATTCAGCAGGTTATGCAAGACATTGCTCCTGATATTGAAAAGGCCGATGCACAGATCATGGTAGAGGTTGATGGCTGTGGCCCGGTCAGGTTTGCACCCAAAAATCTGCGTAGCGTTGTGTATAATTTACTCTCTAATGCCATCAAATACAGCGACCCTCATCGGAAGCTTGTCATCCGAATTGCGTGTAAAGAAACCAAAGGTTATCAAATACTTTCCGTTGCCGACAACGGCCTGGGAGTAGATATGAAATACAAGAAGAAGCTGTTTGCCATGTTCCAACGCCTGCACACGCACGTAGAGGGCAGTGGCGTAGGGTTATATATTGTAAAGAAAGTGATAGAAAATGCTGGCGGCAAGATAGAAGTGGAAAGCCAGGTAGGACAAGGAACCACTTTCAAAGTGTTTCTTAAAAGCTGAATTGAGCCAGTCAAGCAACAATTTGCCAGCACCAATATATTTGGGTTTCGTATTCAAATACTATAGTATCTTCTCTTTTAGTAACTACTCAGGTAAGCTAAAGGATTTTGGTAAGTTAGGAAACAGTCATTAATGTTGAGAAGTGAACGACTCTAATGAAATAGCGATTTTGAGAGCGGAGAACGCTGCTTTGCGCCAGCAGGTGCTTAGCCTGGAGGAAAAGATCATACTTTTGTTGCAAAGGCTGGAAAGTCAGACAGTCAAGAAAGACAGCCATAATAGCCATAACCCACCGAGTCAGGATAAAAGTAAGCGTAGTAAAGTAGCTAAAAGTCTTCGGGAAAAAAGCCAGCGTAAGAGCGGTGGACAGGCAGGTCATCGTGGCCATACCCTGGAGATGGTCACGTTAGCCGATCAGGTAGAAGAACTCAGAAGTACTTACTGTCAGGCCTGTGGCAGTGAATTGCCTGCCGATCAGAGCATGGTATGCCGAGGTCAAGTGGTAGATATTCCCCCCGTGCAGCCCATATACACTGAATACCGGCAATATGGTTGTTGTTGTCCGGCTTGCGATCACTTTCAAAAAGCTGCCTATCCAGCAGCAGTGAATGCCCCCGATACAATATGGCCCTCGGGTAGAAGCGTATGTATGGTATCTGAGCGTCTTTCAGTATGTGCCCTATCAGCGTTTGGCCTTGCTTTTCCAGGATATGTTTGGCTTACCCATCAGTGAAGGCAGTATCAGCAACCTGTTGAAGCGAGCAGCTACTAAAGCTACCCCAATCTATGAAGCCATACACAAAGAGCTAGCACAAGCCCGCTATGTGGGTAGCGATGAGACCGGGGCCAAAGTCAATGGTAAAAACTGGTGGGTCTGGGTATGGCAAAATGCTAGCAATACTTTTTTGAAAGCTGCCCCTAGCCCAGGCAGTCAAACGGTGGTGGACACTTTCCTGGATGGACTACCTAACGCTACGGTAGGTTCTGATCGTTGGGCAGCCCAGCTCAAAACCGCTTGCCAAGCCAAACAGTTGTGCCTGGCGCATTTGCAGAGAGACTTAATCTTTTTAGAAGAGAGCGAAAAAAGTTCCTGGGCTACCCACTGCAAAACCCTCTTACAAGATGCTTTGAAGGTGGATATGCTAGCTCAAGAACGGGGGAAAAGCCTTTGACAAACAAGAAAAGAAGGTCTACCGGTTGGAGCATCGGCTCAATGGTTTGTTGGTGCGCTTCATTGACCCAAAACAACACCCACAGACGGCTACCTTTCAAAAGTCTTTGCTCAAGCATCGTGACTGTTTGCTGGTCTTTCTCTATAATCTGGAAGTGCCCCCCGACAACAATGCCTCAGAAAGAGCCATCCGCAACGTGAAGGTAAAACAGAAAGTCTCCGGGCAGTTCAAAACCGGACAAAATGATTTCTGTGTACTACGTTCCCTCATTGACACCCTCAAAAAAAGAGAGCTAGATATCTTTGCCTATCTATCTCAAATCATGGCTAGCCCGGCTACCTGAGTAGTTACCTTTAGCTGAACTAAAAAGTTATTTATATTGAATCTATCTCTACTTTTTGGGCCACTGAAAAGCTTTGAAAGCTCTATAATAGATTGCCTCCATAAAGAATGGCGAATAAACTTAAAATGAGATGAATTATTTAGATAATCAGATTCTTCTTTTGTCTCTGGATAGTGAAGGTAGCTTGAATAGAGAAAGGATTCCTTTGCTACTATAAGTATTTTAGCGATTCTCTCAATCTTATTGCGCAACTTTATCTTTATATCTTCTTCCATCAAAATTCTCGGTTTATGGGATACCTTCTACAATGACTTATAATTTAACTTATTCGATAAGGCATCTTAGAGTATTCTAATTTACAGTTTTCAATTGACTGTATACTGGATTGTACTATTATAGTCATGCGCTATTTTATCCATGATATTCCAGGCATTTCTGGCCGGACTGTTTTTCATGCTACGAAAATCAATAGGAGTGTCACCATCCAGACCTGCCACTGCATACTTTCCTGTTAGCCTTATTCCATTATCTAGTACAATGACATTCAGAACTATTTCAAGGTCTTTGGTGGCCTTTCTATCGGTAGTAATTATGCCAAGGTCGCTGTCCGTATTGGCAAGACCAAAACCGCCTATGGCAAGTATCCTGGCGATCTTTTTATAAGCTTGCTCTGGCTGGTCCTGGATACTGATAATGATGGTATTAGCCTTTTTAAATGGTTCCGTGCTTGTTTGAGCAAAAGTAGCTACAGGAATTAACAGTAAAACGAATAAAAATTTTGGCATAGGTTTTTAGTTTTTGTAATGCTTGAAAACGTGTAGTACTCAACAAAAATTGACAATATTTTAATCAAGCACTTGATTCAGTACTGTCTTAACAGTTCCAGCACCTGACGAAGTGCCCTGAGTGCGCGATAGCGCGTGTGGGTACTGAGGAAGGCGCAATGTCCATGCAGGAAGGCTGGTTGGTGTGCCAGCCACCGCAGTGCTTGACAAGGTGAGCACCTAGCGGCATTGGCCCCTTTTCCGGGGTGGCCGTCTCCACGGTGGATGCTGCCAGGTGGCCGCCGCGAAAATCGCAATGCGCTACGATCAGCGTCACTGGCTGAAAACTGCCGGTTACGGTAAATCCTTCATGCCTTTTCTGAAAAAGAACGCACCTACTAAAGTGATAATCATTACTCCGGAAGCAATAATGCCAAAAGCTATTTCATTCATATTCTTTGATTTTATTTTGTCTCACAATAACTAATACGACATACAGAACAAAAAGTAACAAACTCAATGCTATACCCAAACCTACGATCAGGCGATTGTTAACATTGACAGTAGCCAAAACAGCAGCCAAAAACGTAGCAAAAATATTTCGTTCTATGTCCTGCAATTACTTTGATTTCTTCATCCAGCTTCTTCCATTCTGTTTCCTGTCTATCTTTCATTGTCTCTGATTAAAAGATCGCAAACATCAACTTTCAGAAAGTTAGCAATCCGGTAAAGGTCCGAAAGGTTCGGCTGGCTGCGGTTATTACAGATGCCAGCAATGGTATTTACATTTTCTTCCTAGATGTTCTGCCAAAGCCTTTTGTGATATATCTTTTTCTGTAAGTACTACTTTAATCCTGTTAAGCTTTTCCATTTCACTGTTATACAATATACAAAATTTTCTACCAATATCAAACTATTTTATATAAGTATCAAATAAAACATACTAATATAAAATTAATTTATATTAACTATTGACTTTAATATAAAATTATTTTATATTTATATAAATTAAAACGATATTTATATGAAAACAATTGAAGTAAAAAGCAAACCTTATATGCCGGTGAATGAAAGAATATTGCACCTGGCAGACAATTACAAATACCGCTACAGCATAGACACCAACTATGTGTTTTATCCGAACCTGCGGATGTGGGTGGTAAAAGCCGTGCTGACTATAATGGACCCCAAAATTAGGACAGCGGTTTAAGTGTAAATGTCTAAATTGCATCCTATGAAAAAGAGAAGAAAATTATCTGCCGATTTCAAAGCCAAAGTAGCTTTAGAGGCTCTAAAAGAGCAGCAAACATTGCAAGAACTAGCTCAAAAGTATGAGCTTCACCCGAATCAAATTTCTGCCTGGAATCGGATCGGTTTCTATGATTCAAGCAAGTGAATAGTCATAATTTTTGTCATATTTCTGATTGTTTCCAACTACCGCAAAAATGCGCAAGACCAGCTTATTTCTAACAGCATTAATCACCGACATTTTGTTCTTACCTTCGGCTACTTTCCGCTGGTAATAATCCCGTAATTCTTCACAATGATTGATAGCCGAGAGAGCAGACATATGCAGTAGGGTTTTAACAGTTTTGTTAGCTAGATGAGATACCCTGTCTTTACCTCTACTGCTAGTACCTGATCGATGCTGAAAAGGAACTACGCCAGCATAACAGGCATATCTCTTAGCTTCCGTGAAATCTTTAAACTCATTGCCGGGCCGCCGGGCGGTAGTAATGAGTACTTCTCTGGCCGTCACGGCACCGATGCCTTCAACGCTGGTGACTAAATTAAATAACCTGTTTAATTCTTCGTCAGAGGCTATTGATTTGTCTAGCTGCTTATCAACTTTAGCCAAGTCCCTGGTCTAATGCTTTTAGAGACTATTGGCAGCATCGTTCAATTTTTTTCTGTAAGTCTTCATCTAAGAACTCCTTGCCTTCTTGTAATGAAGATTTAAGCTGCTTTTTAGCATTAATCAATCTATTACGTAATGCTGTCAGTGTTTTTAGTTCTTTAATCACTTGCCTGGCAGGTTGCCAAAGCTTTACATTATCCTGGTTTCTGTAGGCATAGAAGGCAATGCGCTCAGCATCTATTTTATCATTTTTACCTCTTTGTAATCCAGAAGAATGTTTGATGTGTAAGGCTGATTCTAACCATACAAAAGTTTGCTCTCCAGATAAGTAATCAAGCAAAGGGTAGTTATAAATACCTGTATGCTCCATGCAGAACAGGCTTTCCTCAAACTTAAAATCAAACTGCTGTTTACATTGCTTGATAAAGCCGCTTCACGGGGGCTTTCAATACCCTTACTATTATTCTCTGTTTGTAAATAAAGTAAAGTCTTACCTGCTCTTAACAAACAAAAATCCAAGGTTTTTTTAGATACATCAATGCCGCTTCCTTTAGATTTGTAATATAGATATAGGACTGAAAAAGTACTATTTTTAAAGAGCACTAGGGTGAACTACCACCGCGCCCGAGTTATTAAGGCTCAACCCGTGAATTAGTGCCTAGCTCTCTACTCGTTGAAGTAGCACCAATTAGAACATTAAGCTTTCAGGCTTATCAAAGGGATCAGTGACTTCAACTAATTTTTCTTTTGTTTTTAACAGTAAAGTTATGAAAATTTCTTATTTCATCGGCATTGATATTTCAAAAACCTCTTTTGATGTAGCCATAGGGCAATGAGAAAATCCAGAGGTTTTTATCCATCAGAAGTTTGACAATTTTGTCGCTGGTTACAAGCAATTGCTTACCTTTCTCAAAAAGCAAAAGGTTGTCTTAAACGAAAGCTTTTTTGTTATGGAGCATACCGGATGGTATACCCTTGAACTATGCTGTTTTTTACAAGACAACAAGCTTCCATTTGCTCTTTTGTCCCCATTACATTTAAAGCGATCATTAGGTTTGGTACGGGGTAAAAACGACAAAGTGGATGCTCAGCGGATTGCCTACTATGCTTTTTTACATAGACATGAATTAAAGCCTGTCAATTTACCTTCAGATTGTTTACTTAAAATCAAGAATCTTTTTGCCTTTCGTGACCGACTTATCAAAACGCAACGGGGCCGCCCGGCGGCCAGTCTGAAACAAACAATTAAAGACTTGAAAGCTACCGGGCCGCGGCGGCTTCTCATATCATAGATAGTAAGTTCATTATCAAGCAGCCGGAAAAACAGCTTAAGTTTATAGAACAGCAGCCGGGCCGCCGGGCGGTCAAACAAACCGAAGAGCAGATTATAGAAACCATTCAGGAAGATGAGATAATTAAAAACAACTTTACATTACCGCCCGGCGGCCCGGTTTGTTCTATTCCTGGTATTGGGTTGGTAACTGCTGTAGCATTGATTTTATGCACTAATAATTTTACCGCCTTTGCTGATAGCCGTAAATTTGCCTCTTACTGCGGGGTTGCTCCTTTTGAGCATCGATCCGGCAGTAGTATTCGGGGTAGAACCGCGCGGCGGACCGCTAAGAGGAGTCCTTTAGCTAATAAACGTATTAAAACTTTGCTCAGCAACGGAGCAGCAACAGCTATTCAGTTTGATGAAGAATTGAAAGCTTACTACCAACGAAAGGTTAAGCAGGGAAAGCCTAAGATGGTGGTTATCAATGCTGCCGCCGTGGCCCGGTCAGAGCTAAACTCATCAACCGTATTTTTGCCACGATCAACCGAGGTACTCAATACGTGATATTGAAACAATATAGTAAGGTAGCTTAACAGTGTGTCTAAAAGTTAAACAACGTTCATTATCCTGGCAAAAGCAAAGCTTTTGCCAGGATAATGAACCACCAACCGCAGGGCGGTAGAGAGCGTTAAATGAGCTATTAGCAGCTAAACTTGACAAATGAAAATCTTTGAAAAATTATAATGAAAAAACTTGTTTTAACCTTAGAATTCACGGGGGCTGACATTAGCCAAATCAGAGTACCTGTAGAGCACGTGATGGCAGGGCAGGTGTTAAAAGACTCAATATTGTCAAGGAAAAAATTAGATTGCGCATCCAAAATGTAGGCTATCAAGTCATGCTCATTGCCTGCGGATTGCATAACCTAAGAATGGCTGCCAGAACCCCTTAATAAATTATCAGAATAATGTTTATGGCTTATATAATTCTTGATGCTTAAAAACTTTTTATACCTACATTCTTGTAGTATTTGTGTGCATTGTGCCAATAATGATACCAGTCAGAAAAAGTGCTTGTAGAGTGCCTAAACGCAATATGAAATAATCAATTGTGTTCGGTTTCGGACAAACCCTGTTCGTATGTGTACAAAGTGTATCTTAATGTTAAGTACAGAGAACAGGTAGTCACTATTATAAGCAATGATTGCTAGTGCGCGTTTGTAATGCGTTACAAACGCGCACTAGCAGTAATGCCCATGTTTGCTTTTAAAAAAGGAAACTATTTATAAGAAACACTCATAAGTAGGCAATGTCAGTCCTGTGGAAACTGCTGCCCAGCCAACGGATCAACTAAAATATTACATGGACAGCACATCCCGTCAACCGATCAGCTAAAATATTACATGGATAGCACATCCCAGTCAACGGATCAACTAAAACCTTACGCAGATGGTACATTCCGGCCACCAAATCAGGCGATTTGCACACCATTCTGCCCTTCCCAGTCACCAAAACAACCGAATGGCTCACTGGTCAGGCCCTTCCCAACGAGCAAATCGAGTGAATGGCTTACCGGGCAAAGGTTTCCCGGTGTATCAACAGATACGATAGCGCACATGGTAGTATGTATCTGCTTTTGGAACTTATCATATGCCAAGCTCAATACACCATCCGGCGTGACTTTTTCAGATAGCGGATGACCCCGTAGGCAATAACCAGCACGATGAAGATACCGATCAGATAGGGCAGGGCGGCCTCAAAGGATATGTTGTAAGGGTAGAAGTACAGGTTTTTGGCAATGACTAGCACGGCGGCTGCCATCCAGATAAAAGACTGGTTGTATTCCCTCACCAAAAACTTTCTCCAACTGAAATTCATGCGGCTAAGTGTATTGCCCAGGCCCGAAAAATTAGGAATCCAGCGGTTGACATCCTGGCAATACCGGTGGTAAGCTTCTCCAAATTGCTTGGTTAAATAATACTCTTCGGCAAGCACAATGGCCTGGTAGAAAAAAGCAAAAAGCGGCACCATGAATAGCACAAAGATCAGCGAGTTGGCCACAATCCCCAGCCCCAGTAGCAAAAGTATGTTGCCAATATACAGCGGGTTGCGGCAATGTTTGAATATCCCGTCGGTCACCAGTCCCTCGGCATAGATGCGTTTGTTTCTGCCCCCGCGGGCAATTAGCACTTCTCCGGCATTGATAGCCCGTATCCACTGACCTGTCAGGGCAATCAGGAGTCCCAGGATGATGGCTACCATATAGTTTGCGAAGATGGTAGGAGAAGGAACGAAGAGCAGGGCATAGAATATGGGGAACAAGCCATTTCTGTAACGGAACAGGAAATTTCCTAGTTTGATCATCTTCTCCGGTTAAATTGTCATGAGTAAAGCTACAACAGGTAAGCCACAAAGGTAGACAAAGCTAACTGTTTTGAAAGAAGCTGTTGTACGTTATTTTTGCAAATGCTTTTTGCCCTGGTGCCAAACGTGTGTATAACAAAATGCAGAGCATTAATATCCGTCAGCAACAGCGATGAATTCAAGCATGTATTTGCTGGCTATAACCGCTCGGGCCAGATCACAAGGCCAGTGAAGGCATCACACTTTAACTTGATGGCTATAAAGGCCCGCAGAGCGGGGGAGGCTAAAATAAATATGCCTCTAATACCTACATAGCATAGTTGATACTAGCCTGCATATGATAAAGCACGCTATCCTGCATGATCATCTTTTGCTTACCGGTGATATCATACTGTGTTATGCGGGGGGCGCCTTGTACCAGCTCAAAGTCGGCAGTCATCTTCCGTTGCGTGTCATACAGTGCGTTTTTTTCTTCGAACGCAGTCTCTATCCGCCTCACGTCTTTGAGCGAATCCTGGTAATATACTTTTAGATACGGAATATTGGTGTTGGTTCCCTCCTTCGCCTCATACAGTCTGACGGGCAGGTTGGATTGTTTATCGAAGGTGTCTGTGGCTACGTACTGCCCTTGTAACACCGGCTGGTTGATGTCTGCATCGTCGAACAGTTGAAACAAGCTACTCCACGCACTGCTGTCTTTGTGCGTATTGATGGTTTCCTGCTGCCCTTTCAGTGCCCCGGTAATCTTCACCTCCGGGTTCAGGCTATCCAGTAGCACCATCTGCTGTTTCATCAGGTCCTGCACACTAAAGTAAGGCTCCTGGCCTATGCCTTCCGGTGCCTGGCAACTGCTGGTGAGTACGGATATGGTTAGAAGATAAAAGAAAAAATATTTCATAATATTACAACTGTCTGAATTGGTAAGGGTTATCATGTCAGGGTGGCATGTGCTTATGGTATTCATAACCATACGGTTTAAACAATCTGATGTTTTGCATATCTTTCTGACAAGTCCATATCTTCCAGCAGCTACAAAAGCACAGGCGTTGGATAATACACAAACCCAAACAAATAGGTGCCAACAGATGTTGGTTTGATAGATCACACACACAACAACAATAGCTTAAAGAGAACAAACACATGAAAGCAATATTCAATAATCAGGTAATCGCAGAAAGCGATCAGACAGAAGTAGTGGAAGGTAACCAATACTTTCCGCCAGAGTCTGTCAAGAAAGGGTTTTTCAAAGAAAGTGATACGCATACTTCCTGTCCCTGGAAAGGAAAGGCATCGTACTATAGCCTGGAGGTAGATGGGGAGAAGGCAAAAGACATTGCCTGGTATTATCCGGAGCCCAAAAGCGCAGCAAATAACATTAAAGGCTATGTAGCTTTTTATACCAACAAAGTGAAACTGGAAGAATAACCAATGCCCCAATCTCTTATAGTATGATTAAAAGTTTATCAGTTGTATGCATCGCTTTAGTGTATGCTGTTTGCCTATCCTGTAGTTCGGCAAAAGAAGCTGATGCACCCCGTGGCGCAACGTCTGATTCTTCGGCAGTCAAGTCCTGGCGTTTTGCCAGCACACCTGTATGGGCCGATGAGTTTGAGGGCGAAGGCAAACCTGACCCCGACAAGTGGAGTTATGATATTGGCGGCGGAGGCTGGGGCAACCACGAGTTGGAATACTATACCGACAGCCAGCAGAATGCTTCTGTCAGCGATGGGCTGCTGACCATCACAGCGCGGCATCAGCCCACCGAAGGGATGGAGTATTCGTCGGCGCGTTTGGCAACCAAAAACAAAGGTGACTTCTTGTATGGCAGGTTTGAGGCAAAGGCTAAGCTACCTGTCGGCAAAGGCACCTGGCCTGCCATCTGGATGCTACCTACCGACTGGGCATACGGAAGCTGGCCCAAATCGGGTGAGATAGACATCATGGAGCATGTAGGGTATGACCAGGACAGGGTACACGTGACTGTGCATACGGAAGCCTACAACCATCGCCTGGGAACGCAGAAAGGTAAGGATAAGGTGGTAGAACATGCTAGCACCGAGTTTCATGTATACAGAATAGACTGGACACCTGATGCCATCAAAGGGTATATCGACGATGAACAGATGTTTGATTACCCCAATGAAGGCACTGGCCCGGCAGTGTGGCCCTTCGACAAGAAGTTTCACTGGCTGCTCAACGTAGCGGTAGGTGGCGATTGGGGAGGTACAGAAGGTGTAGACTCCGAAGCTTTTCCTACGGCCATGCAGGTAGATTATGTGCGGGTGTATCCACTGGTGGAATAAATATCAAACGCGTAGCTCATTTAAGCGGCCTGCTTGGCCGTATCTGAAGGCTTTAGTTGCAGACTGAGGCCGGAGGTTAGATTGTAAATAATATAACTAATTACCTAACAGCAGCCTGAGTCTGATGGGCAGCATGTGTTTGTGCTGGCTTCTGATTTGATGCTGGTCTGTTGAGTTCCTGGCTTTTCTGCATACACTGTAATGCTGAAGACACCAGTGTTGCCTTGTTTCCAGGTTTCCATAGCAGTAGTATCCAAATATTTGCATAGAATATCATCCGGAATATTGATGCGTTTTTCTTTCTGGACGGCAATATTGGCAAAACCGGCATCCCGGATATATCCCAGATAGACATCTTTCTGAATAGCTCCGGACACACAGCCAGCATACATCTCAGCATCTTTGCGCAGCGCATCTGGTAGCTCACCTTCCAGTACAATATCGGAGATACTGAAATGACCTCCTGGTTTGAGTACCCTGAAAACTTCTGCGATCACGCCGGGCTTGTTGGGCACCAGGTTGAGCACACAGTTGCTCACGATCACATCGGCTGTATTGTCAGAAACAGGCATCTGCTCAATGTCCCCTTCGCGAAACTCTACATTGTTGAAGCTCAGCTTCTCTGCATTCTCACGGGCTTTTCGGATCATAGACTCTGTAAAGTCGATGCCGATCACTTTGCCTGTTTCGCCGGTTTCGTGCCGGGCTACAAAACAGTCGTTGCCTGCTCCTGATCCCAGGTCAATCACCGTATCGCCTTTTTTGATGTGTGCAAAAGCGGTAGGCAAGCCACAGCCCAGGCCCAGGTCTGCCTCGGCACGGTAACCTTTGATCTGGCCATAGTCGTCCATCATGATGTTGTACACCTCATCAGATGCGCTGGTAGCACCACAGCAGGAAGCTGCATTGACAACCTTTTCCTGCGTAGCAATCTGACTGTATTTTTCTTTGACGATCTGTTTAAGTTTATCAGTATGTTCCATGTTTTTACTGTTATAATATTTGATGGCAATATTGCCAGGTAGCAACGATCTTTTCAGCAGCATGTATCTGTACAGGCTGCCGCAAGTTGGGTAAACAACTGGTTGAACAACGCTTGTACTTCTTCCCAGCGCACCGGATTGATACAGTAGTTGACAGACACCCCTTCGATGGTGCCCTGTATAATGCCGATGCCCTTCAACTCCCGCAGATGCTGGCTGATGGTGGCCTGTGCCAGTCCAAGTTCCTGCACCAGGTCGCCGTTGATACAGGTATTAGCCTTCAAAAGATGCTGGATAATAGCTATTCGGGCTGGGTGAGCAAAGACTTTCGCCACCTGCGCCAGCTCATTTTGCTGCTGCGTAAATAAATCTGTTCTGGTTATACCCATACCTTCATCAATATATCGCAATGTTACGATGGATAGATATGAATAGCAAGTATGCGCTGTATTACTTTGGTTTTCTGAAAAGAAAAGCATGATTATTCTTTCTGCAAGAGCAAGGTGAACAAGAGTCAGCGAGTGATAAACAGTTGTACGATAGTATTTATACCTCTATATTTAAGAGGATATGGGCTATAATAGCGGTTATATGGTAGCTGTGTACTTCCTGAAAAGGTAACATCCGGTGTACACCTGCGTGTGATCAGCTTGATCCGTTTGAAAGTATATCGAAATGCATTTGCTTTGTTTACAAACTTTTTTACTCTTAAAACAACCTTCATGAACAGAAAAACATGGTTTAAAAAAATAGGCGTGCTTGGTATCATGTCTGTGTTGCTTACATCTGCCGTTTCGGCACAATACTTGCACGCCGATGGCAAACAGATTGTAGATGGCAGTGGCAACGATGTGATCCTAAGAGGTATGGGACTGGGCGGCTGGATGTTGCAGGAAGGCTATATGCTGGAAACCAACAGCTTTGCCAACCCACAACATGAGATCAGGGCAGCCATTGAAGGGTTGATAGGAGAAGCGAATACCGATGCTTTCTACGAGGCATGGCTGGCAAACCACTGTACCAAAGCAGATATTGATTCGATGGCCTCCTGGGGCTTCAACTCCGTCAGGCTGCCCATGCACTACAACCTGTATACATTGCCTGTTGATGAGGAGCCGGTGGCAGGAGAAAATACCTGGCTAGAAAAGGGGTTTGCCCTTACAGACAGTCTGCTGCAATGGTGCACAGCCAACCGCATATACCTAATCCTGGACCTACATGCAGCTCCTGGAGGGCAGGGCCACGATGCGGCCATTTCTGACTATGATACCACTAAGGCTTCGCTGTGGGAAAGTGAGGCCAACCAGCAAAAGACGGTAGCCTTGTGGCGAAAGCTAGCCGAACGTTATGCCAGTGAACCCTGGATCGGTGGTTATGACCTGATCAACGAAACCAACTGGAATTTTGAAGGCAGCAATATCAACGGTTGCGACGAAACGACCAACGCGCCACTCAGGGCTTTGTATTTGAACATCACAAAGGCCATCCGCGAAGTGGACAAAAACCACCTGCTATACATTGAGGGCAACTGCTGGGCCAATAACCACAACGGACTGCTGCCTGCCTGGGACAACAACATGGCCATCAGCTTTCATAAATATTGGAACTACAACGACCAGGACGCGGTGGCAGGTATCATTCAACTTAGAGAAGAAAACAACCTGCCCATCTGGATGGGCGAGGCAGGAGAAAACTCCAATACATGGTTTACCAATGCCATCCATCTGTTGGAAGAAAATAACATCGGCTGGGCCTGGTGGCCGCTGAAAAAGGTGGGTTCTGTCGTCAATCCGCTGACTATTGTCAAAAATGAGGGATATGCGAAGTTACTGGATTACTTGCAGAATGGCGGGGAGAAACCCACGCAGGCATTTGCCCGTGATGCCCTGATGCAACTTACGGAAAACCTGAAAATAGGAAACTGTATCTACCGCCCGGATGTGATTGATGCCATGTTCAGGCAAGTTGGTGAAACCGGCACATTGCCGTTCAGCCGACATGCCGTGCCTGGCACCGTGTATGCTTCTGACTATGACCTGGGCAGAAATGGTTACGCTTATGCTGATAGTGATACAGCCAATTACCGGGTGAACACTAATAATTATACCGCCTGGAACAATGGACATGCCTACCGGAATGATGGCGTGGATATAGAAGTTACCAGTGATAACTCATCGTTGGCCAATGGCTACGATGTAGGCTGGACAGCAGATGGTGAGTGGCTGCAGTATACGCTGGAGGTAGATTCATCGGCAGTGTATTCGGTCAGTGTGCACTACGCGGCTCCTGCTGATGGAAAACTCACATTGAAAGTGAATGATGCTCCTCAAACCGGCGTGGTAACATTACCCGCCACAGGTGACTATGGCAACTGGAAAACTTTTGCCATCGATAATGTGGTGCTGTATGAAGGTACGCAAAAACTCAAACTGATGATCGAGCAGGGGGGATTCAACGTAGGTTTTCTGCAATTTACCATCAGCAAAAAACTTTCTGCCCTTCCTTTTCAGCCGGTAGATGCTCAAACAGATGAGCGTGGACAGACCATTCACCTAAACCTGAATAAAAAGATAGCAGCCAGTACGCTCAGCATTGACGGACTGCGTTGCACCATAGAAGGTAATTCGGTTAATATTACCGGCATCAGTGCCGACTCTTTAAATCAAAGTGTTTTGTTGATCAAACTCGATCAGGCAGTTGAGGCTAATCAGCAACCAATGCTTAGCTACGCGGAGGGCAGTATTCAGGCTACAGACAGTACCGTATTGGCAAGCTTTACAGACCTGGCGGTGCAAAACAATCTGCCGCTGTACTTTACGCTTCCTACGCAGATTGAAGCAGAAGACTTTACGTTCAACGAAGGGCTGGAACTGGAAAATACGACCGACGAGGGAGGCGGACAAAATATAGGCTATACCAACGCTGGCGATTATCTGGAATACCTGATCAGGGTACCGGAAACCGGCATCTATAACTTTTCAGCACGTGTTGCCTGCGAAAGTAATGCCGGGCAATTGGAAATAGCGCAACTGGATGCAGAAGGGCAGGTGATAAATACGACAACGCTGGACACACCCATAACAGGGGGCTGGCAAACCTGGCAAACAGTGACTACAGAGATGATGCTGACAAAAGGAATCGGAAAACTAAAGGTGAGTATCCTACAGCCGGAGTTTAACCTGAACTGGCTCCGATTCTCAACACCTGACGTAGTTAATGGGCTGGAAGCAAAAGTGCAGGCACAGTTGAAGGTCTATCCCAATCCTGTACAAAAATATATGGCGATCGAACTGCCCGATGGTTATGCTGATGCCTACCATAGCCTTGTTATCAGAAACATACATCATCAGGTGGTGTACAGCCAAAGCAATCTGAGCAAACAACAACTGCAACGCCTATCGCTTACAGACAAAAATCTACCTCTCGGGTTATATATCCTCACTTTGTCAGCCAAAGGCCAGCAATGGCATCATCGCCTGCTGATTGAATAAAAAGATGATGAAACAATTGTTCATAAAAACCGCAACAGATGTGTATATAAAGAGTTCGATTCATTATGAAAACACTCACCTTATCTCTCTTGTGCTTGTCTTTTTGCATGTTCCAGGCAGGCACCGCTTATAGCAAAGCGGCACATCGGGTTGATCAGTTACCTGCTTTTACACACAGCCATAAAAACTTCCGGAAGAATTTCAAAAAGGAAGTTCTTCTTGAACATCGGCATAGCAAAAGACATGCACTGACCAAAGAACGAAAACGACTGCAATATATAAGGAAGCATGGCAACAAAGCAGGTGTCACTGTCAGTACGATCCTAAAAATGAGTACTTATCAGAGTTATATACCTCATGATCAGTCTAGTGGAAATATGCGAAGGCTGGGCAAACAGGGAAAAGTGCACGGTAAAAGACATCATCACAGGGGACAGGCGCAGGAGTATCACCAGGCTGCAAGTCACCTGCTGATCTGATGACTGCAATACCAGCATAGTTTTGTTATGCTAGTTGGGCACTACATAAGCCGTATCTACATCCCGTACTATATCTGCTGGTTTTGTCATCGTATGCAAGGCTACCTGTACTGAATCCAGCTTGAGACTTAGCCCTTCCATATCTCCTTTCTCATCATATGCTGATTGTTCAAGCACCTGCCGGGTCTGGTCCAGCAGCTTCCGGGTATTACGATCAATCGTTCTTTCGGTATAAGTTAGCATCTCATCAATCCGGTTGAGGGCATTTTTACTTTGCATCATGGCTGAATCTGTGTCGTTTTCCTGCAAAAAGCGTATACTGTTTTCCAGTTCCATACGGGCACCCAGTACCTCGGCCTCGCTGAAAAGATCATTCAGATACTCAATAGAAAAGGCTTCACCTGCGCGGGTCTGTTCGGCCAGTTGTCTGATTTTCTCGAGCATATCTTTCCGGCTTGTTTCCAGCGTATCTATCCTAGGCGTTTCCTGGTACCAAGCCTCGCCACCTTCCCGGATGTTTGCTGCTGTCTTGCTGAGATCACCCTGCCGGTACGCTTCTTTGGCTTTCAGAAAGAACTTGTTGGACTTTGTATTGAACTCCATAGCCTGGTCATGATAATTCTCTGCCTGTTGCTCCTTGTCTGTGACTACGGCTGTTTCAGTATCGTGGTCGCTTACCTGCTGGCATCCGGCTGCCCATATCAGAAAAAAGCCAGTGAGAATTGTATATGCTAATTGCATATTATTGATCTGTTAAGTTCTGAATGGAAACTCCTTTTCCGGTAATCTGGATGGACTTAATAGCATAAGGCATGGCGGATGCTTCCCGGCCGCTGATGTCGGCTACAAAGTCCATCAGCAACCTATTATTCTTGTAATAACCTACTATCTGTACGGGCATTTGAAAAGCAAATCTCCCCAGTTTGACAGAGCCACTGAAAGTAACAGACTGACCTTCAAAGTCTTGTAGGTTTACCTGTTCTTTAGGCAATGCCAGAGTAATAGACAGCGGTGCACGTGTAGTATCTCTGCTCAGCAGGCTCCGGAACAATGCCATGTTCTGGGAAGAATCTGAAGACATATAGAATCGGTTATCCAGCACTTTCATCTCAAACTGAGCAAGGCTGACATTGAGCCTGGCCAGCATATTGCGGGCTGTATATTCATACGACCGGTCACCCTGCTCTATCAGGACGGTGACATCATTGTTGCCGGTAAAAGCATTAGTGCTGAGCTGTGCACAGGCAAAGCCTGGCAGACTCAGAACCGTGAGAATCCATGAAAGTCTAAGTATCATAAGGTATGGGGTGAAGATAGCGTATGTAGATTACCTTTCTAGTTAAGCAATTGTTTCAAAACCGCAAAGAATCAGTCTTTGTATTTTTCGTTGTTGATTGTCTTAGGGTCTGCTTATCTTCGTAGTATGCAAGCATCCGATGTCCAAACTATTATTATTATCTGTGCCAAATTTACCAGCCACTTGCTGGCAGAAGAAGTGAAAGCCTTACACCTGCCGGTACGCTCGGTCAATCTGCTCGATGTCACCACAGAAGGCACCGTGGCTGATGCCATGCGGCTCAATATGCACCTGCGTACAGCACACCGCGTCCTGTTTTTGCTAAAAAGCTTCAAAGCCAGAGACGGCATCCAAGTCTACAAACATATCAGAAATATGCCGTGGGAAGACTACCTGACGGTGCAAAGCTATTTCAGCATCAGCTCGTTTGTGCGCAACGAGACCATCCGCGACCACCGATTTGCCAACCTAAAGGTGAAAGATGCTATTGTAGACCGTATGCAGTCGCTGTACGACAAGCGACCGGATTCCGGACCGGCGCAGGATCAGGCCGTGTTTTTCCTGCACTGGCGGGAAGAGGAAGCCAGCATCTATATGGATACTTCCGGCGAGAGTATTGCCAGGCATGGCTATCGCCGTGTCACTGTGGCAGCACCCATGCAAGAGTCGCTGGCGGCAGCCGTCATCCGGAGCACTCGCTGGCATCCGTCGCAGCCGTTTGTCAATCCGATGTGCGGCAGTGGCACCCTGGCCATAGAAGCCGCGCTGATCAAAGCAGGCAAAGCACCCGGACTCATCCGCGAAAACTATGGGTTTATGCACCTAAAAAACTACAGCCCGGTACTTTGGGAGCAGATCAAAGCAGAAACCGCCAGGCAGGCACAAGATACCGAAGCGCAGTATTCTTCGCACACCAAAACCATTATTGCAACCGACCATGACCCGAAAGCTGTGCAGGCCGCCCGGGAAAATGCAGCGGCAGCCGGTGTGGCACATCTGATCAGGTTTGAAGTATGTAACTTTGAAGAAACTCCCCTGCCGGAACTGCTGCCTGACCAGGAAGCGTCGGTGGTGGTGCTGAACCCGCCCTATGGAGAAAGACTGGGAGAGGTGAGTGCGCTGGAGCCGGTATATCAGGGGATAGGAGATTTCTTCAAGCAGCGGTGCGCCGGCTATTGGGGATACATTTTTACCGGTAATCTGGATCTTTCCAAGAAAGTAAGATTAAGGACGAAAAGGCGCGTAGAATTCCTGAATGCAAGGATAGATTCCCGACTTTTGGAATATGAATTGTATGTTAGTCACTGAGCATTGTGCGTTATACAGGATGAAGGGCTTGCGTATTCATGAAAAAATTCAAGAAGAGATTTATAGATCCGTTTTACTATTCGCTTCCGGTCAGGCTGCTGATCCTGCATCTAAGGAAAAACCAGCTGTTGCTGCTGTGTTGGCTGTTACTTTTTTCCGTAGTAACCGGTAGTTTTGGTAAAAACCTGGGCATTCCTTATCTCTTCCTGGACCCCGAATACCTGGGGCAGGTCAATTTCTTTAGCTTTTTCATTGTGGGTGTCAGCATCGGCGGGTTCACGGTAGCCTATGCCATCACCTGCTATATCCTGGATGGACCCGAATTTGGTTTTCTGGGTACACTCTCACGGCCGTTTGCCAAGTTTTCGCTCAACAACAGTGTGATTCCGCTGGTGTTCTTTGTGGTCTACATCGTACACATCATCAACTTCCAGCTTCAGAATGAATACAACACAGTAGGCGATGTCCTGCTGAAGGTAACTGGTTTCCTAACGGGGCTGATCGTTATGTTGGTGCTGCTGTTTGTCTACTTTTGGCTCACCAATATTGATATGATGAAATACCTGGCCAGCAATGTAGACAAAACGCTTAAACAAGCCAAAATCACCCGGGTGCGTGTGATGTTAAACCTAAGAGAGGCAAAAAAGTCAAGGAGAAGGGTAGATACCTACCTGGACTTACATGGCAGGTTGCAAAAAGCGCAGGACATTTCCTACGATAAAGAAATCGTGGTCAAGATATTCAACCAGAACCATCTGAACTCTGTCATTCTGGAATCTTTTATCTTAATACTGGTGCTGGCACTGGGCGTATTCAGAGAGCATCCTTTCTTTCAGATTCCGGCAGCTGCCAGTGGCGTACTGTTGCTCACCATCATCATCATGCTGGCCGGTGCCATCACCTACTGGCTGCGGGGCTGGGCCACCACGGCTATCCTTGCTGCTTTCTTTCTATTGAACACAATCGTGAAATACGACATGGTTTCTTCTGCTTATCAGGCTTACGGACTGGATTACCAGAAAGAACCGGCTACTTATTCTTTGCAGAGCCTGCAAGATGCCAGCAGTAGCGAAAACTACCAGCAGGATAAACAAGTTACGCTACAGATTCTGGAAAACTGGCGCAAAAAGCTGAAAGTGTATGATGCACCGCTGCTGGCCGGGCGTGATCCGCATACAGCTTCCGATGGAGCCAATATGCTGATGAATACATCCATCAAGCCAAAAATGGTCTTTATCTGCGCTAGTGGTGGTGGTTTGCGTTCAGCACTCTGGACCATGACTGCCCTACAGGCCGCAGACAGCCTCACTGGCGGAAAGTTGATGGAACATACACAACTGATCACAGGTGCTTCCGGTGGTTTGGTGGGTGCTGCTTATTTTCGTGAACTGGTGCTGAGAAACAAGCAACGCCTAACCCAATCTGAGGTGTTGGCGAATGTCTCTGATCCGGCACTTCCATCGGTGTATGCTCCCCAATACCTGGAGAAAATTGCCCGCGATAACCTGAACCCTGTGATTTATACGCTGCTGGTCAACGATCTTTTTTTCCGCTATCAGCAGTTTGAGTACAACGGATTCAGCTATACCAAAGACCGGGGCTACGCTTTTGAGCAGCAACTCAACGACAACACAGAAGCCATCATGGACAAGCCTCTGGAGGCATACAAAATGCCCGAGCAGGAAGCTACTATTCCAATGCTGCTGCTGTCGCCAACCATTGTCAACGACGGGCGTAAGCTGTTCATCTCTCCGCAGCATGTTTCGTATATGAACACCAGTTACCAGCAGAAAGCCAGGGTGAGTAACGACAAGATCAAAGGCATAGACTTTATGCGGTTGTTTGAAAACCATGATGCAGGTAATCTGCGGTTTTTGACAGCACTGCGGATGAATGCGGCCTTTCCTTATGTGACACCCAACGTGAGCCTGCCGACACACCCCCGTGTACAGATCATGGATGCCGGACTGGTAGATAATTTTGGCGTATCAGACGCTGTGCGATTTATGTATGTGTTCAAAGACTGGATGAAAGAACACACTTCCGGAGCCATCATGCTCTGCATCCGTGATTCTGAAAAGAACGAACCTATTGCCAGGCCGACTGGAGCCTCATTGCTACAGCGCATGACAGCACCTCTGCGCTATCTGTATGATAATTTATTCAATTCCCAGGACATCAACAATGATGATCGCGTAGAGTATGCACGCTCTTTCCTGGATGTGGACTTGCATGTACTCAATTTGGAATATCAGTCGCGGCAGCAGGACGGACTGGCCTTTACCGGTGCCAACGAAGACAAACCCATAGAGCGTCCCTCACTAAGCTGGCGACTAACAAGCAAAGAGAAGAACAGCATCATCCGCAACATCAATCACCCACAAAACCAGGCAACCTTAAAAGAGTTGCAACGGCTTTTGGATAAATAGACAAACCATGCCTTTCACCTTTGCGCATCCATCCATACTATTACCGCTTAAGCACCTGGGTGGACGCTGTTTTTCTCTAACAAGCATTGGTTACGTTGTTGCAGAACTAATAAGAAAATATTCCAACTACAATAGGATTATTTTCGTATAACAAAAACATAAAGCAACTTAAGATGAATCCATACCAAGTGATAGATACAGCAGAAAAAGGCATTCCTATCAAAATGTTTGATAAATTGGTAAGTCAAAGTGGTTATTCTAAGGCGGCTCTTGCTGATTTCATTGGTTTAGATGTAAGAACTATCAGCAACTACAAAAATAAGAACAAGGACTTTAAAAAAACGGATGCAGAGCATCTGCTCAAGCTTAAAGATCTTTTCGACAAAGGCACAGAGGTGTTTGGCAATAATCAGGAATTTGCCTCCTGGCTAAGTAAGCCCTCTTATGGCCTGGAAGGCCGCATACCAGAAAAACTCCTCAATTACATTTCAGGTATAGAATTGGTTAGTAGAGAACTCATACGTATTGAATACGGTGACTTTTCCTGATGTTGGTTTATAAAATTACCAAAGCGGAGTATGCCCATGAGTTAGTGGCTTCAGGTTTTCGTAACCGCTGGAACGATGATGGACAATATGTTATCTACACCAGTGATTCTCGTTCCCTGGCTTGTTTGGAGAACCTCGTTCATCGAAGTAATAGCGGTAGAGATATGCTTTTCAAAACGATGGTTATTTCTATTCCCGACGAACTTCCTGTTTTAATAGTAGAAGAAACTGATCTGCCCAAAAGCTGGAAAAAAGGCTTTTGCGAGGAATGTTTACAGATAGGCAAAGCTTGGCACACAGCATACAAATACCCTATTCTTAGAGTGCCCACATCCATCATTCCTAATGAATGGAATTATATACTCAATACCCGTCATCAGAGTTTTGATAAAATCAGACTTATCAATGCAGAAGGCTTCCTGTTTGATGAAAGGTTGTAAGTTTTTGTATCTCCACATATACCATAATCAGGTAAAGAAAAAAACCTCTAGCTTTTTGCCAAAGGTTTTTGTTATCAGCATCACAAACTGATATCTATGAAGAGGTACTTATATATTATCAGGAAAGCTGGTTGAATGCGTCAGCGAAGTATTCCATGTCTTGCATAGTGCCTACACTTACCCGGCACCATTCCTGGTTGGCGAAGCTCCAGTTTCTTACGCCTACGCCTCTTTTCATCATCTCCTGTACAAACCGTTCACTGTCCATCTTCACGGGAAAAAGAACAAAGTTGGTGTGCGAGGGGACATATTCGTATCCGGCATCTTCCAGGGTTTTGTATAAAAACTGCTTGGATTTTTCGTTCATTTCACGGGCGTACTTGTAGTACTCGGCATCCTGGAAGGAGGCAATGGCTGCCGCCATAGAAGTGCTGGCAATATCACCGGCTCCATTGGCGTACTTGCCCATTGCTGTAATGACCTCTGGTTGTGCCAGGCAATACCCGATTCTCAAACCGGCAAAAGCATGTAGCTTGGAGAAAGTACGGGTAACGATCACGTTGTAGCCATCTGCTACCAGATCAGCCATAGAATGTTTGTCTGGGTCTGAGGTGTAATCGATATAAGCCTCATCTATAAAGATAGGCTTCTTCTTGGAAACTTCTTTGCAGAAAGACCGCATCTTATCAGGGTCTACCACTGTTCCTGTCGGGTTATTAGGATTACAGATGTACACCATGCTGTGCTCGTCAGATACGGCATCGGCCAGCGCATCCAGGTCGTGCACGTAGTCTTTGGTGAGCGGCACAGTATCCCAATCCGCACCTACGTTCTGCGCCGAACGAATGAGCGACATGTAGGTAGGATCGGCGGAAAGAATTTTCCCTCCTTTTTGTCCGTAGAGCAATGCAGCCGCCAGTAGCAGTTCGGTAGAACCTGCCCCCAGCATCACCTGTGAGTCTGGAGAAGGACCCCAGTCGGCTTCGCCTGGCGCATTGAGTTTGTACTTATCAGAAAGTAGCTTGGCAAATTCCTTTTTGTTTTGAAAGCCATATCTAAAGCTGGTGTCTATTTCACCAATGAGCGCCTCACGTGCTTTTTTGCAAGGGCCAAAAGGGTTTTCGTTAGCCAGCAGGCGGGCTTTCATTTCGGGGCGGGCCAGCACCTGTTTACCTACCTGGGTGGCAGGGAGTTCGTATAATCTGGCAGCAATTTCGTTGGCTGCCTGGGCGGTATTCCATTTCAGTGCAGGGGCTATAGAAAGACCACCTGCCAGCATAGCACCGGATTTTAACCAGTTTCTTCTGTTCATTGATGTAGACATATTACGGTTTGTTTAAAGGTAATGGTTATGAAAAAAATGAAGCATTATGTATTCTTTATTTACTTTGATATTGCGCCTGGCCTTCCGTCACCCTGGCATGGATACTGGCTACCGTTCTCCTGGCTGACTCGAAAGCACCGGCCATCCAGGCTGTGTGGTAGGAAGTATGCTCCCCTGCCAGGTAAACGTTTCCGTCTGCCTTGGTCAGGTCAGGATAAAATCTTGCACGTGTATCGCTGTTGTATTCTGCCCAGGCACCCATAGAACGAGGTATTTTGTGCCAGGCCAGGGAGAAAGCATTTTCAAATTCCTTTTCGTACTGCGGGTGCAGCTGTTTGCCTTGCGTAAGGGCCATCTCTGTTCTGGCTTCCGGCGAAAGCTCTCCGGTAGCCACGGCTTTCTCACTGAAATTGTATAAGCCTTTCACCACGCCTTTTTTCCCCAGGTAATCATAATTCGGATACATGATCTGGGTAATGTCCTGACTGGTGCGGGAGATACCACCATAAATGGCATCGTCTTCTTCCCAAAACCTCCGTTTGAATTGCAAACCTACCTTACAGGCTTTTTTATAATCCACAAAATCGCAGGCACGTTGTATATTAGAAGAAAAATTATTCTTCACATTGGCCAGCACCGGAAGCGGTAGCGTGCAAATAGCATAAGCCCCACTGATTTCTTTGGTAATTCCGTCTTTATCTGTATAAATTACGGTAGCACCATCCTCTGTTTTCTTAATTTGTTGCACTACAGTCTGGTATGCAATGTTGTTTTTGACCTTCTCGGCCAGGGCAAACGGGATGCGATCCATGCCACCTACAGGCTGAAACAGCGTCATCTGTAAGTCCAGCGTATACACTGGCAGGTTGGACATGGCCGGGTCCATAAAGCCGGACTTCAGCATTTCCATAAAGCCATAGGGCTTGGCGTATTCTCCGGGTAAATCACCTGCTCCCGGTGATGTTTTGTAGCCCCGGCGGTCGCTTTCCGTATAGCGCATGTCGTTGTTTAGCCCACCTTCCACCCGCAAAAATTCTATGAACTTCTCCTGGTCTTCCTGCGAAAATGGCAGGTCCAGCGCATCCTGGTCTATGGCTTTTTGGACAAACTCACACATATAGCCACGCATATCATGATTTACGGCCTTGATACGGATAGGGCGATTGGAGAGCGGGCCTTTGCCTTCAGCATACAAAAAGGCATTCTCATTAACATTGTTGAAGATTTCCAGCGGCACGCCCAGTTCGCGGCAATAGTGCAATGAAATCTCATGATGATGGGGAATACGGGCGGCACCGGCATTGAGATACTGGCCTTTATCAAAACTACAGGTTTGTTTGCTGCCACCTGTTTCCGTTTCTTCTGTGCCTCCGCGCACCGTCCAGACCCTGCCTCCCGGACGGTTGCGGGCCTCCAGGATGGTGCAGTCGTAGCCCAGTTTGTTAAGCTCGTAGGCAGCGGTAAGGCCGGATAGCCCACCTCCGATGATGATAACTTTAGTTCCTTTTCCGTTGCCTTCCAGCCTGAAAGGTTGGGCAATTGCTTTAGGAATCATGCCCATGGCTACCATCGCCGGATAACTTGTACCGGCCACTACGGCAAATCTATGAAGGAACGATCTTCTGGTTATGTTTGGCATTGTTAATTTTTGAGATCAATCTATGGTTAAGAGAATGACGATAGCGCAAAAGCTGCGTATTATTTTGCAAAGCCCTGACGTATTCTGAAAGGTGTGTCCTGATAAGTACCGGCCCATTCCAGCACAGAAGCCCCCGACAGTGCACTCAGTTCTTTCTCAAAGAATACTTCTCCATTTGCATCGGTAGTGAGTGCTCCTAAAGATATGTTTTCGTTGATATACACCGCAACAGGCAGGTTGGCTACCGGAATGGAATCTATTCCTACAGTATGATCCATGATACCACTTTTATCCAGCTCATAGAAAGTGGCTTGCACAGAAAGTATGGTACTATCTGCATTGTAGGTTTGATTGAAAACACCAAGCACAGGAGCCGCCCGATGTGGAATTACATTGTCGCTCACATCTTCGCAACTGATCAGTCCGAATACAAAAAAGAGCAACAAGAGACTGGTATATATATAGGGTTTTTTCATTTTTTTATCGATTTGAATGCTAATATTTTGTGTTATTTCTCTGCCCACCACAGTTGTGTCCTCATATTATCCGGACCTCCTAATAGGTTCAAACCTTCTTGGATGGCGGCATTGTTGAGCGAGTATTCTGTTTGTGGATAGGTTAGCCGGGTGGGCAACACGCCTTCGTTGAGCAAAGCAGCGTTGGGGTCTTTCCGCATGATGTCGGGCATACCGGTGCGGCGGTATTCTGTCCAGGCTTCAATGCCTTGTCCAAACAGGCCGATCCATTTCTGGAACATGATGTTTTCGTGAGTAGCTGGCTGACCAGCCAGATAGCCTTCCGGCGTTGTCAGTCCAAACTGGTTGAAGGAAGCATTGATCGCTGCATCCAGATAGGCTTTAGGGTCGCCTGAAACATCGCCACGCAGGGCGGCTTCGGCCAGCACAAACTGCAATTCGGCATACGACATGATGACGGTGGGCGTGGCAGCTTCCCGCATTTTTGCGCCAATAAATGATGCTTTTGCCGTGTATTCCAGTGCCAAGGCATCAGGCAAGCCATTGGGCATTCCAGCATATTCTCCCGCAGCCGTAGGATCAAAGAATATGGCCACTCTCGGGTCGTTCAGCGCGTTGAGTGCATCTATCAGTGTGGCACTGGCACGCCAGTCATCGCGGCCACCGTTTACTACTACTTCATTCCATTCGTTGTTGCTTGGGCGAGTGGCAGAATGTGCCAGAAAAGCATAATCATCATTGCCAGTGAAAATCGGCCGGTTGTTTACAATTTCTGTCATCTTGGCGGCAATGTCAACGGCAAAGTCGGGAGCAGACGAAGCACGGTTGAGCAGTTTGAGCTGCAATGAATTGGCAAACTTGATCCATCGCTCTATGTCTCCGTCAAACAAAATATCGCCTCCGATAGGATCAGCTTCCTGGCCGAGGAGTTCTACTGCATGGTCCAGATCGTTGATCATACCTTCGTAAACTACCGGCATGGCATCATAGGCGGGCTTTAGAATCTCCTCTTCAGCTTTTCCCTGCAATGATTGGGTATAAGGAATGGGGCCAAAAGTATCAGTAAGCAACGAATACACCCAGGAGCGCATCACCAATGCCACGCCTTCATAGTGCGCATTTTCCTGTCCTTCGATAGTCGCTAACTTACGGATTCGCTCTGCATTCAGCAGTGCTTCGGTATATAGTTTCTCCCAGGTATTTTTGGCCAGGTCGCCTGAAGGGCTATACGTATCGCCTTCGTAGGTGTATACCCGTCGGGCAAAATACTGAATCCATAACATACCGCCATCCAGGTTCAGGCGTTCGCTGCGGATATTAGAACCTCTGGTCAGATCTACAGGCTTTTCTATTAAAAAAGGTAGCAGCAGATCGGGTGTCACAGACTTTTCAGTTGCCTGGTTGGGACTTGTATTAAGTTCTTCGAAATTATCTGCGCAGGCCGCTACGAATATCATCATTAATAGTAGGCTGACATATGAATATCTCTTTCGCATCATCATAAAGGTTAAGTAATAAAAGTTGACGAGTAAATGACTTGTGATTACTTAAAAAGTAATGTTTAAGTTAAAACCAACATTGCGGGTAGAAGGAAGCTGTCCGTAGACAAAACCCTGTAGGTTGCCTCCGTAACGATCGCCTTCCGGGTCTATGTGCGGCGTATTTTTGTGCAAAATCGCCAGGTTCCGACCTACAAGAGAAATTTTAGCAGACTCAATAAATCGGGTACGTTCCAGTAGTTTGCTGGGCAGATTGTAGCCGAAGGTAACCTCACGGAGCTTTACATAACTGGCATCAAAAATTCCTACCTCATTGACGTTGCTCGGGTGATGGTTGCCCATAAATGCCTGCGCACCTACCACCACATCGTTGGTTACATACGTTGGGTTCTCATCTGTACCCACGTTCTTCACCCCAATGCCAATCACACCTTCTTCCCGACCAATGGCTGTTTCCGCCAACTGACCGGTACGACGGGCTACGGAGGTGCCGCGGTCAAAAATATTTCCACCTTTTTTGATATCAAGCAGCGCACTCAACGCAAATCCTTTGTAGCGGAAGGTGTTGGAAATACCGGCTGTCCAGTCGGGCTGAATATTGCCAAGTGTTTTCACGGTTTCTCCGTTTTCTGTGACACCTGCCACAGGCTGCCCGTTTTTGTAGATAATATTGCCTTCGGGGTCGCGGGCGAAGAAAGTGCCGATGAGTTCACCAAAAGGACGGCCTACCTTCGCTTCAGAAGTGACATGGTAGGTATTGAGGATGTAGGTATCCAGGCCATCGGCCAGTTCTATCACCTGGCTGCGGTTGCGTGCCCAGTTGGCTACCACATCCCATGAGAAACCATTGGTTAGCTGAATTGGAGTGGCTGTCAGTACGAGTTCTACCCCTTTATTTTGAATTTCACCAGCGTTGAGGAGCTTATAGATGTATCCTGTAGCCCTGGAAATTTCTACGGCCAGTATCTGATTGGTGGTAGTTTGGTCATAATACGTGAGATCAAGTCCTACGCGGCCATTGAAAAACCGTATGTCTGCACCCACTTCTATACCGGTAGTTGTTTCCGGTTTTAGGTTTGCATTGGCAATTTCCGTATCTTCAGACACTACCGGCGTGCTGCCTGCCCACAGTCCTCCGCTATTGAATAATTGTTGCAGGCGGTAAGGGTCTGTATCATTGCCTACCTGCGCCCAGCTGGCCCGTAGTTTTAAGAAAGTCAAGAAGTCACTCTGGATGTCAACCATATCGGTGATCACTGCGCTCAGCGAGGCCGAAGGATAGAAGAAAGAGTTGTTCTCAACGGGTAGGGTAGATGACCAGTCGTTGCGGCCCGTGATGTCTAAGAACAGATAGTTTTTAAAACCAAACTGCGCCGAACCATACAAGCTGTTTACTTCATATTCTTCGATGGTACTTTCTGTGACCGGCGGGGAAGCGTAGTTGCTTAGGTTATACACCTTGTTGATCGCCAGGTCGCGGAGCAATGTATAGTTCCGTTTATAGTGGTTTGTCCGTTGGTTCCCTCCTGCATTGATAGTCAGGGAAAAATCAGGGGTCAAATGATTATTATAGGTCAGCAAAAAGTCCGAATTCGTTTCCTGTCGGCTTAGTACTTCTTCTTCATAGGAGCCATTAGGATAATATCGCACATTTTTTTCCGCAATGATATTCTTATGTGTATCCGTCCAGAAATCAGTACCGGAGCGTAACATCAGGCTCAGATGATCGGTAAACTTATAATTCAGCGCAATATTTCCCAGCAAGCGGTCTTTATCGTTGGCGTATGTCCAGTTTTCCTGCGTGTAGTAGTGGTTCCAGAAGTATTCATACTGCCAGTTGGCATACGGGTAGTGCTGCCCAATCGGCTGGATCACCGTTTTAGGATTGTAATTAGTAAAATCCCGTACCTTGTTCCAGTCGGTATCGCGGTGCGTCCAGATAAATTCTGATCCACTCTGATAGCGGCGGTTGTCGGAGAATGACTTGATATACTCACTGGAAACACTGAGTTTTAGTTTGTCGGTGAAGTTGTAACCGGCATTCAGGCGGAAATTATTTCGGTGAAAATCATTGTTGGTGATGATACCGTTCTGATCCATACGGCCAATAGACAGGCGAAAATTTCCTTGTTCGTTGGCACCGGCAATGGCAATCGTATTGGTGACCGTAGAACCGGTCTCAAAAAAATCTTGAAAATTATTGGGCTGAGGAAGAAGTGGAGCCGTATTGTTGTAGATTTTTCCATCGATGATTTCCCCGCCCGTCCACCACTGCGGACGCAGACGGCCATCCATAGGTTCTCCCCAGCTTTCGTCTACGCCATACGTGCCGGAGTTGCCGTTGCCATCCACACCATTTCGGCCATCTACATAAAATGTACGGTAACCTGTGCCTCCGCCATAAGTGTTCTGTAGTTTGGGTGCTACCAGCGGACGTTCCCAGGTAGCTGTAGCATTAAAAGTAACACCAATCCCTTTGGCACCGGAACCGTCTTTGGTCGTAATCAGGATGACACCGTTGGCCGCACGCGAACCGTAAAGCGCAGCGGCATTAGGGCCTTTTAGTACGCTGATTTCTTTGATATTGTCTGCACTGATTTCCGAGGGGCCACCTCCATATTGGTTGGTTTCTTCGGCATTGCCGTTGATAGGCTGCTGATAATTCTCCATAGGTACGCCATCAATAATATAAAGCGGCTGGTTGTTGCCGGAGATAGACGATTGGCCTCGGATTACCACATTCGAACCAGCACCGGGGCCTCCGCCGCTTGTCACTTGCACACCGGCCACACGTCCTGAAAGGTTATTCACAACGTTGGCCTGTTTGGCTTCCGATAGTTTCTCGCCGCCTACTTCCTGCACCGTGTAGCCCAATGCCTTTTTCTCTCTTTCCAGGCCGAAGGCTGTGATCACTACTTCTGAAAGCTGCTCCGAACTGGTAACCATTTGTACGTCTATGGTGCTTTGGTTGCCAATCGCTACTTCTTGCGTAGTTAGTCCGATGAACGAAAAGATGAGGGTTTTGGCCTCCGGAGCAATCTCAAGGCTGTATTGCCCTTCAATATCAGTGATGGTGCCCTGAGTGCTGCCTTTTACCAGCACGTTGACTCCAGGCAGGCCGCTACCATCTTCTTCATCTGTAATTTTGCCACTGATTACCCGATCCTGTGCCAACACCGTTTGAAATGACAAAAAAGAGAATCCTAATAAGAGAAATAGCATCTTTTTGGAAACGACTCCTCTCCAATAACAAATTGTAAAATTATAATCCATAGGTATTCGGGTTTAGATAGTATATTTTAATTCTGGTGTTATTAGTCCCGTAAAGCTATGGATAAAAAATAATCATATCAAAATAATATTTTAAAAAAAATTAACTTAGCGTTATTTTAATACTGTATAAAACTTATAAGCAGATAATAAAATCTAAATAAGTTGAAAAATTAAGAATATAATTCTAAACAGTAGTGTCTGTTTTATAAGTTTTTTTAAGTTCTATTGAATTTTACTTATTATTTAAAATATTACATTAAATATATTTGCTTGTTTAATATTTAAATACATAGTTTGCGGCACTAAACAAAATTATATATTATGAACTACTTCCTTTATAACCTTATTTCTAAGTCTAAGCTGTTGGCTTTGGTGAGCCTGGTTGTGCTTGTATGCTCCGTTAGTAATGCTCAAAGTTCTTCTGAACTCAGAGGGATGACACCGGAAGAATATGCATTGGCACTGGATATCAAAGTGGATGATTTAGACAATGATACTTACGTAAAAGTAAATGATGGGCAGTATGTGCTGGACCGTTATGATATGAAGCCTCCTTATTACATTACCGGCGATAGCGGCGTAAAGAAACGCCTGGATTTGTATAAGCTTACCGAACGAGCTACTATGCAGGACCTAGGAATGGTAGTCTTTGTGACCGATACCAAAGCCAATGAGACCTTCAACCTGGTGATTCCTAACCTGAAATCTGATGGTAAAGTGTGGAATATGTATTTTGATGATATCCACCAGCACGACCGCGAACAAGGTGATGTGGCACTCAAAATGTCGTACGTCCTTTCTAAAGAACTGGCATACCTGATGCAAAAAGCCAACGGAGCAGATGTAAGTGCTATGGATGAGGCCAATTCTGACTATGACTTCTGCTTTCCCGCTGCTGCTAAGGTTACGCTGTATGATGGCAGCCAGAAAAACATCGCCGATGTGCAACCTGGTGATAGGGTGGTGACCTACAAAAACGGAAAGAAATTGCTAACCGGCGTTGAAGAAGTGAGCGTTCATCAAAAGCACAGTATTGATCTTGCCAGAGTTATACTGATCTCTGAGGAAACTGTAACAGCGTCAACAAGCAACACGACCCAATCGGAAGTTCGCGAATTACTTGCTACGCCCAATCACCCAGTACTTACGGCTGAGGGCAAAAAGAGTATAGCGCAACTTAAAGAAGGCGATGTGATGTATTACTATAATGCTATGACACAATCTTTTGAAAAATACAGTGTGCAGTTGATATACCAACACTACAAAACTACCACGAAGGTATACAACCTTGGCACCAGCGAAGATAGTTACCTGGTTGATGGTCTGGTAGTTATGGAAAAATAGCGGCTAACCAAAGATCTCCAGTGCGGCCTGGTAAGTATTGCAATGCGCATCTACAATATCAGCCATACGCGCTGAATAACCACCTCCCATCGTGATTGCTACCGGTATATGATGCCGGTGGCTTTCTCGGAATACTATCCGGTCCCGCTCCTGGCAGCCTTGTTTTGTTAGCGAAAGCTTCCCTAATTTATCCGTCGCCAGCACATCTACTCCCGACTGGTAAAAAATAAAGTCCGGCTGGTGCTGACCGATTAGTTTGGGCAAAGTATCAGACAGCAAACGCAGATACTCGGCATCTTCCGTGCCGGTAGGCAGTGCGATGTCCAGGTCAGAATGTTCTTTGTTGAGCGGGTAATTATCTTTGCCATGCATACTGAAAGTAAAAACCTCTGGCTTACCGGCAAAGAAGTGGGCATTGCCATTTCCCTGATGCACATCCAGATCAACAATTAAAATTCTTGTTACTTTTTTTTCTTCCAGTAAGCGCATAGAGGCAATGGCTATATCGTTCAACAGGCTAAAACCTTCTCCGTGGTCTGCATAAGCATGGTGTGTGCCTCCTGCCAGGCTCATACTCACTCTCATTTCTATGGCTGATAATGCAGCCTGAAGCGTACCAGCCACGCTGCTGCGGGCACGGTTTACAGAAACTGGCATGAGCGGAAGTCCGATGCGTCGTACCGCTCGGGCATCTAATGTAAGGGTTTTGATCTGTTGCCAGTAGGAGGGTGTATGTACCAGCAATATAGCTGCTTCATCAATTAATCCCGGATCATGCACCTGTCCGGTTACAATCAGCCCCTGATACAACAACTGATCCCTGACCAAGATATACTTATCGATTGGAAAACGGTGGTGGGCTGGCAGTTGGTAAAGGTATTGGTCGGAGAAGAATAGCGCAGTGGATGTTTTCAAATGATTACTGATCAATAGGTAAAATCAAGGCACCTTGCTGCGGTACCGAATAGCTGGAAAGGCCCATTTCCTGAGCTTGTCGAACCAGTTTCTGCGTACGGTATCTGTGGTTTGAGCTGTCAATGACAAGCAGATCAAAGCTAAAACCAATACATATGGTTTTCAGGTCTTTTACAGCATTATTGCTGATCACCAGCACGTCGATGTTGGTCTTTGTAGTAAAAACAGCTGCCTTCTTAAAAGGTTCTTCAACAAATACGATCTTTTTACCGTGCCATATGTTGATACGCATATTGGCTATCTTTTGCATGGCCAGTGGCATGGCTTCCTGCTGCGTGGTGGGAATAAACTGTGTGTGTAAACCAGCCTGCAAATGATTGGGCGAGACATTGTAAGTTGCCTTCTCATTCATGACTCCCCAATGATAATTTTGCGTACCGTGTGTAAAGTCAACATTACTTTGCCTGTCTACCTGGTAAAAAGTCAGGCTGGTTTGCTGATTTTGTTGATAAAACTGCACAAAGTTTACAACCGCAAACAACAGGGTGCAGTAAAATATCCGAAATAGGTATCGTAAACGTCGGTGGTGTAGCCATAGCAACAGGCAAATCATCCAGGCATAGATCAACGCCATTTGTGTAAAATCAAGTGCGATATTCTGCCAGGTACTCATCGGCAAATGCTGAATAGCTGAAATACCTTTGTTCACACCACCAATGATACAGCCTAGCAGCCAGCCGGGATAAGTAGCCCATGCCATTGCCACGCATCCGGTAGCAATGGTGAGCAGGCCAAGTGCCAGTATCACAAAAGCTGCCGGGATCACCAGCAGGTTGGAGAGCCAGAAGTATACCGGAAACTGGTGAAAATAGTACAATGCAATAGGGAAAGTAGCCAGCTGCGCTGCTATAGAGACAGCTGTCAAACCCCATATCTTGTTGGGAAGCCAATGGGTGAAATCCAGCCAGCCAGCAATCTTTGGCTGTAAGTATACAATGCCAGCCACAGCGAGATAAGACAACTGGAAACCTACCGAAAATATGAGCAAAGGATTAATACAAAGCAAAATGAAAGCAGACACCGCCAGCGTATTGAAGATATTGGACTGCCGCCCCCATGCCTGTGCGATGATAATGGTGGTAAACATCAACGCAGCCCGCAGCACAGACGGCGACCAACCCGCCAGCAGCGCATAGAACCAGAGCAAAACAATACAAAGGCCAGCCTTAAACCAGTTGCCATAACGAAAACGTACCAAAGGCTTTAGCAGAAAAGAAAGCACCAGGTAGATGATACCTACATGCAGACCAGATACTGCCAGCACATGCATAGCACCGGTAGCCGCGTAGCTTTGGCTGATCTCATCATCCAGGTAATCTTTTACGCCTATGGTGAGGGCAAGTGCAATGGCGGCTTCCCGAACATCCGGTATGCTCTTCAAAAGTATTTCCGTACTTTTTTCTCTTAAAGCGTAGGCAAAGGCAGCGGGCGACAGGCTGTTTTGGTGTTGGTATACTGTCCAGTCTTTGGCGGTGATGCGCTGCTGAAGGTAAATATTCTTACTGGCCATGTACTGCCGGTAATCAAACATATGCGGATTGCCAGGGGGCGCAATACTATCTGGCACTCCCCTGATCATCAGAATGTCTCCATAAGCAGGAAGCCGCAGGCTGTCTTCCAGTGGCTGGTATAACATTACCTGCCCGACTACAGGCTGCGTATCAGTGATGTGATGTGTGCTGTCAGTTTGTATGATAGCCTGAGCAGTGACGATTGTACGGAAGACTTCTCCACGTTGCTGAGGAGGTTCCTGGACTTTTGCCAGATAATAGGCGAAAGGTTGCGCTGCTTTGGAAATATGCAACGCATGGTGCTTATCCTGTTTTTCTGCAATAAGCTGAACACCCAAAAGGCCAATGAGCGATAAGCCCAGCATACCTGTAGGCAAACTGGTATACACTATAAACCGCCGGGCGGGCACTACTACTATAAGCAAATAAACGAGGAACAATCCCGTGTACACCCACCACGGGAGCGATAAGCCTGTATAGTAACCTGCCAGAATACCTGCCATAAAAACAGGCGTGATACGAAGGAATGGATAAGGTGCCCATTGCCACATAAGAGATTTTATGCGCTAAATTAGGTGCCAGGCATAGTCTTATAAAGTTCTAATAGACAGAAAACAGACATTGTAAGAAAATGTATGTTATTAATGTTCAATTGAGTGGTAAAGCATCTCAATAGGGCTATCTATATTTCAATGTAAGCCTTTCTCGTGTACATGATGTACATTAGTGAGCAGTTCAGCATTTTCTAACGTACCGTTGTTTTCTAGAGCCGCCATTGGCAGCTCTAGGAAGTTCCTGTCAGACGCACCATTTGTATATGAATATAACCACCTGAAAAGTCAAATAAATAAGAAAAATCAAAGTCCAAACTGAAGCCAGAGAAGGGGTGCAATAAGTTTACAACCTATAACCTAGAAATAAGCCATAAAAAGGGATCATCGAGCCGCTGGTATACCCTTGCAATGATACTTTTGCCCCTAACAACCAATCTTTTGAAATAGTAGCGGCCAGATTAAGGGCTACCGTTCCCCCTACCGAATAGCCACTATAGTAGGTTTGATCTACCTCAAAGGTAGTAGTACCATCAGGAAATCTTCTTTTGGACACTGTTTTTGGGTAAGTTTGCTGAAGGTACCTTACGGATGGCCCGACAGATATGTAAAAGTTATCTTTGAACCGCTTAACAGGCGCATAATTCAGGTCAGCATCCAGGCTCATTCCACTGGATTGAGCGTATAACTCTTCGCCGGGTGTTTCTTCTCCAATATAAAAAACTCCGCCTGCCATTAGGAAAGAAATCCTAGGTGTGACGCTAAAGTGATCATTGAGCTTGTGCTGATATTGAACAAAAGACAAGACACCTCTTTGATCCCATTCTCCTAGTACAGTTCCACCAGCACCTATTTGAATAGTTCCTCTATTTTGGGCTGTTGATATATGACTAACTAGTATACACATTAGTAATATCAATGAAAATCGTCTCATATAATTAACAATTTAGTTATTTGTAAACTAAGCCCCAAAACCTTAGGTTTTGAGGCTTATACATGCGATTACAATATCTTAGTTATAACCTTTCCATTTTAGATATCCAATATTATATTCTTGTCCCGAATTGTCTTTGAAATTGACCACCTTTTTGCCAAAATCAAAATCACCATAATGATATGTAATCTCATAGCCAGTACTAGTTGTCACACCACTTGCTTCGTCTTTATAGGATACAGATCCAGTTAGTTTAGCAGTGCCTTGGTTACCATCCCATTCAAACCATTGAAATACAGCAACATCACTATAATCAGCTCTATACCAATTAAATAGAAGTCTGCCGTCAGCCGTCCACCAGGAATTGTTAATATCATATCTGCTCCCGACGCTGTATATTTCATCAACTATGTTAGGTACTTTTCCAGTTGATATCACTAACCTTAATTCAGGAGCTCCATGTGTCCAACCTTCATATATATTCATTTTACCACTACAGTATGCTTGGAATATTTTTTCAGGATACCCTTCATTTCTTGTCCTTGCATTTGTAGACTCAGACTTAAGTGTCTTTTCAAAGTTTTTAAGTAAATTGCCATTTTGATCAGTTCTTTCACTAAGACCGACTACAATAACTGGAGCGGTAGGATCAATTTGTGAGTCTAACCAATGCACATCACCTTTTTCATCATACGCTTTTATCATTTTCACCTCTGATTCTGGAGCATTAGGACAGATAGCGACTAAAACAGGTTGATCTTCAGGGTTCCAGTTTTCGATATGTACAGGAACAGAAACCTGTAAGTTAGGATACAAAGCAGCAATAGAGTCAGCTATATCTTCAACAGACTTTCCAGAAATACGTGCATTTTTCAAACGAGCATTTTTGCCTGATTTAGCTATTCTTTGATTAAAATTATCTCCATTAGAAAGTTCTTTAGTACGTAGATTCTTATAAAGAATATTATAGTCACCATCATACATTTTTAAAGCCTCTTCTTTGATAGCTTTTTTAATAACCTTATCATCTAATGATTCAGACAGTATAAATGCAAAATCGTCTAGGTCCTGAGTAACTCTATCAACAGCATAAGTATTTACTGATGAAATCTCAGAATTTTGGTTATCTATCTCTGAAATGCTATCATCTTCCTGACAGCTAGAGAAGAATAACATGTTGGCGCTAAGCGCAAGAACGCAAAGTTTGCTTGTTGTTTTCATGTTTGAAAAGAAATAAGAATTTGTTTGAAAGTTAAGTTTGTACTGTGAGTGTGTTTATATTACTTGTGCAAATAACTTAAAGTATTTCCTATAAATTCAATAAAAACTCCCACACTTTAGGCTAAAAAGTAAGCTGAGAAAACCACGTTTTCAAACCGTCATTTAGACAGTCAACCCCGAAATTAGAAAATACGCAAGGATTTGTTATCTTTAAACTTCCACAAATACCCCTAAAAAGTAAGACGAAGTGTAAAAAATATTTTCTTGTATGGAGTTTATTACTGACATTGCCCAGCTACTTCAGCACCAGTTTCCACAAACAGATGTCTCTTTTTTACCGGAAAGAAAAATAAGAAAGCTCTATCAGATAGCATCAGCCAGACAGCCAGTCACCGATCGGCAGGCTGTGCAGTATCTTTATGGACAGGAGGCGCGGCCACAGGAGAAGAAGTTTTTAATGCTTAAAAAAGAATTGGAAGATAAACTGACTGATCAGCTGCTACAGCAGCATATGCAGATCAGCGCACTACCTGGTAAAGTTCAGTCTGATTTCAAAGAAACATGGAACAGCGTGCCTGCCATAAAGCTATGGTGCAGAAAGCAAATGATACTCTCTGAAATACTGCTAACCTACAACTTGCACCAGCATGTGGAGAAGATACTACTAAAGGTGACCCGTCAGGCTGAAAAGCTGCTGCTTTACCATATACTGGAAGAATGCCTGTTACTACTTAGACAGGTATCCATGCTAAAAGGAGAAGGCAAACACATTGTTATATATGACGAAAAGATCACCTGGCTACAACAGGAAAAACAGATGATCAACAAAGCCAGCGGTTTGTATGAAAGGCTCCAGGCGCAACAGAACAGCAAAATTGCCCATTCGACAGATCTGGCAAGGCAAGCGGGTAGTGCTGCGGCCACTGTAGGAGATTTTCTTGATAAAAGCAGCAATCCCTTTCTGGAGCTTTACTATTTACGTATCCGTACCATAGAGTTTACCAATTATCCCAATAACACCGGACGGTATGCCGCCCAACTCCAAACACTGATTGCGGAGAAGGCTGCTTTCATTAAAAAACATAAAAAATTTAGGGACTTGCACCACCTGGTAGAAATCTACCTCAACAGAATAGATCTCTGCCAGGCCAAAGGTAATCCAAGATCAGCCAAACGCTATACATTGCGCGTAATGGGTTACCAGGACATGCCTTGGAATCTGTGGTTAGCCGTACAGGAAAAGGCTTTTGGCATTTATCTCAAAGCAAAGGATTATGAACAGGCAGCAGCTGTGCTATGGCAGGTAACTCAAACAAAGTCAAGCCAGTTGCTTACCCTGATGCAGCAAAGCCAATGGTATATAAAAGAAGCATATCTGTACTATGTATTACTACACCAAAACGACCAGGAGGCCATCCGTGCCTATACACCACGTTTTTTACAAAAGCTTAATTTTTCCAGCTTTGACCGGCAAACGGTGCCACTGGCTGCTGATAAAAAGGGCTATCAGGTGCAGGTATTGATTCTTAAAACATTGCTACTGCTTGAGACCAACAGTGAAAGTATGCCCTACCATGCTAAAAATCTACAAACCTACTATCAACGTCACTTGGTGGCACTGGAAGACGAAAAGACCAAGCTGTTCTTTCAAATCATCACCAAAGCGGCTGCGGTTGGCTTTGTCAAAAGCAAAGTGCTACCAAGAACCCAGGAACTGGTCAAAGCTCTGGAAGCTGTACCACACCATTTCTGGGAAAAGCAGGAACTGGTGCCTTATAAGGACTTGTGGCGTATTGTTCGGGAGAAGATAGATTAATCTGTCTGGAAAGTTATCTTATTCCGCCTGGCAATTGTCAAAATCATCGGGACTGGCAGCTTCTTTTGTGTAGGCAATTTGACGTAGACAAAAATACTGCAGGTTATACTTCATGCCGGTAGAAGCCGTAAATCCCCAGATTACCTGCGTACTGCCATTAAATATGTCTTGGATAAGATTCCGCTTACCCTGATACACAATATTTCCATCCAGAAAGACCGTGATTTCCATAGGCTCCGGGTCCCAGCGAAAACGGAAATCATGCAGCTGGTCATCTTCCAGGTTGTAGTTCGGGTCATCATTGTGCCAGTAAGAGGTATGAAAACTGCTGCCATTTTCCAGGTAAGCCACATGGTCCGAAGGTGGGTCGTTCTGGCTGGGATTTTGATATGTGTCGAACTCTACAGCAATGGAGGGCGCAATAAAATTTCCCGAAATAAAGCTGGTATTGAACCGGCCATAACCCATACCTTCTCCATACGTACCAAAGGCATCATAAGACCTGGAGTCGTTGTGAATGACAAAAGTGATACCATCAGCACCCAGCGAATCTTTATCACCCAGGTAAATATCAAAAGAAATCTCAAAATAGCCCTCCAGGTTTAGCTTGGTAGTACTGTAGGCGATGCCTTCAGCATATCGCTCATCAGGGGTAAGCATGATGCAACCGGAAGGCATGTAACTGGCAAAACCTCGCAATTCAAACTGCGCAAAGAGTGTTTGTGCTGCCAGCAAGAACAAAAGAGTTAGGTGTAGGCGATGCATATGTATGTCTGATTGGTAGAACCAACAATTCAGTATACGGAATGTACTCAAAGTTCAGCTAACATGCACTGTTTTGATTTGAGATTGTTGCAAAAAATATTGCTTAACAGCCATGTTGTTCTCAACAAGCTGCAAAGCTTTGATTGCCTAGCTGCCGTCGTACCAATCTACCTCAAAAACTAAATGCTGCCCTTTTCGAGCAGCATCAGCCAGTAATGATAAATATAAAACAAACAGCACGGTTAATACCAGGCCGTGTTTAGAAAACGAAGTTCAGTCCTGTTCTGACGCTGGCCACTTTGGCCCCGCCCGGGTTGAGGGCTGCCACAACATTGTCGCTGAGCATGTATAGCTGAAGCCCCTTGCGTCCGGTATTAATAGCCAAACCAAACCCTAAGTTGTTGTAAGACCTGGCCTGCATAGAGTAAGTAGCAGATACCTGCAACCAGCGACCTGCATCCTGACGGATACCCAGTGCCAGACCTTTTTGAATGCCAGGAGCAATAAAGCTGGTATTGAACATGGCAGAAGCTGTGGTTTTTCTGGCAAGCTGATAGTAAGCCGTTAGGTACAGCTGGGCAGGCAAACCTGTGCGGTAGGCTTCATGGGTTTCCGTAAACTTAAACGTATTGGTGATAGAGTCAAGCAGTTGCCTGGTATCAATCTTAAATGCCTTAGAAGAAAACAGGCTGTCGTTGTCTATGCCTTCAAAAGTATAATTTCCTTCTGACCGATGGTTGGCAGTGTTGCTTTTCCAGTTGATGAAGCCCACGTTGACCAGCGAAGCACCAAAAGACCATTTGGTGTCCAGTTGATAGGTGGCACCCAGATCAGCACCAAAGCCAAGGTTGCTGGTATTGGAAATATACGTTGTGATGTCATCACCCAGCAAATCCAGTCCCGAGGTTCTGACCAATATATCTGATTGTAGGTTCAGCGCATACATTTCCGCCTCGCTGCCGGTAGTAATGGCTATCTCTGCTTTTTTTGTTTGTACATTTCCCAAACCCATCAGCGCTTTCAGTCGTCCGCCAACCACCAGCTTGTCATCGGTGAGTATCTTTCTGTTGTAGCCAATGCTTGCTTCATGGTAATGGATAGCATTCAGCCTGTAGTTGTTCATTCGGATAGTTTCTCCCGGCGTATTTCCGTTGACAGCCATCTTCAAAATGGCATCATCATAGTTCATCCTTCCCTGAAACTTCTCGATAATATCAAAGCTGAAACGGCTTTTACCTGCTTTGAAGCCCACCGCCAGCAAACCTACAGAGCCAGACATATTTGCATAGTGCTTTTTGTCCAGTCTCAAATTAGCAAGCATAGTCTCCGGATTAATCACTCTTTGCCCGGACTCGTCTGTTTCTATCTGTGCTGCCAACTGGTTGTAGTTGAAACCGGTGTTGGCAACACCTACCTGCAAAGCTGGTAATATGGTGACATTCACTTTATGCTTAGGAACAATAGCAGGGTTTACATAGGTGGACTGGTAGAGATTGTCCATGAGTTGAAGGGTATATTCTTGCTGGGCGAATGCCGTGCCCACGTTGATCAGCAGCAGCGATAGCAATAATTTTGCGTAGAGGTATTTCATTATAATTTAAATCAACAGGTTTTATAAAGAGGTTTTCATTTGCATGGCCATACTGAAACGTATGTTGTAAAAAGAATATAGTTTGATGCTATTTATCTTATCAGTACTGCGAACGGTGGCCTGGATCAGGAAATATTTGGCCTTGTCCAGCACCTGGCGGTCGCTGATGGTAGCGGCAAGCGGCATATCTACTTTTTCTGCCTGCGTTTCACCTGTACGGGTATTGGTGATCTTGGCTGCATGAAGGAATCTGGCAGTTTCCTGATCTTCGCTATCTTCCAAGCCTTTGAACAAAGACATTGGTTTGCCATTGTCATCCATCAGCATCTGATAGTTTTCATCCATAAAATGAATCTGCAAATACGTATCAATCGGGAAGCTGTTTTCAGTTTTGATCAGTACCTTCAGTTCGTCCATGCTGTCTGAAAAGTTTTGAAAGTTAACGGCCATCGTGTCAGCCATCTTCATTTCAAATCTGCCTTCCAAAGGAATTTCCGTTTCTATATCCATACCGATCTTGCTGTCTTCTGCGATGTAGCTGGTATCATTGCTGGCACCGGTCAGTACAAAGCCCAGATCGTAGAAAATACCATCCGGCACAGAGGCAAAGGCATCTTCAATATTAGAGTTATACTTATCTATTTTCTGTTTGGTGACAGCCACTTCCGATCTGTTGGCAGGAGCAGCAATCTGAAAATCACTTCCAAAAAACTTGCTATCCTTTTCATCTGTCAGTTTGGTCATCTGTCCGTTTCGTGAACTGACAAAAACCTGGCTCAGATCGGCTTTGATACCAGTGCCGTAGGAGTTTTGAAAATTCATACCCAGAATTGGTTGCAGGGCAATATCTCCGGAAACAGCACTTTTGAAGGCAGGAATAGGTAAAGTGTCTGGTTTAACAGGTATCTTAATGTTGGTAAAGCTGCCCTCTATGTAAGAAAAAACAACGTTGTTCATCCCAAAATCAAACTCAATCCCCTGAGTAGCACTGATAGGATTGCCCGAACCACCATACAGCGTCACTGCCACATCATAAGAAAGCTCGCTATCTTTAATAATTACTATGTATTCTGTAAGTGAGATGCTTCTGCTTACCGTGTATGTGTTCCAAGCAACCAGATCAAACACTTCTATCAAAGGATTCCCCTGCTGATCAACAATGTTAGGAAATGTGAGTTTGACCTTCACATCGTGCTCATAAGTAGAGGTGATGCCAAAGTTCAGGTTGCCTGTTTTGGCTTCGAACTTATAAATAGTTAAATCGTTGAGATTTAGCGGAATATTTGCCTGATAATTTGCTGTAACAGAATCGGAATACACGCCAGGCGCATCATAGCCCAAAGAAAAACTTTTGTTATAATTCTGATCCGGTATCGGAGGGAAGAATTTAGCAACAGCAGGAGACTCCAGATGTTTGGTGTACTTTAAACTATAAGATTTGTCTGCATTCTCTACCAGACTCTTCTTATTGCCGTCTGTATTGATCAGATTTGACAGTGTTAAGTTGGTATTTAACAGAGGAAGCGATACTTTGGGCGAAGGAGTCCTTACTTCAATATCCTGAAAGTCGTCTTCGGGTAAGCAACCTAGCAGCAAACCTGAAGCTAATGCTATGATCCCTGTAGAAAGATAATGCCTGACTGCACGATTCATACAAAAAGGTGGTTTATAAGATTTAATAAATAATTGACTAGAACTCGTGCAATTTGCTATTATATTTATCCAAAAAATAATAGCAATAATTTCATTCACTACGCAAGTCAGGTATCAGAAGATTTTACAGCAAAAACGGGGTAATGCCTAAAATAGAGTGTGTTATGATGTGCCGTTTTTTCTCTGGAATCAAATTGATTTGCCAAGAGATTTAAAGATAATACTTTGATGTTCAAACGTTTATGTGTCAATCAGTTTGCTGGGCACTGGTAAGCACTAAAACAAAAGGCTTTGTTTGATTTATGATAGAAGTAAAGGGGTTATGCAAATATTTTGATGGTAAATTAGTTGTTGACCAGGTGTCATTTCATGTACGCAAGGGCAATACCCTTGTACTGCTCGGAACCAGTGGCAGCGGAAAGACAACCACGCTCAAGATGATCAACAGACTGATAGAGCCTGACGATGGGCAGGTTATCATTGATGGTAAAGATATCAGAGACCACCAGCCGGAAGCTATTCGCCGTCGTATCGGCTACGTCATTCAGCATATAGGACTGTTTCCTCATTATACCGTATCACAAAATATCGGACTGGTACCTGGGTTGCTCAGGTGGCCTGCGCAAAAGATACAGGATCGGTGCCGCGAACTGCTTGTGCTCCTTAGCCTGCCGGAAGACCTGGGCAACCGGTACCCTCACGAATTAAGCGGCGGGCAGCAGCAGCGTGTGGGGCTGGCAAGAGCTTTGGCCGCCGACCCGCCACTAATATTGCTGGATGAGCCGTTTGGTGCCCTTGACCCCATCACCAAGCGTCAGATACAACAGGAGTTTGATCAGCTGGATACCCTGCGCCAGAAGACGATGGTGATGGTGACACACGATGTTTCTGAGGCGATCATGTTGGCAGATGAGATTGCCCTGATGGATAAAGGAAAAATACAGCAAATGGGGCATCCCAAAGATCTGCTGTTTGCTCCTGTCAATGATTTTGTCAGAAAATTCTTTGATGCGCAGCGCTTCCGCCTGGAACTACAGGTGATCAAGTTGCAGGATATTCTGGCACAAGTATCGGTTGAGCCAGACAAGCAGGTAAATGAACATCAAGTATTGGTGATGGATCAGCAAACAGGCTTACTGGATGTATTAGAAGAAATGGAAAGAAAAGATGCGGTATTTGTAAAACCGATAGATGTTCAACAAAAATCTCGGCTTTTGTTAAGCCGGGAAGAGCTGCTACACGCTTTTTATACACTAAAACAGCAATTTAAAAGTACCTAATTTATCTGCACACCTCTCAATGTAAAAGGGTCACTCTCAACAATATTGCTTTCGTGCAGTGCCCTATCGCGAATTTGTACTTCTACCTTCAATGTGTCGTTTCTAAACAAGAGCAGCAGTGCTTTGGAAGCGGCAGAATATTCTATAGTGCCTTCACGTGGAGTAGTGTCTTCGTAAGACTGTTTCAGGCGCGGAAACCTTCCGCTCAATGTCAAGATGCATCCCGAATCAAAAGGCTCGTATTCTCCGTTGCTTTGCCTAACCAGCAGGCGCATGTCAAAGTTTCTGTAGTTCTTATTATACTCAACCCACAATGTGTCTCCTTTATCAAGAGGAACGCCATTAAAGGACGACAGAGCATCTTCTATGGTATAGTAATCGTTGCAATTGTAAGGCGGCAGACCGGGGTCATTTCTGTTATATTTAATAGCCTGACCATTGTTATCAGTTTTCACCGTGAGAAGCTGGTATGGATACTCCACATCTGCTCCTGAGCCGGAAAGCCCCAGGTCTCCATCGCCATCCTGAAACTTCACTTTTATACGGAGAGAATCCGAACCATCATCAGTACCCTCTTTAAACTGCACTTCAGGCTTACCTACAAGCGTAGGCTCTGCCGGAAACTCCGGCTCTTTATAGCATCCGTTAAGTATCAGCATCAGCAGCGAGATACACATTGATAGGCGGTATACATTCATTCTTTGCAGGTGTTATATATTTGGTAACGGTTATAAAATTATTTACATATAAACTCGCTGTAGATTTTCTGGAATATGTAGCGATTCAATATAATTATTTAGTTAAACAGTTGACTTATGTAATGTTTATGCTAAATTTACCTAATAGATACGCAAATACATAAACTCAGACATTATGAAAACAAAACTATTCATCATAAGCATTGCTTTTGCCGGTTTGGCTTCATGTGCGCAAAGAGCTACCTGTCCTACTTATTCTATGGAGCCTCAGCATGAAATTAAAATAAAAGAAAATCAGCAGAAAAGCGTATAGTTACTGTCAAAAGAAGGCAAAAACATACTCCACTTAACCAAAGCAGTCTCTTTTATTGTCACACATATCTTTTGATGTCAGAGGCACTGATCTCTGCATCACTCATAATCACCAGGCGTTCTACCACATTACGTAGTTCACGGATGTTGCCTGTCCATTCAAAAGTCTTGAGAATATCCAGTGCTTCCGGTGCAATTTTTTTAGCAGGAGCGTGATACTCTGTTGCAATGTCCTGCAAAAATTTATCAACCAGCAATGGTATATCTTCTATGCGTTCTTTCAGTGGAGGCACATGAATCAGGATTACACCGAGGCGATGGTAAAGGTCTTCGCGAAAGTTTCTCTCCTCGATCTCTTTCTTGAGGTCTTTGTTGGTAGCAGCCATCACTCTTACATCCACTTCAATGGCTTTATCGCCACCTACACGGGTAATTTTGTGTTCCTGTAAAGCCCGTAATACTTTGGCCTGAGCAGACAAGCTCATGTCGCCAATTTCGTCCAGAAACAAGGTGCCGCCGGTAGCCTGCTCAAAACGCCCTTTTTTTTGTTTAATCGCTGAAGTAAAGGAGCCTTTTTCATGGCCAAACAATTCACTTTCTATCAGTTCTGAGGGAATAGCCGCGCAGTTGAGTTCTACCAGTGGTGCAGTGGCCCGGTTGCTGAGGGCGTGCAACCACTTGGCTACCAGTTCTTTGCCCGTGCCATTGGGTCCGGTAATCAGGATACGGGCTTCGGTAGGTGCTACGCGTTCTATGGTGCTTTTCACTTCCTGAATAGCCGTGCTTTCGCCTACAATGTCTACGACACCGGATATTTTCTTTTTGAGGACTTTGGTTTCTGCCACCAGTTCGGATTTGTCCAGGGCATTTTTGATGGTGACGAGCAGGCGGTTGAGATCGGGTGGCTTCTGAATGAAATCGTAAGCACCCATTTTGGTAGCTTCTACGGCCGTTTCTATGGTGCCATGCGCCGATATCATGATGAATTGAGTATCATGTTTTAGCTCCTGGGCTTTTTGCAGCACTTCCATGCCGTCCATCTTGGGCATCTTGATATCGCAGAGAATCAGGTCGTAGCTATTGTCTGTTATCATTTTCAGACCTGTTTCACCATCTTCTGCTTCTTCAATGTTGTATTTTTCGTACTCGAGAATTTCGCGCAAAGTGCCACGAATGGCTTTCTCGTCATCAATAATCAGTATTTTTGCCATAAATGTCTTTATTATAAAAAATGCAAGCTGATAAGCCGGGTTCTGTATCCTGATCGCTATCAGGATTCTTGTCATTTATCTGGGACGAACGTCACCGTTTGCCTCCATCAGTCTACCCACTAACCAGAGCGAGCAGCTCTGTTGTCCACAAGGAACAATGTTAGCCTATTTGACCTTTCAACCCATAAGGTTTACCCTGCCCCCGGCATCACTACCGGGGCGGTGAGCTCTTACCTCGCCATTTCACCCTTATCCCGAACGCATTCGGGACGGTATATTTTCTGTGGCACTGGCTGTATCCCAAAAACTCTCGGGACCCTTCCCGTTAGGAAGTATGGTGCTCTGTGTTGCCCGGACTTTCCTCCCCGGAGGTTCTGAGATTTTGGTTCAAAACAAAAAACAGCACCTTCGGAGCGACAAGATAGCTTGCATTTAGTATAAAAGACAGCATATGTAAACGAAAAGTTTCAAAATATATCGATGCCCGTCAGTTTGCCTTCCCAGGCATCGGCAGTCTCGGCCACCTCGATGATCATTTGCTTGAGGAAACTGGTGTTTGCATCGTTGAGAAACTCAATAAAAACAGACGCTTCTACTTTGATAAAGTCATTGTCTACGGCAAATTTGGAATAGAACAGGTTTCTGTTTTCTAAAAGAAAAGTTTTCAAATCTATATCCGGATTGTAGGTACACACTTTGGAGACAAAAGTAATAGTTTGGGTATGGCCATCATCCAAAGTTCTGAGGGTTCCCTGTACAGCCTGATAGCGACCATCTTTGAGCGGAACTACAATGACTGATTTTGACGTATCATACTCTAAAAAACGTCCGTTGATCTCTTCAGAAAGACGTTGCATGTAAGCTAGTAAATTCATGGCGTTTGTTGGTTTAATAAAGGAACTCACAAAACAACTTATTTCCACTTCATTTTAATAAAGGATAGCATTCTCTAACTTACAATGTAATATAAAGCTGGAATGGGAGACGGAACGGAGTCCGAGGATAACTCCAAGCTTCCGTTCCACGGCGGCCGACCCCGAACTTCAGTCTCCATATTCAAACTCTTTCTATCACGATGGCAGAGGCACCGCCACCGCCGTTGCAGATACCGGCTACACCAATGCTGGCATCTTTCTGCTGTAATACATTGGCAAGCGTAGTGATGATACGGGCCCCTGAGCAACCCAGCGGGTGCCCCAGCGATACGGCCCCGCCAAACACATTAACCCGGTCTGCATCCAACTCCAGGTTACGGTTGTTGGCGATCACTACGGTAGCAAAAGCTTCGTTGATCTCAAAATAGTCTACGTCCTGTTTGTTAATGCCTGCCTGCTTTAGGGCTTTGGGCACTGCCAGCGAAGGGGCCGTTGTAAACCACAGTGGGTCTTGAGCGGCATCGGCAAACCCGAGAATTCTGGCGATAGGTTTCAGTCCCAGCTGCTGCGCTTTTTGCTTGCTGACCAGCACTAGTGCCGATGCTCCGTCGTTGATGGTAGAGGCGTTGGCTGCCGTGGCTGTTCCATCTTTGGAGAAAACGGGGCGGAGTGTCGGGATTTTATCAAAGTCTACCTTTTTATATTCTTCGTCTTCGGCGATCTGTACGTCCGATCCTTTACGCTGAGGCACAGCCACAGGCACAATTTCCTGTTGGAAATAGCCCGCGTCGGTAGCTGCCGCCGCCTTTTTGTAAGAACCAATGGCAAAAGCATCCTGTTCTTCGCGGCTGATGTGCATTTCTTGGGCGGTATGGTCTGCGCAATTGCCCATCGCAAACTGGTTATATACTTCATACAGCCCATCTTTTTCCAGCCCGTCTACCAGTTCGCCTGCGCCGTATTTGTAGCCAAACCTGGCTTTTGGAATATAATAAGGGATATTGGACATACTCTCCATACCTCCGGCTACCATCACCTCCTGATGGCCCAGCATGATAGACTGGGCTGCCAGCATCACGGCTTTCATGCCTGACGCGCATACTTTATTGATGGTGGTGCAGGGCACCTGATCGCCTATACCAGCCCCAATGGATGCCTGACGTGCCGGTGCTTGTCCGAGGTTGGCAGACACCACATTGCCCATCAGCACTTCCTGTACTTCCTGCGGGTCAACTTTTGCTTTTTGTAAGGCACCCCGGATGGAGGCAGCCCCTAGAGCTACCGCACTAAGTGCCGATAAGCTGCCACCAAAGGAGCCGATAGGCGTTCTTACCGCTGATACAATATATACTTCCTGCATGATATAAGCGTGTTTAGGTGTTTTACCAGTCTGGTTTACTTTTGTCTCTGGGTTGCGTGACTTTGCGGCGGTTTTGCTGAATATACTGCATTTCGCTGTTGCGCATGGCATCCAGGATCATTTTAGCCTTCTCTTCACTGATGTTCATTTCCTTCAGCTTATCTGAGACAGACGGCATAGAGTCATCTTCTTTCTTTTCGCCTTCTTGTTGTTCCTGGCCTTCCTTCTGCTGCTGATCTTTGGGTTCTCCGGGTTTCTGTTCATCCTGCTTGCTCTGATCGTTCTTCTGCTGATCATCCTGCTTGCCCTCTTCGCCCTGTTGCTGTTCTTGCTGCTTCTGATCGTCTCCCTGCTGGTTTTGCTCATCTTTTTGTTGCTGATCCTTTTCTTCTTCCTTCTTATCGTTCTGATCTTGCTTTTGTTGGTCCTTGTTCTGCTGTTGGTTTTGTTCCTGTTCTTTCAATAGTTTTTTCACCAACTCATAATTGTAGCGGGCTTCTTCGTTGGTGGGGTCAGCTTTTAATGATTCTTTGAAGAAGCTGAGGGCTTCCTTGTACTTTTTCTGATCGGCATTAACAACACCCATTTGCTGATAAGCCAGCGATTTTATCTGCTTGTCTTCGCTGTTGATCAGTTGGGTATAGTTTTGCTGTGCTGCGGCAGTATCACCCGACATCAGATAGGCATGTGCTAAGTTGGTGCGTATGTTTTCGTCTTTGACATCAAACGAATCCAGCAATACTTTGTAGTGATCAATGGCCGTGGCATATTCTTTTGCTCTGAAAGCTTCTTCTGCTTCTTTTTTAAGGCGGTTGACCGCAGCAATATTATCGATGATACCTGTCAGCGTAGAGGCCAGCAGGATGGACAATAGGAATTTCATATGCTTACTGTTTTGAATTTTATCAGTTGATCTGCCAAAAATAGCAACGTGCCAATGGCCAGAAAGTACATGTATTTGTTAGAAGAAGTGTCTATCTGCCGCGAGTCTTTTAGTTCTCCCTCAATGTTGTCTATGGCACTGATCAGGCGTTTGGTATCGTCGCGCTTGTCGTTGATCTCAAAATATTCGCCCCCGGTTTCGCTGGCCAGTCGCTTGAGAGATGCTGGATTAAGCTTAGTCACCACCACCTCACCCTGATTGTCTGTTTTGGGAGCACCTCTGGAAAGAATCTCGCTGCCTTTTTCTGTACCGATACCCAGCGTAAATAACCGTATGCCGCTTTCTTCTATCTTATCGCCAACCTGTGAGGTTTCTGTGCCAAAGTCTTCGCCATCGCTGATGAGCGTGATGATCTTGGATTTCTGCTGAGAAGGCGCACTTTCATCTTCAGTAAATTTTTCATAGGCAAGTCTGAGGGGCGGGCCAAAGTCAGTGCCAGTATTGGGCACCAGACTTGTGCTTAGCGTTTCCACAAACAGGTTCAGGGCATTCTGATCGTAAGTAAGCGGACACTGCACAAAGGCTTCGGATGAAAAAATGATCAGGCCGATACGGTCTGCACTAAATGATTTGATAATATCTTTGAGTTCGAACTTTATTTTTTCTAACCGGCTGGGCTGCACATCGCTGGCATTCATAGACTGAGACAGGTCTATACACAGATAAATATCTTTGCCTACTGCCTGCACCTCGCGGGTGGCATTGCCCATGAGTGGCCCCAGCAGTGCGATGATGAACAACAGAAAATACACAGTACGCAGCACAATTTTGCCAACCACTGCTTTGAAGCTGGTTTTGAGGTACTTGCTGATACGTATCATGCGTGTGATATAAAGTATATAGGCTATCAGAAAGAATCCGATAAAAAATAGCTCTGTCGTGCTGAAGGAATTGTACCAAGCCATAAATTACATAAATGATTATACCTATAACGGAAAATGCTGCAAATCAGTGTAGGCAAATATAGGAAATAGTGTCAAAGCGGCTGTGTGCTTTGTAGGTTAATGTCAGTGGCTTTTTTGTGAGGGCGTTCCGCCAATATCACAGAAAAGCATGGTACTCGCAAAAATCGCAGATATTTTCCGCAATGGTTTGTATAAGTAAAAATTCTTATACTATATTTGCACTTCTATTTCAGAGCTGCCTTTGAAAAGCAGCTAAAAACTTAGCCACGGAGAGGTGGGTGAGTGGCTGAAACCAACAGTTTGCTAAACTGTCGTACTCGTAAGGGTACCGGGGGTTCGAATCCCCCTCTCTCCGCTTAAGGTGAAAAGCCTTAGTGCTCACTTTTTTAGAACAGTGGCAACATATTCGGGGCATAGCGCAGTCCGGTTAGCGTACCTGCTTTGGGAGCAGGGGGTCGCAGGTTCGAATCCTGCTGCCCCGACACACAAAACAGCTTGAAAATCAAGCATTTACAAATTAAAAAGCCTGCTCATATGTGAGCAGGCTTTTTTTATGGGTTGAACCGTACTGATTTAACTTGCGTTTGGATTACTATCTACCAGGCGAATCTACAGGCATATTGTTGATAGCGTAGCATTAAAGATTGAAAAGATGAAATTTGATGATTTGGACAAGCGAATGAGGGTCTTTGAGACTAGCCATGATTTCTGTGTGCTCCCCAATATGTATATGGTAGCCAGAATTGATGGACGAGGCTTTACCAAACTCACCAAGGAAAAGCACAACTTCCAAAAGCCTTTTGACGAGACTTTCCGGGATTATATGGTTGAAACGGTTAAGCATTTGCTAACCTGCGGGTTCAATATCATCTATGGCTATACGGAAAGTGATGAAATCTCTTTGCTGTTTGACTTTCATGAAAACACTTTCTCTAGGAAAATAAGAAAATACAACTCTGTACTTGCCGGAGAAGCCAGTGCCAAGTTTTCCTTATTGCTAGGTGATCTGGCTACCTTTGATTGCCGGATTTCTCAACTTCCCGGGAAACAAGATGTAGCAGATTACTTCAGGTGGCGCAATGAGGATGCGCATAGAAATGCCCTAAACGCGCATTGCTACTGGATGCTACGGGAACAAGGAAAAAGTGCGATCAAGGCTACCAAAGAGGTGAAAGGAAAATCTGTTGCTTTTAAAAATGAGTGGCTGTTTCAATATGGTATCAACTTCAATGATATACCCAACTGGCAAAAAAGAGGGGTGGGCGTTTATTGGGAAGACTATGAGAAGCTGGGGTGGAATCCCATCAAGGCAGAAAAAGTACCAACCATCAGAAGGCAACTGAGCGTAGAAATGAACCTTCCTATGGGAGATGCCTACAATGAATTTGTGATGGATATTTTAAATGTAAAAGAAAACATTGTTTTAAATGGCTGAAACGAAAACTACAAAAGCAAAAAATGAGGAACCCTTAGAAAAGCAACTTTGGAAGACCGCAGATAAACTACGGAAGAACATTGATGCTGCGGAATACAAGCACATCGTATTGGGATTGATTTTCCTCAAATACATTTCAGATGCTTTTGAAGAACTGTATGCGACACTCAAAGCTGAAGAAGAAAGCGGAGCAGACCCGGAAGATAAAGACGAATACAAAGCCGAAAATGTCTTTTTCGTGCCGCAGGAATCCCGCTGGTCATTTCTACAGTCCAAAGCCAAACAACCCGACATAGGAAAGTTTGTGGATGATGCGATGGATGCCATTGAAAAGGAAAATGCTTCCCTGAAAGGCGTGTTACCCAAAGTGTTTGCCCGACAAAACCTGGACCCTACCAGTTTGGGTGAATTGATTGACTTGGTAGGTAATATTGCCTTTGGCACTGCCAAAGCAAGAAGTGCGGATATTCTCGGACATGTGTTTGAATATTTCCTGGGAGAGTTTGCCCTTGCAGAAGGTAAAAAGGGTGGACAGTTCTATACACCAAGAAGTGTGGTTGAACTGTTGGTGGAAATGCTGGAACCCTACAAAGGCCGTGTGTATGACCCTTGCTGTGGTTCGGGCGGTATGTTTGTGCATTCAGAAAAGTTTGTCACCGAGCATCAGGGGAGAGTGAATGATATTTCTATTTACGGACAGGAGAGCAACCAAACCACCTGGCGTTTGGCCAAAATGAATTTGGCGATTCGCGGTATTGATAGCTCACAGGTGAAGTGGAACAACGAAGGTTCTTTTCTCAATGATGCGCATAAAGACCTGAAAGCGGATTATATCATTGCCAATCCTCCGTTTAATGTGAGCGATTGGGGGGGTGATTTGATGCGGACAGACGGACGCTGGCAATATGGTACACCACCTGTTGGCAACGCCAACTTTGCCTGGATGCAGCATTTCATCTACCACTTGGCACCCAGCGGACAAGCCGGTGTAGTATTAGCAAAAGGAGCATTAACTTCTAAAACCTCTGGCGAAGGCGATATTCGGAAAGCCTTGGTAGAAAATGATCTGATTGACTGTATTGTCAACCTGCCGGCCAAGTTGTTTTTGAATACGCAAATACCGGCTGCCTTGTGGTTTATGAGCCGTAACCGTGGTAAAGACGCGATGAATCGCGTCTCCAAGTTCCGTGAACGTAGCCATGAAATCCTTTTTATTGATGCCCGTAACCTGGGCCATCTCATCAACCGCCGCACCCGTGAACTCTCAGCAGAAGACATACAAAAGATTACCAGCACCTACCATGCATGGCGTACAGACGCGATTCATCGCGTCTCTCTGGGATTGCCCGAATACCAGGATATTCCCGGCTTTTGTGCAGCGGCTCCTATTGATAAGGTAAAAGCACTGGATTATGTGCTTACCCCTGGCCGCTATGTAGGCTTACCCGATGATGAAGATGAGTTTGATTTTAATGAGCGTTTTACGGCACTCAAAGCCGAACTGGAAGCACAGTTAGAGGAAGAAGCTGTGTTGAATAAAGCAATTGCTGAAAATTTGTCTAAGATAAAAATTACCCAAACTGACCAGTCACAATCTGTAGATGGTGCCCAATGATGCTATGAGCAAAGAAGACAGTATCCTATCTCTGGGCGGCACTCCGCAGAAAGATATAGAAAACCGAATCTTTACCATTAGAGGGGTACAGGTAATGCTTGACAGGGATTTGGCTGAAGTTTACCAAACGGATACCAGAACCTTAAAGCAGGCTGTAAGAAGAAATTCGGATAGGTTTCCTGATGATTTTATGTTTGAATTGACTGATCAGGACATTGATAGCCTGGTATCACAATCTGTGATACCATCTAAAAGTTACTTTGGAGGTGCCAAACCTTTTGCCTTTACAGAACAGGGCGTATCTATGCTGGCCTCGGTGATTAGAACGCCTGTGGCGGTAGAAACAAGTATCCGAATTATCAGAGCCTTTGTGGAAATGAGCAAGTTGATTGCCAGCAACGCTACCCTCTTTCTGCGACTGGACAAGCTGGAACTTAAGCAAACAGAGACTAACCAGAAATTTGAGCAGATTTTTAAAGCGTTGGAAAGCAAACAGCTACAACCCGACAAAGGCATCTTTTATGATGGACAGGTATTTGATGCACACACCTTTATATCCGGCTTGATCCGCAATGCGAAAATATCCATCATACTGATAGACAATTACATTGACGATACCGTATTTACGCTCTTTAGTAAGCGAAAAAAAGGTGTGCAGGTGACTTTTTACACCAAAAACATCAGTAAACAACTAAAGCTGGACGCACAGAAATACAATACCCAATACACACCCATTGACATCAAAGAATTGAAAGCCACACACGACCGTTTTCTGATCATTGACGAATCGGAACGCCGACCGACAGAACTCTACCATATTGGTGCCTCACTCAAAGACCTGGGCAAAAAGTGGTTTGCCTTTTCTAAAATGGATGCAGAAGCCATTACCATGTTGAACCTTTTAAAGAATATAAGCTAATGGGTGAGTGGAAGGAGTGTAAGTTGGGCGATGTTTTGAATTTTAAAAGAGGCTATGACTTGCCTAAATCTGAGAGAAAAGAGGGTTTGATTCCAATAGTTTCTTCATCTGGAATAAGTGGTTATCATGATGAGTATAAAGTTTCGGCACCAGGCGTTGTAACTGGACGATATGGTACAATTGGAAGCGTATACTATGTAGATAAGCCCTTTTGGCCATTGAATACAACACTTTATATCACCGATTTTAAGGGGAATGATCCAAAGTTTATTTTCTATTTTTTACATTCATTTGACTTTGAAAAGTATAGCGACAAGAGCACAGTCCCTGGTGTAAATCGCAATCATTTGCATTTGGAAGATATTATAATTCCTCCTCTCTCCGGACAACGTGACATTGCCTCCGTTCTTAGCAGTTTAGATGATAAAATAGACCTGTTGCACCGCCAAAACGCCACTTTGGAATCTATGGCGGAAGCGCTGTTCAGACAGTGGTTTGTGGTGGAGGCAAAGGAGGAGTGGGAGGAGGGAGTTTTGGGTGATATAGTTAATTTTAATTATGGAAAAGGATTAAAAGATAGTGATAGAAGTGGAAATGGATTTCCAGTTTATGGATCAAATGGAATTGTTGGGCATCATTCTGAATATTTGGTTGAAGGTCCAGGTATAGTTACAGGTAGAAAAGGAACACTTGGAGTAATTAACTATTCATTTGAAAATTTCTATCCTATTGATACAACATTCTATATTACGAGCAGACGAGGTTCAAAAGGCTTGTATTATGAGTATCTACTTCTCAAAGTTTTAAAATTAGATGAAATGAACACTGATTCAGCAGTACCTGGTCTGAACAGAAACCTTGCACATAGCATCCAGGTGAACATTCCAACCACGTATCTGGTACAAGAATTTAATCTGATAACAGAACCAATATTTTTAAAAATAAAAACAAACAAAAACCAAATCCGCACCCTTACTGCTCTTCGGGATACTTTATTGCCAAAATTAATGAGCGGCGAGGTAAGGGTGGAGGATACAGAGCATGTAAAGCATCCACAACTTTCGCTTTTTCTAAAATAAGATGGATAACCTGTTCCGCAACAAATACCGCATCCCCTCTGCCCGTGCCTCCTGGTGGGATTATGGGTGGGCTGCTGCGTATTTTGTGACGATCTGCACCCAAAACCGGCAATGTTTTTTTGGTGATGTGGTTGATGGGAAAATGTGTTTGTTGGAAATTGGGATAATCGCAGAAAATGAATGGATAAAAACACCGCAAATACGGCCAGACATGCATTTAGAATTGGGGGCATTTGTGGTGATGCCCAACCATTTTCATGGTATCATTGTCATTGGGGAAAATGAATTTAATTTGGAACATCGTAGAGACGCGATGCATCGCGTCTCTACCACCGCCACGCATCGCGTCTCTACCACCGCCACGCAAACCGAAAACAAAAATTCATTTGCCCCCCAATCCAAAAACCTGGCATCTATTGTTCGGGGTTTTAAATCATCTATAACCAAACATGCCCGTCAAATCCATGCTGATTTTGCTTGGCAATCCCGCTATCACGATCATATCATCCGTAATGATCAATCCTACACAACCATTTCAAATTATATCATCAACAACCCCTCGAGATGGAATGAGGATAAATTTTATGCATTATGACACGCATCACAGAAAACAGCATAGAAGCATTCGCCATTGAGTTATTAGACAAGCTCGGTTATGAGTATATCTATGCGCCAGAGATAGTGCCTGATAGCGAAACGCCCGAGCGTGATAGTTTGGAGCAAGTGCTATTACTAAACCGGCTTCAACAGGCAGTCCGAAACATAAACCCAACCATTCCTCTTGATGCACAAAATGAAGCCATTAAAGAAATACAACGCATTGCGTCACCGGAACTATTAGCCAATAACGAAACCTTTCACAGGCTGCTTACGGAAGGTGTTCCTGTTTCCAAACGGGTAGACGGAGATGACCGGGGCGACCGGGTCTGGCTCATAGATTTCAAACATCCACATAACAATGATTTTGTAGTTGCTAATCAGTTCACCGTTGTTGAAAATGGAAATAATAAACGCCCTGATGTCATTCTTTTTATCAATGGCATTCCGCTGGTGGTAATGGAGTTAAAAAATGCAGCCGATGAAAACGCTACTATTCAGTCAGCCTTCAAGCAAATAGAAACCTACAAAGCCATCATTCCAAGCCTGTTTACCTACAATGGCTTCAATATCATTTCCGATGGACTGGAAGCCAAAGCCGGTTCTTTGTCAGCAGGTTTCAGCCGCTACATGGCCTGGAAATCAGCCGATGGCAAAGCAGAAGCCTCCCATCTGGTCAGTCAGCTGGAAACCTTGATTCAAGGCATGTTGAACAAGGAAACGCTGATTGACCTCATCCGGCATTTTATTGTCTTTGAAAAATCAAGCAAGGAGGATACAGTAACAGGCATTACCACTATTTCTACGGTCAAGAAATTGGCAGCCTACCACCAGTACTATGCCGTAAACAGAGCCGTAGAATCTACTTTGAGAGCATCGGGTTATGTGCCGGAAAAAGAAACCCCACCAAGCAAAGTGATGGCCGCAGTGGTAGCTGAGTCGCCTGAAAGCTATGGCGTGGTTGGCGTAAAAAGCCAATCAGTTGGTGACAGAAAAGGTGGCGTAGTATGGCATACGCAGGGAAGCGGAAAATCTTTGTCAATGGTCTTCTACACAGGCAAAATTGTGTTGGCGTTGGATAACCCTACCATATTGGTCATTACCGACCGAAACGACCTGGACGATCAGCTATTTGATACTTTTGCTGCCTCCAAGCAATTGCTAAGACAAGACCCCGTTCAGGCAGAAGATCGAGTTCAATTAAAAGATTTGCTCAAAGTGGCTTCGGGTGGAGTGGTGTTTACCACCATCCAAAAATTTCAGCCCGAAGAAGGCAATGTATATGAGACGCTTTCAGAAAGAAAAAACATTGTTGTCATTGCGGATGAAGCCCACCGGACACAGTATGGTTTCAAAGCAAAGACCATTGATGCCAAAGACGAACAGGGCAATGTCATTGGCAAGAAAATCGTGTATGGCTTTGCCAAGTATATGCGTGATGCCTTGCCTAATGCCACCTATTTAGGGTTCACCGGAACCCCTATCGAAAATAGCGATGTGAGCACACCGGCTGTATTCGGCAATTATGTAGACATCTACGACATAGCCCAAGCTGTGGAAGATGGTGCTACTGTTCGCATTTTCTATGAAAGCCGTTTGGCCAAAGTGAACCTGAGTGAAGAAGGGAAGCAATTGGTTCATGATTTAGAAGAAGAACTCAAGGAGGAAGAGCTAACCGATACCCAAAAGGCAAAGGCCAAATGGACGCAGTTGGAAGCCTTGATAGGAAGCGAGAACCGGATCAAGAATATTGCGCGAGACATTGTTGCCCATTTTGAGCAGCGGCAGGAAGTGTTCAAAGGCAAAGGAATGATTGTTAGTATGAGCCGCCGAATCGCAGCCGAACTCTACGAAGAGATCATTGCCCTGAAACCTGAATGGCACTCCGATGATCTAAATAAAGGCATCATTAAAGTAGTAATGACCTCGGCATCTTCTGATGGTCCCAAAATAGCCAAACATCATACCACCAAAGAACAGCGGAGAACGCTTGCCGAAAGAATGAAAGCACCGGAGGATGCGTTAAAATTGGTGATCGTTCGGGATATGTGGCTTACCGGTTTTGATGCGCCAAGTATGCACACTTTGTACATTGACAAACCCATGAAAGGCCATAACCTGATGCAAGCCATTGCCAGGGTCAACCGGGTGTACAAAGACAAACCCGGAGGCTTGATCGTTGATTACCTGGGCATTGCCTCAGACCTGAAAAAAGCATTGTCTTTTTATTCCGATGCAGGTGGAAAAGGTGATCCCACCATTTTGCAGGAGCAAGCCGTAGCACATATGCTGGAGAAGCTGGAAGTAGTTTCTCAAATGTTTCATGGCTTTGCCTACGAAAACTATTTTGAAGCCGAAACATCCCAAAAGCTTTCCCTGATACTGGCCGCTGAAGAACACATCCTGGGGCTTGATAGTGGCAAGAAAAGATACATTGACGAAGTGACAGCCCTTTCTAAGTCCTTCGCTATTGCCATTCCACATGATCAGGCAATGGATGCCAAAAATGAAATCTCATTTTTTCAGGCCGTAAAAGCCAGATTAGCCAAGTTTGACAGCACAAGTTCCGGCAGAACCGATGAAGAAATTGAAACAACCATCAGGCAAGTCATTGACAAAGCCTTGGTTTCTGAACAAGTGATTGATATTTTTGATGCAGCAGGTATTAAAAAGCCTGATATTTCTATTCTGTCAGAAGACTTTTTGATGGAATTGAAAGGGATGGAGCATAAAAATGTAGCGTTGGAAGTGCTAAAAAAGCTTTTGAATGATGAGATCAAGTCAAGAGCACAGAAGAACTTGGTAAAAAGCAAAACCTTGATGGAAATGCTGGAGAATTCCATTAAGAAATACCACAACAAGATATTGACGGCAGCAGAGGTTATTGAGGAACTGATCAAACTCAGTAAGGACATTGTAAAAATGGACAATGAAGCCAAAGCAATGGGCTTGACAGATTTCGAGTATGCTTTTTATACAGCCGTTGCCAGTAACGACAGTGCCAAAGAGCTGATGCAGCAGGACAAGTTGAGAGAACTAGCTGTAGTGCTGGCCGAAACCATCAAACAAAATGCCTCCATAGACTGGACACTCAAAGAAAGCGTCAAAGCCAAACTGAAAGTAGCCGTAAAACGCCTATTAAGAAAATATGGCTATCCGCCCGATATGCAAATGATCGCAACGGAAACCGTACTGAAGCAGGCTGAGATGATTGCAGACCAATTAACGAAAGAAAGGAGACAATCTTAGCAAGCCTATGATAGTATGGGGAAAACATGTCTTAAAACTAAGTGCTATTTTGGGGAAGAAATCTAATTATTACATTCCTTAGCTCCGGATTTAGGTGCCAAAAATAAGAAGATCATTAAGAATTCAAAAAGCTGTGAGGTAAGTATACATATCAAAAAAGTTATACTAAGGTACACTTCCGATTTGTGGGACCGGGCCACGGCGGCACGGGGTGCCCCGCACAGCCCACTTTCGGGCAAATGTACCGTAGTATACAAAAAAGTTTATTTCTAGTGCTTGTAAATTTTAAAAACTTGATAATGATTTTCTTTTGAAAGAGTAATGACATAAAGACCACTTTCCAGTTTCTCAAGGTTAAGTTGCACAACATGAGAAGTAATCTTTTATGTCTTTGTTTGCTTACCCTCGATGTTACTAATCTTAATATATAATTTATTCTGAGCCAGTACTTAAATGGCTGAAACAAGAGAAATAGCTATGGAAGTTATTCTGTTTGAGTTTGAAAGTTTTTTTGTTCATAATTGCTAACAGGTTCTGCCAAACAATACATAGGAGTTTTGAGTAATAATAAGAGGATACTTTAGAGTCCTAACATTTCATATTATTAGACACTACAAAACGATTATACCATGATTGACCAGATTTTATCCAGCCTGAAAGGCGAAATGATGCAGAAATTCACAGGTAGCGGTGAGCAGGGCATACCCGAAGACAAAGTTAACGATGCTGCCGTATTGGCCAAAGATAATATGGTAGGCACTGTGCAGGACGAGGTGAAACAAGGCAACCTGAGCGGCCTGATGGGGCTTTTTGATAAGAATACAGACGTAGCCAACAACCCTATTACATCCAACATGATTATGAAATACGCGGGTGATCTGGGTTCCAAACTGGGCCTAAGTCCTGATATGTCTCAGAAGGTGGCTGGATTTGCCATTCCTTTTATTCTGAAGAACATCCTTGGCAAAGCCAGTGAGCAAGGCATGAACCAGTCTTCTATTATGAGTATGCTAGGTGGTGCTGGTAGCGGAGATCTGGGTGATATGCTCAAAGGCGACATTGGGAAGACACTCGGTGGACTTTTTAAATAAACACTTCGTGTCTTTCTTCAACATTTGATTATCAATTATACTAAACAGCAGGCAACATATTCTTCAATACTTTCCATACATTTTTGGCAACAATCTGGTTGCCTTCGGCAGTAGGGTGAATACCGTCGCTTTGGTTAAGCGACGGTTCGCCTGCTACATCCTGTAATAAGAAGGGTAGCAATGCTACGTTTTCTTTTTGTGCAATCTCTGGGAATACTTTTCGGAATTGATCACTGTAGGCTTTACCCATATTGGGCGGCACCATCATGCCTGTCAGTAATATTTTTGCTTCCGGGTAAGTAGATTTTACCTGACGGATGATCGCTTCCAGGTTTTTGCGGGTTTCTTCCGGACTGATGCCCCGCAAGCCATCGTTGGCCCCGAGTTCCAGCACAAAAATAGCTACCGGTTGCCTGTCCAACACCCACGTCAGGCGATTTTTGCCACTGGCCGTAGTCTCGCCGCTTAGTCCGGCATTGATCACCTGAAAATCATAACCCAGCGAATCCAGCTTTTTATCGATAAGTCCGGGAAAGGCATTTGCTGGGTCATCCAGTCCGTAGCCAGCGGTGAGGCTGTTGCCAAAGAACAAGATGGTCTTTTTTACTGCTCTTCCTTGTTGGCGGGTGGTTGTCTGTGCCCTATCACTTGGTACCGAAGCATCTGAGGATGTTTGCTGTGTATCGGCATGGCAGGCCAGCAATAAGGAAGAAAAACAGGCTAGACATATAAGGTTCAGTGCGTATTTCATACAATAAAAAGCAAGTGAGTGCGACTTTTACTCAAATATCGCGTTACAAGACAAGAGTAGTTACGTATATAAAAAAAATCGGTTCGCTTCCATTAAACAGATGTAGAGGATATGAAAGATGATGCTGTGGCAGGGCCAATTCTGGCAGTAAAAGACCTGACAAAGACTTACCGTAGTGGAGATAAACCATTGCATGTACTGGACTGTGTGAACTTTGCCCTGCAAAAGGGCGACAGCTGCGCCATTGTAGGTCCTTCGGGAAGTGGTAAGACAACCCTGCTAGGACTTTGCGCAGGACTTGACCGGGCCACAACCGGCTCTGTCATATTGCATGGACATCCGCTGGATCATCTGACAGAAGACCAGCGGGCAGCCGTGCGTAGCCAGTATGTAGGGTTTGTCTTCCAGAATTTTAACCTGATGCCTGCGCTCACTGCTTTGGAGAACGTGATGATTCCGCTGGAACTGCGGGGAGAGAAACATGTAGGAGCCAGAGCACTTGATCTGCTGGACAAGGTAGGACTGGCAGACCGCAGGCACCATTATCCTACGCAGCTTTCCGGAGGAGAACAGCAGCGCGTATCCATTGCTCGTGCTTTTTCCAACCGGCCAGCCATTCTCTTTGCCGATGAGCCTACCGGCAACCTGGATGAAGAAACCGGTACCTACGTAGAAAAACTCATCTTTGACCTGAACCGAGAAGCAGGCACCACCATGATACTGGTGACCCACGATATGGAACTGGCACAAAAGACCCAGCGCATCATTCAGATCAAAGGTGGCCGGATTGCCTACGACAGCCTGATCCAGGAATCGGTAGATGTGAAGGAGTAGGAAGGAACAACTATTTTTTTATATTCGTATGAAAACTGTAAATGTATGGCTATTGCATCCGTAGAAATAGAAAACTTTAAATCTATCAGGAAAGCACACGTTGAACTCAATCCTATCAATATTCTGATCGGAGCGAATGGCGTGGGAAAAAGTAATTTTATAGGGTTTTTTAAATTGCTTTATAATATTCGCAGACAGAAATTACAAAACGCCATTGCTTTTAACAGAGTAGATAATGTGCTTTACTTTGGAAGAAAAGTTTCTGAATCTTTGAAAGGGAGCATTATTTTTAAAAACAACGAAGATAAAATCACCAATAAATATGAATTTGAGCTTATTCCAGATCAGCGGAACAGCTTGATCTTTAAAAATGAGAAAGGCTGTTTTAACCGCAGTCGGGCACATAATATCGATTGGTACTGTGATCAGTACGGTGGCAGAGAAGAGAGTTTTATTTTTCAGGTAAGTCCTTTACAGTATGGTGTAGAAGGTTATTTGAAAAAATATTTCAGTGAATTTAACATCTACCACTTCCATGATACTAGCCGTTCTTCTACATTTAAACAGGCCAATAAAATCAAAGACAACCGATGGTTGCGGGAAGACGGAAGTAATTTGGCGGCTTTTCTGTATAAACTACAGCAAACTAATGCCGGAAGCTTCAAAGTTATTGAAAAAACCATTCAGTCTATTGCGCTTTTTTTTGATCGTTTTGACCTAGCTCCTGATGGGATCAATCCAGAGCTTATTGATTTAGTATGGCTGGAAAAAGGTTCTGATCAGTATTTTAATGCTTATAATTTGTCAGACGGAACTTTAAGGATGATAGCACTGACTACTCTACTGCTTCAACCCGAACTACCAAAAACTATGATCATCGATGAACCTGAACTGGGTTTACATCCCTTTGCTATTAATAAGTTAGCTGCTTTGATTAAAAGTGCCTCTGAAAAAAGCCAGTTAATTGTATCTACCCAGTCGGTTGGTTTGCTCGATAATTTTATGCCAGAAGATGTGCTGGTGGTCGAAAGGAAAGATAAACAAACAGTATTTCATAGGCTCAATGAACTTGATCTAAAAGATTGGTTAGAGGATTATAGTCTGGGCGAACTCTGGGAAAAAAATGTAATAGGAGGCAGACTATAATGAGAGGAATTATTATTGTGGTGGAAGGTGATACGGAAGAAGAATTCATCAAGCAAACACTTCTACCTTATCTAAATCAGTATGGTATCTATGATGTAAGGCCCATCAAAGCAACCACCAGCAAAGGATTACATTATCAAAAATTCAGAAATGATGTCATGAGGTATCTGCGACAAGAGAGCGACATTCTGGTATCATCATTAATAGATTTTTATAGAATTCCTTCTTCTTTTCCAAATTTTAGTGAGTTAAAAACACTGAGCCAAGCTTCTCAAAAGGTAGCAAAACTTGAAGAAGGAATAGCAGCAGATATCAATGACTCTAGGTTTATGCCATATATCCAACTACACGAATTTGAAGCACTGCTTTTCACTTCTGACGAAGGATTTGCAGCACTTTTTGACAGTAACTCTCAGATTTTATCTGAAGTAAAACAAATCATAGAAGCATATAAAAATCCCGAAGATATCAACGATGGACCAACTACGGCACCTTCTAAAAGATTGAGAAGAATTATTCCTGGTTATGACAAAGTGTTATACGGTAACCTGATCATTGAGGAGCATGGGATTGACCTAACTCTACAAAAATGTCCGCGATTCAAAGAGTGGATAAATACCCTTATCAATCGTATGAATTGATTTGATTGCCAACCCCTAATCCCCAACAACCTATGAATTTCCTTTGGCTTACCAAAATGGCCTGGCGAGATAGCCGCAGAAACCGTTCGCGATTGTTCCTGTTTATGAGCAGTATTGTGCTGGGCATTGCGGCACTGGTTGCTATTAATTCCTTTGGCGATAATATGCAACGTGATATCAACGGTGAAGCCAAAAAATTGCTGGGTGCAGATCTGGTATTGGAAGCACGCCAGCCCTTGCCCGATTCTGTGCTTGCCTTTCTTGACTCAATGAGCACGGCTGCTGCCTCTGAGGTGAGCTTTGCGTCTATGGTGCTGTTTCCTGAAAACGGTGGTTCCCGGTTGGTACAAGTGCGGGCTATCCAGGGAGGGTTTCCTTTTTATGGTGACATAGAAACAACCCCTGCCAACGGCAGAAAAGCACTGAACCAAAAGCAGAATGCCCTGGTAGATCATACACTATTGCTGCAATACAATGCCCGGCCCGGCGATTCTATTCAGGTAGGCAACCAGACTTTTTATATCAGTAGCAGTGTGGATAAAGTACCGGGGCAGGCAGGTATTTCTACCAGCATTGCGCCGCCTGTATTTATTCCGATGCAGCAATTGGACGCTACCGGTCTGTTGCAAAAGGGCAGTCGGATCAATTACAAAGCCTATTATAAGTTTGATGACAAAACCGATGTAGATGCACTGCTCAAGGAAGTGATTGAACCCCGGCTGAAAAAAGATGAAGTGCAGTATGACACGGTAGCAGAAAGGAAGCAGGAAATAGGCGATACTTACCGGAACCTGACTGGTTTTCTCAACCTGGTGGCTTTTGTAGCACTGCTGCTGGGGTGCCTGGGCGTTGCCAGTTCTGTGCATATCTATATCAAAGATAAAATTATTTCCGTTGCCATTCTCAGGTGCCTGGGTGGCAAAGGCAAACAAGGCTTGGGCATCTACTTGATCCAGATTGCCTGTATGGGGCTGATCGGCTCTGTTGTGGGTGCTTTATTAGGCACGTTGATACAGTTTTACCTGCCACAACTGTTTGCAGAGTTTTTGCCGGTAGCCGTAGACGCTGCCGTTTCCTGGGAAGCCATTGCACAAGGCATCCTGCTGGGGATGACCGTTTCCATACTTTTTGCGCTCCTGCCCTTGCTGAGTATCAGAAAGATATCGCCCCTCACCGTGCTGAGGGCCTCGCAGGAAAACCAACAGACAGACAGAAGCCGGTACCTGATCTACGGACTGATTGTGCTGTTTGTGGAAGGCTTTGCCTATCTACAGTTGGGCAAACTTAGAGAGTCGCTCTTTTTTACTGGCGGCATACTGCTGGCATTCGTGGCACTGGCAGGCATAGCGCAACTGATCATCTGGCTGGTGAGAAAGTATTTTCCAGTCAACTGGTCGTACATCTGGCGGCAGAGTTTATCGAACCTGTACCGGCCGAACAACCAGACACTGGTGCTGGTCATCACTGTTGGGCTGGGTACCGCCCTGATTGCGACGTTGTTTTTTATACAGGGTATGTTGCTGGAAAAGGTGTCTTTGAGTGCCAGTGAGCATCAGCCCAATATGGTGCTGTTCGATATACAAGACCAGCAGGTAGCACCCATTGCTGACATTACGCAGCAACGTGGATTGCCCGTGATGCAGGAAGTACCCGTGGTGACGATGCGCCTGGAAGGAATCAAAAATCAATCTGTAGCACAGATGAAGCAGGACACCACCTTGCACATCCCAAACTGGGTACTCAACCGTGAATACCGCGTTACCTATCGAGATACGCTGGCCGATACGGAAGAGCTGACAGCAGGCACCTGGAAAGGTACTGTGGACTCTCCGCAAGACAGTATCTTTATTTCTCTGGATAAAGGCATTGCCGAAGATATGCAGGTAGGCGTGGGCGATAAGATCACCTTCAACGTGCAGGGAGCACTGATAGATACCTACGTTGGCAGTCTGCGGGATATTGATTGGGAACGGATGCAAACCAACTTTCTGGTGCTTTTCCCGAAAGGCGTACTGGAGAAGGCACCCAAATTCTGGGTCATTATGACGCGGGTAGATTCCGCACAGCAGGCCGCCAGTTACCAGCAGGCAGTCGTGCAGCAATTCCCCAACGTATCCATCATTGACCTCGACCTCATTCTGCAAACGTTAGACGATATTGTCAGCAAAGTGTCATTTGTGATTAAGTTTATGGCTTTCTTCAGCATCGTCACCGGTATTTTGGTGCTCATCGGGTCGGTGATCATCAGCAAATACCAGCGCATTCAGGAAAGTGTGTTATTGCGAACGATAGGAGCGAGCCGGAAGCAGATATTGAGCATCAATGCTTTTGAGTATTTCTTTCTGGGAAGCCTGGCCGCCCTCACCGGCATTCTGATCGCGCTGCTCAGCAGCTGGGCATTGGCTGTGTTTAGCTTTGAAGTACCTTTTCATCCGCCGCTTTTGCCTGCCATCATTACCTATGTGCTCATCACACTACTTACTGTGTTGATAGGATTATCCAACAGCCGGAGTGTGATCAACCGTCCGCCGCTGGAAGTGCTCAGGAGTGAAGTGTAGGCTTTGAAATGAAAGTTTTTTTGCTCCCGTTGGTCTTTTGGATGGTAGAGAGCTTATGCACATCTGGCAAACATACAGTAGAGATAAAAGTTGGTTACAAAACCAACAATGGCGGAAGACAAGTTAGTGAAAATATGTAAAAACTACTCGCTATTTATAGGTGCGCTAACCCCAAATCTGCCCAAAGTACTCGCCATTCGTCTATGCACTTTACTATGTTGGCACACACTTTGTAAAAGGCTGTAAAAACGACACACTACAATGAAATATACTATCCGACTGGCCTTTTTTGCACTTTTATCTGTTTTTATGCTAAGCAGCTATGTAACTTATGGAAACGCTAAGCTCACTTTAGATACATTTTTCCCTGAAACAGAAAATATAGTTTTCAGCCAGCAGACAGCTGCTATCAGCGATGATTACGTTCTGAACCAAACATGGCTGACTGGTTTGCCATACGAGGCATGGCAGCATTATACTGATGCAATGGCACATACGGCGCAGCATCTAAATATGTTGCCTTCAAAGACAGCCAGCAGAGATGATTTTACGCTTGGTGATAAAAGCGCATCTTCGCAGAATGCGTTAAGCGACAACATTGCTATTTCTGCCAGAATGTCGGTCGGTAAAATTGCTTTAAGTATTGCCATTTTTGCCCTGGGTGTCACCCTAGGTTCTGTTTTGCTTAACGATACACAACATGGCTGAAGCTAATAAATAAATCCGGCATGTTTAAGTGTAGAAGCGTTGTTCCACAATATGGGGCATTTGAATGCACACCTTGGGGATAGCTTTCTCTTTGATATACATACCTCCTGTCTGCAACTTTTGCATTGCTTTCTTAATAACAAAAAAAATTATTGCATAATATGTAAGAACATTTATCTCCGCTAAAAAAGTGGAGATCGCATATGTACCGCATAAAAATTATTGTAATAAGCACTATATTGTTATGTCTGTTGCAGCGACAGGCATTGGCACAGGAAGATGATTCTGTCAAAACAGCGTACAAATCTGTTTCTGGTTTCTATCTTGGTATAGCCGGAAGATTCATGGATGTGTCTGCTTTGAATGACAACCTGATACGCAATGGACTGGCACCTTTGGAATCTGGTATTGTAGGATTTTCTCTAGGCTTCACAGGTAGAAGACCTACTCAAAATTCCTATGCATCTTTTGAGTTATCCTATCTGGGAACAGCCGATGATGGCACTCGCTCGAGTTTGGAGAGCAAACTGGAATTGTTTCAGTTATCAATAACAGGCCATTATGATGTGATTGCTAACGAAAGCTGGTTGCTGTATCCTTATTTGTCTATCGGATGGGATTGGGGCAAGCTTACCGTATCTCAAATCTATGGCGACTCAACGTTCAACAGCAGTCTTTCTACCCTGAATGACCCGGAAGTAGTACAAAATAAATACCATGCTGTTGCTCCCAAACTTGAGTTGGGATTGGGTGTAGAAAGAAGGATTAGGCTACCTATGACTGACTTGTTTGTTGGAATCAGTGGAGGTTATACCCTTTCTCCACGGTCATACTGGACTTTAAAAGCCGTCAAATCCTATAGCGATTCCCCAACATTGAATAATACTGGCTGGGGTTTTAAACTTTTTTTCAGGGTTGAACCCAATAACGTGAAACCCAAAAAAGAACCCTGGAGTTTGTACAGGTTTTTCAAATAAATTCGCAGAGTTCCTGCACTAAACTATGCTTACACAAAATCGTATGCAATATGTAGTACAAACAACAGATAACATGTCGACCGTCATATCAAATCTGGACATTCTGGGCGGGAAACCTATTATCAAAAATACACGCATTAGTGTAGAGATAATTCTCGAATGGATTGCCTCCGGAGCTACTGAAAAAGATATTGTCCAGTATTATCCCCACCTTTCTGTAGAAGATGTAAGGGATGCTGTGCGTTGTGCGACCAGTTTTGTACGAGCGGAAACATCAGCCTGAGTGTAAGAAACACGCTGTATATTACATAAGACAAACTCCTCCAAAACCCTTTTTCCTTTCCATGCTCACCCTTAAAAGAACCAACAGCGATGACAAGGATTTTTGTACACTTGTAGAAGCACTGGACATAGACCTGCGGGAACGTTACGGACCCATACAAGCTTTGTACAACCGACATAACGACATCAAATTGCTGGAGACTGTGGTAGTTGCTTACCTGAATGACCAGCCTGTGGGGTGTGGATGTTTTAAGCGATTTGATGATCAAAGTGTGGAATTAAAGCGCATGTATGTGACACCAGCACACAGAGGTACGGGCATTGCTTCCCGTATACTCAAGGAGTTGGAAACCTGGGCTGGCGAACTGCAAAACACGGCTATGATGCTGGAAACGGGCAAACGCCAACCGGAAGCAGTCAGCATGTATCAGAAAAACGGCTATGTACTTATCCCCAACTATGGCTCTTATGCAAACCTAGCCTATAGTTTGTGTATGAAAAAGACATTAACTTAGCCATAGCAGGCTTATCTTTCGTTATCATGTAATACAAATAGCTATCATGACCAACCAGCGTGAAATACTACCATCAGACAACAATGCGGGTAACCAACTGTTTCCCGTATTCTTCAAGCTACATGAACTGGAAGTGCTGGTGGTAGGTGGCGGCTATGTGGGCCTGGAAAAGCTACAGGCTATTCTGAAAAATAGTCCCCAGACTCACGTGATGCTGGTTGGTAAAGAAATTCTTCAGCAAGAAATTTACGCGCTGGCTACGCAGCATCCGCATGTGAAAGTCATAGAAAGTGAGTTTCGCAGACATTACCTGCGGGGCAAAGACCTGGTGTTTCTGGCAACCAATGATCGTCGCCTGCACGAAAAGATCAGGCAGATCACCCGGCGTAAGCATATCATGACCAACGTGGCTGATACCCCTGATCTGTGTGACTTTTACCTAAGTTCGGTGGTGAAAAAAGGTGATTTGAAGATTGCCATTTCTAGTAATGGCAAATCTCCTACGCTCACCAAACGCATCCGTGAGTATCTGGAAGAGGCTATTCCGGATGATGTACAGCAACTGCTTGATAACCTCAAAGAGGTGCGCGACCAGTTGAAAGGCGATTTTGAATATAAAGTCCAAAAACTCAATGAAGTAACTGCCGACTGGCTCAAAAAAGATAAATAAATGAATATTATAGATCGAACCCGTTTCAACCGTACACTTGCCGCTTTTGATGCAGCCAATGCATTAGATCCCCATAAAGAAGTTGATGAAGAAGGCAAGGCGGTGCCCAAAGAAATGCTTTATGGCCAACGCATGAGCGATGTGATGGAAGATTTTGCGCCGGATGCTTCGGAGTGCCTGCAACTTGCGGCTCGCTGCCAGCATATCCAGCGGTGGACTATTCCCCGCGATAGCTATCCGATGGACCGCAAAGGTTACCTGAAGTGGCGCACCGACCTGAAGATGTTTCATGCCGAGAAAGCGGCTAGTATTATGAAAGCCGAAGGTTATGACAAAGAAGTGATAGACAAAGTGAAGTTTCTGCTCAACAAAAAGAAGCTAAAAAGCGACCCGGAAACACAGATGCTGGAAGATGTCATTTGCTTGGTCTTTCTGAAGTACTATTTCAGCGACTTTGTTAAGCAGCACAGCGAAGAAAAACTGGTAGACATTGTAGCTAAAACATGGAATAAAATGTCGGATAAAGGCCACGCCGCTGCTCTTAGGATTCCGTTCCCTACGGAAGAAAAACGAGTGATTGAAAAAGCGTTAGCAGAATAGAAGGGAGACAGGAAACGGGATACCGAATTATTTATTCGTTCTGCCTCCGGTCTGCGGCTTCCCGTCTCCTAATTAAGGAATGACTACAATCTTTCCCTTGGTCTTGCCGGTTTCTATCTGCTGGTGTGCCTGTTGCATATCTTCCAATGCATATTCTTTGTATATATACGGCCTGATCTCACCTGACTGCATCAGGGTTGCCAGTTGTTCCATATCTTTGCTACTGGAATGCACCATATACCTTTCTGCCTTGATGTCTTTCTCTTTGGCTAACTTCTCTTTTTCCTCATCAATGCTTCCTGCAATAGTGATAAGCCGTCCGCCCTGTTTCACTGTATCGAAAGAACGCGTGGTATTATCACCCCCTATCGTATCAAGCACTACATCTATATCTTTGACAGCTTCTTCAAACTTCACTTTTTTGTAATCTATATGCTCATCTACACCCAGTTCTTTCAAGAAATCAGCATTGGCTTCCGAGGCCGTGCCGATCACATAGGCACCTATGTGTTTGGCAATCTGCACGGCAAAATGCCCTACGCCACCGGAGGCCGCATGGATCAGCACCCGTTCGCCAGATTGTAACCTGGCCTGTTGGGTGAGTACCTGCCACGCGGTGAGTGCTGCCAGCGTAGTGGCAGCCGCCTGCTGAAATGAAACATTTTCCGGCTTATGTGCCAAATCGTCTGCCGGAGCCGCCACATACTCGGCATAGGCTTTGCCATGTCCGGGGAAATTGACCATACCAAATACGGCATCCCCAGTTTTGAACTTATCCACATTTTCTCCAACGGCTGTGACTTCTCCGGCAATATCCCAGCCCAGGATTACTGGTTTGTCTTTGGCAAGCTGCTCGTACATGGCCTTGCCAGCCCTGGTTTTCGCATCTACCGGGTTGACGCTGATAGCTTTTACCTGCACCAGCACCTCACCTGATTTTGGTGATGGCTTAGGCGTATCGGTTAGCTTCAGGTTTTCAACAGCACCCGGCTGTTCTAATATAATCGTTCTCATAATTTGCTGTTTTTAATTTGTGAAAGCAATAGAACTGATTGTATCCCGCAAGGTTTGGTCAATAGCGAGAAAACCGGATGAAAGGAAAGCCGAATTGTTTTTACTCTATCACTATGCGTTTTGTGGTCACACCCTCTTGGCTAAGAACTTTCACATAGTAAATCCCTTTTTTGAAAGAGGACAGATCCAGCGTTTCCATAGATTGTGTACCGAGTGGCTTGGTTAGGACTGTATTACCTGTGAAGTCGATAACCTGCAACGTTGCATTAGCCATGTTTTCGTGTTCTACCTGTAAGATGCCTGTGCTGGGCACTGGAAATACTTCTACACTAGAAGTTTGTGCAGCATTTGCATCTTCGGGTGCAGTCACTGTAAAAGAAATGATACGCTCCGGGCCTGCTTTGTCAAAGAGATAGGGGACAGCTTTCAAAGTATATGCACCAGGGGGAAACAACCTGTAATTTACACCTTCATAATGGTATTCTACAAATTCTCCAAACAGCACATAGGGAGATGCGTTTTCTATCTGAGTATGATTGATGGGTCCGGAAAGTTCAAAATCAACCCGCACGCCTGGTATATTTTCCGGGCTAAAATGCGCAAACACGGTGAGATATTCATTAGGCAATTCGCTACCATCTGTAAGTTCTCCTGTTTCGCCACTTCCGGTAGCCCACTCCAGCGTGATATTAAACTCCTGCGTCACTCTGAATTCAATCTTCTTTTCTGCTCCTGCATAGCCATCTAGATAAGGCACCACAGACAGCACATACCGGTTGCCAGGTCTTAGCTTCTTGCCGAGGTACACTCTGTCATCATCCCCAGCCTTGTCGCCAAACAAAGCATAAGGCCAGTACCTTTCGGTGCTTTGGTGCGCTACCGGACCGGTGAGTTTGAAAATTACGCTATCTACTTTCAGCGGAGAAGGAATAGCCTTGATATTCATTTTTGGGTTACCCAATTTATTGAGTTCCAGCAGGTCTTTGTTTTTGAGCCAGCCTATGTCTTTACCAGTTTCGGCATTGACCAGCCGGAAGCCTTTGATCACTACATCGGTTTCGTGGATATATTGAATGTAGTAGTTGCCGGCAAGCACATAGCTTTGATTGGGTGTAGGTGCTACAGCCAATTCTGAGCCTCCGGGAAGCGTCTTATCCCAGAGTTTTTTCCCCGCGCTATTGATCTTGTAGATCCAGGCATCAAAAGGCCGGTTACCACCCGCATTAGACTCATCATGACCCAGAATACCTTCGCTTTTGGCTCCTGAAGCATCTGAGTTGGAGCGGCCAACGATCAGAAATCCGCCATCTTCAGCAGCAACCATGTTGGTGGGTACATCATCATAATTTCCTCCACGGTTAATTTCCCATACAATCTCTCCGGCTGCATCTAATTTGATGATTTTATGATCTACTGTTCCCAATTCATAATAAGGTGGGTAAATACTGGGCGGCACATAAAAGCCGGCAATAATGTAGCCTCCGTCGGCGGTTGCTGCGCCAGCTTTTGCCACACTCATATAAGGCCCGCCAAGTGTTTTGTCCCACACTTTATTTCCCTCATCATCTACGTTGACTACCCAATATTCTTCTGTATAATCATCCCGGCCCGGTTCGCTCTTATCGCCGGAAGCACCGGAAGTAGACCAGCCTACTAGCAAATACCGCCCGTTTTCGTCTGCCACCGCGTCTTCAAGTTGTTCTTTGGCACTGGCTCCAAAAGTACGATCCCAGAGTTTTTTACCTGATGCATCTATCCTCACTATCCAGTAGTCACCATTCTGGCAATAACTGCTGCAATTTGGATAAGCATCTCTGGAAGGCTGGCTTTTTTCATACGAATCGCCGGAGCGGGAAGTGCCAGCAAGCAGGTACCCTCCGTCTGGTGCCAGCACAACCTTGTGCAATACATCTGCCTTGGAGCCACCAAAGGTTTTGTCCCATTCTTTATTACCCTGAGCATCCACCTTAATGACCCAGTAGTCAAAGTCACCTTGGTTGCCCTGGCTTTTATCTCCTGATATGGGTGAATTGGAAACGCCGCCCAGCAGGTAACCGCCATCGGCAGTAGCTACGGCTGTATACAGCTCATCATTCTTTTTACCTCCAAAGGTCTTTTCCCACAGTTTATTCCCTTGCAGGTCTATCTTGATGATCTGATAATCATTCACGCTATTATACCCTCCGGGCGTATATCCTACGAGCAAATGGCTACTATCCTTTGTAGCAATGACATCTTTTGTCTGAAAATTGGGAAAATCCTGATAGGTTCCCTTTTCCCACTGCACACCTACTTGTGCATAGGCAGGGCAGGCGACCCACTGGCATAGCATAGAGACAATGCCGAAAGCGTAATACAAGTGTTTCATGGCGCGTAAAATTTAAAGTGTGGTATGAGTGATAGTAAAGACAATACAAAATAAATTGAATTGATAAGCTAAGAACGCACCATGCTCTCACTGAACCGACCGCAGCAAATGCTATAGCTAGTCACTTCGTATCATGCTTATGCTTTGAAAAAAGTATCTATAGTAAGCTACCTTATCACCTGACCATATTGATCAAAAATCCTATTTGCCTGTTGTTTCGCTAAAGAAATTAGCATCTAGTTGACCAATTGTTAAGCTAATGATAAGGTCTCTTAAAAGTAAATGAAATGATACTAAAAATCCAACTTCCAAACTGATTTATGTTTTTGTCAGACCTTCTCTTTTTCTGCTACTCTTTCTTTTACGAACAGTGGCGTATCTGTGCCTACCAGTCCTTGTTTTTCTGCCTGCCAGCAGCGGTAAATTTCTTCTCCGTAAGGCAGGGCAATACCTGCGCCTAGTGCGGCCAAAGCTCCGGCAATATAAGAAGGACGTACCGGAATCTCTTTCCATCGGATACTAAAATCTGGCTTCGTATCTCCTTTGCCAAACAGCGCGGCAAACTGATCCCAATGTAGTATCAGCATAAAAGAGACGGCACAGAAAGGAATCATCTCCAGGAAACTATGGGTGTGCTGCTCGCGGGGTTGCACATCTCGGTGGTCTGAGGCGTAGGCCACATCCCAAAAAGCAGTGGTTTCATGGATAAAATAAGCAGCAATTATAGACAGTAGCGATCCAGCGTTGATTTGCAGCAATAGCCCACTGAATACCGGCAGTCCTACTTCTGTCATCATCAGGGCATGAATGAGCGATTCTTCGGTGCCAGAGGTAGTCTCTATCTTGGTTTTGCGATGCCAATACCAGTCCAGCAACCCTGCACCTATCCACACCGGAATGACGAAATACAGCAGGTAATGCCGGGTAGCCACTTCTGTAGGGTTTAAGCCATTCCGGTACTTCTTTCCTCTAGCTACTGCTACTGCTTTATGCCTGAAACGCTGCAAAGGTGAACGGGATGGTTCTTTTGCACGCTTTACAAATTTGGCCGCAATGCCCGCAGCGGCAAAGAGCAATACCGCTTTGCCTGCTCTTGAAAGTAATTGTGGTGAAATACTCATAAAAATATCGTTTAAAAAGTTAGTAATGCAGTTTAGCCTTGAGGCTTTTTAGTAGCTGGTCAAATGCGGGCGAAGGCGGTATGACATGTAGTGGAAGAGCTTTGCCATTGTATTCTAAAAAATAATCGAAAGTATCACGGCTTGCTCCTGGTGAAGTATCCGACGTATCTGTGGGTGTGTGAACAAACGTATTTTCCAAAAATTTCTGAAATTCGGGCGAAAAAGAAGACACTTCTTCCTCAGCCGTCTTGGTTCTTCCCATAAAGCCACCGGATTGTATAAGTTTGATTTTCATGGGTTTTGGGAATCAGGGTTTGGATTTTGGGGGCTGGGTGTTATGTCGATCGGGATTATCCTTTTTCATTCCTACACATCAAACCCATTAACACATCAACATATCAACCCATCCTCACACCACCACGTCCAGTCCTACTTCTTTCCAGGCATTTTCTATAGCAGTAGTTACCTGGCTGCCTGTACCAAAGAGATTGACCGACTCCTGCAACGTAGCTTCTTTAAACTGTAAAAAGGAAGCGTTTTCGGGTACCAATGTTTTGTTGGTCATGGCTTTGTACCACACCTGCCCTACCTTTTCCCAGGCAAAGCCGCCCGCTTCGTAAGCTGCCAGGTAAAATGCCCGGTTAGGTATGCCTGAATTGAGATGTACGCCGCCATTATCATACGGCGCATCATTGTAATTGTCCATATGACCCTGTTGCGGATCGGTGCCCAGTTCCGGGTGGTTGACATAGGCGGTGCCAGGTTCCTTCATAGAACGTATCGCGTATTTATCGCCAATCAGGATATTTTCGCCGATAAGCCAGTCAGAGGTTTGCACGTCTTCATTCAAAGTCCTTTGCTTGATCATGATGCCAAACACATCGGCCAGCGACTCGTTGAGCGCACCGCTTTGGCCTTGGTAGACCAGGTTGGCTTCAAACTGGATCACGCCGTGGGTTAGCTCGTGCCCAATCACATCAATATCAGCAGTGAAGGTGTTGAACACCATGCCGTCGCCATCACCGTATACCATTTGTGAGCCGTTCCAAAAGGCATTGGCATAATCCTGCCCATAGTGCACCGTCTGGATGATCTTCATGCCTTGGTTGTCGATGGAGTTGCGGCCAAACAGCGCGTAGTAAAAATCAAAAGTATAACCTGCAGCATCGAATACGGCATTCACATCTTTATCATCCGGGGCAGATTCATCTTCGCGCCTGAGCAAGATGCCAGGCAACTTCTGTTCGTTTTGTGCCGAATAGACTTCCCTGCTGGGCTTGGGTTCGGGCGTTTCGGAAAAACTTTCCGGAGCCAACGCCTTTTTTTCCAGGTCACCAATACTGCCAAAAACCTGACGTCTGCTTCTGATCTGTTCATCCAATACCAGGTTTTGCGCATAGGTTTTTAGGGCTATGGCGTTGTTTTCATTGCTCTCCAGCAGTTTCCTCATCATATAAGGAGGAACGATACACTGGAGCGGGTGGCGGTGGGGATGTTTTTTACACATACGGTTGATCATTTCATAGGCAACGTACTCAACGGGTAATTGTTAAAAGTTTGTTTTAAAGTTCAACGGTTCATCATAATAGTGAGCTTAGACAACTATAAATAACTCATTTTCAGCCAACATCAAATACCATAGTACATTGCTGCTTTCAGAAGATAAGCCTGCATGTAATGTACCGGGGGCGGTGCCTCTACAGCGCAGGAAACAGTATTAAATACCTGCCTTTCATTCATATCAGGTAGTTATTCTGCCGGTATTTTGTTTGAGAAAAATGACAGATGTACGTTGCTTTATTACATGAACCTTTGGAAAAATGACAGAGGACTGTCCCTCTATTGCATAGACAGCCAGAAAACTTACAAAGCAACAGTGCTCTATTACATCAACGACCAGAAAAACCATAAAGCACGGTTGCTTTATTACATAGACAACCGGAAACGTGACACAACGACAGTGTTTTGTCATATAAGTAACTGGGAAACATGACAAAGCAAGGTTGCTTTACTGTTCAGACAGTCGGCTAAACAACTGAGGAGCACTCCTCTATGAGTTGGCTCACCATCTAAACAACAAAACGAAGTGATTATATGAAGGTGGCGAAGGTATAACAAGCAGCAGAGCTTGCTTGTGTCATGTAAATACAATTTGATAGCGCAGAATGTAGACATAGACATAGCCCAGGGCTTTAAGCCCTGGGCTATGTCTGTTGAATTGAGGAGAGCTTCCGTTGTAAGTGCTTATATTTAGAAGTTTCAGTCACAGACTGAAGCTAGGGTTAAGGTTGGCTTAAATCTGTGAATGGAAAAGGCACAAGCACTATATCTCCTTGCTTGTATTTCATAGATCGTTGTAGGCATCATCTTCCGGACTTAACCAAGCTTCCGCAAGGGATGGCTCTGACATTAGCGTGATTTCATCTGGGCGGCAATCCGCAACTTTTGTTTTATCTTGAATACCTTTTTTCTTTTTAGCGGAGTGGCCTGGATCGGTAGACGTTACCTGAGCTTTATAGCCCATTTTGTTGGCTAGTTGCTTTAACAGTTCTATATCTTTTTTAGTAGGTGCTGATATGATAATTGTATTCATAGTATGTTAGCATGAGTTTCCTCTAATATACGAAAAGTATACTAAAAAAGGTGATGCTTTCTCAGGGGGTGTACGACAATTTGCAGGCAGCGATGGGATTAACCCCATCGCTGCTGGTGATAAACATCAAGAATCTGCATTTTGTCGTACACCCTTCTCCGGTACACTTATGCCAGCATCACTATGCCCGAATTTGTCACTTTTGAACTACTTTTTACGGTAGTTGGAAAATCCTTGCTGTGATGTAATCCGCCTACCACTGTAGCTGTAAGGTGACATAAAAGCTTCTGCCATCTGCCGGAATAATACCCGGACCTGGATAGCCGGAGGCACGGCGCGTGAAAACTGCTAGTGCGCGTTTGTAACGCGTTCGGCGTGGAGCGCACTAGCAATTATAATTTATTCTGAGCCAGTACTTAATACTGAATTTACGGTAATGGTTAAGAAGTCTTTGCCGTGATGCGATCAGCCTACCACTGTAGCTGTAAGGTGACATAAAAGCTTCTGCCATCTGCCGGAATAATGCCAGGACCCGGATAGCCGGAAGCGCGGCGGGTGAAGTAGTAGTTATTGGTCAGGTTGTTAATACCTGTTTCTATGCCTGCCCAGCGGTAATGGTAGCTCAAAGCTAGGTCCATCACATCATAGGCAGGAATAATGCCCTCCACCGCCGACGGCGTAAACACCGCATTGGAAGCATCCGAAAACTGTGAAGATGTATGGGAAAATTGGTAAGAAATTTTTAAACGTTCGCTGGCATACGACAAACCGGTCTTGATATTTATATCCGGTACCAGCTCTACTTTACGACCACTAATGGCCGGGTCTTCGGTGTGGATATACTGTGCCCGGATCAGAGCCAGGTTGCCAAAAAGCGACAGGCGGTTTTTGGTGTGCGGGTTCATCCATTTTAATACATTAAACTCTCCAAAACTCTCCAGCCCGATATGCCGCGAATCAGCGATATTCGTGCGATAACGATAGATACGGTAGGTGGCTTCGTCTACTTGCAAAATAGACCCGATGCGGTCGTTGTATTGCAGATAAAATAGGCTTACATCGTAGTTGAACAGGTTGCCTTTGCTGCCCCGGATGCCCAGGTCCAGGTTGTACCCATCTTCGTCCTGTATGTCGGGGTCTACCTGCTGGTTGGGATTCACCACGCGGATGTCGTTGAAGTTGATGGAACGGTAGTTCTGCGACAGGTTGCCGTACAACTCCAGCATATCAGTGGCTTTATAGCTCAGCCCAAGGCCATAGAACAAAAAGGAACGGTTTCTCTCTTTCTGCTCTTCCACATCAAATAATGAATCAGTAGCCAGTCCCGTTACCGGATCAGCCACCAGCACCGAACGCTGGTAATAGCCGTCGGCGGCTGTTCTGATATATTCAAAACGTACGCCGGGCGTGATACTTAGCTTGTTGCTGATGTTAAAGACGTTCTCGGCAAACAAGGATACATTGCGCCCCGGAAAATTGTAGTCGTTGTCTTCGGGATGGTTGGGATGCAGAAAGGTGAAATCCGCATCGTTGCTACTGCTACCCAGCCCTTGCTGCCGGTGGGTAAGTCCGTGGTAGTAGCGTCCGCCTACCAGCAGCGCGGCTGGCTGGCTGAAGGCATCGTAGGCATAGATCAGCCGCGTTTCATTACCAAAGTTTTGGAAATCGTCTACAAAAAGATTACGCGGCTCCTGATCATCCACCCGGTCTATCCTGCCCAGGTTGCCCAAGGCATCACGTCCGCCGACCAACCCAAAATTGCGCATATTCAGTTTCAGCTTATCAGTGAGCTGGTAGTCTATCAGAAAAGCCATCAGGTTCCAGTCTACCCGAAACCAGTTTCTGGCCCGCACCGACTGCCGGGGATTTTCTTCAAAAAAGGCATCGGTAAGGCCGCCCGGCTGCTGCGCCAGGTAGTGCATATAGGTATACTGAAAGGTAAGCGAAAGCTTGTCTATAGGCGTATAAATAAGCGAACCATAGGCCATGTTGAGATTGAATGATTCATTGGGCCGCCATCCTTCGGCCTGTTTGTGCTGGTAGAAGCCGTAGTAGTTGAGCTTGCCCACCGTGCCACCCAGGCTGTTGAAAGAGTTGAACAACCCAAAAGAACCTGCCGACTGCCGCGTAGTCAACTCAATAGGCTTATCTTCCGGCCCTTTTTTCATGACAAAGTTGAGCAGCCCGCCAAACTGTGTGCCGTATTGCAGAGAGGCAGCACCGCGAACCACTTCGATCCGATCCAGTGCCTCTGCCGGTGGCGTATAGTAACTCTCCGGATAACCCAGCGCATCGGCACTAATATCATAGCCATTCTGCCGCACATTGAAGTTGGAAGTACGGTTGGGGTCCAGTCCGCGGGCACCAATGCCGAGTTGCAGCCCGGCACCATCGCTTTGCCAGATATTGAGGCCCGGCACTTTGGCGTAAATCTGACGGCTATTGTTGGTAGCCAGGTTAGCATTCAGTTCTTTGATGGTGATCACTTCGTTTTTCTTTCCCTCATAGATTGCCGCACTTTCTACCCCGTGCAGTCGGGTGATGCCCAGGTTATTTTCGGCTGCTCCCCGGATCTCTACTTCGTCCAGGGTACGGTCGAGGGGTTTGAGGCTAAAATTAACTTCGTACCTGCCTGCCACCACTTCCAGTGCCTGCACTTCGGTCTGTAGACCGGCATAAAAAGCTCCTAGCTGGTATTTCCCCGGTTTGCTGATGGTCAGGTGGTATGCTCCGGTTTCGTCTGTAGTCGCCACAATCACGGTGCCTTCTACAAAAACCTGTACACCTTCCAGCAATTTTCCGCTGCCTTGTGCTGCTACTTTGCCCTGCACCACTATGTTGCCAGCTTGCGGAAAAGCATACAGTGAGAGGAAGGTGCAGCAAATGGTACAAAGGATTTTCATAAATATGGGGGTTACTTGCCTTTATTGGGCCTGAGCCGCTGTATATGGCTGCTTTGCTATGATCCATGACTTATGTTGCCAGCCATCTTCCATCTTTGCCAGATTGACATCGGGGTCCAGAAAGAGGCGGCTGCCGCGGCCATTGAGGGTCACATATGCTTCTGCCTGCACAATAGGCTGCTCGATGCCTTGCTGCCGGTATTGGTCTCGTATAAAATGGGCAAACTGCAAGATCATGTCAGGCTGCGTCGCCATCATCTTTTCCTGGTTGGGTGTCAGGTATTCGCTGACCGATACTTCGCTTTCTCCCCCGGTGGCCGGGTCTTTGACATGGAATGTAACATACCCGGCCTTTTCCATCAGCATCACGCGCCACGAGAAGCGGTACCCCTGCTCCGTCCAGAATAGCTCTCCGGGATACAACAGAAAACGCCACGGAAACAGCAGCTGCCAGACGAAAAACAGGGCCAGTACATATTGATAAAAATGAGCGTAAGGTGCTTTATTCTTTTCCGGTTTGTGAGGACACAAGACCGGGGATAGTGCTGCTGGTTTCGGTTTGTGAGGATACAAGACCGGGGATAGTACCGTTCCGGTTTGTGAGGACACAAGACCGGGGATAGTGCTATGCTGTTCCGGTTTGTGAGGATACAAGACCGGGGATAGTGCTTGTTTTCGGTCTCCGTGGTCGGTGTCCTCATTACTATCTCCATGGTCGGTGAAAACACTGACCATCCTACCATCTCCATGGTCGGTGTCCTCACCGACCATTATGCCACGCATAAGAGTATGCTTCACAAAGCTGATCAACCTCTTCAGACTGTCAATCAGGGATTCATGGAAGCGTGCCGGAAAGAAAATCAGCGTCAGACCGATCATGATAAACGGAAACATGCCGATTGGAAACAGCAACCAGGTAGTGATATGAAAAACAACGACGGCGGCATAAGCCCACGGGCGCGTCTGCCGGTACAATAGCAGAAAGGGAACTGTCAGGTCATACAAGGCACCAAACCAACTAAAGGCGTAAGCTACCCAGGCATACTGCATCAGCGGACCTATCAGTGGCAGGTCTGTATGCACAGGCAGCCATATCTTCAGGGGCAGTGCCTCCAGCAGCCAGTCGGCATTCAGCTTGGCAAGCCCGGCATAAAAATAAACAATACCCAGCTGTAGCTGAAACATCCCGATCATCCAGAAAGGCACCTGACTGTACGCTGACGCTGGTTCTCGCCAGACATCCAGCGAAAAGTAACGCCCGGCGTGGCGACGCCCGGCGTGGCAACGCCCGGCAGGTACCCAGATCAGCAGAAAGCTAATCAGGCTGACAAAGTAGTAGTGGTTGAGATAGTTGGTTTTGTCGATCAGTTCTACGTAGGTAAACAGCAGAAAAAAGGCGGTGGCTGACCATCGGTAGTACAGGCCGAGCATGATACCCAGTGCCGCCATCGCCATGAGCACAAACACGGCATACATGGCGGCTGGTGGCAGCGGGCGTATCCACTCAAAACCAAAGTACGGAAAGTAGAACTGTGGCTTGATATACTGCTCATACACCCAGCCTTTTAGCATAAAGCGCACCATGCTCACCAGCATCACAGCACCAAATACCATCCTGAAAACGATCAGGGGTGCAATACTGGTTGGCTGGTTGATTCGTTGCAATAGATGCTTCATATCAATTTAAAAGCACTTTATTTATATGAAAATGGCTCTAAGTGAGACGCTTGAACCAGTATAGTGTAGTTTAAATGTAGCATATTTTACCAGCCCAGGGCTTCAAGCCCTGGGCTGGTAAAACAGCATTGAAGTTCAGGTTTAATATGTTCCGAAGGTTCTACCCTTAATACCATCAGTCACCATCATTGTCGCTGAAAGTGACCAGCAGTCCCAGGCTCGACATCATGTCTGTTTTGAGCAATACCACCAGGCGTTGCAGCTCGTCATAGAGTTTTTCTACCTGTGCCGTTTCCGCTGTCAGCGCATCCTGCAAGGGCAAACTGATCGCCTGTTGCGCTGTGCTGATATTGGTGAGCTGCGCGGCAATGGCCTGCGACAATGGTGCTCCCTCATACTGTGCATTGACCTGATCCAGGTAATCATCAAAGCCAATGCCATCGACAGTACCTGACTTCCCTCTGAATACGTTGTCAATAGCCGTGATATTTTCTGCAATAAGTGCCAGAGAAATGCCGCTGCGCCAAGCTTCCACATCTTTTGGCAGCATTTGCCCCAGACTTTTCTTACCCAGCGGGATACCGACTTTTTTGTTTTTGACAGATTCTGTCAGGATAATCAACTGATTGGCCAGCAAGACCACAGAGCTACCAGCATCTTTGCCGTCCATGCTGGTGAATGTTGCCAGATAATTGCCGCTCTCCGGCTGCCAGCCAGCATTCAGGGAAATGGCGATGGTGTTAAGGTTTTCGCAAAGCGCGACTATGAATGATATTCTTTTATCGCTGGCAAAAGTATTCAAGACAGCTTCGTTGCCATTTTCTTTGTCGAACAACAGGTATTCAATCGCAGGCAGCCCCTTGCTGGAAGAACCCAGCGATGCAATGTACGCTTCACTGATCTCACTTCCCCCGCCAATGGCTTCCTCAATGGCGATGGTATTGGTGGGAAAGTTGCTGATGCTGGTCATGGCGTCCTGCGTTTCCATCGGACCCAGATCGTACATGGCTATCTGTTCCCACCGCTGGGTAGCCGTTTTCCAGTCATCCTGCAAGGCAGTCAGGCGGTTTTCGGAAGGTGCTTCTGCAAAGAGTTTTGCTTGTTCCAGCAGCGTCATGGTAGACTGACTGAACGTAGCAAAAGCAGGAACGATGATGTTGCTTCCAATATTTTCAAGTAGCTGGCTTCTGTTAAATTCCTCACCGGCCTCGCCTGTTTCTTCGGTACAGGAGGTGAGCAAGACTGTCAGAAATAATGTATATAAAAGTATCCGTTTACCTGTAACGACCACTGTCGCAATGTTGTCATGCTTGTGCTTTGGCATAAAAGCACAAGCGGACGCTTGCGCCAGGGTAGTGGCTTGCGCCAGAATATATTGAGATTTTTGCTTCATAGCGATCGTAAGAATTTGATAAGGGCTTCTCTGTCGGTTGCTTTCATTTGGACGAATGTCTGCTTTGCCTGCTCAGCTTCGCCACCGTGCCACAAAATGGCTTCTTCCAGGTTGCGCGCTCTGCCATCGTGCAAAAAGTTGGTATGCCCGTTGACCGTCTCTATCAATCCGATGCCCCAGAGCGGCGGTGTTCTCCATTCCTGCCCATCCGCCAGGAAGTCCGGACGGTGGTCTGCCAGACCTTCTCCCATATCATGCAGCAGCAGGTCGGTATAAGGGTAAATGGTCTGGTTGCTAAACTCCGGAAAATCAGGATGTGTGCCGGTCACGGTTTTGGCTACATGGCAGCTGGTGCAGTTGGCTTCGTTGAAAAGCTGCTTGCCTCGCAGTACTTCCGGTGTATCCCAGTCGCGGCGGCGGGGCACAGCTAGTCCGGCAGCATACACGCTCATTCTATCCAGAATACTCTCTTCCAGTTCGGGTGATCCACCGGAAGGAAACTTTTCTCCTCCCTGGCCTGGCATATACCCTTCGTGGGGAAACATGCTGGAGGTGATGCCGATGTCTTCTACAAACGCTGCGGCAATCTGCTGGCGCACGTTCGGCTGACTAGCTTTCCAGCCAAAACGTCCGATATCGTCCTGATTGGTAATTACGTTCCACACCCGGTTGATTTTGCCGGAGATGCCGTCGTTATTCTGGTCATCGGGGTCAGCATAGCTTTCCAGTGTGGCCTCGCTGATGGCTTCCAGTAGTCCCAGGCCCACCATGTGTTGTGCTACGCGCGGCGATACCTCTGCATTGGCAGCCATCGCACCATAATTTAGGTTTTCAAACATATACGCAGGTTTTCTTAGCGAAAAAGATTGGCCATCGGCATACTGCCCGCCGGTTTCTTCGTAAGTGATCTGCACGGTAGCTTCCGGTTGCATACCCAGCACAGCATGGGTGCCCAGTTGCCCGCCATAATGTGGGTCGGGTTGTGGTGCGCCGGTGGCTGTTTTGCCTGGAACGCTTAGCCTGAAAAGCAGGGCAACAGGTTCTTCACCAGGCATAGGCGCATTGCCCCGGCCATCTTTGAAATGGCAGGAAGAACAGGAACGCGCAATGAACAAAGGTCCCAGTCCGTCGAGTTCTGCCGTAGAAGCAGGTGCGGTGATCCAGTTGCGGTTAAAAAAGGAGTTGCCGGTAACAAACTGTAAATCTCTGTCACCTTGCAGGTTGGGGGCGGCATTGCCGAAAGCATTGGCAGAAACATCATATACTGTGGTATTGCCGCCGCTGAACTGCTCTCCTTCTTCCAGCCAGCCAAACGACAGTACATCCTCATCGCTGCTGCAACTGGCAACGGCAAAGATGGTTGCGTATATACCAATAACGCCTGCTAATACCTGCTTGCGGATTTTCATAGATTAGACATCCGAAGAATTTAAAGTAAAGCCAAACAGGGCGGATACTTCTGCAATTTTATCTCCCTGCGCACGCAACAGATCAATGGTTTCTCTGATCCGGCTTCTGCCTGGTTCGTTGAGGATTTCCTGATCAAAAGGTGCCTGAATTTCCTGCGCAGATGCTACAGAAGCATCCAGCAGCGACATCAGCTGATCGGCCAGCGTAGCATCCTTTGCTTTCACCAGTTCATACAGGCTGGCACCTTCCGTGAGGGTGCCGTCAGCAGCTTTGTATTTTCCTATATATGCATTGCGGATGCCGGTGGCGTTGGCCACAATATCGCGGTGCGTATTGTCGCTGAAGCAGGAATGTTCGTCTTCTTTGTTCTTTTCGCTCCAGGCCACATACATACGCTCACCGGCCAGTTCGCCTTTGCTTAGCTTGCCCATGCCGGTGAGTATGCGCTCCAGAGAGTTATCCACTTCATCAGCCGAAGTAAAAAAAGCATCATAGCCCTGGCCAGGTGCCCAGGCGTTGACCAGCGACGTGAGGTCTTCCTGCAATAGCTTAGTGACAGCCAACAGATAATCTCTTCTTCTGTCGCAATTCCCGTTGGTACAACCTGCATCCTGAAGGTAATCGGTATAAGGGCGATTGCCGCCGCCTGCACCTGTGCTCAGGTCCTGACCCCACAGCAGGAATTCAACGGCATGGTAGCCAGCACTGATGTTGGTTTCTCCGCCGTTTTCGTTGAGTGAGGCGATCACTTCTTCGTTGATCGCAGGAAAATCAGCGACATCGGCAATGATGTTGGTACTGGCATTGGGATCGGCTCCGTTGGCATTGCCTGCTACATAATCGATATATGATTCATCCAGCGGCCAGGCGTTAATCTGCCCTTCCGGGCCATTTTCATCGTCGATCGGGCCGCCATAGAAACGGTATACTTCAGTTTGCCCGTACACTTCGCGGGAGGCCAGCCACGCTTGTTTGGCTTTCTCCAGACTCTCAGCGGAAGGTGCAGCCACAAAGCCATTGATTGCCTCAGACAGAGTTTTCACCTGCATGTTGGCATCCTGGTAGCTGCTGTGCACCATTGCTGCATAGTTTTCTACCACTGCAGCTTTGGTAGTCGCGTTATCAGGAGTAGTCACAGGATCGTTATCCTGGCAGGCAAACAGGGTTAGGCAGATAGCCCCTAGAAAGCACAAGTTCTTCATAGCTTTATTTAGACTTATTTAAAATAAGCTCAAAAGTAGGATGTTCCTCTGTTTAAGTCAAAGCTTTTTCGGCTTATTTTTCATTTCCTTACATGGTTTGTCAGGGTAGAAAGTAATAAGTAAGAAACTGTTGGAAATGTGTGCTGTAAGGGAGAAGTTAAGGATATGAGAAACATTCCAACCTTTATGCATGGTTTTGGGTCAGCATTTAAAATTGATCAATTTAAATAAAAAAGATATGAAAGCTCACCATTGGTTACTTGCCTTAATTCCTTTTCTTATAACATTATACGGTTGCAGTGAAGATGTATCCGATGCTCAGCAAATTGACGAAAACTACGCAAACATTTCACTTTCTGAAGCGGATTGTGATCCTCTCATAGAGAAGAGAAAGACAGTAGATAGATACAAAAATGAACAAGGAGAATTGCAACTGGTGGAAGTGGGTATGGATGAATGGCAAGTTGTTATTGTCCCAAAGCGATTCAGTAAATATATGTATAGTGGAACATTCCAAGTGTGTAATCTTCCAGATACTTTAACGGATGAGGCGAGCAATAAGAGGGAAGTCATTTTTAGCGGCTTGCTTAAAGAAGTTTATCCTACTGAAAACATGCTAGGTAGTCCTTTTAAACTCACATCTATTAAAGTAAAAACGACGAAAGGATCTACTCCTGCATCTAAGTAAGTGCCGTTTACACATAGTGCTCCACACCGGATTTCCTGACAAAAGCCCCTTTTAATTCCATGATCTGTGAGACACAAGGCCACGGAGTTGGGCGGTTGTAAATGTGTATATACTTTAAGTAAGACCGTGCCACAGCGGCACAGGTTGGCGGGTAGTGTTCTTCTGTTTAAGTTAATGATTTTTGAGCTTATTTTTTGGTTTTTAGGGAGTGGCCGTTGTGTAGGTATAAAAGAAAGTGCCGTGGTATACGGCATCTTAGGGTTTTACATGATATGCTGAGTCACACTGCTTAAAGCCCAAGTTAGGGAAGAATATAGATCTTTTTATTTGCTTACTCCTTTGCAATCGTATCCAGCCCTCTCCATGTCTCGCTTGAATGCTCTTGCATCTTCGCCGCACATTCCACGTGTTGAATGAGGCTTTTTACATTCAAAACATGCGTCTATACATGAGATCATCGAGGCTGCAAAAAAAGTAAAAATCAGAAGTCTTTTAATAATCATGAGCGTTTGTTAATTTAGTTATTAGTCCCCTATACAATTAATCGCACTACAAAACTAGAAAAGGCAGGTAGAAGAAATAGGTTAACTTTTATCAAAAACTACTTGTATGATCTATACCTTAAGATTATCAGATGCAAAGACAAATTAGTGATAAACTGGTATCTATGGAGAAATTTCAGGAGAAATTCGTCTTGCATAATTATATGCCCTCATAGCTCAATAGTATGCATAAAGCTATAACAACACGATCTTAGGGCAGTGATTTGGGATTATTGAGCCGGACGGCTATTTTCGTGCCTTCCAATGTGTCGCGTTTATGAAGCAGCAGGTACAGCCTAAGGTATTATTTCCATTGAAGATCAGCCTTTCTTCCGCGGTTGTGTGGCTGGTGGTTGTCCATTTTTTTGGCATTCTTGGGCTGTTATTACCTTTTTCCAGGCCCTGGTTTGAGTTGGCAACACCCCTGAGCCTGATGTTGTCTGTGCTGCTGTTGCTGTACTTTCACAGCGACTGGAATGGTTATTTTATCGCTTTTCTGGTATTTACTTACATGGCAGGCTTCGGTATAGAAGTGGCCGGGGTGAAAACGTCCATGATCTTTGGCAGCTACGCCTATAAAACGACGCTGGGCTACAAATGGCTGGATGTGCCGCTGATGATTGGTATCAACTGGCTGATACTAACGTACACCTCATGTGTGGTCTGTTTTTCTTTGAAGCTACCCATCATTGTTAAAAGCATACTGGCTGCCCTGCTGATGACTGCTATGGACTTTTTGATAGAACCGGTGGCCATATTGCATAACTACTGGGAGTGGCATGGTGCTGCAATACCTATTCAAAACTATACCGCCTGGTTCTTCGTCTCTTTTACATTGTGCCTTGTCTTTTATTTGTTGCCTTTTGATAAAAAAAATCCATTGGCCAAATACCTGCTGATCGTACAGCTGTGTTTCTTTTTGTTGCTACAGTTTGGGCACAAAATGATAGATTAAACCGTTTAGATTTGTAGTATTTAAAAAAACCTACGATGAAGATACTTGAAAACATAGGCTTTTTTATGATAGGCTTTGCCGGTATGGAAATCTGCTCCTGGATCATCCACAAATATATCATGCACGGTTTGTTGTGGTCTGTTCATAAGACGCATCACCGCAGGCATAAGAGCTTTTTTGAGTTGAATGATTTGTTCTCGCTGCTCTTTGGCGCAGTGTCTATTGTGTTGATTGTGGCAGGTGTGGATACACCTGGGTATAAATTCTGGATAGGAGCGGGGATTGCGGCTTATGGACTACTGTATTTTATATTGCACGACGTACTGATTCATCGGCGTATCAAAGCAAAGCAAAAAATCAAGAACCGATATTTACAAGCCCTGGCAAGAGCGCACTACGATCATCATAAAACCAACCAGCGCGAAGATGCTGTCTGCTTCGGACTCTTATGGATTCCGGGCAAATATTTTAAACAATCTGCACAACAAAACAACAAAGCACTGTGAGCACCTACTCCATCAAAGACCTTGAGCAACTCTCCGGTATCAAAGCCCATACACTAAGAATATGGGAACAACGCTATCACTTTATATGTCCGAAGCGTACAGAAACTAACATCCGTTTTTACGACGACGACGACCTCAAACTGGTTCTGAATGTCGCGCTTTTGAAAGACAACGGCTACAAGATTTCTAAGATTGCTGCCATGTCGCGTGAGCAGATGCACGACGAAATACATAATGTGACGGTGAAAAACACTCACTTCCCCGACCAGATTCATGGCCTCACCCTGGCTATGATTGACATGGACGAAGACCGTTTTGAGAAATTGATGGCTACCAATGTGCTGAAGATGGGTTTTGAAAAGACAATGATCCATATTATCTACCCGTTTTTGTCTAAGCTGGGCATATTATGGCAGACGGGTTCTATCAGCCCTGCACAGGAGCATTTTATCTGCAACCTCATCCGGCAGAAGCTTGTTGTAGCCATCGATGGGCAGTTTGCCTCCAGTGCCGAAACGATACAGAAATACCTAGTGTACCTGCCGGAAGGAGAATTGTATGAGCTTTCGTTGCTTTTCATGACGTATATCATTAAGGCACGCAAGAACAAAGTGGTATACCTGGGACAGAATATGCTTTTGGAGGACATAAAATCGGTGTATGAAGTGCATAAGCCTGACGTTATCCTCACCTCCTTCACCTCATACCCTCCCATAGACCAGGTGCAGGATTATGTGGATACGCTATCGCATACTTTTCCAAAGACCATCATTCTACTGAGTGGTTACCACATTGTAAGTCAGCCTATTCAAACGGAAGATCATGTAGAGATCATATACACAGTAGATCAGCTGATCAATTTTGTAGATGCTCATAGCTTTGTTAGTAGTGCCAGATATGAATAATTTAGCCTACAAATTTTTTAGGAAGTATAACCATTCATGCACTTCTTCGTATAACAAATTACGTTCTCCTAATAGGATGTAAGGTTTCTTTTAAATAAGATTTTTTTTATTACTTAGGCTTAAAAAATCTTTCAAAAATTTTGAACTGATTTGTTTTGATTCTCAAATATTTCCTTAATTTTGTTGAACATAAGTCGAACAAACTTTATCCCTGGAATTTGAAGCCAGTATTTTTTAAACTTACTCATTATTGATTTTTACTTAATATGCAAAACTTTATGAGCAGCTGACAACACACACAACTGTACCGTATTTTTTAGTTTTGTTTATTTTTTCTCTATTTAATTAAACATTTCTTTGTCTACAACAACAAGACAGCATTTTTAAATCTTAAAACAGTTATCCTTATGACAGCATTAGAATTTAGTTACTCGCTTGATAGAATGTCCAAATCTCTGAAGCCTTTTGCGCTGAAACTTACCAAAGACATGGAAGAAGCCAATGATTTGCTTCAGGAAACTATTCTGAAGGCATTTACCAATCGTGACAAGTTCACCGATGGTACTAATCTTAAAGCGTGGCTGTATACGATCATGAAAAACACCTTTATTACCAACTATCAGCGTATGGTGCGAAGGAATACGTTCATAGACACAACAGAAAATCTGCATTATATTAACAGTACCAACAACATCACTGAAAACATGGCTTATGGCAGTTTTGCTATGAAAGATATCAACCATGCCATTGGTAAGCTGGACGACGCTTACAAAACACCGTTTATGATGCATTTCAAAGGATTCAAATACCACGAAATTGCTGAAAGACTTAACATTCCTATCGGAACCGTTAAAAACAGAATTCATATTGCCCGCAAAGAGCTTAAGACTGTTCTTAAGAACTACGCGATAAAAGGATAGCTTGTGAATGGGTGAAAAAAAAGTCATTGTCGTGGGTTCAGGCTTTTCAGGACTATCTGTAGCTACCAGCCTGGCACACAAAGGGTATCAAGTGACGGTGCTAGAAAAAAATGATACTCCTGGGGGCAGAGCCAGGAGTTTTTCAGCACATGGTTTCACCTTTGATATGGGTCCCAGTTGGTACTGGATGCCTGATGTTTTTGATCAGTATTTTGAAAGTCTTGGCTATAAAACCGCTGATTTGTATCAACTTCAAAGGCTTGACCCATCTTACACAATCGTATTCGATCAACATACTATGATGGAAGTGCCTGCAAATATGCAGGCACTTTTGCATTTGTTTGAATCTCTGGAAGCTGGAAGCAGCAAAAAGTTAGAAAAGTTTCTTGCAGAGGCAAGTTATAAATACGAAGTAGGCATGAACAATTTGGTATATAAACCCAGTCGTTCTCCTATGGAATTTCTAAGCTTGAAGTTGCTGTATGGTATTCTGCGAATGGATGTCTTCAAGTCCTTTGACAAGCATATACGTACGTTTTTCAGACATCCGCAGATTTTGCAAATGATGGAATTTCCCATTTTGCTGCTGGGAGCATTGCCAAAGGATACACCGGCCTTGTACAGCCTGATGAACTATGCCGATATAGCCCTGGGCACCTGGTATCCGATGGGCGGTATGCACAAAATAGTAGAAGGCATGGTAAGAGTTGCCCAAGAACAGGGTGTTGTTTTCCATTATGGAGAGGAAGTAACCTCTTTTACTATTCACGACAATAATATCTGCGAAGTACACACCGGCAAAGGTAGCTATGCAACGGATGTGTGTGTAGCCAGCGCAGACTATCACCATGTGGAAACTGCATTGCTACCGGCTGAATACAGAAGTTATACAGATAAATACTGGAACCAAAGGTCAATGGCTCCTTCTTCTCTGCTCTTTTATATCGGATTGAACAAAAAACTCAAAGGGCTTTCTCATCATACTCTGTTCTTTGATCAGGATTTTGGCCCTCACGCCAAAGACATTTATGAAAACAAAAGGTGGCCCGAAAATCCCCTGTTTTATCTCTCTATTACGTCTAAAACAGACCCGTCGGTAGCACCCGAAGGATGCGAGAACCTGTTCATCCTTATTCCAGTGGCTGTAGACCTGGAGGATAATGAAGCGATCCGGGAGGAGTATTATCAGGCAGTGATGCGTAGGCTGGAGAAACTCACCGGGCAGTCGGTCAGAGATGCTGTTGTCTTCAAGCGAAGCTATGCGCATAAAGATTTTATCAGCGATTATCACGCTTTCAAGGGAAATGCCTATGGCTTGGCGAATACGCTGATGCAGACAGCTCTGCTAAAGCCCAGCCTGAAGAGTAAAAAAATTGATAACCTATATTATACCGGTCAGCTGACAGTACCCGGACCTGGCGTTCCGCCTTCGTTGATTTCGGGCCGTGTGGTGGCAGAAGAAGTAGCCAGAGAAGCTGGAATATAAATACACATTGTTGATTTATAGCAACCAAGACCTATGAACCTATTTGACCATACCACTTTTGGATGCAGCCGTTTGATTACGCAGGCGTATAGCACCTCCTTTACGCTGGGTATCAAAACTTTGCATAAGAAATTTCATGACCCTGTTTACGCTATTTACGGGTTTGTACGTTACGCTGATGAGATTGTGGACACTTTTCATGCCTATGACAAAGAGAAACTGCTCAGCCAATTTACGCAGGATACTTACACTGGCATAGAAGAAAAAATTAGCCTGAACCCGGTGCTGCATTCGTTTCAGCTAGTGGTCAACACCTACCACATCGAACATAATCTAATTGCTTCTTTCCTAAAAAGTATGGAAATGGACTTGTACCAACATACCTATAGTGATGATGTTTACCAGGAATATATCTATGGCTCGGCAGAAGTTGTGGGGCTGATGTGTTTGCGTGTATTCTGTGAAGGAAATAATACCATGTACGAAAGGCTCAAAGAACCCGCCAGAAGCTTAGGTTCGGCTTTTCAAAAAGTGAATTTTCTGCGTGACATAAAAAGTGATTTTCAGGAGAGGGGAAGAACTTATTTCCCCGGTATCGACTTTACTAATTTTACGGCTGAAGAAAAACGCCGAATTGAGCAGGATATACAAGAGGATTTTGACCATGCCTACCAGGGTATCCTGGGTTTGCCGGTGAGTGCAAGGCTGGGCGTGTATCTTGCTTATGTTTACTACCTGAATCTGTTCAAAAAGATTAAGAATTGCTCGGCTTCACGCATTGCCAGCGAACGCATCCGCATCCCTGATAACCGAAAGTTTGCCCTGCTGATAGGTACTTACTTTCGTCATCGGTTTAATTATCTATAGTTGCTACACAGTCATTTGTCGAACCACTTGTTCTGAAAACTTATGCTAAACCTAAAAGTCAGTATTGATGCCAGTTCGGGATTTTGTTTTGGCGTAGTATACGCCATTCAGATGGCAGAAGAAATTCTGGATGCAGAACATCACCTGTTTTGCCTGGGTGATATTGTACACAATGATGAAGAAGTATGCCGGTTGGAGGCCAAAGGTTTACGTATCATAGACCATGAAGAATTTGAAGACATTGTAGATGCCAAAGTGTTGATTCGGGCCCACGGGGAGCCGCCTTCTACCTACCGTACAGCTATTCAAAACAACATCGAACTGATAGATGCCTCTTGTCCGGTTGTGCTCAAACTGCAAAACCGCATCAAAAATTCTTACGACAAGCAGGAAAAAATCTATATCTACGGGAAGCACGGGCACGCAGAGGTAGAAGGACTGTTGGGCCAGACCAACCAGGAAGCTGTGGTATTTCAGGACATAGCAGAACTGGATATTGAGGCTATGCCCAAAGACATCACCTTGTATAGCCAGACAACCAAAAGTACCGACCGCTTCTACCATATTCAGGAAATACTGCAACAAGCCGGTATCCGGGTCAATGCCAATGATACCATTTGCCGCCAGGTATCCAACCGTGACAAAGAACTCAGAGATTTTGCTGATAAGTATGATGTGGTCTTGTTTGTCTCTGGTACGAAATCTTCCAATGGCAAAGTGTTGTACGAAGTATGTAGGCAAACCAATCCTCACTCTTATTTCATTTCCAGAAAAGAAGAAGTAGATAAGGAATGGTTAGCGGAAGGTCATACGGTAGGTATCTGCGGTGCCACTTCTACGCCTATGTGGCTGATGGAGGAAGTCCGCAATGCATTGCTGGAACTATAGGCAGAAATTCTTCAAATAAACAACATGCGGTTGACACAACAAAACAACAAAAGTATATGGATTGGCACAGGCATTATTTCGTTATGGGCTGTTTCGCTGTGGATGTTGCTGGATGTTTATTCAGTAAATTTTGCTAACCCAGTAACGTATCTGTTGATGCTCGTGCAAATGCACCTCTACACCGGTTTGTTCATCACAGCCCATGATGCTATGCATGGCGCAGTTTCCACCAACAAGAGAGTGAACAACACGATTGGCAAAGTAGCGGCTGGTTTGTTTGCCTACAATTCTTACAACAAATTATTTCCCAAGCACCACATGCACCACCGGCATGTAGCTACCAAAAACGATCCGGATTATCATGACGGCGGCTTTTTCTCGTGGTATGTGAAATTTGCCCGCGAATACGTAAGTATCTGGCAGATCGTGTTGATGGCATTGACTTACGAGGTATTGATCCGGATATTTCCCAAACCTAATGTAATCCTGTTCTATATCGTTCCTTCGTTGCTATCTACTCTGCAACTGTTTTATTTTGGTACTTATCTGCCTCATCGGGGCGAACAGGACAACAAATATAAGTCAGGCACACAAAAGAGGAACCACCTATGGGCATTTTTGAGCTGTTATTTCTTTGGCTATCATTACGAGCACCATCATATGCCCGGCACACCTTGGTGGCAACTTTATAAGGAAAAAGAAAAAATGGCAAAATCTTAATGCCTGATCATCTCTTCATCTTTTCTCTTTTTTCTGTCAACCAAAAGCAAGGCTGCTCCACCGGGAAGAAAAAAACTGGCCAGAATAGGTGACCAAGTATTGCCCAAAAAACCTATAGCTACTTCACCACTTTCGCGGTTGGATGTACCAAGGGTTAGTGTCAGTATCAGGTCTAATACACAAAGTGCACCCAAAACGAGTAAAACGATTCCTACAGTTCTCATAATATTAAAAATTAGTTCTGCTAGTATAACGGTGTGGCCATCATTCTGTTTATCAACTTCCCTTTTTATGCGTATATGGTGAAGTGCTGTTTGCATATGTAACTCTATGTTTTCTCTATGGTATCGTAGACAAGCTTGCTTATTGACGTAGGGAATTATTACCTTTCACACAATATGAGACCTGCCTGAAAACCACAAGAATGAAAAAAAACTTGCCCAATATCCTGTATCTGCTTGCTACTCATTATTGCTGGTTGCTACTGTTGATCACCATGACTACCGCCCGATTGTATGCACAGAGCACCGGTCAGCTATCAGGCTTTGTGCGCGACGCACGCACCGATGAGCTGCTTATTGGGGTGTCTGTACTGGTGGAGGGTACCAGCAGTGGTAGCATCACGGATGTTAAAGGATTTTATGCGATCAAAGGAGTCACTGCCGGTTCTTATAACGTCACAGCATCTTATGTAGGCTACCAGCCTCTCACTCGCTATAATGTGGTGGTGCGGTCGGGTGGAAATCCGGAAACCGACTTTTTATTGAAAGAAGCTACTGATGAACTCAGCGAAGTGGTAGTGACAGCCAGCCCTTTCGAGAAGCTCGACGAAACGCCTAATTCTATTCAGCGGCTATCGCAGGAGGAGATAGCCACTTATCCTGGCGGAAATAATGATATTGCCAAAGTGGTGCAGTCGCTGCCGGGTGTTTCCGGCTCGGTAGGATTTCGCAACGATGTGATCATCCGGGGCGGTGCGCCCAACGAAAACGTGTACTATCTGGATGGCGTGGAGATCCCCAACATCAACCACTTCGCTACCCAGGGCAGTGCCGGAGGGCCAGTGGGCTTGCTCAATGTATCGTTTATCAACAACGTCACGCTCAGCACCAGTGCTTTTCCGGCTCGCTACGATAACGTACTCTCCGGCGTGTTGCAGTTTGATCAGCGCGATGGCGACCCGCAGCAGCGTCATGTCAACTTTCGCCTCAGTGCCAGCGAGGCCGCCATTACTCTGGATGGCCCACTTATTACGCCCCGCGTGGATAAGCCCCGCGTGCAGTATCCACTGGGGGATACGCCCAACGTAGAAACGAATATTACAGATTCTTTAGCCAATACGACTTTTATTGTTTCTGTACGACGCTCTTATCTGCAATTTCTTTTCAAGCTGATTGGGTTGCCCTTTTTACCTGACTACTGGGACTATCAGTACAAAGTAAATCATAAGATAGATACGTACAACGATGTTTACCTTACCGGTATTGGCTCGCTGGATAATTTTAAGATCAATCCGCCCGAGGAGGCTACCGAAGAGCAGCAAGCCCTTCTGGAACAGGTACCCATCATCCGTCAGTGGACCAGCACCATTGGTGTAGGCTGGCGCAACCGCTTCCGCAACAACAAAGGCTTTATGCGCACCGTACTCAGCGGCAATATTCTCAATAATACTTTCGATCGGTATACCGACAACGAAAACAAGCAGGGACTGCTGTTTACCAACAACTCGGTAGAGGACGAAAACAAGCTGCGGTACGAACTGACCAACTTTGCCGGGCAGTGGACCATTAGCAGTGGCTTTTTGGCGCAGTACTCGCGTTATACCAATACAACGAAAGATGTTGTCAACGAGATAGATTACTCGACCCATCTTACGTTTTTTCGGTACGGCATTTTCTCCCAGGTTTCGCGTCCGTTGCTGCGCCAGCGGCTTACGTCTTCTTTCGGAATCAGGGCGGATGGGAACACATTTACAGCGCGGGGTAACAACATGCTGCGGACTTTGTCGCCACGGCTGGCACTTTCCTACACGCTGGCACCGCGCTGGAACATCAACACCTCTGCGGGTATCTACTACAAAATTCCGCCCTATACGGTACTGGGTTACAAAGACAACCTGGGCAACTATGCCAACCGAGACAGCCGCTACATCCGCAGTGATCATCTGGTAGCCGGACTGGAGTTTTTGCCTACCCGTTCTTTTCGCATTACGCTGGAAGGTTTTTATAAGAAATACCACCATTACCCTGTTTCTGTCGCCAAAGGGGTATCGCTGGCTAACCTGGGAGGCAATTTTGAAGTGCTGGGCAACGAAGATATCAGCAGTGTTGGGCTGGGGCGTACCTATGGTATTGAGTTGTTGCTTCAGCAGAAGCTGGCGCGCAATTTCTACGGCATCCTGGCTTACACCTATTATTTCAGCGCATATACCGGATTGAATACCGAAAAATACATTCCGTCGGTTTGGGACAACCGGCATCTGCTCACTTTTACAGGCGGTTATAAGCTTCCTAAAAACTGGGAAATAGGACTCCGGGTACGCTACCTGGGGGCAACGCCCTATGCACAGGCAAACTTTGAAGCATCTGCACAGTCTTATCCGATTGTTGTCATAGATTATGGTACGTTGGGCGATGACCGGCTGAAACCATATAACCAGACAGACCTGCGAATAGACAAGAAATGGAACTTTACGCAGTGGACATTTAATGTTTTTCTGGAGATACAGAATATATTGGGAAATGATCTGCCTTCCGCTCCTTCCTATGCATTGAAGCGCGGCGATGATGGGATGCCGGCAGCACCCAGGCAACTGGAAGAAGTAATGTCTGCCAATAACAGTGGTACTATTCCTACGCTGGGTATTGTGATAGACTTTTAGAGGAAAGCAACAAGCAAAAAAAAAGTAAACCCACAAGGCTTACTTTTTTCACTTCTAATACAACAACCTAAAACTACTCTTTATATATCTGGTAACGATAATTTCTGATTTATGTGTCAAAGTAACGTAAAAAACCTTACCTAAGCAAATTAAATTTGAATTTTTTGTTAAAACTCAATAATAATTATTAGTTGTAAACAAAACTGCCAATGATTCAGGATGATTTGAATCAAAAGGCGGAACTAATGCAAAGTTAATCATTTATTTTATAATATATAGGATTTATAGATAATAAATTATTTGTGTAGCAATGCCGTGTACATCTTTTCATAAACAGGTACAGCAACATGCCGTGTTTTACCCATCCTGACGACATCGCCTGTCAGGTATTCCACTTCTGTATTTTTGCCACGGTGAAAGTCGCTGTGCATAGAGGTGGTGGCATCAGGCGATGCATGATCCAGCCGACTGATGGTTTTTTCAATGATATCATCAGGAAAGATAATATTTTTTGCCTTGGCTACCGCGATTAGTTCTCCCAGCAACTGTTGTAGTTGCTCTACATACGTCTGATGGCCTTTGATCTGGCCTAGTGGCACATCCAGATAGGAAGTGAGCGTGGCTGTAGAAGAAATAAAAAGATATTTTTCCCATATTTTATACTGAATATCATCTACATAGTGCGCATCTATACCTGCCGCCTGGCACAACTTTTCCAGATAGCGCATTTTCTCCTGTGAGCCATCTGATGCACCAAAATAGACTTGCGCGATTTTGCTGGTGACCTGTACCACACCGGGCGGCGCCAGTCGGGCAATAATATAAATGCAGCCCTCCCAGACTTCGTTATCCGGCAACACTTGCTGTATCTCCTGGCGATGGTTTACGCCATTAAGCAAAGGCAAAATGACTGTCTTCTGATGGATGCAAGGCTTCAACTGCTGTAGATTCTGAAGCAAGTCATAGCTTTTTGTACAGCAAATGATCACATCTGCCGAACCTATCTGAGCAGCATCGCTGGTTATTTGGGCTGGATGAGCAGTTTGCCTGCCCGATGGTGTATCCAGCAACAGGCCCTGGTGGTTTATCTGCTGTTCGTTTTCTCCACGGGCAAAAAAATGAATACTCACCTCATTCGAATGTTCATAGTGCAATGCCAGCATACCGCCCACATATCCTCCTACGCCTCCTATACCGGATATAACGATTTTCGTTTGGCTCATAAATTACTTAAATATTTCTGATGTTGATAAACAATACGTGTACCCATAAGGTAGTGTGTTCATAATATATCAGGCAATAGCTGCCAGATGCTACAAACAAGCTGCCCTTTCTGAAGGAGTATCTATATGCATAACAGCTTGTGCTTGTATCTGTTTTTACTATTCAGCAAACTAACTTTATGATGAGAGCCTCGATGATCAGCCTCTGCTTGTGCTTCACTTTTTTAGCTCCCTCTTTTGGACAAAACAAGAAAATGTCAAATGCTAGTTTGCCCCAAGCCATGCATGCGTTTGTTCAGGATTTGATGGATACAATGACGCTGGAAGAAAAGATCGGCCAGCTCAACCTGGTCTCTATCGGCTTTGACGTAACCGGCCCGGTGGTCAGCGAGAATGTGGAGGAGAAGATACAGAAAGGACTGGTAGGCGGCGTACTGAATACGTACACCCCTGTGGCCGCCCGAAAGCTACAGGAAAAGGCTATGAAGCAGGCCCGGTTGGGAATTCCGCTCATCTTTGGTTACGACGTGATCCACGGTCACCGTACTATCTTTCCGATACCGCTCGGATTGGCCGCTACTTGGGATTTGAAGGCGATCAAGAAAAGTGCGCGTATTGCCGCACAGGAAGCCAGTGCCGACGGCCTGAACTGGGTGTATTCTCCGATGGTAGACATTGCCCGCGACCCACGTTGGGGGCGTGTGGCTGAAGGCTCGGGCGAAGATACCTGGTACGGCTCACAAGTGGCCAGGGTGATGGTAGAAGGCTATCAGGGCGACAATCTCGCTGCTGATAGCACCGTGATGGCCTGCCTCAAACACTTTGCGCTCTATGGTGCCGCAGAAGCTGGCCGCGACTATAACACGGTGGATATGAGCCTGCGCCGCATGTTTGAAGCGTACCTTCCGCCTTATAAAGCGGCCATTGATGCCGGTGTGGGAAGCGTAATGACTTCTTTCAACGAGATCAATGGCGTACCTGCCTCAGCCAATAAGTGGCTGCTTACCGATCTGCTGAGAAAAAAATGGGGATTTGATGGCTTTGTAGTCACAGACTATACGGCACTTAACGAACTGGTAGCGCACGGCATTGGCAAAAACGAAGCCGAAGTAGGCGCACTGGCACTCAAAGCAGGCTCAGATATGGACATGGTAGGGGAAGTGTATCTGAACAACTTGCCTAAGCTGGTCAAAGAAGGTAAGGTAACCGAAGCTGAGATTGATACTGCCTGTCGGCGTGTGCTGGAAGCTAAATATAAACTCGGACTTTTCCAGGATCCTTATCGGTATGCCAACGAGCAGCGTGCCAAACAAACCATCATGCAGCCTTCCTTTGTACAGGCAGCCCGCGACATTGCCCGCCGCAGTATGGTACTACTAAAAAACAACCAGCAAACGCTACCTCTCAAAAAAACCGGCACCATCGCACTGGTTGGTCCATTGGCTAAAAGTCAGCGTGATATGATCGGCAACTGGAGCGGTGCCGGCGACTGGAAACAGGCCGTCAGCGTAGAACAGGGCATCCGCAAGGTAGCTGGAGATATAAAAATCAACTACGCCAAAGGAGCCAACATCACCGATGATGAGCAACTCATTCGCCGACTGAACGCTCACGGTGGTGAACTGGACATTGATAATCGCTCGTCAGAAGATATGATTAAAGAGGCGGTAGCAACGGCACAAAAGTCTGATGTGATTGTGGCAGTGGTGGGCGAATCACAAGGTATGAGCGGAGAAGCGGCCAGCCGTGCCGACATCACCCTGCCCGGCAAACAGCTCGACCTGCTGAAAGCACTGAAAAAGACTGGCAAGCCGATGGCCATTGTGCTGATGAATGGCCGTCCGCTGGCCCTGAAATGGGAAGATGAAAATGCTGATGCCATCCTAGAGACCTGGTTTGCCGGTACACAGGCGGGCAACGCCATTGCCGATGTGCTCTTCGGAGATTATAATCCTTCAGGCAAGCTCACCATGACGTTTCCCCAAGTAGTAGGGCAGGTGCCTATCTACTACAACCACAAAAATACCGGACGCCCATTCGGAGGTGACGAACTGGACAAATACAAGTCGCGCTACCTGGATGTCTCCAACGAGCCGCTGTATCCTTTCGGCTATGGCCTGAGCTACACTACTTTTGCGTATGGCGATATCAAGCTAAGCAAAAATACCCTGACCGCCGGCGATTCTATTCAGGTAAGCATCAAGGTGAGCAACACTGGTGACCGTGCCGGGGAAGAGGTAGTGCAACTGTATGTGCAGGACTTGGTAGGCACAGTAACCCGTCCTGTTAAAGAACTTAAAGGGTTTGAGAAAATACTGCTGGAACCTGGTCAAAGCAAGCAGGTTACTTTCAGCATCACCGAAGAGGCTCTTAAGTTCTATGATATTGACATGAACTACATAGCCGAGCCAGGCGATTTTAAAGTATATGTAGGATCGAACTCGCAGGAGGTGAAGGCAGCGGATTTTGCTTTTTCTAAAAAATGATTCTTACATCAGGTTAATTCTCCTTTATTAGCTGAAAGGCGCATTTTATTATTTGAGCATTGATTGTTGAATGTTACGTATTGAATATTTAGCACTTAATATTCAACACTGAATACGCAATATTTAATGTTATAAGGAAGCTACAAAGCAATATAAAAGCCTGACAAAACTGTTTTTTAAATAAAACCTTACACTTTTTTATAAATATTATATAGATGAAGCAACTCATCTTTTGTTTTAAACGTTTGTTTAAAACAGATTAACTAATTACATTTGCATCACCATGACAGAACAGATAGGCGACAATACAGAAGAGAAAATCAGGGCAGTTGCTAAGAAGCTTTTCACCGAGAAAGGTTATAGCGGTACTACCATCCGCGATGTGGCAGAAGAAGCAGGTGTCAATGTGGCTTTGTTAAACTATTATTTCAGAAGCAAAGATAAATTGTTCAAAGCGATATTTATGGAGAACTTTCAGGAGTATTCCGACAAGATTTCCACCATTCTGTTTCAGGAAGACCTCACGCTGGAAACCCGCATCAGGCATTTCATCAACGAGGTGACCGATCAACTCAAAAAAAATCCTGATCTTCCTACATTTATTATGACTGAGTGCAGGCAAAATGCAGAAATGTTTCAGGGTAAGTCCAAAGTATATAAAGAAAAGTTTGAGAATTCTCAGATGGTCAAACAGCTAAAGGAAGAAGAAGCTAAAGGAAATATTCGCCATATAGATCCTTTACACTTACATTTTATCATTTCTTCACAGGTAATGGCCCCCTTTTTGTCTGCGCCTGTGCTACAAATCAATGGCATTGTAGGAGAAAAATGGGAACAGTTTATTGAAGAACGCAAAGAGATCATCGCCGATATGATTCTGGCGTATTTGAAAAAACCATAATTAAACCTTTTTATTTACCTCTGTTTTAAACAAATGTTTAAAAAAATCATTTAAAATGAGAACTGAATTTAAATTTTTATCTATAACTATCGCTCTGAGCTGCTTTTTTCTGCTCAATGCAGGCTGGGCGCAAACAGTACAGGATGCAGAAAGCCTGTCTATCAAAGACTGTATAGACTATGCCACGCAAAATAACAGCAACATCAAAATTGCTCGCCTCAACGAAAGAATTGCCCGGCAGCAGGTCAATGAGATAAGGGGCAGCGGGTTGCCGCAGGCAAAGATCACTGGAAGTTATGACGACAGGCTCAAAATTCCGTTGCTCGTTATTCCGGGGGGCGGTATACCGGGTGCTCCCACAGGTAATTCGGGGGCAGGCGGCAACAGCGATAATGCCAAGGGTCAGGGCATTCCGCTAGGCTATCAGTATAACTCATCGCTCACCGGCGAGGTAACGCAGATGATCATCAACCCCTCGCTGTGGATAGGGCTGAAAGCTGCCAAATCAAGTAGTGAACTGTCGCAACAGCAAACGCAGCAGACACGCGAGAATACAGCCTACAATATTGCTAGTGCTTACTATCAGGTAATTGTGGTACAGAAACAGCTAAGCCTGCTACAATCAAACCTGGCCAGTACACAACAGACGCTCACCAATACCCAGCTACAGTTTGATAATGGGGTAGCCAAGCAGGTAGATGTGAAACGCCTACAGGTGAACACCAGCAACCTGGAGTCGCAGATACAACAGGCGCAGCTAAACCTTATGCAAGTGATCAACCAACTGAAATTTCAGATGGGTATGCCGCTGACCGAGCAAATAGCCCTCAGCGATACCGCCCTTGCTTTTAATCCACAAGATAGAGTATTGGCAGAAACAAGTGAAGCTAGTTACCAGAACAGGATCGACTACCAGATTCTGCAAACCAACTTAAAACTTCAGGAACTTGACAGAAAAAACAATACGGTAGGCTATTATCCTACCCTCAATGCTGTTGCCAACTACGGCTACCAGGCACAAGGCGGCGATTTTGCTTTGTTTGCCACCAACAATAATGGCTGGGTGGATTATAACACCGCCACCATCGGGCTGCGGCTCAACATTCCGGTGTTTGATGGCTTGCAGCGCCATGCCAAAGTCCAGCAGTCTAAGCTAAAAGCTGACCAACTCAAGGAAAATATCAGCCTGACAAAACAATCTATCGACCTGGAAACGTCTAATGCATTCAGCAAATACAGCAGCACACTGCAACGTATCGATGCCGACCAGCAGAACGTGGCACTTGCCAAAGATGTGTACCAAATCACTCAACTGGAATTTCAGGAAGGCGTAGGCACCTCTACCGATGTGGTAGAAGCAGAGACGGCACTGCGGCAGGCACAAAATACCTACGTTACTACCTTGCTCGATCTGTATCTGGCACGGCTTGACCTGGAAAAATCCAAAGGAAATTTATTTACCTATATAGACTCACTTTAAATATTGTTTGTAATTAATACTTATATGAAAAAGATCATCACTATTGTTGTTGCTGTCATTCTGGTGGGCCTTGTGGCATTCCGGCTGGTTGGCAACAAGGAAAAAATTAACGCCGGTAACACTGTAAAAGACGATAACAATGTAAGTGCCACTGTAAATGCAGCTAAAGCCGAAAAAAGGCTGACCAACCAAAACCTGAATTTGCTGGGTACACTCACAGCCAATCAGGTGATTGACATCAAGTCTGAGGTGCAGGGCAAAGTAACCAAGCTGTACGTGGAACTGGGCGACTACGTAAAAAAAGGACAAATTATTGCCCGTATCGACAACAGGATACAGTCACTGGCCCTGGACAATGCCGAACAGGCACTGGCAGATGCCAAACAAAACTATGGACGATATAAAAACCTCTACGAAGGTGGAGCAGCCAGCAAGGCGCAGTATGACCAATACAAACTGGCGTACGATAACGCACAGAATCAGTTGGCGCAGGCAAAGAAACAGCTATCCAATTCATCAGTTGTGGCCCCTGTCAGCGGGCAGATTACCAACAAAGCCGTAGAGGCAGGTTCTTTTGCCACACCGGGAACATCCATTGCTACGGTAGTGGATATATCCAAACTGAAAGTAGACCTGAGCGTAGCCGAAAGCGATGCTTATGCGCTGAACACAGGGGATTCCGTAGCTATCACTTCCAGCGTGTATCCGGGTATTACCTACCAGGGTAAGATCACTTTTATCAGTCCCAGGGGCGATGAAGCACATAATTATCCGGTAGAAGTGGCTTTCACCAATCAACAAGGTCACCCGCTGAAGGCAGGCACATATGTGAATGTTGCTTTTCAGCGCAAAAGCCAGGTACCTACCCTACAGATTCCCAGAGACGCGCTGGTAGGAAGTACCCAGAATGCGCAGGTGTATATTATTGAAGATAGCATTGCCTTTCTGCGACCTGTCACCGTGGGTACCGACAATGGCAATTATTTGGAAGTGCTGAAGGGCCTGAAAGAAGGTGACCAGGTAGTAACCACCGGTCAGATCAACCTAAGCGACAGTACAAAAGTAAAGGTTGTAAAGTAGACAGAAAACCGTGAGCCGAAAACCAGAATAGCTTGGTTCCGATAAGGCATTATTCCGGTCTTCTGTTTCCTTACTTCCATTTTGAACTATTAAAAAAATTCATATGTCTATCACCGAAATTTCTATTAAACGCCCTGCGCTGGTTATTGTGGTTTTCACAGTACTGGGTATTTTGGGCGTGCTGAGCTATCAGCAACTGAATTATAACCTGCTTCCTGAATTTGATGCACCCGTTATGACAGTCATTACGACTTATCCGGGAGCGGCTGCCAGCGAAGTAGAGACCTCTGTCACCAAAGATGTGGAAGACGCGCTGTCTTCGTTGGAAGGACTGGATGATATTGTTTCCTATTCTCAGGAAGGTGTTTCTATCGTTACCGTTAAGCTTCAGCAAGATGCTGATATTGATGTGGGGGTGCAGGATGCGCAGCGCAAACTCAACTCCATTATGGCCAATATGCCTGATGATGTGGAAGAACCTACCATCAATAAGTTCTCCACTTCCGATCTTCCTATCTTGCAACTGGGTGCTACCTCCAACATGCGTCCTACGGACTTTTACAAAATCATGGAAGAACGTATCCAGCCGCGCCTGAGCAAGATTGAAGGTGTAGGGCAGATCCGACTCGTTGGCGGTGATGAGCGCGAAATAGAGATCAACGTAAATCCCGAACGGCTCAAAGCCTACAAGCTGTCGCTCAACCAGATAACGCAGGCCATCAACAATGCCAACCTGGATTTTCCTACCGGTAAGGTAGAATCCACCGACCAGCAATACAGCTTGCGGGTAGCTGCCAAGTTTACTTCACTTGACCAGATACGCAACCTGGACATTGCTTACATGCCCAACGGAAGCCGTATCAAGGTGAGCGATATAGCCGAAGTGGAAGATGGTATCGCCGATAAGACCACGCTTAACCGTATCGACGGACGGTCTTCTATCGGTGTGATCATTCAAAAACAAACCGATGCCAATGCGGTGGATGTCAGCGAAAAGGTACGCACAGAGATGGCGCAGATAGAAAAAGACTATGCCAGCGACGGGCTCCATTTCTCTATTGCCAACGACAGTTCTACTTACACGCTGGCCTCTGCCGATGCGGTGATGTTTGACTTGGTACTGGCCGTGATCATTGTGGCCTTTGTGATGCTTTTTTTCCTGCACAGTCTGCGCAGCTCCATGATCGTGATGGTAGCACTGCCCACATCTATGGTGTCTACCTTCATTCTGATGTACCTGTTTGACTTCTCGCTCAACCTGATGACCCTGATGGCACTTTCGCTGGTGGTGGGTATCCTGGTAGACGATTCTATTGTGGTGCTGGAGAATATCTATCGCCACTTGGAAATGGGCAAAGACAAACGCACTGCGGCCCTCGACGGGCGAAATGAGATCGGATTCACTGCGCTGGCCATTACACTGGTGGATATTGTAGTGTTCCTGCCAATGTCTATGGTTTCCGGTATTGTAGGCAACATCGTTCGCGAATTTTCTCTGGTGGTAGTTTTCTCTACGCTGATGAGTTTGCTGGTATCTTTTACCATCACACCCATGCTGGCCTCACGCTTTGGCAAGCTGGATCATTTTACCAAAAACACGCTGTGGGGCCGCATCTCCCTGGGGTTTGAAAGCATCTTTACCAGCTTACAAAATACGTATATAAGCATACTAGACTGGGCACTGGGCCATCGTAAGACGGTGTATCTCTTCACAATCGCTTTGTTTGTGGGGGCTGTCTCGCTTGTGCCTACAGGCTTTATTGGTGCCACCTTTATTCCGCAAAGCGACCGGGGCGAGCTGATCATCTCCCTGGAACTGGACCCACAAGTGTCATTGTATCAGAATAACCAACTGACCAAAAGGGCCGAACAGATCATCATGGCCAGACCAGAGGTAGATCGTATCTTCACCAATGTAGGCTATGGAAGCGGACGAATGTCCGGTTCTTCTTCTAATTATCTTTCTGAAATCACTGTCAAGTTGGTAGATAAAAAACAGAGAAATGTCAGTTCAGAAGCTTTTGGAGATGAGGTAAAACAGGAGATTCAGCAGGATATTCCGGGTATAAAAGCCAAAGCAGCCCCTACCTCTATCATGGGTGGTGCCAACGATGCCCCCGTGCAGGTAGCTGTGCAGGGTACTGATATGGAAGATGTGCAAAAAGCGGCTAATATTGTGCTGGGTGTAGTGAAAAAAATACCAGGCACTGCCGACGTGGAGTTTTCGGTAGAAGATCCTAAACCAGAGCTACAGGTGCAGATCGACCGCGACCGTATGGCGGCCCTGGGCTTGTCTGTGGCCGAAGTGGGCACTACATTGCGTACGGCCTTTAATGGCAACGACGATTCAGAATACCGCGATGGGGCATATGAATATAATATCAACGTGTCGCTGGACCGCTTCAACCGAACTAATACAGACGATGTGAGCAACCTGACGTTTGTCAACAGCAAAGGCCAGCTCATTGCGCTGAAACAATTTGCCGCTGTGCGCCAGGAACTGGGTGCCAGTAAGCTTGAACGCCGCGACCGCCAGTCTTCCATCACTGTCAACGCACAGGTAGTGGGCCGTCCGGTAGGTACTGTAGGAACTGATATTCAGACTGCCATGCAAAGCAAACAATTACCTGAAGGTGTGAGCTTAGCTTATTTGGGTCAACTGGAGCAGCAGTCTGATGCTTTTGGTAGCCTTGGTACTGCCCTGCTGATTGGTATCATCTTCATCTATCTGGTGATGGTAGCCCTGTACGACAACTTTATCGACCCGTTCATCGTGCTGTTTTCACTGCCCGTAGCCCTCATTGGTGCCCTGCTAGCCCTGGCCCTGACGATGGAAACACTTAATATTTTCTCTATCATTGGTATGATCATGCTGATGGGACTGGTGGCTAAAAACGCAATTCTGCTGGTAGACTTCACCAACCATCAACGAGCCGAAGGCAAACCTATGCGGGAAGCACTGATTGAAGCAGGCCGGGAGCGTCTGCGTCCGATTCTGATGACTACATTGGCAATGGTCTTTGGTATGCTGCCGATTGCACTGGCTTCTGGTGCTAGTGCTGAAACCAAGAACGGTCTGGCATGGGTAATCATCGGTGGGCTGACCAGTTCGTTGCTGCTGACACTGCTGCTGGTACCTGCGGTGTATATGACCATAGAAGGAGGTATCTCCAAGCTCAAAGGACGCTTCAGCAAACATAAGGTATCGCAAAAAGCAGCCTGATGTCTTGAATAATAAATGTATCAAATCTCAAACGGTTCGCCTAGTCGGTCCCGATGGGGCACCACACGCCGTTGCGATAAATGTCGACGATCAAAACAATCTTATTGATGAGGATTGATTAGTAGTATTCGGACATTATTTGAGATTTGTTATTTAAGGTTTGCTTTTTTGCATATTACAAGGTCTGTCGGTTATTAAAATCCGACAGATTTTTTATTTTAAAACAATATCCTCTCAAATAGCAGTTATCATAAAGAATTCATTACCGGCCCTCACCAAAAGGGCCATGATCTTACAGTACCAACACCATGCATAACCGAGCTTTGTGGTTTCTTTTAGTCTCTTTGCTGATCAACATCCCACTTGAATTTTATACCTATCAGGCCATCAAGGTGCTGACGCGTACTGTACGCCCCCCGCTGCGCAAAGCCATACGCCTGGGCTATGGTATCTTCATGCTTTTCGTGTTTATCTGCCTTGTCATCGCTTTCCTGATCATGCGGGCAGATCCACTGGCCGTTTCTGATTTCTTTGTCAAATGGTCGATGAGCGGCTACATGACCCTGATAGCGACTAAAATTGTCATTGTGTTGGCATTGTTTGGAGAAGATATTTATAGATGGCTGGTTGTTGCCTTTCATGCTTTTACCAACAAAAAGTCTACAGCACCTGCTGACAGAAAGCTTCATTTGCCGGAGCGCAGGAAGTGGATCAGCCAAGCGAGCGTTATTGTGGCAGGCATTCCTTTTGTTTCATTTATGTATGGTATTCTCAAAGGTAAATACGATTTTAAGGTGCATCATCAGGTGCTGTATTTTGATGATTTGCCCGAAGCTTTCGACGGCTTTACCATTGCTCAGATTTCCGACATACATTCCGGCAGTTTTGATGATGCAGAAGCTGTGCAGCGCGGTATCGACATAGTGAAAGCCCAGAACGCAGACCTGTTTGTCTTTACCGGCGACCTGGTGAACAACATCGCACCGGAGATACTGCCTTATATGGATGCTTTCAAGCAGGTCAAAGCACCTTACGGCCAGTTTTCCATTTTGGGCAACCACGACTATGGCGATTACACATCCTGGGACAGTGAAGCAGCCAAGGAAGCCAATCTGCAAGACCTAATGCAGCACCATGCTACTATGGGTTATCAGTTGATGAATAATGTTAACACAGCTATCAAGAAAGATGGCCAGAAGATTATGCTGCTCGGCGTAGAAAACTGGGGCGACAGTTTTATCCAGAAAGGTGACCTAAGCAAAGCCATACAGGGCGTAGACGACGATGCTTTTAAGATACTCTTATCACATGACCCCTCTCACTGGGACTTGAAAGTGCGCTATTATCCTTCCAAAGTGCACCTTACCTTATCTGGACACACACATGGTATGCAGTTTGGCGTAGAGATTCCGGGCGTAGTCAAATGGAGCCCTATCCAATACCGCTACCCACACTGGGCAGGGCTTGCCAGCTATCAGGGACGCCACCTGTATGTTAACCGGGGCTTCGGCTTCATCGGCTTTTCCGGCAGGGTAGGCATCTGGCCTGAAATTACGGTACTAGAGTTGAGGAAAGGAAAAGGGGCGAACAGTTAGTTGTATTCCTGTCTTGTTTGATGCTTGTATAGGATACCCATAGAACGGTGCCGGTAGGGCTTGCTTGTGTGTTTGAGCTAGAAAATTATCATCAAATTGAAAGTATGTGTATATTGCTGTCATTGGTGATACATCAGCTTCCAAGAGCTGTCAGTTAAGTCTAACCTTCATGAAAAGATCAGTAACTATCGTCCTGCCTGTATTGGCATTATGGGTATTTTCCTGCCATTCCCCCTCCCAACCCGGCATAGACTTGCCCTACCGAAGCATTGAGTTACCCGTAGAAGACCGCCTGAAAGACCTGATAGGGCGCATGACGCTGGACGAGAAAATCAGCCAGATGCAATATAATGCGCCCGCCATAGGAAGGCTGGATATTCCGGCTTACAACTGGTGGAACGAATGCCTGCACGGTGTAGGCAGGGCCGGTCTGGCTACTGTCTTTCCCCAGGCTATCGGCATGGCTGCCAGTTGGAACGACTCATTGATCCACCAGGTAGCCACTGCCATTTCTGATGAAGCCAGAGCCAAGTACAATGCATTTGTAGCCAAAGGCAAGCGAGGTATTTATGAAGGACTCACCTTCTGGACGCCCAATATTAATATTTTCAGAGACCCCCGATGGGGCAGAGGGCAGGAAACGTACGGGGAAGATCCTTACCTGACTGGCCGTATGGCGGTTAGTTTCATCAAAGGCTTGCAGGGCAATAATAAGCATTACCTGAAACTGGTGGCTACTGCTAAACATTTTGCCGTACACAGCGGCCCGGAGTCTACCCGCCATACCATCAATGTTCGCCCCAGCAAGCAGGACCTGTATGAGACTTACCTGCCAGCCTTCGAAGCTTCGGTGAAAAAGGCCAACGTGCAGTCTGTGATGTGTGCTTACAACAGATTTGAAGACCAGCCCTGCTGTGGTAGTAATATTTTGCTGCAAACCATCCTGCGCAACGACTGGCAGTTTAAAGGATACATAGTGTCTGATTGCGGGGCGGTCAGCGATTTCTACAAGACGCATGAAGTCTCCAAAACACCAGAAGCAGCGGCCACATTGGCCCTAGAGAGTGGCACAGACCTGAACTGCGGCGATACATATTCCCATCTGAAAGAAGCAGTGGCTCAGGGGTTGATCACCGAAGATAAAATTGATCAGGCACTATACCGGCTTTTTAATGCCCGCTTCCGGCTGGGTATGTTTGATCCGGAAGACAGTGTACCGTGGAGTAACCTTTCTCCGGCTGTTGTCAGAAGCAATAAACACCAGCAGCAATCGCTGCAAATGGCGAGAGAATCCATCGTATTGCTCAAAAATGAACAGCACACACTTCCGTTGAGCAAAGATATCAGGTCTGTTGCCATCATCGGACCCAATGCCGATCATCAGCCCTCTATGCTGGGCAACTATCATGGCACTTCGCCCCACATGATTACGCCCCTGCAAGGCATCAGTGATAAGCTGGGAGACAAAGTGAAGGTCAACTATGCACAAGGTTCGCTGTTTGCCGAAGGTATGCCCAGCCTGCATCCCATTCCTGGTAGCGTATTATCGTCGGATGGCGAAGAAGGGCTGAAAGGTGATTACTCTCGGGGCAATAATTTTGACGGAAAACCCGAGTTCACCCGCTATGACTCTGCCGTAGATTTTACCTGGATACAGGAGACACCGGTTACCAAACAAACAGCCGATAGCTTTGCCATTGAGTGGAAAGGAGTACTAACGCCACGCAAAACCGGCAAGCATCATATCGGCGTAGAGGCAGGCAATGCCGTCAAGGTCTACCTGAATGATTCGCTCTACCTCAACTTTGATAACGTACACCATCCGTTGCGCAAGTCTTTTGCCATTCAACTAGAGCAAGGCAAACCCTATCAATTGAAGATCAGGTATTATAATTACGGCCCTGACCCTCAGATGCACCTGCTATGGAGCGAACCTGATCAGGTGCCGGGCATTTTGCTTGAGCAGGCAGCAATAGATGCTGCCAGAAAATCTGATGTCGTCATCATGCTGATGGGGCTAACACCTTTGCTGGAAGGCGAAGAAATGCCCGTACACATCAAAGGTTTCTCCGGTGGTGACCGGACGGATATCAAGCTACCAGATGTGCAGCAGCAACTCATACAAAAGATCAGTGCTCTGGGCAAGCCTATTGTGCTGGTGATGCTGGGCGGAAGTGCTATTGCCGTCAATTGGGCAGACCAGCACGTACCGGCGATCGTAGAGGCGTGGTATCCCGGAGAGTTTGGTGGTGCAGCCATTGCCGATGTGTTGTTTGGCGACTTTAATCCATCTGGTAAGCTGCCCCTGACATTCTATGCCTCGGTAGCTGACCTGCCCGGTTTTGAAGACTATAGTATGATGAACCGTACATACAAATACTTCAAAGGTAGCCCGTTGTATCCATTTGGATACGGGTTAAGCTATACACAATTTGCCTATCAGCAGTTGCAGATGCCCGATAGCCTTACCATTGGCGATACCCTGAAGGTAAGCATAGCAGTGAAAAACACAGGAAAACGTGCAGGTCAGGAAGTGGTCCAGTTGTATGTTACAGACAGGCAAGCCTCGGTTCGTACGCCATTGCATACATTACAGGGCTTTCAAAAAGTATTGCTTCAGCCAGGGGAGAGCAAAAAGCTGGTTTTTTTATTATCTCCCAAGCAATTGGGACTGGTAACAGAAGGTGGCAACGCTCTGCTGGAAGCCGGGAAGATCAAGATCAGCATAGGAAGTGGGCAGCCTAACCTACCGAAGAAGTTCACGCCATATCCCTCATCGATAAAATTTGGAACTGTTGTACTCATCGGAGAGAGCCTTCTCTTGTAACATTCTGGTAGATACTTTGCTTATTTGAATAATTTGAAATTTTTTCGCAAACAGCGTAAAAAAAATAGCATTTGATAAAAATAAGATATATATTGCTGCTACTTGAGCGTTAAATTTAATAATTTTTTAATAAGATTGTTATTCTTTTTTCACTCTGTACAACAACACATTCTTTATAGTTAATGATAGTTTTAACAAAAATGCTCCTGCTAATTTGGCAGGAGCATTTTTTTTGCTATTGTGGCAAACAATAAAGCGCAAAAAAAAACATGCTGTTTAGCATGTTTTTACAAAAAGCGGGTACGATCTATTACTTATACAACTTTTACGTTAACTGCATTCAGACCTTTTCTGCCTTTTTCTACTTCGTACTCTACTTCATCGTTTTCACGGACTTCATCTACAAGTCCGGACTGATGAACAAATACATCTTCACCACCCGAGGCTGGTTTAATAAACCCAAACCCTTTTGAGTAGTTGAAAAATTTTACGGTACCTTTTTCCATTGAGAATAAAATATTAAATGTAACGAATGGCTAACACAGGCAGATAGATAAATGTTTACATCACTATGAAAATAATTAGCTTGTAAGCATCCTATTTCCTTTGCTTCACCAAATTATGGACAATAACCGGTTTTATTTTTAGAAACGCAAATATTTACGCTGTATCTTACGAAACAATCGGATTTGCAACATGGTATTTTGATGAAGCATATCCTGTTGTGCACGTTAAAATCCCTTCTCTGTAAGATAATACGCTATTTGATGGTCCGATTTTATTATAAAAAGTACTTTTTAATATTTTTTATGTATTCATGCGTTGTTGTTATTAATTCAAACATTTATTGAATAATAGCTGTTAGATTAACATAAACTGCAATTTGTACGATATTAAGTAAAGTAACTGATAAGTACCGTTTTTCACTTTTTTAGCTATTGTCCTATGTCTAAATTTTTTCAATCTGTACTATTGGTCGATGATGATGATATCACTAATTTTCTTCATAAAACTTTATTGGAGGATATGGATATCACCACCCATATTAAAGTTGCCTGCACTGGAAAAGATGCCTTGGAAATGATACAGGAACAATGGCAATTTACCGGCCCTTATATACAGCGCGACAATCGAAAACTAATTTTGCTCGATATCAACATGCCAGGAATGGATGGGTTTGAGTTTTTGGAAATCTCCAGCGAACTTAATCTTCCTAATACATATGTGGCTGTTCTTTCTTCGTCTTCTCTGGAAGCCGACCGTACCAAAGCTTCGCAATATCATGTAATCGATTATATTGAAAAACCGCTGACAAGAACAAAACTGGAAGAGCTATTTGTGAAAATTCACGAATAACACGGGCAGTAAGTAGGTTTAATACACCTTTTTACCCCGCTGTAGCCACACGCCCCATAGTTTGTTGTAGGCATGTATTTGGTTGGTTTCCCCTTGCAGGTCGAACACCGGATGTCCCTGATTGATCCACTCAAATACGCCGCCATATAAATTGTACACCTGCTGGTATCCTGCCGCTATAAGTTTTTCTGCTATTTTTTCGCTACGATAGCCCACCGAACAGTAGACCAATATAGGTTGCGTTTTGTCATACGATATGCTGTCTAAAGAAAACTGCTCATAACCTATCCACTTTGCGTCCTGGATATGGCTCACGTTGTATTCTTCCTCTGTTCTGGTATCAAGCACCACATAGGTACTTTGCAGCGAAAGTGAATCTATTTGGCTAACAGACTTTTCGGGTACTGAATGAGAAAGCAGCGTTTTGAGCATAATACTGTAAGCAATACCAGATACATCCTGTGCTGTGGCGTAGAAGCTCATGGAAAAAAGAAGACTGGTAAGCATAAAGAAAATAAGCTTTATCATAGGTTTATTCTTCATAAAATTATTTCAGAACATATACACAATACTATACGTAAAAAGGCTTTCTGAGAAGATGTATATCATTGATAGTAAATAAAAAACAGATATGACAACAAATCCGGTAATGATTTTTGGCGCAGGCGGTCTTGGAAAAGCTGCTTTGGAAATATTTCAGTCCAACGATGTGCTGCTTTATGGGTTTCTGGACGATAAAGAAGAACTGCACAATACAGAAATCAACCATATCACCATACTAGGCCGTACAGATGACCACGGCCTGACCAAGTTTGTTGGCAACAAATGTGATGCCTTTGTGGCCATCAGCGACCGAAAAGTAAGGAAGAGCCTGTTCAAAATGCTCAACGAGCGAAGGAAAGCGATGCCTGTCAATGCCATACACCAGCGAGCCTGTATATCGGGCAACGCACATATTTCCTATGGGATGTTTGTGGACGCCGGTGCGGTGATCGGGAGTTTTGCCAAAGTAGATAAAGGCTGCATATTGCACACCAATGCTGTGGTGGATTATGAGGCAGTACTAGGTGAATTTGTGCAGGTAGGAGCTGGGGCTGTGGTACACGCCGGCGCACAGATTGAAAACGACGTATTTATTGGTGCCGGTGCCGTTATTGCGGGTCCGGTGCAAATCGGGAAAGGCGCAAGAATTGGTGCCGGTGCGGTAGTCATCGGCAATGTGGAAGCCGGGCAAACCGTATTTGGCAACCCGGCACAGCCTGTCAAAAGTTGAAAAGATTATGGAATGTTCAATATGAATTCTACTCGCCGGTTAATCTGATGCTCTTGCTGGGTACAGTTGCCTGGGATAGCACAAGGTTGTAGCAAATTGTTTGCTCCAAAGCTTTCTGTGGCGATTCGCGTATTTTCCACACCTTGCGAAAGAAGGTATTTGTATACTGTATCAGCACGTTTTTGCGATAGAGATTTGTTATAAGCTTTCGCCCCCTGACTATCAGCAAAAGCGTGAATGACGAGTGTAAAATCTGCATGTTTCTTCATAACACCAGCTACTTTGTCAAGGGCTTGCTTTGTAGTATCTGTAAGGCCATGCTGATCAAAATTAAAGGGAATGTTTTTGATAGATGTTATGGCATCAACAGAAGCAGGAGTAATTGTGCTTATAAACCGGTCATACAGTGTATTTTGTACTGCATTGTTAGACGGGTGGGGCAATACTTTGTTCTCTGTTTTGCTTTTTAGCATACTAACCTTGTCATCTGATACATATTCGTAGAGATTTCCCCTGGTGAAGACATACAATTGATTTTTGCCGCTTCTTACGTCAATTACCTCGATATGATCAGCCGTGAAAGCTGGTTCTTGCTTTGTATCGGTTTTTTTAATCACCAATTGTACTTCTTTGGAAATAGTACCAAATTCCTGCACTGCTTTCACGCCGGTTATTTTCGCATCTTTATGGGAAACCATATGGGTGCTGATGGTATAGCTGTCAGCATATTTTGCTTTCAACAGGAGCTTACCGTGCTCGTCGGCCAGAAACCGCTGTTTTTCTCCTGTTGTTTCATTCAACACCACAACTTCTGCATATGGAACAGGCTGACGGGTGCTATCATCTATGATGCGGGCTGTGAGGGTTGTATATACAGGCTGAAGCTTCTTAAGAAAAAGTACTACCCGGATTGTATCCTGTTGCGGATCGGCCGAGATGATGGATGTGGTATCTTCATAATTGATATGAGAGGTTCTCAAGGTATATTGCTCGCCCGATACAACAGAAAAGAGGGCACTTCCATAAGAAGTAGTAAACAACTGGCGGGTTTCCTGGATATTTTTGCTCAAACTTATCTTTGAAAATTTGATAGGCTCGTGTGTAGTTTCATCTTTTACTATAACCTGCATAAATGTTTCTTCCGGAATAACCGATGATGCCTGAATCCTCAGCGTATCAGATTCAGCCCGATCATTGATGGCAAGATTAGGAAGAATAGCTCTGAAATTATCTTTCGCTGCCAACACAGAAAGAGTGTCGCCTACTCTGACGGGATATACCACTTCGCCTTTTTCGTTAGCTATCAGCGTCTGTTCTTCTCCTGTCCGTTTGTTGACGACATATATTTTAGCTTTGGGAAGAGGCTTCTTTGTTTTTGTATGATACACTACCATATGCTGGTTCTTTTGTAAAGGTGCTGCTCTTTGGAGCAAAACAGTAGCGGTGATTGTATCTGTGCCAGCAAGCGGTTCTGTAGATAGCCGGATAGATTTTTCTCTAAAGCCTGTCGCAGAAATACCCAACAGGTAATGTTTATCTGCGGTTGCTTTGATGTTGCTTTTACCTTTTAACGAAGTGTAATAAGTAATTTGTTCATGGTTATCATCTTCAACTTTCAGCGTAGCAGCTTTTACAGGTGCCTCAGAAATGCTGTCCAGTACTGTAATTGCTACAATATATCTCACTGGTTTTGGAGGCTGTACGTGCAGTTGCATTTTCTGAGGTATTTCGCCTGCATCGTCTTGTGTTTTAATGTCAGCCAATAATGCCGTCCGGTCATCTTTTTCTCCAACAACCATATAATGATGTTCAGGATTGACCTTCATTGAAAAGTTTCCCTGTTCGTCTGCTTTCAACTCTGTCTGCTTACCAGTCTGCATATCCAGCACATAGATATCTGTATTCGTCAGAGATTCTTTTTCCTGTAGATCATAAATATTGCCTGTAATAGAAACTACTGTAGGTTTTTCTTCAACAAGCTGCACTAAAACGGCAATGGTATCTGTCTTAGCTAGTGTGGATACTGTCACAGATTGAGATGCGTAATATTTTTTATCCACAGCCAGTGCAAACTTCTTATCAGAATCCAGGCTAAACAGTGCTGTGCCGTTGGTCGTAGTGAAGGCAAACTTAACGTTTTTGCTATCTTCCGAGATATTGATGTGGGCTAATTTTACAGGTTCTTTTGTCTGCTGATCAACTACCTTCATGGCAATGATAGCTTGTTGGCTTCCTGTATTCTCAAAAAAAATGCCTTCCAGTGCCATTGTTATGACCGGATAATTAGTTTTATCAGGTTCGTTGAAAGACAGGTTCAAAATAAAAGCACTTTTATCGCCTTTCTCGCTCATAATTGCATAACTATCGCTATGATTAACTTCAAAGGAGAAGTCTCCGTTGGTATCGCTGTGCAGGTTTTGCTCTTCTCCTGTTCGCTCATTGATTACATTGACAGAAGCATGCTCTACAGGTTGCCCTGACTCACCATCATATACGTGCCCCCGGGTGACCAGGAAATCAGGTTTTGCTTTGTGCAAAGTAAGCGATATACGCATGGTATCACCTGCAAAATCTGGCCTTGCTACCACTTCCACCAAAGTGTCTTTGTACTCCTGAAGATGTGTTCTTATCGCAAAGGACAAAGGATCGGAAATATTGAAATAAGCTTTTCCTGATGAGGAAGTAAAAGCTCTCTGCTCTTTATCATTTTTGCTAAGGTATATGGCCACCAGTCTTAGCGGTAGCAGAGTAACACTATCTGCCACAGATATCTCAATCAGCGTTTCTTTTTTGGGTTTCAGAGAGGAGGCCAGCAGTTGAATCTTCTCCCTTGAAGTTTCTCCGGAAGATTGAATAGTTACATTCGGCAAAAAAGCATGCATATCATCTTTTTCGCCCATCAAAGCGCATACATCTCCACTGGTTGCCTCAAAGGCAAATTCCCCATGCTCATCAGCGTACAAAGTCTCATCCTGACCAGTAGTGGCATTTAATATGTAAATTTCTGCATTAGCAATAGGTTCCTGCGTATTTCTATCATAAATGCCAGCCTGTACAATGCTTGGTTTCCTCTTCATCTTTCTTAGAGGAATAGGAATACTAAGCGTATCCTGTGTAGCAGAAACATCAGTTGAGATAGCTACTTTTTTGTCTTCATAATTTACACTTAAAATATCCAACCAGTATTGCTTGCCTCTATAGCCAATGAAATAAATTTTACCTTCCATAGAAGAAAATTCTGTTTGCAGTACATCTGTATTTTCAGAAAGTGAGATGGCTGCCAATTTTGCAGCTTCTTTAGTCAAACTGTCAAAAAGAGTAACCTCGATGACGAGTTTTTTAAGAGCAAAAGGTGTTTCTGCAGCTAATAGGATACTATCTGCCCGACCAGCAAAATCGCCAGGCTGTATATTAAAGACAAAAACGTTTTTGTCTTCTTTTTCACCCATAATGGCATACATATCTTCCATTCTTGCCTCAAAAGTGAAATTTCCATGATTGTCAGAGGTTGCATCAGCCTCTTCGCCAGTTGCTTCATCCATGATGTATATTTGTGCATCGGGCAGGGGCTGGTTTGTTTTTTTGTCATAGATATGGCCTTTCAACCGGACGGTTGCAGGAGCAACATCAACCAGGGCAACAGGGCTGTCATTGTCAGCATTGGGTTTGATCTTTATCCAAAACAGATCGTCTTTGTATCCTTGTATTCTGTTGGAAGAAAAGTAACCTGTATTTTTTTCGTTCAGGATAAAGCCAAAATCATCGTGCGAAGAATTGAGCGGTACGCCCATATTTTGAGGAACGCCGTCAATCTGCTTTGTGTCCATACTAAATACATCAAGTCCGCCTAGTCCTCCTAATCCGTTAGAAGCAAAGTACAGCATGTCATCCAGCAGAAAAGGAAACATTTCGTCCCCTTCCGTATTAATAGCAGGTCCCAGGTTTTTGGGTGCTGTCCATTGGTCGTTTATCCGTTGGCTCACATACAGGTCTGATTGTCCATAGCCGCCCGGCATATCTGAAGCAAAATATAGTAGATTGCCGTCGTTGCTGATAGCCGGATGGGCCACAGAATATTCATTGCTGTTGAAAGGCAGTGGATTGATGTCGACCCAGGTATTATTTTTTGACTTCCGGGCTTCAAAAAGCTTGAGCGTTTTGTTTTTTTTATCGGCAGATACTTCTGCATTGTTTCTGTTGAAAATTATGCTCTGTTCGTCATGAAAGAAAGTTGCCGGGCCTTCGTGGTACTTTGTGTTAAGTATATGAGACATTTTTACAGGACTTGATAACACCTCGTTGGTATCAAGCTCGCTGTAGTAGAGGTCAAAGAAGGCACCTTGATCTGCTACTGAGACGTAATTCAACGAAGTTTTTGTTTGGCGCGCAGAAATAAAAGCCAGCCCTTTCTGGTAGAAGATAGGGCCAAAATCAGAATAAGCAGAGTTGAGGGACAATCTGCTGATCTGGTAGCTGGCTGAGTCTTTATAAAAAGTATCGAGATGAGCAATGGCTTCCAGTTGAAATTTTGCCCGCCGGTCGTTGGGAACAGTGCGCAGGTATTTCTCAAACCATGTGCTTGCCTTCTCATAATCTTCTGTGGAAGCCAGTGCCTGGGCATATTGCAGTTGGTGTATGGGGGCTATACGATCATTGTGTTGCAATGCCTGCGCATACCATACAACAGCCTGCTCCGGTTCATTGAGTTTTGTATAACAGGTAGCAATAATCAACCTGGCTTCTTCATGCTGAGGGTTTTTCTCGAGCACTCGCTGATACATTTCTATAGCTTCAGTATAAGCACCTTTGTCAAACAATGCCGTTGCTCTTTTTTCTGCACTTCTCAGATTGGTTGAAATGCTTCTGTGTTGTGCTGCAAGCTCAGTATAGAAAAAAGAACCTGACATTATAAGGAATACAACAACTGATGTAAAAATGCGTGTGCTCATATCAGAAATTCCGTGGTGTAACAAAAGTTGATTTGTAGAAAGTAAAGTTGTAGTTGAGCATAAGCTCATGCGAACCGGTGCGTAGCCTACCAATGTCAGAAGCAGTAGGAAAATCATAAGAATAGCCCACTCTGAACTGGTCTGTCATCTGTAGTTCCAGCAATGTGCTTAGTGATTCAAAAGAGCGATAAGAGGCTCCTACCCAAAGTACTTCATGGATGAGCAGATTTGTGTTCAGATCTAATGCCAAAGGTGCTCCTTCCACCATTTTCAATAATAAGTTGGGCTTAAGTTTTAACACGCTGTTTAGATCAAATACATAGCCACTATTGATAAAGTAATGCCGTGATAATCTGGATGTTTCACCAATACGGTTGTTGAGCAGTTGCGGTGAGGCAAATCCTGCATAGAACTTTTCGCTGAAGTAATAAATACCCGCTCCAAAATTGGGATTAATGATGCTGATATCCTGCGCGAAAGCAGGGTCTTGCATGTTGGGTCCCAGATACAAAGACGCATAACGGGAGCTGTGATTGACAAGCCCGGCTTGCAGGCCCATCGAGAGTTTTCCCTGTCCTACAGGTATACGATAAGCATATACAGCATTGATATTATATTGATGCGTAGGTCCAATATGATCGTGGTGAAGCAGAAACCCTAAGCCAACCTTTTGGTTCCTTGTAGGCGAATGTACTGCCAGCGTCTGCGTATTGGGTGCTCCATCCTGTCCGACCCACTGCTGCCTGACTAAAGTAGTGATACTCATAGATTCATGACTGCCTGCGTAGGCCGGATTGATGGCCAATCCATTGAACATATATTGCGTAAACAAACCTTGCTGCTGAGCCAGCACCTGCAACTGGACCAAAGCCAGAGTGAGCAGTAAAGCCGACAGAAATTTAATTGTTTTCATAGTTGGTGTTAATTGCTATGTTACCTTTTGAGTACGATATATCCCCTATATGATGGACTGCCATCACCCAGGTTGATAATATAGAAGTAGGTTCCGTCGGGCAGTTGATTGTCGCCAACCACGATGCCTTTATTTGATGTTCCTCTCCATACTATATCTATGTTATCATATCCTGCTGTGGCAAATACCAGGTTGCCCCACCGGTTGTATACTTCCACTTTGTTTTTGGGGAAATTTTCAACAAGGAAAATTTTCCAGAAATCATTATTATTGTCTCCATTGGGAGAGAAGCCTTGTGATATTAATATTTTCTCCACACATGGGTCTTCGCTATCAATATAGTTTGCAATAGCATCGGCATCACAATCTTCTATGCCTTCCGCACGGTCAGGCTTCTCATCATTGTCGCTGTCAAGGTCTAGGTAATCAGGCGTGTTATCTTTATCGGTATCTATTGGTTTTTCCGGATTATTGCCTGCTTCTACCCGATCAGGTATGCCATCGTTGTCCGCATCTGTATCCAGATAGTCTGGCTGGTTATCCATATCCGTATCTACCGGGTTTTGTGCATCCAAACCGTATTCTACCACATCAGGAATGCCATCCTGATCGCTGTCGTAGGGCAGAATGACGATATAAACTATAGCAGTAGCGCATCCCAAAGAATTATCACACACCTGATAAGTAAACTGGTCTGTTCCGTGGAAGTCCTGACCGGGTGTATAAGTAAAATCACCGTTGGCACCGATTACTACTGTGCCATGAGCAGGAGAGGCCACCGGGGTGGTGTTTACGGTTAGTATTTCGCTTTCTGTATCTGTATCATTGGTTAAAACATTGCCTGAGAAGCTTTCTTTTTCTCTTCCTATGGCATCGTCTTTTACTGCCAGAGGTACATCGTTGATGGGGTTAATTGTAAGGCTAACCACAACAGTATTTCCATTTACTATACCATCGTTGACTTTGTAGGTGAAGCTGTCGCTGATAGTCTCCGAGCCATCGTGAATGTACACAAATGAGCCGTCTGCGCGCAACGTTAGAAGACCATGTGAGGGTGCATCAATCAATACAGCAGTGAGCGTGTCATCTTCTGCGTCTGTATCATTGGTTAACAACCCGGAAGCAACAATATCTAAAGTGTCACCCTCATTCAAAGCATAAGCATCTGCTAAGGTGACAGGTACATCATTCACAGGCAATACCACAATACTGACCATCACCGTATCTCCATCCAAGGCCCCGTCGTTGGCCTTGTAGGCGAAACTGTCTCCTGTCGTTTCCGAGCCATCGTGTGTATAGGTGAAAGACCCATCAATACCAAATATCAGTGTGCCATGAGTAGTTGAGCTTATCAGTATTGCTGAAAGCGTATTGTTTTCTGCATCCGTATCATTGGCCAATACTCCTGGGGCAGTTTGGTTGAGCGTACCTCCTTCATCCACAGTATAAGTATCTGCCACAGTAAGAGGTGCGTCATTGACCGGACTAACGGTGAGGCTGACGGTGACGGTATTTCCATCGGCAATGCCGTCATTGACTTTATAAGTGAAGCTATCAGTTGTAGTCTCCGAGCCGTTGTGAATGTATACAAATGAGCCGTTCGCCTCTAACGTAATTTTACCGTTGACAGGAGGACTGACGATGATGGCATGAATGTTTCCTGATGGATCAGCACTTAGCGTTCCTGTGCCAAATACTGCTGGTTTCCTAAAAGCCTGGTCTAAAGAATCTTTCCAAGCCTTCTTCTTATCTCTTCCACCGCCATTGTCGTCATCATTGACGTGAATATCAATGCCAATCAGGTTATCAGCAGAAGGAATAGTGCCGATGGTTGACCAAGGTATGCTGATCTCCATGATGTATCCACCAGTCCGATCCAACTGTGCAAAAGAAACTCCTGTAATATTATTTTTGCTATATTCCATGGGCGCGTTATCTCCCCAGCCAAACACCCATTGGAAAGTATTGGCATCGTAACTAGACCCTTTATTATTGTTTCCATCAATATAGATCTCAACACCGTCGTCTTCCCAGTTTTCAGGAGAATCGTTGATGAGTATATCATCCTGTACTTCCGCCAATATATACAAATTGTTGTCGTCCCACATCACCTGGTAGGTGGCTGCTAAATCTTCTGTAGATAAAATTGGCGCAGAAGAGAGAGTAATTTTATTGAGGGTATAACGTGTAGCGTAGTCCCAGGCACCTTCTATATTTCCGTCGACCACCACAGGAGTCAACGTTCGTGCGATGACCAGACTATCATCAGCATCATAATCATTGGCAAGTACTCCGGAAACTGATAACTTCAGAGTATCCCCTTCGTCTACCACATAGGCATCTTCCACGGCTACAGGTAAGTCATTGACTGGATTGACGTTGATCAATACGGTAGCAATGTTACTGTCTTCGGTATAATCGTTGGCTTTATAAGTGAAGCTGTCGGTAGTAGTTTCCGAGCTGTTGTGGATGTATACAAATGAACCGTCAGCGTTAAAAGTGATCGTACCATTGTGAGGCGGCGTGACCAATGTAGCCGATAAATCGCCCAAAGGTGCTACATGCAAACGGCCTGTGCCAAAGAGATAAGGATACAAATGAGCTCCGTCAAGAGTTTCGTGCCAGGTAATTTTGGCATCTCTGTTGCCTCCATCATCATCGTCACTCACTTGCACATCAATACCTATCAGCGCATCTGCTGAAGGTGTGCTTCCAATCAGGGTATTCCAGGGAATGCTGATTTCCATAGAATAACCTTCGGAACGATTAGCAGATACAAAAGAAACACCGGCAATGCTATTGTGTTTGTATTCTATCGGAACATCATCTCCCCATCCAAAAATATACTGAAAATCGTCTGCATCATAACTGCTAGCTTTGTTGTTGTTACCATCAATATATACTTCTATACCATCATCATTGAAACTGGTGCCTGAATCATTAATCTTGATATCATCAGTTACTTCCACCAATAAATAGAGGTAATTGTCATCCCACATGGCTTTGAAAGTAGCTGATATATCTTCGCTGGAGGAAACGCTTCCTACCCGCAGATTATTCAAAGTATAAGCAGTAGCGTTTGCCCAGCTTTCATCTATCGTGCCGTCTATGATGACCGGCGTGGCAGCTCTGGTAATCACCAGATTATTGTCAGGATCGTAGTCATTGGTAAGTACACCATGAACAGGCAGCATAAGCGTATCGCCTTCATCTATGGTGTAGGTGTCGTCTACGGCTACAGGCGCATCATTGATTGGTGTGATTATGATAGTTCTTTCTGCTGCCTGGCTATAATGGCTACCATCTTTTACAGAAAAGCTTATTTTTCTGTTAAAAGTATAGGGATTAGCTGTATTGAGGTTTTGGTATTTGACGGTGCGCAAGGCATTCTGATAATCAGCAATGGAGGCAACACCAGTGAGTGTCATCACACCTTCTGTGTTGTCCCAGGTTCCAGTGATGCCATTTGCATTGGTGAAGGTGAGTATGTCTTCACTCTTCACATAATTTTGCGCGATTTTGACAACAGCACTGTCCAGCATTGCATTGTCTGCATCTCTGATTTTCAGGTTAGAAGTGATGGCAACGGCAGCCTGTCCTTCTGTATAATTCAGGGGTGATGACTCTATGGATGAAAGCACCGGCAAATTGTTGAACACAATGTTACAAACCGTTTGCTCTGCACCATTGGTATTGGTGCCGCCAGTGAGTCCCCAATATATGTTTTCAGGATTGCCTCCAAATATATAGTCAATAATATTACTGACATAAGTAGCCCGCAATTGTCCATCGAAGTAAACCTTAAGTTTGTTGCTAGGTGCTGGCATCCAGGAGATTTTCACACTATGATCCAGGCCATCTTCTACATTGTCTCCTGCCAGAGTCATAGGAAAAGGGCCTAGTTCTTTCAGGTCAACAGAGTTTCCGTGCTTAAATATGGAAATATGGTCTTCGGGCAGGTCCTGGATGCCGCTTTCCTTTATATCAAACTCTACGGAAAGAGATGGTTTAACATCTCTCATTCCAAAGGCCGAATTACCCAATGCGCTTTTTCCTCTGCTATCTCTTTGTATAGAAAAAGTCATTCCATCTGCGCCGGTGTCATCATTGCCGAAATTAAGCGTGAAATTTATCTCAAAAGGATTCACTAGGTTGATGGTGTCTTTCCGCCAGATGCTGCCATCCACGTTGTTGAGTTTTTCTGTTAGTCTGAAGCAGGCAGGGGATATTTCTTTAGCGTTACCATTGATAACATAGTCTGCATTTACCTGGCTGGCATTAGATTGCGCTTGCACGGTGGCGGATAATAACAAAAAGAATAAAGCAATTTGAAAAGTTTTCAAGACCTTTAAAACGGATACATTTCCTTGCTTTATAAGGGACACAGATAAGTGTACGTATTGTATTTTTGCTGCCTTCATAGTATTTGTTGCAAAATTAAAATGATTCTGATGTTAAAAATTGCTTTCAAGTACATTTACATCCGATGTGTAAAGATTGGCTATTTATGTCTCTTTTTTTGAGGAGATTGTCACAATAAAGAACGCTTGTAATATTTCATTAAAAATAAATTATTTATATAAAAAATATAACTTTTTAATGTATTTGAATGATATTTTAATATATTTTTAGGGTGTTTAATGCTAAATACAGACACAACCATGTATCATTTTGAGTTCAAACCAGCGCATATCACACCTCTTGTTTTTGCTGCTAATGATTTATATAAGGTGCCAGCAGCACGTAAGGATTTGGACAAAATTGAAGTTCGCGCCTATCAAGGAGAATTTTACATCAGATTGATCATATAGGTAAAGCCGTCGGTTGATGAAGATCAGCACAGGCTGACCAGTTTTGAGATAGAAATTCCTGATGGATACTGTGATGGGCTTGCTAAGGAGCTACGATCTGGTAAGGCTAATGCGGCAATATCTAACCACGCCATCAGTTTTTACATAATCCGCTGGTAGTAGTTAATACTGCTATCAAAGAGTAGGTGAAGTAGGCTATGCCGTAGTTTTCTTAAAAAATATATCTAATTCTGATTATTATCGTACAACTCATAAACATAGTTTTTACATTTTTATTAACATACATCATAGTATTAAATACATAAGTTATGAGTAAACCAGTAGAAATCACAGATGCCAATTTTGAAGAGACCGTATTGAAATCAGAAGTGCCTGTTTTGGTAGATTTCTGGGCAGAATGGTGCGGACCCTGTAAAATGATTGGGCCATTGGTAGAAGAACTGGCAGGCGATTACGAAGGCAAAGCCGTTATCGGAAAAATAGATGTGGATACCAATCCTGGTGTTTCTGCCAAATTTGGCATCCGTAGTATCCCTACCCTGTTGGTATTCAAAAATGGTGAAATCGTAGATAAGCAGGTAGGGGCTGTGAACAAAAGTGTGCTTGCTAAAAAGCTCGATGCGCAGCTTGCCACAGTATAATTTGTCAGCGTTTTAAAGAAATTTTGAACGTTTTAGTAAAATTTTGCGTACTTATTTGAATAGTAAATAAGCTTAATTACCTTTGCGATAAGGTAAAACTATAAATATGCTTGGTCATCTTTCCAAAACAAATCAGAAACTTACTGCAGCGCAACGTCGCGCTTGCTGGTTTTGGTGTTGTATGCCCGAAACATCGGGGAAAGGTATGTCTATGTCAGTATATTCTGGCAGCATGTTTATAAATAATACGCGGTAAAAAATTATTTAAAACAGCATACAAGCCTTTCCTAAGTCATTTGGGAAAGGCTTTTTTTTGTGTACACCATAAACTTATAGCTTATGCAAAGCTTCAGAACAGAAATTGAGAATCCGATTGTAGAAAAAGATATCATTGAACTTGAACGAAAGATTACGCTCTACCAGGAAGGTAAAGTAGATGAAGACAAGTTCCGTAGTTTGCGACTGGCGCGCGGTGTATACGGACAACGGCAGCCGGGTGTGCAGATGATACGGATAAAAATTCCTTTTGGACGGCTATCTACCCGTCAGCTTCGCCGCATAGCTGATATTTCTGATGAATATTCTAATGGCAACCTACATGCCACCACACGGCAGGACATCCAGATTCACTACGTCAAGCTAGACCGGGCACCTGAACTGTGGGCTAAGCTGGAGCAGGACGAACTCACCTTGCGCGAGGCTTGCGGCAATACGGTAAGAAACATTACCGCGTCGGCCAAAGCCGGGGTAGACCCTCACGAGCCATTTGATGTTTCTCCTTATGCTTATGAAATGTTCCGCTACTTCCTGCGTAATCCGATCTGCCAGGAGATGGGACGTAAATTTAAGATTGCCCTGTCTTCCAGCGAAGCGGATTCTGCCTTTGCCTTTATCCATGATGTGGGTGCTATTCCTAAAGTGAAAACAGAAGAGGGCAAAGAAATACGAGGCTTTAAGGTGTTGGTAGGCGGCGGACTGGGAGCGCAGCCGCATATGGCGCAGGTAGCCTATGAATTTCTGCCGGAAGATCAACTTATTCCGTTCACAGAGGCATTACTGCGCGTATTTGATCGCCACGGCGAACGCAACAAGCGTATGAAAGCCCGTATGAAGTTTCTGATGGCCCAGATCGGCGTAGACGAACTACTCAGGCTGGCCGAAGAAGAGCGGCCCGGACTCAAATCACAGTCGTATGTGGTAGACCGCCATATTCTGGGAGAAGTAGCAATGCCTGAAAATAGAAGTTTTGGAGAAGTGCCTATTGCCAACCAGGAGAAATACCAGAGCTGGCGCAAAACCAATGTGTTTGAACAAAAGCAAAAAGACTATTATGGCGTTCATCTGCGCTTGGTCACCGGCGACCTGCATTCATCTAAAGCCAGGCAGTTAGCTGATATTGTAGACCAATACGCTGCCAGCGACTTCCGTATTACCGTAAACCAGGGTTATTTGTTGCGGTTTGTAGCAGAGGAAGCACTTCCACATCTGTTCAATGCGCTGGATGCTATTGGGCTGGCAGAGCCAGGCTTCGATAGCACCGCCGACATTACTACCTGCCCTGGTACGGATACCTGCAACCTGGGTATTTCCAATAGCACGGGCACGACTAAAGTGCTGGAAGATGTGATCAGAGACAACTTTCCTGATCTGGTATATAACAACGATATCAAAATAAAGATCAGTGGTTGCCCCAACTCATGTGGGCAGCATGGCATTGCCAGCATAGGTTTTCACGGAAGCTCTATCCGCACCAAAGACAAAAGAGTTGTTCCTGCCTTGCAGGTGTTGTTTGGTGGTAGCGTAGACATAAACGGCGCAGGCCGTATTGCCGAAAAAGTGATCAAAGTACCCAGCAAAAGAGCACCACAGATACTCAAGACCGTACTCAACGATTATGACTTGAATGCTGAGGAAGGGGAATATTTTGCTGATTATTATGAGCGACAAGGTAAAATGTATTTTTACCAGTTGCTCAAACCGCTGGCAGATATGGAGAACCTACAGGAAGATGAATACTACGATTGGGGACATGGCGAAGAAGATTTTAAAGTGGAAGCAGGCGTAGGAGAGTGTGCAGGTGTGATGATTGACCTGATTGCTACGCTACTGCTTGAAGGCGAAGAAAAACTAAGCTGGGCTGGGGAAGCTTTTGAAGAAGCCGCATATGCCGATGCTGTTTATCATGCTTACAATGCATTTATTACCGCTGCCAAAAGTCTGCTGCTTTCCGAAGATGTGAAAGTTAATACACAAGCAAGTGTTTTGCATGCTTTTGACGAGCATTTTGTCAGCACAGGCAGCATCACTTTTGAAGGATCGTTCGAAGAACATGTGATGCAGGTCAACAAGCATGAACCCACAGAAAGCTTTGCCAACCATTATATCAAGTCTGCGGCTGATTTTCTGGATAAAGTAAAAACGATCAGAGACAGACAGGTAAATGAACAAGTGGAGGCATAGTTTCTTTTTTAATACGTCATTCTGAAAATACGATGCAATATTCGCAGATACCAAAATTTACGCTTGTAGGTGCAGGTCCGGGAGATCCGGATTTGCTTACGATCAGAGGGGTAAAGGCCCTTCAGGCAGCAGATGTAGTGCTATATGATGCTTTGGCCAACGATACACTACTGGATTATGCACCGGCAAAAGCACTGAAAATTTTCGTTGGCAAAAGAGCGGGCAGGCACAGTACTATCCAGCAGGATATCAACCATCTGATTGTACAGTATGCTTTTCAGTACGGACATGTGGTAAGGCTTAAAGGAGGCGATCCTTATATTTTTGGCAGAGGCCACGAAGAGCAGGACGCAGCCCGACAGGCGGGTATTCCCACCGAAATAGTGCCGGGCATCAGTAGTGCTTATGCCGTGCCAGCTCTCCAGGGCATTCCACTGACTAAAAGAGGATTGAGCGAGAGTTTTTGGGTAGTGACCGGTACCACCCGCACTGGTGAACTCTCCAACGATATTCGTCTGGCGGCGCAGTCTACGGCTACCGTAGTTGTGTTGATGGGTATGTCTAAGCTCAAAGAAATTCAGCAGGTATTTTCTGCCTTTCATAAAGAAAAGACACCGGTTGCTATTATCCAAAATGGTTCTTTGCCTACGGAAAAAATAGGTATCGGGCGGATAGAAGATATGGCAGAAATGGCTGAACAGCACCAACTGGCAGCGCCGGCCATCATTGTGATTGGCGAGGTAGTGTCTGTACATGCAGAAGCTGCCAGCCGCCATTTTCTTGAAGAACTTAAGGTAGGATTGTATACTCATAAAAAAGAATCTGAATGGACTGTTCCGATATAGATAACAATAAGACGATAGATTGGCACAATGAGACATTCGATGTGCATTCCAACCGTGATATAGAAAGGCTCAACTGTATCTTTTCTTCCATGTCTCCCGACGAGCGTATCCGGGCTTTGTATTCCAATAAGTCGCTGGCAGGAAGCAACATAGTGCTCACTTCTTCTTTTGGTACAACGGCTGTCTTTCTGCTGCATCTTTTTTATAAGCAAAATATTCATCAGCCTGTACATTTTCTGGATACCACTTATCACTTCGAAGAAACCTTGATGTATAAGACCCAGCTTACCAGACTGTACGATCTGGAAGTGATAGAGCTACATCCGGAAAGTTGGAAAAACAAATTTACCCGTGAGCACCAGCTTTGGAAAACCGACCCTGATCTGTGCTGCTCTGTCAACAAGGTGGAGCCTATGCTTACCATCAAAAAGCAGGCAGATATATGGATTTCAGGACTTATGGGCTGGCAAAATGAGCATCGTAGGCAACGGGATATTTTTGAAGTCAAAGATGAAGCTTTGAAATTCTATCCTATCATAGATGTTACCGAAGAAGAAGCTAACCAATACATCGAGAAGTTCAATCTTCCCATACATCCTTTAAAGCCTTTGGGCTATGAGTCTATCGGATGTAAGCACTGTACCTTCAAAGGGAAAGGCAGGAGCGGAAGGTGGGCCGGAAAGGACAAAACGGAATGTGGTCTTCATAAATAGATAACAGAAAGAAGATAGGCAATTGCCTGTCTTTTTTTTGTCCCTCTAGTAGTGAAGCAAAGTAATTATAAAAAAGAAAGAACAATTTGTCATAAAATGACTCTATATAGTATTGCGTCTTCATTTTATTTTTTAGGCTGCATCACTTTTTTTATCAAACTAGACTCTCCATTCATGAACAATATTACTGTATTCGCCAGATATAGAGGATATACTAATAAATTTGGAAAAGATGTGTAGGATGGAGGCGTTGAGGAAGAAATAAAAAAGTCTATGAATCTTTGCTACTTTCCATAGCCTGCAAAACATCCGCTTTGATATCTTCTATATGTTCCAAACCTACTGATATTCTGATCAGACCAGGCGTAATGCCTACCGCAGCTCTTTCCTCATCGGTAAGTTTTGAATGTGTAGTAGATGCCGGATGTGAGGCAATGCTTCGGGTATCGCCTAAGTTAGCCGTAAAAGACAGCATTTTCAAAGCATTCAAAAAATTACGTCCTCTGTCCAGGTCACCTTTCAGATCAAAGGTCACCAGTCCACCGCCCAGCCGCATCTGTTTCTTGGCTAGTTCATGCTGTGGGTGGGACGGCAAAAACGGATATTTTACACTCTTTACTGCCGGTTGGCTCTCCAGGAAAGTAGCCAGTTCCAATGCATTCTGGCAGTGTTTTTCCATCCTAACAGCCAGTGTTTCCAGACTTTTGGAGAGCATCCAGCCATTGAACGGAGACAGGGCTGGTCCGGTATGCCGTGCCAGAAAACGCACTTCTTTTATCAGTTCCTTAGAACCCAGCACTGCGCCTGCAATAACTCTACCCTGGCCATCGATAAATTTGGTAGCGGAGTGGGTGATGATATGAGCACCAAATTGTGCAGGATTTTGCAGATAGGGTGTGGCAAAGCAATTGTCTACATTAAATATCAGATCATGCTTTTTAGCCAGTGCGCCCAGTGCAGCCAGATCAATCAGGTCCAGGCCGGGGTTGGAAGGCGTTTCTACAAAGATCAGCTTCGTGCTTGGTTGAATGTGGCGTTCCCACACATCCAGAGGCTCATGGATATCCACATACGTATGAGTGATACCCCAGCGCGGAAAAAGGTTGGTCAGAATCTGATGGGTAGAGCCAAAAAGAGCGCGTGAAGCCAGCACATGGTCGCCACTTTTCAGGAAAGCAGCCATACTGATAAACATGGCTGCCATGCCTGAGGCCGTAGCCACGCCATCTTCGGTGCCTTCTAGTGCGCAGAGCTTCTCGATAAACTCGTTGTTGTTTGGGTTGGAGAAGCGGGTATAGATATTGCCCTCTATTTCATCGGCAAAAAGTGCTCGTGCCTGTTCCGCATCTTCAAATACAAAACTGGAAGTTGCATAAATAGGCGTACTATGCTCCCGGTGTGTACTCTTTTCCGATTGTATACGGATGGCTTGCGTCTCGAAGTGTTTATCCAATGTTTTTGTAATTTAATTTATGAATCAATACTTGAATGTCCTATCACTCCTTCACCTTTTATTTGCTCGAGAAGATGATTGTACATTTCTTCAACTTCATTTTTACAATATTTTTGTACCGATTCATATAATGTGTTCAGCAAAGTAAATTCTTCTTTATTTTCGGTTGAGTTAAAAACAGAAGATTCTCTGCTACCTTGAAACCCGTATATTGAAATTACCATCTCCTCATCATTATCTTCCTTTATTCTCTCAGAAGGCATTTTGTTAGAGTTATTATCTAAAAAACCAGATTTTTTGTAAATAGTCACTGTGCTGTCTTTTAATACAATTTTGTACTGACCAAGCATACTTGTAGTATTCCAGATAGCCTTTCCAGCGTTTGTTTTTTTGTTAAAGTTTCTACAAACCTTATGAATGAGTCAGAGATCATAATTTCCGAATTTTAATTTGCCTTCGTAACTATTTAATAACGCAGAAGCTTTTTCTAAGTTATTGATGATATCAGTAAAACTTGTTACTTTCCCTTCTGAAACATATGAATTTAAGCTTTTTAGATCAATATCAAATTCTACTAAGAATATCTGATATTTTCTGGTTTGATCAGGAAATTCTTTACTAACGATGTTTTCTAGTTGAATCAACTTATCCCTTAAATCTCTTATTCTCAGCTGGGCAAGCCTGTACTGTCTTTGCCTGATAAATTCCTAAACTTCCACAACGAGCCTAACCGATCTTGATAAGTCAGCTATCGAGGTGAATTGGTTAATTTTTTGAATAGATTCATTAACTGCTATCCTGGTCTGCTCCGATGTTTCTTTCACAGATTGTATTTGAACAAGGGCTATTCCGAATCCAACCAGCGTAGTAACAGTTCCAAGGATACCAAAAAAGTTTACCCAGTTTTGCTGCTCTTCTGTTAATAAAGCTAGAAAAACCATGAAGGCAAATGATATAATAATAACAAACTGGAAGAGTAATTTCCAATCTTTACGTGAATTCATATCACTCTTTAATCTCAAAGCTATAGCTAATCTCCGCTGTCTTCTCCAGTATTTTGGCCACGGAGCAGTACTGATCCATCGATAGTTCTACTGCTCTTTTTACTTTGTGTTCGTCCAGTTTGCCTTTTAATGTATACGTGATATGTATTTTTTTGAAAAGTGAGGGCACTTTGCCTTCTTCTCTGTCGGCATGTACCTTGACCTGAATATCTTCTAGGGGCTGCTTTTGCTTTTTCAGGATGCTGATGATGTCTATGGCACTGCATCCGCCAACGCCTGCCAGCAAAAGTTGCATGGGGCGAAAGCCCAGGTTCATGCCACCGGCATCAGGAGAGCTGTCTAAAGAAATGGTAGACCCGTCTTCGTTGGTGGCTTCCATATGGTAAGCGTCGTTGAGGCGTTTGATGTTAATTTCCATAATCTTGTATTCTTCGCTGAACGATAACTGTTTATTTTCGTAAAAACTTGTCAGGGAAAATTAATGCTAAACTTTACAATATCAAAATGAAAGAAGTGACAGTGCAAGACCTCAAAGAAATGCAGGACAATCAGGAAGATTTTCAACTCATCGATGTGCGGGAAGATTACGAATACGATGAGGACAACTTGGGTGGTGAGCTTATCCCACTGGGTGAAGTGGCTGATCATACCGACAAGGTTGCCAAAGATAAAAAAGTAGTAGTGCATTGCCGCAGTGGCAAACGTAGTGCTAGTGCCATCCAGCTTCTAGAAAAACAGGGTTTCGATAATCTGTATAACCTCAAGGGTGGTATTCTGGCTTACCGTCAGGAAATAGCATAGCACCTACTTTTCAGGCATTTTTGTGCTGATAGCAGGCTTATCCTCCTCCGTTTGATTGGCAGGTATGGTATCTGATGGAACCGGTAGCTGTGCCTGATCTTGCTGCATTTTTTTAATGGCTGCATTTCTGGCATTGGTCAATAACTCTTTCACCTTGTCGAAATTCTGTACATACAACAAGCTAATACCCTGTGTTGTGCTGTTGGCTATGTTTAGGTTTCGGGTACCATTCACGTTGAAGTTGTTTCGGTTGAATATCTTTATTCGGAGCTTGCCGTCTTTTCTGAGCAGATACTCTACAGACACATCCCCGATCACACTGGCCGTACTGGTTTCGTTGCGCACGTTGGTAAAGCCGCCAGCTCTGGTAATTCTAAGTCTTCCGTCCAGCATGGTGTAAGAGAGGCGCAACTGGAATGTGTTGAACTTATCCTGGTCAAAAGTACCCAGGTCGAGGTCTACCTCAAGGTTTTCATCAACCTGACTAAACCAGTAACTGAACTGATTAGACAGAAACTCGCTGACACTGCTACCGACCGCATTGCTGCCATCAAAGGAATCTCTTTCGGAAAACCTTCTGAGCACGATCAGGCTGAATACCTGTCTTTTGAGTTCTTCTCTGTTGAGTGCAGAGCTGTTTTTCAGACCTGCTACTGCCGTTTGCAGACTGATATTACTTTGCGGATAGTTGAGTACATCAATGTCAAAACCGACATTTGGCGACATCAGGTTGCCTGTCAGGTTGAGCTGCACCAGTGCCGAATACTTCCGGCGTACCTCATCCTTTTGTTTCTCCGACTCGTCCAGCACCAACGGCGACAGCGAAGCAAGTTGCTCATAGGTAGCTTTAATGTCCAGAATACCGCCATAAGGGTCTCCCAGCCAGGCAATACTGCTACCCGGCTGTATCTGAAATTCTTTGTTGATAATATTGTATAAAGTAAAATTGTATGCTCCTTCTGTAAAGGCCACATCTCCAAACATCTCAAAGTCGCCTTCGCGGGTAATGAGAAACTGCAACTGACCATTGCCACGCCCGCGAATGATATCGCCTGTTTTGGCATCAAAGACAATTTCACTGTAGGCATCCGGAGTTACTTCTATGTTAAGGTCCAGGTTCAATCCGCCCAAGTTGATCTTATCGCTTGCTCCTTCCACTGAGAAGGAGCTGTCGCTCATATCTACAAAGTTGATGTATTCGAGTTTTTCCACACCTTCTACACCTCCGATAGGAATGTATATCTTGGTGCCTTTCTCAGTTTTCAACCGTGTGCTGATGTCCATGCTGTTGATGGCACCCAGTAGGGATACTGTACCGGAAGCATATGCTTTACCATAAAACATATCATTATCTTTAAGCGATGTGTTTAGCACAGTCATATTGTTGAGCGTTCCGTTGAGGTCTACCACAAAGTTTTTGAACCCATCATGGAAGAATCCGCCGTTGAAATAGGCAGATTCACCACGGCTATCCTGTACCAGCAAATCATGTACACTGATGGCATTTTCTTCAAAAACCACATCGCCATTCAGCGAATAGTTGGTATTAAGGTAGTTGATCTTCATCGCACCATTGTTGATGGTGCCACTTCCTTTCAGAATCGGGTGGTTCAGGCGGCCTGTCAGGGTAACGTTTCCACTGATGGTGCCATCAATGTCTGACAGAATATCGCTCATATAAGGTTCTGCCACGTTGAGCCGGGCTTTGTCTAGTTTGGCAGCAAGGTTTAGCTGCGCTTCTTCTTCGTTAGGATTATAGGTGCCATCTACAGAAATGATACGTTCACCGGCCCGGTTGACCATCATATTCATGTTCAACAGGCTGTCCTGGTTGTCCCATTTGGCTAAGCCTATGACATCGCCCACCAGGAAGGTGCCTATACCAAAGTTCTGAATGGCTATTTCGCTATCCAGCAGCAAGCTTAGCCGGTTGTCGGCAGAATCTCTGGCTACCTTTTGTATATCTACAAACCCGTTGATGGAACCCTGATATTTGTGTGCCATCAAAGGGTTTAGGTTATCAATCAGAAAGTTACTGATCCTGACGGTTAGTTGCTTGTTCGGATCGGCAGAGAGCACACCGTTGGCAGATATTTCCTGATGCTCCGAGGGAGAAAGGGTATTGAAGAACACTAAGCTGTCAAAGGTTATTTCATTATTTGCCAGCAATACGCTGTTCCCTTTAAAAACAGACCATTTTCTGTCTAATACCTGCATATCGGCATTGTTGATCCTGAAGATGGTGCTGTCTTGCAAAAAGGTGAGATTTCCGGCAAGGCTGGCATGGTTGTCGGTTTCCTGCTGCCGGATGCTCTGCTGCACATCAATGTGGTCATTTGCCCAGATAGCTTCTGTAAAGAGTTTCTCAGTTTGCAGGGTAATATTGTCTCGCTTAAATTCCTGTTGATCCGAATCAACATACACCATAGCCAGTACTTCTTTGCTACCTGCAATCTTTGAGGCAGAAATATCCACTTGGTTCTGATAAAAATAGTTTTCTTTGTACTGAAAGGTATCTATTTGGGTATTGAGAGAGAATATATGGGTAAATCCACCGGTGATGCGCCCTTCCAGAAAAGTATTGGCAGATACGGAGATGTCAGGCGCAAACAAGTGCAGCACTGGGTTTATATCGTCCAGTTTGAAATGATAATTCAACTCATAATCTTCATCTTGCAGGGCTTGCTGTGTTTTTTGGGAACGGTTAGTAAAATAAGAAGCTAGTTCCTCTTTATCATTGGAGAAGATGATACGGTACTCTTTAAGCAGCATCTGTATATCACTGATCAATGTGGAAAACTGGTAGTTGCCCGCCAGCAGTGCCTCAAATTTATTGGTATGAAGGCTAAATTCTCGCTGCCCAGGTCCGATCTCAGACTTGATCCATAGTGAATCTATATTTAGTTGCCTGCCCTGATAGACCAGGAAAAGATCGTCAAACTGCGTGGTGCCTTTCAGGCTGTCGAGTTCCAGGCCGTGGGTATTGGCTTTGAGGCGCGTACTGATAAAAGCATCGTCCTTGGTTAGGTTGATGGCCTGTAAGAAAGCCGTATCAAGCTGAGCCTCCAGGATAATATTCTGCTCACCTTCTCTGAGGTTTACCGTGCCCTCCGCATTAAATTTGAGGTTTGGATCATTGATGCTTACCTTTCCTTCAAAAAAAGAAGTACCCAGTCGTGCATCTGTTTTGATATTGGCAAAATTGTAATGATTGACACCCAGGTAATCAAATTTTGCTTTCAGGTTAAAATCAGCTTCATTCAGCGTAAGTCCCTGCCCTTTGATAGAACCTCTAAAGGAAGTTTTTTGCAACAGGTCGGGCCGCTGTGTCACTGCACCCAGATCAAAATCGTAGAGGGCAAGTTTTCCGGAGTATTCAGGAATTTTGGTATCTAGTTTCAGGTTGATGTCAGAATTTACTTTACCCAGCTGGGTATCAAACTGCCCGTTGGCTACAAAGTCACCTGGGAAGCCCAGAAATTCTGCATCGAAACCTACGATGCCAAAGACCTTTACCCGGTCAGAGATGCTATCGTTCTGTATGTATTGTTCCAGATCGTGCACGTCAACGACAGAGTTTTTCAGGTCAAGGTCAATAAAGGTTTCTTTGAAATCAGGCAAGCCATCAAAGTTAACATCACCTGCCATGTGGCTTTGCGCACCAAAATTCAGCGCAAAATCTTTCACTGAAAAGCTTTTTACCTCACCCTTAAAGTGGCCACTGAAAGTATAAAACTCATTGTATCGCTTTAGGTAAGGGGCAAACAATGCCAGGTCTTTAGAGTGTATCTTGGTCTGATCGATACGGGCAACGATGGTTACGCTGTCATTAAAGTAGCTGAGTGCCGATTGGCTGTCGTAGTTAAACACTACCGAATCCTGCAATATGCTGTTGCCCGCATAGAGCTTAAAATCGCGGAAGGTCATGTTCTGGTCTGTCAGGCGGTAGAAGCCGGTAAAATCATGCACGGTAAAATCATGCGTTGCCTCGTAGGCATTGAGCCTTCTCATATCCAGTTCCAGGGTGTCGGCTACAATCCGGAAGTCGTCTACATCACCATTGATATTGTCGATCTGAAAATGGTGATAATCAAATTTTTCTGCGATAGCCTCCTCATTGGCATCAAAGTAATAGAAGATACTGTTGCGGAGCTGTACCTTCTCGATGGTGAAAATGGGGGGTAGACTATTGCTGTTTTCTTTCTTTCTGGTCAGGTCTCTGATCGCTTTGATAAAGCTGTTCAGGTTAAGCTGACTATCTATCGTATCTTTGTATAAATGTACTCTGGCTTCATCTATACGGGCTTCGTCTAGGGTGATGGTGCGGCCATTGATGAGCGAGAACAGGTTGAAATCAACTGCCAGGTTTTTCACCCATATCATCTCCTTTTGTCGTTGGTCTTTGATCATCACAGAATCCAGCACCACCGTATCAAACCACTTAACATGGATGCTTTTGATGGTAGACTCAAAGCCGGTCTTTTGAGAGATATTTTCTGCAAATTTATGAGTGATCCGGGTCTGTACATAAGGAATTTGAATGACCACCACCAGGAGGGTTAATAGCGCAACCACGGTTACCAGCAACCATAGGACTGTTTTTATTAGGTTTTTTTTGGTAACTTTCCTGTTTTCTTTCTTCTCCAAACTGCTATTGAATGAAATCTTCTTTAGATTACAACGATAAAAGGCCAGTTGTCATATTAGCCATCGAGTCTTCCTGTGACGAAACTTCTGCATCCGTGGTGGCTGATGGCACTATATTGAGCAACGTCATTGCTACGCAATCGGTTCACCAAAGTTACGGAGGCGTGGTGCCGGAATTAGCCTCAAGGGCACACCAGCAACACATTGTGCCGGTAGTCTACCAGGCATTGTCTGAGGCAAAGATAACAAAAACTATGCTGAGTGCCGTGGCTTTTACGCAGGGACCTGGCTTATTAGGTGCATTATTAGTAGGAAGTTCTTTTGCCAAGTCGCTTGCCTACGGTCTGGACATCCCTCTGATCGGCATCAACCACATGCAGGCGCATATTCTGGCCCATTTTATCGAAGATCCCAGGCCCACATTTCCCTTTCTGTGCCTGACAGCCAGCGGTGGTCATACGCAAATTGTGAGGATAGATGATTATCTGAGCATGACCATCATCGGGCAAACCCAGGATGATGCCGTAGGAGAAGCCTTCGACAAGGCCGCTAAAATTATGGGTTTTCCTTATCCTGGTGGCCCTTTGATTGATCAGTACGCGAAGACAGGAAATGCCAGGGCTTTTTCTTTTCCGAATACGAGTATGCCAGGCTATGACTTTTCGTTCAGTGGTATCAAAACCGCTTTCCTCAACTTTCTGAACAAAGAGAAAAGCCGTAACCCGGATTTTGTACAGGAAAACAGCGTGGATATCTGCGCTAGTATTCAGCAAAAGCTGGTGGATATGCTACTGGATAAACTGGCACTGGCCGCCAGAGATACTGGTATCAGGCAGGTGGCTATTGCCGGGGGCGTGTCAGCCAATACGGCTTTGAGAGAAAATATTACCCAACTTGGCAGGCAGGAAGACTGGCGCATCTTTATTCCCCGCCTCGAGTACTGCACAGACAATGCCGCTATGATTGCGATGGCTGCCCATTATAAATACCTGGGCAGACACTTTGCGGATTTGCACGCCAGTCCTGATCCCCGGTTGCAGTTGGAAAGCGGAAATTAGAGGATAGAAGACAGAAGTCCGGAGTCTGAATAAAAGCTTCCGTCTCCGGTCTCCCGTTCCACAGTGGCGTGCCTCCCTTTCACACTTCTGTTGTGCTTGCGCTTTCGGGAATCATTTGCATCAGCAGGGGATAGGTGAAGAATGACTTGGGTACGCTGTGTAACATGGGGGATGGAATAAGTTGCAGAATAGCAGATAAGCTTTTTTGCACTATGTTCTTCTCCTCATTAGTCAGTTTCTCATGCTGCGCCTTTTGAAGTAGCCTTGCCACTTGTACATCTTGCCGGATGTGTGCTGCCAACACTTGCTGATGCTGTTGAAGGGCATGGATGAGTTTGGTGAGCACTTGTTCTTCCAACTCATTCAGAGAACCTTCTTTCTGCAAAAACTCCATTTGTTGCCAATGAGATGCAATGAAGCTCTCAACGGCCATCATGCTGGTGTCCATCTCGTGTTTGCCCAGCCGGAGCTTTTTCCTGAGTTTCTCAAGAAACGCCGTTTCTTCGTCTGTCACCATCTTATCGGAGTAGATCACCAGGGTGGCCAGCTCGAAGATATATTTTTTAAGAATCTGAGAACCTACTTCTGTGAAGTCCAGCTTTTCTATATTGAGCGGATTCTCGAGATATTCCTCGCACTTGCTGTTGACTTCCTCTGAGAAATATACCGCCTGAATATAACATTCAAACAACTGTTTTTCCTCGGGTTCGATGATATCGTTGGCCAATGCCGCAGATATAATGACCTTAAAAATAAGGAAACGCATGTTTTCATGTTCGTTGGCTATATGTGTAGCACCGTAACTGGTTTTTTCAGCATCTATCCACTTACTAAAATAGAGCATATCCAGGAAGGTGAGGCTTGCACTAAAAAAATGCAGCCAAAACTGATTGCCTGTATTTTGGCAGCTGGCTTTATTGTCCAGCACAAATTCCGATAGCTGCATTCCGCGTCTTTCCTGCTGAAAAAGCCAGTGTTGCTGACTAATGTCCATACCCTTGTATACCGCTTTGTAGAATCTGCCTACATACATAGCAGCTTCAAGTACCGCATCTGCCAAATCTATGGATTCTTCCAGATTATCGTAACGCGGAGAAGTAAGGCCGCTGTGCAAAAAGCCTTCAAGCAGCACGATTCGGGTTTTTTCTGTGGCTGATAGCGAATCTATGCGTAAGGCTCTTAGCAACGATTTTACTTCAAGTGGCAGTTTGGTTGGGTGTCCATACATAATACCGGTAGGTTGCAGTAGTTGATACAGAAACTTTTCGGGATTGTACGTGCTGCTGTCGATGGCAGACAACCGCTCAAATTCCTTTTGCAAAGCATACTGATTTCTTAAATGCAAATAGCGTTTGATCCAGCCTTTGTCTTTCATAGTAGGGAGCATTTTGTATGAGCCACCAAACTTACATAAAATAAAAGCTTTAAATATTCTGTTTTTTGCTTAAATAATACAATAAATTATAGCTTCGGGTTTTCCAGAAATTCCAAAGTCATACGTTTCCTTATCACATCCCGAAAACGAAGCAGAGCACCAATCAAACAATCACTGTCCATTTTTCGTATAAAGGAGATTTGAGCAATAGTTTTTGACCAACTTACAGCGAAGCACGATCATTTTACTGCAATATTACTTTTATGGCACAGAACAAGACATCGAAAATATCCGGAAAGGTCAGTTTCAAGAACCGCAAGGCAAGTTTTGAGTATCATTTTATAGATACTTATGTAGCAGGGATGACACTCACTGGCACAGAGATCAAGGCACTTCGGGAAGGTAAACTTAACTTCTCGGATGCATATTGCTATTTCCACAACGGTGAACTGTATGTAAAGCAACTCAATATATCGCCATACACGCAGGGCACGCACTACAACCATGACCCTGTGAGAGAGCGAAAGCTGTTGTTGAAAAAGAACGAGTTGCGCAAAATGGAGGCAAAAATGGAAGACGGCCAGACCATTATTCCCACGCGTCTGTTTGTCAACGATAGGGGATGGGCCAAACTGGAGATTGCGCTGGCAAAAGGAAAAAAGTTGTATGATAAGCGGGAAAATATCAAACAGAAGGATATAAAGCGGGAAATGAGCCACATAAAATTCTGATACGATAGGTCGGCATAGAAATTTTTTTGAATCTGTCAGCGTTTTAGATCAGTGAGTTCATTGATTTTATTAAAAAATATTGCTTACTTATCGCTGCATGAATCAAGGAGTATTACTTTTAAATCAGGACTATAGTCCGCTGTCCATTTGCTCTATGGAAAAAGCGTTTATTCTGGTACTATTAAACAAGGCCGAACTGATGACTGAGGTAGAAGACGGTGCTATCCGTACCATCACCACGTCGTATCCTATGCCAGCTGTCATCCGCCTGTTCAGGTATATTCGTTTACCTTATCGTGGGGTGGTGCTTACGCGCCAGAATATTTTCAAGCGAGATAAATTTATCTGCCAGTATTGCGGATCAGCAAAAAACCTAACGCTCGATCATATCATTCCACGCTCAAAAGGAGGGAAGTCATCCTGGAGTAACCTGGTGACAGCCTGCAAGCAATGCAACGCCAACAAGGGCAATTACACCCTGGAAGAGGCAGGGCTTTTCCTGAAAGAGAAACCCTATAAACCTTCTTACCTGATGTTTTTACGCGATCATTCCGGTTCCGTGCGCGAGGAATGGGCACCGTTTTTAAAGTTCTAATTTCATGGTTCAATGTTCTAAGTTCTTGAACATTGAACCTGGAACCTAAAACACTGAACTATTTATTTCAGCACTTCTTTCACTCTGTCAGCCGCATCTTTGAGTAGAATGGCTGAATATACTTTCAGGCCGGATTCTTCAATAATTTTAGCACCTTCTTCTGCATTAGTGCCTTGCAGTCGTACAATGATAGGCACACTGATATTGCCAATATTTTTGTACGCTTCCACCACACCGTTAGCTACCCTGTCGCAGCGTACAATTCCACCAAAAATATTGATCAGGATGGCTTTTACGTTAGGGTCTTTTAGAATGATTCTAAAGCCAGCCTCTACGGTTTCTGCACTGGCTCCACCGCCTACATCCAGGAAGTTGGCAGGTTCACCGCCTGAGAGCTTGATGATATCCATCGTAGCCATTGCCAGACCAGCACCGTTGACCATGCAGCCTACATTACCATCCAGCTTTACGTAGTTGAGTCCGGATTTACTGGCTTCCACCTCCAGTTCTTCTTCTTCAGACACATCTCTGAGTTCCTCCAGGTTTTTGTGACGATACAGCGCATTATCGTCCAGATTTACTTTGGCATCTACAGCCATGATTTTATCGTCAGAAGTTTTCAGCACGGGGTTGATCTCAAACTGGGAGGCATCCACTCCCACATATGCCTTGTATAATGCATGAATGAACTTCACCATCTCTTTGAATGCCTGACCTTCCAGCCCTAGCGCAAAAGCTATCTTACGTGACTGGAATCCCTGTAAGCCAATAGCCGGGTCTATCCACTCCTTGATGATTTTTTCGGGAGTTTCTTCTGCCACCTTCTCTATCTCCATACCGCCTTCGGTAGAAGCAATAATCATATTGCAGCCTTTGGCACGGTCGAGCAATACGCTCATGTAGTATTCTTTGGGTTCGTTTTTGCCTGGATAATAGACATCCTGGGCAATCAGTACTTTGTGTACTTTTTTGCCTTCTTTGCCCGTCTGTGGTGTCACCAGTTGCATACCCAGGATATTGCCTGCTACTTCTTTCACAGCATCCTGGCTTTTGGCAAGCTTCACCCCGCCACCTTTGCCGCGGCCACCGGCGTGTATCTGTGCCTTCACCACATACCATTCGGTGCCGGTATCGGCGGTTAATTTTTTGGCTGCATCTACGGCTGCCTCGGGTGTATCGGCCACAATACCTTCCTGAATGTTTACGCCATAACTTTTTAGTAAGGTTTTGGCTTGATATTCGTGTATATTCATGCTTTTAAATTTTTTACGAATCTATCAAATTTTAACTTTAATTTTAAAATTAAACTGAAAAACTCAAATGCTAAAAGCGGAAGGTATAGTAAAAAGCTACGGAAATCTAAAAGTTCTTAAATCAATTGATTTAATTATTGAAAAAAGTCAAATCGTATCCATTGTGGGAGCTTCGGGAGCCGGCAAAAGCACACTGCTCCATATTCTGGGTACGCTGGATAAGCCAGATGAAGGCCATGTGTATCTGGATGATACCAACCTGACCAAGCTTAGAAATGCCGAATTGGCTGAATTCAGAAACAGAAATATTGGTTTTATCTTCCAGTTTCACAACCTGCTGCCTGAGTTTACGGCTTTGGAAAATATCAGCATACCTGCTTACCTATCAGGCAACAAGCACGACAAGGACATCCGTGACAGGGCGGAAGAACTGCTCAAGCTGCTGGGTATTTATGCCCGCAAAGACCATAAGCCTTCGGAAATGTCGGGTGGAGAGCAGCAACGTACTGCCGTAGCCAGGGCACTGATGAACAATCCTGCCATTATTTTTGCCGACGAACCCAGCGGGAACCTTGATTCCAAAACTGCTGAAGAGCTACACAAGCTGTTTTTTGACCTGCGTGAGGAAATCGGGCAGACCTTTGTGATTGTAACCCACAACCAGGAACTAGCCACCATGGCCGACTATAAGCTGGAAATTAAAGATGGTATGATCGTCAACCACTATAAGACGGCTTAATATGGAAATAACCAGGAAGAAATTACATGGCCTTCTGTGGATATGTTGAATTTTTATAACTTGGTGCCTGAAACAAAACAGGTAACATGAATATTATTGACGTTATTATCCTTGGTATCATTGAAGGGATCACCGAGTTTTTGCCCGTATCTTCTACCGGACATATGATTCTGGCTGCTGAGGCTATGGGCTTAGAAGATACAGAATTTCTAAAAACTTTTGAGATTGTCATACAGCTTGGAGCCATTCTGGCCATTGTGTTGCTGTATGCCCCACGCTTCCTCAAAGATTTTAAGATTTATACCAAACTCATTATTGCCTTTATTCCAACTGGTGTCATCGGTTTACTTGCTTACAGCACCATCAAAGAGTACTTGTTTTCCTCATTAGTAGTGGCTATCAGCCTGATTGTAGGCGGCATCGTGCTGATCGTGCTTGATAACATGATCGAAAAGCGAAAATCACGTTACGAAGACGTACACGACATCCCTAATATGAATGCTATGGCTATTGGCTTTTTTCAATGCCTTGCCATGATTCCGGGCACTTCCCGCTCAGCGGCCACCATCGTCGGTGGATTATTGAACGGATTTGATAAAAAGCAGGCGGCTGAGTTTTCGTTCCTGCTGGCGGTGCCTACCATGATCGCTGCCAGCGGTTATGACCTGCTCAAATCCTATGAAACGATCAACCAGGACAACCTGATTTCGCTGAGCATCGGTTTTGTCGTTGCCTTCATTGCAGCCTGGTTTGCTGTGAGACTATTTGTAAAAGCCATTGAAAAATATGGGTTCCGCTACTTTGGCTATTACCGTATCCTCATCGGTGTCCTGTTCCTGCTGCTTATGCTTTGATAGGTGTGGTGCAAATTGGCTCTGCCCTGTAATTCAAACAAGGTACTTAACAAAAAAAGCTTCCTGTAAGGGAAGCTTTTGATCGCTATAATAACATATTACTTAGGACATTTTGTCCAGCACCTGCATCACCTCGCGCACGTGCCCTTCAGAGCTTTTCAGGAGTTGCATTTCTTCATCGTTGAGCTTTAGTTCGAGTACTTTCTCTACGCCGTTTTTGCCCAGTACAACCGGCACACCCAAATAGCAGTTATCGATACCGTATTCGCCCTCCAGCTTCACACATACCGGAAATACCCTACGCTGATCTTTTACAATGGCCTCTACCATTTGCGCAGCCGCAGCACCAGGCGCATACCAGGCAGATGTGCCCATCAGTTTCACCAGTTCTCCTCCACCCGACTTGGTTCTTTCCACAATCTGGTTGAGCTTATCTTCGTCAATGAGTTCGGTGACCGGAATACCACCCACGGTTGTGTAGCGGGGCAGGGGCACCATCGTATCGCCGTGGCCGCCCATGAGCACTGCCTGTATATCTTTGGGAGACACATTCAGGGCTTCCGCCAGAAAGGCACGATAGCGACCTGTATCCAGAATACCCGCCATACCCATCACCTTATTGCGTGATTTCTTAGAAACCAGATGTGCCTGATAGGTCATCACGTCCAGCGGATTAGACACCACGATGAGGACGGCATCCGGTGAGTGTTTGGTGATATTTTCTGCCACAGTCTTAACGATACCGGCGTTGGTTTCGATAAGGTCATCTCTGGACATGCCAGGTTTGCGTGGCAGACCCGACGTGATAACCACCACATCAGAACCAGCGGTTTTGCTGTAGTCGTTGGTCGCGCCTACAGTGCGTGTGTCATACAGGTTGATGGGAGCTTTCTGCCAGATATCCAGTGCTTTGCCCTCGGCAAAACCTTCTTTGATATCCAGTAATACTACTTCGTTGGCAATTTCCCGGTAAGCAAGCACATCGGCACAGGTAGCACCTACGTTGCCAGCTCCTACTACAGTAACTTTCATGATGGTATTAATGGTTAGGTTGAAAAACTTTATATCTATATACGCTACAAATATAGCCGGTGTTTTGTTATGGAAAAGTTGATAGAACGATTAAGGTGAGATGAAAGCTGGTTTGGGTTTTTAATATTGGCTCATCACTTTGCTCCTTCCTGACTATGGGTTTGTGATTCTACAAAAGCACCCAGCTGATTGTATTGTTCGTACAGCTTTTGATATCGCGCTACCTGTGCTGGCTGTGGGTGATAGGTTTTATCAAAGCCATTGCTCATGGATTGCTTGGCTGCTAATACATCTGGGTAGATGCCTGCCGCTACGGCTGCATAGATGGCAGCCCCCAGTGCCGGTGCCTGGTCTGATCTGGCAATTTTGATTGGCATGTTGAGCACATCAGCCAATATCTGCATCACAAAGGCAGACTTTTTGGCTACGCCGCCGATGCCAATCACTGTTTTGATGGTTACCCCTTCCTGTTCAAAACGTTCGTTGATCTTTTTGGCCCCAAAACAGATCGCTTCTACCAAAGCCCGGAAGATGTGGGGAGCATCACTGCCCATGTTCAGGCCCACGATGGCACCTTTTAGTGCCTGGTTAGCATCCGGTGTTCGGCGACCATTGATCCAGTCCAGGGCTACCACGCCTGTTTCGGCCAAAGGTATTTGCTGTGCGGCATGGCTAAGTTTGGTGATCATGTGGTCATAAATCTCTTCAGAGAGCTTCTCTTTGATGTCATCATCCAGCACCTTTGAGGTGAGCAGCATATTTTCTATAGGCCAGTAGAGCATATTCCTGAACCAGGCCAGCACATCGCCAAAGCCCGACTGCCCTGCCTCCAGGCCAATCATGCCGGGAATGACCGAGCCGTCTACCTGTCCGCAGATACCAGGTACCAAACGACCGCCCAGTGCAGCTCTGGAAGATACCATGATGTCGCAGGTGGAGGTGCCCATTACTTTGACGATGGCATGTTCTTCAATCTCCCCGCCTAGGGCACCGGCATGGGCATCCAAGGTGCCTACTGCCACTACCGTATCTGTGGAAAGCCCTAACTTTTTGGCCCAGGTAGCAGACAAATGACCGGCTGGCTGATCAGCGGTATATGTCTTGTCATACAACCGGCTGCGAAGTGGTGCAAGAGCCGGGTCAAGCTGGCCTAGGAAGTCTTCGGAGGGCAATCCGCCCCAGCTTTCGTGCCACATGGCTTTGTGTCCGGCAGTGCAGCGGCTACGTTTGAAAGAGGACAGATCGTCATCACCTACCAGCACAGCAGTCACCCAGTCACAGTGTTCCATCCAGGAATAGGCAGCCTGGGCTACGGCTTTGTCTTGGCGGATGACGTGCAGAATTTTGGCCCAAAACCATTCCGACGAATATATACCTCCTTCGTATTGGGTATAGTCTTCTCCGCCCCAGGACCTTGCCAGTTGGTTGATCTCTTCGGCTTCCCGGATGGCGGTGTGGTCTTTCCACAGGATCACCATCGCATTGGGGTTTTCTTTGAATTCAGGTAGCAGGGCCAAGGAAGTACCTTGCTCGTTGACGGGCAGTGGCGAAGAACCGGTGGTATCTACGCAGATGCCTTTGACTTGGGTAGCTTCAATACCTGAGTCGGCCAGTACGCCTTTGATGGTGTATTCCAGTCCTTCCAGGTGGTCTAGTGGATGCTGGCGAAATCGGTTGGCTGATGCCTGGCAGTACCTGCCTTCTTTCCATCGAGTATAATGATGCACGCGGCTGTTCAGGCAGTGGCCATTGTCAGCATCTACCAATACGGCCCGCACCGAGTCTGTGCCATAGTCTAATCCGATCGTGTATTTTTTTTGGGGCATATATATTAATCAGGTTGTTTTGTATGATAAAAAAGAGCTATTGGCTGTTTAGGTATTGAACGTGGCATTGGCGATCATGGCATTGCGCATATTATTTTTCACATACTTCTTTGACGGTCATATTAAAACCAGGAACTACCGAGCCTGCCTGACAAGCATCCTCTTCGCTGCACACAATGACCTTTTTAGGACCGACATGAATCCATATTTGCAGGATCTGCGGATAGACATACCATACCATCTTGACGCCTGCCTTAAAATACTCCAGCATTTTTTCTTTATTCTCTTCGTCAGAATTAGAAGGACAAGATACCTCAATCACCCACGCAGGTACTTCATTCGCTGTATCCGGATGTTTGATCTGGTTTTTGGTAAGATAAGCAGCATCAGGGCGACGATAGGTACTTGTTGAGCTAAGGTGGCAATCAGCTTCTGCCATGATACTATTACCCTGACGAAAGCTTTTAGTTTGCACGTGTTTTCTTATGACGTTATCGATGATACAACGCTCACCCGGTTTCATGTATTCGGTTTTTTCTACCTGTCCATTTTTCCATTCATACTTATAAGTGGTCTTTTCCAGGTATTTCTCTCTGAAAGCAGCGAGTGAAACGGTGCTTCTATCTGCCTTTTTATCAGGTTTTTCCTTCACTGTGATCATCTTGCTTCTGATTTAAATACCTTAATCCCATTGCTATAATACGTAAAACCTATTAGATAGCCTTTCATTTACCAGATCAATCTTTCTATCAAATAGCCAACATCCCCATTTTGCCACGCAGGTACTGAATCTGCTGTTGTATGTGCGGTTCGGCAGGGGCTATTCTGGCAATACGTTCGTATATTTTAAGTGCCTCGGCATCTTTTCCCTGTAGCAGGTAAATGGAGGCCAGGCCGGATAAGGCACCAAAATGTCTGCTTTCCAATACCAGTGTCTTTTTAATATCGTGAATGGCACTGTTCATTTTGCCTTGCATAAAAAATGAAGTGGCCCGCTTATTCCATGCTTCCGTATGTGCAGGATCTTTTTCTATCACGTGGGTAAAATACATCACCGCATCACTGAAATTTTCATCGGCGAGTGCCTCCACTCCCTTATCCATCAGCGTATCTGTTGTTGCTTCGTCAGAGAGCATCAGCAGTTTCATAATTTTGTCTTCCAGCATAATCGTCTGATAAGGATCATCTGATGTTTTGAGTGTGGCAAACAGTTCATTCAGCTGCGCTGCTTTGGCTTCTTTAGGCGTATGAATGATATCCAGCGTGGTATCACAGTTTCTTGTGCCAATGGCAACAAAGATAAAAACAAAAAATATAGCAGATGATTTGTAAATATAAGCCTTCATAAGAAACGTTTTCAAGATCAAAAAAGCACACATGAAACGCGTGTCCGCATAATTTATTGGAAAATGCCGCTGCCAGATACATCGGCTAGTCGGGATACGCAAAAATATCGTTATGATCTACATAGATTTCCAGCTTTCTTTCCTGGCATAACTTTTTTCTTTCATCCATCCACTGCTCAAAGGCTTTCTTTTCGCAAGCTGCCAGGTTGAGAGAACGAATGGCATCTTCTATAAAGCTAAGCAAAAAGTGGTGCATCACTGCATTGTTGCGTGTAATATGCCACTGACTGGATTCCTGTACGATCACCATGCCCTGATGGTGGAGCAGGTCTATCATCTCTTCACAGCAGTTGGGTCCCATTGCAATGCCAAAAGGTTGTGGCCTTTTCATGTACATATGATACCACTGGATAAAGCGGGCATTGTCCTGTGAGAAAGGAAGCAAAGAAACTTCGTAATAGTTCAATGTAGACAACAGACATACGTATGTCTGGTTGAGCTTATGGACCAGGTGCTGGAATTGTTCGTAAGACAAGAGATGAAAAACTGCGTTGGCAGTGACTACATCCGTATCTTGTAGGCTCACCAGTTGCTCAATATCATCAATGGAGCCATGTATCACTTTAATACTGGCCTGTTTGGTGCCTGCTTTGAGGTGCATCAGGTTATCTTTTTGTTCAAACTCATAACCCTGCTGCCGGGCAAACTGTGCCAGACATTCTTCCGTCTTTGCGGTAAGCTGCGCATTTTTCTCTATGAAAGTCCAGTGCTGGTGTTGCCTGATATGGTCAAAATAATAACGAAAGTTGGCACCGGTTCCCGCTCCTGCGTCTACGATATTGAGTAGGGCTTTATGATCAAAAAATTCCAGAAACTTTCGTTCAACGGCTTTATTACGCGCAGTGGCATCGCAGGCAAAACGGTGGGATAACCAAAGAGCAGGATCATGATAATTAAGGTGCATAGTGGTTCTGTTTAAGTGATCAAATCGCAGACGATGGCAAAACAGTGACTGTACAAAATGCGGCAGTAATTATATGAATGGCATAACTTGCCGGTAGCAAACAGGCATTTGTGTTGCTTATGACTAAATTTACAAAAAAAACGGCGATTTTAGCAACACTAAAAAATATTCGGAAAGCCTACGCAGATAACTCAACCTCTACTACTTAAGATCGTTCAACAGATGGCCCATCAGGTGTTGTTTCGTTTGCAGATAATCCAGATTATCTTTGTGAGGTTTTATCTCCAGCGGGATGCGGTCTATCACTTCAATGGAAGCCTCTTTCATACTTTCTATCTTATCCGGGTTGTTTGTCATCAGCAGAATAGCGTGCACACCCAGATCCTTTAAAATAAAAGCAGCAATACTATAATCTCTTTCATCGATCTCAAACCCTAAATGCACATTGGCTTCGGCAGTGTTCATGCCTTGGTCTTGTAGATTGTAGGCTTGCATCTTGTTGATCAAACCGATACCTCTGCCCTCTTGCCTTAAGTATACCACAATTCCGCCATCTCTGCCAATCATGCTCATGGCTGCTTCCAGTTGTTCGCCACAGTCGCACCTGCGGGAACCAAAGACATCGCCCGTCATACATTCCGAATGAATTCTAACCAGTACAGGTTTGCTGAAGTCTGTGTGGTCGCTCACCATAGCCAGGTGAGGCATTGGGTTTTCGGCATTGCTGGCGTAGCCAATCATATGAAAATTTCCAAACCGAGTAGGAAGGCTGGTCTCAGCCTGTCTTTTAATTGCTTGCATGTTAGACTAAACTACGCAAAATCCGAACATGAGTTTTTTCATCAGTATCAGAATGATGGATGTAGTGCTGTTTTATAAAAGAATCTGAATTTTAAAGCTGCATCTTACAACCTAATAGGATAACCAACTTTTGTAATGTAAGTGCCATATTTGCGCTGATTTGTTGCAAAATTTACCGACAACTTACATGGCAGATGGCTTATAAATCCTGAATTGCTGCAAACAAAATTTATACTTTTGTTATGAGTAGAAGGCGTAAATAATACCTTGATAAGACAGAATATACCAAAAGAGCTAACACTTCCCGGCAGCATCTCATAGCGTACTTCTTTTTCCAATCTATAAAACGGCTTATTAACTTACACAAATGCGTGCCTTGTGATGTTTTTTAGTAAATTTGACATATGCTTGAATAGTTGTATGAGAATATCATATACCATTTCTCCCAATGTCTAATTTTAAATCATTACTCATTGCTTTTTTCTCATTGGCAGCTTCCGGAGTATTTGCTCAGGATGCCAAGGTAGATAGCTTACAGAAGTTGCTTTTTGCCGCTACGGTAGATACTGTGAAAGTGAGCCTGCTCAACGAAATCAGTGCCTGCCTGTGGTATGCTGATCCGAATGAGTCTGTAGAATATGCAGAGCAAGCCATGCTTATCGCACAGCAAAACAACTATCAGTACGGTTTGCTTAAGGCTTACAACAACATTGGCGTGATCAACGACAGCCGTGGCAACTATGGTAAGGCATTAGAATACTATATAAAAAGCCTTGAAATCAGCAGAGATCTAGGAGATACCAAGTCCACCTCTAAGGCACTGAATAATATAGGCGTACTTTATGAGTCGCTGGGAGAATACAAGCAGGCGCTGGACTATCATCAGCAATCGCTAGAAATCAAAGGAAAGCTACAGGATGAACAGGGTATCGGGTCTGCCTACAATAATATGGGGATCATTTACAAAGAACTGGGCGAAACAGAAAAAGCACTGGAGTATCACCGGAAAGCTTTGAGCATCCGGGAAAAACTGGGCTATCAGCGTGGAATTGCCAACTCTCTGAGTAATATAGGCAAAGTATATCTGTTGCAGGATAAGCTGGCACTGGCCAGGGAATGCTTTGAAAGGTCTTTGGAAATTGCAGGACAACTGGAAGATAAAAACGGACAGGCCTACGCGCTACTGAACCTGGCTGCTGTATACTACCGTGAAGGCGATGTCCGTAAAGCTATTTACTATGCGCGCAAAAGCTTTAACATATACCACAAACTCGATGCAAAAGAAGAGGTTAAAGAAGCCTGCAAATTATTGTACGAGTCGTATCTGGCATTACAGGATTATAGAAATGCATTCAAATATCAGGCATCATATCTGAAGTTTCATGATAGCCTGACGAGTGAAGAAACCAAAAACAGGATAGCATATCTGCAATCTTCTTTCGAGATACAGAAGCGAGATGGGGAGATTATGATGCTGAATAAAGACAAGAAAATCAGCGAAGCAGAAACCAAGCGGCTCAATGCAGAAGCCGAACAGAAAAACCTGTTTCTGTTTGCTTCCTTTACTTTTCTGACCTTTTTGGTTTTGCTGGCGATCGTCCTGGTACGTTATAACCGGCAACATAAACATGTGAACTACCTGCTGAATAAGAAAAACGAAGATATCAGGCATGCAAATTTTGATCTGCACGCAAAGAACAAAGAGGTAGGGTTGAGAAACGAAGAGGTCTGGGAGCAAAAGATAGCACTGGAAGAACTCAATGGTATCAAAGACCGGCTCTTTTCTATCATTGCCCACGATTTCCGCAGTCCGCTCAATTCTTTGCAGGGCACCCTGGCACTGTTGCAAATGGAAGCCATTTCTTATACTGAGCTAAAGGACATTCTTCCTGGTATCATCCATAAAGTAGACCATACCGTATCGCTGCTGGACAACCTGCTCAATTGGGCCCGCACACAAATGTCTGGTATGAAAACCAAACCGGTAGATTTCAATTTGCAGACAATTATCGAGGAAAACGTATACCTGCTCAAATCGCAGGCCAATGAGAAAGGCATCCTGATCCATAACCTAATCTCACCGGCTATTCCAGTCTTTGCCGATCAGGAGATGATCAAGCTGGTGGTCAGGAATCTGCTAACCAATGCAGTAAAATACACCAGCCCAGGCGATGTGATTTCCGTAAAGGTACAGCAGGTGCCTGGCTTTTACCAGGTAGCAGTGGTAGATACCGGCTGTGGTATTGACAAAGACAAGCTTTCCTGCTTGTTTGAGCCAGGCAAAGGGTCAACGCCAGGAACGCATAACGAAAAAGGAACCGGCCTGGGACTGTGGATGTGCAAAGACTTTGTAGAAAAAAACGGTGGTGAGATATGGGCAGAAAGCGAAAGGAGTAAGGGAAGCACGTTTTATTTCACCATTCCCAAAGGTGAGCATATCAGTGAAGATCATGCTATTGGTACAGCGCATACTGTATATTCATGATCCGCTAGTGCATAATTTGCCGAAATGCTGCTACATTTGTTTTACCGTGATTACTATCATAAAAAAAGCTGCCTAAAAGAGCAGCTTTTGGTATTTTTAGCGCAGATGGCTTATTCAGAAGGTGCTTTTTCTTCGGCATCCGTATCTTCAACCTGAGCTTTGGCAGGTTCTTTTGCCACTGCAGTGGTATCCTCTTCAGCAGGTTTGCTTGCTGGTTGCTGAGCTTTGGCAGGCTCTTTTGCCACTGCGGTAGTATCCTCTTCGGCAGGTTTGCTTTTTGGTTGCTTGCCACTCTTCTTAGCAAATTCTTCTTTGATTTTTTCAACATCTACGTTTTTAACCGGTGGTAAATGCCGCAGGCTTTTGATGTTGTCCTGTCTCTTTTTAGCGTTGGCTTTATTTCTAAGTCCTTTTCTTTTTAATCTTGTAACTCCCATGACTATATGCGTCTGTTTTCGGTTTCGGAAATGAGGGGCAAAGTTAATATTTTTGCTTTACCATCCCAATCTTCATGCTATAAAATTATTCGAGTATGATTGTGTAAGTAGCTACGCTATAGCTACCGAAGATGCCATAGCCATTGGTAATGTTACTGTAAACATTGATAGGCTCGGCAAACGGATTGCCGTCGTTGGCATATTGTACATCTTTGGTTCTGAGATACAGGTAGCGGTTTTCATCCATATTCAACAGTTCTATACGTATGGTGAGCTTACTTTCTTCGTAACTTTGATAGTATAAATAATCCGGGCTTATCCGAACGGTATACTGCTGACCATTAAAAAGATCGTCGGAAAGTAAAACAGACTCACCGTAGGAATCGTTAAAGTCAAATTCAGAATCGCTGTCTGTAGCATCATCTACGGTAAGGGTAAAGCTGCTGCGAATTGTAAATCGTGTCGTAACCTACAATATTTCCTTGCTCATCATAAGACGGATAAATTGCTTGCTGGTCTGCAAACCCTCTTATTTCATAATAATTCTGCTGATCTGCCGGATCATCCAGCGTAAGGGCAAACCGATAAGTGTCATCATACACAGTGTAACAGGAATCATTGTAACAGGATTGCCCCGTTTGGTTCACGGCGGACGGTATAGGTGAGTTCTTTGATCGGGACTACAGGTACTGCCTGTGCAGAAGCTTCCACCGCCTCAAAACCGGGCGCTTCTGCCTGTAGGGTATATTCGCGTCCGGGCAGCGGCTTAATAGTAGAAGTATACCACCCCTCCAGGCTATCTGCCGCAGTCATTGTTTCCAGCTTTTGCCCGTTTCAAAAATAGTAACGTTAGCATTGCGTACACCTTTCAGGTCGGCAATATCCAGCACATGCTTGCTGGCACTTACCCTGAGAGCGATGGTGCTATCAAGGTGAATAAAACTGTTGGCTACCAGCTTGGCCGGTGTGATAGGGACATCCACTTCTACTACAGTTTCACAAGAAGCTAAAGTGATGATCGCTAGTATTATATATATGCTTTTCATGGTAGTACACATCAAAATTTGAAACTATAGCTAATAGAAGGAATGATAGGAAAAAGACTGAACCTGTTTGAAGGTACTTCTTGTAGAACCGTTTAAATAAGAATAGCCTTGATCCAGATAAATATAAAAGGGGTTTTTGCGGCTATAAGCGTTGTATACAGCTACCGTCCAGGCACGTTCACCCCAGCGGGTTTTTTTCTTGAAAGCAATACTGGCATCCAGGCGGTGATAAGACTTCATACGGTAACTGTTGCGTGCGCCATAGTCATACAGTTCGGGAGGATAAAAGGATGTTGGATAAGCATTATAATAATTAGAAGTTTCTTCTCCGGCATAAATGGTTTGAGGCAGGGTGATCGCATTGCCAGTGCCAAACACCCAGGCGAAAGATACATCTATGCGCTCTTTCCAGTGGTGTACCACTGCTACGCTTAGATCGTGCCGACGGTCGTATTTATAGGGAAACACCTTTGCCCATGTTAATTTCTTCAAACTGCCGGTTGCTTTTGCTTAGCGTATAACCCAGCCAGCCAGTGGTGCGCCCGGTTTTCTTCTGGATCAGCACTTCGGCACCGTAGCTGTTTCCTTTGCCAGTGGTCACTTTGCTCTGCCAGTCTTCGTCTGTTGAGATAAAGTTTGCGCCTTCTTTGTAAGAGATCAAGTTGCGCATGTCTTTGTAGTAACCCTCCAGGCTCACCTCATACTGCTCGCCCAGGGTTCGGGGCAGCGCCTACTGCATATTGAGCGGCTTGCTGCGGTTTGACCTTGTCGGTAGCCGGTACCCACAGGTCGGTAGGCAAGCCAATGCCGGGAATTGGTCAGCAAGTGGATAAACTGCGTCATGGTGGCATAGGAGGCTTTCACCGACAGGCGATCGTTCACCAAATATCTGGCTGAAATCCGTGGTTGCAATGATTTATAGAATGTACCATCCACACTAAAACCTGCCAGGTGCAGACCAGCATTTACCTTGAGGCGATTGGTAAGCTCCATGTCATCTTCTATATAAGCAGCGTATTCCATGGCATCGGTTCTGCTGACACCCAATGTAGTATCTATTTGCACATCAGCATTCTTAAAGACACTGTTGGATGCTCCCGGAGTGAATACATGATTGGTGGCACTGGCCCCAAAACGCACGTAGTGCCGGGGAGAAGGGATATAGTCAAAATCTATCTTGGCAGCCAGGTCTTGTATACCCGAAAGGTAAGCTCCCTTGGAATAGGTGGTTTGCTTTTTTTCCTCTACAATTTCTTCAAACTGATTTTCAAGGTAAATATTAAAACGATAGCGGCTGCGCGTCAGTGTGGCATTGCTAAATAGTTTGTTGTTGAATACATGATTCCAGCGCAGCGCAGCCGTAAGGTTGCCCCAGCGAAAACCATTCTCAGAGCGATCCCGTATCTTTTGATTATCCTGTATGTAGCTATTATCAGAATTAGCGTAAAACTTATCGTCGCCCAGGTAAGCGCTCAGGTAGAGCCGGTCGTTGCTGGAAAACTTGTGGTTGATTTTGGCATTCAGGTCATAGAAAAAATAACCGGCTGTTCCGTCACCATCGTTGGCTGCTTTGATAAGGGGGGCGCGTGAGTATATCAATATACGTTCTGCGGCCCGATACAATAAAAGAGGTCTTGTCTTTGATAATCGGCCCTTCCAGCGTCAGCTTGGTAGCAATCAAACCAATGGAGCCTTCGCCATGAAACTTTTGGTTGTTGCCCTCTTTCATACTAATGTCTATCACCGACGACAGCCTGCCACCATAATGCGCTGGAAAAACCACCTTTAATAAGTTGTACATTGTTGATGGCATCGGAGTTGAATACCGAGAAAAAAGCCAAAAAGATGCGAGGCATTGTACACCGGTACCCCATCCAGCAAGATCAGGTTCTGATCGGGTCCGCCGCCACGTACATACAGTCCGCTGCTGCCCTCGCTGCCCGATTGTACGCCGGGCAATAGTTGCAGCACCTTCAGCACATCCACTTCTCCCAGAAAGGCGGGCAACGCTTTGATTTGCTCTATCGGCACACTGACAGCACTCATTTGCGTAGCACGCTGGATCTCTTCTGCTTTGGTACCCGAAACTACTATTTCTTGCAGCAAAGCATTATCTTCCATGTCAATGTTGATCGTTGTATCTTTTTGTAATGAAAAAGCCAGCTTCATAGTGCCATACCCTACATAAGAGTACAACAGCTCCACTTCGCTGGCAGGCAGGGTGAGGCTGTAAAATCCATAGGTGTTGGTATTGACCCCTGCGTGGTTCTTTGTGTCGTAGATGTTGGCACCAATCAGGTTTTCACCGTTGGATGCGTCTTTGATATAGCCGCTGATGGTAAATTTTTGTGCAAAGACTGTGGGTGCCCACAGCATCAAAAAATAGCAGTAGAGAGAGTGGTTTCATAAGCGTGGCACGTAAGTTTTTTGGGGTTTGGGAGCGTTATTAAACAGGACTTTTGTTAACAAAAATGGTGCGCTGTTTATGAATCTCTATGCTTTTCAAAGAAAAAAAATGAAGATAGTAACAGAAATATGGCAAGGTATCTTGCGCTAAACAGGCAAAGTGCAATTCTGTAGAGATATTTGTTTCAAGCTATCAATGCATTTGCTGCATGATTATGGTATAAAATGCCTGTAGGGGTTTTTCTATTACGCACTTGTAAGTTTTAGCAGAATAGCGTTAGATTTGACGAATTGCAATTTGTGCGGACAACTGGTACTATAATAGTACCAATCAGAATTGAGGTCAACATAAGCTTATCAGCACTTTTATTAGACAACCAAAGCTTCCCGGACATACATTAACAAGACTAGCATAGGGTTATGAATATTTATTGGCAGATGGTGATCGCTATACTCTCGATGACTGGTGCATACGCGCAAAATGACATAAAAATCAAATTTCCTGAAGAGGAATGGAATATCGTAGCAGAAGGAGAAACCCTGTCTTTTAAACTGGAAGCCAGTGGTGGCATGAGTGGTCAGTATCGTTTTTCAGCCATTGGTGGCGTAAACCTGGGCATACACCTCACTGAAAACGGGGTTTTCGAGGTGGACGCCAGGCTTTGCTACAGTCAATCCTCTTGAAATATCCAAAAAAGTGCCCGTTCTTTTTGAGGTAACCAACGAAGGAGGACAGGTATCATCCCGTCAGGTTGATTTGATCGTGAAACAGAAAAACCGGCTACCGGATTTTACAGGGCTTGCGCCTTTTGAGATCAAGGAAGACTCCATAAACCGCTATCATATCGAGCTGAACCCCAGAGAGTTTCGCCTGGAAATTGATACGGCTCAATTGCCCAAAGGATTTGAATACACTGATTGCTGGTACACTGTACTGGACGCCCACAGCAGCGCAGTTCGAGCGGCTGCTCGAAGAACCGTTGACTATCATGTTTTTTGTACACGATCTGCAATATGAAGATATGATTCCCGGAGAATTGAAAGTGCAGGCTAAAGCCCTACCAACCATAACCAGCACAGCACCTAACAAGCAAGGAAAGGCCCAAAAGGTCAATCTGATGCTTCCCAACCAGCTAGACTGGAACGTAGTTGGCGAAGGCGATACCATGTCGTTTAGGCTTACTGCCGTAGGGGGTGCCGACCAGCAATATACATTTACGCTGTCGCAGGGCGCAGAGGCAGGTATTAGTTTTGATGACTTGGGTAATTTTTTCTGGAGTCCGGATTATGATTTTGTAGACCGCCTGGAAGAAACCAAAACAGTGCCTGTCATCTTTGAAGTATCCAATGCCAGCAATGAGTCTGACCGGCGGCAGGTCAACCTGGTCGTCTACCACACCAACCGCCCGCCCGAAGTAGAAGAACTCAAGCCGTTTTATGTGCAGTATGGTGTACAGAATACCTACCAGCTCAACAGCGGCAACAACGTAAAAGACCCGGATAACGACCCGATCGTCTTCAAACCTGTACTCTCTGAAATGCCCCAGGGTATGACCCTCAACGGCAAAGGTGAAATCTCCTGGAAGCCTTCGATCAGCCAGTACTATAAAATACAGAGAGACAGTGTATATATAGATTTTCTGGTGGAAGACCAGCCCTACAAAGACCAGACCCACGGGCGACTGCCAGTGAAAGTGACGCAACAAGATCTGCCACCCGATATTTCTATGGTGCCCAACCAGGATAAGTTCCACATCAAAGAAGATGAAACGCTCAACCTGAAATTCTACCTTTCCGACCCCAACGGCGATCAGGATATTCAGGTATTTGACTTTGTGGCAGACAGCCGCCGCATACCCAAAAGCACCCTGGTAAAAAATGACCTGACACAGTGGGAATTTGTCTGGATGCCCGGATATGATTTCTTTGTGGAGCCAGGAGATACAGGCACCTACACCATCACGTTTTATGTCATTGACTTTTCCAACCAGCGAAAGGAAAAGCAGATTCAAGTGATGGTGGAAGATGCCGAAAATCTGTTAGAAAAAGACCGCCTGCTCTACAGCCAATACCGTTCGGGGCTGGTGAGGGTATGGAACCTGATGGAGCAGCTGAGGGAAAAAGAGAAGGAACTGAAAAAAGAATACAAAAAAGCAAAACGAGGCAAGCGGCACCGCAATATCACCACTGCTTCGCTGGGAGCAGTCACCGGTATCTCTCCGGTTGTACTCAACGATGATCCTACCACGCAAAAATATGTGAGCGGCATTGGTGGCACCACCTCTATGACCATTGGCAGCCTGGAAGCCGGCAACGTCATCGGGCGCGACCCTAGCAAAGTATTCGAGCGCCTGAGCTATATCAACACCAAGCTTAACGAACTGGACACACAAGGTAACGTCTTTGCCGGCAAATATGCGCTGTCCAACAATAGACGTAGCAAAGAATTTAACGAAGACCTCAAAAAACTGATTATAAACCTCAGCATGAAAGACGTAACTACCCTGGAACTGGAAGCCAGCTGGGATAACCCCAAAAGGGCAACAGACAAAAATATACAGAATGCCTTCAAGGATTTTAATCCTGACGAGAGCAAATCTATCATGATCAACGAGTAAAACGTGCGACGTGGCACAACCTGCATGGCAAAACAATCTATAGAAAAACCTGTCCTACCCAAAGGCACCCGCGATTTCGGTCCGGCACAGATGGCCGGAAGAACTTTTATTCTGGACAGTATCCGTACTGTATTCCGCAGTTTTGGCTACCAACCGCTGGAAACTCCCAGCATGGAAAACCTGTCGGTGCTCACCGGTAAGTATGGCGACGAAGGCGATCAACTGCTGTTCAAAATACTGAACTCTGGCGATTTTCTGTCCAGAACAACCGAAGCAGACTACCAGCAGGGGGCACCGCAGATGCTGCCCAAAATTGCTGAAAAGGGATTGCGCTACGACCTGACGGTGCCCTTTGCCCGCTATGTGGTGATGAATCAGCACGAGCTTACTTTTCCATTCAGACGCTTCCAGATACAGCCCGTCTGGCGGGCCGACCGGCCACAAAAAGGCCGTTACCGTGAGTTTTACCAGTGCGATGCCGATGTGGTAGGCACAGATTCGCTCATTTGTGAGGCAGAAATTGTGCTCATGATCGAGCAAGTCTTTGCCAGGCTGGGCATCACTGATTTTACTATTAAAATCAATAACCGCAAAATATTGCAGGGTGTGGTAGAAAGCATCGGTGCCGAAGGCAAAGAAAGCGACCTGCTTGTAGCCATCGATAAGCTCGATAAGATTGGCCTGGAAAAAGTGCTGGACGAACTCAGCCAGCGGGGCTTTAGCCCGGCAGCCATCGAGCAGCTTGCGCCGATTTTTGAACTATCGGGCGACACTGAAAGCCGACTCACCGCCGCCGAAAAAGCAATGCAGCATTCAGCCACCCCGAAAGCTTTCGGGGCCACCGGAGTGCCGGCCACCGGAGTGCCGGCCATTGGTCAGCAAGGCATCAGTGAATTGCGCGAAGTGCTGTCGCTGGTGCGCGATATGGGTTCGGCAGGAGAACACGTCGCCTTTGATATCACGCTGGCACGCGGACTGTCGTATTATACGGGAGCAATCTTCGAAGTGAAAGTAAACAATGCTTCGCTGACCAGCAGCGTGAGCGGCGGCGGTCGCTACGATAACCTGACAGGAGTTTTCGGAATGCCTGGTATGTCGGGCGTGGGTATCTCCTTTGGCGTAGACCGACTCTACGATGTGATGGAAGATTTGCAATTGTTTCCGCAGGAGGCACTGGCTGCCACACAAGTGCTGTTGGTGAATTTTGACAAACCTTCAAAAAAACATGCACTTGGCCTGTTGTCAACGCTGCGCGATGCCGGTATCAGCGCAGAAATCTATCCGGATGCCGTAAAGATGAAAAAGCAGTTTGCCTATGCCGACAAAAAGAATATTCCCTACATTGTGGTAGTAGGAGCAGAAGAGATGCAGCAAAAACGCTACGGCCTGAAAGACCTGAAAAGCGGTGAGCAGGTAGCTTTGTCCATAGAAGAGATCATCGAACGGTTGAAATAAAGACAGACAACATACGCTGCAAAGGCTTTTGTACGTTTTGTATAGCAAACCAGCCACTTGAAAACACCAAACTTGCGCTCTATATCCATCCATCCATATATCTTTAGGGAACATAGAAGAATAAATAAACCCGTGGCTCAGTCCTTACGGGGTCGCCTAGACATGCCACTCCCGAAAGTCTGTGACGACCGGGCCTCGGCGGCACGGACCTTGTGCATGGTTAAGTTATTACTCCAATACGCCCTTACCTGTATGCTGTTGCTGAGCAGCTTACTGTGCTATGGGCAATACGAGAGCGTGAAAGGTGGATTTACTGTGGACCAAAAAAAGGGCTGCGTTCCTCTGAGAGTAGAAGTCAGCGATGATCTGCCTGATGGCGATCCAGGTAACTATGCGTTTGATTTCAAAAGTATCGAAGCGTTAAAGTCTCAGATAAATCCTAAACAAGATACTACCTATACAAAACCAGGTATCTACACTATTTTTCTTTTAACAAACGACAATGGGGGAGATTCTATCCATATAGAAGTATTAGACACGCTGCCGCCTCAATACAGAGCATACCAATGTGAAAATCATGGCGTGTATGTGGATTTCAGTCAGGAAAATTATTACGACTCGCTCTACATCAGCTTTGGCGACGGAGCTGATACCACGCTGGCTACCAATGCGCCGCCAGACGGCATTGCACACGCTTATGATATGCCGGGCGAGTATATCATTAATGTGACGGGAATTTTTGCCGATGCCGCTTCAAACTGTGCCGTAGCCAGCACTACATTCAGGACTACAGAAGAACTAAGCCCGGCAGGCATTACGCAGGTCGCCGTGCTGTCGCAGGATAGTATTCAGGTTAGTTACCTGCCCGGTACGCCCGATGTTTCCTATCAGCTACAGGTGGCGCAGGATGGCGAAGATTTCAGTAATGCTACCTCATACGACATAGATGCCTCACTGGATTCGCTCATTATTGATGGCCTTGACGATACCCGCCAGCATTATTACTGCTTTCGGATAATAACGCTGAACCGCTGCGATCCCAACGATGTGCCGCAACCGGCAACCACATCTGATACGCTGTGCAGTATTGCCCTGCAACCTACTGCCGTACATCTACAAAATAACCTTGAGTGGCAAACCCAACCCGGAGCATTCGGCAGCTACAATGTGACACGCGACGGTGCGCCGAAACTGGACAACACGCCGGAAACCCGCTATAAAGATTCCGTTGATATTGTATGTCAGGTGGTCTATCGCTATCAGGTAACTTCGCAGAAAGGCACTATGCAAAGCATCTCCGAACAGGTGGCTGTCACCGCTATCAGTACGAAGGTATCACCTGCTTTAACTTCATTTTCGGTAACACCGGCCAAAGCCTTAAGGCTGATCTGGAATGTGCAGGAAGCACCAGCTACAACCAAATATTACATATATCGCGGAGACAGTAGCAGCAATCTGCAACTATACGATTCTGTAGACTTTCAGAACTCGACGGTGCCTGTAGAAGCACTGGCCCCGGATGGTATTTTTATGTATCTGGACAGTTTGGTAGAGGTAGAAAAAACGTATTGCTACCAGCTTAGCTATATTGATGCCTGTGGCAATGAGTCGGCAAGGAGGAGTACACCATATTGCGTGAAAGTACCCAGGCAGGCAAAAATAGTATTCCCCAATGCCTTTACGCCCGATGGCGACGGACTCAACGATGTTTTTCTTTACAAAGGAAACTTAATTGACCGTATAGAGTTAAGAATATTCAACCGCTGGGGAGAAATGCTGTTTCAAACTGATCAGGTAGATGTTGGATGGGATGGTAGTTACAAGGGCAGTAAAGTGCCGGAAGGAGTATATCTTTATAGGGCCAACATTACAGACCAACTGGGCAACAGCTTTACCATGCAGGGTTCCCTGACTTTGTTAATACCTTAAAATAAGTACGCTATGTTTGATATGTCAAAAATGATGGAGAAAGTCCGCGAAGTCCAGGAGAAGATGAAAGCCGCACAGGATAGCCTGGTCAATATTACAGCCACCGGCGAGTCTGGCGCAGGCATGGTGCGGGCAGTAGTCAACGGCAACAAACAGGTTATCTCTCTGGAGATAGACAACGAGCTGATCAAGCCGGAAGACAAAGAGATGATGCAGGACCTGGTGGCGGCAGCCATTAACAAAGCTTTGGAAGAAGTAGACGTTAAATCTAAAGAAGAGCTAAAAAAATCAACAGAAGGTGTGATTCCCAACATTCCCGGTTTTGATTTTGGCAACATGGCATAGATGGTGCAAGCTACAGTGATCATTCTTAATTACAATGGTGTTCATTTTCTGGAAAAATTTCTGCCCTCTGTCACCCAATACAGCCAGGGACACCGTATCATTGTGGCAGACAATGCTTCAACGGATGTCTCCATTCCGTTTCTCAAGAAAAAATATCCCGCTGTAGAAATCATGGCTTTCAGCCAGAATTATGGCTTTGCCCGTGGCTACAACGAGGCACTCAAACAGATTGATACACCTTATAGTATATTGCTGAACTCTGATGTGGAAGTAACGCCTAACTGGATAGAGCCGGTGCTTGCACTAATGGAGCAGCAACCTCACATCGCTGCCTGCCAGCCCAAAGTAAGATCGTATCATCAGAAGACACATTTTGAACACGCCGGTGCTGCCGGAGGGTTTATAGACCGGATTGCCTATCCATTTTGCCGTGGACGTATACTGGATATACTGGAAGAAGATACCGGACAATACGATGACGCCAGGGCAGTGTTTTGGGCTACGGGGGCCTGTTTCTTTGTACGTACGCAGTTGTTTCTACAATTTGGAGGCTTCGATGAGATTTTCCATGCTCATATGGAAGAGATAGACCTGTGCTGGCGGATGCATGCCCTGGGTTATGCAGTATTTTGTCAGCCGCAGAGCATGGTCTATCATGTGGGAGGAGGTACTATGCCAGCAACAAATCCACGTAAAACCTACCTCAACTTTAGAAACAGTACAGGTATGCTTTTCAAAAATACAAGGCTTCGGCAACTCTGGTGGAAACTTCCTGTGAAGATGCTGGTAGATGTGGTGGCAACCTTTAAATTCTTTGTAGACAGAAAATTTGGAGATGGAAAGGCCGTATTGCAAAGTATGGCCGATTTTTTGCTGAACATCCGCAAGTGGATCAGGCATCGGCACCAGGTGAAGAGACGGCTAAAGCATCGCCATGCAGCCATGCTACCGGGTTTTTTGGTGGTGGAGCGATATGTAAAAAGAAAAAAACGTTTCTCGGAAATTTCAAATGGACAATTTCCAGAATAACAGGGATGATTTTACTATTATGTACCTGATAACGCGATTTTTTCATTTTCAAGTGTTTTCAACGAACAAAAGAACACAGTCTATGTTCCAATTTTAACAGTTAATTCAACTATTTTTTCAACATAATTGTAATATTGGTGATAACGTAATATTTTCGCATCACCAACTAACCAAATCTTAAATTTATGATTCAAGTGAACAGATTAATCATTGCTTTAACACTGACAGGTGCGGTTGCTGTATCAGGGTGTAGTTCTTTAAAGAAAATGGTTAAGATGGCGAAAGACCAAGAGCTTACCGTCCAGCCTTCTCCATTGGCCTTAAAGGGCGATTCCGTAAACTTTGACATGTCAGCCGTTTTGCCCGTAAAAATGCTGAAAAAGGGCAAAGTGTATACCGTCAATACTTTTTATGTATACGGCGATTCTTCCCGCACAGACGTAGGAAGCCTTGAGTTCCGTGCAGATGACTTTCCCAATGGAGCGGAGCAACAACCCAAGAAAACAGCCTCATTCTCTTTTCCTTACGAAGGACCAGAGATGGACAAAGGCACCTTGTATGTACAAGGTGTAGCTTCTAACCCTGAAAACAATAAGTCAGCCAATACACCCGATATGGAAGTGGCCAAGGGGCTGATCGTTGTTCAGAATATGGTAGAAGTGCCTACATTTGTAGCCTATGGCTCTTCCGGTTATAACAACCAGGAAGAACTAACACCTACCGACATTGACTTTTACTTCTCCCAGGGAAGCTCTTACCTGCGCCCTTCTGAAATAAGAAGTGGTCGTGGTGATAGTTTGAGAAATTTTATTGCCGAGAAAAACGTAACACGTTCAGTCACTATCACAGGTACACACTCTCCTGAGGGTACTGAAAGAGTGAACCAGAACCTTTCTCAGGAAAGAGCCGCCAGAATAGAGGAGTACTACAAAAACCAGATGGATCGCTACGATTACAAAGGTGCTGCCGACTCTATCAACTTCATTCTGAAGCCTGTTGTGGAAGACTGGGCACAACTGCGGGATTCTCTGCAAAACTATGACGGTATCTCCGATAGCGAAAAGCAACAGTACTATGACATCATCAGCGGTTCAGGTACTTTTGAAAGCAAAGAAGACCAGATGCATAGATTGCCTACTTACCGCAAAGTGTTCAGCGATATTTATCCAAAATTGCGTACTGCCGACACTGAAATTCTGACAGTGAAAGAAAAGAAAACAGATGCCCAGATTGTAACGCTGGCTAAGCAATTGTGGCAAAAAGTGGTGGGTAATGACACACTTTCTAATGAGGAATTGCTGTATGGCGGTTCGCTTACACCAAGCCTGGAAGAAAGGGAGAACATTTACAAAGCTGCCGTTGACAAAAATGATTCATGGCAGGCACACAACAATTTGGCGGCTGTATATCTTCAGCAGGCTACCGAGTCTGGTTCTTCAGACAAGACCGAACTGGTAGATCAGGCTATGACACAGCTTGAGCTTTCTGTTAAAAAACAAGATAACGCCGAGGCTCATGCCAACATGGCTATTGCTTACATGCTGCAAGGCAACAAGCAACAGGCTCAGGCAGAAATACAATCTGCTACTGGTATGTCTCCTTCTATAGAAGAAAACAATGCAGGTATCAGTGGTATCAAAGGTGCCATTGAGATCATGAGCGGAAACTATGAAGAAGCTGTATCTACGCTGTCTAATGCGCAGGAAAGTGCAGTGACTCAGTTCAACCTAGGTTTGGCACAGATACTGACCAAAAACTATGAGAATGCCATCACCAGTTTCCAAGATGCATTGAACCAGGATAGTGAGTTTGCCAAAGCTGATTATGGTATTGCCATTGCCAATGCATACCTCAATAATGAGCAGCCAATGTACGATGCCCTGAAAAAAGCAGTACAAGCTGATCCTGAATTGAAAGAAAAAGCGCTGAACGATCTTTCGTTTGCCAACTATAGCGATTCGCAGGAGTTCAGAACTGCCATTCAGTAATACAGAAAAACTTTCTGATCATCAGATCATCAAAAGCCTTCCTCATCGAAGGCTTTTTTTATGTATAATATTAGCACACAATCGGCCACAATCTTTGTGAATGATGGCCTTAGTCAGTAATTTTAGGCCACTTTATTTAAATTTACAATACATATTCATGAGAGAAATACAGTTCAGAGAAGCCCTGGGTGAAGCCATGTCTGAGGAGATGCGACGCGACGAGAACATCTTCCTGATGGGAGAAGAAGTAGCACAATACAATGGTGCCTATAAAGTAAGTCAGGGTATGCTGGATGAGTTTGGCTCCAAAAGAGTCATTGATACCCCTATTGCTGAGCTTGGATTTACCGGCATTGGTATTGGTGCTGCCATGAACGGCCTTCGCCCGATCATTGAGTTTATGACGTTCAACTTCTCTCTGGTAGCCATAGACCAGATCATCAATGGTGCTGCCAAGATGATGTCCATGTCAGGTGGGCAGTTGCCCATACCTATTGTCTTTCGAGGGCCTACCGGCAACGCTGGTATGCTTAGCTCACAGCATTCTCAAAACTTTGATAGCTGGTATGCTAATACACCCGGATTGAAAGTAGTGGTGCCCAGTAATCCTAAAGATGCCAAAGGGCTGCTGAAGTCTTCTATCCGCGACAATGATCCTGTGATCTTCATGGAGTCTGAGCTAATGTATGCCGACAAAGGCGACGTGCCTGAAGATAGTGAGTTTCTGGTTCCCATTGGCAAGGCAACGACCGTGCATGAAGGTGCCGATGTCACAATTGTGTCGTTTGGCAAAGTTGTGAAAGTAGCCTTGGAAGCCGCCGCTGAACTGGCCAAAGATAACATTTTTGCCGAAGTAATAGACCTGCGTACGATTCGTCCGATAGATTATCAGGCTGTGGTAGATTCTGTGAAAAAGACAAACCGCCTGGTGATTGTAGAAGAAGCATGGCCGCTGAGTTCTATCTCTACAGAGATTACATACCACGTGCAGCGTTATGCTTTTGACTACCTTGACGCGCCTATCCGTAGAATCAACAACTGGGATGTGCCCCTGCCATACGCGCCTACGCTGATAGAAATGATCTTACCCAATGCCAAAAAAACCGTACAGGCCTGTAAAGATGTGTTGTACGTAGATTAAAAATTAGGAAATTCAAAATTTGAAGATTGAAAAGAATAACAATTTTCAATCTTCAAATCTTCAATACTATGCAAACGGGTTCATACTGGGCATTCCTTTCTTGCCGCCCGACATACTATTGAACTTCTTCATCATCTTACGCATTTCTCCAAACTGCTTGAGCAGGTTGTTTACTTCCTGTACGGTGGTGCCGCTTCCCATAGAAATTCTTTTCTTACGGCTGCCATTGATCAGTTCCGGCGAGCTTCTTTCCTGGGGAGTCATAGAGCGGATGATGGCCTCGATAGGTTTGAAAGAATCATCATCGATGTCTACTTCCTTCAGTGCTTTGTTCATGCCAGGCAACATCCCGACCAGGTCTTTGATATTACCCATCTTCTTGATTTGCTGTAGCTGGGAAAGAAAGTCGTTGAAGTCAAACTGGTTTTTACGAATCTTTTTGCTTAACCTCTCTGCTTCTTCCTGGTCGAAGGCTTCCTGTGCCCTTTCTACTAGCGTCGTCACGTCACCCATGTCCAGGATACGGCGGGCCATCCTATCAGGATAGAACGCATCAATAGCATCCATCTTTTCTCCATTACTCACAAACTTGATAGGCTTCTCGACAACGGCCTTGATAGAAAGTGCTGCACCACCCCGCGTATCTCCATCGAGCTTGGTCAGCACTACCCCGTCAAAATTGATCCTGTCATCAAACACTCTGGCAGTATTTACGGCATCCTGCCCGGTCATGGAGTCCACTACAAAGAGCGTTTCCTGAGGTGCTAGAGTCTTCTTAAGGGCAGCAATTTCGTTCATCATGGTTTCATCCACGGCCAGTCGCCCGGCAGTATCCACAACCACTGTCTGGATATTGCGCTGTTTGGCATGTGCAATGGCATTCTTGGCAATAGCTACGGCATCTTTGTTTTCAGGTTCTGCATATACTTCCACGCCCACCTGCTCACCCAGCGCAATAAGCTGATTGATAGCTGCCGGACGGTAAATATCACAGGCGGCCAGCAAGACGCTTTTTTGTTGCTTTTTGAGGTAATTGGCCAGCTTGCCCGAAAAAGTAGTTTTACCGGAACCTTGCAGACCGGCAATCAGGATAACCGTAGGGTTTCCGCTGAGGTTGATACCTACGCGGCTGCCACCCATCAGTGCTGCCAGTTCCTCTTCTACAATTTTGGTCAGCAACTGCCCGGGAGAAACGGCAATAAGCACATCTCTGCCCATCGCCTTTTCACGAATAGTATCCGTTACTTCTTTGGCTACTTTGTAGTTTACGTCGGCATCAATCAGGGCTCGCCTGATTTCTTTCACAGTGGTAGCAACATTGATTTCAGTAATGTTTCCCTGCCCTTTGAGCGTTTTGAAAGCCTTGTCTAACCTGGTGCTAAGCGAATCAAACATATATAAAAGTATTTATCAGTAGGTGAAGCCTTTATTTCTAAAGATTTAGAATTTATGAGAAAAAGCAAAGTTATGTAAATCTTTATACATTTTAAATAGAATGCTGGTTCTTGTAAAGCATTTGGAAAATCCTGAACGGGCTACTCCATCACCAGAAGATTAACCTAATAAAGGCGATCCGTTCTGGCAAAATAGAGGAACTATCATACAGATCAATACTTCTGTCTATTAAAAACCGAATTGGAAGATAATGAGGCAAAAGATGTTCATTTTCAAAAAACTGCGTACTGTATCAGTTCAAAGTAGCTCCAGACTTATAGGTTTGTTTCCTGATAATAGCATAGCAAAATAAAATCTTACACATAGTAGCAACGCGCTGACTTGCCTGCTAACCATAATATTCATAAATAACCGTATATTGTGCTAAAATAATTATACTTAAAATAATATAAATTCAATGGACATTTTAGAAGTGTTTACAGGAAACAAGAAAAAAAGAGCGAAAGGACATCTGAAAAACCTGATGGAAGTAGCTGCATCAGACGGAAGCTTAGATGGGATAGAGGTAGAATACCTGCTCTCATTGGCAGGCAGGTTCAATATTTCGGAAGCGGAACTGAAAAAAATACAAGATCAGCCCGGTTCTGTAAACTACCAGCCACCCGTCACCGATAAGGAGCGTTTTGAGCACCTCTATCAGTTGGCTTGCATGATGATGATCGACGGTATTGTGCATGAAAAAGAAATAGATCTTTGTAAGAGATTTGCCGTCAAACTCAATCTCAAACCGGAGTTTGTAGATGATATGGTCGCTGTGATCAACAATGATGAGAAAAAGGAGACACCTACCGATATGGTGATTGGGAAACTACTAAGAATTGCACAGGAACGGACATCTATCAAAAAGGAATGATACAATAGTTGTGACAATAGCTTAACTTGCGAAGCCGGATTAATTAGTTAGTCCGGCTTCTTTTGTGAATAATTTTTTGTTGTTTTAGGTACAAACTCAAGAGAATGTTTGTTATCATTGAATAACAAATATATTGATTACATCATAAACAAATATTTTGAATTTTAAAGACTTCAAGTTACATCAGGATATTGTAGACGGTTTGCAGATGATGGGCTTCAAAGAGCCTACTCCTATCCAGCAGCAAGCTATTCCTTTTATCTTAGACAATCGCGATCTGATTGCCTGTGCACAGACCGGTACCGGAAAGACAGCCGCCTATCTTTTACCTACCATCCATCACTTGATGGAAGAGCAGACCAACAGGGAAAGTGTCAATACCCTGATCCTGGCACCTACCCGCGAACTGGCCATTCAGATTGACCAGCAGATGGAAGGCTTTTCTTATTTTACAGCCATCAGTTCTATCACCGTCTATGGCGGAAGCGATGGAGCTGCTTTTGAAAAGCAGAAAAATGCCCTCAAACAAGGTGCCGATGTGGTGATCGCCACGCCGGGAAAGCTTATTTCACACCTAAACCTAGGCTATGTAAAGCTGGACCATCTGCGCCACTTTATCCTGGATGAAGCCGACAGGATGCTGGATATGGGATTTTATGAAGACATCATGCGTATTGCTAGCTTCCTGCCCAAAGAACGTCAGAATCTGCTCTTTTCGGCTACCATGCCGTCCAAGATCAGGCAACTGGCTAAGACATTACTAAACGACCCTGCAGAGATTAACATTGCGCTCTCCAAACCTGCCGAAGGCATTATCCAGGTGGCGTTTATGGTATACGATAAACAGAAGCTGCCCCTGCTGGAGCATTTGCTCAAAGCAAAACATATAGGCAGTATGATCATCTTCTGCTCCAGAAAAAGTACGGTGAAGGAAATAGACAGAGCCTTGCAGGGCCTGGACTATGGCATTGCAGCCATGCACTCCGACCTGGAGCAGCAGGAAAGAGAAAACATTCTGCGCCAGTTCAGAAACAAGCAGCTACATGTGCTGGTAGCCACTGATATCCTGGCGCGTGGTATCGATGTGGAAGGAATAGAGTTGATCATCAATTTTGATGTGCCCAATGACGCAGAAGATTATGTACACCGGATAGGCAGAACGGCACGGGCAGATAAGAAAGGCGCGGCTTTTACCTTTGTGAGTGAACAGGAGCAATATGACTTTGCCAATATCGAGCAGCTTATAGAAACCACTGTGATCAAAGCCAATGTGCCCGAATATCTGGGTGAAAGCCCCTCATATGATCCCGACCGGCCAAGGAGAAGCAAAGGAGGAAGAAAAGGCTTTAAATCCGGGAAGAAAGGCAAAAAGAGCAAAAGCTAAGAGCTAAATATCAAGCTTCTGCTCTCGAAAAGTAGTAACTATGCTGGGAGCGGAAGACAGTGTTTTATGCACAGGGCACTTGTCTGCAATCTCTATCAACCGCTTTTTCTGCTGTTCATCCAGCGGCCCTTCAAGCTCTATGATCCTCTCAATGTGGTCTATCTTGTTCTTCTCCTGGCATTCCGAACAGTCTTCAGCATATATTTTCTGATGTTGCAAATGCACACGCACCTCTTCCAAAGGCCATTTTTTATGGTTAGCATACATGCGCAGTGTCATCCCTGTGCAGGCACCCAGGCTAGCTACCAGCAGATCATAAGGGTCGGGTCCCAAATCGTGGCCGCCTGCTGATTCAGGTTCATCAGCCATAAGGGTATGCTGGTCGGCCACAATCTGTGTGGTAAAAGTACTTTTGGTCTGGGTAACTACTTGCTTATCCGACGTAAGCTGGCTTTGCGCGTAAGTAATCATATAACGTGGTACCCAGGCAGCGATCATATTTCCTGCGTATTGCGCATCCTGTTGGCGGCTCAAAAAATGATCAGCGTCATCAAGAGTGATAAACGATTTGGGATGCAAGGTGTGCTGGAAAATTTCCGCAGCATGGTTCACAGCCACAACGCTATCTGCTACGGCATGTAGAATAAGCAGGGGCTTGCTGATTTTCTTGAAAGTAGCCGTATCATAAGCCCATTGCAAAGCATCCAGCCAGCCATCAGGTAGCAAAACTTTCTCTTTGCCAAGTAAAACTGCCTGTGTATGCCTAGCTTGCTTGTCGCTTCCATTTGTCTTTATCTGGTCTGGTACGATTGGCGTTGCTATGGTTACCAGTGCCTGAAGCGTATCAATGGCATAAGCTGCCAGCAGTGCCGTGGTGCCAGCCAGCGAGTGTCCGATGATCAGACTGACAGCTTTGTCCTGCTCTGCCAGATGATGCGTTACGCTCACCAGTTGCTCCGGACTTATTAGTCTGTAGGATGCTTCCTCTTTTTGCCGGTCGAGGGTAATTACCCCAAAGCCGAGCTGGGTCAGCGAACAGGTAATGCTGTTAATAGAAGCCTGGTTTTCCAGGCAATGCACAAAGATAGCGTATGCTTTGGGATGTCCGTCTGCCGGCAGCTCAAGGGTAGCCCCAAGCTCGTCTTGATGGTCTGAGGGCAGTAATAATTGGGTTGCAGGCATATTTGCTACGTAATTTGTGAGATATAGCAGCAAAATGTAGTATTCTGCTGTAAAAAGGAAGTAAGTGCGGAACAATTTGTACTATTTTCCTCTAATATCTCCAGGCAACCTGATCGTGCTCAAAGATTGCCGGGGCAGGCACACCGGAAACCAGAATACCAACTACAAACAATATGGATATGCTTAAAAAAATGGCTTTCATTGTATCAATTCTACTGTCGTATGCAGGCTATAGTCAGGCGCAGGAAGTAAAACATGGGCGTACCAACTCCTGGTTTTTGCTGTTGAACAGCTTACAACTCACACCCACTTTTAGCATCAGTAACGAGCTGCACGAACGTACCGGAGCCTTTTTGCATGACCAGGGTCAGCTACTGATCAGGCCATCGCTTGATTGTACGCTCAATCCGAATGTAGCATTTTCTCTGGGTTACACCTTCATCCGTGTATGGCCGTATATACCGTACAACTTGCCAGTCGTCAGAAATGAAAATAACATTTGGGAACAGGTGACACTGAAAAACGAGGTAGGCCGTGTGCATTTTTACCATCGCCTGCGCCAGGAAAACCGCTGGGTACAGCACCTGACTGCCGAGAATGGCATCACCACCCTTCAGGGTAGTGATTACAGCAACCGGTTCCGCTACAGAATTGGCCTCACCCTCGACTTGCTGAAGTTCGGCACCTCCAATCGTGCGCTGTTTTTTAACGTATTCAATGAATTCTGGTTTACGCAGGACGAAAAACTACGTCCTAAAGACTTTGCCCGTAACTGGCTGTATGCAGGCTTAGGCTACCGCCCGGACCCGGCTACCAACGTGCAAATAGGCTACATGCACCAATATGATAAAGCCGGTACTACCTTTATTGCTTCTCCTATCGTACAGTTCACCTTATCCAAATCCTTTTCCCTACTTCCATGAAAACTCGTTTCCAGCGCAGGTAGCGCAGGACTTCAAGCCCTGCGCTGGAAAGCAGCCCCAGCACTACTAACTTCAGATCACCACTGGCTTCAGATTGTATCTGAAGCCTTTATATATATCCTCTGTTTGATTTTTTCGTAAGTTTAGGTGATAAACCATTATATGCATCAGTCTTATGAAAGACAGCCAACCTATCATCCTTATTGGCGGCGGCGGCCACTGCAAATCGGTCATCGATGTGCTTGAAATGAGTGAAGACTTTGTCATTGCCGGCATCGTAGACAAAGCATACAGGGTAGGGGCCAAAGTGCTGGGCTACGACATTATTGCCTCCGATCAGCAACTGGAGCAGGTAGTAGCAGATTTTTCCTGTTTCCTGATCACTGTCGGGCAGATAGAAAGCAGTGCCCTCCGGGAGCAGTTTTATCAGCAGGTGAAAGCACTTGGCGGCGACCTTGCCATCGTTGTTTCCTCGCTGGCGCATGTGTCTGACTATGCCCAACTGGGGGAAGGAACCATCGTCATGCACCGGGCGATGGTGAATGCCGGGGCGGTGGTAGGATGTAATACAATCATCAATTCTCAAGCTTTAGTGGAGCACGACGTATGGATTGGCGATCATTGTCACATGGCTACGGGTGCTATCATCAATGGCGACGCACAGATCGGTCATCATACCTTTATTGGTAGCCATGCCACCATCCTACAAGGGGTTACCATTGGAGAAAATATCATCATAGGAGCTGGTGCTGTGGTCCACAGGCCAATTGATGAGCCTGGCGTATATGCCGGCGTACCTGCGTGCAAGATCAGAGATGTGTAAGAAGTGACTGTTCTTGAATAAAATAGCCGCTACTTATTTTTACAAAATCAAACATAGACTTGAACAATATATTTAAATTTTTGTATTAAAAAATGACAAAAAATCGTCTTACGTCTTGTTTGTCTATATTCAAGATGCATCCTGCCATGTGTAAGATTGGTTGCCAGAATGTCACTATTACTAACAGAAGCTGTCTTAATATTGGCAAAAGATTATAGACAAGATTACTTATGGTGCATTTAGTTGTTGATGCGGACAAAAAGTCTAAACTACTCAACCTTAAAGAACTTCGGCAGTACCAGGATTTATTTTACATACTGGCCTACCGCGACTTACGTATCCGTTATGCGCAGACCTTCCTGGGACTGCTATGGGCTGTATTGCAGCCGCTGGCTACGCTCACCATCTTCACCATTGTGTTTGGCAAAGCTGTCAAAGTAGATACCGGCGGGGTGCCTTACCCGCTGTTTGCCGTCACCGGTGTAGCTGCCTGGACCTACTTCGCCTTTGTGATGAAAGAAGCAGGCAGTTCTATCATATCAGCCCAACAAATGGTGAAAAAGATATACTTTCCCCGGCTGGTTATTCCACTGTCTAAAGCTTTGGTAGGCTTCGTGGATTTTGGCATCGCCTTTCTGTTTATGATCATCCTGATGGTGTATTACCAGGTAGCTCCCTCATCTCATATCATCTTTCTGCCGGTGTTCATCCTCATGATCATCATCTCCGCGCTGGGCGTAGGCATCTGGCTCAGTGCGCTGACCATCCGCTACCGCGACTTCCAGCATGTGGTGCCCTTCATGGTGCAGTTTGGACTATACGCCACACCTACGGCCTACCCGGCACAAGCCGTACTGGAAAGCCTGCCGGAATGGCTGGTCACCATCTATTACCTCAACCCTATGGCAGGCATCATTGAAGGCTTCCGCTGGTGCATGTTGGGAGGTGCCGCCCCCAGCCCGTTTGCCTACCTGTCGTTCGGTATCATCCTGGTCATCCTCATCACCGGCCTGTATTACTTCAAACGAGTAGAACGCGTAATGGCGGATATTGTGTGAACGCAGACTAAGCACTGTGCATGTTTTATTTGAGGATTCAGTCACAGACTGAATCCAGAGTGGGGATTCAGTTACAAACTGAATCCAGAGTGGTACAAACTGAATCCAGAGATGAGATGTTGGGGATTCAGTTACAAACTGAATCCAGAGAAATCAACCAAAAGTTTATCACTTCCCTAGCTTCAGTCTGTGACCGGTTGGCGACCCAATGAAGCTTCCCTAGCCCTTTCAATTCTTCCCTAGCTTCAGTCTGTGACCGGTTGGCGACCCAATGAAGCTTAACGATAAGACAAAGTTTCTAACTTCCATCAAACCAAAAGCAAACCATGCCCTCCAAATATATGATCCAGGACCATCAAGCACTGTATTTTATCACGTTTACTATAGTACAGTGGGTGGATGCACTGTCCAGACCTATGTATAAAGAGATCATGGTGGATAGCCTGCGATATTGCATCAGACACAAAGGGTTGATCGTCTATGCCTATGTTATCATGAGTAATCATGTACATTTGATTGCATCGGCTCAGGATAAGCATAACCTGTCTGATATTATCCGTGACTTGAAAAAATTTACCAGCAAGCGCATGATAGAAGCCATTCAAAACAACCTACAGGAAAGCAGGAGGCACTGGATGCTATGGATATTTGAGTCGGCAGGCCAGAAAAACAGCAATAACCAATATTATCAGTTCTGGCTCCAAGGTAATCATCCTATTGAGCTTTCTGATAACCACATGATGGAGCAACGGTTAGATTATATACATCAGAATCCGGTAGCAGCGGGTATCGTCTTTGAACCCCATCATTACGTGTACAGTAGTGCTGTAGATTACGCAGGCGGAAAAGGGCCGGTAGATATTGAGTTTATAGCCTAGAGTTGAATGAATAGTTACACACTTCCCTCTATGCCTCTCTAACTCCCCCCTCTGGCTTCGGTCTGTGATGCCCTCTGGCCCCTTTGGCTTCGGTCCGGGACACGTAGTCTGTGACCGAAGCCTAACAATAAATAAAGCTTATAGCTTCATTGAGGATTCAGTCACAGACTGAATCCAGAATGGGTAAGGATTCAGTTACAAACTGAATCCAGAGATGACTCTAGCTTCAGTTTGCAACTGAAGCTTAACAATAAACCAAAAGTTTACCACTTCCTTCCGAAGCCTAACAATAGAATAAAGCTTATAGCTTCATTGAGGATTCAGTCACAGACTGAATCCAGAATGGGTAAGAATTCAGTTACAAACTGAATCCAGAGATGACTCTAGCTTCAGTTTGCAACTGAAGCTTAACAATAAACCAAAAGTTTACCACTTCTCTTTCAATTCCTTGCATAGGTAAGCAGATGCTGTTTTTGGCTTTGTGTGTTTGCCGACAAAAGCCCTCTTTTGCCATGTTCATTTAGTATTCACAAAAATTTCAAAGTTATGGCATTAGCATTTTATTTGGTTGACAACCCACTGACCAAGGATGATCCGGATGATTTACGGGCAGAAACTGTCAAGAGAAAACCCAAGGCGCATACTGACCTGATCAAAATGGTCATGTTTCGCTGCGCCGGGCTTACGGAGTCTCAGATACACTCGGTGCTCAAAGAGTATTATGCTGTTATTGAGTTGTTTCTGGAAGAAGGCGAAAGGGTAGAAACGCAGCATTATTCTATCAAATCTTCCATCAAGGGCGTTTTCAATAGTGACGATGAGAACTTTGACCCTGAAAAGCACCGGACGCGTATTTTGTTGCGGCCTAACTCCGCTTTGAAGTCGGTAGCCAAGCGGATTAAGGTAGAGAAAGTAGATGCGCAAGACAATTACCCGCTGCCTCAAAACTGTGTGGATAATAAGAGCAAGACAAAAAGTAAGCAGCTTACACCGGGTGGCGGGGTGAAGGTGACAGGCAAAAAGCTGAAGTTCAACCAGGAAGATTCTGCCCAGGGACTGTTTCTGGTAGACCAAAATGGTAAGGAAACAAAAATAACCCAGATCATTGATCTGTCGCCTTCCAGGATCGTTTGTATTCTGCCTACCGGCCTGAAAGCAGGTACGTATACCTTCCGCGTTAAGTCGGATATGAATACCAAGCAGGTAAAAGCAGGTGATATGAAGAAAAAGCTGACCATCGGCTAAGGCACAGGTTCATTTCAGTAGACACCCCAAAGCCCTTTCATCAGGGGCTTTTTTTATGGGCATCAGTGTATGTATAAGCCTGACCACCATCCAACTGCATGAGTGCCATGCGCAAACAGCACCAGCATCACTTCTATACAGTGCCTGTTTCAAATGAAAACAGTGCTTGTTTCAAGTCAAAACAGTGCTTGTTTCAAATGAAAACAGTGCCTGATTCAAATGAAAACAGTACTTCATTCGAGTTGAAACAGTGCCTGTTTATTTTTTCAGCTTCTAACCCAAAAGTTTCCCTGGCAATAGAATCTCTTAAAAAGTCTTTGGTCTTATAGTGCAACATGCTTTCTGATACTTTAATAGTAAACTTGTTGTTGTTTATTAAAAAAGCGTGCAATAAGGTACTCTCATTCCAGAAGGAGGTATATATTTTCTAGCTTCCCTGTCTCCCCTCTGGCTTCGGTCCGGGACACGTAGTCTGTGACCAAAGCCTGGTAACCCCTCTGGCACCCCTCTGGCTTCGGTCTGTGACCGAAGTCTGGTAATAAAGTAAAGCTTACAGCTTCAGTTACAGGCTACTCTTGAGGATTCAGTCACAGACTGAATCCAGAGAAGTTATATACTTTTACTTGAGAATTCAGTTGCAAACTGAATCCAGGGTAACATGCAGTTAGATTCAGTTGCAGACTACGTGTCCCAAACTGAATCCCCCCTCTGGCTTCGGTTCGGGACACGTAGTCCTCTGGCCTCTGGCTTCGGTCCGGGACACGTAGTCTGTGACCGAAGCCTGGTAATAAAGTAAAGCTTACAGCTTCAGTCACAGACTGAATTTAGTGTGGATTGCTTGAGGATTCAGTTACAAACTGAATCCAGGGAGCTTATAGCTTCAGTTGCAAACTGAAGCTAGATGAGGGCTAGACCAAACCAGCGTGTGAGGGTATGTAATTTTTGTATAGTTTTTTAAACTAAATCTTGTTCCCAAAAGCGTTATTTGGTATTAAGAGAGGGAATATCGCTAATAATATTGAAAATTGAGCTGTAATATTTACAGGCATATAGTCTGGAAAGGTACTTTTAATATTACGATATTAAGACAAAACTTACCTAACACTATACACCATGGGATTTCTCAGAAACATAGAACGCCTCGAACGAATGCATCAGATCATTTACAGAGGCAATACAGGAACAGCCGAGGAGTTTGCCTGTAAAGTGCACATCAGCCGCAGCGTACTAATGGCACACATCCAGGAAATGAAAGACATGAAAGCACCCATTGCTTATTGCAGAAAGCTCAAAAGCTATTATTACACCAAGGAATGTAAGCTGATTATTACGTTTAAGGTGGAATAGTAAGTGTTTCAAAAAAAATATCGACTTATTGGTAAAAAAAATACATCAGTCCGATATAGTCGGACGCAACCGCATTACCTTACACAAGCAATACCAGATGGCCATCAGAAATATTGCTGGGTAAGCCGAAAACCATACAGAGTAGGTATCTCATATTTATCTCAAACCGCTATGAAAACTTTTAACCGTATTTTCCTTAGCATATCTTTTTTGTTTCTGTTGACTGTAACTGCCTTTGCTCAGAATACTACAATTATTGATGATAATTTGATAATCAATGGAAGCCCAACGTTTGTGCCTGATTTAATCTTTAAGGCAGATGCCACCAATCGTGGAGCATCTATACAATTCTCAAGTGGTAGCACTACAAGATGGTTGGTTGGTTATGCACCTGATAATACCAACGATCTTAGGTTTTTGAGATCAACAGGTAGCTCAGGACTTCAGACTGTATTAGGCTTAGATTACAGCACAGGTAATGTTGGCATAGGTGCTAATACTCCGATAGCTCCATTAGATGTACGTGGAGATAATCTTATTTTGCTACGCCCTGGTGTAGGTATTGATAATCTGTCTTCTAACCGCTTTGTTGCTTTAGGAGAATCTGGTGGTGTTCGGGGAGCCATTAACGGCTGTGATATTTATGGCTTTCGTTCACAGCTTAGCACCAGCAACTTTATTAATGTAGGAGTAACCTCATCTAATGCACCTACCATTTCCTGGGAAACCACCAACTCCAGTGACCGGTTAGATCTTCGGGTAGACAATTCTTCTTCTTCCTGTGGTACGTTGGTAGCACAGTTTGGTACAGGTACTTATAAGCTTATTGTGAAAGGAAAAGCATTGGCCGATGGGGGTAGCTGGGTGGCTTCTGACAGACGTTTTAAGACCAATATCAAAAAGATTGGTAATGCATTAAGTTTAGTACGCCAGATAGAAGGAGATACCTATGAATATAACCAGGACAATGAGGCCGGGCGTACAATGCCTGAAGGCAAAAGCTTAGGTTTTGTAGCTCAGGAACTCGCTAAAGTGCTTCCGGATGCAGTAATAAAAGACGAAGAAGGTTTTTACGCTGTAAACTACGATGCTGTTATTCCAGTACTGGTGGAAGCTGTGAAAGAATTAGATGGGCAGATGGAAGTAAATACTAACCTACAGCAGCAAGTAGCGGAGTTGCGAAGTGAGCTGAATGAACTCAAAGGCATCAAATCACCTGCCGGAGCTTCATTTGGCAAAGCCGAACTCTTCCAGAACACGCCTAATCCATTCAATGTAGATACGCGCATTGGCTATACACTGCCAGAAGGCGCGCAAGAGGCAGCCTTGTATGTGTATGATATGCAGGGAGTGCAGGTAGCCGTCTACAAGAATTTGAATGCCGGAAATGGTGAAGTAATGATTAGTGGCAGCAGGCTGAAAGCCGGTATGTACCTATATACACTTATTGCTGATGGCAAAGAAGTGGATACCAAACGCATGATCATGACTCGCTAACATTTAACCTCGGAAGTTAAAAGCGTAATATGTTTTATTAAATGGTGACATGGCTATGCAAAAAAGTTATGTCACCATTTTAATTTCATAGGTCTATGCGTATGTTTTAGCAACAGAATTGAATATTTATCCTATTTTTATACATAGCTATTGGTGACTATATTATATCTTTGATAAATGTATATTTAGTTTTCAGAAATAATTGATGAGTCATAAAAAAATACTATTAGTGACGTTTCCGGTAGATCTTGGAAACCGAACTATAGAATCTAACTTGCAGCGAATCTTCAAAGATGATATGGACTTCTTCCGATTCGCTCCTCAACATGCTTCTGTGATTGATAAAGGAAAAATTAATCCATGGAAAAGCACATGGTTCAAGCTTAAATCAATCATAGCTTTAAGAAAAGCTGTTCGTGCAGCAGTCAAAAAGGACCAATTTATACTTTTTGCTAATGTAAGTCCAGCACTCTTTTCTTATGGTATATGGAAACCTAACAAGACAACTATTACCCTTGACTGGACTAAAACCTTATTTTATTATGTATATGATAAAAAAATAAAAAAAGGTTCAACTTTTTATCTTCACAAAAAGATACTTAATACCTGTTCTAAAATAATCTGTAGTACAGATGCTGTTACGGAAAATTTGAGGAATACTTATGGTGTTGAAAACAAACGAATATTTAAGGCACCGGTTCCTTTTTTAGCAGAAGATATGGATATTCCTCCCAGGAAAACCAGTGATACTCCTAAAGTTTTGTTCGTTGCAGGAGATTTAAAACGAAAAGGGGGGAATGTATTGTTAAAAAACTGGAAAGACAAACTAGAGGGTAAATGTACATTGTCTATGGTGACAAACGTGCCGCCTGTTCATCTGAATGGTGTTCAATTTCTGCCAGGGATAAAACATGGGACACCTTCCCATAAAGAGGTATTTAAAACACATGATATATTGGTGCTTCCTACCTATTTTGACCCAGGTCCTCAGGTGATTTGTGAAGCCGCGGCTGCCGGTCAGGCTGTTATTACTACAAAGAATGCTTTGCTATCAAGTGAGGTAATAGAAGATAATACGTCAGGGTATATTTGTAATACATCACGGGAGTGTATAGACCGTTTGTCAGAATTGCTCAGCAATCCTACCTTGATTGATGCTTTTAAGTATAAAGGGTATGAGTATATACATCATAAATTTAGCAGGAAAAATATCCATGATCGCTATCTGGAAATTATTAATAACGAATATCACGAGTAATACTGCTTTAGAGAATAACCGGATTGGCGATAGACATTTTCTACAATTTTGTCCATCGTAAAATTTTGTGCTCTTTTCACGGTCTGGACTTTTAGCTGTTGTAATTTCTCAGGGTTTTCATACAAAGAAGACAAGGCATCAGAAATCTCTTTCACCAGGTCTTCCTGAGTACGCCCGGCAGTAGGTAAGATCATACCGCAAGTATCATCCACAATCTGGCATGGCCCTCCCAAATCCAAACACAACACCGGAATCTGGTGGGCGATGGCTTCCAGAATGGCGTTGCCGCTGGAGTCTCTCAAACTGGGAAATACCAGCAGGTCATATTGCCGGTACATAGCAAACAGTTCGGGCTGAGGTACACGGCCTACCCAATCAATTTTATCGTAAACCTGATGCTGACGCGCCTGCTGCTTCACCCAATCCTCATCGCTGCCTCCGCCAACAATGGTCAGCTGCGTATCAGGGTACTTTTTCGACAATAAAGCATAAGCAGCAATAGCTAAATGAACACCTTTCCAATAGGCTAACCTGCCGACAAACAATAGTTTTAGCCTACCTGTAGATATATTTTCTTTTAAGTCGGGTTTAATTTCAGGAAGTCTTTCAAGTCCTGTTTCAAGCGCTACCGAGCATTTTGCATGATATTTACCAGGAATGCTTTGTTTGGTTTCATTGGTCTTGCAGACAATCGAGCGGCTATTTTTGAATGTTAACCTTAGCAAAGGGTTGAACATAGAAACTCTGTTGATGGCATCCCGGATAATTTCTATTTTGATGAATTTAAAAGGAAAAGACTTTCTAATAGTATAAGGATACGTTTCCCCACCGCCTACCGGCCCAAAGATAAAAGGTTTGGGAAGCACCGCCAGGAAAGAAGGTGTACGGAAAACGCCATAGGTGATGTGGTGTATAACATCTATATTATGCTTCTGCAAAATCTCCTTAGCTCTCCAATAGACTCCTACCTGCCAGAGAAAATAATAAATATGTACTAACCCCCCTTCAAAATTGCTGATCCTTAGCCTTTTGGGTAAATCATAATAAACAAACACCAGGTTTTGCCTTTGTGCCTCCGGCAACTGCTGCAAACCTTTTTCTATAGCCTGTCGGTTGCGGTGGCAGGTGAGCACAACCACCTGGTGCTGTTTGGCCAAAGTGACTGCAAAGTTCCACCCAACGCCGGGTTCACTACCATAGTTAGGTTGGCAGGCAAAAGCAGAGAGTAAAATTTTCATGAAAGTGCTATTTATACGGTAAGGAAAGCCTGCTGCATGTTGTGCAAGAAGCTGTCGAATTGAAAGGTGCTGACGTACCGTGCCCGTCCGGCCTTGCCCATGCGTTGCCTGAGTTGCGGGTCGTCTATCAGCTTGGTGAGGGCTTCCGCCGTTTTGCCTGCATCTCTGACAGGCACCAGCAGGCCCGTGGTGCCATCCTGCACAATATCCGGAATGCCCCGCCATTGCGTAGCCACTACCGGCAGCTGAAACATCATGGCTTCCACCGCCACATTACCAAATGATTCTGACTCGTAGAAAGAAGGAAAACAGAAAATATCAGCCTGTAGAAAATACTGCCATTTGTCGTCTCCTTGCTTCACCCCGGCAAAATCTATCTGATCTGCGATGCCCTGTGCTTTGCAATAAGCGAAAGCAGTCTCTTTGAAGGCTGCCGTTGCAAAATCTCCCATGAGCGTGAGCCTAACAGGCTTACTGGCAGCCAGGAGCTTTGCCATCGCCTGCAACAGTACCAGTACTCCTTTAGATTCATTAACCACACCCACAAAAAGGATGTTGATCGCTTCTTTGTCGGGCCGGTCAATGGGCAGGTAAGGCACTGCGGCATCTTCCAGGCCATTGGGCACGATGACGCTCTTTTTAGTATGAAAATATCCGCCATCATCCGGGTTTCTGCCCGAGAGGTAAATGGACAGATCTGGGTGGCGATAGGCAAGCCGGGCAAGCCAGCGCAGTGGCGCAGGCAACTGCCTGACAAAATCTGAAATGCCTGCGGCCCTGAAATGAAAGATCATTTTGGCATAGAATAGCCGGATAATGAGTAGCATAAAAATATCGCGGAGCAGGGGAGCCAGGTTGGGTCCAGCGGGCATATAATACAGTATATTGATCCGGTGCCTGAACTTTTGCCGGATGGCCTGCGCTACGATAGCAAACATGTGGATAACTTTCTTCAAGCCTGGCTTGCCAATGGCCTGAATGGAGTCTGAAAAAGACATACGTACATGGAAAATCCGGATGTCCGGAAAATGCGCGTCGACCAGCCGCTGGGTCATCATAGACTGGCCATGATAGGGTGGGGGTGTCTGGCCTATCACCAGTATTTTCTTTGTTTTGGGCAAGTCAGTGTAATTTAAAAAATATCCTAAAATAAATGCACCGCTTCCGTTGGCTGTCTTCTGAATGGGTCAGAAAGCCGTCGGAAGCGGTGTTTTGCTTATGTTTCTAGCCTCTCACTTCGGTCACAGACTACGTGTCCCGGACCGAAGCCAGAATGTTGTTCAGAGGCTTCAGATACAATCTGAAGCCAGAGTGGAATAGCTAAAACTGGCTTCAGTCCGGGACGCGCAGTCTGAGACTGAAGCCAGAATATGGACTTCAGATTATATCTGAAGCCAGTATACTTACTAAGCTTTCACTGTTGAATGCTTGGCTACTTGTTCGCTCACCCACTGATATGTTTTCTCCATACCTTCGCGCAGAGTAAGCTTTGGTTTCCAGCCCAGTTTTTCTTCGATCAGTGCATTGTCTGAGTTTCTGCCTCTTACTCCCTGTGGGCCTTTGATGTTGTTGATGGACAAGTCTTTGTTGGCAATATCCATCACCATTTTGCCCAGATTATTGATGCTGATCATCTCTTCTGAACCCACATTCACAGGGCCTTCAAAATCTGATTCCATCAAAGCTCTTACGGCATCCAGGCAATCGTCTATATACAGGAAAGACCGGGTTTGCTTACCGTCGCCCCAAATCTCTATGCTGCCACTTTTGTCTGTTTCTGACACTTTTCGGCACAAGGCTGCCGGTGCTTTTTCCCGGCCACCTGTCCAGGTGCCTTCAGGTCCATATATGTTATGAAAACGAGCTATATGTACTTCAAGCCCGCAGTTACGCTTGTAAGACAGGTATAGTCGCTCGCTGAATAGCTTTTCCCAGCCATACTCACTATCCGGGGCAGCCGGGTAGGCAGATTCTTCCGAGCATTTTGGGTTATCAGGGTCCAATTGATTGTATTCAGGGTAAATACAGGCAGAAGAAGAATAAAATATCTTTTTAACGCCCATCTGAGAGGCAAGATCAACAATATTCAGGTTGATAGAAGCTGAGTTATGCATCACAGCTGCATCATGATCACCGGTGAAAATATAACCGGCTCCGCCCATATCAGCAGCCAGCTGATACACTTCGTCAATATCCTGTAGTACTTTTTTACATAAGATAGGGTCTCTCAAATCGCCCTGAACAAATTCATCAGCTTGAGATTCGGCATATTCGTGCTTCTTTATATCCACGCCTCTTACCCAAAACCCTTCTTCTTTAAGTCTTTTTACAAGGTGTCCGCCAATAAAGCCACCGGCACCACATACAAGAATTTTTTTACTGTTCATGTTCGTTTCTGTTTTAATAATTGTAACTTTTTAGTAAAATCTATAATATTATATATAATAAACAAAGGTACTATTTCTAAATATCTTTTGCAAAGCCTTTTAGGTTCCATTAGCAAACGGTAAAACCATTCCATGCCAGCGCGTTGCACAAGCCTTGGAGCCTGCCGTACACTTCCTATGTGAAAGTCGAAGGCGGCTCCTACGGTGATGATAAAATGAACGTTGGTGTACTCCGACAAGGCTTTGGCGAATTGTTCTTGTCTGGGTGTGCTGATACCAATCCAGACAATATCGGTATTGCACGCGTTGATGGCTGTTGCAATAGCCTGAAAGTCAATGTCTTTGATAGGTATGAACGGAGGGCAAAAGGTGCCAACAACATGGTGGTTGCCAAACTTCTGTTTGCAGACCGTCTTGAGCTGATCTGCCACGCCTTCTTTTCCACCACAAAAGAAATGGTTGATAGAGTTTCCAGCAGATGCTTCCATTAAGGCAGCAAAAAAGTCAGGACCATAGCATCTGTCCATTTCTTTGGCTCCTTTCAGTTTTCCTATCCACACGCCTGGCATACCGTCTGGCAAGTTCATATAAAAAGATTGCAGCAGATTTGAAAAAGCCTTTTCTTTTTTGGCAATGATCATTCCATGCGCACCTGTAGCACTGATACATCTGTTTTTTTTAGGATGATTACTACAAATGTCAATCACATCATGAATAGCTGATGGAATATTTAGGGCATATAATGGAATATCCAGTACCTGAACCGTTTGCAAAACTATAGGCTGATTTAGGTAAAAAATTGATTAATAAGCGTTTTCTTCGCCTTTGATAATATTTGTCACCGTTCTGGCGATGATCTTGAGGTCAAACAGGAAAGTCCAGTTCTCGATATACCACAGATCATATTGTACACGCTTTTGCATCATGTGCATTTCTTTGGTTTCGCCACGGTAACCGCTCACTTGTGCATAACCCGTGATGCCAGGGGTGATAAGGTGCCGCAGCGGATATTCTCTGATCTCCTGCGAGTAATAGTCCAACTGACTCACCATGTTGGGGCGAGGACCTACCACTGACATATCGCCTTTGAGCACGTTAAAAAACTGGGGAAGCTCATCCAGACTGGTTTTTCTCAAAAAAGCACCTACTTTGGTGATACGATTATCGTTTCTGGTGGCTTGCTGCTCTTCGTTGTGGGGTGCTGCTGTCATCGTACGAAACTTGTAACACCAGAAAAGGTGGTTAAATTTGCCAGGACGAAGCTGCGAGAAAAACACAGGGCCCCGCGACTCCATTTTGATAGCAATGGCAATGACCGGAAAAACCGTGACACACAAGATAGATAATACAATGGTAGAAAATACAATATCAAAAGCTCTTTTAACGTGTGCATTGATCATAAGCCGCAGCGGCACATTGCGGGAGGATAGCACAGGAATTTTTCCATCATCATAAAGCTGTGTATCCAATCTGCGGTTGTTGATAAACTCCATGCCGCTCATATCCGGTACAATACCCAGATAGATAAAATGCTTATCGGCAAAATCTGCCAGTTCGGCCAGATAGGTTTTGTTATTGGATAGTGTATAATAGATTTCTTTGATATTGTTTTGCAGGCAATACTCTTTTACCTCTTCCAGATCACCTTTGTATGCACTTGCCATATCAGGGTCTACAGGCATTTTACTGTCAAAAAATCCCATAAACTTGTGTGGCAACGAAGCGGTATTGACAAAGAATCGGTACAAACGTCTGCCCTGATCTGTACAACCTATAATGACCACAGGGGTGTGGTTGAATGACAAGTTGCGATAAAACCGGTAAAAAAACAGCATCAGGCACCTAAACAGCGTAGTGGGCAGCAGCGTAAACAGAAATAAAACCACTATATACTCTCCATTCAGAAAAACACCTTGCTTTAGGTCTATCAGGCTTAGGAAGAACAAAATCAAAGCTGCATATACCAGACCAGCCCTTACAGCACTTTCTATAATCTTTTGTGGGGTACCCAGCCTTGGCACCTGGTAGGAAGAAACCAGTATATTAGATAATACCCAGCACAGTGCCAGAATAGCAGAAAGTAATACGTACGTTTCGCGGGGGACAACTTGTAGAACAGGGATGTATTGATACAGCACATCCAGGAGCACAGAAAAAAATACCACGTCAGTAAGCAGCAAAAAAACCAGCAATACTGTAGTATATTGGTGTTTTCGAAAATGAGTATAAAAATCGCTCATTATTAAGTTAGTGGTTTAGTAAGTGTAATTAAAAATGAGATAGATACTTGTATAATAATCCAAGACCAATATTACGCATAAAACATTTTGTGCAAAAAGTGAACCCTATGATATTATTGTTAAGCTTGCTTTATAATTTCTTAACAAATACCCGGATTTATTAATTGAGTTATGAGCAAATACGTTGCCTGAAAAGAAAGACATAATAAAGCAATACTTTTATTAACAAACTTAAAAGGGGGCGTACGCTTGTTATACGTTGTTTTAACAAATATAAAGATAAAAAGTAAATATTTTAACGTTGGCTAAGCTTTTTTAACAAAAGTTTAATAAACATCAGTCAACATTATGTACGACAACAAATTCAAACTGTTGCAATATTACACAGAGTGAGGAAAGTCGCCAATCTTTCTATATGATTTTTAAACTAATGAATTTAACTATTTTCATAGAATATCAATGAACTTGATTGCGCGTGTGCTTCCTGCCTATCATCTGCAAAAAAAATTGATCATTCAGCGATTATTTAAATTTATTATGTTCTTATTAGCATAAAGAGAAAAAAATGAGTAAGCTGGCTTTTTACCTATTAGCTATAAAGATTTAAAAATTTGCAGTATTCCAATTTCTTCTAAACATAACAGTAGTTGCTCTCATCATACTCTATCAAAATGATAACTCACTAACAATCGTCTACGTGATGTAAGATACAAAATACTTACTTATAAATTAGGATTTCGCTCGAGATTCATATAAACATATATAAATTGAAAAGCAGGTTTTGCTTATATTTTATGTCTATCAAAATGAACTTATCTGAGATGAATGATTAAAAGAGCAAAAAAAATCTTTGGCCTACTTTTGAAGATAAGTTGAAACTACATGTAAGAAATTGTTTTTGTGTGAATCGCTTGTGCCATAGAGTATAAGTGTATAATCATTATTTGTATGTTTGTTTCAAAACTTTCTCACATTGATAAGCGCAAAACACCAAATAAATTTGCTCAAAAGATTGACTTTTTCATAAAGCATCATTTTTAAGTAATTTGTTGAACCTAGTAAAGCATTTTTGGCATTTAACATGGAGGATTTTTGATAGCCTGCACACGGTAGTATCTACACGTTTCCTGGTTTGTTTTTTGAACGCGGGGGAGATAGAATCTTATGCTATCTCTTAAAACCCATTTCAAAATGCCTCTACTCTACTATCGTACTTTGTGTGTAGCAATGCTATGCATGATAACCTGCTTCATGGCTCAAAGTCAGCCTAACGGGAGCTACGGACCCAAAACCATCTCTTATCCGGTTCCTTCCGGTGCGTACTTTGCTTCTCCTACTGGCACTGGCAATGCCTGTACCCAGAGCAATCCCTGTTCATTGTCCACAGCACTTTCGTCTGCCCCCTCAGGCAGGACCATTGTACTGCGGGGTGGCACCTACCGGATACACAGTACCAAAATTCCGCGTACCTTAACGCTGCAACCCTATAATGGAGAAAAGGTAGTGTTCAAAGGCACCAAAATTGCCGAAAACTGGCAGCGTGAGGGCAATATGTGGGAAACCAGCTGGAGTACATTGTTTCCGGCAGTCTATAACCGTAGCAAATCCAGCATCGTCACCAAAGAAAACCCAATGGCCGCTCACATGGATATGGTGTTTGTCAATGGTAGCGAACTAAAGCAGGTGGAGACTAAAGGGCAGGTTGGTTCAGGTGAATTTTTTGTAGACTACAATAGCAAACATATATATATAGGTAGCAGCCCCTCCGGCAATACCGTGGAGATCACCGCTGCCCAATGGGGACTGCATACCTACAAAGTGAGTGCTTCGGGCATTACCATTCGCGGGATAGAGTTTCAGCATTATGCCGAGGCTGGCCTGATGATGCAGTCGCCCAATACGGTGATAGAAAATTGTAGGTTTCTCAACAATGCTATTTCCGGTATCAAAGCGTATGGTTCTACCGGCATCAAAATCCACAACAACTTGTTTACCCGCAATGGTTTGCATGGTGTGGGTGCCAACGGTGCCGATGAGATGATCTTTGAAAACAACACCGTAACCAATAACAATACTCAGAAATTCAATCGCAATTCATGGTCGGCCGCCGGTGTCAAAGTGCTTGAATCTAAGAATGCCAGAATAAACAACAACCTTTTTAAAGATAACGATGCCAATGGGCTGTGGCTCGACGGCAGTTCGGATGGCACTTTTGTGATCAACAACGAAGCAGTAAACAATGCCCGCAATGGCATCCACTGCGAAATCTCTCATGATGTAGTCATTGCCGGCAACCTGGTCACAGGCTGTGGCAATAATACCGAAGGCCTGGTGGCAGGTGGTATCTGCGTGGCCGAATCTTCCAACGTGCGCGTCTATAATAACACGATGGATAACAACGTCGTCAACCTTACGGTATCCGACAGCAAAAGACCGGAAGGCCAGCTACAGCGCGAAACCCGCAATACCGTAATCAAGAACAACCTTATGTCGGACGGTACCATCGCAGGCTATCCTTCTTCCCAGGTATGGATAAGACTAAAAAAATGTGGTGATACTGTGGTTAAAAACATAGACAACAATGGCTACCACAAAAGCAACGTGGAAAAGCCTAACCTGCTGGTGCGCTGGAAGATTGGCAGTAACACCTGCAACGAAGCAGAAAAGATTGCTTCTCTGGAAGAGTTAAAAGACGAACTTGGAATGGGCGATAACAGTGTGTCAATGTCGGGTTCGGAAGATCCTTTTTTTGTGAGTCGCTCGTCAGGTAATTACAAGATCAAAGAAGGCTCATACGCTATCAAAGCAGGCGATGAAATACCCTCAGACATTAGAAGTGCTTTGGGATGGAGCGGTAGCGGAAAGGTAGACATGGGTGCCTACCAGTCGGGCTATAGTATTGCTTCCGCGCCGGTCACCGGCGTGCTTCCCTGGCACGAAGACTTTAATGTGGTGGAGGGCACCTACAAAGACAATGGCATGAATGGTGGCACAGCCTGGACACTAGATAGAAACCAGGTGAGTGGCAACGCTATTTTTGAAGTAAAAGATAAAAAACTGATAGCCGCTGGCACTTGCAAAGAGGGCGTGTGGCGTTCTGAAGATATTGCCATCGCTAACAACACAGTCAATATATCGGCTTTTGTTAAATCCACTGGCAGTCTGGAGTCAAACGACTATGTGAAAGTATATTATAAAATAGATGGAGGAAGTGAAAAGAAAGTAGCCGAACTCAAAGGAAACATATCAGGCAAAACCATATCTGCTAAGAATGTCAAAGGGAAAAAGCTGCAAGTGGTGATCCGCATTAAAAACAGCGATCGTTCGGAGACTTACTACATCGATGATGTAAAAGTAACGTCTACCAAATCATCGTCTCCTTCACCCAAAGCACCTACTGCTTCCAGCAAACTGCCCTGGAAAGAAAACTTTGATAATGATCAGACTTATAAAGGCAGTCTGGATAAAAAAGGTATGTACAGTTACGGAAGATTATCTGTAGTGAGTAGCAAGATGACAGCCCGCGGCGTAGGCCAGGCCGCCTGGAAGTCAGAGGTGGTTAAGCTTGATAACCGCACCGTCAGCTTATCCATGATCTTGAGTTCTCAGGGAAAAATGGAAGCCAACGACAAAGTGCGTATCTACTACAAACTAAACGGCGGTACTGAAAAGCTGGTAAAAGAAGTAAAAGGTAGAATTAACGGCTACTACAAAGCCTCTGCCAGCAATATTAAAGGAAAAACCCTTCAATTGGTTGTCCGCTTCACTATCAGCGACTACCAAGAGTTGTATTTTTTGGATGGTGTGGAAATTGTTGCCAAAGGAGCAGGCAAGAATATAGCCAGCAAAGAGCAAAGAAAAGGAATGCTGGTAGAATCAACCCAGCATGGGCTTAACTGCTATCCGAATCCTGTATCAGACCAGCTACAGGTCAGTCTGCAAAGTGATAACTCGCCGCAGCAGGCGCAGGTAAAGGTGCTAGACGTGAGCGGCAGGCAAATGAGCGTACCGGTATCGATGAGTACCAATGAAGAAACCAGTTTGAACCTGAGTATGCTGCCCGCCGGTGTCTACATCGTACAGGCCACCAGCGAAGATGGCACAATTCAAACTGAGCGCATCATCAAGCAGTGATGCAGGTTATAATAAGTTTTAGAACCAAAAGCCCCAGCTGGGGCTTTTGGTATTTTAAATAGGACTAAAACCATATATGATTTGTTTTGGTACAGCGCGACTCAAGCAAATTTTTGTAGCCCATCTATAGCGCGTCTGTGAGGAATAAATAATCCTTCTATATTTTCCAGCAAAAAGTTGGACAGCTACAAAAAAACGTATTTGTCAGATTTGTACCCAAAGCAACAGGTATCTGCCAGAAAAAGACCAATCTGTGTGTCATTTGTAAATTAAGTAAGCTGTTTTTGAAATTAAAGGCGTTTGTGTGCTATTGCTATTGGTCTGTAGGCCAGACTTTGGCCAATAATCGCGTAGAGTAGTAATTACATTACAGATAGCCCTCTCACAGAATAGTTCAATTTATGTGCGTTTGAAAGGCATAGTTTTTCTAAGCATCAAAGCGTGATCGTAATGAAGGCACAAAGCCTCATTGCCATATTAACAGAAAAACATTAAACCTCTAGCAAATGCAATCACTCTACTTACGTTTACTGATAGTGCTATGTGTACTGATGAGTTTTGTTGCACAAAGTCAGCCCAACGGAAATTACGGACCCAAAAACATTGCTTATCCGATTCCTTCAGAAGCTTATTATGTGTCTGCCAATGGCAAAGGAAATATTCCATGCAGTGCTGCCAATCCTTGTTCTCTCAACAAAGCCCTGTCTTCGGCACCGTCAGGCACCACCCTGGTACTGCGCGGCGGTACGTATCGTGTATATAATACAAAAATACCGCGTCGCCTGACACTACAGCCTCATCCGGGAGAAAAGGTGATGCTAAAAGGCAGCAAGATTGCCAACAATTGGCAAGCCGATGGTAATACCTGGGTCACTTCCTGGAATATCTTGTTTGAGGCAGACTACAGAAGGCCCAAAGGAAGTATTGTCACCAAAGAAGACCCGATGGCCGCTCATCATGACATGGTATTTGTCAATGGCACCGGGTTAAAGCAGGTAGAAACCAAGGGCCAGGTGGGTGCGGGTAAATTTTATGTAGATTACGCCCAGGAGAAAATTTATATAGGTAGCAACCCCGGTGGCAAAAAGGTGGAGATCTCGGCGGCATGGTGGGGCCTGCATACCTACAAAATAGAGGACAAAGATATTACCATTCGTGGACTGGAATTTCAGCATTATGCCGAATGTGGTATCATGATAAGGTCTCCACGGGCAGTCATCGAAAACTGTACATTTCAATACAATGCCGTAGCTGGCGTGAAGGCGTATACCACCGAAAATACCAAAATAAGAAACAACCTTTTTCAATACAACGGGTTGCACGGTGCCGGTATCAATATGGCCGATTATCTGATACTGGAAAACAATATCTTCTCTAACAATAACGCAAAAAAATACAACAGAAACAGCTGGTCAGCCGCAGGTGTAAAAATACTGCTATCGCCAAATTCTATCGTGCGCAACAACCTGGTAATTGACAACGATGCCAACGGTATCTGGCTGGACGACAAATCTGCCGGTACGTTTGTGATCAACAACGAAGTCAGAAACAACTCCCGTCATGGCATTCATAGCGAAATTTCGCATAATACCGTGCTGGCTGGGAATCTGGTGACAGGCTGCGGAAAAAATTCCGAAGGGTTGGTAGGAGCAGGCATCTGTGTTGGAGAAGGGGCTGGTACGCGAGTATATAACAACACCCTGGTAGGCAACGAGGTAAACCTAATCGTGTCTGATATCGTCAGGCCAAAAGGTGAACTGCTCAGCGATACGCGCAACACCATTATCAAAAACAACCTGCTTTCAGACGCAACAGGTACAAGCTATCCTTCCGCGCAGGTATGGGTTAATATGAAAGACTGTGGCTATACAGTCATCAAAGAAATGGACTACAATGGCTACCATAAGTCTGATGTCAATCAACCTGACTGGTTGCTGCGCTGGAAAGTGGCCACGCCCTGTAGCGACGAGGAGAGACATGCCGCACTGGCTTCTATCCGTCAGCATTTTGGGTTTGGCAACAATAGCATCGAGCTCACAGGAGCAGAAGAGCCATTCTTCGCCAACCGCTCGTCGGGCAACTACAAGATCAAAGAAGGATCATACGCCATCAAATCGGGCGATGCCGTGCCTTCGGATATTGTAGCTGCTTTGGGCTGGAACCTTAGTAAGGGTGTAGACATGGGTGCTTTTCAGTCAAATTATGCCAAAGCAGCACCAGCACCCACTACCGGCAACCTGCCCTGGAAAGAAAGTTTTAATCTGCCCAACAGGTCTTTTGAAGATGATGGCATGAACGGTGGCACAGCATGGAAACTGGAGAAAAGCAAGATCAGCAGCAACGAGCTATTTGAGGTAAAGGATGGCAAATTAATGGCTTCCGGTACCATTGGAGATGGTGTATGGTATTCCGAAGAGATCAACATCGCTGACAAAACAGTCGGGCTATCTGCGCACATTAAATCCACCGGCAGGCTGGAATCAAACGACTATATGAAAATCTACTATACCGTTGATGGCGGAAGCGAAATACTGGCAGCCAGCCTACAAGGCGATGTATCGGGTAAGACCCTATCGGTGAAAGACATCAAAGGTAAAAAATTACATATCATTGTACGTATCCGAAACAGTGACCGCACAGAAGCTTACTACATCGATAATATTCATGTGGAAGCTGTTGATGGTGGAAGCGAAGCACCTTCTGCTCCCAAACCAACCAGCAGCCTGCCCTGGAAGGAATATTTTAATGATGGACAGAACTACAAAGGCAGCCTGGAAACCAACAAGATGTTCAGCTATGGAAAGCTATCTGTAAGAGGCGGAAAGATGACCGCGCAGGGCACTGGCATGGCAGCCTGGAAATCAGAGGTGATTGATCTTGACGGCAATACCGTTGATTTGTCAATGATCTTAAGCTCCAGTGGCGACCTGGAAAATAAGCACAACTACGATGCAGTGCAAGTTTATAGCCGCGTAGATGGTGGCGCAGAAAAACTGCTCAAAGAAGTAAAAGGCAAAATCAACGGCTATTATAAGTTTGAAAGCAAGGGTATCCGGGGCAATAAGCTACAGATAATTGTTCGGTTCAGGATCAGCGACTATCAAGAACGCTATTTTCTGGATGGTGTAGAAGTAACAGCGACAGGTACTGGCAATAGTATAGAAACGGCTTCTGAAACTGAAGAAATTAGTGTTTCTACCTCAGAAGTAGCACCAGGCGTAAATGAAAATAATGCCTCACAGAAAATAAACAAGCTGATGACTTATCCTAATCCGGCCAGAAGTGAGCTACAGGTAAGCTTTGAAAGTGCTACCGATCAGAAAGTACAGATTGTGCTTATGGAAGCAAAAGGAGAAGTAGTAAAAGCACCCGTTGTTATGCACAATAACGAACAAATTAGTATCGGCCTGACCGATCTGCTACCAGGGATCTATATGTTACAGATGATCACCGAAGATGGGCAGGTTACTACCCGGCGTATTGTGAAACAATAGTGAGTTATATTTTGTGTATTGATGCACCCTTATGGCCGGATTGGCTATAAGGGTGTTTTTTTTGCCGAAGCTTATGTATAAAAACTAAATTTATAATATTGCCGTAATAAGTATAATTATATCTATAAGTTGCAAAATATTACTAATCTGCCGTATCAGCTATAAGTGAAGTATTAATACATAGAGCAGGCATCATATTCTCTATATGACATATAATTATTTATATATGGAATATGGCTATGATAAATTTATATACAAAAACTGATAAAAAGCACTGCCTGCACACATCAGCAAAGAAAGCAGCAGGTCTGCTCAGAGTAGTTTTCATAGCAGGTTTGCTATGTATAGGGTTCTCTCGCGTCGCATGGGCCACTGATTATTATGTCAGTAATCAGGGTAACGATCAACAGGCAGGCACCTCTGTTGGTGCGCCTTGGAAAACACTGGCACATGCCGTAGAGAAAATACCTGCATTGAAACCAGGCGATAAGATTCTGCTGCACAGAGGAAGTGTATTTTATGAAACAATGGCCATCAAACGGCTCAAAGGCAACGCCAGTCTCCCCATCACCATTGGTGCCTACGGAGAGGGTGCTAATCCCATCATTTCAGGAGCAGTCAACGTTAGTGAATGGAAAAGAGTAGAAGGCAACATCTGGAAAGCCAGTTGCCCTGAGTGCCCGGCTTCTCCTGCGGCCATACTCATGAACAACGAACTGTTGCCCATAGGTCGTTACCCCAACGTCAACACACCCAACCGGGGCTATATGAACATAGACCAGAGCCACGATTACCTGGATCAAAAAATTGTTATTGATCACAAGCTATCATCCGCCTTTCCTGACAACTACTGGCAGGGAGCAGAAGTGGTGACCCGCACCCGCAGGTGGCTGCTGGATAGGGCCAGGATCAGATCTCATCGTGGCGATAGTATCCATCTGGCCGAACGGCTGACGTATGGTGTGCAGCAACACTACGGCTACTTTATCCAGAATCACTACAAAACACTTGATATCAACAAGGAATGGTACTTTAACAATGCCACCCAGGAGTTGTACGTAGTGTTGAACGCTGATCCCAACCACCAGAAGATGGAAGTAACCCAACTGGAAACCCTACTCTCTGTTGCATCTTCCAGCTACCTGACCATACAAGACATTACTTTTGAGAAAGGTAGTGTGGCCACGGTTCAGATCACCAATTCAGATCATTGCAAGTTTCAAAACAACGAGGTGGCTTATAGCGGCAGAGATGGCGTATATTTTGAGAATAGCCACGACGCAGAAATCAGCAACAACAACATAAAACACTCCCTGAATACAGGACTGATGCTTCTGAAAAGCGATAACGCCAGTATTCACGACAATGAAGTTAGCCATTCAGCCACCATTGCGGGCTTAGGTGCTTCGGGCAACCAGCAGCAAAGTGGCGTATACCTCACGGGTAAAAACGGGGTGTGTGAATACAACACCGTACTACAGTCGGGCTACAACGGCATACATTTTGGCAAAGGGCACTGGGATATTCGCTATAACCTGATAGATAGCTACTGCCTGGTAAAAGATGATGGAGCCGGTATTTATACCTATGGCAACAAAACGGGCAGCAAAGTAAGCTATAATATTATTCTCAATGGCGTTGGGTCGCCGGAAGGAACCCTCTATCCGGATTCAAGGGCAGACAGAGGCTTGTATGCCGATGGAGGTTCTACCAAGGTAGTATATGACCATAATACCATTTACAACAGTGGAGAAGGTATGTTGATCCATGTATCCAATACCATTACCCTTACCAACAATACCTTCCTGGGAAATGCTTCTCATACGTTGCGTATCAACCAGTCACTGGATAATGGTACGGAGCATCCGGACCTCAGAAACTCACTGATCAAAAACAATACATTCATCTCTACACAGGATCAGGATGCGCTATACCGGCTCATGTCATATAAAGGTGATGTGAAATCTTTTGGCACTATTGGCGACAATCTGCTCTGCCAGCCATTGCAGTCGCTCTCACCGGCTGCTTCTTTTATGTTGGAAATGACGCAAAATCCTACCTATCCTAACTACGGCATCGACAGACAGTACCATACCTTTTCTGACCTTGTCAATTGTGTATACGGCACTACCGACAGAGAATCTCCTTTGGCCTATGACCGGTATATCATCACAGATTCACTAAGCAAGAACCAGATGGATAACTCGGAGATGGATTACCAGCTATACGAAGTGAAAAGCTGGAGTAGTGAATCAAACGACGACAACAAGTTTTATGCTGGCAGGGTAGAGGATGGAGGAATGGACGGACCTTCGCTCAGGGCACGTTTTACCAACGCCTTAGCCAGCAATACAGGCAGCATCCTGTACAAGAACTTACAGTTTGAGCAGGGAGCCTACTACGCTTTGTCTTTCGATATAAAAGGCACCAACCAATCGCAGATCATCTTGCGGGCTATTACCAAATATGGGGAAGACGTTCACGGATTTAGAACATTTATGGTGAAGCCGGAAAAGGAGCATTATCGGTATATTTTTAAAGCTGAAACAACCACCAGCGACGGACGTATCTATTTTGACCTCAAGGCTGAAAATGACATGGTGTGGTTCGATAACCTGGAGATGTACAAGGTGCAGGTGCAGGAAGTGCAGGAAGCACAGGTGATCCGCCTGGAATATAATGCTTCCAAAACGGCCAGAGAGATTGCCATTGATGGAGCCTACCGCACCGTGGAGGGCAAAGCACTAGCTAGTAAAGTGATATTAGCCCCTTACGAATCACTGGTGTTGTTCAAAGACCCGAATGTGCCGGTGAAAGATGAGACGACTACTCCACCTACGCAGGTGGCCAAAGATAAGTTTCCCTGGGATGAGCGGTTTGTGCTCAATGAAAAAACAATCCGGGATCAGGGACCTACCGGCTGGCAGTTGGATACTACCCGGGCCGTCGTCAGAGATTCCTATGGAATACAGGAACAGCAGCTTAGGTTCGCCATGTCTGAAAAGCCTGTTTTGTGGTATTCCAACAAAGTAGATATTGACGGTAAAGGCAAAGTAGGGATTAGCCTGGACATCAAGGAAAAAGGAGCACTGGAGGCAGATGGAGATTCTCAAGATTACCTGTATGCTTATTATAAAGTAGATGGAGGTGCGCTACATCCCATCCGATTGCAGGAAGGCAATATGCCTGCCGACGACAGATGGTACAGACATACAGTGGCAAATATCTACGGAAAATATCTGGAAATAATCATCTATGCCAAAACCACTGCTTACCAGGAAACCTTTTATATAGACAATATTCTGGTAGATACCCAGGCAAACATCAACGCTCATCAGCTTAAGCCATTGCCCAATCCACCGGATGATCAGGAAAATCCATCGGAAGGACCCACCACCGGAAACCCCGATGATAGTGACGAAGATGATACTCAGGGTGGAGAGCCGGTCAGAAATGGCTCAACCATCCGCATCTATGCAGCCGGCAGGTCGGGTAAGGAAACTATGCAACTGTTGATTGATGAAAAACCCGTAGAAAGCTGGAAAGGCATCATCGGCAACGAACAGGCGCGTGAACTGGTACAGTACGTCTATGTACACAACAAGCACATTACCACACCGGAAAGCATCAGGGTAGCTTTTGCAGGGGCTGAACCCGATGATAGCGAACTGCTGGTAGACAAAATATTGCTGGATGGTGTCATCTACGAAACAGAAGCTGCTACCACCTATTCTACGGGTACCAATAAAAACGGTAACTGTGCACCGGGCTACAAAGAAGACGAGCGGCTGCATTGCCAGGGCTATTTCCAGTATGCTTCCGGTGAATCTACCGTGACCGGTCTGGATGATGAAATATCTTCAGAAAAGATCACCCTTCTGGCTTACCCAAACCCTACAAGGCAGCAAATCACCGTACAGATCATCGGCAGTGATGAGGAAAAGGTAGATATTGAACTGGCAGATATCACAGGTCGCATACTATACAGTATCCGGCAGGTATCTGTGCATCGGACACACACAATCAACGTCAGCCGGTTCAGGGCAGGCATGTATGTACTGCGCGTCAGGGGCACGGCCAGCTATGCGCATACCACCAGAATCGTGAAAAAGTAGTTGGTATAACATACCTACAGAAGTGCCACTGGTATTCTCGACACCCTCAAGTTTGCCCAGGTTTATCTATACATTGCTCTCAGCTTGCGGCGCATCAGCTTGTTGGAAGCGGTGCGGGGAAGGTGTTCCTGGGCAATGATCTCTTTGATCCTGAACAAAGGATTAAGCTCATCAGAGAGTTTTTGCTGTAGCTGCTTCTGCAACACCTGCGCAGCCACTGCACTTTTTGCCTGCTCCTCTGTCGGTACATAAAATACCAGTAGTTGCTCTGGCCCGCCACCTTCCGGGGCAATGGCTACGGCAGCCGTTTCAAAGACCATAGGATGCTCATTAAGCACGGTTTCTAGCTCTACGGCACTCACTTTGATACCACCCAGGTTCATCACATCGTCGGCTCTGCCCTGGCTTTTGTAAAAAACAGTGTCACCTACCTGCGCCACCCTGTAGTAATTATCGCCGTGTTTCCGCAACGGGGTGCCATTCTCTAGGGTAAGCGCATGAGCAAAATACTCTTCATGGTGATCTCTGTTGAGCAGATGCTGCGACAATCCGATAGAGGGCGGTACAATAAACACTTCCCCTTCCTGGTTGTTACCTATGGCTCCGGTTTCTTCATTTTTAAAAACCAGTTGAAGGCCCAGGGCCGGTGTTGTAAATGTGCCTGGTGAAGCAGGCTGCATCACAGAGCCTGTAAAGTATCCGCCACCGATCTCCGTACCGCCACAGTATTCTATCACCGGTGCGCGGAACTGTGCCAGCCACATCAGGTAGAGATAGTCTTCTGCGTTGGAAGGCTCGCCGGTGGAACTGAATATTCGTACCGGCCACTGAAAAGATTCCATGCAACCTGTGTTCCGCCATACCTTCACCAGCGAGGGAATGGTGCCCAGAATAGTGATGCCTGCTTTCTCTACAAATGCGCCGAAGGCTTTGCTGGCTGCCGAACCGGTGAACAGCGCAAGGGTAGCCTTGTTCATCATGGCGGCAAAGATCACCCAAGGAGCCATCATCCAACCCATGCCCGTCGTCCAGGTGATCACATCATCAGGGTGCACATCCTGATGATACAAGGCATCTGTTGCACATTTAATGGGGGTAGTCTGCGTCCAGGGAATGGCTTTCGGATCTTTGGTAGTACCAGAAGAAAACAGCAGGCTGATCATATGCATTGCCTCCGCAAAATGATACGTATCCTGCTCATCGTCCAGAAAATCATTCCATAGCAGGTCGCCCTCTCGCAGGGCAGGTTCTCCGGTATTGGTAACCACAATCGCCATTGGACTGTCGGCTGTCTGCACTTTGTCGTATACGGCTAACTGTTTGCCATTGTACTGGTACTCATCCACTGTGATGATGGCTTTGGCCTCACTCAACTTATGGCGTTTTTTGAGTTCTTGCGGAGAAAAGCTGTCGGCCACCAGCACGGCGGTCATGCCTGCCCGGATGATGCCCAGGTAAGCCACTACGGCTTCCATATTTAGCGGAAGATAGAGCACAACGCGGTCCTGTGGTTGCAGTCCGATGGCCCGCAGGCCGGAAGCCACCTGCCGGGTAAGTAATTCAAGTTGCTGGTACGTGTATTTTTTTGTATTATTATTTTCATCGGAAACAACCAGTGCGATCTTGTCCGGGCGAGCCGTGAAGCAGCTCTGCACAATATTCAGCGTTGCCCCAGGCAGCCAGTCAGCATGTTCAACGCCCTGCTCCAGGTTGACTATCTTTTTATAAGGCTTTGCAAACCGGATATCCAGTTGCTCTATGGCTTTCTTCCAAAACTGTTTGCGGTGGCTAACCGACCATTGGTGAAAACTGTGATAGGAGTGAATGTCCAGTTTTTTCATCATCCGGCTGATGTTAGAGTTGACCGAAGTCTGATCGGGAATCCAGGCAACAGGCAGCGGTTCGTTTTCAAAAAGTACGTCGTATAGTTTTTTCAACTGCGCAAAAGAAAGCAATCCATATGCCTTGCGACCAATGTCTTGCCATATTTGTGCTTTTTTCAGGATGCTTTCAGCAGGTTGTATATCAGACATCGCTCAAAGATTTTAAAAGTTTGTAGTTTTTTAAAGTAAGGATAGTACTCTGTATTATAAATAGCAAATAGTGGTGAGGGTTGCCATTCATAAACGTTCATCTATCATAAATTTGTCTGTTTAGGATGTAGATAAGCTCAAATTGTTTTATTTTAAAATAAAATTCTATGCAAGCAATAGAAAAAGCAGTAGCCCTGAAGTCTGATTTGGATGGTCTTTGGCCTCTCGATAAAGAGCAAGAGGTCAGAATCATGCAAAAGTTTCGTTTAGACTGGAATTACCATTCTAATCACATAGAAGGCAATACCCTCACGTTTGGCGAAACTAAAGCATTGATCTTGCATGGCATCACCGCAGGAAGTAAGCCGCTGAAAGATCATTTGGAAGTAACAGGACACAATGAGGCTATTAACTGGGTATTGGATGTAGTTAAAGGTGAACACCCACTGACAGAAAAGTTTATCCGTGAACTGCATAGCTTACTTCTAAAAGAGCCTTATGAAGCAAGAGCCATTACTCCGGAAGGGAATCCAACCACAAAAAAGATTACGGTAGGGGCATATAAAACCACCCCCAATCATGTGAGAACAGCAACAGGAGAAATGTTCTGGTTTGCAACGCCTGAAGAAACGCCGGCTAAAATGTATGATCTCATTAATTGGTACAGAGAAAGGGAAATTACCGATATAGAACCGATCCTTTTGGCCGCTGAATTTCATTATAGATTCATTCGGATACATCCGTTTGACGATGGTAATGGAAGAACAGCAAGAATTCTAATGAATTTTGTTCTTATGAAACATGTTTATCCACCTGCAATTATCAAAACGGAAGACAAGGAGCACTATTTTTTTGCGCTAAGGCAGGCCGATGCAGGAACCATAGCTCCCTTCATTGAGTATGTTGCTGAAAATGTAGTCCGTTCTTTAGAGATCATGATTGCCGGAGCCAAAGGAGAAAGTATCGAGGAGCCTGATGATTTTGATAAAGAGATTGCACTGCTGGATCATAGGTTGAAAGGATTAGGTAATAAGATCACAGTTAAAAAAACTAATGAGATTTTATTAGAAATCTATGATGATTCGATCACTGGATTGATTAGTGAATATATTCATTCGAGTGAAAAGTTTGAGAGATTCTATGTTGAAAACGAGTTTGTTCTTTTCATGAATAATCAGAGCATAGGTACCAACAAATACAATGTAATTTCCGAAACCAGGAACAGATTGGACAAAGAATTGAAAAGCATGACACTAAACTATAGTTACCGGTATTTTAGTTACAGCGACATTGGTGAGTTTAATTATGATAGTAGTATCTATATTATATTTGATGTGGTAAAATATAAGGTAGAAAGCTCAAGACATTCTCTGCAATTGGAGAGAAGATATAATGAACAACTTACTGCTGCTGAAATCAAAGAGTTAGTGAAAGGAGAAATGCAAGCGCATAAAAGCTTTATTGAAGATAAGATTGAAAGGGCAAGTGAGACTGATCCTTTTGGTTTCTAAACCAGACCTTTAGAATCTACTCTTAGACGAAAATTAACGAATAAATGCATTGAAATAAAAAAAGCCCAAAACTGGCTCTTGGGCTTTAAAAGAAAGGATACATTCTGTGCGCACGAGAAGATTCGAACTTCCACACCAAAAAGGCACTACCCCCTCAAGATAGCGTGTCTACCAATTTCACCACGTGCGCAAAATCAGGAAGCAAAACTAAATATATTCTATGAAGTAAACAACGCACATCTGATGAAATTTGAGGATATTGGTTGAAATTAGCGGAGGTTGTTGGATATTCACTACATCAACTTTGCGCTAATTTCCAAAACCTAAAACCCAACTCCTAACACCATGTACCAATATATCCAATACAACAGCCAGCAGGGCGTAGCCACTATATTGCTTAATCGCCCGGAAGTATTCAATGCGCTGAACAACGGCATCAAGCTGGAATTACAGCAGGCTTTCTGCCAGGCAGAAGAAGACACGACCATTCGCGTAGTGGTGCTGACAGGCAATGGTAAGGCGTTTTCATCCGGTCAGGACCTGAAGGCGGCACGTACGGAGATGCAGGGGCAATCGTATGCGGAAGCCATCCGCCAGTATTACAATCCGCTCATCGTGCGGATGCGGGAAATGGAAAAGCCTATCCTCTGTAAGCTCAATGGCATTGCTGCCGGAGCAGGCTGCTCCCTGGCTCTGGCCTGCGACATGATCATCGCTTCCGAACAGGCCGTGATGACCGAGCTTTTTGTAGGTATCGGGTTGATCATGGACTCAGGATCTACCTTTTTCCTGCCCCGGCTGGTAGGCAGCCAGAAGGCTTTTGAACTGGCCACTATGGGCACCCGGCTCAGTGCCTGGGAAGCACTTTCGCTTGGACTGGTCAACCAGGTGGTGCCGGAAGATCAACTGGATGACGCTGTGCAGCAATATGCGCAGTACTATCTAAATGCTCCTACCCGGGCAGTAGGCATCATCAAAAATCTACTTAACCAGTCGCACCACCGTTCATTGGAGGAAGTGCTGGAACTGGAAGCGCAGTGGCAGGATGTGGCCGCAGCTACGGAAGATCATCAGGAAGGAATCAGTGCTTTCCTGGAGAAAAGAAAACCGAACTTTCATGGAAGATAGAGAAGGAAGACTTTTAAAGTATACGATAAAAACCCGTATCTATATACTGGGAAAACAGCTATATTTATGTACTACCAACCTTCGCCTATATGGACATGTTGTTGCCCCAGTCGCAAACCAAAAGACACTTCTGGTCTGACAGGACCCATGTTGTTCTGATCAGTTTAGTAGCTTTCATTTTACTGTTCCATCTTTTTGCCAATGCTTTGACCAGCTACGGTTATTTTCGTGATGAATTTTATTATCTGGCCTGTAGTAAACACCTGGCCTGGGGCTATGTAGACCAGCCGCCTTTTTCCATCTTCTTGCTTGCCCTCACACGCTGGCTGATCGGCGATTCTTTGTTTGCCATCCGGTTAGTGCCTGCTCTGGCTATATCAATCACGGTGCTGTTTACCGGTCTGATGGTGCGCCGCATGGGAGGTGGGTCTGTGGCTACCTTACTTGCCTGTTGCTGTGTTGTTTTTGCGCCTATTTTTCTGGCAATGGGCACCTATTATTCCATAAACAGCCTGGACATGCTGCTCTGGGCTATCGGTGGATACCTGCTCATTCGTATTGTTCAGCAGGGAAGCCCCAGCTTGTGGATAACTTTGGGCGTGTTGATGGGCATAGGACTGCTTAACAAAGTGAGCTTTTTATGGTTTGGAAGCGGACTGCTTGTAGCCCTTGTGCTGACACCTTTGAGAAAGCAACTGGCTACTCCCTGGCCTTATATAGCAGCAGCTATTGCTTTTCTGTTCTTCTCCCCGTTCATCATCTGGAACTTTCAGCATGACTTTGCTCACCTGGAATTTATGCAGAACGCTATGCTATACAAATACAATGGTATCAGCAGAGGTGACTTTCTTACCGGACAACTACTTCTGCCCAATCCAGCCTCATTACCTGTTTGGTTGTCAGGATTGTACTATTACTTTTTAGATAGGAAAGGCAGAAACTATCAGGTGTTGGGTCTGGTCTTTCTCACTGCTTTCTTCATCCTGTTGATTAATGGGCACAGCAAAGCAGAGTATATGGCGACTGCTTACCCCATGCTATTTGCCGGGGGCGGGATCATGCTTGAGAAATTAACAAAGGTGAAAGTGTGGCGATGGGTTCCCTATGGCATAGCAGGCTTCCTGATCTTTTCTATAGTATTATCTCCACTGGCGATGCCTCTGTTACCAATACACACCTTTATTGCTTACCATCAGTTCCTCGGAATTGATGGCGGTAATGCTGAAAGCAAAGCTATGGGAAGTCTGCCGCAGTTTTATGCTGATATGTTTGGCTGGGAAGAACTGGCTGCTGATGTTTCGGCGGTGTATCAGTCACTGCCTGTCGAAGAACAGAAGAATGCAAAAATCTATGCTAATAACTATGGTGAAGCAGGTGCTTTGCAGCATTATAGCAAAGAATATCCACTGCCTTTCGTTATGGCAGGGCACAACAACTACTGGCTTTGGGGCTATGGCGATGAAAATATTCAAACAGTTATCATGGTAGGAGGAAACAAAAGTGATCATCAACAGTCTTTTGAAGAGGTAGAACAGGTAGCCACACACAAAGCTGAATATGCCATGCCATATGAAAATAACCTGCCGATTTTTGTTTGCAGGAAGTTCAAGCATACGGTAAAGCAGTTGTGGCCAACAAATAAAAACTATAGTTGATTTGACGCATTCATTAACTTCCAGGCTTTCTGATCAGCTGATTATCCAGACAAAAGACGTGTGCTTTTCGTACAGGAAATCAGCACAGGTGATAGACCTATTGTCTTTGCAGGTACCCAAAGGAGCCTCTTTCGGGCTACTGGGGCAGAATGGTGCCGGTAAATCCACCACCCTCAAGTTGCTGACTGGGTTGCTGTACCCTGATGCCGGAGAGGTTAACCTGTTTGGTAACAATATAGCCACCACAGGCCCGGAGTTGTACAAAAACATCGGCGTGCTGATAGAAGCCCCTCCGCTCTATCCGTACCTGTCGGGATACGATAACCTGAAAGTTACCTGCCTGTATCGTAATATTAATATGCGCAGAATAGAGGAAGTGCTGGACATGGTAGCCCTCCGTAAGGCGGCATCTCAAAAGGTTGGCGGCTATTCTACCGGCATGAAGCAACGGCTGGGTGTGGCACTGGCATTGCTTCCCGATCCGCAGCTACTCATCCTGGACGAACCCATCAATGGCATGGATCCGCAGGGGATTGTAGCCATCAGAATGCTATTGCAGGAGCTGCATCAGCAGCAAAAAACCATTGTGCTCTCCAGTCACCTGCTCCCCGAAGTAGCACGCACCTGCGACTATGTGGGCATCATGCAGGAAGGTAGGCTGCGTTACCAGGGCAGTGTGGCCGATCTGAAAAAACAATATGCCTCCCAGCAGGAAATATTCATCAACACCAGCGATAATGCCAAAGCCTTGCAGTTACTGGCTTCTTACCTTCCCAGGGAGGACGTATCAGGCATATGGCTGCAAACACAGGAAAAAGCACAGATTGCTCACATCATAGACCAACTGCGCCAGGCAGCTATTGCTGTTTATGAAGTGACACCCCAGGAAGAAAGTCTGGAAAACCTATACCTGAAATTAACCCAATAGCATGAAAGAACTATACAGATGTATACAGGCGGAAGCTTTGAAAGCCAAAAATTCCTACGCCTTTTGGCTGGCATGGGTAGGTACGTCTTTTGTAGCCCTGGCACTATTTATCATTGTTTTGCTGGATAACAACCAGATAACCCATGTTGCCGAAGCCAATCCGTGGCGGTCGTATGTTCAGTTTTATTACAGTGGTACCAATTTTATGTTGCTACCTCTGTTCATTATCATCATTGCCAGCCTGGTCACCTTTATAGAACACCGAAATGGCATGTGGAAACACCTGTACGTGCTGAACGTGAGTCGATGGCATCTTTACGTATCCAAGTTCATCGTCATTGTGTTGCTGTTTGCTGCTGCTCATACCTATTTTGTGTTACTCATGCTAATTTCCGGAGTAGCTACAGGCATCATCAGGCCATCCAGTGGATTGCTTTCGCACTTTCCGGATTTTGTGCAGATAGGTACGCGGGCATTCAAGACGGTCTTTTCCGTTCTTGGCTTGCTGGCCGTGCAATACTGGATCAGTATACGGTTCAGAAGTTTCATAGTGCCTTTGGGTGTGGGTGTCATTGGGTTTGTGATGGCTACGCTCATGGTAGAGCAAAGTCACTGGGTATTGTACATGCCTTATGCCCATCCGTTGCTGTATGCACAGGGAGCAGACGGACCCATCAAACTTTCCCACTGGGGACCTATCAGCGAGGTAGAACTCTATAGCCTGCTTTATTGTGTGGTGTTTGTGCCGCTGGGCTATTGGCTCACCAGGCGTATGACTGTGGAGGGGCAGGCATAAAATCAATAATGTGTAATTAACTGGCGTATTTCATAAACAACAAGAAAAAAGCGTAGTTAACATCTCGTTATTTGATAAAAAAATTTTAACAAACAAAAATATCATTATGCACGATCAACCAAAAAATCCGGACGCAGCGATCAAACTGAAAGAGAAACTGGAAAAAGTAAAGATTGCTATGTTAACAACAGCCGAGGAAGCTGATGGGCACCTACGGTCTCGTCCGATGTACACTGCACAGGCGGAATCTACCGGTGTGCTGTGGTTTTTCACCAGCGACCATTCAGGCAAAGTTAATACGATACAGAAAGACAGTCATGTAAACCTGGGGTATTCCGACCCGGACTCAGATACTTATGTTTCTGTCTCAGGCAAAGCAGAACTCATCAAAGACAAGGCGAAGATGAGCGACCTATGGTCTGCGCCTATGAAAGCCTGGTTTCCCAAAGGAATAGATACGCCTGACATTGCCCTATTAAAAATAACGGTAGATTCGGCAGAGTATTGGGACGTAACTTCCAACGCGATGCTTCACTTGTATGGTATGGCAAAGGCAGCCATCACCGGCAAATCTGCCCGTGGCGATGGCAACCATGAAGAGTTGCATATCAGGGATTAACAGCATGTTATTTTCTGATTTTGCTTTGTCAGTTCAGAACGTCCATAGCGAAGCATTTTATGCAAGGTTTTTCTTCGGAAATCCAGCATAAATTGCAAAGCTATGATGATGAACTGACAAAGTATAGATAAATAAAAAAGGCCATACTTTAGCATAAACTACTACACAACGGTACACTACACGCACAGTAGAGCGTGTACACATCAAAACCGTATGGCGAATACTCTAATACGTCATCAGTAAGCATTCTTATATGTATGTGCGTTGAGTTTGTGGAAATCACTCTGTAATTTACAGGCTATGATCACACGTATTGAAATTGACGGCTTTAAAACATTCAGTGATTTCACCATGGAGTTTACTCCTTTCACAGTGATTGCCGGCACCAATGCGTCTGGCAAAAGCAATATGTTTGATGCCTTCAATTTGTTGTCAAACCTAGCCAATACAGATATCAGATCAGCTTTTAGAGATTTAAGAGGTGACGCTGAGGAACAATTTACAAGATACACTTCCAATGAATATGCAAATAAAATAAAGCTGGCTATTGAGATATTAGTAGATAAAACTGCAAAAGATAAATGGGGAGACGAAATTAATCTAAGGTATACGCGATTTAGGTATGAAATTCATATAGTAAGGGTAAGAAATACCAAAGGATTTGATGACTTGAAAATATCATATGAACATCTTTCTCCAATACAGCAAAAAGAAGATGCCTGGGTGAAAAACAATATTGTCGGTAATTTACGTAACTTCTGGAAACCGAAAGTTGACAAGGATAAAAGAAGAATCCGACCATACATTTTCACCGAAGAAAAAGAACTCAAACAGATTATTAAGATATCAATGGATGGCATAGCAGGACGCTCCAAGAAATTTTCTGCGAATGAGATGCCTCAAACTGCGTTAAGTAGTGTTGACAGCGTAGAGTTTCCTCATGTTCTTGCAGCAAAAAATGAAATGCTTAACTGGCGTTTTTTGCAATTAAATCCGGAAGAATTAAGAAAACCTAGTTCTCGGATAGCTCCAGACACAATATCCCGTAGTGGAGCAAATATGGCTGCTGCTTTATATAGATTAAAGCAGGATGATGAGTATGCTTTGAACGACATTTCAGTTGAACTGAATAACTTATTGCCTAATTTTATCAAAGTAAATGTATTTGAGGAAGTTTCAGAGAACAGATTTGTCATTAAACTGACCAGTGATGATCATAGAGAATTTTCATCGCGTGTTCTTTCCGAAGGAACGCTAAGAATTTTAATCCTATGCATCCTAAAATACGATCAGCAACATAGAGGAACTATCTGCTTTGAAGAACCCGAAAATGGCATACATCCTTATAGGCTAAAGATGATGATCCGGTTGTTGAAAGGTCTTTCCACAGATTTTTCTGATATAGAAAAGCCTCTTTTGCCTTTAAGGCAAATGATTGTTAATACTCATTCGGCACGTTTCGTAGAAAATGTTCTGACTCAGTACAAAACATGCAAAGATGTGTCTATTTGGTTTTCCAAACTTGTATCCAAAGAAAAAGAGTTTGCAGACAAAAAGATAAGGTATAGGATCACTAGGTTACTACCTGTTTCCCATGATGGTCAATACAAGTTTGATTTCTTAGAGCAATCCGAAATTGCAATGACAAATCTTGAAGTTGAAAAATACCTTGACACACAGGATTTTGGAAGCTGACTATGAGCAATATTCTACAGATAGGCTATACAGCAGAAGGATCAACCGACGAAAGGTTTCTAGGTAATATCATTCGGAAAACATTTGAAGCTATTGCGTCGGACTGTAAGTCCCCAATAGAGGTGTACCAGCCCGAATTTTTGAAAAAGGAGGAACATTCATTTGTTGATCAAATAGTAAGCCTGGCAAAAAAATACGCCTACTTTCATGTAATCTGTATTCACTGTGATGCAGACGCTCCTACACTGGAAAACGGGATGCGTAACAAATTTAATCCTATGTTTGATGCTGTCAGGAAAGCTGATGAAGGTATTTGCAAGAACCTGGTTCCTGTCATACCAGTACAGATGACCGAAGCCTGGATGTTGGCTGATACTGAGTTGCTCAAAAATAAAATAGGCACTCAAAAGTCAGAGAATGAACTGGGCTTACCGATGAAAGCAAACTTGATTGAAAACATAAATGATCCTAAAGCTACAATTGTCAATGCTCTGAAGATTGCTTACGCTGATCAGCCAAAAAGACGACGTAAACGCGACATTGCTGACCTTTATACTCCTATCTCTCAGGAATTATCGCTCGAAAAGTTGCGATTTTTAGCTTCTTTCAATGCTTTTGAGCTGAAAGCAAGAGAAGCTTTGCAAATCCTCAATTACTTAGATTAACCTCATCCTATTACTTCTGCAATAAAATACCAATACCCAGGCTCTGACTGATCTGTACTTTGTTGTCCTGATCAATATCATACAGGGCAATAACACCGGTGCTGACGTTGATAAACCGGGTAAGACTGGCATTGAACAATAAATCCAACCGGTGGTCTATCGTGTTGAAAGTGAACGAGTCATAACTCGAAAAAAGCAGGTAGCGCACCTGTAACTTGATAATATCAGTAAGCTTCTTCTGATATTCTGTCACTACCTGAAAGGCCAGCCATTCTTTGCGAATGGTTTCGCTGGGCTTTACACCGTAGTTTCTGCCATCTTCTGTTACCAGGTTGGTGTTGGTCACAAAAGTAAGCCTGGGAGAGAAAGGGCTGATACGGAGCCAAAAGTTATCGCCGGGGCGGTACTCTATGCCCAGTGAGGCAGTCAGAAAGCCAGGGGCCATAAAATCGGAAATCAAGAAGCGTATCTCATTGCCTACAGCATCATCCTCGTAGCGGTATCCGGGAGCAAACTGCGTAAGAAAATTCACCGACACATAAGCGTTCCAGTCCTCAGACACCTGATAGCCTAGTTTAGTGTCCAGATACACCCGGTCCTGGCTCTTCCGAAGGTATGTCTGGTCTGCGTTTTTGATGATGCCATACAAACCTTCCACCTGATTGTCCCATGAAAGTGCATCAGTATTGTAATGCAACTCATAAGTGAACAGCGAAGTGAAAGCATAAGAGCTAAGCCCGCCGCCTGTCCAGTTTTTAGAGAAAGACGACTGGTTAAAATTCAGTCCAATCTGCACACCCGACCACCAGGTGCTGTCGGTGTTGAGGTAGTTGAGCGTCGTGTCTTTTTTGAAAGTCTGGTTGCTTTTCAACTTGTTGTAGTCGCTGATACTGGTCACATCGCTTTGCGCAAATAAGTAAGTATGCAGCAGCATGCCTGCAAATAACAGATAGTAAAGTTTCATCATACAAATCATGGAGCCTGCGGACAGTCTGCATGAATGTTTGTTGTCAGCACATAGAAATATTTATGCTTTCACTGGTTGTTTTCACGCAATTGCAAGGCGTTTTAAAGCTAATCACAAATTTTCAAACTTACCACGCTGTCGGTGAGTTATCAGGCTATTGATACGCTAAACCTTTTCTCAATGATAGGATTCCTACAAAACCCTGACCTCACCACCATTCACCCTGATTTTCCGGGAAATTATTATGCAGACGGACAGTTCCGGGCAGGAGACATGACTAGCAACCCTTCCTTTTCTAAGCTGCTGCGCTGGGGGGCGCACAAAAACCCACAGCAATATGAGAAAGATCACGAGTATTTCCAGCTCAAAGTTATCCGTACCCGGTCGTTTCTCAGCAGCGACGAAGATATGATCGTGTGGCTAGGGCACGCCTCGTTTTTTATCCGGCTCAATGGCATCACCGTGCTCACAGACCCTTGCCTGAAGGATCTGCCCGGTATTCCGCGCCAGGCTGGTCTGCCCTGTGCTATCCAAGAGCTGATAGGCATCGACTACCTGCTGCTTTCTCATGGGCACAGAGATCATTTTGACCAAGGCTCTCTGAATATTCTCATCCGGCAAAATCCTCATATGAAAATACTGCTACCTCTCAGGCTTGGCAAACTATTGCATCAACGCAAAAGGCAGGTAACCTACCAGGAAGCAGGCTGGTGGCAGCAGTACCAGACCCAGGGAGTAGAGATCACCTTTCTGCCCGCCAAACACTGGAACCGCCGCTTCCTGTTTGATTTTAATAAAAATCTGTGGGGAGGCTTTCTGATCAAAACGCCAGCACTATCTATTTACTTTGCAGGAGATACAGCTTATGCCGATCATTTTAAAGAAATACGCGAGATTACCGGAGCACCCGATCTATGTATGTTGCCCGTAGGTGCTTACAAACCGTATTTCATGATGCACGAAGCACATATGAATCCCGAAGAAGCCACGCAGGCAGCCGGTGAGTTGGGAGCTGGCGTAATGGTTCCGATGCATTACGGCACCTATGACCTTTCGGATGAGCCGCTGCGCGAACCTGCACAATTGCTCCGATGGTTTGAGCAGCAGGAAAAAATGCCATGTGACCTTATGATACCTGCTATTGGAGAAACAATTTTGTTGAAAGACATACAATAAACAAAGACTCAGAGAGTGCTACCAGCTCTTTGTGAACATTTATTGTAAAAAATCCCAGTTTGGGAATGCTTATGACCTATAAACACTGCTATATAGATAAATGGAGGCCCTTTGTGTGCAAATATCAATAAAACAAGCTGTTGGTATTAGATTTGCCTAATCAGAAGTAATATTCACTAAAAACAAAAGAATATGTTTCAGGTAGAAGCAAACAGGGAAAAAAACTATTTACTCATCATTTTGGAAGGGTTCATTAAGGGTGAAGAAATGGAACAGGTCATAGCTAATGTGCATCAAAAAACCAGAACGCTTACCAAAGGCTTTACAATTATCAACGATATTTCCGGACTCAAAGTACTCAAACCCGAAGATACGGAAAAGGTAAAATCAGCGCAACAATGGCTTTACCAGCAAGGTGCTCAAAAAACAATCAGGGTAGTAGGCAAGTCGGCTTTCTCGAGAGCACAATTTCAGAAAACGCAGCAACAGGGCGGAGCATTATATACGACCATCGAGGTGGCCGATATGGAGTCGGCCTATCCGCATTTATAAGGGAACAATATAGTTTGGGTGATAAAGCAGCTTCAGGGCTGCTTTTTTTGTTTTATAGTGTTACCTTGACACAAATTCTTTCCTATGTACCGCCCTGTAGAAGACAATATTGCCCTTGTGTGGAACTATCAGCTTATGCACCATCCGTTGCAAAAGGCCGACTGTATCCTGGCACTGGGCAGCCACGATTTGCGGGTGGCCGAGCGTGCTGCTAAAGTGTTTTTGGAAGGTTGGGCAGAAAAAATCGTATTTTCAGGAGGCTTGGGCAGGCTTACCGAAGGATACTTTAAGAAAAGCGAAGCCGCACTGTTTGCAGAGGTAGCCATTGCGATGGGTGTGCCGGAAGAAAGCATACTGCTGGAGACTGCCTCCACCAACACTGGTGAAAATTTTCGCCTGACGGAGCAACTGCTTCTAAAGCACCAGCTCGCGTATACGCGCTTTATTGTCGTACAGAAACCTTACATGGAAAGAAGAGCATATGCCACCTTTAAAAAACACTGGCCAGAAAAATTCTGTGTCATCACCTCACCACCGCTCAGCTTCGATGCCTACTGCCAGAGCAACGACCCGGAGATCAACAGAGAAGCTGTGATCAATCTGATGGTGGGCGACCTGCAAAGGATTAAGTTATATGGTGAAAGAGGCTTTCAGATACCACAGGAGATTCCCGGCCCTGTTTGGGAAGCGTACAGAGCACTGATAAACGCAGGGTATACCAAACATTTACTTACTGATTGAGTATTATCTATACACCAAACCTTCAAGTCTATGTCATTTATCATTAAATGGGTTCTATCAGCTGTTGCTGTGCTTATTGCGGCCTATCTGCTGCCTGGCGTATCGGTAGAAAGCTTTTGGGCCGCTCTGATAGTAGCCATCGTGCTGGCACTCATGAATGCTACCCTCAAGCCACTGCTGGTCGTTCTCACTATTCCTATTACCGTTGTCACGCTGGGCCTGTTTCTGATCGTAATCAATGCCATCATCATCCTGCTGATTGATGCCCTTATTGGGGGCTTTCATGTAGCAAACTTCTGGTGGGCTATTGCCTTCAGCTTGATTGTCTCCGTGCTTGGTGCCTTGTTTGATGACGTTGCCGAGCGGGTCTGAATGCAGTTTTTCAGTACACATACCACGAAATTCTTCATGAAAACCTTTCTCTATGGATGCGTCTGTTCTTTGTTGCTATTGTTTAGCAGAACAGCACAGGCACAGGTACCCGTCTTTACCCACCAGGATACGCTGCGTGGCTCTATCACCCCTGAGCGGGCCTGGTGGGACCTAAACTACTATCACCTGGATATCAGCGTAAACCCTGACGACAGCACTATTGAGGGCAGCAACCTGGTGCGCTATAAGGTGCTAAAGCCAGCGCAAACGCTACAGATAGATTTGCAGCCTCCAATGCACATCCGAAAAATAACGCAAAATGGACGAAATCTTACCTACCGGCAGGATAGCAATGCTTACTTTATTACCCTGCCCGAAATACAGCAAAAGGAGAAATTTTATGAGATTCAGATATTTTATGGCGGAAAGCCACCGGTAAGTGAAAATCCGCCCTGGAGCGGGGGACTGGTCTGGGAACAGGATTCGCTGGGAAGACCTTTTTTGGCAACTGCCTGCCAGGGTGTGGGTGCCAGCCTGTGGTGGCCTTGTAAAGACCATATGTATGATGAACCCGATAGCATGCTCATCAGTGTGCGGGCACCCCAGGGTGTGATGGATGTTTCTAATGGAAGACTCAGAAAGACGGATGACCACAAGGATGGAAGCCATACTTACCATTGGTTTGTGTCTAATCCGATCAACAACTATGCAGTCAATGCCAATATGGCCGATTATGCCCACTTTTCCGAGACGTTTCAGGGAGAAAAGGGACCCTTGTCCTGCAATTATTATGTGCTGAAATATAACCTGCAAAAGGCAAAAAAACAGTTCAAACAAGTGAAGATGATGCTGGAAGCTTTTGAGCATTGGTTTGGCCCTTATCCCTTCTATGAAGATGGTTACAAACTGGTAGAAGTGCCTTACCTGGGCATGGAGCATCAGAGTTCGGTCACGTATGGCAACAAGTACGAAAATGGCTACCTCGGCCGCGACCTGAGCAGTACCGGCTGGGGCCTCAAGTTTGATTTTATCATCATCCATGAGTCGGGGCATGAGTGGTTTGCCAATAATATTACAGACAAAGACGTGGCTGATATGTGGATACATGAAGGGTTCACAGCCTACTCCGAAAGTCTGTATCTGGACTACCATTTTGGCAAAAAAGCCAGCTCTGATTATGTGCGTGGCACCCGCTCGCGTATTGCAAACGATGTGCCCATTATTGGTTATTATGGTGTCAACAAAAGTGGATCGGGTGATATGTACTATAAAGGAGCCAACATGCTGCACACCCTGCGGCAGATCGTGCACGATGACAAAAAATGGCGGCAAATACTCCGTGGACTGAACAAACATTTTTATCACCAGACCGTCACCACACAGCAGATAGAAAACTATCTCAGCCAGCAAACCGGTCGCGACCTGAGCCATTTCTTCGACCAGTACCTACGCGATGTCAGGGTGCCTATGCTGGTATATCGTTTGATAGACAACCAACTGGCCTACCGCTGGGACGACTGTGTGCCCGGCTTTGATATGCCCGTCAAAATCTTTCTTAACAATAAAGAAATCTGGCTAAAACCCACTGCGAAGTGGGCTGCCCTGGAAGATATTTCTGCTGACACAAAAGTAGCGGTAGACCCTAACTTCTATGTAGGTACGCTGGACCTTACGATTTACTAAACTTTCATTCTGGTATATATTAGAAAGATGAGTTGTATTTTCAATACTAAACTAAAAAGATATGGATTACCTATTAGATGTTCACCAGCCTATACAGGCAAATGTCACGCAATTGATACAGGAAAGGATAGATAGCTGTCGTGCCGCACTGAAAAATACCGAAGACCCGCACCAGGGTGTGCATCAGGCAAGAAAAGATCTGAAAAGAATACGCGCTTTGTGCAGGATGGTACGGACAGAGACTGGCAATAAAGCATACAAAGCAGCTAACTATTATTTTAGGGATGTAGCACGCCTGCTATCTGATGCGCGGGATACCGCCGTGGTGATAGAACCGTTGCAGAAACTTGAACCACATGTCGATACGGAAAACCAGGTAGTACTGCAAAAAGCAAAGCATCACTTTTCAGGTAAAAAAGGCGCATTTACCCGTATCAATATCAACCAGGAACTCCTGCTGCAAAAGGTAGAAGATGAGTTAAAGAATGCAGAAGATTATTACAACTTCAGGTCATTTAAGCGTAAAGGCTTCAAAGCCATAGCACCCGGACTGGAAAAGGCATATAGCCATGCCCGCCATAGTATGAAGCGCGCCTATGCCAAAAAGAGCGACAAATACTTCCATGAGTGGCGCAAGCAGGTAAAATACCTTCGCTACCAGTTAGATGCACTACAACCTTTATGGCCGCGCATGCTCTCTGCCTGGGAAAAAGAACTGCACCAACTCACAGACCTGCTAGGCGAAGACCATGACCTGGACGTGCTGCGCGATCAGTTCAGGAATATGGAATGGGAGGAAGGGATGAATCCAAAAGCTATACTCAAAACCATTAAAGCAAGGCGCAAAGCATTACGTAAACAGGCACATCCGCTTGCCCAAAAACTATTCCACCAGAGGCCCACTGATTTTGTGACGATGATCAGAGATTATTGGAAGGTAAAATTAGAAGAATGACGTGCAACGATTTGTTAGGTGTTTGCCTGTAACCTTTGAATCAGATCTACCATAGGCTGGTTGCCTTGTTGCGCTGCCAGATCTATGGGCCTGAGTCCGCGAATATCCCTGGCTTCTGGGTTGGCACCATACCGGTAGAGCTTTTCTACCAGATTTTGATGGCCAAACATAGCGGCAAACATCATAGCAGTGGCCTGATTGCCATTTCTGATGTTGACATCGGCACCGCGTTCCAGCAGCAGGTCTGCCACATCTTCGTATCCCTTGAAGCAAACTCCCATCAACGCTGTGTTACCCGAAGCATCCTGATAATCAACATCAGCACCGTGGTCTAGCAGCATGGTACTGGCTGCTACCGAACCATGATAGGTGGACAACACCAATGGAGAGTAGCCCTGCGCATCTGTGACGTTCACCGCTGTGCCCTTTTTCAGCAAAGAAGCCAGTGACTCAAGGTCGTGTTGCCGTACTACGTCAAAAATATCAGGGGATTGGCTTTGGTGTATCATAAGAGCAGGATTGTAATATATACATGTTTCAACATCAAAAACGAAGACAGTGGCTAATGGTTTAAAGATATTTATCAGCCACCGTATGTCGGCTTGCGCCAGTTATCAGGCAAAACCGTATCCTGCTGAATTCCCTTTTCCAGTAATTGCATGTACAGATAGCGCGGAATATCTTCTGCTCCCAGGCTTTCCAGATGAGTCGTATGCACCTGGCAGTCTATCAACGTGAAGCCCAACGGTTGCAACTGCTGCACCAGCGTGATAAAAGCGGCTTTGGAAGCATTACTCACCTCACTAAACATAGATTCGCCAAAGAAGACACTGCCCAGTGCAATGCCATACAGCCCTCCCACCAGCGTATCTTCCTGCCAGGCTTCCACAGAATGTGCATAACCCAGCTGATGCAGCCGTACATAGGCCGCCACCATATCTTCGGTAATCCAGGTACCCTGCTGACCTTTTCTTTTTTGCTGCTGGCAGTGGCGCATCACAGCCTCAAAGTGCCGGTCATAAGTAATGCTGAATCGCTGCCGGTTCAGCACAGGGCGCATACTTTTAGACACTTTCAGGTTTGCCGGGAACAGCACAAAGCGCGGATCGGGGGCATGCCAGATGATAGGCTGGCCTGTTTCATACCAGGGAAAAATACCCGAGCAATAGGCCAGCAGCAGTCGCTCCGGCGAAAGGTCGCCTCCCAGTGCCAATCCGCCCCAAACTTCCGCTTTCTCTACCGGTGGAAAAATCAAATCCTGTGTTAACCAGTACATCTGTGTATTCAATGATACATGCGAATGTAGGCACTGATCATGAAAATTCATTGTAACTTGTTTATTATTTAGGTAACGATATGCATCTTGTGCCTTGCGCTGTTGCTTATTGCTTTTCCAGGATTCGTAGAAATACGTATATTTACCAGTTCAGACTTTCATCTACACAACCATGCAAATTATTCCTGCTATTGATATCATCGACGGTAAATGTGTGAGGCTTACACAGGGCGATTACCAGCAAAAGAAAATATACAATGAGCATCCGCTCGAGGTAGCCCGCGAGTTTGAAGCGCATGGCATCCGCCGCCTGCACCTGGTAGACCTGGATGGTGCCAAGCAACGCCATATCGTCAACCACAAAGTGCTGGAAGCCATTGCCAGTCAGACCCGCCTGGATGTTGATTTTGGCGGAGGTATCAAGTCAGATGAAGATATTGCCATTGCGTTTGATTGCGGAGCCAAGCAAATTACCGGTGGCAGCGTCGCGGTGAAAGATCCGGACACCTTTATTCATTGGCTGGAGCAGTATGGTGATGATAAGATTATCCTGGGTGCCGATGCCCACAACCGAAAAGTAGCCGTCAATGGCTGGCAGGAGGCTTCCAGTCTGGATGTGCTGGACTTTGTTAGAGACTATCAGCAGAAAGGGGTGGAGTATGTGATCTGCACTGATATTGCCAAAGACGGCCTGTTGCAGGGACCATCCTATGAGCTATACCAGGAGATGCTGGATGCTATTCCCAGTATCAGGCTTATTGCCAGCGGAGGCATCACTACCATAGAAGATATAGTCAACCTGCGTGAGATGAACCTCTCGGGTGTCATCATCGGCAAAGCCCTGTACGAAGGCAAAATTAAACTCAAAGAATTGGCAGAATTTTTATGAAGTCCGAAGAGGTGCTCCACCGGGATCGGAGTCATAAGTTCTTTTGCTTCCAACTACCGTCTCCCGTCTTCTTATTTTTTATATTCAACACAACGATGCTAACAAAAAGAATTATTCCCTGCCTGGATGTTAAAGACGGACGAACCGTAAAAGGGGTGAACTTTGTGGAACTCAGAGATGCCGGAGACCCCGTGGAACTGGCCAGGCTTTATGCCGAACAGGGAGCCGATGAGCTGGTATTTCTGGATATTACCGCTACGGTAGAGAAACGCAAAACATTGGTAGAGCTTGTCAGGAGCGTAGCTGCGCAGGTCAATATACCTTTTACGGTAGGCGGTGGCATCAGTTCTATAGAAGATGTGGAAGCCATGCTGTTCAATGGTGCCGACAAAGTTTCTATCAATTCTGCTGCCGTGCATCACCCGCAGCTAATCAACGAACTGGCCGCCAACTACGGAAGTCAGTGTATTGTGGTAGCCATCGACACCCGGTATGTAGACGGAAAGCATATCGTTCATACGCATGGCGGACGCAAGCCCACCCAACTGGAAACCTTTGCCTGGGCCAAAGAAGTGCAGGACCGCGGTGCCGGGGAGATTCTGCTCACCTCTATGGACCACGACGGCACCAAGCAGGGGTTTGCCGTCGAGCTGATGACGCGGCTGTCAGAGTTGCTCGCTATTCCTGTTATTGCATCCGGAGGGGCCGGGCGTATGGAAGATTTTTATGAAGTATTTAGCAGGGGAAAAGCAGATGCCGCACTGGCTGCCAGTATTTTTCACTTCAAAGAAATTCCGGTACCCCGATTAAAACAGTATCTTGCGCAGCAAAATATTCCCGTAAGAATTGTGGAAACCCATGAAATCTGAAAACCCTAACCCTGTGCCTAACCTGGCCTTCCTCCAAACGCTGGTCGATATCATTCACCAGCGCAAAGAAATGTCGCTCATACCTACTTCCGAAGCGAAGTCTTATACGGTCAGCCTGTTTAAAAAAGGACTGAACAAGATTGCCCAAAAGGTAGGCGAGGAGGCCGTAGAACTGGTTATTGAAGCCAAAGACAATGATGCCGAACTTTTTAAGAATGAAGCTGCCGACTTGGTATTTCACCTGCTGGTGTTGCTGGAAGAAAAAGACATCTCCCTAACAGAAGTGATAGCAGTGCTGGAAAGCAGGCATCATGAAGGGAGACCGGAGTAGTGCCCCACCGGGACCGGAGTAAGAAGCTTCGCCGGGCCTCAGTGGCTTGTGCTTTTATTTCGGGCATAAGCGGACGCTTACGCCAGAGCTATTAAAACAAAATATTATTTACAAAAGAAAATCAACGCAAACTCGTTGTTTTATCCTATGCATTTACTTAAAATTTTAGCAGCCGGTTGCCTGCTGTTTGCAGGTACCAAAGTTTATAGCCAGAACGACGAAGCACAAAACGTGGGCAACACAGTCAACAGCACCGCCAATGAGCAGCAACCCCTGCTCAGTGCCGATGGCAAAACCCTTTATTTTACGCGGCAGCATCATCCCGGCAATACGGGCGGGCAAAAGGATGCCGGCGATATCTGGTTTAGCGAACTACAGGCAGACAGTAGCTGGTCGGTAGCCAAAAACCTGGGTAAGCCTGTCAACAACGGACAGGCCAACCATCTGATCGGTTTTGCGGACCAGGGCAATACAATGTACCTGGATGGCCATTACAAAAAGGACGGCAGCAAAGCCACCACCCAAGGTCTTTCTGTATCCCGGAAATCAGGCAGCGGCTGGAGCTTTCCCGAACCCGTTGACATTCCATATTATTATACCAAGTCGGAGCATATAAGCGGGGCTGTACATGCCAGTGGCAACATCCTGATGGTCACGTTGCAGTCTTACGATACCCGCGGGGCAGAAGACCTGTATGCGCTGTTTAAAAGAAGCGACGGCTCCTGGACCGAACCCAAAAATCTGGGAAGCACCATCAATACCCCTTATCAGGAAATGACCCCTTTTCTGGCTCCGGATGGCAAGACGCTCTACTTTGCCAGCAACGGGTACGAAGGCTTCGGCAGCCGCGATATTTTTATGTCGGTGCGACTGGATGATAGCTGGAAGAAGTGGTCTAAACCACAAAACCTGGGAGCGTCAGTCAATACGGAAGGCACGGAGTTGTTTTACATGATTCCTGAAGCAGGCAATTTTGCTTATCTTTCTTCCACCCAGAACAGCGACGGCATGGGCGATATTATGAAAGCACGGATCAAGGAAGATGCTGAAGAAGAGCAGCAGGCCGATACCTTTGATGTGATTGCTGTGGAAGAGCCAGCCGCCACAGAAGAAGCTCCACAGCCCGAAGTTGAAACAGAAAAACCGGCACCGGCTACCGTGACGATCAGAGGAACTGTACGCAACAAAAACAACAATACTCCTATAGAAGCTTCTATGATGGTGACTTCTCTGGCAGGAGATTCCACTACTATGCAGCAGGAAGTAAAAACTAATGCTGACGGTAGTTTTGAAATAGCCATTGAGCAGGGCAGAAATTACGCGCTGGTGGTAGATGCCGATGGTTTTATCAAAGACCGCGGTAAGATTCTTTTATCCGGCAATGATAACAGTGCAGACATCACCCGGCAGATACTGCTCACACCTATAGAAGTAGGCGCTACCGTCAAGCTGGAAAGTGTACTGTTTGACAGGGGCACCGCCGACATGCTGCCCGGTTCGGAAGAAAACCTGAACGAAGTAGTGGAATTTATGAAAGACAACCCCAACGTAACCATAGAAGTATCCGGTCATACAGACAACCAGGGGCGGGCCGATCTCAATTTGCTGCTATCCAAAGACCGTGCAGCGTCGGTGAAAAAGTACCTGGTGAGCAATGGCATCGATACTGCTCGCGTTGAAGACAAAGGCTACGGCGGCACCAAACCCATTGCCAGCAATGCCATTGAGGAAGAAAGAATGAAGAACCGCCGGGTAGAATTCACCATTCTCAAAAAGTAAGGCTACTATGTAAAACTTGTAGAACAAATCCCTCAAACCTAACGCTCCTTTGGTCCTCACCTTCATTGTCATCTACATCGTTGTCACCTTACTGATCGGTGCCATGACAGCCAGAAAGGTGAAAAGTGCCAGTGATTTTGTGCTGGCAGGACGAAAGTTGCCGCTCATGCTGGCCTCTACGGCACTGTTTGCCACCTGGTTTGGTTCGGAAACAGTGCTGGGTGCCTCCTCGGAGTTTGTGGCGCACGGGCTGTTAGGTGTGATAGAAGATCCGTTTGGTGCTTCGTTGTGTTTGTTGCTGATCGGCTTGTTTGTGGCACGACCGCTATACCGCCTCAAAATTCTTACTTTGTGCGATTATTACCGGCAGCGTTTTGGCAAAAGGGTAGAGCTACTGGCAAGCCTATGTATGATTCCTTCCTACTTCGGCTGGATAGCCGCTCAGATGGTCGCTATGGGGTTAATCTTCCAGGCGATTGCGGGCATCAACATGGTGGTGGGCATTTGTGTGGGTGCGGCAGTGGTACTCATCTATACCTATATTGGTGGCATGTGGGCGATCTCCATCACCGACTTTCTACAGTCTATGATGATCATCGGCGGACTGCTGTACCTGATGGTAGACTTGCTGGATGCAGCCGGTGGCATAAGAAACGTACTGGCGCAAACACCCGAAGGCTTTTTTGACTTTCTGCCAAAGCCTGAGCCGGTGAGCATGTTGGAATACCTGGCTGCATGGATCACCATAGGATTGGGTTCTATACCACAACAGGATGTTTTTCAGCGGATCATGGCAGCCAAAAACGTGAAAGTGGCCGTACGTGCCTCTTATATCGGCGCATCGATGTACCTCACCATCGGGTTTGTACCCCTGGTAATCGGGCTTTGTGCAGGGCAGGTGTATCCCGAGATTCTAAACTCCGCTGACGATGCGCAATTGTTCATTCCGCAGGTAGTGCTTGCCCATATGAGTTTGCCTGTACAGGCCCTGTTTTTCGGAGCACTGCTTTCCGCCATCATGAGTACCACCAGCGGGGCTATCCTGGCACCGGCCTCCATTCTTGCCGAAAACATCATCCGACCAAGAATCAAAGACCAAGGCGACAAAAAAGCCCTGCAACTGCTCCGCCTGTCTGTGGTAATCGTTACGGTCTGTGCCGCTATCATGGCCAATCTACAGTCTAACATTTACGATCTGGTAGCGCAGTCTTCAGCCCTCAGCCTGGTATCTTTGTTTGTGCCGCTCATTGCCGGTTTGTACTGGAGCCGGGCTACAAAATCCGGTGCCCTCCTCTCCATTGTGTTAGGCATGGCGATCTGGCTCATCGCAGAAAGGTTGGAAACAGCAGTGCCTCCTATCTTATTAGGGCTAAGTGCCAGCTTGCTAGGAATGCTGGTAGGGTCTGTGTTGAGACTACAGTTGGCTGGAGAATGAGTAGCAGCTCATGTATAGCAACATGAAAAAGCTTACTGATACCTTTCTTCAAGCAAAACAAGTCCATCAAAATAGTATGTATTTGTAGTCATTTATATCTTGTATCATTACGCACATCTCTCTATATTTAGTGGTATGCACGCCATATGGCGTATACACAACTGTTGTATGCCACCTGAATAAATTGCTAAGTTTAAAATCAGAGCGTGTTGTTACTGCCATAAGGGAAATAGACGCAATATTGCGTCTATACAGATGTTAGCGGCAAGGCAAACCAAACCCACCCAATAAAAAGACTGTTTATCATTTCGGTTACAACAACAGCTGTTTTAGTTACATCTGTTTTTTGACTTTGGTGTAATTTTGCATTAATAAAAAGAAACAATATGAATATCGTAGTAACAGGCTCTTTGGGCAATATCAGCAAACCACTTGCAACGGAGTTGATCGCAAAAAAACATTCGGTAACAGTTATCAGCAGTAAGGATGACCGACAAGAAGAAATTGAAAAACTTGGTGCAAAAGCGGCAATCGGGACGGTTTATGACGTTGAATTTCTTACAAAGGCTTTCACAGGCGCAGATATTGTTTATACAATGACACCCCCTGCCGATATTTTTGACAAAAATCTTGACCCCTATGTAAGCAACTCCAATTCCGTTCGTATCTATAAACAAGCCATTCAACAATCGGGCGTAACTAAAGTAATTCATCTTAGCACTATTGCGGCACATACCAATAAAGGGAACGGATTGCTACGCTGGGGGTATGAGGCCGAAAGCATTTTGAAAGAACTGCCCGATACAGTTTCTGTTAAGTTTATGCGACCTACGGGTTTCTATTACAACTTGCTTGGTTTTGCACCGGCGATCAAGACACTGAGCAAAGGTTTTGTAGGTGCTTTTATGTCATTGCGTTATTATGGTCTGGGCGGTTTTTTGAGTGGGAAACGTGGTGTTATTGTTTCTAATGTTGGCGGGGATACGATGAACATACTGGTTTCGCCATTGGATATTGCGCATGTGATTGCCGAAGAAATGGAAAAACCTTTCAGTGGCAGGACATTCCGCTATATCGCAAGTGAAGAAATGACCTGTGACGAAGGTGCGAAAATCCTGGGTGAAGCCATCGGCAAACCTTATCTGAAATGGGCACAGATTTCTGATAAACGATTGCTGAACGAAATGCTAAAAATGGGAATGAACGAAAAACGGGCCGAAGGTTTTGTTGAAATGCAGGCCGCAGGGCGCAAGGGCGGAAGCGGGATTCTGTATGAAGACTACTACAAACACCGTCCCGTTCTGGGCAAACACAAACTCAAAGACTACACTGAAGAATTTGTAAAAGCATATAATCAAGAATAGTAGTTTTATAAATGGCAAATACCGAACCACAAAGAATAAAATCAATCAGCGAATATCACAGGATTTTGGGTTTGTCAAAACCAGAACATCCTTTGATAAGCATCATCAACTTTGGTGCTGTTGAACACGGTCAACGCAACAGTTCAATACACCTTGTTTTTGATGTTTATGCCATAGTATTGAAACGTATGAAAGGTATAAAGTATAAATATGGACAACAGCATTATGATTTTGAAGACGATGGTGCGCTATTTTTTATGTCACCCAATCAAGTTCTAAATGTTGAAGTTATTGAGCAAAAAATCCCTGAAAAACCGTCAGGTTGGATTTTGCTCATTCACCCTGATTTCATTTGGAACACATCACTTGCTAAAAATATCAAAAAGTATGAGTTTTTTGATTACTACGTAAATGAAGCCTTGTTCCTTTCAGAAAAAGAAGAAACAACACTCAATGGAATCATAGAAAATATTCAGCAAGAATATCATTCTAATATTGACAATTTCAGCAAGCAGATTATTATTACACACATTGAAAATTTGTTGACCTATTGTGAGCGGTATTACAACCGCCAATTCATTACGAGGGAAAAAGACAATCATCAAATCCTAAGCCGTTTAGAAGAATTATTAACGGATTATTTCAATAGTGATGATTTGGTTTCAAAAGGGTTGCCGACAGTTCAGTACATTTCAGAAAAATTAAACATTTCATCAAGTTACTTAGGCAGTTTGCTCAGGGTACTAACGGGACAAAACACACAGCAGCACATTCACAGCAAACTGATAGAAAAAGCCAAAGAAAAACTATCTACAACTGACTTAATGGTTAGCGAAATTGCCTACGGATTAGGCTTTGAACATTCGCAGGCTTTCAGCAGACTTTTCAAAAGCAAAACCAATCAATCGCCTTTGGAGTTTAGACAATCGTTTAACTGACGGGAAATGAACGAGATAAAGTCCAGCTGCCAACACCTTACTTATATAGCAAGTAGCGGGATTTGGTTCAAAACCGGAAGTTTCGGTACATTTTTGTAACCCCTTGATTTTTATTTTAGTCTTGTAATTATATTTTAACAAAAGAGAAATAATATTAACAACACAACACCATTTAAATTCAATATAGCAGTTTAAATTTATAAGTATTATAAATATGGAATATGAAAGAGTTGACCCATGTTTTTAAAGATAAGTTATATCTAAAACCCAATTGAGAAAATTCAAATTTGAAGAATTAAGCAGTCGGCTCAATTATAGTAGAGTCATTGATTTCTTCTATTCTTGCAATAATAAAAACATTCTTTTCCGTGAATTTTAGGTCGTATTATTTTAAGCCTAAAGATATAGGTTGAAAATTATTCAAAATTAACAATAATCAAATTAAATAATTAATTAAAAACAACAAAATGGAAGATCAAACATTAAAACAACTCATCACAGAAGCCATTATGGCAATGAAAGCAGGTCTTAAGATAGGCGAAGATGCCTCTCAGGATCTTATGAGCAATGCAGGGAATGAACAGCTCAAAGCTGCATTGAAAAAGAGCAATGAAACAGCCACAAAATGGAAAAAACGTGTTGAACGTAGCATAGAAGAAGTCGGTGGCGGGGATGAACGAGAAAACCGGATTGTAGAAGCAAACTATGAAGTGGCCAAGGAAATTGTGAACAGGGCACCGGATAAATACAGTCAGGACCTAGGATTAATTGCCACTAGTCAGCTTTCCATGCACTACTGGATCGCGACTTTTGGCACCTTTGTGAACTATTGTAAACAGGCAGGTCTGGACCAGGCCCAAAAAGAATTCCAAGCCAGTTTAGATGAGGCAAAACAAGCTGATGAAGAGTACAATCAGATTGCCAATTCAATTATGGCAGAAAAGCAATAATACTGTTTACCTACATATGCCGAAATTACTTTCGGCATATGTAATTTTTTTCTTGCTAGTTTGAAAAACAAGGTTTTGTTGAGTATTAACAAACAATAGTCTCCAGTCAATCTGTGGACGAGTACTTTTTAAGTTCAATTAATCATGGATTAAATACCTTATATTCTATTACAATAAAATTTTACTTAATATGTGCAAAGGCTAAACCTTAAAGGGGTTTAGTTTATATATAAAAGTGTCTTGTCCTGAAATAGGTGGACCATTTTTGGGTTAAAGGTTTCATTTATAAATGCCTGTTTTCTTCACTGAACATTGATAACCTTTTCAAAAAATCCCCTGCGGGTTTTGAACTGGTTACCAACATCCCTAGGCCGTTTTTCTTTAGTAAGATCCATATTTTATCGTATGGTAATTGCAGTGGATAAATTCCGGGGTTTCCAGTCCCAGACTCCAGGCTAGGTCGCATATACATGCGACCTGATCTTTAAGGGCATTTACAATGCCTTGCGCTAAATGATTCTGCTGGCCGCAGAGACGCATATATTCACATAACCATAGCCCCATTTGCATCACTTGAGGTACTTTGAGCACCTCAGCAGGAGCACAGAACACCTGCGAAGGCTCCAACGATGATGCTGACCTACTCTTGGCACCGATGGAGGTGCTTTTTGCTGCATCGTTGGTGCTTTTTGTACCTTGTTAGGTGCTCTGAGCACCTCCGCAGGTACTATTTGCACCTCGTCAGGTGCTTTTTGCTGCATCACAGGTGCAAAAAGCCGCAGCGTTGCTTCTTTTACTGCATGGCAGGCAGCACAAAGGTGCAACGGCGCAGACATTTGCTGCATGGCCGGTATTCCGGGCACCTGAGAAGGGAACAAGCGGCGGCAGGGTGCGGCACGCTGATATAAAAGCAAAAAAGAAAGCCCGGCTGGCGTAGGAACTATTTTAGCTCCTATGGAACAGTAGAACTACAGAAGTTTATACAACATGCCGTTATGGAATGATAAGTACAAGAGCCTTAAAGGACATAGAAAGTCCGCTGAATAGTACTATATTTAAATAAAAAAACCACATATATGAATCCTTATGTTTGTCTCTACTATAAAGCTTTGAATCTCAGAGCAAACAGATAGTCAAAAACATAAGAGATATATACGCAATTTCGTATATACGGATATTACAGGGCACTGACGCACCAATTCATGAAAAAGTATTTCATTCTCCTCTCTCTCATAATTTTCTTAGCTGGATGTGGCAATAAAACATTATCTCCCGTTAAGTTGGTGACCAAATATTATGATGCCTTCAACGCTTCCGACTTCACTCAACTAGTACCATTATTAACTGATAGCATAACGATTGTCGAAGGAGATTATGTTATGCCTTTCTCTCATGACAGTTTTCATGAACATTTTAAGTGGGACTCTATATTCCAATCGACTTATAAAATTGTTGAACTACAAGGCCAGCATAACCAGATAATTGCGACTGTGACTTCAAGTTCCAAACGCTACAAATTTCTAAAAAATGATCCTTTGACTTGTAAATTTAAGGTTTCATTTAACTCGGACAAAATAACAAAGCTTGAAACACTAGAATGCTTAGATACTGATTGGAATGTCTGGCAAAAGGAAAGAGATTCCTTAGTTAAATGGATTGAGACTAATCATCCTGAACTTGATGGGTTTATTCATGATTTGACTATGAACGGTGCAAAAAATTACTTAAAGGCGATTGAATTGTATAAGAATAGAAAAAATGCCCTGTAATATCGTTCAGCCTTCACCCTAGCAAAATAAATACAAACAAGCCGGGCGACGGCTGCAAAGATCGTTAGCAAGCATTATAGGCGACCCATTAGACTTTCGGTAAAGATTTGTGAGTTTCGTACCTTTAGACAATGAAAAAAAGAAAGGCATTAAGCATCAAAATTGATAAGCTGACCAACTCTATTGAGAATAGCATTACGGGCGATAGTTTCGACACGCAAATAACCGAAATTGAAAAATCTGATTTAAAATTGCTCAATTCGGGATAGAGTTTTGACTGGAAAGCGGAGTATAGGTAATTCAGTTTACAAGCTAACAATCGAAGAAAACTATGATGTAATTCAAGGATTGATAAGTTTGCAATATAGAGATGGCTTTGTTCTTGTGGATTTAATAGAGAACGCCGATTTCAATATTGGACGAAATAAAGTGTACAATGGAGTTGCAGGAAATTTATTTGCGTGCAAGCAATCTTGGGATAAAGGCAATTTCGGATATGTAACTTTCAATTCAAAAACGAATTTGGTCAGTCATTACGAAAAACTATTGGGAAATCAACTCAAATGATTATAGAACCAAAAGAGGCTCTCTCACTTATTAAACATTATTATAACGTATAAATGATGGGACATATTAACGAACCAAACGGAGTAACACCTGTTGTAGAAAAACCAAGATATAAGCGCAAAATGGAACAAGAAATTAAGGATTTTATCAAAAAAACTAAGACCAAAAATAAAAAGTTCCTCGAAAGCTTAAAAGCAATAGCAGAATAATAACGCTTGTTAACACCGTATATAAGCTATGGCTTGGTCTGTGCCCATCTGAAAAAATCCGCAGGACTTTCCAAAGCCAGTTTCTGTTTGGAGAGGTTCGTGCTTTAAAACGCCACAGCTTATATACAACACCATGCAGCCGCGGGGCGGCTTCCGCCAGCCAGGTTAAACCGTACTCGTTTGTCTGATGCGCCAAGCATGGAAATCAATATACAAATATAAAACCGCCAACAAGTCGGCCTGACGGCTGCACTAATTGTTGGGCACCATATGAGAGAAACTTTTCATGACTGAATACGAATCTGATAAAAAGAAGAAGTTGATTGGTGATTTAGTAAGCAATTCAAGAAGAATTATCAGCAATCATATAGCTTTACCCTTAGGAATTCATATTATGACGAAAATCCTCGGATGGATCAATGCTATCGAACTGATGGAACTGAACTCAAATGATTTTTTTGAGTATGACAATCAACTGAAAGACTATCCTTCGGGGACGGACAGATTAGCATACAACGTTGATAAGCTGATTGAATATGAAAATCAGATAAATGAGAGAAGTATTGGAAACGCATGACGACAAGAGACTATCAGTATAGTTGAAGCTTCATTCCTCATAACCATGATACAGGTACAATGCGCCATAAGTCCAATGGGGACCTTTCAGGCCGGGGTAATTGAATCTGTCCATCATCAGTGCTACATATCGAGGCGAATAGCCTGCTGGCAATTGTACCACGTTTGGCCATACCCTTGTGCCTGATGTCTTGTTCCAGGGCGGTAAATCCATTATCAAAGAGCCTGCTTCCCTTAGATCAGGGTATGTATAGACAAAGATTTTCCCTTCCGAACTGCCGGAAAAACAATAACGCTGATCTCCTATTTTTTGTATGGAGGTTCCTGTAGAGTTATGTTTCACCGGACCCGCAATCTTTGTATACCCCTTGTTCCAATGATCTGATTCCAATACGATCGCTTTGTAACCATCCTGATTGGTGCAGGTGAGCATCCGCCATTTTGATGCGGCTGAATCATAAAGAATATGTGGATCTTCAATATCTCCCACCATACCAAAAGGAACGGCACGCATAACCGAAAATCCAAAGCGAGGGTCCTGTTTACTTTCAATGGTAAGCAGTTGTTTTTCTTCATCAGGTTTGGCATATGCACTAAAACCCGTGGTGAGTCCTCGCCAAATGTTATGTCTTCTATCATAGTAAATGTGGGAGGCAATCTCATTTCTGAGCAGGCCATCATGGCGATCAAACAGAATGACTCCTTCCAGCTTAATATCAAAAACAGTGGGATTCATGCTGAATACGCCTTGTATATGATGGGGCAAAGCTCTTCCGCGTATCGACATGGTGTACCACAGTCTTCCCTGATCAAGCATCGGATCACCGTTTTCGTAGGTAATAGCGCGTATATCAGCCTGGCCAACCCCAGTGGTGAGTGCCATCTCCACCTTGTTGATCATCACCTGCCCACTATCAAGATGGAGATAGAGACTGGACTGAAATGCATGGATGTATTCCTTTTTTCGTAAATCAATATACGCATTGAAATCGCTTTGTCCTATGGCTTTTGGCAATCCCTGATCCTGTAGATATACGACAAGTCCACTGCCCAACATCTGAAGCATGATTTTGTGCTTCATGCTTGCTTCTTCGTCCATATTGATGGCAATAGGTTCATCTGCGACTACGGACGAATCTTGGATCACTTTGAGATTTACACGGGTGAGCAATGAATCTCTGAATCCTATCGTGACAAAAAACTGTTGGGTCTTTTCAGCATTTGAAAACTCAAAGCCAATGTCTCCTTCGCCAATGCAAGAAGCCAGATCGATAGTATACGTTGCAAAAGGGTTGAAACCGCCAAACCAAATACTCGTCTGGCTGTCTTTGTCAGATGCAATCACTAATTTGTCATCTTCAACCAGTATGTCAGACTGTACGTCTGTGTAATGCTTCGCAGGATACATCACTGGCATTCCGATAATCTCACTAGGCGCAAGGCTTGCCAATGGAATAGACTGTTGCTCATCAAATATCAATCTTCGGACACCCTGTCTGACAAATTTAATATCATCAGGCGCAGTCTGGCTAAGCGCAACATCATTTCCCGTAATGACGAGGAGGAAAAATACGATGATAGATAAACGTAGCATTTTCACATGAAGCTGTAGAAACCTTATTGACCAACCGGGTCACTTTTTACACCTTCGTTGGTGATCACTACAGGTTTGATGTGCCCCTGCTTATCGAAGTATATCCGGTCGATGCAGGTAACCCTGGCGTTGCCGTCTGTTTCGGTGAGTGGGTGGCGGTGATATACAATGTACCACTGGTCGTCTTTTCCCTGAATCACTGAGTGATGCCCTGCACCGGTGGCTATTTTCGGGTCTTGCTGCAATATTTTGCCAATACGCTTGAACGGACCCATCGGCGAATCTGCTATGGCATAGGCCACACTGTAGTCAGGACCTGTCCAGCCACCTTCCGACCACATAAAATAGTATTTGTCGTTTCTCACAAACATGAATGGGCCTTCCACATAGCCTTCGGGTGTCACTTCTTTAAAAACAGTACCGTCTTCAAAAGGTTCAAAGCCTGTAAAATCGTCTTTCAGCTTGCCCACATTGCAGTGCTGCCAGCCACCATAGTACATATAGTACTGCCCGTCTTTGTCGTGAAAGACAAACTGGTCGATAGGCTGCGCTCCGTTATGAAACTTGTCTATCAGCGGTTTGCCCAGGTAATCTTTGAAAGGACCGCCGGGCTTATCTGCCACAGCCACGCCAATACCTCCTTTTTCCTGATCACTCTGAATATCGTTGGCTCCAAAGAACAGGAAATACTGATCACCTTTCTGAATAATAGACGGTGCCCACATGGCACGTTTGGCCCATTTTACCCTGCTGGTGTCCAGGATGTGCTCGTGCTTGGTCCACTGCACCAAGTCGGGCGAAGAAAAGGCATCCAGAAATACCTGCTGGTCGTAGGGAGCAGAGAAGGTAGGATAAATCCAGTACTGATCTCCAAAAACAGTGCCTTCCGGATCGGCATACCAGCCAGGGAAAACAGGGTTACCAGACAGGGCAGTACTTTGCTTATCAGGTTGCGCATGGGCCAGAGTGTAGCAGGAAAGGCAAAGACAGAAGGCAAGTATTTTTTTCATAACAGGTAAAAGCAGGTTATAAGGAATGAAATTACAGCTTAAAGCCAAAAACACCAAACCTTTGCCAGCAGACAGCTTATGGCTATTATCTCATTGTTCTCTTTGCGGTGTGATGCGAATGACCATATCAGGTTTGTTGAGCAATACATAAACGGCACCGTCGGGTGAAGTCTTAATATCACGGACACGGCCGTAGTCTTTCAAAATCATCTCCTGTTTTACTACTTTGTCGCCTTCAATCACCAGTCTGCGTAGCTCTTCAAAGGCCAGGGCACCCACCAGCAGGTTGTTTTTCCAGTCAGGAAAGAGCGGACTGGTAGAAAATTCTATAGGACACACGGCAATAGAAGGTGTCCAGTAAGTAATGGGCTGTTCCATACCAGCCTGTGCTGTCTTCTCCGAGACAATCTCGCCGCTATAGTCTATGCCAAAAGTAATGACCGGCCAGCCGTAGTTGGCTCCTTTTTTCAGCACGTTGAGTTCATCGCCCCCCATCGGACCATGTTCGGTAGCCCATATCTCTCCGGTAACAGGGCTTTGATCAATACCTTCCACATTGCGGTTGCCAATGGTGTATATAGCCTGCAATGCCCCTTTTTGCCCGGCATAAGGATTATCTTTAGGAATAGAGCCATCCGGGTTGATACGATATACCTTGCCCTGTGCCTTTCCAACATCCTGCGATGCCTCCGCCTGTGCCATATCTCCGATGGTAAAATACAGATAACCTGCCTTATCAAACAGCATTCGGCAACCCCAGCGGTTCCCTTTTACTACCAGCAGCGAGTCGGGTACTTCAAACAGCGTTTGCTGGTTTTTCCACTGGTGATCTTTGATCTTTCCTCTCACGATCTTGGTCATAGCAGGTACGTCTTCTTCTGTCTGGTTGTTTTTATACTGGCTATAAGCCAGGTACACCCAGCCATTGTCTGCATAGGCAGGGTCCAGGGCAATATCCATATAACCTCCGGTAGCCCGCGTATCTGTTACCGGCAGCCCCTGCACAGGTGTAGGGTCCAGCACACCATCTACCATCCAGCGAATGGCTCCCTTGTTTTCGGTGATCAGGGCATGACGGGCATCTACAAATTCAATGCCCCAGGGTGTTTCTATGCCTGCTGTCACTACCTTATCTACCTTTAATGTGTAGTCCTCCGTTTTGACATTTTCAGGTAAGGGGCGGACAGCATCGGGTGGTGTTTTTTGTGCAGCTACGATAAAATCTACCACCCCATTAATCTGGTCGTCGTTGAGGACTGTATGCCAGGCGGGCATTTCGGCATTGGGAATACCAAATTTGATATTGCGAAACATGGCACCCCGCCCCCGACCGTAGATCCATGAAGTTTTGATCAGTTTGGTGGCAGAGTTGCCCTGCAACCGGGCACCATGACAACCGGCGCAATACGTTTTGTAGAGTTGCTTACCCTCCTGGGCCAATAAGTAATGCGAGGCAAAACAAATCAGGCAGCAGATAATAATTCGTTTCATAGGTCTGTATAGTGATAAAGACAAAAAAGTGAAAACATGCGGTAATTTAGTGAATGAAATTGATGATTTGAAAAAAGAAAAAGGATATATTCATGCGTCTACATCACTTATACCGTAGACACTTTATTGATCATATTAACAATATAACAATGACTTATCAATTCAAGATCAAACTGGAAGGGAGCAGCAAGCCTCCGGTGTGGCGTAAGGTGTTGGTGCCCGATACCTATAGTTTTTATGAGCTGCATATGATGATACAGGCGGCCTTCGGCTGGGATAATGCACACCTGTTTGAATTCTCCAACGGCTATTCTGGTGACATTCGCATTGGTGTATTATTTGAAGACGACTGGGATGAAGGGGAGAAAGATGATGCTGAAGAGATTGGCATCGGTGAGTTGTTTCATCAGGAAAAGCAAAAACTCCAATACTTATACGATTTCGGCGATAGCTGGGCGCACCTGGTCACGCTGGAGAAAATAACAGACGAAAAGATCATCCAGGCCCGCTGTATAGGCGGCAAAGGTGCCTGCCCGCCGGAAGACTGTGGAGGTATCTACGGATATTATATGCTGGTGGACACGGTCAATGACCCGCAACATGAAGAATACGAAGATATGCGGGAATGGCTAGGCATGGAAGATGGCAAAACATGGGATGTGAATGCCTTTTCCATAGAAGAAGCCAACCAACGGGTGCTGCGCTATTTGCAGGAACAAAGCAGATAACCTATTGATTTCAAACCCTTGCCAGGTTTTGAGGTTTCTTTGATAAAAGTATTATTGTTGAAGATTACCCTCATAAAAAACAATGGCGAAATCTATCTATCTGGCTACCTCTGAGTCACACTGCGGCAAATCATTAGTTTGCCTAGGTATTATTGAAAACATACTCCGGAAAACGCAGCGCGTAGGAATATTCAGACCCATCATCAACCCCAACGGACACGAGAAGGATAAAAACCTGGACCTGCTGCTCACACATTTCGACCTAAATCTTGACTACCAGGAGTGTTTTGCATTCAAAAAGAAAGAAGCGCGCGAACTGCTATCAGCAGGCCAGCACAGCAAATTGCTGGATACCATCATCCGGAAATACAAAGCCCTGGAAAGCAAGTGCGATTTTGTGTTGGTAGAAGGCACCGATTTCACCTCCGAAGGTTCCTCTTTTGACTTCAACGTCAATGTGGATATTGCCAAAAACCTGGGCTGCCCAGTACTGGTTCTGGGTCGGGGCGACCTGAAACGCAGTGCGGAGCAGATCACCACCCCGGTGCTGCTGTCTTACGAATCTTTTCTGGAGAAAGAATGCCAGGTGCTCGGCATCATCGTCAACCGCACCCAGTCTGATCTGGCACACGAACTATTGCTGGAGCTTCAGAGCAAAGTAAAAGACCGGCAAATGATTGTTTCTATCATTCCGGACAATATCGTATTGGAAAGTCCTACACTGGCAGAACTGGTGACTCACCTGGGGGCTGCGGTGCTCTACGGGCATCAACTGCTCGAAAAGCAGGCATACCGCTACTCGGTGGCGGCCATGCAACTGCAAAACTACCTGCCCCGCATCACCGAAAACTGTGTGGTGGTGGCGCCCGGCGACCGGGGCGATATCATTCTCAGTGCGTTGCAAGCGCATCAGTCGCAAAACTATCCGGCCATTGCCGGTATTATTCTTACCACCGGCTTCGAGATGGATGAGTCTATCAAACGGCTGCTGGATGGCTCGCCCAATATAGTGCCTATCCTGAGTGTACGGGAAAACACTTATGAAACGGTGGCGTCATTAGGCACAGTCAACTCCTTTATCACCCCTGAGAGCCATACCAAGATTGCGATCAGCATATCTTTATTTGAAAAGTATGTAGATGTGGCAGCACTTTCTGAGAAGATCAGCAGCGTAAAGACCCGTGGTATTACGCCCCGCATGTTTCAGTACAACCTGGTGCAAAAGGCCAAAGAAGCAAAAAAGCATATTGTGCTATCCGAAGGAAACGACGAACGGATTCTGAAAGCTGCTGAAATTTTGCTGGAACAGGAAGTAGTAAACCTAACCCTGCTGGGAAATGAAGAAGAGATAAAAGGAATGATCTCCAGGCTGAGCCTTTCTCTGCTGAGCCAGAAGATAGAAGCCAGCGAGGTAGCCATCATCAACCCGGCAACATCCGATTATTTTAATATGTTCACCGACCGTTATATTGAGATACGCAAGAACAAAGGAGCTAACAAAGACAATGCGAAAGATGCTCTGACAGATGTTTCTTACTTTGGTACCATGATGGTGCTGGAAGGGCTGGCCGACGGCATGGTGTCAGGGGCCGCTCACACTACGCAACATACCATTCGCCCGGCACTGCAACTCATCAAGACCAAGCCGGAGGTTTCGCTGGTGTCTTCTGTTTTCTTTATGTGTCTGGAAGACCGTGTGCTGGTGTATGGTGACTGTGCCATCAATCCTAATCCGAACGCTGATCAACTGGCTGAGATTGCCATCACCTCTGCCAATACTGCCCGCAGTTTTGATATCGAGCCTAAAGTGGCCATGCTTTCTTATTCTTCCGGCGAGTCGGGCACCGGGGAAGATGTAGATAAAGTGCGGGAGGCTACCAAGCAAGTCAAACAAAAAGACCCTTCGCTAAAAATTGAAGGGCCTATTCAATACGATGCAGCGGTAGATAAAGAGGTGGGTGTGAAGAAGATACCAGGTTCTGAAGTAGCCGGTTATGCTTCCGTGCTGATCTTTCCCGACCTGAACACCGGTAACAATACCTACAAGGCTGTGCAGCGTGAAACAGGTGCCGTAGCCATTGGCCCTATCCTGCAAGGGCTTCGCAAACCAGTTAATGACCTGAGCAGAGGCTGTACTGTGACTGATATATTGAATACCGTAGTCATCACAGCTATTCAGGCCCAGCAGATTGCTTGAAAATGGGCTTGATGCACATAAAAAAACCTTACCTGTGATGGGCAAGGTTTTTTAAGATAAGCTACCGCTTACTTATAAGCTATTTATTCCATTTCCTTGGAAGCATACAACTCTCCATCTTCTGTAAAGTAGAGGGCAACCGGCTTGTCCTGATGGGTGGCCTGAATCTGATAAAGCTTTTCAGGGGCTTGGTCACCTGCATACATTTCTACAGATTCCTGACCTAAAGCCGCATCCAACGCGCTACCACTTACTTCATAAGCGTTTTCTATGGTAGAACCTTTGAATTCGCTGTCTTCCATTCCATCCTTTACTTTCTGGGGCAATTCGGATTTGTCAATGCTAGTAATACCTTCGCCTTCTATAGGTTGTTGCTTAGTATTACTCATATCAGAACTTTGGCTATTCATTTCAGGCTGGCTAGATTGATCCTGCATATCTGATGACCCCTGATCTTGCATACCGGATTGGTCTTGTGTATCTGATGAACCTTGGTCTTGCTGCATATCAGATGAACCTTGATCTTGCTGCATATCAGATGAACCTTGATCTTGTGTACCAGACTGGTCTTGCGATTCTGATGAATCCTGCTCTTGCTGCATATCAGAAGAACCCTGATCCTCTGTGCCAGACTGATCTTGTTTCATATCCGATGATCCTTGATCTTGCATGTCAGATTGATCTTGTTGCAGGTCCGAAGAACTTTCATCCTGCATACCAGACTGGTCCTGGGTATCTGACGAACCCTGATCTTGCATCATATCAGACGAACCTTCATCCTGACCAGGTTGATCCTGCATACTTGGTGGGTTCTGCACGTCTGAGGAATTGTCATCCACGCCCTGATCTTGGTTCATGGTTGGATCACTCTCCTGGCTGGCAGGAGGAGTTACATCCTCGCTACCAGTGGTGGCAGGGTCTTGTATCGGAGGAGTGGTCTGCTCGGTAGGATCGGGTTGCATACCCTGTTCAGGAGGCGTTGTTTCCTGCATAGGAGCGTTCTGCATGTCCTCTTCTTGCATCGGAGGTGTAGTCTGCTGCGTAGGATCAGTAGCTGGAGGAGTTGTTTGCATGGCAGGGTCCTCTGTAGGGTCTGTCTGCATGTTTTCATCCTGCATAGGGTCCTGCATTATGCTATTGTCCTGATCTATCTGGTCCTGCTGAGGCTCCGTCTGATCTTGTGGCTGCGTTTGCTGCGTAGGTGTTTGCTGACCTGTTTGTGGCGTAGTTTCCTGTGCCTGGGCAGCAAGAATAGTGGCAGCAGCAAATCCGAGTGACATTATTATCTTCTTCATAATATATTTAAATTAGTGATTTATATAAACTGTTGAACTGTATCCTAATACTTACTAAGTAGGACGACTTAAAACGGTCTAACCGTATAGTCGCCCTACAAAAAAGTCCGGTATACTTTCTACTGATGGTACGAAATCACCCCTACTATTGCTTAGGAGGTGTGGTTTCTTCAGTAGGAGTTTCCATAGGCTGATCTTCAGCAGGAGATGTTGACTGCGGTGACATACCTTGTGTAGTATCAGATATACTGTCTTCGTTGTCATACTGGGTAGGTGTCTGCTGATCCATTGGCATTGACTGGCCAGTGGTATCTTCTGTAGGAACATCCTGCTGCGGTTGCATTTCTTCTTGAGGCTGTACATCTTCCTGAGGGGGCACTTCTTGCATCTGAGTAGGAGACTGAGACTGATCATCCTGAGGTGTAGTTTCCTGTGCCTGGGCAGCAAAAACAGTAGCAGCTGCAAATCCGAGTGATAATATTAACTTTTTCATAATGGTTTTTAAATTTGTGTTTATGTAATTTGAATATTATATAAGAAAAAAAATGCCAAAGTGTAATGAGTTTATAACTCATTGAAAATCAACGCTATAAGAAAAAAAGTTATTTTCATAGCTGCACTGTTGTGTATATTTATCAACATTGTGTAGAGATGTGATAGAATAATGTGCAATACATAGGCTATAAAAATTCATTGTATACAAAAGCAACTATCGATTACATTAATTGTTTGCGAAATATTCAAAAATAAACAGGATATCTATGAAAATATTGGTCATTAATACGGGTAGTTCTTCTGTCAAGTTCAAATTATATGATATGCCTGCAAAAGTACTGCTGTGCGAAGGGCAAATTGAGCGGATAGGAGAACCTGAAGGAAGACTTATGTTTACTCATTACCTCAAATCGGGAACCGATGATATCGTATTGCAGGATACCTTTGAAGACCAGCAACAAGGTTTGAATAAAATTGCCGCACTGCTGCTTGACCCGGACCGCGGGCTTGTTAGCCATCCGGGAGAAATCGGGGCGGTGGGCCATCGTGTGGTGCATGGTGGAGAAGATTTTCATGAAGCTACCCTGATCACGCCTAAAGTAACAGCAAAGATAGCGCACCTTGTGCCGCTGGCTCCGCTGCACAACCCTGCCAATCTGAAAGGTATCCGAACCGCCATGCAGGTGTTTCCACAGGCCAGGCAAGTAGCCGTATTTGATACTGCTTTTCACCAGACACTGCCCGAACATGCTTTTCGGTATGCCATTCCTAATGACTTGTACCGAGAACATGGCTTGCGGGTATATGGTATGCATGGCACCTCACATCAGTATGTCGCAGAGCAGGGAGCGCAGCATATAGACAAACCGCTGGATACCTGCAATTTTATTACCATCCATCTAGGCAATGGCTGTAGCATGGCTGCTATAGAAAACGGCAAGAGCATAGACACCAGTATGGGCCTCAGCCCGCTGCCAGGACTGGTGATGGGTACCCGCAGCGGTGACATAGATCCGGCGGTTATTTTCTACTTGTGTCGTCACCTGAAAATGACAGCAGACCAGGTAGACCGGTTGCTCAACAAAGAGAGCGGCCTGAAAGGACTTACCGGCAGCAACGACCTGCGCGATATTGTCCGTCAGGCAGCATCCGGACACCAAGCCTCTTTGCTGGCTATCCATATGTATACCTATCGCATTCGCAAATATATCGGGGCATATGCTGCCATACTAGGCAGACTGGATGGGGTTATCTTTACGGCAGGCGTAGGCGAAAACAGTGTATTGATACGGGAAAAATCCTGCGAAGGACTGTCCATGCTGGGCATTACTTTGGATACCCAACTGAATGAACAGAAAACCCAGGGCATCCGTGAGATACAAAGCCCCGATAGTGCCGTGAAGCTCCTGATAATTCCTACCAATGAAGAACTGGAAATAGCCAGGCAAACCTACAGACTGCTTTCCTGACAGACTTCTTTTTGACAAAGTTAGCGTTGGTTTGTGTGCTTCTTTTCCAGCAGGTTCAGCAGCACACCGTTGGTCCAGCCAAAACCATCCTGCACCGGGTATTCGCCTCCGCCAGCTTTCAGGGTGATGTCTGTCACATTATACTTTTCTACCAGCTTCCCTGTGTTTTTATATACCCTGATGTTGTTGTCTACCCATCGTTGGGCGATTGCCTCCGCCAGCTTGTCCAGCCCATGCTGGTAGAGTCCTTGTATGGCGATCCATTGCAGGGGCGGCCAGCCATTGGGTGCATCCCACTGCTGTCCGGTATTGGCAAGGGTCGTGAGCAGTCCGCCGGATTGCAGAAAGTCTTCTTCCAGCTTTTTAGCGACCTGCCTTGCTTCATGAGCACTGCTGATATCAAAGTAGAGCGGAAAGGCAGCAGCCAGCGAGAGCTGCTCTGTGGTTTTGCCCGCTATAAAATCATAATCGAGGTAAAAATGCTGCGCATCGTTCCAGCAATATTTGCGGATAGCTTCTTTGCGCTTGTCGGCTTTCTGCTGAAAGTTTTTCTGCTGTACACTGTCTCCCGAAATGCCATAGGCCGCAGCGATGGTTTTCTCCAGATGATACATCAGGCTGTTGAGGTCTACTGGAATGATATCGGTGGTGTGAATGGTCGATAGGTTTTTGCCGTCTTTGAACCATCGGCTGCTGAAATCCCATCCCGACTCGCAGGCAGCCCGCAGGTTGCGGTATAGTGTTTCGGCGGTTGTGTCTGTTTGCTGCGTCAGGTGGTAATCCTCTTTGTAGGCTTCCGGACGCGGCGACGGGCGATCATCCCAGTAGCGGTTCATTACAAAATTGTCGTTGATCATCACCACGCGGCGGTGCGTAGGGCGTTCTTTGGTCAACCCCTCTGCGCCATCCATCCAGAATTGGTATTCTTTTTCCATCGCAGGCAGGTAATGTACCAGTAGGCTGTCGCCCCGGATATCTGCCAGCAGCCTGACCATCAGCGAATAAAACGGGGGCTGCGAACGGCTCAGGTAATAAGTGCGGTTGCCATTGGGAATATAGCCCAGGCTGTCGAGCAAAAAGGTGAAGTTGTCTACCATATGCCCGATCATGTCATATTTTTTATCAGCCTGAAGGCCCAGCATGGTAAAGTAACTATCCCAGTAATAAATCTCTCTGAACCTGCCACCCGGTACGATGTAGGCATTGGGCAAACCAATCAGTGAGCCTGCCTGCCGGTGATCCGGCTCCCTGGTCAGCACCGGCCACAGGCGGTTGATATGTTCCTCTACCGTATTACTGGTGTCGCTCTTAAAACCGGAAGAAGGGTTTTCCGGAAGCTGAAAGTTGTCGAGCACGAAAGATTTGAGGTCAAATCCCGGCCCGTCTTTAACAACCTGATATTTAGCCAGGATGCTGTCTGCCGGATAAATCGGTACACAATCGGGAAAGGTTTTGGAGTCAGGGAACACAGGCTTGAGCTGTACGTCTTTGAACAGTTCACCAAAGGCAATATCCGGAGAAACCTGTGCAGATAGCGGATAGCATAGCAAAAAAAAACAGCCTACATAAGACAGGCGTTTCAGATGATTCACAAAGAAAAACATAAGAACAGACATGGTTGACTTTTAACAGACCAATATACACTGTTTTGTGAGAATAGCGATGGATTTTAAGTGTTCTTAATACCCAAATAGCAAGTTGCAGAGTGAAATTAAAACTTTTCTTATTAGATATTGAATATTATCAGGTTGAAATTTCTCTTATCGAAGCAAGGTAATGCTTCCTGCATGTTGCTGATCGCTACCTGCACATTGCAGTGTGTAGTAATATACACCCACCGGAAGCGGCATACCCTGCTGGCTGGTGCCACTCCAGGTATTGTCATAGCGGCTTCCTGATTGGTAGACCAGGTTTCCCTGTAAGTTAAAAACTTTGAGTTTGCATCCGCCCAATGCATCCATGCCTGCTACTACCCAGTAGTCGTCTATGCCGTCTTCGTTGGGAGAAAAAAGCGAGGGAGTCTGAAGCTGGCCTGTCTGCACCACGCGAATGGTGATACTATCAGAGGCAGCACAACCTGTAGCGTTATAACCTTTGAGCAGATACGTGTTAGTACTAACAGGAGCAACGGTGATGCTTTGCTTTGCACCCATAAGTTTGTCGGCTACATACCATGTATAACGAGCTGCGCCTGTAGCAGACAGCACCACAGAGTCTCCGGCTGTGATCTCCTCGCGGGTAGCCACTATTTCCAGTACGGGTGGAGCCTCTTGCTGCACAGTCAACGTTCGGATGACAGAGCAGCCCAGTTCGTTGTAGGCGGTTACCTGATACACCCCTGCCTGGGTAATGGTTTTGGTAGCCGCACTGCCACCCTGCCGCCAGCTCAGGCTGTGGTAGGTGCCGCTCACCTGCGCCTCCAGCGTATCGCCAGGGCAGAGTGAGGCTGTATTGCCCGGTATGAGTGCAATCTCTGGCAGGGCCAGTACTTCCACGTTGTGCGCTGCCTCATCCGTACATCCGCCATCTGCACTGGACACACGCAGTGTTACCTGCTTGGTGCCTGCTGCTGTATACGTATGGTTCGGGTTGGCTTCGGTAGAGGTATGTCCGTCTCCGAAATCCCAAAAGTAAGTGATGCCATCTGCCTGCTGGTGTACAAACTGCACCACTTCTGTAATGCAGACCTGATCATGAACTGTAAATGCTGCATCAAGCAGATGATCAATACTTACTGGCTGGCTCATCCGGTTGCACTGTGCTGCTGTGAGGATGGCTACCTGGTAAGTGCCTGGCTGTCTGGCCGTATATATTTTGTTGGTAGCTCCTGCAATGGGCTGTTCATCTTTGTACCATTGATAACCCGAAGCAGCCGGGTGTGACGCATTCAGCAAGAGGCTGCCGCCGGGGCATAGCAGCCCGTTGCCGTTGTAGGTGATTGCAGGTTTGGGAGAAGTGTATACTTCCAGAAAAAATGAAGCTGTTTCACTATGACATTTGCCCAGCCTTGCTTCCAGAAAATATTCTCCGGCACTGGCTGCTGCCACATGAGGAATTACGGGGTTTTGCTGGTCAGACACAAAGCCGTCGGGACCCGTCCAAAAATAAGTGGCACCTGACACGCTACCGGTAGACAGTTGCACATCTTCACCTTCGCAGGCAGGAGAAGTACCGGTGATCACAGGCTTATTAGGTTTATCGTCTTCTTCTTCTGTAATAATGACTACCACAGAGGTATCCGAGCAGTTGTTATAATTGATTACCACTTGATAGGTACCGGCCATTGCTGCTTCCAGCGAAGAGGAATTAGCACCGTAGATGGGTTGCCCTTCCCTGAGCCATTGATAGCTGGCCTGTGCTACGGTGTTGGCCGTCAGCAATACCGGCTGCTGCTCGCAGATGGCCCCCGGATATTCAGGAGAAATGGTAGCCTCCGGACAGTCATTGCTTTGCGGGGTTTGTTGCGCTAGCAGAGGAGAGCAACAGTAGAGCAGTACCAGGCAGACAAGCATCAAGGTGAAACGGTTTGTTGTATACATCGGATAGCTGATGAACATGTATTTATGTTTTATATCTTACACAGATGCTTTAACGCACCAACTTTTGTGATGCCAAGCGGTATTTTGTTCTATTCACACGCCAGGCTACCTGTCTGACTGCTCGATGTGCAGCATCCATGCCTTACGGAAGTCAGGCTGTTTTCTAAGTTTCAATGTCTGCAAACGGATGGCCTGCCTGTTTTGCGACTGTTTGAGATACACGTAGTAGTAACCCGTCTGGCTGTTGTATCCATAAGCTGCTTTGTAGCCTTTTTGCCAAAGTGCGGCAGTAAATTTCAGGGCATTTGCTTTGTATTCAAACACACCTGCCACCATATAATAACCCGGTGCCAGCTCATTCTGGTGATTACCCGCCGTAAAGGTCTTTTGTGGTAAAGTATCTTCCTGCTCACGTTCAGGTTGGCTGGCTACTTCGTGTTCCTTTTCTTCGTGCGGTATAACTACCGGCTTTTCGGCTGCTTTTTTACTAGCTGATTCGTTGGCTTCTTTTGGTATCGGTGCTGCTTCTATGCTCTCTGCCTCGTCAGATGTTGTAGCAGGCAGTGCTTTGGATGGTTCGTGAAGCTGCTGCTCCGATAAGTCTGCATCAGTCAGCCGTTCATCTTCTGGCACTGGTTGTTGTACGATCTTTTCCAGAGCAGATCTACCAAACCGAATCCGAAGTTGTATCTCGTGAGAACCCTGGCCGGGAGAAAGCTGCTGACGGGAAGCAAAATCATAAGCATAGCCCAGGGCCAGCGACTTATTAATAGCAAAGCCTGCCATTGCCGTAGCCCCGTTATCCTGACGGTACGCACCACCAATGTGTACCTTCTGATGCAGGTAAAGCATACTGCCGGCCTCCCACTGCGTAGGTACATCGGAAGTAGCGAAGTAGAGGAGGTACGGTTGCAGCACCACTTTTTCCTGACTCAGCGGCAAACGATAATCGGCATTGATGATGAACTGATTCAGCGGCTGAAGACTCTGTTTGCTATCAGCGGTAGCAGCAAATGTGCTGTGGTTCATCAGGCTGGGCAGCGTAATGCCCAGGTTCAGCCCTTGTAAATGATAATTAATACCAAACTGCCCGTCCTGTATGGCTTTCCGGTTGATGCCCGTTACGATAGCAGGATCATTTTGGTTGCTGATACGGCTATAGTCCAGGCTGTTTTGGGTGATCATGCCGGTGAGTCCCATCTGCAAGCGATGCCTGTAGCCAAATTTGGCCTGATAGCCGATAGTGAGTTGCAGGTTGTTGGTCTGTATCAGTCCACGTGTGTAGTTGTAAGCACTGATGCCGCCTGCCATGCCATTGCTGAAGCCGTGTTGCAGGCTGACCGTGGATACCACCGGGGCATCCTGCATACCCAGCCACTGCCTGCGGTGGTTGAGGTGCAGCTCATACGGCCCATCTTTGGCAGCAAAGGCCGGATTATAGAGGAATGGGTTTAAAATATACTGGCTATAGCGTGGTCTTACCTGTGCCACCACATCGAGGGCAAACAGCAACAGAATGACAACGATTCCTGATCGTACATACATGCTTCATAACTTTCTCATGCAGGAGCAACAATGCCACCAAAGCAAAAAACCGTTATTTTGTATAGGCAAAAACAACAAAAGATATTACACGTTTGGCAACATTTATACCGTATTGCTACAAAAACATACAAGCTTTAAATACCTTTGCAGCATGAAACGGAAAGTTGCCTTTTATACGCTGGGCTGTAAGCTGAATTTTTCTGAGACATCCTCCATCGGTCGCATGTTTGAAGAACGGGGCTACGCCAAAGTACCCTTTCATGAGCAGGCAGACATTTACATCATCAACACTTGCTCTGTGACAGACAATGCCGACAAAAAATGCCGCAAGGTAGTCAGGGAAGCACAGAAGATCAATCCTGACGCTTTCATCTGTATCATTGGCTGCTATGCCCAACTCAAACCCCGTGAGCTTGCAGAAATCCCCGGTGTGGATGCCGTGCTGGGTGCTGCCGAAAAGTTTCGTCTGCTCGACCTGCTCGGTGGTTTCAAAAAGCAACCCCAAACCCGGGTGCTGGCTTCCGACATCAAAGAGGTACAGACATTTCACCATGCCTTTTCTATCCACGACCGTACCCGTACGTTCCTCAAAGTGCAGGACGGCTGCAACTACCATTGTACCTTCTGCACCATTCCACTGGCCCGTGGCAAAAGCAGGAGCGATAGTATAGAAAACATCGTGGCAAGTGCCCAAGAGATTGCCGCTACCGACGTGAAAGAAGTAGTGCTTACGGGCGTTAATATCGGAGATTTTGGTATCGAAGAAGGCAGACGCGCCAGCCGCTTCCTGTACCTGGTGCGTGCACTGGACGAGGTGGAAGGGATAGATCGTTTCAGAATATCCTCCATCGAGCCTAACCTGCTCAACAACGAGGTGATTGCGTTTGTGGCTGCTTCTCAAAGGTTTGTGCCACATTTTCATATTCCGTTGCAGTCAGGTTCTAACAAGATACTCCGCCTGATGCGTCGCCGGTACCTGCGCGAACTCTATGTAGATAGGGTAGAAAAGATCAAACAACTAATGCCTTATGCCTGCATTGGCGTAGATGTGATCGTGGGTTTTCCCGGCGAGACAGAAGAAGATTTTCTGCATACCTATGAGTTTCTGAACCAGTTGCCCATTTCTTATTTGCACGTGTTTACCTATTCTGAACGAGCCAATACACCCGCTGCGGACATGGCAGAAGCCGTGCCGCAAAAAGTACGAGCACATCGTTCTAAGATGTTACGCATCCTTTCTGAAAAGAAAAAGCGTGCCTTCTACGAAGAAAATATCAGCACGCAGCGTACCGTACTCTTTGAAGAAGACGTGGAAGACGGTCACATGCACGGCTTCACCGAAAACTACATCCGCGTTGTAGCCAAATACGACCCCCTGCTCATCAATGAAACAAAACAAGTCACCCTACTCCACCTCAACGAAGACGGAAAGATGGAGATAGGAGAGGTAGATGCGCCTCTGGCAATGTCATCGTAGGCGTGATGACTGTTCGAAAAGATGAGATCGCATGGATAGGCGACCTGGCTGGTAAATAGGAAGTAGACTTTTCCTGTCGACTGCATACTTCTTTGCAAAAAGTAGTTAATATGTTATAAAAGGAATAACTGCTATATGGCGTATATACAATCATTGCCTGCAATAAGGGGAATTTACCTTTCTGTCTTAAATTAACAATTTGATTTTGTACACTAATTAGTTAACTTTGTGGTGTGGTAAGAAAGGTAATTGCATATAAAAAATATTTCACTGACTTTTATAAAGTTCAAGAAGAAAAGGTTCAGGAAAAGATTAATTATGTATTGGATTTGGTCCGATTTGAAAGGCAAGTCCCGAAAAAATTTCTCAAGCACCTCGAGAATACGGACGGAATCTATGAAGTACGTGTGATTACTACTTTCAAGAATATTCGGATTTTGTGTTTCCTCGACGAAGGGGATCTAATTGTATTGGTGAACTGCTTTGTCAAGAAAACCTAAAAGACACCGAGAAAGGAAATCAAACTCGCAGAGAAATTGAAAAAGGAATATCTAAAAGACAAAAAAGGCTGATATGAAAAACGTAACGGATTTTGAGGATATCCTCATTGGGAAATACGGAAAAAAAGGAACTGAAAAGCGTGATAAATACGATGCTAACTCTCTTGCTTTTCGGCTTGGAATCATGTTAAAAGAAGCCCGTAAGGAAGCAAATTTAACTCAGGAGGAACTTGCCGAACGTACCGGAACGAAAAAAAGCTATATTTCCAGAGTTGAACGTGGTTTGAGTGATGTTCAGGTTTCCACCTATTACAAACTCATTGAAATCGGACTTGGAAAACACCTGAATATAACAATCGCATAGCGATGTAAATATCTGCCTGAGCATATTTATAGTATGTTCTTCATCTTACAGGGCATTTTATAATGCCCCGCATGGAATGCCCCGCATGGAATGCCCCGCATGGAATGCCCCGCATGAATGCCGCCAGTACATATACATTTGACATATGAGCAGTCCATACAAGATAAGAAAAGCTACCCTGAATGATGCGGAACATATTGCCACGTATTTGTTGCTGGCAATGGAGGATATTGTCTACAGGTTTATAGGTGAGAAGGATCATGCAAAAGCGAAAGCGTTTTTGCTATACTTTGCAAAGCGAGAAGACAACCAGTATTCCTATCAAAATTGTTGGGGTTGCAGAAGACAGAGAGGAAATTATCGCTGCCGTTAATTTGTATGGACGGCGCAAAGTTAGGCCAGCTAAGAAAGCCTGTGCTGGAATACATAAAAGTGCATTACCACAAAGCATTCAAGCCCGAAGATGAAACTCAGGCAGGAGAATATTATATTGATGCCTTGGGCGTTAATCCAGACCGGGCAGGGCAAAGGGATTGGCTCAAAAGTCCTACAATTTCTGATGGATGCATATGTGCATAAGCACAAACAAACGTTGGGTTTG
>CATQIH010000021.1 GCA_958296015.1 Cyclobacteriaceae bacterium
GCAGATGCTGTGGCGTTACGGCGAGGTGAAGAACGCCCGAAACCTGGCAAGAGCTTTGGTGGCATCGCGCGTAGCGCAGCCCATCAATACGGTGGAAGAACTGAAAAGCGTACTGGCAAAATTTGCCATGAGAGGACGCGAGTTCAAGTATTATGCGCAGGTGTTTCAGGCACTGCGGATAGCAGTCAACGATGAGATGCAGGCATTGGAAGAAATGCTCAAGCAGACCGTAGATGTGCTGGCACCGGGTGGCAGGCTCGTGGTGATTTCTTATCACTCGCTGGAAGACCGGCTGGTGAAAAACCTGATGACCAAAGGAAACCTGGAAGGAGAAGTGCATCAGGATTTTTACGGCAACGTGCTCAAGCCATTTGAGGCAATCAACAGAAAGCCGATCGTGCCTTCTGCGGATGAGATTACCGCCAACAACAGAGCACGTAGTGCTAAGCTCAGAATCGCAGAGAGAATTGATACAGGTTCGGTTGAACCTTCATCTTTAACACGTAAGAAATGAAAACAGCAGTTAAAAAGAATACCTACAGACAGAAACAAATAAAAAAGGTAAGAAGCCACGAAAGCCTGTTTACCAGGATAGAGAAATTCTTTCGCCTGGATAGCTCTATGGAAGACGGGCTGCCCGTGCGCTTTGTGCCCTATGTTTTATACTTTACCATCATTGGTATCTTTTATATAGGCAATAGCCACTACGCAGACAAGACAGCCCGCAAGATTGTAAAACTTGAGTTTGAGGTAGAAGACCTGCGTGCCGACTATACCACGCTCAAAGCCGACTACATGTTTGCCAGCAAACAATCAGAAGTAGCCGGGCGCGTCAAAAAATTAGGCTTGATAGAAAGTTCAACACCACCATATAAAATCATCGTCCCTGCACAGTGAATATCAGAAACTCCATATTGGTCCGTGTACGGTTGGCATTTCTGCTGATCTTCTTCTTTGCGTTAGCTATCTTGGCCAAGGTAGCACGCATACAATACATCGATGGAGATAAGTGGATGCAGATGTCGCGCAAGATGGGGTTGCAGTACAGAACGCTGGAAGCTGTGCGCGGTAATATCTATTCAGACAATGGCAGCCTGCTGGCTACTTCGCTGCCCTTCTACCGCGTAGTGATAGATCCTACAATAGCTGATCGTGAGCTTTTCAACAACAACATAGATTCGCTGTCTACGCTGCTTTCCCGGCGCTTCGGTATTCTCGGACCGCAGGATTACAAAAGGCGTATCCAGAATGCGCGCCTGTCGGGCAAACGGTACCTGGTATTAAGTAGAAAGAAAGTTGACCACCTGGAGAAAAAAAAGATGGCCGAATGGCCGATATTCCGTGAGGGCAGGTACAAAGGAGGCGTGATCTTCGAGCAGGTAGACGAACGGTATAAGCCTTTTACCTTCCTGGCAGCACGTACCGTTGGGTTTGTCAATGAAAACGAACGCGGGGCCGGCCTGGAGTATAGCTTCAATCAATACCTCACCGGTAAAGATGGCAAAGGCTTATACCAGAAAATGTCGGGAGGCTACTGGAAGCCCGTCTACAACGGCACGGAAATCAGGCCGCAGGAAGGACTGGATGTGGAGACTACGCTGGATGTGAACCTACAGGATGTTACCCAGGCTTCGTTGCTGTCGGCCCTCTACACACATGATGCTGACTTCGGCTGTGCCGTGGTAATGGAAGTGCAGACCGGTGAGATCAAAGCGATGGCCAACCTGACCAAGATGAAGAATGGTAAGTATGGCGAGATGTACAACTACGCCGTAGGCGGCCTCACAGAACCCGGCTCTACCTTCAAGCTGGCCTCTATGATCGCCCTGTTTGAAGATACGCGCCTAAATATCAACGACACCATAGATACAGGCAAAGGGGTTTACCGGTTCTACGACAAAACAATGCGTGATCACAAGTATGGCGGCTATGGTAAAATATCTATCCTGGATGCCTTCCGGTATTCATCCAACATCGCAGTGTCTAAGCTGATAGACCATCAGTTTGGCCTAAAACCGGAGCGTTATGTAAACTACCTGCAGGATATGGGCCTTGCCGACCGCTTAGGGTTTCAGCTGGCAGGCGAAGGCAAGCCGTTTATTCCAAAGCCTGGCACCAAAGACTGGAACGGTGTGGCCCTGCCCTGGATGTCTATTGGCTACAACATCAAAATGACACCGCTGCAAACGCTGGCCTTTTACAATGCCGTAGCCAACAACGGAAAGATGATTCAGCCTATCATCGTCAGAAAGATCAAGAAAGCCGATCATGTGGTGGAGGCCTTTGCCCCGGTGGTGCTGAACAAAAAAATATGCTCGGACGAAACGCTTGCCAAAGTGAGAACGATGCTGGAAAGTGTGGTAGAAAGTGGCACGGCTAAAAATATCAAGAATGACTACTACTCGATAGCTGGCAAAACCGGCACCGCGCAAAAGCTGGTAAACGGTGCCTATACACGCACCTACTATACTTCGTTTGCCGGTTATTTCCCGGCCAACAATCCCAAGTACAGTTGCGTGGTCATCATAGACAACCCCAAAGGATCACAGAAATACGGCAGCGATGTGGCAGCACCGGTATTCAAAAATATTGCAGATAAGATCTATGCAACAGATCTGAGTATCCATGCACCGCTTCCGGCGCAATTTGCCAGAAACGCACCTGATTCGCTCAACATTGCCGCAGGGAATTATGATGATCTGCGAACGATCTGCCAGGAGCTGGACATACCCACCGAGACAGAAGAAACTCTGGAATGGGTAAAAGTTAATGTACAACAGCAGACAGTCGCCTGGCAAGACAATGGCAACGCCTCGCTGGAATTTGTACCGGATGTCACCGGTATGAGCCTGCGCGACGCACTTTTTCTGCTGGAAAACCGGTCGCTGGAAGTAGCATACAAAGGTGCTGGCCGCGTACAGTCGCAGTCGCTGGAAGCAGGCAGCAAAACAGTAAAAGGAAAGCGTATCATATTAACTTTAGGATAGGCAGCTTATGGCAATACTGAAAGACATACTCTACAAAGTGACGCTGAAATCAGTAGCGGGTGACACCGGTATTGATGTCAATGCTGTACACTTCGACTCCCGTAAAGCTGCGGAAGGAAGTGTATTTGTTGCCGTGACAGGTACGCAGGTAGACGGGCACCAGTTTATCGATAAAGCCATTGCGCAGGGTACTGCTGCCATTGTATGTGAAAACCTGCCTGGCATCCTACAGCCTGGTGTTACCTACATGCAGGTAGAAGACAGCGCGCAGGCACTGGGCATCATGGCGGCCAACTTTTATGACAATCCATCAGCAAAGCTTAAGCTGGTAGGCGTTACGGGCACCAATGGCAAAACTACGGTAGTCACGCTGCTGCACCAACTGTTTATGAAGCTGGGCTACAACAGCGGCTTGCTTTCTACGGTAGCCAACAGGATCAATGATAAGATCATTCCTGCCACGCATACCACGCCCGATGCCGTGCAACTCAATGCCTTGCTGGCGCAGATGGTGAAAGAAGGCTGCACCCATGCGTTTATGGAAGCCAGTTCGCACGCTATTGTGCAGCACCGTATGGCTGGCATTACCTGGGCAGGTGCCGTGTTTACCAACATCACCCACGACCACCTGGACTATCATCAAACGTTTGATAACTACATCAGGGCCAAGAAGAAGCTGTTTGATGAACTGCCCAAAAATGCGTTTGCCCTGGTCAACGCCGACGACAAACGAGGGCGTGTGATGATGCAGAATACCAAGGCTGCCAAAAATACTTATGCCCTCAAAAGCATGAGCGACTTCAAAGGCAAGGTGATGACCAACTCTCTGGAAGGATTGGAACTGGAGATGAGCAGCAAAGACCATTCGGCACAAATAGTCTGGTTTACACTCATCGGCGACTTCAATGCTTACAACCTGCTGGCAGTGTATGGGGTAGGCGTGTTGCTGGGCGAAGACCCGCAGGAAGTGCTCACGCAGCTTTCCAGTGTGAAGCCTGCCACCGGCCGGTTCGATCAGATCATTTCGCCCGGTGGTATCACAGCCATTGTAGACTATGCGCATACGCCGGATGCCCTGGAAAACGTGCTGAATACCATCCAGAATGTGAGAACCAAAACTGAAAAGGTGATTACCGTCGTAGGTTGTGGTGGCGACCGGGACAAGACCAAACGTCCGGAGATGGCCTCCATTGCGGCGCGGCTGAGCGATCAGGTGATCCTTACCTCGGATAATCCGCGCAGCGAAGACCCGGAGCAGATCATCAGAGATATGCAGGCGGGCATTGGAGTTACGCAGCAGAAAAAGGTGCTGTCGATCACCAACCGGCTGGAAGCCATCAAAACGGCTTGTACACTGGCGCAGGAAGGAGATATTGTACTGGTAGCAGGCAAAGGCCATGAAACGTACCAGGAGATTAAAGGAGTAAAACATGATTTTGATGACAAAAAAATTATTTTAGATATTTTCAACGCTAATCCATCGTAGCAAGTGGCATTTGGCTAAGCTTTTGCGCTGAGCCGTAAGTAAAAAAAACATATGCTTTATTACCTGTTTGATTACTTAGATAAAACTTTTGACCTGCCGGGCGCAGGTCTGTTCCAGTTCATTTCTTTCAGAGCTGGCATGGCTACGTTATTTTCGCTGCTGATTACGATCTTGTTTGGTAAAAAACTGATCAACTTCCTCAGAAAGAAGCAGATAGGCGAGGAAGTGAGAGACCTGGGGCTGGAAGGGCAGCTACAGAAGAAAGGCACCCCCACGATGGGCGGACTGATTATTCTGGCAGCTATTATCATCCCTACGCTGTTGTTTGCACGTCTTGGAAACGTATATGTGATCCTGATCTTGGTAACTACCGTGTGGATGGGTTCTGTAGGTTTTCTGGATGATTATATCAAGACCTTCAGAAAAAACAAAGAAGGGCTGGCCGGAAGGTTTAAAGTGTTCGGACAGGTAGGATTGGGGCTGATTGTAGGGCTTACGCTCTATTTTCATGATGGTGTGCTGGTGCGTGAATTTGACGAGTCGGTGATGGAACTGATCAGTGGAGCGGATAACCCGGCTGATGATATTCCCAATACGGCTTACGACGATGTGAAGACCACCAAGACGACGATTCCCTTTGTGAAAAACAACGAAGCGGAATACAGAAACTTTGTGTCTTTCATCACTTTCGGACTGGTAGATTTTCCGGAGAGTCTGACGTGGATTGTTTATGTGCTGATCGTTACGTTTATCATCACGGCGGTGTCCAACGGAGCCAACCTTACCGATGGTCTGGATGGGCTGGCCGCCGGTAGCTCTGCGATCATCGGCATCACGCTGGCAATTTTGGCGTATGTGTCGGGTAACCTGCGGTTTTCTCAGTACCTGAATATCATGTACATCCCGGACTTGGGCGAACTGACGATCTATACTACCGCGTTTGTTGGGGCATGTATCGGATTTTTGTGGTACAACTCCTTTCCGGCACAGGTATTTATGGGAGATACAGGAAGCCTAGCCATTGGAGGCATCATCGCGGTGCTGGCACTGGCTGTTAAGAAAGAATTTCTGATACCTCTGATGTGTGGGATATTTCTGGTAGAAAGCCTTTCAGTGATCATGCAGGTTTCATATTTTAAATACACTAAAAACAAATATGGGGAAGGACGGCGTATTTTTCTGATGTCGCCTTTGCACCACCATTATCAGAAGAAAAACATACACGAAGCCAAGATCGTGACGCGGTTCTGGCTGGTAGGCATTGTGCTAGCCATCTTGACGCTGGCCACTTTAAAAGTAAGGTAAACAAAAAGATATGGTAAAAGACTGGGCTAAACGAAATTTGGAAGGCGATCCTGTGATATGGTTCATCGTCGTTGCCCTGTCTGGGCTGGGCATACTGGTGGTGTACAGCACCACGAGTACGCTAGCGTACCGGGTGCAGGAAGGCAACACGGAGTACTACCTGTTTAAGCACGGAATGCTGCTTGCGTTGAGCTTAGGTGCGATGTGGATCACCCACAAGATTGATTACCGTTATTTTGCCCGTATCTCTACCATTGCGCTGTTGTTTTCTGTACCGCTGTTGCTCTTCACCTGGAGGTTTGGACAGAATATCAACGATGCCTCCCGATGGCTCACCATACCGATGGTCAATCAGGCATTTCAGCCGTCGGATCTGGCCAAGCTGGCACTGATCGCGCACTTGGCCGGAATGCTTTCGCGCAGGCAGCATCTGGTCAACCAATTCAAGGTGATCATAGGGCCTATGCTATGGTGCTGCGTGATCTGCGGACTGATTGCCCTGACCAACTTTTCGTCGGCGATCATGCTGTTTGCTACCTGCATGTTGCTGATGTTTATTGGCCGGGTGCCAGTGCGCTATATCGCATCGCTCATCCTGGTCGGAGTGCTGGTTGTAGGAGCATCACTGTCGCTGGGGCAGCGCGGAAGTACTGCGGTGAGCCGGGTACAAACTTTTATGAATGAAAAGGAGGAGCCTTTTCAGGCAGTGCAGGCATATATTGCTATTGCCACCGGCGAGGTGTACGGAAAAGGCTGGGGCAAAAGTGAGCAGCGGAATTTTCTGCCTTCCTCCTATTCCGACTTTATATATGCCATCATCATCGAAGAATATGGTACCATCGGCGGCATCCTGGTGGTCTGCCTGTACCTAGGGCTGCTCTACCGGGGCATGCAGGCCGTCTCCAGAAGCGATCGCGCCTTTGGCGGGCTGCTATCAGCCGGGTTGAGCTTTGCCATCGTTATCCAGGCCATGATCAATATGGGTGTGGCAGTGGGGTTAGGACCTATTACCGGTTTGCCGCTGCCGCTGGTCAGTATGGGAGGAACCTCTTTGCTGTTTACAGGCATTGCCCTGGGTATTATTCTAAGCGTGAGCAAAAACGGGCTGATAGAGTCGGCCAACAAAATATTAGGAAACAGTCTTGCCAAATAATATGAAGCCTACAAAACCATATCGCATTATCATCAGTGGAGGGGGCACCGGCGGGCATATCTATCCGGCCATTGCCATTGCCAATGCCTTGAAAGAGATGCATGCTGATACCAACATATTATTTGTGGGCGCCAAAGGACGCATGGAGATGCAAAAGGTGCCCGAAGCAGGGTATGACATCATTGGCTTGTGGATCAGCGGCATTCAGCGCAGGTTCACGCTCGATAATTTGGCTTTTCCGCTGAAGGTGACTACCAGCCTGGTGAAGGCTTCTAAAATTATTTCTGACTTCAAACCACATGCTGCCGTAGGGGTAGGAGGTTTTGCCAGTGGTCCGCTTATTTATGCTGCCAGCTACAGGGGCATTCCCTCGCTGCTACAGGAGCAGAACTCTTATGCCGGGCTTACCAACAAATGGCTGGCCGACAAAGTGCAGAAAATCTGCGTGGCACATGAGGGAATGGACAGATTCTTTCCGGAGCACAAACTGGTATTTACTGGCAACCCGGTGCGGCAGAACATTGTAGACGTGGCCACCAAAGGGCTGGCAGGCAAACGGGAAGAAGCCCTGGCTGCTTTCGGGCTTTCACCAGAAAAGAAGACCATACTGGTGATCGGCGGAAGCCTGGGAGCCCGCACGTTGAACAACAGTGTAATAGACGGGATAGACAAATTGATACAGCAGGATATTCAGGTGATCTGGCAGTGTGGTCAGAGCTATTACCAGGAAATGACAGAGATGCTCAATGTAGAGCTGCACGCGGAAGGCATTGTGCTCAGAGAGTTTATCAAACAAATGGACCTGGCCTATGCTGCTGCCGATGTGGTGATTTCCAGAGCAGGAGCACTGGCTATTTCAGAACTTTCGCTGGTGAAAAAGCCCGTCATCTTTGTGCCTTCGCCCAACGTGGCGGAAGATCATCAGAGAAAAAATGCAGAGGCCCTGGTGAAACTGGATGCAGCCCTAATGGTGACAGACAAGGAGGCACCTGATAGCCTCATAGATACTGCTATCGGCCTGTTGTATGACGAAAACAGACAGCAGATGTTGCAGGAAAACATTGCCAGGCTGGGCAGGCCCGATGCAGCGCAGCACATTGCACAGGAAGTAATGGACCTGATTGAGGATGTAAATAAGCCAGCGGTATGAAAACAAAAAGAAGTGCAAAAGTAGTATGCGCGTGCCTGCTGCTGATAAGCTTGATTGCTTTTGTTGAGAAAAGGCGCAGCCATAAGCCATGCAGTCATGTGGCTATAGAAATTAAGAATAGGTACCAGAACTATTTCGTCAATGAAAACGATGTGCACTTGTTGATGACCAATACTGGTGCCGAACAGATCGTTGGTATACACCTGGCAGATTTGAACCTCAAAGAATTGGAAAGAAGGATCGAGACCAATAAGTATATCAAAAAAGCGAATGTTTATAAAGACTTGAAAGGAAACTTGATCGTAGAAGCTTTTCAAAACAGGCCCATTGCCCGGGTTTTGCAAGCCGATGCACCCGACGCCTACATCAGTACGGATGGTGAAATACTGCCGGTATCCGACAGGTATACTGCCCGGGTTACGCTGGTAAGCGGATCTTACGCGCCGTATTTGGTAAAACACCAGCTACAGAATGCGGAAGATCAGGCGATTTTTCAGCTCATTCATTATATAGAAGAAGATGCGTTCTGGAAAGCGCAGATCGCCCAGGTGGAGGTGCAGAAAGATGGAGAGGTTACGCTCTATCCGCAGATAGGCAAGCAACAGATCGCGTTTGGAAAGGCAGAAAATATAGAGAGTAAATTTGCCAGACTAAGCATCTTTTATAAGCAAATAATGCCCCGCAAAGGGTGGGACAACTACAAGAATGTTAATTTGAAGTATCAGAATCAAATTGTGTGTGACTAACCCATAAACTTATGCAAGAAGAAAAACTCGTTGTCGGATTAGATATTGGTACCACCAAAATCTGCGCTATCGTTGGCCGCAAAAATGAATATGGAACGCTGGAAGTCCTGGGAATGGGCAAAGCGGTTTCTGATGGGGTCAGCCGTGGCATCGTATCCAATATCGATAAAACCGTGATGGCCATCCGCAAGGCTGTGCAGGAAGCGGAAGAGCAATCTGGTATCAATATACAGGTGGTCAACGTGGGCATTGCAGGTCAGCATATCAGAAGCTCAATTCATCATGGGAGTATCACACGCAATTCTAAAGATGAAGAAATTACGGTAGCTGATGTGGAGCGGCTCACCAACGATATGTACCGCATCGTAACCCCGCCCGGCTGCGAGATCATCCACGTGATGCCCCAGCACTACACCGTAGACTATGAAGATGGTATTGTAGACCCTGTGGGCATGTCGGGTGTGAAGCTGGAAGCAGATTTTCATATCATCACTGCACAAACCAACGCCATTAACAACGTAAACAAGTGTGTGCGCAAGGCCGGGTTGCAGATAGAGCACCTCATCCTGGAGCCGCTGGCTTCCAGCCTGGCCGTACTCAGCGAAGAAGAGAAGAAAGCAGGCGTATGCCTGGTAGACATTGGTGGCGGCACCACCGATATTGCTATTTTCTACGATAGCATCATCCGGCATACAGCCGTCATTCCATTCGGTGGTGACATCATTACCGAAGACATTCAGCAGGGATGCTCTGTGATGAGAGAACAGGCCGAGTTGCTGAAGATCAAGTTTGGCAAAGCCATTGCCGAAGAAGCCAGTTTCAACGAGATCGTCTCTATCCGCCGCCTGCGTGACCGTCCGCCCAAAGAAATATCGCTGAAGAACCTAGCCTACATTGTAGAAGCGCGTATGCAGGAAATATTCGAGCTGGTACACGCCGAGATCATTGCTTCAGGCTTTGCCGAAAAACTCACAGCCGGTATCGTCCTCACAGGCGGAGGTGCCCAGTTAGCCTATGTAAAACACCTCTGCGAACTGATGTGCGCTACGGATGCCAGAATAGGGCACCCCAATGAGTATCTAGGTAAGAGCAAGATTGAAGATGTGAAAACACCGATGTTTGCCACCTCTGTTGGGCTGGTGCTCTCAGGCTACAAAGCACTGGACGAGAGAAATATGGATTACATACGAAAGAAAGAACACGAAGACGGTCATAAGCTGAAGCAGAACAAAAAATCTGATGATAAGCAAGGCTCTATGTTTTTCAGGAGAATGCTGGAGAAAACCAAAAAGATACTCATTGATGATTTCAACGAAAAAGAAGAATATTAAATTTTAAGAGTTATGTCAGAAAAATCCTATATGTTTGAATTGCCCGCCCAGCAAAAATCTATCATCAAAGTTATAGGTGTAGGTGGCGGAGGCAGCAACGCTGTCAATCATATGTACAGCCAGGGTATCAAAGACGTAGAATTTATCGTCTGTAATACCGACATTCAGGCACTGCATGTCAGTCCTGTACCTAATAAGCTACAAATTGGCATAGGACTCACCGCTGGTCTGGGTGCCGGTGCCAATCCTGAAAAAGGCAAGGGTGCTGCTGTAGAGAGCAAGGAAGAGATCAGAGAGATGCTCAGCTCAGATACGAAGATGGTCTTTATCACTGCCGGTATGGGTGGTGGCACAGGCACAGGGGCAGCACCAGAGCTGGCCAAAGTGGCCCGCGAACTGGGCGTACTAACCGTGGGTATTGTCACCATGCCTTTTGGGTTTGAAGGTAGAAAAAAGAAAAAGCTGGCCGAAGAAGGCATCCGCGAGCTGCGCAACAACTGCGATACAGTACTGGTGATCCTCAATGACAAGCTCCGGCAGGTGTATGGCAACCTAAGCCTGTCGAATGCTTTTGCCCAGGCTGATAATATCTTAACTACTGCTGCTAAAAGCATCGCAGAAATCATTACCGTGGCTGGCTACATCAACGTAGATTTTGAAGATGTCAAAACAGTGATGGCCGGTTCTGGTGCTGCCGTGATGGGTTCTGCTAAGGCAGAAGGAGAGAACCGTGCCCGGCGCGCTGCCGAAGAAGCCCTTTCTTCTCCGTTGCTGGACGACAAAAATATCCTGGGTGCCAGAAAAATACTGCTCTCTATCCGCTCCGGCGAACGTTCTGAAATGTCGATGGACGAACTGTCTGAAATTACTGAACACATCCAGAATGAGGCTGGTGATGAGGCAGAAATGATCTTTGGTCATGGTATCGATGACGAACTGGGCGAGGCAATCATGGTCACAGTGATTGCTACCGGCTTCCATGCAGATGAGGAAGATGAGGAGCCTGCACCGGCAGCACCTCATGCGGAAGATTCCAAGAAAGTCTACGATCTGGAATCCAGCAGACAGATACGCGAAGAACAACAGCGGAGAAATCCACCGCACGAAAGATCACAGGAGGCGGCTGCCCGCCACGACCCTCCACAAAGACGCCCGCCTGTTGATCTTGACGAGGAAGAAAGCTTCAACCCTTACCACAACCGTGAGGTTAACTTTGATATGAGCGACTATAAATATCCGTGGGAAAGCAAAATCCATTCGCTGGATGACGACGACAAATATGAGCCAACGCCCAACCACAGCAACAACCAGGAAGTGCGCCAGGATAATGAGCAGGAACACCAACAGCCGGTCAGCCAGAAGAAAAAGCTGCTGATGGAAGAAGCATATGCCCGTAAAAACCAGATGCGCAACCACAAAAGTGTGAGTGCTCCTGACAACAACAACCACGATATGTTCCGCAAAGAGAACTATGATGAGCCGGCGTATCTCAGGAAAAATGTACACTTGTACAGCGTACCTTCATGGAACGACCGCAACGTATCGCGCTACACCCTGGACGACGACAACAACATCCTGGGCAATAACAAGTTTCTGCACGACAATGTAGACTAGTTTGGAGATGCCCACCGTGGAACGGCCACCGTGGAACGGCCACCGTGGAACGGCCACCGTGGAATGGGAAACTGGAAGTGGTAGACTGGCCTTCAAACATCGGAACGCATACTTTTTGAGATATAGATGCCTGGTATTGATAAGATGCTAGGCCAGGTATTTTTCTGCAATAGTATAGAGTGCCTATTGCTCCATTTAGAACAAAGAGAAAAAAACATACGATATGAGGCATTTAGAAGGCGTACCGATTAAAGAATATTCAGGGTATGAGCCAAAGTCTCATAAATTGATTCCCACGCTCAAAAAGCATCAATATTTCATCATTAATGAATATAGTATATCGGGAGAAGCACCAAAAGATTTTATAAAGGTATATGATTATGGAAAAGCCAGGAAAAGTAACAAAAGAAAATGGACACTCTATATCGCCAAAGTAAGACATAGATGGTACCCAAATGAATCTATAACCGAATACTTATTGAACCGTGTTGGTGAAAAGCTTGAATTTAATATGGCCTTTTCCTGATTGGTTAAAATTGGTAACCAAGTTCGTTTTCTAAGTAAATACTTTTTACAGAAGGATCAGCAATTAGTACACGGTGCTGAAGTTTATGCGGGTTATTTATCAGACAAAGGCTTTGTGGAGGAGATTGAGGCAAAAGGAATGGCTAGAGATTTCTTTACTACTCAATTTACAGAAGATGCCATTGCTAAAACTTTTCCTTTAGAAAAAGAGAAGCTTTTTTAAGAATTCAAAAAGATGCTGCTCTTTGATGCTTTAGTGGGCAACAATGACCGTCATTTCTATAATTGGGGTATCGTTAGGCACTTGAAAGGAGCGCATCATCCTTATTTTGCACCTATTTATGATACAGCTAGAGGATTGTTTTGGAATGGTTACGAAAAAAAAGTCATATCTTTATACAGAAACCTTAATGAAAAAGAGATAAGCAAATATATAAATAATTCAAAACCGAAGGTTGGGTGGGAAGGAAATGAAAACTTAAACCACTTTCAACTTGTTAAATTTTTTGTTGACAAAAGCAATGTAGAAGATAAAAAAGAATTTGCTAACTTATTAAACGATAAGAAGTTTGGCAGATGCTTAGAGTTAATTGAGAAAGAATTTAGCCAACTTGTTAGTAAAGAAAGGATGAAAGTTATCATCTTTTGTTTGCGGCAACGATACAGCGACTTACTTGAGTTATTCAACTAATCATGATTAATAAATTAAAAAGACTTTTAAGCAAACCAGAAGGATTAGAAGAAACTTCTTTACCAAAGAATAGCCATGTGTCTTTTGGGCTTATGTACCATAATTTACCTGTAGGTACTCTAGAAATAAAAGGCGGGAAATGGTTATTTAGGTATACAGAACCATTTAGACGGTAAGATAATATTCTTCCTTTAATTGATTTTCCAGATTTGGATAAAGTTTACGAATCTGAAGAGTTGTGGCCCTTTTTTATAAGCCGTATTCCAAGTACAAATAGACCAGCGGTAAAAGAGGTATTAAGTAAGGAAAATATTGATGAAAAGGATTTGACTGCACTGTTAATCCGTTTTGGTAAGAAAACCATTACCAATCCTTTCTTACTTGAATTGGATAAAGTTTAGACAGTTTTTGATGTAAAACGGCTTGGTTTGCGACCGAAATGAGCTTTCTCGTATCATGAATATATACTGCATAATCCAGTGAAAGCTGGATTTTGTGCCCCCATCAGAATTGGAAGTGATCTTATCAAAGAAACCTATGGTGGGTTATAACAAAATTCAACAGATTGCAGTATATAAAAGATGGAAAAAGACCCGCCTCTGTATACCAGCCAGCGAATTGCAGTGCCAGCAGCATTTAGGGATATTTTCTCTCATTTCTATACAGCACAGAATCAGTCAACGCAGTCCGTTTGCAAGACATTGCTGCCCTCTTTTCAGGCTGTTTTAATATTTAGTTTCGGAAAAAAAGCAATATACACCTCCAGACAGGGCATACATCTTACCATTGATAAGTGCCTCTTGTTAGGGCCTGTCAAGCAACCTATTGACTATACGCTACCGGCGGGCGCAGAAATGTTGGCAGCTAACTTTCAGGATGATGCATTTTATCGTTTTTTCGGGTCGGCCATGCTGTTTGATCAGTTGCCCATTCACCCGGATAAGCTGCTGAATGAAAACTGCTTTACAGACTTATGGCATACATTAAAACAGATACCTTCTTCCACAGAAAGGATAGAGCGCATCCTTTCCTTCAGCCAGCCATACCTGAAAAAAAAGGATGCTATTATTGAGCAACTTGCTGATTATCAGAAAAATGAACCGGGATTAAGTTCTATTAAAATGGTGGCACAGAAAAACCACCAGAGTGAGCGCAATATACAGCTCAAGCATAAAATGCAACTGGGATATAGCGACAAAGAACGTAACCGCTATCAACGTTTCCTGAAAGCCATCGAACTACTGGAAAATCGTACTGATGATGCCACAAAAGTAGATTGGTTTGAAATTATTAACCTGTGTGGTTACTACGACCAAAGCCAGCTGATCCATGATTTCAAACATTATCTGAACCTCTCTCCTACCAAATATCTGAAGTTTCAACAAGACATCTGTAGAGCCAAGCCCGAATGAACTGTTTCGTTTTCTTACAATTTTAAACAAGTTCAAAACCGCATCTTTGCACTGTAATAAAAATTGTAGAACGTAAAACATAATCCTATGTCAACTTCAAAATCACCTCAGATACTGATTACCGGAGCAACTGGTAACATTGGTACAGAGCTGTCAAAACAGCTTGCTCAACAAAATGTTCCTTTCCGTGCAATGGTTAGGTCAGCAGAGGATGCTAAAAAACTTAACACCTTTGAAGGAATAGAAATCGTGGAAGGCGACTTTAATGATCTGCCAAGCCTTGAAAAGGCTCTTCAGGGAATAGAGCGTGCTTTTTTGCTGACTAATTCTTCAGAGAAAGCAGAGAGTTTACAAAGTAATTTTGTAGAAGCAGCACAGCGTGCCGGGCTACCACACCTGGTAAAGCTCTCTCAGTGGCAGGCAGACTTGCACTCTCCCGTGCGGTTTCTGCGTTACCATGCTGCCATTGAAGACAAGGTTCGCCAATCAGGAATGGCTTATACTTTCTTGCGGCCCAACCTGTTTATGCAGGGTTTGCTGGGTTTTCGTCAGTCTATCATCGAGCAGGGCAAATTCTTTGCCGCTGTGGGAGATGCAAAGATCAGTACCATTGACATTCGCGATATTGCAGCCGTGGCTGTAGCTGCGCTCACGGGCAAAGGCCACCAGAACAAGACCTACCCCCTCACCGGACCGGAAGCTTTGACGCATCAGCAGATGGCCGATGGTTTGGCTAAAGCCATGCACCAATCCGTGCAGTTTGTGGATGTTTCGCCGGAAGATATGCTTGGCGCACTGCTTTCTGCTGGCTTTCCGGATTGGCAGGCACAGGGCCTGATTGAAGATTATGCCCATTATGCGCGTGGTGAAGCAGCCACGGTCACCTCTGATGTGGCTACAGTAACAGGCCATGCTCCTCACAGTTTTGAGCGTTTTGCTCACGATTATGCCGATGCATTTGCCTAAAATAATGCCCCTCTTAGTGTAAGAGGGGCATTATACTTTTCAATTCAATATCAAAGCAATTATTTATCCGGGAAGCAACACCTGGTCTATGATGTGGATCACGCCATTGGTGCCTAGTACGTTGGGTGTCACCACCGTAGCATCCTTAGAAGCAGTATTTTCATCAGTAATTATGATGCTATCGCCAACATTGACCATCACTGTTCCATTGGCGGTAGCTACCTCGCCGGAAGTTAGGTCGGTAGATAAAAGTGCGCCTGATGTAACCACATGGTATAGAAGTATATTTCTCATCACCACGGGGTCTACCGCTTCTATAGCCGCCACATCCGCAAAACCTGCATCTATAAATGCCTGATCGGTAGGCGCAAAAATTGTGTAGGTGCTGTCTGTATTCTGCAAAAGTGTTATCAGGTCTCCGCCGGTATCGTCTGCATGTTGCAAAGCTGCCACCAGCAGCGTGAATTGTGGCTCACTGGCCTGTGAAGCATTGATGGCAATATCAGCTACTGTTTGGGTAGGCGGAATTAATACTGCATTGATTGCATGTACCGTTCCGTTGTCAGTCATCAGATCAGGGACAATTACCTGCGCGTTTCCGTTGAGGAATATCCCATCATCATTATTGCTGATATACAGCTTGGTGCCTTCCAGCAATGGAACGACGCTGGATGGACCCTGTGCAATATCTTCTGAATTGATAGTAGTACCTAACACATGATACTGTAGAATACCTGCCAGCCTATCAGAGCTTAGTAGCTGATCGATACTTTCCAGACCTGACGCTGCCACGAGGCTATCAAAAGCGTCATTGGTAGGCGCAAACACGGTAAGAGTAGCATCAGGATTGGTAAGAGCATCTACCAGGTTGGCTGTTTTTATAGCGGTCACCAGGGTGGTGAATCTGCCTTCAGCATCAAAAATGGCTGGCTGCAATACCGTCCCCAGACTTTTTGTGATAAGCGGTGGCAACAACACTGCATCAATCACATGCACCACGCCGTTGGTAGCCATCACATTGGCCATATCAGCTACCACGTTGGTATTTCCGTTGATCACCACACCACTAGTCGTATCTATCGCCAGCGTACTTCCTTCCAGGGTAGTTTCGGTAGCCATCAGGTCGCCTGATGCTTTTGCACTGCTTAATATATGATAGGTAAGCACTTCTCTCAGCGCATAATCCGGCACATCGTCCAGGCTTTCTACAGGAGTGCCCAGCGCTTCTGATAAGGTGGTTAGCAGTTTTGAAAAAGCATCATTGGTAGGGGCAAACACGGTAAGCGTAGCAGTGGCATCCGAGGCAGAGGCCAGCAGGTCAGGGAATCTTTTCAGTGCAGCCACCAGAGTGCTCAGGCTTTCCGTAGCTGTGGCTATTTCGGCTATGTTCTGGTCAGGTGCTGCCGGTTCGAGCGTAAAGCCTTCCGGCACCAGCAGGCTGCCTATGGCATGTATCACCCCGTTTTTGGCTTCAATATCAGCATCAGTCACACTTATGCCATTGACTGTTACTGTGCTGCCGCTTACGCCTATGGTCAGGTTCTTGCCACTCAGCAGGGTAGGCACACTCTGTCCGTCTTTCAGACTACTGGAAAGATTGTTTCCGTTGGCTACATGGTATTTTAAAAGATCAGTGAGAGATGCCACACTGATATCAGACAACTTATCAAAGTCATCAGAACCATCGAAGAAAGCAGTAAATGCCTGATTTGTAGGCGCAAATACCGTATAATCTGCTGTGCCGCTGAACGTGCTGGTTAGGCCGGTGATCTGTAGAGCAGAATCAAGCATGCTGAACTGATCATTCTGGTCTATCAGGTCGGCAATGGTTTGGGTAGGATCGGGCTTCACAGGATCGTCCTTTTTGTCGCACGATGCTATGACAAAGAGCATCGGAAGCAAAAGAAAATAGATGCTGCGATGGAGATAAGGTTTCAAAAGATTTCTCATAAAAAATATGGATTAAAATACTATTACTGATATGTAGGAGTCGGGGGACTATATACTGATAAGCGTTATGCCCTTGTTTTGTTTAAGATAAATAAACATCTGCTATACATCAATATTGAACGGTATACTTAGTTTGTAAAAGATTACTACTTATTTGTTGCATCTTACAATAAAAATAAATTACATTAGTATCGCAAACGTGCGATTGATTATAAGAGTAGGTGCAATACGTTTCGAGTTATAAGGAACTGTTTTCAACTAACGTAACACATAAATTAAATCTACTTTTTACACATCATAACCAATCAATTATGAAAAACTCTTATTTCCTATTTCCTATTACTAGGATAGTGTTGCTAAGCTCTCTGCTTATAGCCACTGCCTGTAAAGACTTCTTCGAAGAAGATCCAATTCTGGAAGAAGCACAACGCAATCGGGAATTAGCACTGAAGGCTACTCCACAAACCATCAATAATCAGCCTTATGAAGTTCGCTTAGCATACACCTACCATCATCTGGACGTGTTGGGTAAGGCTGTGATGAGTTATGCGAATGATGAACGTTTTCGTGAAGTATTGTATCGTGAAGTAGAAAAAAAGCCATTTGGTGAAAGCACGGTGCTGTTACCTACGCTGTTTCAAGAAAGTATGAAAAACGGTGTTTCAATGCTGGAAAAGGAAAATAAATTTGTCAGTGCAGCGGATTTAGAGAAAGCTCAGAAAGCATTTTATGATGTTGATAGCATGGTTTACTATCCTCAGGTTTATATACCATATTATGAAGAAAGGAAACAAACTGGTGCTGCTTCCAGAAAGAGTGCTGCTAAAGCAAATAATCCACCGGTAGTAGTCATTTATGCAGAAGACGACATAGATAAGAAGGAATACCCTGCCTATACGCTGAATGAAAAAGACAGTTTAGTGGAAGCTGGTTTTATGGTGGACGAAGCCTATGTGAAAGAAAACGAAGTTTGGGTGATTTCTATGAGCGAAGATGTAGAAATGAAAACTAATATGGTACCAATAGAGTGTAGTGACAATCCCTACTTACCTGGATGTCCTACCCCTAGGCCCCCCAGTCCTCCTAAGCCTCCCAAACCTCCTGTACCTGGTCCTGCTCGTTATTGCACTTATGATGGTAACACTTCCTACGCCCTAAATGCGCCATACGGTATTTCTGTTCATGTAAGTCAATTAAAACTTAAAAATGACAGAGATGGCTTCTTAGGTGGGAAGAGTGAAATTAAGATAAGCATGACTTCTATATGGGAAAGTGGATATAATACTTTTACTAGCCGGTCGGATAGAAGCGAATGGTGGGAGGTAAGTTCTGGTAGCCTTTATGGCCAGCCATACCCAGAGTATCATTATAAAAAAACAGGGCTATTGATAACTAATGTCTTTTTAAATCAAATTAATAAGGACCTCTATCCACATAAAACGATTGTACAAGATTGGGGTGGTTTAGTAGTGGCGTACAAACCGGGACAAGGACCTGGAGGATATGGATTTACTACAGATAAAGATACCAGACGAGATGCGGTTGTTTATTTGGTATATGATGATGATCCATGGCCAACCAGAGAGGAAAACTATACGAAAGGAGTAGGTACTTCAGGAAAGACCCTTTCTGGAAAAACAGGTTCTAATAGCTTTTTTTATCTTGTTTATAGATCAAGAGAGGCTCCCTTAGTAACAGGTTCATTCAACTGGTATCAAGGTTCTGATAATTATGCGTGTGGAGAAAGGGTAGATACCAATGATATTAAATTTCTGCTACTTACAGATATTGGTGATCCTTATTAAAACCATGTTTTATAATATGGTGCAGCTTGTAAAATAGCTGCACTACTTTTTTGCAAATCAAAGTAAATGCTAATGTACAGTTTCACAACAAAAGTTTTTTCTCTATTAATTGTTTGGGTTATAACTTCAAATGTTAATGCCCAGGAAACAGAACAGATACGAAGAAAAGATTTAAGTCTCTATTACAGCTTTGCACACATCGGCCAGAATATCTCTTTAAACTACCACCATTCCATAGGTAGACATACCTTTGTAGGAGGGTTAAGGATGCGCCTACAAACCAGGGTACATCATAATAATTCTGCATTTGATGGATGGGTGTTTTATAAAGAATATGGTTGCCAAAGATTGCGTGAGTTTATAGGAGGACATATGGGGCTTAATTTTGGTTATAGATACCAGCTATTTAAATCTCCTAGGGCTAATTCATATAATCCCTATCTTTTTTATTTATTTCAGCCAAACTTATCAATGAATGCTAGTTATGATAAAAAATTTAGTTGTCATACTACAAAGAGTGGTTCCCCTAATGCCGTATTTACCAGTGTAGGACCTTACTTTGTATTGGAAAATGTGCTTGGCGTGGGTATGCAACCTAAGATTTATAAAAGATGGGGCCTAGATGCTAGTGCAGGTATTACCTTTGCTTGGTTTGATCCTCAGGTGCCCCCTTCACCAACTAATATAGATTATAGATTTTGGGAGCGTTCTCTGGCTATTCGGGTGGGGATTACCTACCAGATAGGAGGGTACGAAGAAAAGTCACCAGCGTTTTTAGACAAGGGGCAGTTTAAGTAAGATGGGTATATTTCCAACTGAAAGGCTTTGAAGAACGCACAAATTGCCATCCTGTTTTTTTACCTAGTAGGTTTACACTGCGTATATGGGCAAAGCTATGCAGGAAAAGCCAATATCAAAACTTCCCTGTTTCCTACCCTCCCTTATGCATTTACCAATGATTATTTTCTAAGCGTTCAATACGAAAGAGCTTTCAATGCACATCCAAGATGTACCTATACATTGCAGTTCTTTTACAGCAATTATTACCATGATATATATGACAACAGCCAGCAGGTAAGTGCTAGTCAGGTACTGTCCTGGACCATAAAGTTAGGGCCTCGCTATTACTTTCGCAAAGCTACTCGCAAGGACTATGCCTATCGCGGCTTTTTTATGGGCATTGCTCCCTTGTATAGTCAGCAATTTTTATGGGATGGTCTTGAAGAAAGACACAATGTTGGCCTGGATGCTATGATAGGGTATCAGCGCACTATCAAGCGATTTACTATTGAGATCAATGGCTCATGGGGTTATAGCCGAAGCTGGTATAAATTCAATGTTTCTCCATCAGCCATTCCTCTAAAACGGGAAGGCGTAAAATACATAGATCAGATGTGGACACAAATCAACATAGGTTACTTGTTTTAAATCCCTGCAAAACACATAAGCAAACATCATATCCTCCTTCATGTTATGCTTAAAACTATAACCAATAACCTCTACCAATGCCTACTAACAAAGTTGCCATATACTGGTTTAGGCGCGACCTGCGATTTGAAGACAATACGGGCCTATACCATGCTCTGAAGGGAGACACGCCGGTGCTGCCGCTGTTTATATTTGATACCAACATCCTGGATGATCTGGAAGAAAAGCATGATGCCAGGGTCATGTTTCTGCATGATACCCTCAGTGCCATGCACCAAAAGCTTCAGCAGAAAGACAGCTCGATGCTGATCAGGCATGGAGTACCTGAAAAAGTATGGCAGGAAATTCTACAGGAATACGATGTGGCGGCTGTCTATACCAACCACGATTACGAGCCGTATGCCAAAAAGCGCGACGAGAATACTCGAAAGCTGCTGGAGAAAGCGGACATCCCTTTTCATACTTACAAAGACCAGGTCATTTTTGAGAAAGACGAGATACTTACCAAGTCAGGTACGGGTTACAAGAAGTTTACCCCTTACAAACGGGCATGGCTTGGCCAGCTCAAAGACGAGATGCTGGAATCGTATCCTGCTGCCCTTTCTTTTTCCAACTGGTACACTACCAAACCGCTGCCTATGCCCTCCCTTCAGGAGCTGGGTTTTGAGCGTGCCGACATTGAAATTCCGCCCAACCACATCGATGACGAAGTGATTCGCCATTACCAGAAGAAGCGCGACTATCCGGCACAGGACGGCACCACGCGGCTGGGCGTGCACTTGCGACATGGCACGCTCAGCATCCGCGAGTTGGCCCGCAAAGCCAAAGAGATTAACGACACCTACCTGAACGAACTGATCTGGCGGGAGTTTTATATGCAGGTACTCTACCACAATCCGCAGGTAGTGGATACCTCCTTTAAGCCAAAATATGATAAGATTCCGTGGCGCAACAACGAAGAAGATTTCCGCCGCTGGTGTGAAGGCACGACGGGCTTCCCCATCGTAGATGCAGGTATGCGCGAACTCAACAAGAACGGCTACATGCACAACCGGGTGCGGATGATCACCGCCAGCTTCCTCACCAAACACCTGTTGGTAGACTGGCGCTGGGGCGAAGCGTATTTTGCTGAAAAGCTGCTGGACTATGAGCTGGCCAACAACAACGGTGGCTGGCAATGGGCTGCGGGAAGCGGCGTGGATGCCCAACCCTATTTCCGCATCTTCAACCCACATTCGCAAACCAAAAAGTTTGATAACACCGAAGACTATATCAAGAAATGGGTACCTGAATACGGCACCGACCAGTATCCCGAACCTATGGTAAACCACAAAGAAGCCCGCGACCGGGCCATCAGCGTGTACAAAGAGGCTTTGAATACGTAGCGAATATTATCTATTGTTTTTCAATTCCATTGCCTTTTGTCCCACAAGCCATTTTGAAGGTGCTTAGATTTAGTTCTCTTTTCAGAGGCAAAAGTAAAGTGGTATCCTCATATTTGAATAAATACCTAAAAACTATGTTCCGATCGATTGAAATCTGTGCCGGTGCTGGTGGTCAGGCATTAGGCTTGGAAAAAGCTGGGTCTGAACACCTGGCACTGATAGAGATAGACAAAGATGCCTGTGAAACTCTAAAGAGAAATCGCCCGACCTGGAATGTTGTACATGGTAGCGTAAAAGAATTTACGGCAAGCCATTACAAAGACATAGATTTGTTAGCTGGTGGCGTGCCTTGCCCACCATTTTCAGCAGCAGGAAAACAGCTAGGAGAAGGAGATGACAGGGATTTGTTTCCTGAAGCTTTAAGACTTATAGAAGAATGCCACCCAAAAGCAGTGATGCTCGAAAATGTCAAAGGTATATTATCTAAAAAACTTGATAGCTACAGAAGATCAATCCTACATCAACTTAGAGATATGGGGTATTTTTGTGATTGGAAGCTTGTCAACTCATCAGATTATGGCGTTCCTCAACTTAGGCCACGTGCCATTTTAGTGGCTCTGAAAAGCGAGTATGAGGAGTATTTCAATTGGCCAAAGCAGTCAGGACATGTAACCGCCGTGGGGGAAACGCTATTTGAGGAAATGTCATCTGCGGGATGGAATGCCAGAGAATGGAAAGTAATGGCAAGCAAAATTGCGCCTACGCTAGTGGGAGGCTCCAAAAAACATGGCGGAGCAGATTTGGGTCCAACCAGAGCTAAGATGGCCTGGAAAGAATTAGGTGTAGATGGCAAGGGATTAGCGGACTTGCCACCAGCAGAAAGCTTTGAAGGGATGCCGAGGCTAACGGTGAAAATGGCAGCTTTGTTTCAAGGTTTTCCTGAAGATTGGATGATTACTGGAAAAAAAACATCTGCCTACAGACAAGTAGGTAATGCTTTTCCTCCGCCCGTAGCAGAAAAGATAGGTGTTCAAATCATTAAAGCTTTGTTAAAGGAAAACCAGATTGCATATAGGTCATATTATAGACAAATCTCAGGGAGGTGCAGACGATGCCTCAAATTTGAGAACGATTTGCTCTGTATGCAACGAAGGTGCTTCCAACTTAACCTTACCCAGACCTGATCATTTAAAGCTCCTGGCACAAATAAGAAGGGGTACGGTAAGCTCACAACTGGAAGTTTTGCAATGGCTGATCAAGAAATTTCCGAAGCAGGCTAAAATATACATGGAAGATGATGCCTGAAAACATTACTGATTTCCCTGTAGCAACTTCTCCAGGCTAGCAGCCCCCTGTTTTTGTGGGTCTTGTGACCATAGCCGTCAGACTAAGACGTTGGCGGTAATTTTATGAGATGTAATGTTGCACAATTGATATTAATATAGGAGAATTTTTAGAAGATAAAGTCAAGGTGCCGGATAATCTTCGGTTATTTTTTCAAGATGACATGGTTAAAAGGCTGACTTATGAGAGCAAATTTATTGATCGTAGCACATCTGAACTCACTGTCTGGATGTTCTTGCAGTTGCACCTGATGGCTTCGTTATAAAACCGGCACCAATGTATTGATCATAGGTCATACAGCAGGATCAGTTAAAACCCCCGGTCTAGCTGCATACGCCTGCTTTGCATGATGGCACCTGCACCCTTGATGGCAGCCTGTGCGGTTTTGCTTACCTTTGCTATCTGATCATCGCTGGCATTTCTTACTTTGGTAATTTCGTCATCTATCTTTTTCTTGTAGACCCTTAGCTGTTGTATGTTGCCTTCTACCGTGCTGTTGTCAGCATCGTTCTGCGGTGTATTTTCCATTTCTTCCATACGGTCCTCTATCAACTCCTTTTGTTTATTCAGAGTAGCCAGCAGCGTTTTCTTGTCCAGGTTCTCGTACCCTTCTCCGTTTAGTTCCAGGGGTTGGTTATCCTCAAGGTTGGTATTGTTCTGCACTTTCTCTTCTGGATACATGGCTTCGTTTTCGTCGTAGTCGGCTGTTTTGCTCGCTGCATCTTTGTTCTCTTTATAATTGCCGCTGCCACCGCATTGAGAAAAAATCAGGGCCACAGCCACCAAACCTGCGGATAAATAAGTGCTGCTAAAAAGTGATATGGGTTTCATTGTATATATTTACGTTGTATTTTATCATCTTAACCTTTGACAGACCCTGAGTGTTTGATATAAATATCCACAATTGGGTTGAATTTTGTTGCAACATTAAACTAACATGCCTTTATGAAAGCACTTTTGCTTTGCTCTACAATATTACTAACAGTTACCGGTTTTTACCAGCACAAAGATAAGTATGTGAAGACGGAAGTGGCCGAAGGGATCACCCTACAGCTTCCCGAATCATTTACCGCCATGACCGAAAGCCTGCTAAGCCAGAAATACCTGTCGGGACGCAGACCGCTAGCCGCCTATACCAGTCCAGACCAGCAGGCAGATTTGGCGGTGAATACCTCTAACGCACGCTGGCAGGCAGATGACCTGCCAATGCTACAGAACTTTTATAAGGCCAATATCGAGTCGTTGTACGATGAGGTGAAATTTCTGAAGGAAGGCATTGAGAAGATCAATGGAAAGGACTTTGTATTGTTTGCCTTCGTTTCGCTGGTGCTGCCGGAAGAAGGTACGCTGACCATGCAGCAGCCTGTCAGAAAGTATACGTACATCGCTTACACAATACACAAGGGCAAAACCTACGTCTTCAACTTCACAGCCCCTGCACAGCAACAAGCGCAATGGCAGGTAACAGCCGAAACAATCGTCAACAGCATAAAACTATAATAATCTGCCTGCTATGCCATCTTCTGATGATTTAACAGCTCACGAACGGTTTATGCACATGGCTTTGCAGCAGGCACAGTATGCCATGCAGGAGGGTGAGGTGCCTGTGGGTGCTGTGGTGGTGGCAGGCACGCGTGTGGTAGCCAAAGCCTACAACCAGACAGAAAGGCTACAGGACCCTACTGCTCATGCCGAGATGCTGGCGATCACTGCTGCCTTCAACTACCTGGGAGCTAAATACCTACCCGACTGTACGCTGTATGTGACGCTGGAACCCTGCCTGATGTGTGCAGGTGCCTTGTACTGGGGACAAATGGGCGGACTGGTCTATGGCGCACAAGACGCACGCAAGGGGTTTACCACCTACGGCATATCGCCTCTGCATCCCAAAACCACTGTGCATCATGGCATACTGGCTGAACAGTCGCAGGCCATGTTGCAGGCTTTTTTTCGGAATTTGAGAAGGTAGAAGATCGGGAGTCGGAAAACAGGAAACCGAAGTCAGGGCCTGTCTTCAGACTCCTATTTCCCGTTCTCCTTCTTACTCTATTTGCTTGAAGACGACGATGCCATTATGACCGCCGAAACCAAAGGTGTTGCTCATGGCCACTTTCACAGGCTTTTCCAGGGCATCTTTCAGCACGATCTGTAGTCCTTTAGGAATCTCTGGATCAATGGTTTCCGTATTGATAGTGGGGGTAATGACACCATGTGTAATGGCTTTGACGCAGGCGATAGCTTCTATGGCACCGGCAGCACCCAGCAGGTGGCCCGTCATAGACTTGGTAGCACTGATGTGCAGGTGCTGGGGAGCGTTACCAAATAGTTTGGTCACTGCTTTTGCTTCGCTGATGTCGCCTACGGGGGTAGAGGTAGAATGTGTGTTCAGATAATCTACCTCTGTAAGGTTCAGACCGGCATCATCCAGTGCCCGCTTCATGCCTTCATAAGCACCCAGTCCTTCCGGGTGTGTGGCGGTCATGTGGTAGGCGTCGGCAGTCATGGCAGCACCGGCCACTTCCGCATAGATTTTTGCGCCTCTAGCTTTGGCGTGCTCATATTCTTCCAGGATCAGCGTGGCGGCACCTTCACCCATTACAAAGCCATCGCGGTTTACATCATACGGACGGGAGGCTGTGGCCGGGCTGTCGTTTCGTGACGACATGGCTTTGAGGGCACTGAAGCCTCCCATCGATGCCTGCGTGATGGGTGCTTCCGATCCACCGGTGATAATGACTTTGGCTTTGCCCCACCGGATGTAGTTGAGCGCGTCCATGATGGCTGTGTTGGCCGTAGCGCACGCGGTAACCGTAGCATAGTTGATACCCATGCAGCCATAGCGCATAGAGATCAGTCCGGGAGCCATGTTGATGATGAGCTTGGGAATAAAGAAAGGATTAAAGCGCGGGTTGAAGTCATTTTGCACATACTCCTTTACTTGGTCTTCAAAGATGCCCATACCACCCTGGCCCGATCCCCAGATCACACCAACATCAAAAGGGTCCATTTTCTCAAACTCCAATCCGGCATCTTTTACAGCTTCTTCCGTAGAGATGAGGGCATATTGGGTAAAAGGATCGGTACGGCGTATTTCGTTTTTGTTCAGATACCGTGTAGCATCAAAATCCTTAAGCTCACAGGCAAACTGTGTGCGAAATTTAGAAGCATTAAAATAGCTGATGGATGCGGCACCGCTCACGCCATGCGACAAATTCTCCCAGAAGGTATTAAGGTCATTGCCAATGGGAGTCAATGCTCCCATACCTGTAATTACAACTCGTTTCATTAAAATTTTTTTTCAGCAAAACTACTCACTAACAAGGCAGTTATCCAAAATGAATCTGCACAATATTAGGGTTTGCTATTGTTATGATAATAATAAAAGAAGCACAGTGGGTTGCAGTATTTTTGAATCTACAGAAATAGCAGTTACTCAAAAAAGGCGATGAAGCCCGTTGAAGGAGTTTTCATCGCCTTTTTTCGTTAGTTTGATGTTTTTCTGGCTTACCTGTTTAGGTCACTACTTTTATTTCCAGAGGTAGTATCCTGTTTGTTTGTACGGTTGCGCAGCTCTCTGCTCATGGTCGTTGTATCTCTTGGTGCGGGAGTAACAACCGTTTCAGTTTCGCGCTCCACATTCGTACTATCTTGGGCTTGTGTTTGGTTATTGCTATTTCTTGTGTTGGTGTTAGCTCTAGGCATGTCTTGTTGGATGGCATCACGTGCGCTTGTGCTGTCTTGGGCTTGTTCCTGACTGTTGGTAGTAGCCCTAGGCACATTTTGTTTAATAGCACTAGCACTACCTTGGTTGCTCTGATCATCTGTTGGAGCATTTTCCTTGAGCTTTCTGGCTTCTTCAACGCTCATTGCCTCCACCACAGTATCTTGCTTTACTGTCTCGTCTACTTTTTGGTAGTTTCCTTTTTGGTAGGCTACGTTCTCTTCTTTGTCCATTGTTTCCACAATGGTATCTACTTTAATCGTTTTCTTAATCACCTTCCTAGTCACTTGGTATGTGGTAGTGGCACCTACAGTATCTACCTGCTCAATGGTTCTGCGATTAACATCATAGGCTACTTTGGAACTTACCGTATCGATTTGCACTACTTCTGTCTCGATGTAAGTACTGTCACCTATAGCCTGCGGGTCTATCTGTGCAGATGCTGTTGAGTCGTTCAGGCTTATTTCGTTGGTATTCGTCAGGTTAGGAGTTTGCACAGTTTCTAATTCTAAAGAATCGGTAGTTACCAACGCATTTTCGTTCGTGTCATTGCGGCTTAACTTATTGCAGCTAACCATAGAAATTACCGACAGACTTGTGAGAATGGATAATAATGTTTTCATAGTATATAAAAATCAAGTTTTTGTTACAAATTGTACTTATGATAAATACAACACCGTGCTAATTAATAATATGATCGTGTCATACAATTATTGCCGATGAAATGAGTATATCACAGCATACATATAAAGAACAAACGCAACGATCAAATTGTTTTATCAATATGAGAACTCAAAAGGATCCAAGCCTATTTCCGCAGTTTTCATCCACTATAGTCATTTACAATCAATGAAAGAGCAGGTGCTGTTGTAGTTTAATAGAGGCAAAAGTCCGTATTGTAGGGCTATTGTTTGGCTTATAGCTTATATCCTACGCCAAAGCGAATAGCAATGGTCGCTATGTTCCAGATAAAAATCGGTCATTACTTCCAGCCGCCAGGCGTCGGTAATTTTATGGCCGTAGCCTACGCCAAAAGAATAGTCTATATCCTTTCCAATCAGAGGGCGGAACCGGACAAACACAGGGCTCTATAGGATAAAAGCGGGCACCAGGCACAAAGCTGGAGCCACCACCGGTATAGATTTCCGCACCGGCAGTGAAGGAAAGCTGTGTCAGCAAAAAATAGTTGAACTCTAATCCGAACTGTGCTTTGTTGACAAACCTAAATGGATCATGATTATCTGTTTTATACACATCGAGGGCTGGCATTAAACAGGTATTGGGCCTTCGCAACAAAAATAAACAGTAAGAGAAAGGTAAGTGTAGTAAAGAGTTTTTTCATTGTTGAGAAGTTTCCCGAATCTTGAAATTTTTGCTTAAACGCTTGTTATTGTCTTCGTATTCTTTGTATTTGTATCTGGCAAATTAACTACTAAAAGATTGCTGATTCCGTCTCCCTGAAAAATTGCTTCTTCCTCTCTTAACTTATCAGTATAAAAATCTCGGTTATTGATATTAGGAGGTAAGCTCATAGAACAAATATATCTGCTTTTTCAAAGAATTCAATTATTGCATATATAATATAAGAAGGAAGCCTATTTTTTTTGTCTCCAGCAACTTCTTCAATTCTCCTAATTCGTCGCGAAGGCGAGCAGCCTCTATGAAATCCAGTTCTCTGGCGGCTTTTTCCATGTTCTTTTGTGTCTGTGCGACCACTTTTTCCAAACCGGCTTTGTCCATAGTAGGCTACCACAGGGTCAGCGCAATGCTCTGCTCTCCGGACCAGCATAGGCTTTGATGGTCTTTCTGGAATCGGCTACTCTGGTCTGCACCATAATAGCATCATGAGATTTGAGAATTGTCTTGGGTGTAATGCCGTGCTCTTTATTGTAGGCTATCTGCTTATCGCGGCGGCGATTAGTTTCCTCAATGGCTACCTGCATAGAGCCAGTCGTCTTATCGGCATACATGATACACATGCCGTTTTACGTTACGGGCAGCCCGTCCGATAGTCTGCACCCAGCGAACGCTCGTTGCGTAGGAAGCCCTCTTTATCTGCATCCAAGATGGCAACCAGCGATACTTCCGGCAGGTCTAGTCCTTCGCGTAGCAGGTTGACACCTACCCAGCACATCAAATTCTCCCAGGGCGCAGCCCGCGCAGAATCTCTACCCTATCCAACGGCTTCACCTCGGAATGAATATAACGGCTTTTGGACACCAGCCCTTTCTAAGTATTTCTGCAACTCTTCGGACATGCGCTTGGTCAGAAGTGGTCACCAGCACGCGCTCAGATAGTTTGATACGCTCGTCTATCTCGCCCAGCAGGGTCGTCTATCTGGTTAATGCTGGGCCGCACTTCAATCACAGGGTCTAGCAGCCCGGTAGGGCGAATGACCTGTTCTACCACTACGCCATTAGATTCCCGTAGTTCATAGTCTGCCGGTGTGGCACTCACATAGATGGTCTGCATTTTCATATCTTCGAACTCTGCAAAGGTCAGCGGGCGGTTGTCTAGGGCAGAGGGCAAACGGAAACCATAATCTACTAGGCTCACCTTGCGAGAGCGGTCGCCTCCCCACATAGCACGTACCTGGGGCACAGTGACGTGGCTTTCGTCTATTACCATTAGGTAGTCTTCCGGAAAAATAGTCGAGCAGGCAGAAAGGACGCTGGCCGGGGCGGCGGACTATCAAAATAGCGGGAGTAGTTTTCTATGCCGGAGCAGTAGCCCCAGTTCGCGGATCATCTCCAGGTCAAACTCCGTACGCTCCTGAATACGCTTGGCTTCCAGATAGCGCTGGTCCTGTTCGAACAGTTTGATCTGTTCCACCAGGTCATCCTGAATCTGGTAGATCGCTTGCTGCTGGGTATCTTTGGCAGTAACAAACAGGGCAGCAGGATAAATGGTGATCAGCCGTTCGTCGGCCAGCTTTTTGCCAGAATGCGGCTCAATGCGGTGGATGGCTTCTATCTCGTCGCCCCAGAAGTAGATGCGGTAGGCAAAGTCGGCATAGGCAATATAAATATCTACCGTGTCGCCTTTTTACGCGGAAGTTGCCCCGGCTGAACTCTGCCTCGCTACGGCTGTAGAGGATGTCTACCAGCCGGTAGAGCAGCTTGCTGCCGCGAAATCACATCGCCTTCCTGTAGTTTGATCACGTTCTTGCCAAACTCTTCCGGATTCCCCAGGCCATAGATACATGATACGGAAGCCACCACCAGCACATCCCTTCTGCCGGAAAGCAGTGCTGAGGTAGCACTCAGGCGCAGCTTTTCAATCTCATCGTTGATGGCAAGGTCTTTCTCGATATACAGATTGGTGGTTGGAATATAGGCTTCCGGTTGGTAATAGTCGTAGTAAGAAACGAAATACTCTACCGCATTGTCCGGAAAAAACTGTTTTGAACTCACCTTAGAGCTGCGCTGCCAAGGTTTTATTGTGGCTCAATACCAGTGTAGGCCGGTTCACCTGCGACACTACGTTGGCTACGGTGAAGGTCTTGCCGGAACCCGTCACGCCCCAGCAGCGTCTTGGGCATGTTCTCCTTCGTGCAACCCCTCGACTAGTTGGCGGATGGCTTCTGGCTGGTCTCCGGTAGGTTGGTACTCTGATGTAAGTTTGAAATCCATGTTGTGTAGCAGATGACGTCTTTTGAGGCGTTTGACAAATATCCAGCCTTTACCCTGTTATAGAAAGCAAAATATGTTATAGAAAGCAAAATAACAGCATCTTGTTCCCTGAAAACGTACTATATTTGCTGTTGTAAAACAAGTGTAGATGCATATTTTCTTTCGGCTTTGTCCATTTGTAGATGATATGCTATAGATAGCGTTATCACTTCCGTTCTCGAAACTTTTTTATTAAATCTTGACGGCCATGTACGATTGTTATTATCTCTACCTGGTCTTGCGTTAACCTATAAATAATCCGATACTGTTCTATGAGTAACTCTCTGATCAAATCATGGTCAATTTCCGGGACTTTCCTTCCAAGACGTGTGTGGTTTTCCAGTACAACTACTGCTTGGTATAGCCGCTCTACCAATGAAGTTGCATACAAAGGTGAGGTACGTTTGTAAAAAGTACCGATTGCATTCAAGTCATCGAGTGCTTCCACTGTCCAGACTACTTCAGCCATCGGCCTAGCTGTTGCTTTGCTTCTTTGTGAGATACTACACGGCCTTCTTCGGCATCTTTTAGACCCCTTTGAATTTTTTCTAATACATAGAGTTCATAAATAATATCTTCAAAGGACACGTCATCTTCAAGGCGTTCAACAAGGTCAATCACAGCTTGCTTGGCAGAAGGTAAATCAGACATAGATCATCAATTTTTGTGAAAACACAATAGTGTATAAAAACAACGCTTATTGGATGGTAAATGATAAATGCAACTCAAAAGTTAGCTCTTTTCATGCAAAAACCAAAGTATTCGCCAGGTCATTTTTTATGGATTGGAATAGCACTCCATCTGCTGGATGCGTTCATAGTTATACTATATTCATACGCTTCACGTCCCATAATTAAGAGTGTCTTTTTTCTGTTTTTTACAGTTGGCGAGTTACCTGATTCGCCTCTCCAAAAAATCCATGCGTCGAAATAAGGTTTATCCCTTTCCTCTAAGTCATGCCGAAGTCTGACTAAATCATTTATATCTGGAACGCTACCCTTTTTTGCAATTCTTGGAATAAGTTGGTCGATTTGTGAAAGGAAATTTTTTGGAATAAGCTTCTCTCCAGATTTACCATCTATTTTTAGAATGCTTAACAAATCGCTATACATATCTCCAAAGTAGTCTTTTACCCAATATCCGAGAGAAACGTCAAACTTAAAGAACTTTGGATTTTTGCCCCTTGACGTAAGAGATAGAACAAAAGGGTTTTCCCTAGTAGAAAAAAGACATTCAAAACTTGCTATTCCAGTAACTAATTGAAACTTCTGCATATCAACCTCTTGGGATACCATACTTTGGTGTAGCTGCTCTAGTGAGTTAAGCTTCATATCAATTTCTCTGCCACTTGAATCTTCAGCATGATAAGGATATGTTCAATTTTTTCTAGTTCATCCAATTCAAGTTGTTCGGCTTCTCCTGACAATCCTGCTTTGTGCAACGCCAATAGCTGCTTTAGTCTTATTTGTGCATGTTCGGACACATGATATGCAAGCACCCCTTGAGGGGTGGGATTAGCAGACAGAAATGCAATAACTTCATTGGCTGCCTTGGTAGCTAACGTTTTGAAACCTACGAAGCTTAGTTCTAATATGGTGGGTAACCAAGAACGAATAGGTTGTAACCGTTTGGCGAATTCTTCTGAAACTTTCATTGTCATTTGTACCATCTTTTTTTTATCAGAACCTGCAATCAGACTATGCTTAAAAATAAGGACAAAAATACCGTTTGCAAACAATAGTGCGATGAAATCTACAGCATCCTTTTGTTTACAAAGTGAAAGCGGTTAGTTACTACTGATTCCAAATCTCCCAGCTTTTCTCTGCCTGAAGGCGTAGCATATCCAGGCCATTTTTGGTGTGCGCGCCTTGTGTCGCAGCGCGTTGCATGAATTGTGTGTTTTCCGGATTGTATACCAGGTCGTAGCAATAGTGCTGCGGGCTAAGCTGGTCGTAGGCCAGATCGGGATAGGTGTCTGTGTTGGGCGACATGCCGAGTGGGGTGGTGTTGATGATGAGCGAATAATTGGACAGATCATCCGTATTTTTGAGCGTATCATAGTCAACAGCCTTGTTGCCCGCAGTGCGCGACACGACCAGGTATGCTATATGCAGGTTTTCCAGTACGCGAAGCACCGCTTGGGAAGCACCGCCGGAGCCAAGCACCAGGGCTTTGGTGTGTGGTGTGACGGGCATCCAGCTTTCGAGTGAGGTTTTGAAGCCGTAATAATCGCTAGTTGTAGCCTATGCGCCTGCCATTAGGTGTGAATTTGATGGTGTTGACGGCACCAATGTTTTGCGCATTTTCTTCTATCTCATCCAGAAATGGCTGCACCTGCTGCTTGTAGGGGATGGTGACGTTGAGCCCTTTGAGTTGGAGATATTTTTCAAACAAGGCAGGCAGTTCGGCAATATTTTCCAGTTCAAAAAGCTCGTAACGTGCATTTGCAATGTGCTCTCGTTCGAACTTTTGGGTAAAATACTGTTTGGAGAAAGAGTGGCTCAGCGGATAGCCAATCAGACCGTAGAGATGTTGCATAGGCAAAGATATACTTTTTTGCCTAATGTTCTTTGATCAGCGAGATTGCCCCTTCACTTAGGTAACGCTTGCGTCTGCTTAGAATTTCACGCTCTAATATCTGGTCGTTGTGGTTCATCTGCAAAATGCGGACGGTCGCTTCGCCAATGTCTGTCAAAGGTTCAATGACAACTCCATCGAGACGAAAATGACCGGCCCAACTGTTTGTGCGCGGATTGTACAGCCCGATCAACCCACCGGTTTCAGACGATAAAGTGGCAATATCGCTACCTTTGTAACGATTGCAGAAAATGCACGCAAGAGCCAAATTTTCCAACGCTAATGTGCCACCATGTTTGCGGCTGATGATATGTTCAATTTGAAATCTAAAATATGCGTCTTCCTCAGCTACCAAATAATACTCACAAACAAAGTTGGCGTGGCTGGCAACAATCTGCCTCGTTTCGGAATCGATGCGGTTACTCATTCGGCAGAAAGTCGTGAGCGCGGGCTTTCGCCAGTCGCATCAGATGTTCAAGTTGCAAGTAATGGTCAAGTTCAGATTTTTCTTCCGGCGATAACTCGTTGTCTTTTGCACGTGCCAACAAATCAGTTACACGCGCTTGCGCTGCTTCTGACGGACGAAAAGCGACTACGTTTTGAGGCGTCGTCCCAGCTGCGATAAAATCAATAACTTCTTCGTATGCTTTAATAGTACTCATCATGAGAATAGATTTATATTTAATACTTCCACGCTTTTTTCTGCAATCCGCATAATTTATTTGCGCTCTTGAGCTTTAAAATCATTAGGGTATTTGTTTTTTACCTTTGATACATGTAGAATGAGAATATAATCATCTCTACATAAAGGCAAAGAAAAATACATCCTGCCTGAAAAGACCAAGAACGCTTCTTGATCCAGGTTACATGATTTTTAGTTCTATCATGTTGGGCATGAGATCCTACCCAAGCAGCACATAAAACAACACCTATGAGAAAGATCTCGCTGTAGTCTTTGATTGACTGAGTCCAACCGGGAGGCACTATAGGCAATTCACAAATCCGGCTGAAGAATCCTTGCCAAAATGTTACTATCAAAGCAAAACCGGCTAAGTTGAGAATACCACGCCAAGTTGGATCATCTTTTATTTTGCGTTTTTCATTTATCTTAAAACCTTCCTGGTTAAGCAGTTCGTCTATTTGTTCCAGCAGACTTTCACTATCAATTCTGATTATTCGCTCTATAATCAAGAGTTTTCTGTCTTGTATATCCATGTCATTCACAGTTGTTTTTTAAAGATACACTTTAGAATTTCTACTTAGCAATAAACTGCTCTATCTGCTTCAGGGTGATCATTCCTTCGTAATAGGCACGTCCGAATACTACCCCATACAGGCCAATGTCCTGTAGCCGTTCGATGTCTTCCACTTTATGTACGCCGCCACTGGCAATGAGTTTGATACCCGGAAATTTTTCCATCAGATCGCGGTAAAGCTCAAAAGAGGGACCTTCTACGATGCCTTCTTTGGAAATGTCGCTGGTTTTTAGAAATTTAAGACTGCGGGAATAAAAATACTCTACATGCTCAAAAAGGTTGATCTTAGTATCTTTCTGCCATCCTTGTATGGCCACCCTTAGTCCTTCGGCACTGATGGTATCTGCGCCCAGCACAATCTTTTCTCTGCCGTATGACATCACCCAGGAGGCAAACTCCGAAGGGTGTTTGACGGCTGCTGTGGCTGCTGTAATTCTCTTGGCTCCATGATCAAAAGCGGCATTGACATCTCCATCCGTGTTGATGCCCCCAGCGAAGTCGACCTGTAGCTGGGTATGCCCTGCAATGGCTTCCAGTACGTGGTAATTGACAGGTTTTCCCTTACGTGTGCCATCCAGGTCTATCAGTTGCAGCTTGGTGATACCATGATCCTCAAATTTCTGCGCCAGGTCTACCGGACTTTCACTATACACCTGCTCTTTGGCAAAATCACCTTGTTGCAGCCGGGTGATTTTGTTATCGATAATAGAAATAGAGGGGATAATCTGAATCTTTTTGAAATGCATACAGGCAGATTGTGAAAATGTACGAACAGTGTGTAGCCAGATAACTTTAAAATTGCAATATACTCATTTAATCGCTAATTATCTGTGCAACTCCATCATAAAATCCGCATATTTTAAATTATAATCAAGTGTAAAGGTGGTTTTATTGTAAACAGTGTCAGAACGGAAGTTTCTCTAAATCCACGTTACCACCGCTCAGAATGATACCCACCTTCTTCTGATCAAACAGCCCTTTGTGTTTGAGAACTGCTGCCAGCGGCACGGCGCATGAAGGTTCAATAATGATTTTCATTCTTTCCCATATCAAACGCATGGCGTATACTATTTCCTGGTCTGATACAGTCAGGATGGCCGTCACATGCTGGCGGATCAATGGAAAAGTTTTGTCTCCCAGCGAAGTCAGCAGTCCATCGGCAATGGTGCGTGGAGCGGAAGAAGGAATGATAGCACCTGCGGCCAGCGAACGAAAGGCATCATCGGCCCCTTCCGGCTCTCCGGCAAATATCTGTATGGCTGGCCGCATCTCTTTGGCAGCAATGGCTGTTCCGCTCAGCAAGCCCCCGCCTCCTACCGGTGCTATGATGGCATCCAGCTCTTCCACTTCTTCCAGCAGTTCTACTACGGCAGTTCCCTGTCCGGCAATCACCTCATAATTGTTATAAGGATGCACAAATGTTGCCCCTGTGCGGGCTACCACAGCCTCCAGGGTGGTTTCCCGGGCTTCCAGTGTGGGCTTGCAAAATATAATTTCGGCACCGTATTCTGCTACGGCTTTCTGCTTCACCGCCGGGGCTGTTTCGGGCATCACAATATAGGCCGGAATGCCTACGCTCTGGGCTGCTTTGGCCAGTGCCTGGCCGTGGTTGCCGGAAGAATGCGTGGCCACACCCTTTGCCCTGGCTGCCTCTGGCAAAGACAACACCGCATTGGCTGCTCCGCGCATCTTGAAAGCACCGGCTTTCTGGAAATTCTCGCACTTAAAGAAAATATCTGCCCCTGCCATCCGGTTGATGCTTTGGCTGGTCAATACCGGTGTGCGGTGAATGAGCGGGGCAATACGCAAGGCAGCCTGCCTGATGGTTGGCAAAGAAGGAATAGACTGGTTCATAGGATTGATGTGTTGATGTGTTATGATAACTTCAATCGATTTTAAAACACTTTAATACTATAATACATTAATACTTAACACATTGATACTGAATTTATGGCAAAGAAAAAAAAGAAAAAACCTGCTAAAGGCAATGTGATCCAGTCGCCGGTAAGATACATCAAGACCAAGTGTAGAGAATTGCCTATCAAAGAATGCCTGATCAATACTGACTGGCAGGAGGGAGATATGGCCAATATTGTAGTAGCCAGAGAACAGCCCAGCGGCAAACTGATTGTGGGCATGTACCTGGTAGACTTATTGTGCCTGGGCGTGAAGAATACTTTTTACTACTATAGCATGGATACGTTTGAGTACGATAACCTGGTGAGAGATATCAAAATGAACCTAGATACGGAACCTTGCGATTATGTGCTGGCTCACAATATTATCTATGGGGCCTTGGAGTTTGCCGAAGAGCTGGGTATCAAACCACACAAAGATTTCGGTGTTACCCGCTATATTCTGGCAGAAGATGATGAGTCTGTAGCATATATGGACCTGGAATTTGGTCAGGATGGCAAACCGATGCTGATTGTCAGAGAGGGAATGAATGCGGCACCTTATATTGCCAGCCTCAGAAAAAGCGTAGGAGAAGGCAATTATGAGGTGATGTTTGATGATGAGATACTGGACATGGACGAAGATTTTGATGCTGATGATGATTTTGGCGAGGACAGACCTTTCAGAGCATTGATTGCTGATTATGCTGAAAAACTACAGGAAGAAAATCTGAACCAACCACATGGCGAACCGCGTCATCTGCAAATGCACCAATACCAGATTACCTTTGACGTAGTGCCTTCTCAATACGACCAATATTATCAAGACCGGCTGGATGAAGTAAAGGAGGCAGCAAAAGAAGCGTATACTATGACAATAGAAAAACCCAAGGAAGCGATTGCTTTGAACAAAAAATATATCGATAAATATCCGCAATTCCCTCCATTCTACAGTCATTTAGCCAATTCTTACAGGCTCTCAGGTGACCTGGAATCCTCCGACAAAATATCCAAAGAAATGCGGGAGAAGTTTCCGGACTATCTTTTTGGTAGAATAGCTTATGCCCATGTTTTACTCGATGAAGCCCGCTACGATGAAGCAATAAAGGTTTTTGATAATAATTATTCGCTGGATCATATCTACCCTGAAAGACAAGTATTTCATTTTTCAGAAGTGCTGTCTTTCAACCTGTTCTTGTGCCGCTATTTTTTGGAGACTGACCGGCTGGATGCTGCCATTAGCTATTACCAAATTATGCTTGGCATTGAAGAAAATAACAACCTGACCCTCACTGCGGAAAACCTGGTTGGTAAGGAAGTAGCCCTGAAAGAGCTTGAAATGCTCAATACCGAGCTGGAAAAGGAAAAGAAAAAGTAGCAGCCAGCAGACCGGAGCAGGTAAAACCGGAGACCGAAAATCCGGTCTTTGGTTTCCCTTTTCCTCCGGTTTCCGTTCAATGCGCTTCAAGCCAGTTCTGGCCAGTGCCCGTGCCTACTTCCATGGGCACGGCCAGTGGCAGGGCATCGGTCATCAGTTCGCACACTTTTTCTTTGAGCATATCTACCTCACTGTGGTGCGCATCAAAGACGAGTTCGTCGTGTACCTGCAAAATCATGCGAGATTGTAGCTTTTGCTGCTGCATCCACGCAAAAATGTTCACCATCGCTATCTTGATCATGTCGGCAGCGGTGCCCTGGATGGGCGCGTTGATGGCGTTTCTTTCGCTATAGCCCCGCATGGTAGGGTTGCGGGAATTGATGTCGCGCAGGTAGCGCTTGCGTCCCATCACGGTTTCTACGTATTCTGTCTCACGCGCCTGCTGAATAATATCATCCATGTACTGTTTGATGCTGGGAAACTCCTGAAAATAAGCTCCAATAATATCGGAAGCCTCCGCTTTGGGAATACTCAGGCGTTGCGCCAGCCCAAAAGAAGATACGCCGTAGATGATACCGAAGTTGGCGGTTTTTGCCTTGCGTCTCATCTCAGGAGTCACTTCTTCCAGCGTCACATGAAATATTTTGCTGGCGGTGGCTGTATGGATGTCCTGGCCTTTGCGGAACGCTTCTATCATCGTCTCATCTTTGGCAAAAGAAGCGATGATGCGTAACTCCACCTGCGAATAGTCAGCAGCCATCAGCACAAAATCTTCGTTGCGGGGCACAAACGCCTTGCGGATCAGCTGTCCTTTTTCTGTGCGGATCGGGATGTTCTGCAAATTGGGGTTGGTAGAACTCAGCCTGCCGGTAGTCGTCACAGCCTGGTTATAAGAAGTGTGGATACGTCCGTCGTGGCTGCTGAGCAGCTTGGGCAGCGCATCCACATAGGTGTTCCTTAGCTTCATCAGCTCGCGATAGTCCAATATCTGGCGGGCAATCTCATGCTCGGTTGCCAGGTCGGCAAGGATGATCTCGCCGGTAGCATACTGTCCGGATTTTGTCTTTTTGGGCCTATCTGCCAGCTTCATATGGTCGAACAGCACATCGCCCAGCTGTTTGGGAGAGCCTATATTAAATTCTGTGCCTGCACTCTCAAATATATTCTTTTCAATCTCCAGGATGCTATCCGTCAGTTCTTTGGAGAGGTCTTGTAGCGTATTGGTTTCTATATTAATTCCTTCATATTCCATGGCCGTCAGCACATTGACCAGCGGCATTTCCATCTGGTAGAAGATGTCGGAAAGCTTCTGGTCTTTTTGAAGTTCTTCTTCAAAAATATGCTTCAATTTGAGGGTGATGTCTGCGTCTTCTCCGGCGTATTCGGCCACTGTTTCTACCGGAATATCCCGCATATTGCTCTGCCCTTTGCCTTTTTTGCCGATCAGACTTTCGATTGGCACGGTTTTGTAGTTCAGGTAATTTTCAGCCATTGCATCCAGGCCGTGGCCCGTTTCCGGGTCTATCAGGTAGTGCGCTACCATCGTATCAAACATGGCTCCTTGCACATCTACGCCATATTTTTTTAGTACCAGCATATCATATTTTAGGTTCTGTCCTATCTTCACAATCGTGTTACTTTCCAGCAGAGCCGTAAATTCCTGCACAATAGCGGTTGCTTCCTGAAAATCTTCAGGCACAGGCACATAAAACGCGCTGCACTGGTCGCAGGCAAACGACATGCCTACCAAATGAGCTTCCAGAGCATCCAGGCTATTGGTTTCCGTATCAAAGCAGTAGGCATCGCGCTGGAGCAATGTATCTATCAACTGTTTTCGCTTCTCAGCGGTATCCACCACCTGATAGTCGTGTTTGACGCTGGCGATGGTCTCAAAACTTTCCGGCAGCGGCTCGGCTTCGGCAGGTGTGTTATTGCTTGTATCGAACAAACCCATCTGTGGCTGGGAAGATTGAAAAGTGTCTTCGCCCAGCACGCGCCGCAGCAGCGTGCGGAACTCCAGTTCTTGAAATATCTCCTTGAGCCGTACGGCATCCGGCGCGGTATAGCGTAGGTCTTCCTCATCAAAGACCAGGGGCACTTCTGTATGGATGGTTGCCAGCTCTTTGGACAATAGACCCTGTTCGCTGAATTCCAGCACGTTTTCCTTTTGCTTACCCTTGAGCTGGTTGGCATTGGCAATGAGTGCCTCTACCGAACCAAACTCTTTGATCAGCTTAGAGGCTGTTTTGGCACCAATACCCGGAATGCCCGGAATATTGTCTACGGCATCGCCCTGCAAGCCAAGGATATCACATACTTGCTCTACCCTATCGATGTCAAACTTTTTTAGCACTTCTTCCACTCCCAGAATGTCTACTGCGTTGCCCATGTAGGCAGGCTTGTAAAGAAAAATACAGTCTTCCACCAACTGGGCATAGTCTTTATCGGGTGTCATCATATAGGTAATAAATCCGTTGGCAGAAGCTTTTTTGGCAAACGTACCGATGATATCGTCGGCCTCATAACCCTGTAACTCAAGCACCGGGATATTAAAAGCCCTGATGATGTCTTTCACTACCGGAATAGCCACCTGGATATCTTCTGGCTGCTCTTGCCGGTTGGCTTTGTATTCTTCGTACCGTTCGTGACGGAAGGTAGGGCCGCTCAGGTCAAAGGCTACGGCAATGTGTGTGGGTTGCTCTTTGGAGATGACTTCATACAAAGCGTTGGTAAACCCCAGGGCCGCGCCTGTATTGACGCCTTTTGAATTGATTCTGGGATTCTTGCTGAAAGCAAAATGCGCCCGGTAGATCAGGGCCATCGCATCCAACAGAAAAAGTTTTTTCCTGGTTGTGTTCATACGGTCAAAATTATAAATAATTGACAACTATCAGTATTTAAAAAATAACATCTGTATATTTTTTGGTTGACAGCAGGTTTTCAGATACAAGGGTCGTCTCTTACAATAGTGCTAATGATGTGTTGAAATAGTTTTATAAAGTGTTGCAACAACCTTTATTCTCTATTTTAGTATGGTGTAAGTTATTTTCTCTGAACATAATTTTTGTCTCAATTAAGTAGACCAGGTAAAATCTTAGCACAAGAATTGCGTTAGATGGCAGGTTGGTTTGATATAAGTAGGTTGTGAGATCATCGCATTATTTATAGCTTTGCGCCAATTATCATTAAGTAGAATCACTATATTTGTTCCCTAGATTTATGTCTGCCAGGGTTTTCTTTGTCATTGTAATATTATTCTTATTTCACCATCTGCCACAGGCAAATGCCCAAAGCTCCGAGTTGCTTCAGCGGGATCTGAGTACTGCCACCGCCGATCAGGTGAGTGACCAGCAACTACAGCAGCTTGCGGATTATGCCCAGAAGCAGGGCCTGACAGCGCAGCAGATAGAAGCAGGACTGATCTCCAGAAATATGCCTGCTACCGAAGCTTCCCAACTCATTGCCCGGCTAAGAAATGTCCAGCCAGGTACTGGTGCCAATAATAGCCAGCAGGCGGGGCAAAATAATAATGGCAACGAAAATTTCAATAGTCAGCTTAGCAAAAGAGACACCACCCTCGACAAATTAAGTGAAGAGGAGAAAATGGTGTTTGGTGCAGAGCTTTTCAACAGTGATAACCTCACTTTCGAACCCAGTCTTGATATTGCTACGCCCGAAGGTTACCAGGTAGGCCCAGGCGATGAGCTGAGGGTCAATATCTGGGGTGCTTCCCGGCAAACCTATAACCTGCAAGTGAGCCGCGACGGTAATGTAGTTATTGACAACCTGGGCCCGGTGTATGTGAGCGGTTTATCCATCAAGGAGGCTGAAAAACGCATCATCAGCCGGTTGACAGAAATTTACTCAGGACTGCGGGGCAGCAGCGCGCGCCCGGCCAACACCTATGCAGAAGTAACGCTGGGCAGGGTGCGGAGCATTAAGGTCACTATTGTAGGCGAGGTAAGAAAGCCAGGCACTTATACATTACCTTCGGTAGCCACTGCCTTCAATGCCCTTTATTTATCGGGTGGCCCTACTTTTATCGGCTCTTTCAGAAATGTAGAAGTGATCAGAGACAACGATATTATAGCCCAAATAGATGTATACGGTTACTTGGTAGGAGGAAAAAAGACGCAGAATATTGTTCTACAGGATCAGGACATCATTCGGGTAGCACCCTATCAAAACCGTATTGAACTCAAAGGACAGGTCAAACGTCCCGGATATTACGAAATGCAATCAGATGAAGCCCTGAGTGCAGCCATTCGGTATGGTGGCGGATTTACGAACAAAGCTTATACGCATCGGCTCAGAGTAACCCGGAATACGTCGCGGGAAAAGCGTATAGAAGATGTGCAGGAAAGCAACCTAGACAGTTTTATGCCTAAAAATGGAGATATTGTGTATGTGGACTCTATTTTGAACCGGTATGCCAACAAGTTGGAGATTCACGGGGCGGTGTTTCGTCCGGGAGAATATGCCCTGGAAGATGGCACGACACTCATGGGCCTGATCAACAGAGCAGAAGGACTCCGCGAAGATGCTTTTAGAAATAGGGTGATGATTTACCGCAAAAATGATAACCTCTTCGATAAGGTGCTTTCGGCTGACTTGCAGCAAATTGCAGACGGTACGGCTACCGACATTCCTTTACAGAAAGAGGATGTTGTAAGGGTATTCTCTATCAAAGAGCTGGAAGAAGAATTCAACGTAGAAATTAGTGGAGAAGTGCAGAATCCTGGGCAGTTTCCTTTTGTATACGATATGACGCTGGAAGATCTGGTGGCTGTTGCCGGTGGCCTGAGGGAGTCGGCCTCCAGAGCCAGGGTAGAGGTAGCCAGAAGAGTAAAAGACAACACCCTGCCTGACAGTACAATGGATATGGAAACCAGAAAAACCGCTGAGGTATATCAGTTCAGCATCAGCAAAGATTTGAAAATCACTGCCGATGGTACGCAGTTTACCTTAAAACCCTTCGACCAGGTGTTCATCCGGAGGTCTCCCAACTATGAAGAACAGCGTACGGTGTATGTTAAAGGAGAAGTAAAATACCCCGGAAAATATGCGATTAAGCATAAAAATGAACAGGTTTCGGATATTATCGAGCGTGCCGGCGGACTTACAGCCTATGCCTACCCAGAAGGAGCCGCACTTATCCGTCTCAATCCTGCTTATTTCGAAGAAAAGATGGAGAAAGAAGACAGACTCAGAGATTCACTCAGGACGGTGATGTCGCAAAGAGATTATACTGCAAACAGTGACTACAATTATTATAGAGATATTCGTCCGGTGGGCGATATTGATAATCGTCGGTTTGACAATACGCTCTTTGCAGCCAGACCTATAGCTGCCGAAGATACTATCTTTGCATCTGTAACCGTTCCGTCTTACAGAATAAGAGAGTCCAAAACCCAGAGCATAGGCATAGAACTCAAGAAGATTCTGTCGAGACCAGGCTCCAGGTATAATATTCGTTTGCTGGAAGGCGACACATTGGAGATTCCCAAAAAGTTGGAGACCGTCAGGATGAGCGGGGAGCTACTATATCCTATCTCTTCCCGGTACGATAGAAAAAAGACTTTTAGAAACTACATCTCCGAAGCAGGAGGGTTTTCCAAAGAGGCAGACAAAAAGCGTTCGTATATTGTGTACGCCAATGGGTCGGTTGATAGAACACGCAGCTTTCTTTTTATCAAAGACTACCCGGAAGTACGGCCAGGTGCGGAAATTGTGATTCCGGAGAAGGAAAAGAGAACGATAACTCCACAATTCTGGATTAGTATAGGTTCAGGGCTGACAACTTTAACACTGTCAGTGATTACCATCATCAACACGATCAAAAGATAATTTTAATCCTCTGGAAACAAGAGAACACGATATAGAAAAAAAGCCTGTTTCTTCTGAAAAGGTAAACCCTGCTGGTGCGCCTTCTGAAAGAAAATCTTCCGTAAACACGCATATGGAAGATGGTGAGATTGATCTGGCTGATTTGTTCAGACAGGTCTGGGCAAGACGTAAAACAATACTGATCACTACAGTCATCACATTTTTATTAGGCATTTTTGTGGCTGTATTCAGTGCAGAAGAATACGAAGCCAGCATTGTGCTGATGCCTCAAACGAGTTCTTCTTCCAATAATATGGCTTCCGGGCTTCTGCGGCAATTTGGTGGTCTGGCAGGCTTAGGCGGTATGAATGCAAATGCTTCAGGCACTTTGAGTCCTGATCTGTATCCTGAAATTACACAAAGCACTCCGTTTTACCTTCAAATGATCAATGAAGATGTATATTTTTCTACTTTGGATACGACGGTAACTTTTACGGAGTATTTCACTGAGATGCAGGGGGCAAGTGTGTTAGATTATGTTAAAACCTATACCATCGGCCTGCCCAAGTTGATTTTCAATACGCCTGCTAACCTGATCAACTCATTCAAAAACAAAGAAAAATCTAAGGTTGTCCTACCTGATACTACTGCTATTGACAGTATTTCTGCTAAATCAGATCAGGTACCTATCGTATTGACGGGTCAACAGTTATCTGTGATTAACAGGCTCAAAAGCCGTATCACAACAACGATAGAAACCACAGGCATGGTTGAGGTGAGCGTAGAAATGCCCGACCCTATGGCAGCTGCCTACACTACTGAAATGGCTGTTAAGTATCTGACACAGTATATTCAGGAATATCGCACAGAAAAATCGCAGCAGGATCTGGCATTTGTAGAGAAGCAATATAAAGACAAGCAGGAGAAATATAACATAGCACAACAACGGTTAGCCCGATTTCAGGATCAGAACATGAATATTGTTACAGAAAGAGCAAGGATTGAGCAGGCACGGCTACAGACGGAATACACTTTAACTTCCAGTCTGTATCAAGGGTTAGCCCAACAATTGGAACAGGCAAAGATTAAAGTACAGGAAGAAACACCGGTATTTAAAGTGCTGGAACCTATTCAGGTACCTTTAAGTACTAGCAAACCCAACAGAGAGTTGATCATTGCGCTGTCTTTGTTTGCAGGGCTTTTTATAGGAAGCTTTATTGCTTTTATACAGATCATATACCTGAATATCAAAAACAAGATGTCATAAAATCTATGGAAGATATCTCACATAAGAAACTAGCCGTAATTGGTTTGGGGTATGTTGGGCTGCCGCTGGCGGTTGCTTTTGGCAAAAAGTACCAGGTGGTTGGGTTTGACATCAATGAGCAGAGAATCGCACAGCTTAAAGCACATGCAGACAAAACAGAAGAAGTGAGCGCAGAAGAATTCCAGGAGGCAACAGGCTTTTCCTGCACCAACAACCTGGAAGACATCCGAGACTGTCATATCTACATCATCACCGTTCCCACGCCCATCGACCGGTACAAAAAGCCCGACCTTACGCCCCTTTATAAAGCCAGCGAAACCGTAGGGAAGGTTTTGAAACGTGGTGATATTGTCATTTATGAGTCTACTGTATATCCTGGCTGCACAGAAGAAGACTGCGTACCCGTGCTGGAAAGGTTCAGCCATTTGACATTCAACCAGGATTTCTACTGTGGCTACTCACCGGAAAGGATCAACCCGGGCGATAAAGAACATAGGGTACAGACTATTAAAAAAGTGACCAGCGGCAGCACACTGGCAATAGCAGAAACGGTAGATCAACTGTACAGGTCTATCATCACGGCAGGCACGCACAAGGCATCTTCTATCAAAGTAGCAGAAGCTGCTAAGGTGATCGAGAATGCGCAGCGCGATGTCAACATTGCCTTTGTCAATGAATTGGCCCTGATCTTCGACCGCATGCAGATTGATACACGCGAAGTGCTGGAAGCTGCGGGTACCAAATGGAATTTTCTGCCCTTCATGCCTGGTCTGGTGGGCGGGCATTGCATTGGTGTAGACCCTTATTATCTTACCTACAAAGCCGAAAGCCTGGGTTATCATCCGGAGGTGATCTTATCAGGTAGGAGGATTAACGATAATATGGGTATATTTGTGGCCAATAAAGTAGTAAAGCTGCTTTCACACAAAGGGCATGCAATCAAAGGAGCTAAAGTGCTCATGCTTGGCATTACTTTTAAAGAAAACTGCCCGGATATTAGAAACAGCCGGGTGATTGATATTATTGACGAACTCAAAGGATTTGGCGTAGAAGTCGCTGTATATGACCCACATGCCAGTATGGAAGAGGTAAAACATGAATACGGAATAGATTTGCTGGACAAGCCCGGCAAAGACTATGATGGCATCGTGCTGGCTGTGGGCCACAAGGCTTTCAGAAAGCTTGACTTGAATAACCTGAAAAGCGAACATACCATTGTGTATGATGTAAAAGGTTTTTATGATCGGAGTCTTGTGGATGGCAAACTATGATCGTCAGGCACAGCATATTGTGATAAGTAAATCAACGAAGATTAATGGCAGAAAATAAACAAGTATTGGTTACGGGGGCCGCCGGATTCATTGGCTTTCATTTAATCAACAAGCTATGTCAGGCAGGTTACGTTGTGGCAGGCATCGACAACCTGAATGACTATTATGACCCTGAACTAAAAAAAGCCAGGCTGGCTATACTCAATGATTTGTCAGCCTTTTCTTTTTACCAGATAGATCTGCTGGAGAAAGAAAAGCTTGATGCTTTATTCAAAGAAAACAACTTTCAGTATGTCGTGAACCTGGCAGCCCAGGCCGGCGTGCGTTATTCCATACAAAACCCTTACGCTTATATAGATGCCAATATTACTGGTTTTCTGAATATCCTGGAAGCCTGTCGGCATCATCCGGTGGAGCATCTGGTCTATGCTTCTTCCAGCTCGGTATATGGAGGCAACACACAAATGCCATTCTCTACGCACCACAACGTAGACCATCCGGTGTCGTTATATGCAGCCACCAAGAAGTCTAACGAGCTGATGGCACATACTTACTCTCATCTGTATGGTATTCCCACCACAGGCTTGCGTTTCTTCACAGTGTATGGCCCGTATGGCAGACCTGATATGGCCCTTTTTCTGTTCACCAAAGCCATTCTGGAAGACAAGCCTATCGATGTGTTCAACAACGGAGAAATGAAGCGGGACTTCACGTATGTGGAAGATATTGCAGAAGGTGTAGCACGACTGTTGCCAAAGGCAGCAACGGCTTCTGATGATTGGGACAGCGATCATCCTGACCCTGCCACCAGCAAGGCTCCTTATAAGATATACAATATTGGCAATAACAACCCGGTGCAATTGCTGCATTTTATAGAAGTGCTGGAAGGCCACCTGGGCAAAAAAGCGCAGAAGAACTTGATGCCTTTGCAGGATGGCGACGTACCTGCCACCTATGCAGATGTAGATGATCTGATGCAGGATGTGGGTTTTAAGCCGAATACAAGTATTGAAGAAGGCATTGGCAAGTTTGTAGATTGGTACAAAGCATATTACAAGATTGAGGCATGAGTAAAGTCGTTATAGATGCTAACAAAAACTGGTACTCACTGGACATCAAAGAGTTGTTTGGTTATAAAGACCTCTTTTACACATTAGCTTACCGGGATTTCAAAGTAAAGTACGCTCAGACTTTTTTAGGTCTGATCTGGGCTTTTATTCAGCCTGCCCTTACCCTGCTGGTCTTTGGTATGTTGTTTAACAAAGGACTACAGGTAGATACCGGCGATGTTCCATATTTACTATTTGCTTCCTGTGGGTTGGCTGCATGGACGTATTTCTCTTCCGTCATGGGCGAGGCCGGAAACTCTATTATCGGTGCGCAGAACATGGTGCAAAAGATCTACTTTCCCCGTTTGGTGATCCCGCTCTCCAAAGCACTGGTTGGGCTGATTGATTTTGGTGTTACACTACTCATCATTTTTGCATTGATGATAGCTTATCAATATCCTCCGTCACCCAACATCGTGTTTTTTCCATTTTTCATATTGGCTGCTATGTTGTCAGCCTTGGGTGTGGGTGTATGGTTGAGTGCGCTCACCATCAGGTACCGGGATTTCCAGCAAATTGTTCCTTTCCTAATCAGGTTTGGTATGTTTGTCACACCTGTAGCCTATCCTGCCGAAGTGGTGGTCAACCGTCTGCCAGAGTGGGCAACGTTGCTGTACTATATGAATCCTATTGCCGGAGTAATAGAAGGGTTTCGCTGGAGCCTTTTGGGAGGAAATCCACCTAATGTGTATTCGTACATATCTTTTATAGTGGTAATTTTGTTGTTTGTAAGTTCGCTTTTTTATTTTAAAAAAGTAGAAAGAACAATTGCAGATATTGTATAAGTAATGATTAAACGATTATGTCGGACATAGCAGTTCGTGTGGATAATATATCAAAAAAGTACACCATTGGTAATACCTCAAGCGGAAGCCTAAAAGAGACTATTGCAGGGCTTTTTAGCAAAACCCAACAGGGCAAAACAGAAGAGTTCTGGGCATTAGAAGATATATCTTTTGATGTAAAAAGAGGGGAAGCTATTGGGATTGTTGGTAAAAATGGAGCAGGTAAAAGCACTTTGCTTAAAGTACTTTCCCGTATCACTGAGCCTACCACCGGCAGGATAGAGATTGATGGAAGAATATCCTCTCTGTTAGAAGTAGGCACAGGTTTTCATCAGGAGCTGACCGGCCGCGAGAACGTGTTTTTGAATGGCACTATTCTGGGCATGAAGCGTGCTGAAGTGAGGGCTAAATTTGATGAAATTGTTGAGTTTAGTGGTATTGGAAAGTTTTTGGATACACCCGTCAAGCGCTATTCTTCGGGTATGAAAGTACGGCTGGCTTTTGCCGTAGCCGCTCACCTGGAACCTGAAATATTAATTATCGATGAGGTGCTGGCGGTGGGTGATGCTGAATTTCAGAAAAAATGCCTGGGTAAAATGGAAGACGTAACCGGGCAAGGGCGTACCGTGCTCTTTGTAAGTCACAATATGAGTGCCGTAAAGCAGCTTTGCTCCAAAGGAATCTTGTTGAGACAAGGCAGGATCGTGGATAAAGGGGGAATCAACAAAGTCATTGATACCTATTTGAGTAGCGACCAGCAGGAAAACAAGGGTGGCATTGTTCACTTTGAGCCAGATGCTTCGAAGAACTTTCAAGTGTTAAAGGCGCAACTGGTGGATGATAGGTCTATTCAGAGATACACATTTGAATGTGAAGAAGAAGTTACGCTGGCATTACAATGTAAACTCACTGACAAGATTCCGGGCTTGTATGGATATCTAACCGTTAAAGATAAAAGTGATAATCTGCTCATTGAATCAGACACCTTCGATTATTTACCCAATTTGCTAGAGTCTCTTCCAACAGGTATCAGCAATATTCATATAAAAATTCCTTCCAGAACCTTAGCTCCGGGGCAGTATTACATATACCTCAACTTCTCGAGCCAGCAAAATACAGCAGGCTTTCATGTAGATTCACCAGGAAATATATTATCTTTTGATGTGATAGACACCTACACCATGAGGGGCAACAACAGGCGATCCTTTCTGGGAACCACACTGAAGTGGGAAACAGTAGATGCTGAGATAACTTTATAGAACTTATTTGTAAATTTCTTGAAACCACATGCTCAACCATAAATCAATCCTTATCACTGGCGGCACAGGCTCATTCGGCAAAAAGTTTGTCGGCACTGTGCTACAGCAATATCCTGATGTTAAAAGACTGGTTATTTTCTCCAGAGATGAACTTAAGCAATTTGAGATGTCACAGGAATTTCCTGCTTCGGTACATAAAGGGTTGCGCTATTTCATAGGGGATGTCAGGGATGCAGAACGCTTGAAGCGGGCCTGCGAAGGTATAGATATCATCGTGCATGCTGCAGCACTCAAACAGGTGCCTACTGCTGAATACAATCCTACTGAATGCATCAAAACCAATGTGCTAGGTGCAGAAAATGTGATCAATGCCGCTTTAGATTGCAACGTAAAACAGGTGGTGGCACTTTCTACCGACAAAGCAGCTGCACCTATCAACCTGTATGGTGCTACCAAACTGTGCTCCGATAAACTTTTTGTGGCTGCCAACAACAGTAAAGGCAGCAGAAACCTGAAATTTTCTGTAGTGCGCTATGGTAACGTGATGGGTTCAAGAGGGTCGGTAATTCCTTTCTTTATGAAGAAGCGCAAAGACGGTGTGTTGCCTATTACGCATGAGCAGATGACGCGCTTCAACATTACCCTGGAGGAAGGCGTAAATATGGTATTGTGGGCTTTGGAAAACATGTGGGGTGGCGAAATTTTCGTTCCCAAGATTCCTTCTTACCGTATCATGGAACTGGCCGAGGCCATTGCCCCGAATTGCAAAACAGAAGTGGTGGGTATCAGACCAGGAGAAAAAGTACACGAGGAGATGATCACCGAGGCTGACTCCCTCACTACTTACGATCTGGGGAAATATTATGCCATTCTGCCACAGCGCACTGTATGGGCTTTGAATGATTTCGTTCAGCATTTCTCAGCAAACCTTACTACGGAAGGATTCAAGTACAACTCCGGAACCAACACCGAATGGCTTTCTGTTGAACAGATAAGAGACCTGATCAAAAAGTATGTAGACCCTCATTTTGCTATCAATTCATGAAACCAATACCATACGGTAAACAGTCCATCACCGAAGAAGACATTCTCGCAGTTACAGAAACGCTGAAGTCGGATTTCCTAACGCAAGGTCCCAAAATCCAGGAGTTTGAAGAGGCTTTTGCTACCTATGTGGGTAGCCGGTATGCTGTGGCAGTGGCCAATGGTACGGCGGCACTTCATCTCTGTGCGCTGGCTTTGGATGTAAAACCAGGCGACAAAGTGATCACCACACCTATCACTTTTGCCGCTTCAGCCAACTGTATACGCTATTGCGGAGGAGAGGCTGTGTTTGCCGATATTGATGCCCAGACTTATCTGCTGGATATCAATCAGGTAAGAAATATGCTGCAAGCCTCTCCTATAGGTACTTATGCTGGTATTGTTGCCGTAGACTTTGCCGGGCAGCCTGTTGATATGGAAGCATTCCGGCAACTGGCAGATGAGTATGGCTTGTGGATTGTGGAAGATGCCGCTCATGCGCCCGGTGGTTTTTTTGTAGACAGCCACGGAAAAGAACAATGGTGTGGCAATGGAAACTTTGCTGATCTGGCTATTTTTTCTTTTCATCCGGTCAAGCACATTGCTGCCGGAGAAGGCGGAATGATCACCACAAATAGTGAGGCACTGTACAAAAAGTTGATGACGTTGCGAACACATGGCATCACCCGCGATGCGGCTTTGTTTCAGAACAGTACAGACATCGCTGGGGGTGCGTCTGATGCAGACGAGCCATATCCGAGCTGGTACATGGAAATGCAGACGTTAGGCTACAACTACCGCATCACAGATTTTCAGGCTGCATTGGGCCTGAGTCAGTTGCAAAGGGCAGATACCAACCTGGCTACTCGTAGAGCCATTGCCCTCAAATATGATGAAGCCTTCCGCGACCATCCTCATATCCATAGCCAGCTCAACGAAATGCAAGATCATCCATCCGGGCATGCTTATCACTTATACGTTATTCAAGCTGATGACCGCTTAGACTTTTACAATTATCTTCGGCAGCATGATATTATTGCACAGGTACACTACATCCCTGTGCATCTGATGCCCTATTATCAGCAACAGGGCTGGCACCCCGGTGACCTGCCGGTGGCAGAGCAATATTACAAAAGATGCCTGAGCCTGCCCATGTATCCCAGCCTCACGGAGGAAGAACAGGATTATGTGATACAGACTATCAAACGTTATTTTTAGCTAGATTATATCTGTTGTTACAATGTGATTCCTACTCACCCAAGCATTTGTAACTGCTAGTTATTTGAAAAACCTAAACAATTAAATTGTGAGCAGCCAAAGTTTAATGAACTGGTTCAATGAGATTGAATCAAGATATCCGGTAGATAAGTGGAAGGTAAATGGTGTGCATATATGGCCTTTGATTCGTGTGCGTATAGGATTCTGGTTAAGAAAACAAAGTTTTCTTCTTCAAGTTTCGCCTAAAGCTCTGAAAAAACCAAAGGTAAAGCTTGCGAAGAAAATCTATCTAGGCGTAACTTCTATGTTGTGGCTAATACTATATTATATACGTACGCCAAAAAAAAGATATTTGTTTATAGGTGCTTTTTCGCACCGTGAAAGCATTAATCAGATTTACTTTAACAAATTTTTCGATCCAATCATAGAGAATATTGTTTGCCCTGACAGACATGTGGCCGTTTGGGAATACGACGCTTATTTTAAGGAGAAAAAGTATCAGCATCGTCAATATATTATACCCTTAGAAAATTTAGTTATACCATTTACCTATTTACTGAGTTTAATCAAAGTGACAACCCCGCAGAGAAGGACCAGCATATTACCGGAATTTGATACATTTGTACAGGAAATCAAACAGCACCCATCATTCAAAGACTTTGATGAAGCTTTTGAAGACATATTTAATAACACTGATATCATCAAATACTTTTCTGTTTTTTATGAAGTGCTTCTCAGAAAATTAAAGCCAAAGCTGGTTCTGATGCTTTGCTATTATAGCTTTGATATGTATCCAATTATATTTGCTTGCAAAAAGCTGGGGATTCCCTGTGCAGATTTTCAGCATGGCCCGCAGGGAGAACTACATTTTGCCTATAGCCGCTGGCGTAATATACCAGAAGGAGGCTTTAACATTTTGCCTAAGTATTTTCTCACTTGGAATGAAACTTCTGCCGAATCTTTCAATGAAAGAGTTCAACACAATCAGTTTCATCAAGGTGTTTGTTTCGGTCATCCTTGGGTAGACTACTGGCGGAATAGAAAAGAGGAGGCTACTTATAAACAAAGAAAAAGAAGAATTCTCTTTTCTCTACAGCCTATAGGTGACCTGTTGACAGAAGATGAGATTGCCATGATAAGAACTACCCAGGAACGTTACCAATGGCTGATACGACTGCATCCCAGACAGCTATTCCAGCAACAAGCGGTAGAAGTGCTAATTCAGAAAAACGGACTAAAAGTAGTACTTAACGAAGCTACTTTTCAGCCCTTGCCTTCCATATTGGCGCAGGTAGATATACATTGTACCCGCAGTTCCGGCACTACAATAGAGGCTGCTATGTATGAGGTTCCCACTCTTTTACTAGACCCAATAGGTGTTTCCTATTATCCTGAAGAAGTTGCAAATGGAATCGCCTATCAACCTAATACTTTTGATAAGGAAGGGTTCATCAACGGTTTAGAAGTATTGGAGCAAAAGAAAAGAAAAGCTCATCAGCAAAAAGTGTCATATAGTTGTAAATACCAGGAAATACTGGACAGCCTTTCATGAACACACTAAAGGAATTGATTAAGAGGATAGGAGCATATTTATTCTCAAAAGCAGATTTATGGAGCAAAATCAGGTTTATAAAAAAGCTTGAAGCGGGCAGTTTTATACATTCAACAGTGAGTGCCCAAGGAGTAGAAATGAATGGGAATATAAAAGTTGATGAAAATGTTAAGCTATCTAATACTTATATGAAAGGCAATATATGTATAGAAGGCAATGCTCTTGTCAATGAAAGCACTTTAACAGGTAATATCAACATAGGAGCGTATGCCAGATTAATGGGTCCCTTGACTATCAGTGGGTCATCCAAAGTGACAATTGGAAGAAATACGTCTTTGAATGGGCCTAATTTTGATATATATGCACAACTTAATGAAGTGCACATAGGTAATTTTTGCTCTATAGCCCGTAATACTTCGTTTCAGGAGTTCAATCATTTCTATCAAAGAGCAACTTCCTATTTTATACATCAGCATGTTTTTGAAGATTCTGTCGATAAAGATATTTACTCAAAAGGAGACATTAGGGTTGGGCATGATGTATGGATTGGCGCGGGCTGTATTATTCTTTCTGGAGCTAACATCGGAACGGGAGCCGTTATCGCAGCAAATTCTGTAGTGGCAAAAGACATTCCACCTTATGCTATAGTGGGCGGAAATATAGCTAAAGTAATAAAATATCGTTTCACAAAAGACATCATAGATACACTACTATCTATAGAATGGTGGCATTGGTCACATGAGCAGTTAAGCAAAAATAAACATTTGTTTGAAGGTGAACTGACAATAGATAAGTTAAGAACTGTTTATTAAATCACATATTTACCACACTTTATAGATTGTATTTTGAAAAAGGGAACTTATAATAATAAAATTATTGCAAAAAAAGATATTTTAGTTTCTGTTATCATCCCCAATTACAATAGAACTACCCAATTAAAGCGTGCTGTTCAGAGTGTGTTAGATCAAACATTAGAAGCGTTCGAGATTTATATTGTGGATGACAAATCTGAAATAGATCCCACCCTAGTGATACAAGGTTTTAAAGATGATAGAATTCATATTATAAAACTACCTGAAAAGAAAAATGCAGCCTACGCCAGAAATGTTGGTATTACAAATGCACAGGGGAAGTACATTGCTTTTCTCGATTCGGATGATGCCTATCTACCAAATCATTTTGAAAAGAGAATCAAATTATTAGAGAATTCTAAATACGATGGAACTTACGGATCTATTATTAAAATGAAAAAAGATAATCAGGAAGCATGCATTTCGTACCAAGTTGGAGAAAACGATTCTATGCTCGAGTATCTTTTGAGTGGACGTTTAAGAGCATGCACACCATCGTTGTTTTTAAAAATTGAACCAACAAAAAATATTTTATTTGATGAGGCATTATTTCAGCACCAGGATTATGATTTTAATATAAGGTTTCACCGCCGATACAAATTATTATGCGATCCGGATCCATCAGTGTTAGTATATTACGATGATGAAAACAAAATGAGCAATACTATCAATCACTCTTCATGTCTTTCATTTATTGATAAATACGAACACACAATTAGTAAGAAGATCTATCATAACTATCTTTTTCAACGTTTAAAGGAAGAAAAAGTGAAAAATGGAAAAACAGCCTTTTATCATGAATACAGGAAAAGACTATTGTCAGGAAAATTTAGAGTCAAAAATTATATAAGGCTATTAACACAAAAATACTATTTGGTATATGCTATGGTGCGATTGTACGACTTTGTTTTCAAAGTAATTAAACCCTCACAACAGTAAGTATTTTTATACTAAAACCAACTTAGTATGCATAGTAATGATGACTTCATACATATCAATCTAAACACTCATAATATCGACCGCTATTATCATAGGACATCTATTTTAAGAGCGATTGAGAAAAATTTAGATTGCTTTAAGGGAAAATTATTAGATACAGGCTGTGGAAAAATGCCCTATAGAAATTATATTTTAGAAAACACAAAAATAAGTGAGTATGTAGGTCTGGATATAGAAACGGCAAAAACGTACGATGACTATATTAAACCAGATGTCACTTGGAATGGAAAAAAGATGCCATTCGATGACAATAGTTTTGATTGCATACTTGCCACAGAAGTACTGGAGCATGTTCCTAAGCCTGATATTTTTTTGAGTGAAGTATTTAGAGTGTTAAAAAAAGGTGCTCCTTTTTTTTTCACTACCCCTTTTCTATGGCCTTTGCATGAGCCTCCGTATGACGAATACAGATATACGCCTTTTTCAATGAAGAGAATCCTAACGGCTCATGGCTTTTCTGATATAAACGTGGAAGCTTTAGGGGGCTGGAACGCCAGCCTGGGTCAAATGATAGGTTTGTGGGTAAGGCGTTCACCCATGCGTGCTTACCAAAGACGCATACTAAAGATGATTGCTTTTCCGATTTTAAAATACCTTTACAAAAATGACGACCCTAAGCCTGACTTTTTCCAGGGACCTATGATTACAGGCATTTCGGGAATAGCCTACAAACACTAATAACTTATATGTTTTCCACCAGGATTTGTATTATTACCACCAACAAAAAAGGATACTCAGAAACTTTTATTCATAATCATATAAAGCACCTTCCATTTCCAAAACAGGTACTTTATGGAGGATCAACCCCTGTTTTGTATGATTGGGAAACAGAAAAGCCATTGTACGCTCCTTATCTTCACAAAATCAAAAAGCACCTCATATCAAAATGGAAAACTTTTTCGGAAGAAGAATTTGTAAGTAACTACTTAAGTACTTATCTAAAAAAAAACAAGATTCAGATAGTTTTAGCAGAATTTGGTCCTGTAGGGAGTAATGTGATTGGAGCATGTATAAAAGCAAAAATCCCATTGATAGTCCATTTTCATGGAGATGATGCTCATGCACAAAGATTTGTTACTCAATACGAGGGGTATAAAAAACTAATACAACATGCCAAAGCTGTGGTGTGTGTGTCTCATGTAATGAAAAAACAACTCAGCGCACTTGGATTCTCGCAACAACAACTCCACCTGATTCCCTATGGCATTGACACTTCTTTTTTTAGTGGTGCCAACCCTGCAAATACGTCTGCGCTGTTTCTGGCCGTTGGCAGGTTTGTAGACAAGAAAGCACCTCATCTGACAATACTAGCTTTCAAAAAAGTGTTAGCCGAAGTGCCTGACGCTAAACTCATAATGATAGGATCGGGGCCTTTGCTCAATGCTTGTAAGTCGTTGGTAGCGGCCTTGCACATTGATGAGTATGTAGTATTCAAGGGCATATGTTCACAGGAAGAAGTACAACATTGCATACGAGAGGCTAGAGCTTTTTTAATGCATTCAATTACTCCTGAAACGGGTGAAAAAGAAGGAACACCCTTGAGTATATTAGAAGCCAGTGCAGCAGGATTGCCAGTCATTAGCACTTTTCATGCAGGCATACCCGAAGCAGTTATCCATCAAAAAACAGGTTATCTGGTTACCGAGCTTGATATTGAAAAAATGAGCTTATATATGATAGAATTTGCTGAAAAACCCGCCCTGGCCCAGCAGATGGGTGAAGCCGGGAAAAATCATATCAAAAAATCACATAATTTAGCGGAACAGATTAGTAAGTTAGCTGATATCATAAGAAATTGCAGTGAGTAGTACAGATTAGCAAAAAATCAGAAATTTTGGAAAAAAAGATCAGGGTAGCTTTCTTCTCTCATGATGCACATTTGAAAACCGGTGGAAACCTTTCTTTGTTGAGCCTATTAGAAGGTATTACCAAACTTGGTATAGCATGTTTTGTTTTTTTACCAGCCGAAGGAGAGTTTTCAGCTGCCCTTACAAAGCGGCATATACCTTTCACGGTTGTACCCAACTTTTTTTGGATTACTGGTTACACCGAGGGCGAAAGCAATCTTAGGATTAAAGCCCGTCTCCTAAAGAAAATATTCCAACGAATACCCTTCTTCTTCAAACACCTACCCAAATATATAAAAGTATTAAAGGCATGGAAGCCAGATATCGTATATACTAATACAACTGCGATATTTGATGGTGCTATCATTTCTTTCATGTTAAATAAACCACATATATGGCATGTAAGAGAATTAAAAGGCTTTGAATTTAAATACGATTTTGGCAACGCTATCTTTCGTTTTTTTCTAAAAAGAGCATCTGCTCAGATTTTTGTTTCAAAGGCCTTAAAAAATGCCTTGTATTCTTACTACACTCCTTTTAAAGCGTATGTAGTCTATAATGGTATAGATATTCCCAAAGAGCAAAATGATACCAAACAACAAGAAACATTTACTTTTTCTATGGTAGGAAGGCTACAAGCACGCAAAAAGCCTGATATAGCCATAGAGGCTGTTGCTTGTTTGAAAGATAAATACCCCCATATCAGGCTTTTGTTGGCAGGAGGAGCAGCAGAAAATTATTTAACTTATTTAAAAAACCTAGTAAGTAAATACGGCCTCGGCAACCATGTCATTTTCTTAGGAGAAGTTACTAATCCTTTTGAAAAAGTTTATCGTCAGTCAGATGCTTATTTGATGTGCTCTGTTAATGAAACCTTTGGCCGTGTCACTGTTGAAGCCATGATGGCTCACCTACCAGTGATAGGTTATAAAAGTAAAATCACAGGAACTAAAGAAATCGTAGAAGATAGTGTTACAGGATTGTTATACGAGGGAGGCGCAAAGGAACTGGCTAAATGTATGCAGAAGCTTATATTAAATCCTATGTGGGCAGAAGATCTTGGGAAAAAAGGATATGAAAGGGCTATTACAAATTTTAGTATTGATGCTTATACTAAGAATATTTACAATATTATTCAAAAACAAGTGCGTCTCGCTTAGATTCTCCTGATAAAAATTAATGCTATGCTTCCGTCTGTCACTATCATGATTCCCACTTTTAACCAGGCACATTGTGTACACAAAGCTATTGAAAGTGCTTTGGTACAAAATTATCCTAACCTTGAAGTTGTGGTAGCAGACGACTATTCAACGGACCATACAGAGAAGATCGTTAAAAAGTACTTGGGTGATAAGAGATTAAAATACTTTAAGAATGCAACAAATATTGGCAGGGTAAAAAACTACAAGAAAGCGTTAGAAGACTATGCTACAGGAGAATGGGTTGTCAACTGCGATGGAGATGATTATTATATAAGTGATCGTTTTATCAGCGAAACTATAAATAGAATTCTGGAACGCAACGACGAAGACATTGTTTTTGCACAAGCTGGCCATCAGGTTCTGTTTCAGTCAAATAAGAAAAAGTCTTTCAATGCATTACCAAACATAGCCCAAAAGGTTCAACTCTTTCCAAAAAACAAATACTTACTTGCGTTTCATAAAATCGCTCATTTTTCCCATATGACTACGCTTTACCGAAGAGACATCGCTACTTCAATAGATTTCTATAGATGCAATATTTCTTCTACAGACATGGAATCATTTCTAAGACTTTCTTTGTGTGGGAGCGTGCTTCTGCTAAAAAAAGTTTACGGAGCTTGGGTACAGCACGAGCATAACTTTTCCCGGAATTTGAACTTCGAACACAAAAAAGAAAATATTCTTTATATCACAGGAAGTTATCAGAGTGCATTACAAAGCCTTAACAATAATCAGCTTAATGCATGGAAGAAAGAGTTATTGATTGATTACTTTAAAAATTGGCTATCAAGAACAGCAAAAGATAGAACTCCTTTTTTCCAAAGGGTAAAAGAGCTGATAAGGATTCTTAAATTCGCCTGGTTTCATCATAGAGAGGTTTATATTAGTTTCAATCTTTTTAAAACCTTAATTTCTTTACCTTACAAATTAACATAATGTGTGGAATAGCAGGCTTTTATGATCTTACTCAACAGGCCAATGAGCATAACCTTCAACAAATAACAGAAGTACTACACCATAGAGGTCCTGACGATACCGGATACTTTTTTGAGAAAGAAAGCACCTTTCATATTGGACTAGGCCATAAGAGGTTATCTATCCTTGATATTTCTGCCTGCGGCCATCAGCCTATGCATTTCGAACAACTTTCTGTCGTATTTAATGGGGAAATATATAATTTTCAGGACATTAAAGATGAGTTAGTAAAGCAGGGTTATAGCTTCTCCTCTAGCTCTGATACGGAGGTAGCCCTAAAAGCTTTTCATAAGTGGGGCATGCAAGCCATTTCTAAATTTAATGGCATGTTTGCTATTGCCCTGTACGATCAAACTACTGAAGATCTTTTTTTAATTAGAGACCGTGTTGGTGTCAAACCTCTTTTTTATCATTGCGACAGAGAAAAGTTAGTGTTTGGTTCAGAACTTAAATCTATCATGGCTTATGCTATGTTTGAGAAAGAAATTGATAAAAACGCACTTTATACTTACTTATATCATGGCTATATCGCTTCTCCTCAATCTATTTTCAAGAACGTATATAAAGTACTTCCAGGAAAGTATATAAAGTTTAATAAAGGAAATCTTGAAGTCGTCACTTATTGGGATTTAAAACAAAAATTTACTTCCCGTAAAAAGAATTTAATTACAAGTGAAAGTGAAGCACTTCAAGGTTTGAAAGATTGTGTAAAAAAAGCTGTCAGTTACCGGATGATAGCAGATGTACCTGTTGGGGCATTTCTGAGTGGAGGATATGATTCTTCTCTGATCGCTGCTATGATGCAAGAGCAGTCTTCTCACCCTATTAAAACCTTTACCATAGGTTTTCATGAGTCAGCATATAATGAAGCTCCTTATGCTTATGAAATTGCAAATCACCTTAAGACTGATCATTATGAAAAATATCTTCATATAGATGATGCCCTTGACTTAGTTGAAAAAATTCCACTATACTTTGATGAACCATTCGCTGATAGCTCTCAATTACCTACTATGATGGTGAGCCAAATAGCTAAAGAGGAGGTGACGGTTGCTCTATCAGGCGATGGCGGTGACGAACTCTTTTGTGGTTATGAAAGGTATGATGAAGTCATGCAATACTGGCGCTACAGAAAGATATTTACATCGTTTGAATGGCTAAACAGAAGATTTAAGGTGGGTAAGTTGCTGAACCTTGTTGATTTGAAGTATAAAAAACTGTTACATCTTCATTCACTCCAAAATATCATTAACCATCGCTACATCTTGTCCCAATATTATATGGAAGGATTAGTGAAAGATTGCCCTTTCGTGGTAGATGATGATTATTTTCAGATGTTATCATTATCTTCCCATCCACAAGAAGCTTTTATGCTTCAAGATATGCTAATGTATCTACCTGATGACATTATGGTAAAAGTAGATAGAGCTACGATGTCTGCAAGTTTGGAGGGAAGGGAGCCTTTGTTAGATTACAACCTTTTTGAATACAGTTTTAGCTTATCGCATGATTTAAAATATAAAAATGGTGAAAAAAAATACCTTTTAAAAAAGTTAGCTCACCAATATATGCCAAAAAGCCTTTTAGAAAGACCTAAAAAGGGTTTTAGCTTACCCATCCATATATGGTTGAAAGAAGATTTAAATTCTCTGATACAAGTCTATCTTTCCGAAGATTATATTGTAGAACAGAATATTTTCAACTATCTAGTAATTGAAAATATTCTAAGAAAATTCAATACAGAAAAAGGACATGGCAAATACACTTCTCTTATATGGAATCTGATAGTGTTTCAACTATGGTATCAAAAATATTTTGTACTTTGAAAAGCATAAACTTTTATAATTCAAATATGAAAAAATTTGTTTGTCTATTTGCTTTTCTTGCTATCGTCTCTAATATCTGCTGGGCTCAGCTATCTGCTTTTCCAGGTGCTGAAGGCTTTGGGGCTAACACGCTAGGAGGAAGAAATGGTAAAGTCGTCAAAGTTACTAATCTGGATGATCATGGCCCTGGAAGCTTAAGGGCCGCTCTGGAAGCCGAAAATCCCAGAATTATTATTTTTACAGTAGGTGGTATTATCAATCTGGAAACAAAGATACGTATACACAATCCTTACGTAACGGTTGCAGGACAAACAGCACCAGGAGATGGAATTTGCCTCAGGGGAGAAGGTATCCGTATCTACACACACGACATTATTATCAGATACCTAAGAATCCGTCCTGGTGATATCAACTTCGGGCCTACCAACAACTGGGGCGGAATCGATGCTATCACTATCGCCAACGACCCTGGTAGCACCGACGTGCCATACAACATCATCATCGATCATTGCTCCTTGAGCTGGTCAGTAGATGAAGTGGTAGATATGTGGTTTGATACCCATGATGTTACCATCCAAAACTGTATTATTGGCGAAGCTCTGTATAAAAGCAAACATCCCAAGGGAATACATAGTATGGGTATGCTCATTGGATATAAAGCAACTAATATTTCTGTGCATCACAACCTGTTTTTTGGCAATAATCAGCGTAATCCTATGATCAATGGCGAATCATTAGTAGACTTTAGAAACAACTTGATCTATAATTTTGGAAAGAATGCTTCTCATGTATATGTTGATCCGTGGTACATACCTAAATCAATACGCATCAACTATGTAAATAACTTTATAAAAAAGGGGCCTGATTCGGAGGATGTTCATAGCTTGTCAATACACGAAAGGGCTGAAGACCATACACAAATATATATTTCAGGCAATAAGGGGCCTTTTGCCAATTCTACAAATAGCGATAATTGGAAGATGGTAACCGTTGAACAGATCAACGGCCGCACGCTTTATATGCTAGAGAGTTATAGAACTGACCAAGAATTTTCTCATCCATTTGTTACTACGCAAAATGCTGAAGATGCCTACACTTATATATTAGAGAAAGCCGGGGCCACCTTACCTCGTAGAGATCCGGTAGACAAAAAAATGATCAATGATACAAAAAACGGCAAAGGCACCTTTGTCAACTCAAAAGACCATGTACTTTCATGGCCTTCATACCGTAAAGGCACGCCTGCTAAGGACGGCGACGGCGATGGAATGCCAGACTCTTGGGAAAAACAACATGGCTTAAATAGTAATGATGCTGCAGATCAAAATTTAGATTATGATAATGACGGATATACTAATATAGAGGAGTACATTAATAATACAGGGTCTGTAAATCACAATGCCAGAACTCTTAACTTTGCCGATGATCTTCCTTATCCTGAAATGAATCCTTTGGTTCTTCAACTTAAACAAAACTTTCCCAACCCTTTTGTTGATCATACCACCTTATCATTTGCTACTGATACATATTCCTACGTTGTGCTTAAGCTAGTAGATATTGAAGGGAAAGAGTATGAAACCTTTATTAGTGATTATCTTTACGAAGGAGAATATGAAGTTACTATGGATCGCTTGACAATCAAACCGGGTATCTACTACTTTATTTTGATGTCAGATAACCAAATAAAAGGCATTAAAGCTATTCGGAAATAAATCACTTGCAGTGCTATCAGTTTTGATGTATGACGAAAATTTGTTTTGTATTGCCCACGCTCACTTCCGGAGGTTCAGAACGTGTCGTATCAACTTTATCAAATTATTGGGTTCAGCAAGGACATTGTGTTAACATTATCGTTTTGGATAGAACCCAGTTCAAGCCTTTTTATCAGTTATCAGAAAACATTAACTTTGAGTCAATTGATATTTTCAGCAAACCAAAAAACTATTTTAAAAAAGCCGCTGTTACCCTTACACAAATATTCTTATTGAGGAAAAAATTCCGGCAAATCCATCCAAATGTTATCATTTCTTTTATTGATATCACAAGCTTACTAGCCATCAATGCCTCATTTTTTCTGGGCATAAAGTTAATAGTATCAGAAAGAAGTAATCCAATTAAAAAAGATGTAAATTCCATACTGAAGAATGCAAACCGTATGTTCTTTTTTCGGTTTGCCGATGGCATCGTTTTACAGACAAGACAAGTAAAGGAATATTATCCTCGATCTTATAAAAAGAAAATCACTATTATTCCTAATCCAGTGGTTGTACCGCCTGTAGAATTTATTAAAAATCAGGAAACAAACTTCAGCAGAATTATCAGTGTGGGCAGGTTGGAATATCCTAAAGGTCAGGACATACTTATCCGAGCATTTGCCAAAATCAGCAGTCGTTATCCAGAATGGAAGCTTACATTGGTAGGAGTTGGTACGCTTAAAAATGAGTTGCAAAACCTTTGTCATAAGCTACAAATTACAAAACAAGTAGAGTGGTTTGGACAAACTGACAATGTGTGGAAGATACTTTCGCAATCGGATATTTTTGTGTCCTCCTCGCGTTACGAAGGTTTTCCAAATGCTTTATGCGAAGCAATGGCCTGTGGCTTAGCAGTAATTTCTACCGACTGCCCGTTTGGGCCTGGCGAGCTGATCAGTAACAACGTCAACGGTATCCTTATTCCAGTAGAAGATGAAGCATCTTTATCACATGAGATAAGCAGGCTCATTGAAAACAAGAAACTAAGAAGTGACTTAGGACAAAAGGCCAAATCTATTATTGATAGTTATTCACTAGATAAAATCGCTCTAAGCTGGGAGTGTTTAATAAAAGACTTATAAATTGAAAGTTGCTCTAATATCTTCTTCTTATCATCCCTATGCTATTGGCGGAGGAGAAAGATCTGCACAAAGGTTAGCTGAAGGTCTCAAAGCAAGAGGAATAGATGTATTTGTCATTACTGCATTTGACCATGATGTTACAGAGGTTGTTAATGGTATCAAAGTGTACCGAGTAAAACACCCTAATATCTACTGGTCATATCATGCGGAGAAGATGCCTGGCTACAAAAAAATATTATGGCATCTTATAGAGTCCTACAACCTTAATGTTAAAGGAAAAGTAGCCCCTATACTAAAACATGAGAAGCCGGATATTGTGCAAATTCGCAATTACCAGAACTTCTCTTCTATTATTTGGAAGATATTGTATGAGCTTGGTTTACCTGTTGTGCAAACACTGAATGATTATACTTCTTTATGCTACAAATCAGCTATGTATAGAAGTGGAAAGAACTGCACCAATCAATGTAAAGACTGTAAACTGGTTACCTGGCCCCGTAAAAGGTTGAGCCGGTATGTCGATGCAGTAGTGGGAGTAAGTCAATACACTTTACATCAACATACAAAACGGTCTTATTTTCCGAAAGCCGAAGAAAGTGTAGTATATACCACGCCTACTCCGTATCCGTACAAAGCACTCCCGTTATTAAAAAATAAGCTTGTCACTTTTGGCGTAATTGGCAGAGTACATCCGTCCAAAGGTATTTTAGAAACCATAGATGCTTTTATACAAGCGGATAGTTCTTTAAGTAAATTGGTAATAGCAGGCGACGGTCCAGACGATTACTTTCAGCTATGCCAGCAAAGAGCAAATAATAATGATCGGATTCTTTTTTTGGGTAAAGTTAATCCTGAAGATTTTTACAACATAGTAGATATAGTAGTTATTCCTAGCATTTGGCATGAGCCTTTTCCCAGAGTATTGATTGAAGCTTACTCATATGGCAGACCAGTGATCGTAACCCGGCAAGGTGGCACCCATGAGCAGGTTAGTGAAGGAAAAACAGGTTTCATTTTCGACGTAAACCACTTTGAACAGCTTAGTCAATATATAGGGCAACTAAGTGTAAACGCTTATGAAACAATAATGGAAATGCACCAAAACTGTATAGACTTTGTTCAAAAGCAACAGAAAAAAACTGATATTGACAGTTATATTAACATCTATCATTCTGTGATAAAAAATCACAATTAACTACTTATAATGAAGATAATATCGTCTAAAATCAGCTTAAAGAGAAACAAGTATGAATATATGGCGACTCTTCTGTTGTTCTTTATCTTACTTTTTCCTAAAGGAGGAATCAAGATTGCAGATATTCCTCTTACTGTGGGTTATGCCCTATTGTTTTCTCTAGCAGGGCTATGCTTCACAGTATATACATACAATGGAAAAGCCAGATTCATTGGAAAATATCATTTGTTATGTCTAATGTTGTTTCTGCCTTTTTTTGTCATCTCAACAGTAAAAATCATCTTTGCAGGACAGACAAGCCTGGGGTTCACTATTTCCTTTTACATTTCACTTTTTGTTATTCCAACTATTTTTCTACTGCTGTTTTATCATCCGCTAAAAAAAATTAGCATTCAATATATCAAAGACATAATCCTTAAATTCGTTTTTATAACTGCTGTATATGGGATAGTACTGTTTTTTTATAAGCTATGGACAGGAGATTTTATTGAAATTCCTCTGCTAACAATTAACCTGGGAGATGCCGGTGAGTTAGGAAACAAACATATTAATAGAGGAGGAATATTTAAGCTAATTTCCACATACAATAATGGAAATATATATGGTGTGTGTATGCTTATGTTCTTGCCATTTTATAACTACTTTGAAGAAAAGCCTTATAAAAAGCTTATTCTAAAGTTGGCTTTGTTTCTTACGCTTTCCCGAACAGTTTGGTTTGGCTTGTTGCTCTTTGAAGTACTCAACTTCGTTTTTATACAAAAAAAGACATTAAAATCAATCATCGGAATTTTTTTAGCAATCATAGGTATTTTTTTGCTGCTTTCAGTGGGAGTTGCTATACTGAATACAGATATACTTTTTATATTTGATACCAGCTTCGGTGGCAGAGTAGGGCAGTTAAATGTTCTATACAATGGAACCTTCTTTCCTAACCTTGACATTCCTTTTGCAGGAATCTTGGAAATGATATACTTTAGCTTTATCAATCACTTTGGCTGGGTAGGTCTGCTTTCTTTTTTAGCTTGTTTGACAGCTCCTTTATTTCTTTTCTTGCTGAAGAAAGTGCCCAATTATAAGCTTCATGAAAAGAAAACTTTGGCTTTAGGGTTAGTACTCTATCTTATCGTAGCAACTATAGACGGAGCAATATTGTATATACCTGTCATGGTTTTGTACTGGCTCATTGTCGCTTTGATACTCAGTGATTTTAATAAAGTTAAAACAAACCAGAAACAATATACTAATTAAACGTCTAACATCTTTAAGCCATGCTATACAGCCATTTCATACAATATGCAAAGGAACACAGTAATCATCTAGGACATCAAGGACTAAAATACATAGATTTTCATGCAAAAAGATTCTATGACACTTATAACATATGTACGAAGCTATTAAAAAATAAAGATTCACTAATCTCTATAGGTGCTGGAAGTGCTATTGTTGAAAAAGTACTTGCTAAAACATTAAACATTGATGTGATGGTAGTAGATTTCCCTAATGCTATCAATTTAAATAAGAAGTACTATGATGCTCTTGGCTTTAATACCATGAGCCTTGATCTGTTAGAGGATGTTATAGAACTTCCTGGTAATACTTACGATCTTTTGTTATGTGCTGAAATTATAGAACATGTACCTAAATCTCCCTTTGAGCAGCTAACAAAATTTAAAGATACAATTAAGACTGGAGGGAAAATAGTAATTACTACGCCAAATATGGGTTCAATAGCGCATCTAGGCAAAGTGCTGTTGATGCGTCCGCTGTTGCCTCCTGCTGAGCAAACCTTCTCTCCTGTAAGTTTTGAAAATGAAGGTGTTCATAGGCGTGAATATATGGCTTGTGAAATAATTTCTGCTTTAGAAAAATTAAAGTTTCGTCATTTAACAACAAAGTATATTTATTATGGAACTCCTCAGCGGCCAAGAAACATACCGTTGTTTGCAATTGGAAAGATAATCCCTAGATTTAGGCCTGCCATGCTGATAGTAGGAGAAAAATTATAAAAATGCTATTCCTGTGTTATTTGATGCTGGTATAAGAATAATGGAGTGATTTAATGCTTAGTTTTTTGTATCTTTTGAACTTCATGTCCCATCATAAGGAAGATGCCAAAAGCAAAAGTAACTCCGCTTACTACGGGGCGATTGTAATAGTAGCCTTTATCTCCTATACCTGTGCCAACACAAACATTGATAGGCTGAGCAAAATTATCTGCAACCCTCTGTATACTATACGCAGAAAGCCCCTTTACTCCTTTTTGAATAGTTGAAAAGTATTGATCGTAATCTAATATTCCTAAATTGATTCCTTTGGTTATTGCATAGCAGAACATGGCAGTGCAAGAACTTTCTTTGTAGTTGCCCTGCTCAAACGGATAAGCTGGTAGCTGAAACCAATGACCAGAAACTGGGTCTTGAAGCGGCAATAAAGCATCAACCATCTTATGATAAATATTCTTTAAGTTGGCATAACGTGTATCATGTTTTCCGATCATTGATAGAGCATCTGCCAATGACATGAGTACCCAGCCATTGCCCCTTCCCCAGAATTCACTACTCTTGTACGTGGCAGGTTTTGGCCAGTCCGGTAAACTACCTACCGAGCTGTGGTTCTGTCCATCTTCGTCCCAACCATGATACCATAAGCCTGTAGTTTGGTCTGCAAGTACTTCAGCATGGGCTAATAACTGGTCAATATATTCGTTTAGGTATCGCTCGTCACCTGTAGCTTGATACATCTCTTGCAAAAACATTCCGATCATATAAATAGTATCGTCCCAAAGTTGTATATCGTCATAAACATGAGACACTCCTCCGTTCTTAGCTCTGGCAATTCGCTGGTAATCATTGAATACTTTTTCTGCCTTTTCCAAATACATGGGGTTACTTGTAACTTTATATAAGAATGCAAGACCACATCCCGATGCTACATCGTTAGGTGTTCCACCATTTGCCTTACTCCATACTTGATCCATAGCATCTTTTATGTAGAGAAAGTATGCCTCCTGTGAATCAGGAGTACCGCTCTCATAGAATTGAATCATTGCCTTTAGAAATACAGCATCTAACCAGTTGTAGGCATATTTCTCTGGTGTAAGTATCATTTCTCTGCCATAAGCATCCATTGGAGCAATCCAAGCAAGAGCCTGATCAATATCCTGCGAGCTGTAAAAGTTTTCACGCTCACGGCAGGCGGTATTTAACAACAGAAATAAATACAATAAAATATGAAATCGTATCTTCACAATATGCTGGATTCAAGTGATGTTTTTGACTTTGATGTTGATGGCGCAGGTGTATTGATGGTCGTCGTAAGATAAGTCATTTTATAAGAACGCGTCAGCTCTTGCCTATTCTAACAGTACTTCTACTACTGAGCGGTACTCTAATTCAGGGCTAAATTCATCAAGCACAAAGCCTTCACTCTGCTATTTGATTTGCTTAGTAAATTGTATCTGCTTAGGCTTTATCTATAGTTGGTCCGATGATTTTTATTAATCAAGGAGGTAAAGTAATAATTTTCATCAAAAAGCGAAAGAATTTATTTCTCCTATTTCTAAAAGTTGTTATAGGTCTTGCTAACTACCTCTGTTACATTTGTTACCTGAAAATTTTAAATATAAAACTAATATATTACATTGAATTTATAACTTACTGGAGCTACTGAATGATACGCCATTGTCTCATATACTTATTCGGTGTTGCGTATCAACTTGTGCTTTCTTCGAACAACCTATCACCAAGTAACTATGTGCTTAACCGAACAAGTAATGTTTGCAGCGTACCTGAGTCATTTGATACAGCAGGCACATACCGGCACCTCTAATGAGCTTGCCCGAAAACTAGGCGTCAGTCGCAGCACATTGATGGACCATATCAATAAACTAAAAGGCAGCGGTGCTCCTATAGCCTACTGTAGAGTTCGGAAAAGCTATTATTACACACACAAATGCGAGGGTATTATCGTGTCTTTCAAAGAGATTACCCATCCAGCAGCAGAATAAATGTACAAGCCAGTGTGTAAAGTCAGATAGCTACGAAGGCCAACGGTGCGGCATCAACCAAGGATATATAAAAACAATCTTCTGCTGGTCTATCCAACATGATAGTTTTTGCTAATTTGCATGGATATAAGCGCGTACATTTTAAAATTTTTCCATGAACAGAAGATTAGAACTTATCAGCCAAACACTCTCTAAAAAAGAAATACGTGGCTCTTTGAAAGCCTGGATGCTCAACTGCTTAGGCCCAACCTCCGGTATGCTGGCAAAAGCACGTATACAACATATTTCCGATGAAGGCGAGTTTTTTAAAAGTAAAAATCAAAAAGGTGCCAGGCCATTTGTACTATCCTAAAGAATTGCCTTTACAGCCTTTGTATCAGACACTGGCCGAGCAGTTGTATGCCTGGCAGTGGCATTATTATCAGGTTCCTCAAACCACAGTAACTACACAAGACGTTGTACTAGACTGTGGCTGTGCCGAGGGTTCGTTTACTTTTCTGATACAGAGCACTGCCAAACATATTTATGCTATCGAACCCTTGCCTGCATATGTTAAAGGGTTACAAAAAACTTTTGCTGAAAGCAACAACGTATCCATCATTGAGAAAGCCTTAGGTAGCAAACAAGAGCAAGCTTACATTAAAAACGCAGGCATTGCTTCTGCCATCACTGATGAGCCGACCAACACCCCGGTAACCATTGATACATTAGACAATGTCTGTCGTGATTATTAGATAGCACCTTCTTACCTAAAAGCAGATTTGGAAGGCTACGAAATGATTATGCTTGCTGGTGCCAGTGACATCATCCGCGAATACAAACCTAAAATTGCCATCACCACCTACCACCAAGAGCAACATGCCCGGCAGATTCAAGATTTTTTAAAAAGCATCGTACCCTCTTATCAAATTATGGTGAAAGGACTGGAAGAAAGGAAGGGTGCCCCTGTCATGCTACATGCTTGGGTAGCATAGCGATGGAGTTTCCGATGTACTTATATTAATCAATCTTATTGATTCCTAGCGCAAACCGCTGTGGAACAGCGTCCGCTTGTGTTCTTGAGAATGCACAAGCGGACGCTCAATGCTGTCAACCTAAGGACTCACTGTCAGTCGCTCGCGTCCCGCGACCGGGCCGCCAGAGCGGTGACGACTATGAGAAGGCATCCTGCCTTCTAGAGGCTGGAAGCCTCAAAATAACCCTCACTCGGCAGGAGCCGAGCGAGTGATTATCTGGGCCACGGTGGCAGTATTGAGCAGACGCTTGCGCTAAGTAAGTGGGAGAGGGGAACACGCTATATAACCAAAGTTTGTGGTGAGTCTGACTCCAAGGTCTGTGTCCCACAGACCTTTTCTGGATAAATAAATTCGGCCATACCAGCTATTGCTTTAAAAAACTATGTAAAAAAAGTAAAAATATTTTGCACAGTCCGATGGCGTCGGACTGTACCCTCATATCTTTCGGAAGTTTAGTTCAATTATCCACTTTAAACCTCTAAAAACTATGAAAACGAAACGTATCTGCTATGTTTTTTGCCTGATCTTTTTGGCAATGTTGATAACTGTGACAGGTATTAACGCGCAGCCGCTACAAAATAATATTAATACCAAGAATTTAACATTGAAGACCAATACGAGCCAATGGTTAATGGCTGCTGGAAATGTTGATACAAAGATGTATGTAGTACCAGTTATCGGTAGTACCATTGCCTGGGGAAATGGACTCGAACTCTTTCAAAACGGAACTATATACTTTCATCAGAAAGTAGGTATTGGCACGAACAATCCAGGAAGTTACCGGCTGGCTATTAATGGTACAGTCCGCGCCAAGGAAATCAGGGTCAATACCAACTGGTCGGATTTTGTGTTTGACAAGGAGTATGCACTGCCCAGCCTTTCGCAGGTAGAAGCGCATATTCTACAGCACAAGCACCTGCCCGACATTCCATCTGCTGCCGAAGTAGAAGCTGAAGGCGTAGAGCTGGGCAAGATCAGTTCCAAACTTCTGCAAAAGATAGAAGAACTCACGCTGTATGTCATCGAGCAAGACAAACGCATCCAGGCGTTGGAAGCGGAGAAGGCGGCCATGCAGCAAACTATCAAAGAGTAACACTATAACTTTATTCAATGATGAAAAAGATATACCTACTCCTCATGAGTGTCACCCTGCTAATGGTGATGCTCATACCCGATGGGTTTTGTCAAGAATATTCTTTAAAAAAAATAAGCTACCATGTTAGTTCGGGTATTTATAAAGGTCAAATTGACAACAATGCTAGAAAACTACTTCCTACGGAAGGAAAAAACAGTAATACTTACCGGTTAGCTTACCAGACTATTGTTACTTATAATAGAACAGCTTCTCTGCGTCTTTTCTTTAATCAATCTTATTTGGGAAACCATAGTTATCTAACAGTTACTTCACTCAAAGATGGAAGTCAACAACGGCTAGATGCTGAAAGTATTAAAACGTGGAATTATAGTACAGGTTATTTCAACGGAGATGCATTAGAAATTAAGTTGTATGTACATAAAGACGATGCTTATGTATCCTTTGCAATAGATCAGATAATGGTAGCAGAAACAAATGCTAGTCTTAAAATAAATGATATTACCAAATCTACAAATGCTCCAGAAAACACTGGAGATCTTTGTGGTACAGATAATCGGGTGGCTACCACCGACCGAGCTATAGGACGGCTAACTAATGGTAGCAATTCCGACTGTACTGTATATATTTCTGCTAATGGTTCATTATTAACCGCAGGACACTGTAGAACGAACGCGATTGATGCTGGTTATAATATTGTTGAGTTTAATATTCCGCAATCTAACGATAATGGTTCTGTAAATCATCCTAACGTTAGGGATCAATATCCTATTAATATAGGTAGTATTCGTTCTGAGTATACTGAGAATGTAGGAAATGACTGGTGTGTATTTTTATGTGGGCAAAATAGCAATACTGGATTAACTCCTGCTTGGGGACAGCAGTCTTTTTATCAGCTTGCTAGAGACTTTAATCCTACAACAGTCAGGATAACAGGTTGTGGTGTTGACAATGGTAGAGCTAATCAGACAGTTCAAACACATACAGGTACACTCAATTCTGAGACAGTAGACAACGCTAATGATGTGTATTTCAATTACAGCGTTGATACAGAGCCGGGAAATTCTGGTAGTCCTATTATCTGGGATGGAACTCGCACTGTACTTGGGATACATACAAATGGAGGATGTGCTAATGGTGGTAGCAATAAAGGTACTAGCTTTGAGGCGGATGATTTGGAAAACGCCATCAATCAAATAATTGGCAATAATACAATATATGTAGATCGGAGCCATTTGGCCTCTACTCAAAGTGGCTCTATCATGCAGCCATACAAATCAATAGGGACAGCCGCTGCTAACGCTTCCTCCGGTGCTATTTTAAGTATCGTGACTGGAATTTATCGAGAAACCGTTACTTTGACAAATGTAAATCTGCAAGCTCCAGTAGGTGAGATAGTTATTGGTCCTAATGCTACGGCCCGCTTAGCTGCCCTAAACGATGGCAGAGAGGTTGAGGCAACAGAAAATGCTAACACAGCAGAAGAGCAGGTAGCTATTGCTACTAACGTTTTTCCGAATCCTTTTACGCAAGAGTTAAATATTCAATATACTGTAGGAAGTAAAGAAAAAGTAGATTTGGAAGTATACGATATAACAGGTCACTTTATAGCCAGTTTAGTTAAGCAAGAGCTACAAGAAACAGGGCAATATCAGAAGACATTCGACGCTGGTGGTTTGCCTCCTGGTATATATGTCTATCGCCTAAGAATAGGAGAAAAGTACGTGCGTGGCAAGCTCATAAAGCAATAGATAACATAGTTTGTTGGAAGCCAAACCGTGAGAACTGTCATTTGGCTTCCAACCTTCTTAGTATATAAGTTGTCTATGACAAAGAAACCAAAGCTATATTATTATGAAATTTGCAACCTTTTTATGTTTTGCCCTACTAGGATTGGCAGCTTGCCAGGAGAATGCCAGCCAACCAACTAATCCTTTGAAAAATACAGAATGGCAACTGCTAGGCTATGGCAACGCAACAGGCAAGCTAATAGACTCTATGCCCAACAATGAAACCCATACCATTACTGTTACCTTTGAACAAGATACAGTATTGGCTAATCTTGCAAAGAATCATTTTAGATGTAACTACCGTGTTATTTCTGATACTTTACTAACCATTTCAAATCTAATAGTTACCGAAATGGCGGGTTCACCTTGGGAGCAGAAGTTTATTGATAAATTTCCCTATGATACATGCCGCTACATACTGACAGTAGATTATCTGGTGCTATTTCCTATGAGCACCAATTATTGGGGAGAAGTTCGAGATAGTCAACCTTCAATCTATCAAAAAATAGATTAATCTGTAATGTGCTTTTCTTAAAAAAAGTTGTTATCGGAAGATTTGTTTTTTATACCAAACAAGATACCATCCGCTCGGTGGCTGATAGTGTGATGAGTATTGTCTGGCCCAGAGACTCCGTGTTGTTTGAAAGGGTACAGCAGTAAAACTTCAAAAATCATCAAACAATGAAAATAGCAAGCTTAGTCCGTATCAAAGTCCTGCCAGCAGTACTGGCAGGATTGAGTTTGTTTGCCTGTGAAGACCAGGAGTCTACTACTACGGTATCGGGCAGGGTGATCAACTTTGGCTCAAAGCAGCCTATTGAAGGGGCAATCGTGCAATTGAAAGATGGGGTAGGTAGCGATTTTTTTGGTGTGTCAGGTAACACTTCTTCGGATAAAAGAAACGAAACAGTTACTGATGCAAACGGAGAGTTTACCGTAAGTCTTACTGGTGAGCATGGCCCTGCACTGGGTGTGAGCAAAGAAGGCTACAATTTTGATCCTGATTGGAACAGTGGTGTAGCCGTTGGGGTCAAACTTTATGGTAGAGGCGGCGGTGAGTACCAAAACGAAGTGTTTGAAATGAAAGCACAGGCAGGGTTCAATCCTATCTTTAAAAGCACTCTTCCCGTAAAGCCTACTGATAGCTTGGTGATAGTATTTAATGGCCTTAGACCTGATTCTCCTGCTAACCTAATAAAATATAGGCTAAATAGTGGATGGAATAAATTATATGTAGGTCAGCAGACCAGTCGTTTTATTACTACGACTGCTCTTGAAGAATTTGTAGTTCCCACGACAGGCGATACCTACACAGAGTACCAGATAGCCTATACCCGAGATGGTCAGTGGTACACCAAGATAGATAGTGTTTATATCAAATCCTTTGAGACCTTCGCCGATACTATTTACTATTGACTTGTGCGCTAATGTCAAAGACATCAAAAATCATCAAACAATGAAGATAACTGCTTTTATCGCTGTTATCGTACTACTTGTGGCTATTTCTTCCTTCGACAAGGAGGTAGTAGCCCCGGTAAAGCGTACATTTGCTTTTGCTTATAAAGTGGTTAACCAGGGAAGTGAAAGAAATATTGAAAGACTGGCATTTCATATCAAAAAACCTACTTTTTTAAATAAAACGATGTTATATTTGGAATGATGTTTACCTGATCATCATATAATATGTCATTATCTTATAGAGCTTTATTACGTAAAGAACCAGAAGGTGGATATACCGTCATTGTACCTACCCTTGAAGGTTGTATTACTTATGGTGAAACATTGGAGGAAGCAAAAGCTAATGCTAAAGAGGCTATAGCACTATACATTGCTTCATTAAAAGATGATCACCTGCCTATACCTTCTGACAAAGATTTCCTGGAATACAACATCCAAATTGCATAGACTTGAGCAAGAGCTATTCTTCTAAAGCTATTATTAAAAGATTGGAACACGCTGGTTTTACACTCCACAGAACAAGTGGAAGTCATCATATTTACAAACATCCTAGCGGTAAAAGAGCAGTAGTTCCTCATCCGAAAAAAGACTTACCTGTTGGGACCATAAAGTCTATTCTGAAGCAAGCAGGTATTGAGTAACAAGTATTCCCTTTAGATGCTACGCTATGGCTGCCTTTTGTCATTGATAAACAGCTCAGACTTCTTTCCTCCTTTTTCAATTCTGATGATCGCAGCATCCGGCAAGGGTGTGTCTGATACGATGTAGGTTCTGGACGCTGTTCCTGCGTTGGCACCTACCCACTCTATCCTGATGCGCTTAGGCAAACCTTCTACCACATTGTTTCTCAGATAATTGGTGGGGGAAGAATTATAGTCTGACTGGTGCACGCTGATGGCGCACAAGCTGCTGTCCTGCGCTGCAAGATTATTGATTTGGTTGGCCTCTATCGTTAACCTGCCACCAAAATGCGTTTGCCCGGCTTTGATCACATAGTTGTAAGCAGCAGCCTTTCGGGTAATGTTGAATGTATTGTCTTTGATCAGAATGTAATGGTTGTTATTAAAACTAAGGTTGAGCACTACATTACTCAAGGTGTTATCAACAAACGTGATATGCCGACTGGGACCACGCTGATCTATCAATCCAACCCCTTTTGTAGCCGTAAAGGTGTTGCGCTCAAAAGTGACACTGCCATTATCCTGCCGCTGGGCTGCATTGTAGATTCTGGCCAATACATGGCCAGGGTTGTCCTGGAAAACCTTGTTGCTATCAAACAATATGTCTTTGTTGTAATGAAAAGTAGCAATCCCTCCGTTGACGCAGTTTGCTACAACGTTATCTATGGCCTTACTTTGATAACAGCCTTCAAAATCTATCCCTACATCTGTGCAATAGGAGACGTTACATGCTTTCACCACCACATCTTCTCCCATGCTTCCCCATATCCCTCCGCCACGTATGTTGCTTACCACTACATTCTGCACCAGACCGTCCTTCGATTTTCTGATATTGACCGTATCGCCATCACGTTCAGGGTTGCTATCACCGCCCCACCATACGATCCCATGATTATAACCTTTCAGCGTCGAGTTGGTTACCTTCCAGTGGTTTGCATAATACAACAGTACGCCATTGGTGCGCTCAGCAATACCCTGCTGAGCACCTAGTCCTGAACAACTATCAACTTCAATAAAAAAGTTACTGACCTCATCAACGCCTTTCGTGTTGTTCAACACGGGTATCTGTTTATAAGCATATTGGGTGTCGACCCAGGTTTCTACAATGCCGCAGTTTATGGCATTTACTTTTTTTATAGATAAATAAGCCACATTGACCGCCTTGAGGGTTGTAGCAGCAAACTTTGGTGTTTGCTGCAATACCGTGTTGAGCTGACTAACAGAAATATCCTTTTTGCTATGAATGGTCATAAAGGCAAAGGCTTCTTTTGTCCCTGCATCTTTCGGAGCCAAAAACACCGACGACAGACCATCCCCTACAATCACCTGATGATCGTTCAATGCCAGGCTCTTGCTGATCAGATAAGTGCCTGCCGGGAAGTATACTTGATCATGATTATTTAATACCTGCTGAATCTGCGCCGTATAATCTGTGGTACTGTCTCCTATGATATTGAAATTGTGTATATTGACTAAAGTATCTTTGATAATCGCTTGTGGATTCCCCTTGCCAGTGGACAGCGTATTTGCATTGATACTATCAAAGTTATTCAACAATAAAAGTAGTATTATACCCACAAAATAGATGCTTTGCCTTTTTTTCATATCATATATCTTTGCCCAGTACTTTTATTTTCTTAGCTGAAATTAGCCTTTGTTTAACTTCTTCTACATCTCTGATATAAATAGTATTATGTGTGCCAAACCCATCCATAGCTATAAGTTGCCGTTGAAATGGGCGATAAGCAAATGGGTAAAACCCTAGTTCTGTTAATCTACAATGAATATCTTCATCGTGGTATCCATATCTTTTTCCCATACCATTCAGCTCAATGATGATAGCCTTAAGTTTTTGATCTTGTAAGATTTGTTTGCCTCCTCTTAATACTGCATCTTCAAAACCTTCTACATCCAGTTTAATCAAATCCGGAGTTTCGGCAACCAGATTATCTAATGTCTCAACTTTTACTTCAATAAAGCTATGATCTCCCTCCGCTGCCACATGGTTTATCGTATCTAGTGTATTGGTAAATTTTAAAATTCCTTTTTCCGATCCCAGCCCTACGTTATGTGCAGTCGTTAACAGTGCTAGTTCATTGATGGCAATATTTTGTTGCATCAGTTCAAAAGTAGCAGGAACAGGTTCTATAGAAGTTGTTTTACATCCAACCACACCAGCCGATAGTATTGTATAGCTGCCTATATTTGCCCCAATGTCTGCAAAGCTATCGCTGGGCCTCAACATATGCAGTAAAAATGCCATATCTTCAAATTCATGTAAGCCAGTATATATATTGAAGACGGCACCCGTAAGCCCTTTGTAAGCAATTATTCTAGTGCCATCTACATAAGGATACAAAACAGGATAAGGTACTAGCCTAAAGAATATCTGCCACTTGCCATATCGGATTAGTGTGCTTAATTTACGGTCTGCCGTTAGCGGATGGTCTAAAATGAACTTGAGCGTTCTGAAAAGTGCCATGATTTTTATAAGTTTTTTTCTAACCCAAACAGATCTTATACAAACTATCTTACGGTTTGGGCATCAGCAACATAGTTTGATCCACAAAGAATCAGAAATAATGCGGAAAACTTTAGTATAGAACGATTTAAAAATAACTACAGAAGTTTTGTAAAAAGTGAATTTCAAAAAAAATTTGCTAATCATAAACTACTATATTAAAATGTTAAGAATTAAAAAACTGTACCTGAGCTTCCTGCTACTTTTTTCAGTAAATACACTGTATGCCCAGATAGATAGCATCGACTACAAGGTAGGGCTGTTGTCTGCTTTTTCGGGTAAAGATTACGTCCCCCACTATATTACTGCCAACCGGTTCGGAATATTGCAGGATACGGATACTAAAACCGGACTGCTAAGGGCTGCTGTCATCACTGGCTATAAGGCATCGGAGTACTGGCGGTTTGACGTGGGTATTGATGTTATTGCCACCACTTCCTCTGCCGCCTATCAAAAATCGCCCGTCTTTCTGCAACAGGGATACGTTAAAGTAAAGTTCAAAGCTGTTGAGTTGGTGGCAGGACGTATTGAGCGTACCGCCGGTACACATGCGCAAGACCTATCGTCCGGTTCTTTGGCCATCAGTGGAAATGCCAGGCCCCTGCCCCAGGTATCTATTAGTATTCCCGAATATACACCCATTCCGTTGACGCATGGCTATGCCGAAGTCAAAGGAAATTTTGCGCACGGATGGTTTGGCGAAGATAGAAATGTGAAGAATGCTTATCTGCACGACAAATCCCTGTACCTGCGTTTTGGAGGAAAACTTCCCGTTAATTTTGCCGCAGGGCTTGTTCATTATGTCGTATGGGGTGGGGAGACAAACAAATATGGCAAGTTACCACAAGATTTTAAGAACTACCTTAACCTGGTAGTTGGCAAAAATGCTGAAAATGTAGACTTAAACAACCCTAACCTGGTAGGAGAGGTAGCCAATGCCGTTGGAAATCATATAGGGGTGATTGATTTTGCGCTATATACCAAACTCAAAGACTTCGATATCAAGGTGTATCACCAAACACCAGTTGAGGACGGAACAGGACGTGACTTATTTCGTAACAAAGACCGCTTGCTGGGTATCAGCTTTGAAAACAAAAAATCTAGCCTGATCAAGAGCATCGCATACGAATACCTGTATACTTTGTACCAAAGTGGTCCGGGCCGTACCGGAGACGGAGGGGAGCCAAGCAATGAGCTTTATGGCTACCGTTATGGTGGAAGAGACAACTACTATAATAACTACTTATACAAAACAGGATGGGTGTATCAGGACAGAATTATCGGCACTCCGCTCTTCTTTACAAAAGCGCGTATGCAGCTTTATGTGCCAGGGTTTAAAGAAACAGACCCGGATAATTTCAATTTTAACATTGTCAACAACCGTGTGGTGGCGCATCATATTGGTATAGAAGGAACCGTCAAAAATATTGACTATAAATTGATGTCTACCTTCACAAAAAACTATGGTACTTATGCAGGCATCAATGGTGGCATTAATTACTGGGGAAGCATAGAAAACCCTGATGCTCCTTATGCTTTTCGTCCACCTAAAAAACAAAACTACTTCCTGTTGGAACTGGAATCTCATCCTTTTTCAAACACCTGGACGTTAACCACAGCCATTGCCTGGGATGCAGGAGAGCTGTCCAACAACTTTGGTGTTTTGGCAGGTATCAGAAAAAATGGTATCATCAATATAAGAAAATAGGGTTTCCACTTTTTCGGAATGAAATATGCCGCAATGCTGTCTGTTTGAAACAAATCCTTACCGGCTAATTTAAGGTAAATCCAATGTCGTTCAATTATTCGTTAGCATAACAGATGAAAGTATCAGCGAAGAAGATAGTCCGATGGAAAATAAGAATCACTTGATATAATGATGGGCACAATTGTGAAAGTCTGTGTGTTACTGTATTTTTGATATTCCTAAAAGAAAACAACTATGCAACGAGACCAGGAAATATTTGACCTTATCCAGAAAGAAAAAGAACGGCAGCAACGAGGCATCGAACTGATTGCTTCAGAAAACTTCACCTCTCCTGAGGTGATGGAAGCCGTAGGTAGCGTGCTGACCAACAAATATGCGGAGGGCCTGCCCGGCAAGCGCTATTATGGCGGCTGCGAAGTGGTAGATGAGATAGAGCAACTGGCCATAGACAGGGCAAAAGAGCTTTTTGGTGCCGCATGGGTCAACGTGCAGCCACACTCCGGCGCACAGGCCAACGCCGCGGTGATGCTGGCGGTGCTCAACCCCGGCATAAAATACTGGCTTTGACCTGTCGCACGGCGGTCACCTGACGCATGGTTCCCCGGTCAACTTCTCCGGCAAATTGTACAGCCTTCCTTTTATGGTGTCGAAGAAGATACAGAACTCATCAACTGGCACAATGTGGCCACTATTGCCCGAAAGGAGAATCCTAAGATGATCATCTGCGGTGCCTCTGCCTATAGCCGCGACTGGGATTATGAAAGACTCAGAGCTATTGCCGATGAAGTAGGTGCTTTCTTATTGGCAGATATTTCGCACCCGGCAGCCATGATCGCCAAAGGGCTGCTCAATAACCCGCTACCTCACTGCCATTTTGTGACCACCACTACGCATAAGACTTTACGCGGGCCAAGAGGCGGAATGATCATGATGGGGCAAGACTTTGATAATCCGTTTGGTATCAAAACGCCAAAAGGTACGACCCGTCCAATGTCTGCACTGTTGGATATGGCTGTATTTCCGGGTACACAGGGCGGACCGCTGGAGCACGTGATTGCTGCCAAGGCAGTGGCTTTTAGAGAAGCCTTGTCAGACGATTTTAAAGAATATACCATACAAGTCATTAAAAACGCCAAAGCATTTGCCAAAGCGTTTGCCGAGAGAGGCTACCATGTGATCTCCGGCGGCACCGACAATCATGAGATGCTGATCGACCTGCGCTCCAAAGACATCACCGGAAAAGCCGCTGAGAATGCATTGGTGAAAGCAGATATTACTGTGAACAAAAATATGGTGCCTTTTGATGATAAGTCGCCATTCGTTACCTCTGGTATCCGCGTAGGTTCGGCGGCAGTCACCACGCGTGGCATGAAAGAGCCTGACATGGAAACCATTGTAAACCTGATTGATACGGTACTGACACATGCTGAAGATGAAAGTGTTATTTTAGAAGTACGTTCGGCGGTTAATCAGTTATCAGAAAAATTTCTTTATACAGTAGTCTGGAGAAAGTAAGTGGATAAGTCAAGACCAAGAACAACGACAACGATAAGCTTGAGATCAAGCAGAACGGTGTGGAGAAGAAGCATGATGCTGATTTGCAGCAGTATGCTCCCGCAGAAGAAGAAAAACAAATGTCCTTTCTGGATCATCTGGAAGAGTTGCGTTGGCACATTATCCGTGCATTCGGGGCTATTTTTGCTTTTGCCATCATTGCTTTTCTTTGCAAAACGATCGTATGGCATTATATCATTCTAAGTCCTACACGCCCGGATTTCTGGACCTTCCGTATGTTCTGTAAAATTGGCAGTGCTATGGGGTCAGAGGCATTTTGCTTTGACGAGATGCCCTTTATTATCCAGAGCCGTAAGATGACAGGCCAGTTTACCATGCATATTACGTCCTCTATTGTCATGGGATTTATTGCCGCCTTTCCTTATGTATTCTGGGAAATATGGCGTTTTGTAAGCCCTGGCCTGTACGATAATGAAAAACAACTGAGCAGAGGAGCCGTATTTTCTGTCAGCATGTTGTTTTCGCTAGGAATTCT
>CATQIH010000022.1 GCA_958296015.1 Cyclobacteriaceae bacterium
AAAAAGGAGATGCTGAGCACAGTACGCTGGCAAGAGATCAGGCTGTTAAAGAACTGAGAACCTGGTATGGAGAATTTCGTAAGCTTGCCCGTCTTGCTTTTAGTGAAACGCCGCAAAAGTTGGAGACCTTTGGCATCGTAGTGCGCACTACCAGAAGAAAACGTAAAGCAGCTACTGATTCAACAACAGCATCTGATGCTAAAAAACAGGCATAAGACACTAAAGATATACCACAGCCCTTATTGCAGACCAGGGCTGTTGGATAGTATCGTTTTTTGAGTTTAACATATATATTAGAGCCACTTCAACTGATACAGGTGGCTCTTTTTTTATGCCTTTTATTGTCTATTCATTTTCTGTGGAAGACTTTTCAGGGTATTTATTTTTCTCTAATAAGATTACAAACTTTATTGGTCTATTTTCATAGAGGCTTTGGTTGTATTACGAACAATTTTATTATCTTGAAATCGTTTTCAAAAAGTTGTGCAATGGTTGATATAAAATACACTATAGTGCTGGCTTTTTTCTTTCATCCCTTTACTACGAACACTACATGCAACCAATCATTGAAACACATGAAATAGCCAGAACCTACCGCATGGGCGAAGAATATGTGCACGCCCTTAAAGGCATCTCCATCCGGGTAAATAAAGGCGAATATGTAGCTTTCATGGGTCCGTCCGGCTCTGGTAAATCTACCTTGATGAATGTGATCGGTTGTCTGGATACGCCCTCATCAGGCACCTACCGGCTCAACAACCAGGATGTGAGCGACATGACCGAAAACGAGCTGGCTACCGTGCGCAACAAAGAGATAGGCTTTGTCTTTCAAACATTTAACTTGCTGCCCCGCTCTTCCTCGCTCGACAATGTGGCGTTACCACTGATCTATGCAGGCATCAGCAAACACGACCGTAGAGAACGTGCCATGCAGGTGCTGGAAAGCGTGGGGTTGAGTGATAGGGCGTTGCATAAACCTAATGAACTCTCCGGCGGGCAACGCCAAAGAGTGGCCATTGCCCGTGCCCTGGTCAACAACCCCAGCATCATCCTGGCCGATGAACCCACCGGCAACCTGGATACCAAAACCTCTTATAGCGTGATGGAGCTTTTTCAAGACCTGCACGACCAGGGCAATACCATCATCATGGTCACACACGAAGATGATATTGCGCATTATGCCCATCGCATTATCCGGCTGAAAGACGGCCTCGTAGAGACAGATGAAGTCAATACCCAGATCACCCGGCATAGGGTGGACGAAATAATATAGTGCGGAAACCGGAATCTGAAGAACGGAAACCGGGTAGTGCTTATAAAAAATTAGAATTTCCGGTTTCCGGCTTTCGGTCTCCGGTTTCCATCAACCTACATCTACCATGTCAAAAAAAACAATCATTTCCCTGCTAGTGATCGTTGCGGTGCTGGCAGCTGCCTACTACTTCTTTTCGGGAGAAGGGGTGGAAGAAGAAAAAAACATTCTGGCTACGGTCAAACGCGATGACCTGCGCATAGATGTTACCATCTCCGGTGAGCTGGAAGCTAAAAATTCGGTCAGTATTCAGGGGCCTTCCGGCTTGCGGAATGCAGACATCTGGCAGGTGAAGATAGATGATATTGTGCCGGAAGGTACGGAAGTTAAGAAAGAAGATTATGTGGCCCGGCTGGATAACTCAGAGTTGGGTGAGAAAATCCGTGGTAAACAGCTGGAACTGGAGGAAAGCAAAAACAATTATGAGCAGATGCAGATCGACACGGCCATTACCCTGCGGGAAGCCCGCGACAAACTGATCAACCTACAGTATGATCTGGAGCAGCGCAAGCTGGAACTGGAACAGTCGCAGTTTGAACCGCCCGCTACCATCAAGAAGGCGGAACTGGAACTTGAAAAGGCAAAGCGGGCCGTATCACAAGGGAAAAAAGAGTACAAGCTTCAAAAGAACAAAGCAGTTTCTCAGATGGCGCAGGCTACCGCCAAGCTCAAAGATAACCAGGGAGACTTTGCGATGCTGGAAGAGCTTTCCCAGAAGTTTGTGATCAGGGCACCGGAAAATGGCATGGTCATCTATGAGAGAGACTGGAATGGTAGCAAAAAGGCCAAAGGTTCTCAGATTTCAGGATGGGACCCCTCAGTGGCTACCTTACCGGATTTGAGTTCTATGGTTTCCAAAACGTATGTGAACGAAGTAGACATCAGCAGGGTCAGGATAGGACAACAGGTGAATATCGGACTGGATGCTTTTCCTGAAAAGAAACTCACCGGAAAAGTGACTAAAGTAGCCAACATCGGCGAACAGAAGCCTAACTCAGATGCCAAAGTCTTTGAGGTAACCATCGATGTAAATGAAAGCGATACCACCCTGCGGCCTGCCATGACCACCAGCAATATGATCATTACCGATTATTTGGAAAAGGTGTTGATCGTGCCACTGGAGGCTATCCACAGCCAGGGCGACTCCCTCACCTATGTATTTAAGAAAGACGGGCTTGTCACAGTGAAGCAGGAGATTGTACTGGTGAAAAAAGGACTGGACATGGGCGTGATCGAGCGTGGCCTGAAAGAGGAGGATGTCGTGTATCTTTCTGTGCCCACCAATCCGGATGATAAGCAGGTTGCTTACCTGGAAGAAGAACAGCCGCCTTTAACCGAGAAGACCGATGAATGAAAAAGTTTTTGCCAACTACTTAATTGCCCTGGAAGCCATTCTGTCCAACAAACTTCGCTCTTTGCTTACCGCCTTGGGTATCATCTTCGGAGTAGCCGCAGTAATTGCCATGCTGGGTATTGGAGCGGGTGCCCAGCACGAGATTCTGGAGCAGATCAAGCTGGTAGGCGTCAACAATATCGTCATCAAACCGGTAATAGAGCAGTCGGAAGGAGAAGTAGAGCAGGTAAAAGCCAGTATGAGCAGACCTAAGTTCTCCCCAGGGCTTTCCCTAAAAGATGCGCAGAGTATTCTGGAGATTGTGCCTGGCATCGGGAAGATAAGCCCGGAGATTGTGCTGGATAAATACATCATCAAAAGCGGCATCAGGCGATCTGCCAAACTGGTGGGTGTTACGGTTCCTTATTTTAATATTTCCAACTTCAATCTTGAAGAAGGTGAGATGTTTACAGAAAAGCAACTGGAGGAGGGAGAAAGGGTATGTATCATCGGCAATGATATACAGACGAAGTTCTTTAGCGAGCAAGACCCGCTGGATAAGATGATCAAGGTGGGCGACCAGTGGCTCAGAATTATAGGTGTGCTGGAGCCTAGAATCATTACCGGAGAAAATATCAACCGGCTGGGCATACGAGACTACAACATGGATGTCTACGTGCCCATCAACACGGTGCTGATCCGGTACCGCGATAGGTCGCTGGTGACAAAAATTGACATAGAGGCTGCCAAGCGCACGGAAGATATGGCAAATGCCACGGACGGACAGGTAGGAGGCCAGAATGCAGAGCAGAGCAACTATCATCAGATCGACCGGCTGGTGATACAGGCGGAAGCTACCGGTACTTTGGTCGGCCTGGCTGATGTAATCTCCCGGATGCTGGAGCGCAAACACTACGGTGTGGTAGACTATGAGGTGGAAATTCCCGAGATGCTCATCAAGCAGCAGCAGCGTACTAACCAGATATTTAATATTGTGCTGGGTTCGCTGGCAGGTATCTCGTTGCTGGTAGGCGGCATTGGCATCATGAATATCATGCTGGCTTCGGTGATGGAGCGCATCAAAGAGATAGGGTTGCGGATGGCCATTGGTGCTCAAAAGGCCGATATCATCTGGCAGTTTCTTTTTGAAGCCATGCTGATCAGCATTTCCGGAGGGCTTATTGGTATCCTGCTGGGGATGATCATTGCCACGGGCATTTCCAGGCTTGCCGATATTCCTACGATCATCACACCGGCATCTATTGTGCTATCATTTGGTGTGGCAGCCACCATAGGGCTGATCTTCGGCATTGCACCGGCCCGCAGAGCCGCCAGTCAGGACCCTATTACCTCGCTGAGGTATGAATAAACAGCCTTGTTGTGGATGACATCAACCGCAATTGGCATCAAAGGTATCTGCAATCTGTATCAAACTAATACGCATAAAACCAACTCAAACCAACCGTGAATCACTTAGCCCGTTTGTTCTTCAGAAACCGCCGGATACCTGTATCTGGTCTGTGCTGCCTGCTCTTCCTATGCGTTATGGCAGGCGGCCATGTCATCGCCCAGGATATTGATTCTACCGCTATTCCCAGCATACTCACCCTGGAGCAGGTGATCCGGCAGGGGCAGGATCATTCCATCAGTGCCTTGTATGCCGAAACCAATAAGGAAGGAAAATATTGGGCTTTCCGTGCGTTCCAGGCGCAGTACAAGCCTAGTGTATATTTACAGGGAGAATTGCCTAACTTCAACCGTACCAATGAGCCGGTGACACAGCCTGATGGTTCTATAGAATTTCGCCCTGTGTCGCAAAACCTCTCCAACCTGGGTCTGCGCGCCGAACAATCCATTGGCTACACCAATACTGTCTTCTTTTTAGAGTCGCGGCTACAGCGGTTTGATAATTTTGAGAATAATACGGTGCGCTACAGTGGCAATCCGGCCATCATTGGTATACAGCAGTCTTTGTTTCAGTTCAATCCGCTGAAGTGGGACAAAACCATCCAGCCGCTGGTGTATGAAGAGTCGCGGCGGGAGTATGTAGAACAGTTGGAGGATATTTCTGTGCAGTCCACACAGCTCTTTTTCAACCTGCTGCTGGCACAGGTGAACATGGTGGTAGCAAAAAATAACATGGCCAACAATGATACCATCTACCAGCTTTCTCAGGGAAGATACAACCTGGGTAAGATTGCCGAAAACGAACTACTCAAACTGGAGCTAAACCTGATGAACTCGCGGCAGGCCGTGGCACAGGCTGAACTGGATTTGGAAACCTCTACCCTGGAACTGCGGTCTTATACCGGCCTGATAGGTTCAGAACCTTTGTCGCTGGTCTTGCCCAACGACCTTCCTACCTTTGAGGTAGACGAGGAGGTAGCTGTAAACCAGGCCCTGGCTAACCGTGCCGAAGCAGTGGCTTTTGAAAGAAGCCTGAAAGAAGCTGAACGCGAGGTGGCAAGTGCCAGAAGCCAGCGTTTCAGCATGAACCTTTACGCTACCTATGGCCTGACCAATCAGGCAGATGAACTAACGGGGGTATACCAACAGCCTGAAAACCAGCAGCAGGTTCGCTTATCACTCAGGGTGCCAATTCTGGACTGGGGAAGAAGTAAGTCGAGCATCAAAACCTCAGAGGCTTATCTTAAATTGCAGCAGTATACCGTGCAGCAGGACAGGATCAACTTTCGGCAGGAAGTGTATACCCGGGTGAAAACTTTTGAGATGCGGCGCAACCAGGTGAAGATTACCGAAGTAGCCAACGATATTGCCAACCGCAGCTACGATATTGCCAAGCAACGCTACCTCATTGGCAAGATCAGCGTCAACGACCTGAGCATTGCCATGCAGGAAAAAGACGATGCCCGCCAGCGTTACATAGAAAACCTACGCAACTTCTGGACAGACTTTTACAACCTGCGTCGCCTGACCCTATATGATTTTTCAACCAATCAACCACTTTACAAGCAGACAGAAAAGTGAAGATAGGAAATGGAAGTCGGGAGACAGCCACCGTGGAACGGAATACCGAAGATATATACAATACCCCAAGCCCCATGCCCCATGCCCCAAGCCCCATGCTCCAAGCCCCATGCTCCAAGCCCCATGCTCCAAGCCCCATGCTCCAAGCCCCAAGCCCCAAGCCCCAAGCCCCAAGCCCCAAGCCCCAAGCCCCAAGCCCCAAGCCCCATGCCCCAAGCCCCATAATCCCACACATCCAACTTCTGTCTCCCGTCTTTGGTTTTCCCTTCTCCCTTCTTTTGTATCCAAACCAGCACGTTGCCCGTTTGTGTTGTAAGTATGATGATGACCGATAAAGAACACGACCATGAAGGCAATTGAGAAAATAAAGATGGCCATTGATCCACTGCGGCAAGCACTGCTGAAGCATCCTGTGTATGAAGAGATCAGGACCGTAGACGATTTAAACTTATTTATGGAGAGCCATGTGTTTGCTGTCTGGGATTTTATGTCGCTGCTGAAAGCACTACAGATTGAACTGACGTGCGTAAAAATTCCGTGGACACCCAGTGGTACACCGGCTGTCAGGAGGCTGGTCAATGAGATTGTGCTGGCAGAGGAAACGGATGTAGACATGCAGGGCAATCCGGCCAGCCATTTTGAACTCTACTTGCAGGCCATGCAAAGTACCAAAGCTGATACTCTACCTATAGAGCAGTTCATCAACTCGCTGAAAGCAGGCAACAGCCTGGACAACAGCTACGACCGGCTGGAGATAGACAAAGACGTACGGGCTTTTATGGAATGCACATTTTCGGTTGTTCATTCAGGAGAGCCGCATAAGGTGGCGGCGGCCTTTACCTTTGGGCGCGAAGACCTGATCCCGGACATGTTTACCTCTCTGATCAAAGACCTTGACCGGAAAGTTGCCACAGACCTGAGCGTATTTATTTATTACCTGGAAAGACATATCGAACTGGATGGCGACGAACACGGCCCGATGGCCATGCACATGGTATCAGAACTATGCGGCACCGACTGGCAGAAATGGGAAGACTGTGTACACATAGCCCGCCGCGCCCTGCAAGCCCGCCTGATACTGTGGGACAGTATCTACCAGAAAATACAAAGAAGGCAAATGCATGCAGACTAAACTTTGGCCGTTACCAGCCATGTGGTATAGGAGATATTCCTGACGGGCTGGCGGCGAAAGCAGCTTTTAGGTTCTATTGCTATTGCTATAGAGCAAGATCATACACAGGTAATTTCCTGAACAAAAAGCCATGTTAGTCGGTAAACATGCTTTGTAGGCTCCTTCATGTATTGAATGCTAGGTGACGAAATCATTTATTCTTACATAGACCTTACGCCGTCCGACGACGAAGCCATATATTCTTACATAATGTAGACTTCGTCCGCTGCCGAAGCCACTCTCAATGGCTGAGTATACGCTACATTCACTGAGGAAGCCACTCTCAATGGCTGAGTACACGCTACATTCACTGCGGAAGCCACTCTCAATGGCTGAGTATACGCTACATTCACTGCCTAAGCCACTCTCAATGGCTGAGTACACGCTACATTCACTGCCGAAGCACCATATTCTGGAAAATCAATGTTCATATTACCTAAAAAGACGGTAGATGATAGGATTATGCTTCATATATGCAGCAAATAGATCAACAAACTCTCTCTATCTATTCATAAACAACACATAATAACTACAAACTCACCGAGAGTATTGATAATATGATGTAGCTGAATTTCTTTTTTAGTGATGCGAATGACAGTTAGAAAGATAAAAGCTGTTAAATCTGATTTACTAGCGTCGGCTTTCATCAGCCCTGAGCTTCAAGCTCAAGGCTGATAAACAGCCATTGACAACTATTTAAACGAACGCGTTATCAGCATCAATATGAGAGCTTCCAAACATATATTTACTATTGATGATAAAATATGTTTATCTAAACTCTTAATTTGACATAAGTACTGGCTCAGAATAAATTATAATGCTAGTGCGCGTTTGTAACGCGTCCGGCGTGGAGCGCACTAGCATTGTAAGGAAGCAAACAGGCCAAACAGGTAAGCAAACGTGGGACTATATCTGAACAAATTATGATGTTCTTCAAAGTAAGGAGTTGACCGAGCTTTGCAATGCTCTTTAGCAAGAGTCGCACAACACAAAAAAAGCAGCACTCATCGGTGCTGCTTCTACTTTTTGTGTGTATGGTAAAATACGTTGACTTTAAAGCAACTTACATCTTAGCTGCTTTGTACAGTTCGTTTACCCTGTTCCAGTTGATCAGGTTCCAAAATGCCTGAATGTATTCAGGGCGCTTGTTCTGATAATTGAGATAGTAAGCGTGTTCCCACACATCCAGTCCTAGCACAGGGGTGCCTTTTGTGTCTGCCACATCCATCATCGGACTGTCCTGGTTAGGTGTGGAAGTTACTTTAAGCTTGCCGCTGCTGTCTACGATCAGCCAGGCCCAGCCTGAACCGAAACGGGTAGCTGCTGCGTTGTCAAACTCTTCTTTGAATGTATCGAAGGAGCCAAAAGCATCATCAATAGCAGAAGCTATTTCGCCGCTGGGATTTCCACCGCCATCAGGAGACAGCATCGTCCAGAAGAGAGAATGGTTGTAGTGGCCTCCGCCATTATTACGCACGGCAGTAGACAGGCTACCTGCTTTTTTGATCAGTTCTTCAATAGATTGATTAGCTTCGGGCTTGCCTTCTACGGCTGCATTGAGTTTGGTGACATAGCCACCGTGGTGCTTATCGTGGTGTATTTCCATAGTCTTGGCATCAATATTAGGTGCCAGGGCATCAAAGGAATAAGGAAGGTCAGGAAGTTGAAATGCCATTATTTTGTTGGTTTAAGGTTTAAAAATAAACTGTTTATTCAATCTAGTTAACGAAACGTAGTCTGCAATGTTTATAGAATTAAGAAACACAAGCCTGAGGTTTTGTCAAAGCCCTGATATCTAATCGTGCGCAGCAGCTTGTTTTTGTGGTACGTGGATTCAGATTTTGGTATATCCATTGATCAAGTACCAGGTATACCTTCAGGATTTTGTATAGTTTTGAAAAAAATTATGAGTTTTGGCAGAGCGTATCAACATCATCATCAAAGCCTCATGGGTAGGAATCATCGGCAACCTGTTGCTGGCTTTACTGAAAGTGAGCATTGGATTTTTTTCAGGAAGCCAGGCCGTGATAGGTGATGGAATAGATTCGCTCTCCGATGTAGCCACTTACCTCATCACGCTGCTCACCGCCAGGGTAGCCCAGAAGCCGCCCAACCGCCGGTATCCGTATGGCTATAGCCGTGCAGAAACCATTGCTACCAAAGCGCTGGCCTTCTTTATCCTGTTTGCCGGTGCTCAGATATTGTATAACAATGCCAAAGATCTGGTGATGGGCATTAGCCGCGAGATACCCAACGTGCTGGCCGTGTATGTTACCTTGTTGTCGGTATTTGGCAAACTATTGCTCTCCTGGTGGCAGTCTAGTGTGGCAAAGAAAACACAAAGCAGCATGTTGCTGGCCAATGCAAGGAACATGCAGGCCGATATGATCCTTTCGCTGGCCGTGCTGCTGGGGCTGAGCGTTTCGGTATATTTCGGTATCCCTATGATTGATAGCTTGATGGCCCTTGGCGTAAGCGGATGGATTATAAAGATCGGCTATGAAATTTTTATGGAAAGCAATACCGAACTCATGGAAGGGGTAGACGACATGAGCATCTACCAGAAAGTATTTGATGCGGCAGATGCCGTACCCGGTACTTACAATCCACACCGCGCACGTATCCGCAAGATGTCGAACCTCTACCTGATAGATCTGGACATTGAAGTAGACGGCACACTCAACGTAGCCGAATCGCACCAGATAGGCGAAAAAGTAGAGCGGGAGATCAAGCTTCGTATTACCAATGTATATGACATTATGATACACGTGGAGCCAAAAGGAAATGTAGAACACAACGAAAGATACGGCCTCACCAAAGAAGATATTTAAGGGAGCACGAAAACCGAAAGGAAGGAGACCGAAAACCGGAAAAGGAGAACCGAAAGGAAGGAAACGGGAAGATATGTACAGGCCCCCCATCTTCCAGCCTGCAAGCCCAAAATTGCTCCCAATCCCAAGCCCCCAGCTCCATACCCCATGCTCCAAGCCCCCCGCTCACACTCCAGTTTCCGGTCTTCGTTCTTCGTTCTTCAAATTACCATCCGCCGGAGGCACCTCCTCCGCCAAATGAGCCGCCACCTCCTGAGAAGCCTCCACCCCCCGAAAAGCCACCGCCGCCGCCTGAAAACCCACCGCCCCCTGAGAAGCCTCCACCGCCATAGCCACCTGGAATGATGATGGTGCGTGTTCTTTGAAGCTGCGGAATGCTGTATTGGCGGATATCGGTATAGCCGCAGTTTTTGCAGGTATAAGTCCGATTGCCTTCTCCGGCTCTTGCATAGGTGGCACTTCTCACTACACGGCTATCGACATGATAAAAAGTAAGATATCCACACTTGGGGCATTTTGTGTATTTGCGGTTGAAGCTGTTTTTATAAGGCAGCACCATCACGTCGCCGGGTTGTTCGGATATCCAAACGTCGTAATCCACAGAGCCAACAGATTCTTCTACCTGTTGCCCGCGTTCAAGGTGGGTATCCTCTTCTGATTCACTTAATTTGTGCATAGGCAGGCCGGTCTTTTTACTTTTGCGTGGCGCGTTTCTCCTTCTCTTTTTAACCAGAAAGATTCCTGCAATAGCGGCAAAGGCTGTAAGCAGTATACCCAATATGCCATAGCTTCCACTACCGGTGGCTTGTTCGTCTGAGGTGCTTAGCTCTTCGATGCCTTCAATCTTATTGATAATAGCCTGGGAACCCGCCAAAATGCCGCCTTCATAGTCGCCATTGCGGAAATGCGGCACAATATCATCGCGGATGATACGGCTGGCATCTGCATCCGTCAGGTAGGGTTCCAGACCGTAGCCTACCTCTATCCTGATCTTTCGGTCATCGGCAGCTACCACCAGCAAAACACCGTTGTCTTTTCCTTGCTGTCCGAGCTTCCAGGCTTCGGAAGTGCGCACAGAAAAGTCTGCAATGTCTTCACCTTCCAGGCTGGGAATGGTCAGGACAGCGATCTGGTTGGTGGTACGCTCCTCATGGGCCTGTAGCATACTTTCTAGCTGCTGCCGACCGCTTTCAGACAAAAGGTGTGCGTAGTCGTTGACACGTCCGGAAAGGTAAGGCACTTCCTGCTGTGCCAACAATGCCGAGGCAGGTAGCAACAGCAAAAAGCTCAGGATAAAGTAATAACGAAAGTGAGCGTGTGTTTTATTAAAAATGATCGTATGCATAGGTGGTATTGGCAAATGTTTATGGTTCTTGCCTGAGCTGGTCAGGAAGCTGGTTTTCGTCTGCTGTGGATTGCAGTCCGCTCTCTTGCAATAGCTGTCCGCAGCTGTGTATAGCCTGACAAATACTATCGGTAATTTGCTGCCTGCTGATGCCCTGTACCAGCGTGTCAACAATTTTTTGCCACTGTTGTTCTTCTACCAGTTCGGCCAGACCAATATCAGGCAGGATGATGGCCTGTCGCTCAAAAAAACTGATAAACAGCAGGATGCCCGATCGTTGTTCGGTACCCATCACCTGATAGTCGTAAAACATATTTTTGGCCTGCCCCACCGTGCGGTTCACCATCACGTCTTTTCCCAGCAACATTCTTTTGAATGCAGGCACCGCATATACCAGCAGGGCACCCAAAGCTCCGCTGGCAAGTACAAAAACCAGCCACAGGTAAGGAGGCGCAAACAGCAGCACATCTGTAAAAAAATAGAGCAGGCTCAACACCACAGCCACCACAGCCGCAAACAGAAAGCTGCCTCGCCAATAGGCCGTTTCGTAGAAGGAAGCACTCTGAAGAAACACCGGCATGATCTCGCCAGCCGATTGTGCTTCTGCTTCCTGCACAGCCTGACCGATCTGTTTGAGTTCCTGGGCAGAAAATAAGGACTTTGACATAAAACCTAATAAATAATTCTAGAAAGTAACTTTTGGTGTTTCCTGATTTTCAGGATTGGTAGAAAAATAAGCTTTGGGTTCAAAACCCAGTAGGTTGTAGGGAAAACGCCGGGCTTTGGCATTATATGCCTGCACTGCCTCATTGAAACGTTTTCGCTCCAGGGTAGTCCTGTTTTCCGTACCTTCTAGTTGCGCCTGTAGGTCGCGGAAGTTTTCTGTAGAACGCAGCGAAGGATAGTTCTCAGAAACAGCCAGCAACCGGCTCAGAGAGGAAGAAAGCGCGTCCTGCTTTTGGGCATACTCTTGCAAGCCATTGGCATCGGGTGAGGAAGCATTTACGCGGACCGACGTGGCAGCCGCTCTTGCACTGATGACCTCCTGTAGGGTTTCCTGTTCAAAATTGGCGGCTCCTTTTACAGTTTCCACTAAGTTGGGAACAAGATCTGCTCTGCGCTGGTACACATTTTCTACCTGTGCCCAGGCTTGGGTGGTATTTTCTTCGGCGGCCACCATGCCATTGTACATAGAAAAATATCCAAAGATCAAAAGCAGCAAAACGCCACCAATCACCAGCCATTTGACCATACTTTTTGTTTTAGTCTGTTGCGTAGATGCCTGCGAGTCCAGCCGCCTGCGGCTATTGAGGTCGGTTTTCAAAGCATAAGCGTCCTGATAGTCCGGAGAGATCATCAGCGTACGGTTGAGGTAATAATCGGCCTTGTCATAATCTGCTGGCTGGTTGTGCAGACTGCCACGGTGCATCAAAGCCTTGGCAGCCAGGAAGTTAGCTTCGGCATGGTGCGGCATCAGCATCGCTGCGGACTCCAGTTCGGTAGCTGCCTCATCCCAGTTACCGGCATTCACGTGTGCTTTGCCGCGCGTGAGGTGGCCCTGTGCTTTCTGCTGTGCCTGCTGCCAGGCTTCCTCTGTGAGTCCGGCCTCCAGGGCGATGTCTTTGAGGTCTTTTTCAGAAAAACGGGTATCGGCAGAAGTATCGTACTGGATTTCCATCAGCTTCTTCAGGTAGTTTTCTAAAGCCTGGTCGTTATCGGGCATAGGATTGTGCGTTTGTTGTTTTTATAAAATAATAACGAAACAAAGAGATAAAAGTAAGCTATCCCGCGTATTTTTTAGCCAATCAGCTTGTGAGGCGCAAGACAACCTGCTTATATTTGCGCCAAAGTACGTTTTTTTAGTATAAAATCCGGTAATAATGAAGCAGAAGATAGCCATTGATATGGACGAGGTGATGGCAGATGCCCTGGGCAAGCTGATCCGCATGTATGAAGAGGAGTATGGCAAGCCGGTGAACATGGACAGGCTGAGAGGTAATATGTTACAAGATGCTATTGACCCCGACCACTCACATGTGATCCGGGAATACCTGTTTCGGAAAGATTTTTTTCGTGATCTGGCAGTGATGCCCGACAGCCAGGCTGTGATCTTTGAGCTTAACCGTTTTTATGATGTATACATTGTGACAGCAGCTATGGAATTTCCGGATTCTCTAGGCCATAAGTACGCATGGTTACAGGAGCATTTCTCTTTTCTGAACTGGCAAAACTTTGTATTCTGCGGCGATAAGAGCATCATTAGGACAGACTATATGATAGACGATCTTCCCAGGAACCTGGCTGTTTTCTCCGGAGAGTCTGTCATTTTCACCTCTCCTCACAACGTAGAAGAAACCCGCTACCGCCGCGTAAACAACTGGCAGGAAGTGGCAGCTATGTTTCTGTGACATGTGATCTGACTGACTTAAAATTTTTTTGGCAGCATCAAACAGAACCTTTCAGGGATGGTTATCAGGGTTGAATGATTGTTGGTAGACAATCGGTAACCTTGATATGTGCTATTGTGAAAAACACAAAAATCTTTTACGCATCCTGGATGCTGTTGTTTTTTGTAAGTCTGGTAAGTTGCGACTCGATAGATAGTGGGGGAGGTATTGCTTTGGGTACCATAGCAGCTATTATAGGAGGCATTATATTGCTAGGCTGGCTGGCTTTTAAGGTGATTGGAAGTATGGTGGAAATCGGTTTTTGGGGTATTGTAGTCATCATACTGTTGATTGTTGGATTTATTGCTTTTATCGTTATTAAAAGTATGGGTACCTAATGCGTATATTTTTGCAACTTTCGAAAACAATCTGTTATTAGCGAAGTTATAATGGTAGTATCACTTTTTATGATACAGTATTTTTCAATTTTTTAATCAAACTATAAAACAATTAGTTATGAAAAAGATAATAATGTCATTAGGATTTGCAGCAGCTACTATTCTTGCAGCACATGCACAGGATACACCTCAGCAAGATCAATACAACGAAAACCAGACAGAAGTACAGGACGATGTGCAAGATGCAGGACAGGATGTTAAAGAAGGTGCTCAGGATGCTGGTTCTGAAGTAAAAGAAAGTGCACAAGATGCAGGCCAAGACGTTGATCAGGCTACAGACAACGCTGGCGACAAGATAGATAATGCAGCTGACAACGCTGGCGATAAGATAGATAATGCTGCTCAGGACGTTAAAGACAAGGCACAAGACGTAGGTCAGAATATCAAAGAAGGTGCTCAAGATGCTGCTCAGGACGTTAAAGACAAAGCACAGGATGTAGGTCAGAATATCAAAGAAGGTTCTCAGGATGCTGGTCAGAAAGTAGATGAAACCACCGACGACATGGGCAACAAAGCCGACGAAGCTACTGATGACATGAGCCAGTCGGCTGATGAAGCTGGTGACAATATGAATCAGGCAGCAGATGAAGCTACTGATGACATGGGTCAAGCCGCAGATGAGGCCACTAATGATATGAGCAAGAAAGCCGATGATGCCAAGCAGAGTATGAGTTCAGATTCTGATCAGGCCGGTAGCCAGAACATAGATGGTGAAGGTATCAAAGAAATCACTCAATCAGATCTGCCCAAAGAAGTACAAAGTGCAGTAGATAACAGCAAGTTTAAAGACGCTAAGATCGATCGCGCTTATGTATTGAGCGGAGCTGCGCTGAGCCGTGCTATGGATGAAGTAACTCCTGATAGCATATATGGCAAAGATTACGACAAAATGTATCAGTTGCAGATGAGCACCAAAGACGATAAATCTGTAGTAATGTATATTACTGAAGAGGGCGAAGTGTTTGCTGAAAACGAGATATAGTTTTTTATTGACAGCTACAACAACAACTGTTGTGTAAGTTGCTCACTTAAAAGCATGAAGCAGATCATGAAATTTATGATCTCTTCATGTTTTTTTATGTGCAGCAACCTGAGTTCTTGCCTTTTCTTAGATAATGGGCATCATATTCAACCTTGGCAGAATAGCCAGATGTCACTATTGCTCCATTTCTTTATCTATCACTTCCCTCAATAATCCTTCTTTGAGTGCATAGGCAGCAATGCGAATATCTGCAATCTGATAGCGCATTAGCACATAAGATACAAGCCAACTGGCTACTACAATCATATCAACACGCATCTCAATCATGCCGGGCACCCTGCGGCGTTCTTCCTGGTTTTTCTGCGTAAGTTCCTGGTGTATCTGCCAGAAGCTTTCAATCGCCAGTGGCAATTCAGTTTGCCCATCCTGGATAACAATACCTGCCTTGTGGGCATGGATTTCGCTGAATGTATCAAAAGCCCCGGAGGCTCCTATGAGCGTCTTTGGTTGATATTGCCTGCAAGCTGCATCCAGGGCGGAAAGTTGTTCGTCAAAGTAGCGCGTCATGCGTTCTATGTCTTTCTGCTGCATAGGGTCGGTGAGCATAAACTGATCAAGCAGGCGCTGGGCACCTATTTCAAAACTATGCTTCCACAGCAGGGTGTTTGCGTTGCAAATAATAAATTCCACGCTGCCACCGCCAATATCTATGATCATGGCGTTTTCTTTTCCCAATGGCAAAGCTTCTTTCACACCCCTATAAATATAGGCCGCTTCCTGCTCTCCCGGTATAATATGAATGGTAATATCCAATGCCTCTTTGATCCTGTCGGCAAGTTCCTGTCCGTTTTTGGCATTTCTGAAAGCACTGGTGGCAGTAGCATATACCTGTTGCACCTCATGCCTATCCATGATTTGACGGAACTGCTGTAGCGCATCCATAGCCCTTCCCTGCGCCTCTTCGGTAATATAACCGTGACTGATCCCATCCCTGCCGATCATCACTGGAATCTTTTCATGCAGCACAATAGTGTATTGTTCCCGGTTTTCAACATCTGCAATCAGCAGATGAAAAGTATTGGTGCCCAGATCAAGCACTGCCAGTTTTTGGTTTTTCATGGTGTTAAGATAAAAGGATGATCTGACAATTTTGTAGATTTACCTGATGAAAATGAAACTAAAGCAACCAAACCATCATAACCCATGACCAAAGAAGAAAAGTACCTGCACCTTCAGCAAATGAACGAAGAAGCACTCAAGGGTGGGGGACAACAACGGGTACAGGCGCAGCACGATAAAGGAAAGCTATCTGCCCGAGAACGAGTGACATTGTTGCTGGATGAAGGTTCTTTTGAAGAAATTGATAAGTTTGTTACGCACCGCAGTCAGGATTTCGGATTGAGCGAACAACAGTTTCTGGGCGATGGTGTTATCACTGGCTACGGCACCATAGAGGGTCGGCTGGTGTATGTCTTCTCACAGGATTTTACCGTATTCGGAGGTTCTCTCTCAGAAGCTCATGCCGAGAAGATCGTAAAAATCATGGAACTGGCTATGAAAACTGGTGCGCCCATTATCGGTCTCAACGATTCGGGCGGAGCACGTATTCAGGAAGGCGTGGTTTCGCTGGGAGGCTATGCCGATATTTTCTACCGCAACACGCGGGCTTCGGGCGTGGTGCCGCAAATATCGGCTATCATGGGGCCATGTGCAGGTGGAGCCGTATATTCTCCGGCCATCACCGATTTTATTTTTATGGTAGAAAAGACGTCCTACATGTTCGTCACAGGACCCAACGTGGTCAAGACGGTGACGCAGGAAGAAGTATCGGCAGAAGATCTGGGCGGTGCCAGTGCGCATAGTACCAAAAGTGGTGTAACGCACTTCTCCTGTAGCAACGAACTGTCCTGCATTCAGTCTGTTCGAAAACTGTTGAGCTATATCCCGCAAAACTGTGAAGAGGATGCCCCCCGCATGGCTTATGACGCTAAAGACGAAACCAGAAAGATGCTGGACGAGATCATTCCCGACAATCCAAACCAGCCTTATGATATGCGCGATGTGGTGAAAGGCATTGTAGACGGGGGAGATTTTTTTGAAGTGCATCAGAATTTTGCTGAAAATATCATCGTAGGTTTTGCCCGTATCGCCGGACGCAGCATCGGCATCGTCGGCAACCAGCCTGCGGCTTTGGCCGGTGTGCTGGACATCAACGCCAGCGTGAAAGGGGCACGCTTTGTGCGTTTTTGCGATGCTTTTAATATTCCGCTGCTAGTGCTGGAAGATGTGCCCGGCTTTCTCCCGGGCACCGATCAGGAGTGGAACGCCATCATCACCAACGGAGCCAAACTGCTGTATGCTTTCAGCGAAGCCACCGTGCCACGCGTGACGGTGATCACCCGCAAGGCTTACGGCGGAGCCTACGATGTGATGAATTCCAAACACATTGGTGCCGACATGAACTACGCCTGGCCTTCTGCTGAAATAGCCGTCATGGGTGCCAAAGGTGCGGCGGAGATCATCTTCAAGCGCGAAATCTCCGGGGCAGAAGATCCGGAAGCCAAATTGCAGGAAAAAGTGGATGAATATACCAACCGGTTTGCCAACCCCTACATGGCTGCAAAACGTGGTTACATCGATGAAGTCATTTACCCGGAAGAGACACGCATCAAATTGATCAAAGCATTTAGCATGTTGGCGCATAAAGTGGATCAGCTGCCCAGAAAGAAACACGGCAACATTCCGTTGTAATGAATGACTACTTATTGCATGGTTTGTCTGAATCAGGCTGCGTAATTTGGCCCGTGATGAGTGACAAATCTGTATTGTATGCGTTCTGATAAACACCTGCCGTTGCTGAAATGGATTATCTGTGCTCAATGGCTGATGATCAGTCACGTAGGGTTTGCTCAACTGCCTCACACAGATAACTACAGGATAGCTTTCTACAATGTAGAAAATCTTTTTGATACCGAAAATGATTCGCTAATCAACGATGAAGAATATGTGTTTGGGAGTATGCGGGGCTGGAACTACGACAAACTCACCCGAAAATACCAGCACATCTACAAAGCCATTGCTGCCCTGGGCGAATGGAATCCACCTGCTATGGTGGGTCTGGCAGAAGTAGAAAACCGGCAGGTGCTGGAAGCGTTGATCCGCCAGACACCACTGCACCGGTTTCAGTATGCTGTCGTACACCACGATTCCCCGGACGAAAGAGGCATCGATGTGGCACTGTTGTATCGGCCAGATCAATTCAAAGTAATATGCTCCGAAGCCTTACCCATAGTCTTTCCTTTTGATCCTGAAAACAAGACACGCGACATCCTGTATGTAAAAGGTATATTATCGCAGTACGATACGTTGCATGTACTCATCAACCACTGGCCTTCGCGCAGAGCAGGAGGGACGTACCGTATCTATGCAGCCCAGGTTGCCCGCAGCAAAGTAGAGGCTATCTTAGCCATGTCCCCCGAAGCCAACATCATCCTGACCGGAGACTTCAACGATGGTCCGCAAGACCAAAGTTTACTGGTGCTGGCTAATGATTCGGACAGTTCGCTGGTGAATATCAGCCGAAACCAGGAAGCAACGATTAAATACCAGGCAGCGTGGACAGTTTTTGATCAGTTTATCGTTTCGGGTAACCTTTTGAAGCCTGATCATCCTATATTTGTTGCTGACCGGGTGGCGCATACCTTTGAGGCTGACTGGTTGCTGGAAAAAGACGAAAAGTATGCCGGTTTCAAGCCCAAAAGAACGTATGTGGGTTATCGGTACCATGCTGGCTTTAGCGATCATCTGCCGGTATATATAGACATCAGGCACAATCAATCATCTGACAAAAAGACCCTTCGTATTGAAAACCATTAGTAGTAGCATCATTGTCCCTGCCCGCCTGGTATTCCTGATGTGGGCGGTATATTTTATTGAGACGACCTTTATGATCAATTTGTCTGTCTATGGCATATTGCCCCGCACCCTGGATGGGCTGGTAGGTATTGTGATGGCACCGCTGCTGCACGGAAGCGTAGCGCATCTGGTAAGCAACACCATGCCACTGCTGATCTTTGGCACCATGCTGTATATGTTTTACGACCGGATTGCCAGCCGTGTGTTTCTACAGTGTTATTTTGTCACGGGAGCACTTGTTTGGCTTTTTGCCCGACCTGCTTACCATATAGGTGCCAGCGGACTTATTTACGGGCTGGCTTCCTTTCTGATATTTTTTGGCTTTTTCCGCAAAGACTTCAAGTCGCTGCTGATCTCCATCATCATCATGATATTCTATGGATCGCTGTTTTACGGGTTGCTTCCTACGCAGATGCATGTGTCTTTTGAATCGCACCTGATGGGCGGCATTGTAGGGTTTGTCAATGCCCTCAGAGCCAGCAGGATGAAGCAGGTAAGCAGTGAGCCATAGCAGGCCGCGGCTGACTTGAGCTTTAAATATAAACTGAGCTTTCCGAGGTATCGTGTCCTCACGAACCTCTTTACAATTTTGAAATGGGCAGTGAAGGCCGCGCCAGGGGGTGCCCCGCACAACCCATAGTAAATAAAGATACTTTGTAGACAGACTTCAAATACTTAACACGCAATTTTCAGTTGATAAATATACCTTTAAACTGATTTTTTCACTGCTTCAAAGTTCAAAAGCTCTATTGTATCACCGCCCATCGTCATGGTATAAATCTGGGATTTGGTCAGGCATTTCACCACATTTTCCGGCAGGGCCAGCGCAGTAAATACAGGAATAACAGTCTTTCCCTCATGTTCAGGAAAATAATCAAAAATATGCTCCAGTTTTTCTATGAACGTATCTACATAGTCTATTTTAGGAATTGATTTGACCTCTGCAATGAAAAGCATCTGCTGACAACTCAGTACCACATCAAACTCTGTAGTCAAAGTACGGTCTTTGGTGCTCCGCCGCTTTACCCTTACTGCAAAGCTATCTATTTCCTCACACTGAAAATAATCTTGCGCTACCGTACGCAGATTAGGTGCCGCTACATCTTCTGCCAAAGTGCCCAGCCTGTTTGCCAGTTCACCCCAACGTTTGTTCATTTCCTTTTTGAAATCTTTAAGATTATCTTCTATATTCTTTTTGAAGGATACAGAACTCTCGTCCATGCGTATTTTCATAGTTTCAGTATCTCTTTTCATAGCCTCAATATTCCCTTCCGTGCTCCTTTTCATGACCTCGGTATCCTTTTTCATAGCCTCAGCATTCTCTTGTAGGTTTTTCTTCAGGGTCTCGGTATCCCGTTCCATTCGCTTCAATGCCTTGTTGGTTTGAACGATAAACTCTCCCAAAACTGCCTCCAGTGTACTAACCCGCTCCTTTACTTCTTCCTCCATAGCATGATGTAAATTAATGATGTGTTATGTAATATATGCAAAATATGTGTTGAGTAAGTGTTTGTCAGATACTGTTTTGGTCCAATACACGCGTGTTTTGTTAAGGTACAGGGGTTCTCTATCATGGCTGACGACAGTGCTTGGCCGTGATAAGTAGAGGATTGTTTGCTTTCCCGTCAACTAGCTTCACAAGATTAAGAACGCATTGCAAATGCGCCCTAGCTGGGGTTTTCTTTCGTATATCCCATAACGATAAATGCAGCGGACGGCCCGGGATTGTTTGCGTTTTCTGTTCGTGTTTCTATTTTGTCACTTGGAGCGATATGCTTTCAAATACTTTTAAACAGGGATGGCCGCTGCATGATGTTGTAGCATGTTTTAATTCATTCTGTTCCATCTATCAATCAAATCAGATTCAATATAATTCTTTACTGCTGAAGGATTGATTGGTTGACTATGATTACTGCAACTGGGATCGGGGCAGCGATTGTGGACAAATCTTATTGGTGGTCCACCATGTCTATCACAAAATGCTTCTAAGTCTGAAATAAGAGGATTCCCACTAAAGTCAAAATATACGACCCACCTTAGTAAAATATTCGTCTGAGGGGCATTAGTATTGTTGTATTTTCTCAATCTTCTTTGCTTTCTGGTATAGATAGACTTTTTTTTGGAAATATTCCTGAGAATTAGATAGATTGTCAGAAATAAGCATAAGAAAATCAGTATTTCAAGTACAGTTACAGTAGTAGACAGAAATTTACCAATACTCACTTTCCTAAATTCTTCCCAATTAATCTGGTCTCCCCAGATTTTATCAAATAGATAAATCCCAAATCCTGATAAGGCTACAGATAATATTCCTAAATAATTCTTCATTTTGAATGTGCTACAACATCTGTATAGGCGCAATTGCGTCTATCTCCCATATAGCATTGAAGATAATCATTTCAAATAAATAAACAATATGGGAGATTGGCAGGTAAGCTTCTTTCTTTTTGATAAGCAGACCAGTAGAAAAACAGACATTCTTCTGCGGAAACTGACTGGCTTATCATAGCTAAAAAAAGCTTTTCTTTCCGGTTGCTTTTTCCGGATCTTCTATCAGCATAGCCATTTTGTCATTGTCTTACATCAGTATTCTGCTGGCAAACTCACTGAAAGGTTGGGTAGAACGAGTTTTCTGTCGGAAAACTCATTCTTTTCGAAAATAAATGATTCTCTTGTCAGGAATATTACATGGACGTGAAGAAAAATGAGTTTCCTGTCCGCTTAGTACTTCCCCCTTACATCAAAATGAGTTTCCTGACAGAATATTCATTTTTTCTTGTTACCATGTAATATTCCTGACGGGAAACTAATTTATTTTTATCAAACAACGAGTTTTCTGACGGAAAACTGGTTTTTTTCATTCCATATTTTGACATACGCATTCCCAACGCTTTCTTTGATACCTTACACCTGTACTACCAACTACTTTTTGAGCATATTTCTTTTCCATGAGCCTATTACTTTTGGTGTATCAATCATCTAACAAAAAGTCATATGAAGAAAACACTTAGTCTTAACATTGTACAGTCACATGATGCGATCGAGAATGCGATGGCTCATCCGGAGATTCTGGCAAAGTTATCCGTCTTTGGTTATGATCTGAAGACGCTCAGAAGAGGGAAAGCCACTTGCGAAAAGGTAAGCTTGCTTCAGATGATCCAACAGGAAAAATACAGCTTTCAGTATGATGCAACTGATACGCTCAACGATCAGTTTGAGGTTGCACAGAAAGTATATGACAAACATATGAAGCTGGCCAGAGTCGCTTTTGAGGGTAAAAGAGGTATGCTGGAAAAACTGCAACTCAACGGTCCCAGAAAAAAGGGGCAGGGATGGGTGGTGCAGGCGATGGCTTTCTATGGCCGTGCTACAGAAATTGAGGAGATCATGACTGTGCACGGCGTACCTGCTGATGTGCTCAACCAGGCCAAAGCGATGGTAGAGGCTTTGTCAACCCTGCGACAGCAGCAGCTGCAAAAGATGGGAGAGGCCCAGAGTGCTACGCACAAACGCGACATGGCGATCAAAGCGATGGACAAATGGATGGGTAGCTTCCGCCGCGTAGCACGTGTTGCCCTTGAAGAAGATCCGCAGCTGCTGGAAGTATTGGGTATCAAGGTGCCAAGTAAGAAAGTTTAAAGTTCAACGTTCACAGTGCAGTATTTTTGGCTGCTGGCTGAATAAAAAAAGCACGGCATATATATGCCGTGCTTTTTACTTGCTAGATTTGAGAGTATAGAAATACAAGTGTATCTGTGACTTGTGTCCCAACATGCTACTCTTAAAGGTCTGTGAGGACCGCGCCACGGAGGCACAAACCTTGGGGTTAAAAAAAGCGCAGCATATACATGCTGCGCTTTTTTGCTTGCTAGATTAACTGTGAAACAGTTATCGTAAATAACACAGGAGTGTCTTTTAGTTGTCTTTATCGGCATTTCCCATCAGCTTTTGCACTTGCTGCTGCACTTCTGGACTTTGCTGGTAGGCCATCATGATCTGCTGGTATTTTTCCATCTTCATTCCCTGGTCTTCAATGGTTTTGATGGCTTTGGCTTCCAGGTCTTTCTGCACTTCCATCACCTTTTCAGCGGCTTTGCTAAAAGCAGCCAACTCTTCCGGCGTGGCATCCACTTCCTGGTCGGGTTGCTGCCGAGCCATCAGTATTTCGTTAAAACGATCCACCGGTATATCTTCTTTTTCAATAGCTTCCATCATTTGCTGCTCTCCTGCTTTCTGTACTTCCATCACTTTTTCGTTCACATCAATAAACGCCTGGATATCTTCATCAGAGAACGACTCCTGTGAGCCAGTCTGAGCATCGGCAGGTGCGGGCATTTCCTGAGCAGGCTGCTGCTCCTGTGCAAACGCACCACTAAATATAAAGCAGGAACTGATCAGCATAGAGAAAAATACACACATATTCTCTTTCATCATCTTCATAACATTTGGTTTAGGTGTAAAAATGCTTCGGAACTACTTTTTGTAATTCCAATCAAAAGGAAAACGGCTAAAGTTGTATTATGTTGGGAACATTGTCTATTAACTTCTTGTCTACAAATAATTTATTGAAATAACTATATTTATAACTTTTACAGTGATAAAACGATCATTAGCATAATGCTATTTCCAAAGTTGATTTTCCGAAAATGTGATGGCATATGATGAAAAGAATAAGATATTTGAGGCAACAACGTGGTAGCTAAAAACCTATAATGCTGTTTTAATAACTACAAATTACTTGACCATGCTTCGGAAACTACTTTTTGCCTCAATGCTTATGCTGTGTAGCCTGGGTGCAGGTTATGCTTTTCCTACCCCAAAACCTTCGGCACGCCCAAAACTGGTAGTAGGTATCGTAATAGACCAGATGCGCCAGGAGTACCTGCTACGTTATTATGATAAATTTGGAGAAGATGGCTTCAAAAGAATGATGAACCAGGGCTTTGTGGTGCGAAACGCGCAATACAACTATGTGCCTACCTACACCGGGCCAGGACATACATCCATTTACACCGGTACCACACCTGCCACACATGGCATCATTGGCAACGACTGGTACGACCGTAAACTGAAAAGAGAGATCTACTGTGCAGAAGATACCACCGTGTCTGCGGTAGGCGGCTCTGAAGGTGAAGGGCACGTCTCGCCACGCAATATGATTGCCAATACCATCACCGATCAGCTAAAGCTGTCTACGCAAAAGCAAGCCAAAGTGATAGGCATGTCGATCAAAGACCGGGGAGCTGCCCTGCCAGCGGGTCATATGGCTGATGCGGCTTACTGGTACGATGGCAAAACCGGTGAGTTTATGACCTCTACTTTTTATATGGATGAACTCCCAGACTGGGTAAAGCAGTTCAACAATAAAAAGCTGGCAAAAAAATACCTTAGCCAAACCTGGAATACGCTGCTGCCCATAGAAAGCTATGTGGAAAGCAGTGCTGATAACACGCCTTACGAAAACCTGTTGAGCGGCAAAAAGACCGCCGAGTTTCCCTACGACCTGGGCAAGATGCTGAAAGCAGACGGTAACCTAGGCTTGTTGCCTGCCACACCATTTGGCAATACCATCCTGGCTGATTTTGCCAAAGAAGCCATTACAGCCGAGCAAATGGGCCAAGACAGTATCACCGATTTTCTGGCCGTCAGTTTCTCCTCCACCGACTATGTAGGCCATGCCTTCGGACCTGAATCCATAGAGCTGGAAGATACTTACCTGCGCCTGGATAAAGAGTTGGCTTCCCTGTTGCAAGAACTTGACAAAAAGGTAGGCAAAGGCGAGTATGCCGTCTTCCTCACCGCCGACCATGCCGTAGTGGAAGTGCCACAATTTTTGGTAGACAACAGACTACCGGGCGGCTATATAAATATTGGTGAGATTGCTGAAAAGCTGGAGCTGGAACTACAAGCCAAATATGGCAATGGTACCTGGATTGAAAATGCCAGTAATGAGATATTCCTGAACCGCGACCTGATCAGAGAGAAAAAGCTAGACCTGACCACCGTACAGCAGTTTGTGGCCGATCGTCTGCTGACTTTCGATGGGATCAAGGAGACTTTTACGGCCACCGATATGCAGCGCAACGAATACACGCGCGGCAGAAGGATGCTTTTGCAGATGGGATATAACTTTCAGCGATCGGGCGATGTGCTGTTTGCAACACAGGCAGGCTTTCTGGGTTCCAGCAGCACAAAAGGAACCTCGCATGGCAGCGGCTACAACTATGATACGCATGTGCCGATGCTGTTTTATGGCTGGGGTATTCCACAGGGAGAAACTGTGGCGTATCACGAAATCACCGACATTGCCCCCACTATGGCTATGTTGCTCAACATTATGTTGCCCAACGCTTCTGACGGACAACCTATTCAGGAAATACTGGATGCGAAATGATGAACGATAGGATTGATAGCAATACCGTTTGCGTCAAAGGAATAATACAAAGTTGCGCCAATATGTCATATTTCATGACCGAAAGTTGATAAAAAAAGACATATTGGCATAGAAAGCTGGGTTTTGCTGATTGGTATTCTGTTTGTTACATATATCATGAAAGTAAAAATGTTAAACGATAAAATACCAAATATTATGACATTGATAAAATATAACAATAGATTTCCCAGGTTCTTTGATGACTTTTTTGGCAAAGAAATGGATGAGTGGGTAGCCAACGGCGGAACGAATAAAAGCACGCCTGCGGTGAACGTGAAAGAAACAGAAGATGGATTTGACGTAGAAGTGGCTGCTCCCGGTCTGAGCAAAGAAGATTTCAAAGTAGACATTGACAACGATGTGCTGACCATCTCTTCTGAAAAAGAAGAAAAGCACGAAGATCAGGACAAAGAGGGTAAATATACCCAACGCGAGTTTAGCTATCAGTCATTCAAAAGAAGCTTTAAGCTGCCTGAGAATGCCATTGATGCCGACAAAGTAGCCGCTAAATATGAGCAGGGTGTGTTGCACCTGAGCTTGCCCAAGCGCGAAGAGGTGAAACCAAAACCTGCTCGCCAGATTGAGATTGCTTAAGTAAATGATCAGAGAAAGGCGGGCAGCAAGCCCGCTTTTTTTTTGATAAGCGGTAACCATTCGCACCTAAAACTTGTACAATCTGATAGACAACGAAGCTTATGGATTATAAAGACTATTATAAGATACTAGGCGTTAGCAAAAGTGCTTCCCAGGAGGAGATCAAAAAGGCTTATCGTAAGCTCGCCGTGAAATACCACCCAGACAAAAATCCTGATAACAAGGAAGCAGAAGAAAAATTCAAGGAGATTGCAGAGGCTAACGAAGTATTGAAAGACCCTGAGAAAAGAAAACGCTACGACGAGCTTGGAGCCAACTGGAAAAATCACCAGTACCAGGATGCTGCACAAGGCAACCAGGACTGGTCGCAGCAATTTGGCGGCTTTGGCAATGGTGCCGGCTCCGGCAGACAATACCAGGGTGACTTTGGTGGTGGCTTTGGCGATACGGGCTTTTCTGACTTCTTTGAAAGCTTTTTTGGCCAGGGATTTGGTGGTGCTGCTGGCGGCGGACAAACCTATCGGGAGAACTACGGATTTGAAGGCTTCAGGGGTCAGGACTATGAGGCGAAAGTATCTATCTCGCTGGATGAAGCGTACTATGGCACCTCTAAGCTATTGAGCCTGCATGGCAAACAATTCAGAATCAAGCTCAAACCAGGCATCACCGACCAGCAAGTGCTGAAGATGAAAGGAAAAGGCGGACCCGGTATGCAGGGCGGTCCGGCAGGTGACCTGTATGCCAAAATACACATCCAGCATCATGCTAACTTTGAGCGAAAAGGAAACGACTTGCATACTACCGCAGATGTAGACCTCTATACCGCCATCCTGGGTGGTAAGATTGATGTGGATACCCTCAAAGGAAAGGTAAAAGTTACCTTGCCCAAAGATACGGAAAACAGCAAAGTAGTGCGCATGAAGGGACTAGGTATGCCTGACTATAAAAGCAGCCAGCCAGGAGATTTGTATGCCAAAGTAAATATCACACTGCCCAAAAACCTAAACCAGGAAGAAACAAAGCTGTTTGAACAGTTAAAGCAGTTAAGGGATGGACAATAGAAATAGATTGGAATCTCTTATTTCCCCAATATCTCTATTTCTATGAATTCCCCAATCTCTATCAATCTATAAAACAACTATTTCCTTATACTTCCTGTTGAACTACTATGAACTATAAACGAATCTTACTCATGAACATCAAATATTTGTTTTCCATAGCAATGGCAGGGCTGCTGTTTTCCTGTGCAGCCAAACAAAAGACCGGCGACAGCAGTGAAGCTGGAGATAAGGGCAAAATCGCTCCTTCCTCCTATACGGTTGAGCCTTCGGCTTTTTCGGAAGCAGAAAAAGCAAAACTGGATACGGCCACTTTTGCCAGCGGTTGTTTCTGGTGTTCAGAGGCCGTATTTGAACGCGTGCAAGGCGTAAAAAGTGTGGTATCCGGCTATTCAGGAGGCACACAGCCTAATCCTACCTATCAGCAGGTAAGTGCCGGTAATACCAATTATGCAGAAAGCATAGAGGTATATTACGATCCTTCGGAAGTATCTTATGAAACGCTGCTGGAAGTTTTCTTTGATTCACACGATGCTACCCAGGTTGATGGTCAGGGACCGGATATTGGCAAGCAATACCGTTCTGACATTTTTTATCATAACAAAAAGCAACAGGAAGAAGCTACGGCTTATAAGGAAAAGCTGGATAGTTCCGGTAAATACAACAAGCCTATTGCCACACTGATCACGCCGTACGATAAGTTCTACATGGCAGAAGACTACCACCAGAATTACTACGAACACAATCAGGATAATCCATATGTGATTAATGTATCAAAGCCAAAAGTAGAGAAGTTTGTAAAGCAGCACAAAGACCTGCTGAAAGACAACGTAAAGGTATAACTTGGTTGGATTTCCGATCGTACTTATAGGAGAATGGCTTGTTGAGCCGTTCCTTAAAAGCAAAAAAGCCCTCATCTTGTAGAGGGCTTTTTTTGGCTTCTACCAAAATCAGTGCAATACAGTACACTGAAAGTGGGCTGTGGAACCGGGCCACGGCGGCACGGACCAACCGCGTGGCGGACCGTCCGGCAGGGGGTGCCCCGCACAGCCCACGGCTTCCATACCCCGGTTTGTGGGGCACAAACCGGAAGTGTAGTGTAGTATAAGTTTTAGGACAAACTAAATCCCTGTGAAATATAATTTGTAAAGCAGGTTCACTGTTTTCTTTGCTTTGTGTTCTCTTATCAATGCGATATTTGTTATATTTCTGGTCAGAGATGCAACGAAGCGTTTCAATAAGGTTAACCATTACACTGAAAAACTGAAGTAATTAAGTACTGGCTCAGAATAAATTACAATTACTAACGCGTCCGGCGTGGAGCGCACTAGCAGTCGGTAATAGGTAGTTTTGTAATTAATTTTGATTGACTACTTATGTCAGTATTAGGAGCGATAGTACTAACAGTTGTCGTGAGTAGCTAGTGGCCCTTTATTTTTACTATAGCAACAAACAGGACAAAGAAGCCAATCAGGACTGGCAAGAATTTCTACGGAAAGAACAACGTTAATGAAAAATCCCTCTTACGAAACCGACGTTATTATCATAGGTGCGGGCCTTGCCGGCCTGACTGCCGCCGTTACGCTGGAGCAGCAAGGAAAGACCGTGATCTTACTGGAAGCAACCGACAGGCCGGGCGGACGTATCAAGACAGATAAGGTCAATGGCTTTTTGCTGGATCGTGGTTTTCAGGTGCTGCTCACCGCGTATCCTGAGACGAAGGCGTTGCTGGATTATGAAGCCCTGCGGCTCAAAAGCTTTATACCTGGAGCTATAGTTATGAACAACGAGGGCATGTTTGAGGTAGCTGATCCTTTGCGAGCACCTGCAAGTTTTTTCAAAACCTTGTTGGCCGACATAGGCACGATAGGCGACAAACTCAAGATGGTCAGTCTGCGCAACCGGCTCAAAGGCAAGTCGCTGGAAGATATCTTTAGCCAGCCTGAGATCAGTACCCTTGAGGTGTTGCAGCAGTATGGTTTTAGTGAAAAGATGCTGCACAACTTCTTTCAGCCATTTATGTCGGGCATCTTTCTGGAAAAATCGCTGACCACCTCGCGCCGGGAGTTTGATTTTGTCTTTAAGATGTTTGCCACAGCCGATACCAGCGTTCCCGAACGAGGCATGGAAGAGATTCCGCGCCAGCTAGCCAACCGGCTGAGCGAGGGCAGTATCCTGTGCAACCACTCTGCGAAGCACATAGCAGCGCACAAGGTAGTCACCACCGAGGGCAAGGAGATTACTGCCAACAATATTCTGATAGCCACCAAACCTGGCAGTCTGCTTGAAGCTTTTTCCAGCGCACCACAAAAGCAGGAAGGCCAATCTACCACGTGCGTGTATCTGACCACTAACAAAGCCCCGATTGACAAACCCATCATCGGCCTGAACGCCAGGGAAGGCAAGCTGGTGAATAACCTAAGCGTGATGAGCCAGGTATCGGCAGCCTACGCACCTGCCGGGCAACACCTGATTGCGGCCTCTATCAACGGGCTGACCGATGAGCCGGACGATTCTCTGACGCAGCACATCAGAGATGAGTTCAGGCAGTGGTTTGGTGATGAAGTACAGGCATGGAAGCATCTGAAAACTTATAAAATACCGTATGCCTTACCCTGCCAGGACAGCGTGCGGCACGACATCAGCCCCGACCAGATCAGGCTGAAAGAGGATGTGTATGTAGCTGGCGACCATCTGCTCAACGGCTCTATCAATGCCGCCATGCGCTCCGGTAGGTTGGCTGCCGAAATGATCGCTGCGAAGTAAAACCTGAAAAGATTATCAATCCTTAATTCATCAATATATGGTGAACAGGTTCACCGACACTCCGTGAACCTGTTCACTGATACCCTTCGAACAGGTTCACTGGCACCTTGTGAACAGGTTCACTGGCACCTTGTGAACCTGTTCACCGACACCCCTCGAACAGGTTCACTGGCACCTTGTGAACCTGTTCACCGACACCCCTCGAACAGGTTCACCGACACCTTCTGAACAGGTTCACCGACACCTTGTGAACTACTATACCGACACCCGGCATAGTAGTTCGCTGACACTCTGCATAGTAGTTCACTGACACCATGTGAACAGGTTCACCGACACCTGGTGAACTACTATACCGACGCTCGGCATAGTAGTTCACCGACGTCCGGTATAGTAGTTCGCGGATAGCTTGCCAACTGGTTCACCAACACCCTGCATAGTAGTTCACATGGTTTTTATAGAAGTTAATCAATTGACATTCAGCAACTTATACATAGTAAAAACGCTTTATTAATACCAATAAAAAGACTTGAAAACAGCCTTCTACATCTATCTGTCTCAACCCCCAACGCCTAATAACTAATACCCAACCCCCAACCCCTAATACCCAACACCCAACCCCCTAACCTCCAAACATTGGGAAAAGCCTCTTGATCGCTTCATCATCTGGTTGTTGGCCATACTCGCATATTTCAAAAGCTTCAGCATATTGTACCTGATCAGCCTTGTCTTTTCCATACCATTTGCAGAGCGAAACGTGCATATCAGTAGTAACGGGCCGGTAATACCTTTTTTCCAACCATTCCAGGCGTTCCTTTTCAGTACCGGGCACATGCGCAATACCTTCAATCCAGGGCAGCCATTCGTACATCTGAGAAGTGTGTACATGGATAGCACGTATCTTCTTTTCATACACCTGATCAATGGCCAGGGTAATGTCTGGTGAGAATGGCTGTGGCTTTTGAAAGCGGTCTGCAAAATACAGGAACAGCGGGTTTGTCCCAAGCACCGGCGTTTGCATCACAATGTTAGGCACCATCACCAGGTAAGCAGCATCCTGCACCACCTGACTGGTATACCGATGGTCGGGATGGTAATCGTTGGGCCGGTGTGTGATGACAATATCTGCCTGCCATTCCCGTATCTTCTGAATGATCAGGCTGCGGTTTGCCAGCGTAGGCATCAACTGGCCATCATCATTGTCCAGCATTTCATAGGCAACACCCAACACACCGGCGGCTGCCACGCATTCCTGGCTTCTGGTATCAACAAGTTCGCGGCTGCTGAGCAGATGATGCCCGGCATTGCCGTTGGTCATGGAGATAAACTTGACGGCATGTCCCATTTCAGCAAACAAAGCTGCCGTGCCGCCCCCGGCAATCTCACAGTCATCCGGGTGTGCCCCGATCATTAGTATTTTCATAAGCTACTTGTTAGGTGGAGACACCATGTATGGTGTCTTTACTATTATCTCAACAATATCACCCATATTAATCTCTCCGCTGTGGATCACCCTTGCCGTGATGCCCCCGTGGCCTCGTACGGCATTGTAGCCTCCGGGACCCAGGTTTTGTTCCATGCGGGAGCAGGGGTGGCACAGGCCGGTCATCTCCAGTACCGCCTTGCCAATGCGGAACTGCTTGTCTTTGAGGGCCAGCAGGTTGATGCCCTTCACCACAATATTCCTGCGCAGCAAACCCGGATCTACGGCTTTCCGACCAAGCATAGAGGCAATGGCCTGCACGTGCTCCTCGTTGATCAGTGTTACCTGCCGTTTGCTGGTCGCACTACCACTGAAATGATCCCCTTGCAGCCCTTTGTCTGCTTCGGCATAGACGGCAGTCATCACCTGCACCGGCTGGCGGCGTTGCGGGCGGATGCAGAGCCAGCTAACAGTGCCCCGTTGTGGTAAGGTATTCAGCAGCGGACCAATAATAGAAGCTTTGTCCATAACCGTAAAGTTAAGCGGATTGGATTAATGTTTGCAATATCTTACATCAGAAAGAAAAAGAGGAGGAGTACTCCGCCGCATCCGGGCTTAGAATATTATGGCCTGGTTTGCGTTTAGAAGAAGACTTATCTATGAAAAAACTGATCTATATGCTGGTGTTGGTCTTGTGCTCGGCACCTCTTTTTGCTCAAAAATACAGTACGGCGATTGGTGTCAGGCTTTCCAGAAACGTGTATGGCTTTACCGTTAAGCAGCGGGTTTTTAAGACCTATGCCGTAGAGGGCATCATGGCAGGTGGCAGCAATGAGATACTGGGCACCCTGCTGCTGGAAAAACACTTTCCGGTAGTGGGCAGAGGGCTTAACTTTTATATAGGTGCAGGCGGACATTTGGGTGCCATTCAGGAGTTTGGCCCTACCTTCGGAGCCGATGTGCTGATGGGTGCTGAGATTAAAGTGCCGTTTTTACCCCTGATGGTGGGAGCAGACGTAAAGCCTGCCTTTCATGTGGTACACGAGAATATGTTTGACTTCAATGCCGGTATATCCATTCGATATATCATTGGAAAAGAAGACAACAAAAAGATGCGCCAGCAACGCAGAGACAAAAAGAAAAGAAAGAAGCTCAAGGAGAAAGTAAAGAAAGAGCGGTATAAATCCCGTCAGGACAAAAAAGAAGAGAAGCTAAAAGCCAAGATCAGAAAGCTGAAGGGCAAAGATGACAAAGAAGAGAAGAAAGGCATCTTTGAAGATATTCATCTGCTGGAGATTTTTAAGAAGAAGCCAGAGAAAGATAAAAAGAAGAGAAAGTAATCCTTGTGCTTTGAAAGCGTCTGGTTTTTACGCTACTTTGAGTTTGTTTAGATAAATTCTAAATAGATCGATAAGCAGATGTATGAGCGTACTTCTTCCGCAGCAGTATTATTAGCAGACTTTCAGTTTCTTACCAGCATGGCCATGAAAGATTTGATAGACCGGCTGCCCGGTTTTCAGATTGTCGGCCAGTTTACCAGTCGCAAAGAGCTGCTCCAGGGCATTGCTGCCGTGGAGTATGATCTGCTGGTGCTGGACATTTTCGGGGAAGATACTGAAAGCCTAGATCAGATTACAAAGATAAGCCAGCAGTCTGGCAGGCACATGCTCATCATCACCAATACCCAGGACCGTGCTACCGTTCAGGCATTGCTGAAAGCTGGCATCAAAGGTATTGTCACCAAAAGTTGTAGTGAAGAAGAAATCACCAACGCACTGAAAGCGGTGTCTGTTGGTCATCGGTTTTATTGCAACAGTATCCTGAACCTGGTGATGGAGTCTGGTCAGCTACCGCAAGAAGCCAGCGAACCGTCCATGCTTTCTGCTCGGGAGCTTCAGGTACTCAAGCTGATAGCCCAAGGCAATACCACCCGCAAAGTGGCTGATAGCCTCAACATCAGTATTCATACCGTCAACTCTCACCGGAAGAACATTCTCAGGAAGCTCCATATCAGCTCTCCCATACATCTGATAGCCTATGCCGTAGAAAATGGCCTGGTCACTATTGATTACGACAAGAAGTGACATTGCTTTTGTAGAAAACCTTCATGTTGAGTAACTACTTATTCTGTTTTCTTTCCGCTTATTGAAAGGCCGAAAGTTGCAATCAACCGGTTCTTGTAATCCCTACCTCTAGTGATCTATTCACTACCTGTAGTGATTAAAATTTACCTAGCTATAGCGATTGACCGGCAACCCTGTCCTGTTCACCTTTGCATTGTTTAGAACTAATCTAAATTAACTATGCAAAAATATCTGATAAGTATCGCCTTATTATTGCTGATTGGCTTTTCTGCCCAGTCGCAACAGCGGATCATTACGGCAGGAAGTTCATCCTCTGAAATCGTATGTACCTTGGGGCTTTGTGATAACATTATAGCCACCGACCGCACCAGCCTTTACCCGGAAAAGCTACAGGCACTGCCTTCCATTGGCTACCGCAGCGGCATCAGTGCCGAGGGCATCATTGCTCAGAGGCCCGATCTGGTCATCTTTGAGCAGGAATATGTCAAAGATGAGCTGATCAGCCAGTGGCAGTCTACCGGCATTCGTACCCTGGTGGTAGCGCAGGAAGGAACTTTTGAGAGCACCCAGGCCAGGATCAGGGCTATTGCCAAAGCGGTCAACAAAGCGGAAGAAGGTGAAGTACTTATTCAGCAGATAGCCAATGATCTGGCGACTGTGAAACAGAAAGTGGAAGCTACCACAGCACGGCCCAAGGTGCTCTGCGTCTATGCCCGTGGACAGGGAAATATGCAGGTGGCTGGTCAAAATACGCCTTTCACGCTGCTAGAACTGGCAGGTGCCCAAAATGCGGTGTCTAACATCGAAGGCTATAAACCGCTGAATGCCGAGGCACTTATCCAGGCCAATCCGGATTATATCTTGTTTTTTGCCTCTGGTCTGGAGAGTATCGGTGGCGTACGAGAAGCTTTGAAGATCACCGGGGTACAGCAAACCACTGCCGGCAGAAAGCAGCAGATCATTGCTATGGACGGCGTACTGCTGACCAACTGGGGACCCAGAGTGGCTGAAGCGGCCCTGGAGCTTTTTCATCTTACACACCCTGATGTAAACAACTGATGCCCGCTACGCGCATGATAACAAAAAACACAAAAAGCAACAGAACGACCCTGACACTACTCATGCTGTCGGGCCTGTTGCTACTATTATTGCTCGCTTCGCTGGCTACTGGTGCCGTGCCGATCAATCCCGCAGAGATACTTCAGGGTTTTGGTCAGAAGCTAGGGCTGGTTGTCGGTGCGGATACCACACAGCAGTTCGTGCTGCTCCACATCCGCCTGCCCCGGTTGCTGCTTACCGTAATAATAGGTGCGGCGCTGGGGCTGAGTGGTGCTTCGCTGCAAGGCTTGTTCCGCAATCCGCTGGTAGAGCCGGGCATCATCGGGGTGTCTAGCGGGGCAGCCCTGGGTGCTATTGTGATCATCCTGTTTTTGGGAACCATCGCCCCACAGTTTGTAGCAAGTGCAAGTTCCTGGCTGATGCCGCTCTTTGCTTTTGTGGGTGGTCTGATAGCCACAGTATTCACCTTAAAGCTTAGCTACTTTGAAGGAAAAACGCAGATCACCTACCTCATCCTGGCAGGCGTGGCGATCACGTCGCTGGCGGGAGCTGCCATTGGTCTTTCTATCTTTTATGCCGATGATACACAACTCCGCACCTATACTTTCTGGACACTGGGCGACCTGAGCGTAGCTACCTGGGATAAGCTTGGTATTCTCTTTCCCTTAACTGCCGTCTCCTGTGTGGGGCTGATCTGGCTGGCCCGTCCGCTCAATGCCATGGCCCTGGGCGAATCGGAAGCTTTTCATACGGGCGTGCCGGTAGAACGCGTCAAGCTACTGGGCGTGCTGTTCAGCGCGATGGCAGTGGGCACTTCCGTTGCTTTTACCGGCATCATAGGCTTTGTTGGCTTGGTAGTGCCTCATATTATCCGCATCAGTTTTACTTCTGACCACACGCTGGTATTGCCCGCTTCAGCCATGGGTGGTGCCTGTCTGCTGCTGCTGGCCGATATTTTTGCCCGCACCGTGGTGGCACCTTCTGAGTTGCCTATCGGTGTGGTGACCGCCATGATCGGCACTCCATTTTTCATTTATCTGTTGATTACTTCCAAAAAGAAACGCCTGATCTGATGTTGAAAGCACACAACATATCTGTGAATATAGGGGCTAAAAGTATTCTGAAATCCTGTTCTGTAGCCATAGAACCCGGGAGGTTTACAGCGGTGGTAGGACCCAACGGAGCAGGGAAGTCTTCTTTGCTCAAAGTGATGGCCGGAGAGACGCGTCAGTATAGCGGTGGCATCAGCCTGAACGGCAAGGCGTTGAAACAATACAAAACCCGTGAGCTTTCTAAAGCGAGAGCAGTGCTGCCGCAGCATACGGTCGTCAACTTCCCCTTTACCGTGTTGCAGGTAATTGAGATTGGGCGGTATGCTCACCAGACATCTGCTGCTGAAAACAGCGCGATCATCGATGAAGCCATGACACTGACCGGGCTGACTACTTTTCGGGACAGAGCCTACCAGACGCTGTCCGGCGGAGAGATGCAACGCGTACAAATGGCACGGGTGATCGCTCAGATATGGGACGACTCGTCTGAGCCACGGTATCTGCTGCTGGACGAACCAACGTCCAGTCTGGATCTGGCGCAGCAACATGCCCTTTTATCGCTGGCAAAGTCATTGTGCCACCGAAGCATCGGGGTGATGGCTGTGTTGCACGACCTGAACCTGGCCGTGCAGTATGCCGATGACATCCTCTTTCTGAAAAGAGGAGAGACAACCGCTTACGGCCCTTTAAAAAAGGTGGCTACTCAAGCGGTGATCGAGCAAACGTTTGACCATCCGGTGAGGTTGATTGAAGACAGAGGGCAACGGGTCATTGTTACCGAAACCATTACTCGAGACCAAATAGAAAACATACACCAAATACATCATGGAACATTTAGCGAACACCATATCAACGTCACCTGACCAGCTCGCCCTTGCCTGGAAAGATATAGAAACTACCCAACCAGGCACGCGCATCCGCGAGGCAGCCAAAGCACTGGATGCCAGCGAAGCACAGTTGCTGGCAACAACTGTTGGCGAACACTGCATCCGTCTGCATGGCCCGTGGCCGGACTTTCTCAAACGCCTACCCGAACTGGGCTATATCATGTCTTTGACCCGCAACGATGCCTGCATTCTGGAACACAAAGGGCACTTTGATCAGGTAAATGCCTTCGGTAAAGGCAACCACGCGATGGCAACAGTCATTGGCCCCATCGAGACCCGTGTGTTTTTCAGCAGCTGGCATGTGGCTTTTGCTGTACGACAGGAAAAGGGGGAACGCGAGCTTATCAGTTTGCAGATATTTGACCGGGCAGGTGAAGCCATCACTAAAATCTATTTACAGCAAGAAAGCCATGTGGATGCCTACCATGCGATCGTACGCGACTTCCGGGATGATGACCAGCGACCGGAGCAATCGGTGCCAGGTGTTGAAGAAAAAACCTATACCGATTCGGCAGAAATAGATCAGGACGCATTCCTGTCTGACTGGGACAGCCTCCGGGATACGCACGACTTCTTCCCGATGCTGCGCAAGCACCATGTGCACCGCTATCAGGCGTTGGAGCTGGCCGCAGAAAAGTATACCTATCGGATTGTCCCGGAAGCGTTGGAAGGCATACTCCGGCAGGCTGCCAAAACCAAGTTGCCGATCATGATCTTTGCAGGCAATAGGGGCAACCTACAGATTCACCAGGACCGCGTGCGTACCATTCGGATGCTGGACCGTGGAGGGCAGCGTTGGCTCAATGTGCTCGATCCGGAGTTTAACATGCACCTGCTCATGAATTTGGTAGCAACGGCCTGGGTGGTGAAGAAGCCTACCGAAGACGGCATGGTGACGGCCATTGAACTGTTTGATGCCCAACGAAACCTGGTTGCCCAGTTCTTTGGACTACGTAAACCCGGGACCCCGCAACTGCAAGAGTGGGCAAGTTTGGTGGCGATACTGCCAAGGATTTAAAACAGTAATCATGGAAAATAACTTTTGGCTGCGCCGATGGGAAGACAATGACATAGGGTTCCACAACAGCGAAGCGAATCCGCTACTCATCCAGTACTTTCACACCCTTTCGCTTGTGAAGGGCAGTCGGATATTCTTACCCTTTTGCGGAAAAACGCGGGACATCGGGTGGCTGCTGGCCAATGGCTATCAGATAGTAGGCGTTGAGCATGTCTGGCGGCTACAGCAAAAGGCAGAAGCAACTTCCCGCGGATGAGTTATTGACAGGCACAATTTAGGAACTATGAAAAAAAGTTTATTCACTTACCTAGAATTCTTAGTACTAACAGTAAATACAGTTTTTTTACTATCTAATAACGCTACGGCACAAACTGCCACCATTGCCGGAAAGGTGAGCAGCGAGCAGGGCAAGCCACTGGGTTTTGCCTCTGTGGTACTTAAACAAACAAACCAGGGCACCACGACCCGGGCAGACGGTACCTTTTTGCTCAAAGACCTTGCGCCGGGAGCATACACCTTACTTGTATCCAGTATGGGTTTTCAGCAGCAGTTTCAGGATGTCAACGTGACAGCCCACGAGCAGCTATCGGTAGACATTACTTTGCCGGAACTAGCTGTAGCTTTGAAGGAAGTGGTGGTTACTGCCACCCGAACTACCCGCAGCATCGATGATATTCCTTTGCCCGTGGATGTGGTAAGTGCCAGGCAGATTGAAACGATCGGTTCGCTTAGGCTCAATGAAGTGCTGCAAGAGCAGACAGGCCTGCAAATTACCTCCAACCACGGCACCGGCCTGATGATGCAGGGGCTGACATCCGAGTACATCCTGTTTCTGATAGACGGGGAACCGGTGATTGGTCGCACGGCAGGCACGCTAGACCTCAGTCGCCTGGCAGTAGACAATATTGAACGGGTAGAGATCATCAAAGGGCCTTCTTCTTCGCTTTATGGCAGTGAGGCGATGGCCGGGGTGGTCAACATCATTACCAAAAAGCCTGATAGCGGCCTTTCCTCTTCGCTGCGGACACGCTACCGCTCTTATGGCACTTATGATCTTAGTGCCAGCGCAGGCTTTGCCCGTGAGAAGTTCTCCGCTTCACTGTTTGTCAACCGCCTTAGCACCAAAGGCTATGACCTGACCGATGAAACAGTTTCCATGACGGCTCCGCCCTTTCAAGCATATACGGTCAGCCCGAAGGTGGCTTACCGCTTTTCTGATGCTATCAACCTGAGCATTAATGGCAGGTTTTACACTGAAAGCCAGGGAAATACGGCTGATATAACGGTGAAAGACGAAATATTTCGTATGGATGATGATGGTCGGCAGCAAGACTGGAACCTGATGCCTACCCTGGAGGTCAACCTCAGCGACAAGCACCATCTACAGCTCAGAAGCTACACCACCGGTTATCGTACCAACTCGGCACTCCGCTACCAGTCAGACGGCACGGTGTACGATGAAAGTTATTTTGACCAGTTCTTTAACCGCTCGGAAGTGCAATACGACTGGTATATTAATGATAAAAACGTCACCACAATGGGCGTAGGGCACACTGTGGAGACGGTAGAAGCGACACGATATGACGATATCAATGCCTTCCGGGCCAACTACGGCTTTGTACAGCACCAGTGGATACCCAATGAGAAGTTCAACATCATTGCAGGTGGCCGGTACGATACCCATAACGCATACGCCTCGCGCTTCAGTCCCAAACTGGCTGCAGGCTACACCGTCAATAAATGGCTCAAAGTGCAGGCATCTTTTGGTGGCGGATACAAAGCTCCCGACTTCCGGCAACTGCTCCTGAATTTTACCAATCCGGTAGCAGGTTACTCTGTTGTGGGTTCCAGTCTCGTGCAGGAACGTATAGCCGAATTACAGGCACAGGGGCAGATTGAGGCAATACTGATTGATCCAGGCACCATTGAAACCATACGAGCTGAAAGTTCCATTGCCTACAATGTAGGGTTGCATATCTCACCGGGTAACAAGCTTAACGGTGAGTTGAACGTGTTTCGCAATGAGATCAGCAACCTGATTGATACGGCACCTATTGCCCGCAAAACCAACGGTCAGAACGTGTTCAGCTACTTCAATTTTGATCGGGTGGTGACGCAGGGCATAGAAGTAAAAGGAAGCTACCGGTTGATGCAGGGGCTGGACTTTTCAGCCGGTTACCAGTACCTGGACAGCCGCAACCTGGAAGATGTGGATAAGATCAAGAACAGAGAAGTATTCAACCGCGACCCTGCCACCAACCGCACGGTAGCGGTGAGTCTTGCTGAGTATGGCGGGCTGCCTTACCGCTCCCGCCACTCCGGCAACGCCAAGCTGTTTTATACCAACAGCTTGCACCAGTTTGATGTGGCACTCAGGGCCATTTATCGCGGAAGATGGGGGCTGGGTGATGCCAACGGCAATGGCGTGATCGAGGCAGGCAACGAATTTGCCGATGGTTATGTACTGCTCAACCTGGCACTCAATAAAAACCTGTTCGGCTGGCTGACAGTGGAAGGCGGTGCCAATAATCTGCTGAATATCACCAGTCAGAATGAACCCTTATTGCCTGGCAGAATCTGGTATGGTGGGTTGAATATCAACTTTTCTGACATCCATCAACAGTAGCATCAATATAAAAATTAAACATGAAAACGATGAACACACGAACAAACTTATGGTATGCTTTGCTATTTCTCACGTTGCTGGCTACGGCCTGTGAAGACGATAAGGGCACTACGCCCGTGGCAATGCTGGAAGCGCAAATGGCCACCGATATTCCCGCTGATACGGGTGCAGTAACCGGTGACCCAACGCAGGCACCGCCGCCCAATTATACATTGTATAGCCTGAGAGAAAACACAATCATAGCCGATGCAGACTCAAACTCCACCCAGTGGGATATTGCCCTGGCGGGTACGACCATTTTGGTAAACGGCGGCATCTCCGGCCCCGGGCAGGGCGAAGCACAGATCGTCAGTGGTATTTTTGAAAACATCACACAGGCCCCGGAGAGTGGCTATGTGGCCGACAGCGATACTACCCTGGCCATCCCTAAAGGATCAGGCAAAGGATGGTATAATTACACCGGCGAAGGCAATCCGCCCAATGCTATCATCCCGATACCAGGACAAATTATTGTGCTAAAGACTGCCGATGGCAAGTATGCTAAAATGGAAATCCTGAGCTATTACCAAGGCAACCCTGATACCTCGACGCCGGTGTTTGCTGACGTTGCTACCCGGCCCAAAGGGAAGTACTATACCTTTCGCTACGTGGTACAGACCAATGGCAGCAGGAAATTCTGATGTTAAGTTTTTACGTCCTGCATCCGTCCGGGTTATTTCTCACAAGTTTCCTGTTTTCTCGTGATAAGGCGGTGCAGGTATCTAATATTCACTCCGAAACCACGGCATATCATGAATTCTTATTTAGTTTAAGTACAAATTAGCCTATTTCTACTATATTCCAAACTTATATCTTATATGTACGATTGTATAGGTGAAGTTCATATTGTACCACTTAAACAAAAACATCATGCAAAATACTTGTATCCATTGCAATCACTGGGAGCCTGCTGCCCCAGTTGTGCAAAACAAAAAAGACTATGGCGAGTGCAACAAACTGAGCCATGTAGAGTCTGATATGGACCCTGACTTTATCATTCCGGTACTCAACGGAGGCAAACCAATTGCTAAAGGTACTAATCCTTTTGAGTTTATTACCACAGCTGATTTTGGCTGTAACCAGTTTGCGCAGGCTTAAGGGTTGGTTCGTTTTAGACAGTACATAAAGGGTCCTTCGGGACCTTTATTTTTTCGAGATGCCCACTGTTCCTTATCTCTATAGATCATGGCCATATATTATTACCTCTATCGGATGATGTTTATCTTTCCAATGAAAAACTTTGGCACTGCCATTACGTCAAACAACTATCTAATCAATCTAATTGAAGAAATAGAAGTGTACTACTTGCTAGAGTAAGATCAGACCATTTTCTGAAACTTTAGTAGGGAGCACCAACGTTGAATAGTGAATTGTTTATTCTAAAAAATTAACGAAAATAATATGCAGGTAGAAATATGGTCTGATATCGTATGTCCGTTTTGCTATATTGGCAAGCGGAAATTTGAAAAGGCACTCGCTCAGTTTGCGCATAAAGATGAGGTGGAAGTGACCTGGAAAAGCTTTCAACTAAACCCCTATCAACAAACTGATCCTCACAAAAATATGTATGCCTCGCTGGCAGAACACAAAGGATGCAGCCTGGAGGAGGCGCACCAAATGATGAACTATGTTACTGATATGGCAAAGGGGGAGGGGCTGCACTACAACTTTGATAAAGCCGTAATAGCCAACTCTCTTGACGCGCACCGTCTGATACAGATGGCAAGGCAACAAGGCAAAGGCGATGAGGTTAAAGAACGGCTGCTCAAAGGTTATTTCATAGAAGGAGCCAATATTGCAGACCATGCAACGCTGGCAAAACTGGGTAGCGAAGTTGGCCTGAATCCTGAAAAAGTGCAGCATATGCTGCAAACCGGCGAGTTTGCCGAAGCATTGGAAGACGACATCCGGGAAGCACAACAAATAGGCGTAAGAGGCGTGCCTTTCTTTTTGCTGAATAGAAAATACGCCATATCCGGCGCGCAACCTGTCGAAACCATGCTAGAGGCTCTGAAGCAAACATACAGCGAGACTGAAAAAGAGATAGTATCAACTACCGATGACCAAGGAGCTTCCTGCGATATAGATGGTGCATGTGATTAATGCTGCTCACTTTGCTTATTGAGCATTAAGTACTTTAACTTCAATAGACAACATGCAACATCCAATGCTCAAATAAACTGCTATTGCTTAACAGCAACTGGTCACAGTTCATCTGTGCCTTCATAAATGTCAGCCAGGCTTAGTGTGATGTCTAAAGAGGCCAGGTGAAGCTGCTTGTCTATGCCCTGTACGTTGGTTCTGCGCCACAGATCTTCTTCCTCCCTGTAGAAAGTGCTCACATAAGGCTGTTGTTGCGCTACCACTACATACTGCTGGAAAGAAGGTAGCGTACAGTATGCTTCAAACTTAGTAGTTCGGTCGTATTGCTCGGTGCTGGCCGAAAGCACTTCTACCACCAGCAAAGGATTGGTGATGATGTCTTTGCGTTGCTAATAATAGGCAGGTTTGGTCGACACCACTACCGCATCAGGATAAACGAAATGGTTAAAAGATTCTATGCGAATTTTGGTATCGCTGTTGGATACATAGTAACGCTGTTCTTTGGTTTTGAGTATGATCTTCAGTGCTGTCATGATGTTGACAGCAATCGTATTATGCATAAAAGAGGCTCCGGATATAGGGCCAATGTTTCCGTTAAAAAAGAAATGTTTTTCTGTCGATGCATCTTCCTGTTCCAGGTACTCCTCGATGCTATAAGGCTTATGGGCAACCAACGTCTTTGTCATCGCTGTTTTTTATTTTAAAGTTAATCAATAGCCATCATTCATACAACTAACGGAACTTCATTTGCTGAATTCTTACTGCGTTTAAAATAGCCAGCAAGGCTACTCCTACATCTGCAAACACCGCTTCCCAGAGTGAGGCTACGCCAAAGGCTCCTAAGACCATTACGAGTGCTTTGATGCCGAAAGCCAATGCAATATTCTGCCAGACCACCTGTCTGGTCTTTCGGCTGATCCGGATGGCAGTGGCTATTTTGGAAGGTTGATCCGTTTGAATAACCACATCGGCTGTTTCAATGGCTGCATCCGAACCCAATCCGCCCATGGCTATGCCAATATCTGCCCGCGTAATCACCGGGGCATCATTGATGCCATCTCCTACAAAAGCTACGGTATTGCCTTGTTGCTGTAGTGCTTCTACTTTAGCCATTTTTTCCTGTGGCAACAGTGCACCAAACGCTTTATCTATTTTTAGCTGCTGTGCCACCTGCTGTACGATGGTTTCCTTGTCTCCGGAAAGCATCACCAACTGGCGGATGCCCAAATGGCGCAAACGCTCGATGGCCTGGTGCGCATCTTCCTTCAACGCATCAGCCAGCACAAAGTACCCTGCATACTGGCCGTTGATCGCCACATAGAGTACGGTATGATCTTCACTGGCCGCTTCTGCACGGGTAATTATACCTTCCTGCTTCATCAGTTGCTGGTTGCCTACCAAGACATGCTGTCCATTGGCTATGCCTTTGAGTCCCTGACCGGCTATCTCCTGTAATTCTTCCACAGGAGCCAGGCTTTTACCCTCTTGTTTGGCGTAAGCTACTACAGCTTTGGCAACCGGGTGGGTAGAGCTTACCTCCAGCATGGCTGCCAGGGTAATCCAGTCTTCGTCCATACCTTCCGTGGTGACCGCCTTCTGTACGGAAAATATCCCTTTGGTCAGAGTACCCGTTTTGTCCATCACAAGGATATTCACTTTGGCCATCTGATCCAGGTAGCTGGCACCTTTGAAGAGGATACCGTGACGGGAAGCAGCACCAATCCCACCAAAATAGCCTAGTGGGATAGAGATTACAAGAGCACAGGGGCAGGAAATTACTAGAAAGACCAGTGCCCGGTAAAACCAGTCGCTAAAGATATAATGATCTACGAACAAATAAGGAAGCAGCGTCACTGCCGTTGCCAGCAATACCACAATGGGCGTGTATACTTTGGCAAAGCGGGCAATAAATTGCTGTGTTTTAGCCTTCCGGCTGCTGGCTTCTTCTACCAGATGAAGAATTTTAGACAAGGTGCTGTTTTCATAAGTAGCTTCAACCCTCATCTGCGCCACTTTGTCCAGGTTGATCATGCCTGCCAGTACTTTATCTCCCGCGGCTTTGGTGTCGGGCATGGACTCGCCCGTCAGGGCAGCCGTATCAAAAGAAGCATAGGCTGAAAGCAACTCACCGTCCAGGGCAACTTTTTCGCCTGCTCTTACCTGGATGAGGGCACCTTTTTTTACCTGTCGGGCAGCCACTTGCACAATTTGTCCATCTTGTAGTAGGCTTACTTCATCAGGGCGGTTGTCCATCAGGGCTTTGATAGACTGGCGGGAACGCGCTACCGCAGCTTCCTGAAAGTGTTCACCGATGATGTAAAAAAGCATGACTGTTACACCTTCGGCATATTTGCCGAGGTAGAAAGCTCCCAGTGTAGCAATACTCATCAGAAAAAATTCATTGAAAATTCTTCCTTTGCGAATACCCTGTACAGCGTGCCATACCACACGCCAGCCTACCAGCAGGAAGGCAGCACCGTAGGTGAGGATGCGTAGAGAACCTGCAAACCAATGAACCTGTAAATAGTCAAGGATAATGCCTGATAGCAGTAATATAAAACTAACCAGCGTGGGCAGATAGGACGTCCATATGTCTATGGCTGATTTTTGATCATTGCTCTTTTCCCCGGAAGATGAAGCCTGTGCACCACAACAGGTATTTCCACAGCACGAATCTTCTTCTACCTGTTTTGATTTTGGAGGATATGCTGTACGGTTGGATGCAACTGGATGAGGAGCGAGCGCAACAGCTTCCCTGGATTGGTCTTTTGCCATAGAAACACTTGTTTGAACGGTTCTTTATAAGAAAGGACAAATATAACACTTGTTGCTATGCAATGGTATTGCATTTTTTTAATCACTACATCTGTTGCATACACCTTTTGCTACCAGGTTTACTTCCTGTAATTGATATCCTTTGGGTAAGCCCAGATCAGGTATCTTAGATTTTGAAAGGCAATACGTTTTCTCGCACTTATTACAGTAAAAGTGTATATGCAAATCCTGTGGGCTGCACTGGCAGCCGGGTTCGCAGAGTGCATATTTTGTGGCACCCGTACCATCTTCTATGCTATGTACGATCCCTTTTTCCTCAAAGGTCTTCAGGGTTCTATACAAAGTAATACGATCGGCATGTTCAAAGGCAGCTTCCAGATCATGAAGGCTGATGGCTGTTTGTTGTTTGGCAAGCGTGTCCATCACCAACAAACGCATGGCGGTAGAACGCACATGCTTTTCGTGCAGAATATTTTCAAACGCATTCATCCTATAATGTTATACAGAGTATTTAACTGATTTTTAAGCTTTGAAGTTTCTATCCGGGGAGTGGTTTCATCTATTGCCAGGTGAATGCATAGATAAATGATTATAGCAACGCTTCAACGCTTTCACCGCCTGTGGAGTAGCCATTAGCATAAAAGGAAGCATTGGAGAAAGTAGCGGAAACCTAAAGAGAAAAATTATTTATTAGACAGGGCTAACTTTATTCTTAGCTTTATAAATATATTTTCTACATTGCAAATGGTTAAAAAAGAGACGCTAAAAAACTACGATGCTTACATCTATTAAAAAAACGATCAAACGAACCTCTTTCAGAGAAGTACTTTTTTATATGGGACCAGGCTTTCTTATCAGTGTAGCCTATATGGATCCGGGCAACTGGGCAACCAATATTTCTGGCGGGGCGCGGTTTGGTACGGCACTGCTCTGGGTGATTGTACTGGCTAGTTTGATGGCTATTGTTATCCAAGTTATTGCCGCAAAGCTGGGCATTGCCACAGGCAAAGGTGTGGCTACCCTATGCAGGGAACGCCTGTCAAAGCCAACAATCATCGTTCTTTGGATTGCAGCCGAGCTTGCCATGATTGCTACGGATATGGCCGAAATTATCGGGGCGGCTATTGGCTTTAGCCTCATCTTTCATCTGCCGCTCTGGGCAGGAGCCATCTTGGCAGGTGTCGCTTCATTTGCGTTGCTTGGGGTTCAGACAGCCCACGTGCGGGGCTTTCGTTTCGTAGAATATGTCATTATGGTATTGGTGGGCATTGTGGCACTTTCCTTTGTATTTGAAATGATTTTGGCTAAACCCACTTTGCAGATCATCGGTAGTGGGTTGATTCCTACCTTGCCAGACCCTTCGGCGTTGTATGTAGCCATTGGTATTTTGGGTGCCACGGTGATGCCGCACAGTGTGTATCTACATTCTACATTGGTGCAAGATCGCCGCAAAATAAGCATTGAACAAAAAGGGGACACCGAAGAGGCGCACCGTCACCATTTTCATTTGGAGGCTTTCGACACGTCGACTGCCCTTTTTGCTGCCATGTTTGTCAATGCGGCTATGCTTATAGTAGCTGCAGCAGCTTTGCAAGGCACGGGTATTGAAACGCTTGATGAAGCCTATATTACGCTAAACGAGGTGTTTGGGCAGCATTCAAGTCTGGCGTTTGGCATTGCCCTGATTGCGGCCGGGCTATCGTCCTCGCTGGTAGCCACTATGGCCGGGCAGACAGTGATGGACGGCTTCTTGGACCTTAAAATTAATGTATGGCTACGCCGATCAGTTACGCTTATTCCCAGTATTGTCATTGTGAGTGCTGGCTTTGAGGCGACCAAAGTGCTGGTGGCTTCCCAGGTAGCACTTAGCTTTGAGCTGCCGTTTGTGCTTATCCCATTATTGCTCTTTACCAAAGACAAAAATATTATGGGGCCGTTTCGCAACCATTACATTACTACTTACACGCTAGGTGCTATTGTTGCGGTTATCAGTTTGCTCAATGTATATCTGCTATACGAGCTTATTTTTGCATAAGCATTGCTAAAGGTAAGCGATATTGGTAAACCTAGCGTACCATATACAAATGCAAAGCCTCTGCGGGTCTTGTCATCCGCAGATGAGCTTGGAAGTGCGCTCCTGCATCATCAAAGTTTGTGGAAGGTTACAACACACACCACGGCAGTTGTGATATGGGTAGCACAGTAGGCTACAGGGTAGTTAGTCTATTTGCTTTACCTGTTCTGCTTGTCTGACAGTTGTGCTGTAGCACAGGACATGAATTTAGTGTGTATACAGACGCGTATGCGCTTTCTTGAGGGTGAGCCTTACTTACTCTTTCCCTGATCTTCTACCTCTTTCATAGCCGCCTCAACCTCCTCTTGATCGCCCAGGTAATAACTTTTGATCGGATGTAGGTTGTCATCCAGTTCATATACCAGCGGTACGCCGGTGGGTACGTTGACATCAATAATTTCTTCGTTGCTCAACTGGTCCATAATCTTGATAAACGCCCGGATGCTGTTGCCGTGGGCAGAAATCAGCAGACGTTTGCCACGACGGAGGTTTGAGAAGATATCTTTTTCCAGCACGGATTGCAGGCGGTTGACGGTCATCTCCAGGCTTTCGGCCACTGGAATTTCACTTTCTTTCAGGTGAGTATACCTGGGATCGTTTCCGGGATAGCGCTCATCTGATTTTTTCAGGGCGGGCGGCGGGACGTTATAGCTTCTTCGCCAGATATGCACCTGTTCTTCCCCATATTGTTTAGCTGTTTCGGCTTTGTTGAGCCCTTGCAGTGCACCGTAGCTTCGTTCGTTCCAGTGCCAATCTTTGGTTACCGGAATCCACAACTGGTCAATTTCGTCCAGCACAAAGTTCAGAGTACGGATCGCTCTTTTCAGCAGAGAAGTATAGGCCATATCAAACGCAAAGCCTTCCTGTTTGAGGATAAGTCCTGCTTCTTTGGCTTGCTGCTCGCCAAGGGGCGTAAGGTCAATATCTTTCCAGCCGCTAAAGCGGTTTTCTTTGTTCCAAAGGCTTTCACCATGTCGTATAAGTACTAATTTGATCATGCTTATTCGATAAAAAAGCATCCTGTACCCAACAGAGAAAGGCTGCCCGTATTAGATATATTCAACCATTGATCTTCTTCAGCTTCATCACTAATATTGGATTCTGCACGCTCCGTAAGCTTTTTTACCTGTTTTCTTTTCTTCCTACAAGATTCTCTTCAGCAGATCTTTCCCTGCCATCTCCTCCAACTCGTTGGCAAACTCAACGAGGTCCTTCTGGCCTTTTGCCCAATGTGTTGAAGCGTTTTTCCCAGTCTTCCTACTTTTGAGAACCGTTAAATTGAATGTTTGTTTTACAAAACAAAAGATTTTCGGCTACCTAACTTATAAGTCTATTGCTCGATCAACTGTCCTTTCATCCAGGCATTGAGCACTTCTATGTTGTCTATTGCATGTTGAAGTGGTTAACACTCTCATAAAAATAGCACAGCCAGTGGTAGGTTTTGGTAAGCTCCTGCAAGGTCAGTTGCCGAATGTTCTGCATGTGTGCTTCGGCTTTTTGCCAGGCTTGCTGGTCATGTATGACAACCACTGCATACGCACCAGCCCAAGACGCTTCTTCACCCTGCTGTATGTGCGACGACAAGAAAAAGTAAAATGGCGTATAGTCTGTTAGTTTGTAAATGCAACATTGTTGCAAAATTAAGAGATATTTTTTCTAAATCGCAACAGCGTTTCGATTTTTTCGTTTTGCTGATCAACAACTGTGGACAGCAACATCCTATACATTTCTTTTACCTATTCAAAGAAGCATGATGTGTCAATTAGCTTTTATCGTAAATGCGCTTTTCATTTTTTTTCTAAGCGCTCCCACATTGTTGGCACAGAACAATGTACCAAACTCTACCGCTGATTCTTCGGTGTATCAGCCGGAAGAAAATTTTGCACAGCTTTTTTACCCACACACCGGCAATGAGTTCCGGTCGGCAAATGGGGCTCCGGGTCCCAAATACTGGCAGAACCGGGCAGACTATTCCATCCAGGCGACACTGGATACGGTAAAAAAAGCACTCAGCGTAGCAGAGACCATCCATTATATCAACCACAGTCCTGACTCCCTTCATTCTCTGTGGATTCAGATGGATCAGAATATTTACCGCCAGGATGCCCGTTCTAATTTTTACGGCAGTTTTTCCAGAGATAGTAAGCAACATACGGAGGGATATCAACTTCAGTCGGTACAGCTAAAACATTGTGGAAAGACCCTCCAGGCTGATTACATCATCACGGATACCCGGATGCAGATACGGTTGAAAGAACCTTTGGCACCCGGAGAGGGCAAACTGGATATACTAATACAATATCATTATACCATTCCCGGATCTTTTGGTGGAAGAACAGATTATGTAGACACCCAAAACGGGAAAATCTATGAAATAGCCCAATGGTATCCGCGGATGTGCGTATATGATGACCTGGAAGGCTGGAGTACTTTGCCCTTTCTGGGCAGCGGTGAATTTTATTGTGAATACGGAGACTTTGATTACGCTGTTACCGTTCCCTGGGATATGATCGTGGCCGGTTCCGGTGAACTTCAAAACCCGGAAGAAGTACTCACCAGTCAGCAGATTAAACGGCTGGATCAAGCCCGCCAACGTGATCAAACAGTGATGATTCGTTCTCTTGAAGAAGTGAATGATCCTGGCAGCCGACCCGTACAAAAAGGGACCCTTACCTGGCGTTTTGTGATGAAAAACACGCGGGATGTAGCCTTTGGTGCTTCCAAAGCGTATGTATGGGATGCTGCCCGTGTGAATTTGCCTTCCGGTAAAAAATCATTAGCCATGTCGGTGTATCCTGTAGAAAGTGCCGGTCAGGAAGCCTGGGGCCGGTCTACGGAATATCTGAAAAAATCTATAGAATACTTTTCAAAGCAGTGGTTTGAGTATCCTTATCCGGTTGCCATCAACGAAGCAGGTATTGCCGGGGGCATGGAATATCCGGGTATCGTGTTTGATGGCATCCACGACAAAGGCAAAGACCTGTTCTGGATCACTGCCCATGAAATAGGACACAACTGGTTCCCGATGGTCGTAGGTTCTGACGAGCGGCGCTACCCCTGGATGGACGAAGGATTCAATACGTTCATTGACATATATGCTTCTGACGAGGTGAACGACGGAGAGTTTGCGCCCAAACGAGATGGTGAGTATGCACCCGGAGGCGGTAATCCTGCCGATGAAATTGCGCCTTACCTCAGCGACCCGGACGCACCTATTATCATGGTGCGGGCAGATGCCGTTCCCGGAAAATACCGGCATCCTATGGTGTATTTTAAGCCCGCCTTTGGGCTGGTGCTGTTGCGGGAATACATTCTGGGAAAAGATCGTTTTGATTATGCTTTCCGGCGTTATATTCAGCAATGGGCTTACAAACATCCTTCTCCTTATGATTTTTTTCATACCATCGAAAACGAAGCCGGAGAAGACCTGGCGTGGTTCTGGAGAGCATGGTTTTTTCATAACTGGTCGCTAGACCAGGCCATACAGAAGGTAGCATATCAGAAGGGACCGGCGAAAGGAGCAGAGATCACACTGGCCAACCTGGATAAAATGGTGATGCCGGTTGTTATTGAACTGACGCTGAAAGATGGTGCCAAACAAAGGATTTGGCTACCGGTAGAAACCTGGTTGCAAAATAAAGTATACACCTTGAAATTACCCACAAGCCAGGCGATTACTGCGGTCATCCTTGATCCGGATAAGATGTTACCTGATAAAAACCGGGATAATAATGAGTGGCACGCTCAATAGCGGCTAAGAATGCGTATCGGGAACTTCTTTCGTCGGGGGGCTTTCACCGTTTTGATTAAGAAATTAAAGAAGACAAACTTAACCTGGGTGGCAGTGCCTTACTTGGGACAGTACTCGGAGAAGATGTGGGTGCTTTTGGCCTTGCCTATGGAGTAGTTACCATAGGAAACCATAACATAAACCTCAACCTTGGCTTAGGATATGGATTTGCCGGTGGAGAATGGGGAGACACTCCGCTTTTTCATATTGGCGGAATGGCACGGCTTAGTAAAAGAGGCTATTTGTTGAGCGAAAACTACTTCATTGCAGTGGATGGCGATGCTTTTGGAGTGATCTCGTTAGGAGGGCGCACCATGTGGAATCGCTTTTCGCTGGATTATGGTGGGTTTATTCCAGTCAGTGAAACGAATGCGTTATTTATCATTCCGTGGCTAGGGTTTGTGGTTCCTTTAGGAAATTAGCGGTTCTGATCAATATCGTAGTGCCTCTTGGGTATCAAAACCTTACTTGGCTCAGGATGAACGGTTCTTTTTCTCGTCAGGAACTCATACAAACCAATGGCTAAAATACTTAATCCAAAAAGTGGTAGCACAATTCCTGACGCGATGAGTAGCACCATTATTCCGGTGCTTATCCTATGTTTACTTGAATTGTAGATAAATAAGCGGAATATGCCTCGTATGTATAAAAACCACGATCAAGAAAAGAAGGGCACTGTATCTTTTGATAATATCCACTTGCGCATAAATGTGGTGAGCAGAAATATATAATGCAAACTTCATCTAAGCTACTAACTCCAGGAGGCTTCTATTTTTTGGGTAAGTTCTACAAAGTCTGCCACGCTCAACTGTTCAGCCCGCTGGTCCAGCAAGCTATCGGGCTTGAGGCTTTCGGCCAGGTTCATGGGTTTCAACGCATTGCGCAGCGTTTTTCGTCTATTGTTGAACCCCTGTTTCACCACCCTTTTAAACAGCTTTTCGTCGCAGGCGAGCTGCTGCACTTGGTTTCTCTTCAGCCGGATCACCGCCGAGCGTACTTTGGGGGGCGGAAAGAAGACGTGGGGCTCTACGGTAAACAGGTATTCGATATCGTAATAGGCTTGCAGCAGTACGCTTAAAATACCGTAGGTTTTGTTGCCGTGTGCGGCACACAGGCGGTCGGCCACCTCTTTTTGCAACATGCCTACCACTTCCGGAATGCGGTCTTTCTCATCCAGCACCTTAAAGAATATTTGCGAAGAAATATTATACGGGAAGTTGCCGATGATGGCAAAGTTTCCCTGCATCAGCGTGGCAATGTCTGTTTTGAGGAAATCCTGATGAAAGATACGCTCTTGCAGTTCCGTATAATGCTGTTGCAGGTAAGCCACCGACTCGCCATCCAACTCGATCAGATACAGATGCTCTTTGAAGGATTTTGCCAGAAACTTGGTCAGCACACCAGTGCCCGGCCCGATTTCCAGCACTTTTTCATAGCCTCCGTGCATCGTCAGGCTGCCTGCTATCTGTTCGGCAATGTGCTGGTCTTTGAGAAAATGCTGGCCTAGGTGCTTTTTAGGCTTCACAGATGACTGGCCGGTGTGATGTTCTTTCATAGCATGGTATATCAAACAGAAAGATGACGAATAATCACCTTAATTAAAAAAGCATTGTTAAATTGCAGTGCTAAAATTACCTAATTTATATGAAGAAGGAACAAGCTGAGATCACAACACAACAGCAAAAAGCAAAGAACAGGCGAAAAAATAGCCCGTTACCTGTGATAGGCATCAGCCTGGGAGACATCAACGGCGTAGGACCGGAGGTGGTGATCAAGGCATTGGAAGATAAAAGGATGCTGAGCCTGATGACACCTGTGATCTTTGGCTCTGCGAAGATTATGTCTTTTTACAGAAAGCAAATGGGATATGAGCAGTTCAACTTCATGACCATCAAAGATATGGATAATGTAGCTTTTGGAAAAGCCAATGTCATCAACTGCTGGAGCCACAACGTGGATGTGACGCCCGGTGAAGTGACGGAAGCCGGGAGCACTGCCGCCTGGCATTCGCTCAAAGCTGCTGCCGCCGCCCTGAAAGACGATATGCTGGATGCCATCGTGACGGCTCCGATCAACAAAGATAATATTCAGAACGAAGAGTTTACCTATGCTGGTCACACTGAGTTCTTTACCCAAACTTTTGAGGCCGAAGAAAGTCTGATGTTTCTGGTGAGTGAAGGGCTGAGGGTGGGCGTAGCTACCGGACATATTCCATTACAGAAGGTAAGCGAAAACCTGACCCGTGCCAAGATACGGCAGAAGCTTCAGATCATGGAGCAGTCGCTGCGCTACGATTTTGGCATACTCAAACCCAAAATTGCCGTGTTAGGTCTTAACCCTCATGCAGGAGAAAACGGCCTGCTGGGTTCCGAAGAACAAGACATCATCAACCCTGTCATACACGAACTGAAAGAAGAAGGCAAGCTGGTGTTCGGCCCTTTTCCTGCCGATGGCTTCTTCGGGTCTATGATATACCGGCAGTTTGATGCTGTGCTGGCCATGTACCACGATCAGGGACTTGTACCTTTCAAAACTATTGCCTTTGAGAGTGGCGTGAACTTTACGGCTGGCCTGCCGGTAGTCCGCACTTCACCCGACCACGGCACTGCATACGATATTGCCGGCAAAAATCTGGCAAGTGCCACCTCCATGCGCGAAGCCATCTACCTGGCCTGCGACGTGATCAAAAACCGAAAAGAAGCGGACGGCGATGTGTGAGTTTTCATAGCATCAATCTTTTACTTGCTATATTCCTCTAAAACTTACCTATGTAGCATGTAGCTGGTGTTGTGGTTGAACTGCCCTGCCTGCTGGAGTAGGTTTGTGCCTATCCAAGCAATAAGAAAACCACCAAGCAAAAACCTCTTGACCATCAGGCAACTATGTTGTATGATGGCCTGGCTGTTGTGCTGCCTGCTCAATGCTGCACAAAGTCAGGGGCAAGAGCAGACTGTCAGGCTCGACGACCTCAACCTGATGCTGGGCAGCCAGCCCGCTGCCAGGCAAACTATCCTGGAGAAGATGCACAGCTTTCACCAGGCACAGGCCATAGCCTTGTCTGTCACCTTGCTCTCTGAAGATGATGTCTACCAGGCTTTCTCTATGGCAGAGCAAACCCGCTGGCTAGGGCAAAGCTCCCCGGCTCTCGCTATCACCATCTGGCATGATGCTAAGTTTCGCACTTACCAGAGCGCTGCCAGGTGCAAGTCAATACGGCTTTATCTAAGAGACTGCCACCGGCTACTGCCCAGACTATTGTATCATCGCAGCTCAGAGCAGGTAGCCAAAGTTCTCCTGCACGTGATGAGGCCATGAGAAAAGGATTGCTGGGCGGCCTGGAAGAGCTTGCTGCCTACCTCCAGGCACTGCCTGCCCCCAATGTGATGCCTGCCATCACTTTTGCCAGTGCTGAAGTTATCAATACCTCCCCTGCCACTGGACTGGACATCTTCACCCATCAAGCGCACCAAAGCAACTATGAACAAGTAGAAGTACAAGGCAAGCCCTACGCTGTAGCCTGGAAAGCTTT
>CATQIH010000023.1 GCA_958296015.1 Cyclobacteriaceae bacterium
GCAGCCGACTGTGATACGGCGGCCCAATTGCTGGAAGGTAAAGCCCTGGCGGCAGGACGGGCGACCAAAGCTGCGGCACTGGCATTAAAATCCCGTATATATATTTACGCAGCCAGCGACCTACGCGATATTCCTACGGCCAGTGCCAAGTCAGAAGTCATTGCTGCTTATGCCAGTCCGGAGGCGATTGGCTATGTCAGTGGCGACAGAACAGCACGCTGGCAAATGGCCAAAGATGCAGCCAAAGCGGTGCTCGATGAACCTGGCTATGGGTACATGCTCGACCTGGCCGCTCCTGCCACCTCCGAAGAAGGAACGACCAACTATATGAATATTTCACTGTCCATGAATGGTGGGGAAACAGACCTGATCTTTGGTCGTTACTTCATCAATGCCAAACAGGAAGCCGGAGGACAGCTAGGCTTGTTTAACGGCCCCAATGGTTACCACAACTGGGCAGGTAATACCCCCATACAAAACATGGTAGACGACTACGAGATGATGGACGGCACTGCCTTCGACTGGAACAATACGGAACAAGCTGCTATGCCCTACACCAACCGCGACCCGCGCTTCTACGCCAGCGTCCTCTACGACGGTGCCGGATGGAAGCCCCGTACACCCGATGTAGCTGCCAAAGACCCCTACGATGAGATACAGACCGGTCAGTATGAACTCATGCAGGATGGTTCGAAAGTGAACTACTTTGGCCTGGATACCCGCCAGAGTACCGTAGAAGACTGGAACGGTTCGCGCACCGGCTACTACATGCGTAAGTTCATCAACCCTGATCCTGCCATTGTAGACCAAAATACTTATCAGGAGGTGCCCTGGCCGGTGCTGCGCTATACCGAGGCAGTCTTTAACTATGCTGAAGCTTGTATAGAACTCGGGCAGGACGATGAGGCTAAAGCCTGGCTCAACAAGATACGCTACCGTGCCGGAATGCCAGCCATCACCGAAACGGGCGATGCGCTGCGGCAGAAATATCGCAACGAGCGCCGCGTGGAAATGATGTACGAAGAACAACGCTACCATGATGCCCGCCGCTGGATGATTGCACCCAGTACATTGGGCCAGAAAGCAGGCATCATCAGCATCATCGGCACTTTCAAACCCGGACAATCAGCAGATTTATACCGCTACGATCCGAGTGTTTATAACTACGAATATAAGCCGCTCACGATCGATCCGGGTATAGAAAACAGGTTGTGGTTGGATAAAATGTATTATCTGCCTATTTCCAGGGATGAGATTAACCGGAACGAAAAACTGGTGCAGAATCCTGGTTATTGATCATTGATGAATGCCATATTGTGGAGGCGCGATGCATCGCGTCTCCATAACAAAAATCTCTCCTATTTGCTATCATACTTTTGTATATTACAAGCCACAAATACTTTAATGTCTGGAAAAACTGAATGATCTATTGCGTATGTTACCGGCTGTTTTCCGATTTACCTTTATACTAATCCTTTGCATCAGCTGCGGACAAAAGGAACAGACCGTCCCTGCTGCTACTCCTACCGCTCCTGCTCAGCCTCCATTATTTACATCGCTATCTGCCCGGCAAACCCATGTGGATTTTAACAACCAACTGACAGAGGGCCTGAACACTAACGTGATGGCTTACGAATATTTTTACAACGGTGGCGGCGTAGCCATTGGCGATGTGAATGGCGATGGCTGGGAAGATATATATTTTACCGGAAACATGGTGCCCAACCGGCTGTATCTCAACCTGGGTGCCCAGCCTGGTAAGGTTATGCAGTTTCAGGACGTTACAGCCGCCGCGGGTGTGGCTGGCAGGAATACGCCCTGGGCTACCGGTGTCACGATGGCCGATGTGAACGGGGATAACCTGCTGGATATTTATGTGTGCTACTCGGGCAACGTGCGCCCGGAAAACCGCACCAACCAGTTATTCATCAACCAGGGACCAGATTCGCTGGGCATACCACACTTCACCGAGGAAGCGGCTGCGTATGGATTAGCCAGTGAGGCCACCAGCACACAGGCTTTCTTCTTTGACTATGACCGGGATGGCGACCTGGACATGTTTCTGCTCAACCACAGCCCTGTGCCGCTCCCCGTACTGGATGAAGCCAGCACCGCCGAGGCGATCAGCAAAGAACATACGACCAGCGGTGTTAGGCTGTTTAGAAACGACCTGAAAAACGGCAAACCCTTTTATACAGACATCACCCGCAAGGCAGGCATCAGCAGTTCTGCCCTTACCTACGGACTAGGTGCCGGTATCGCTGACATCAATGGCGACCAATGGCCGGACATTTATATCTCAAACGATTATGCCATTCCTGACTATCTGTATATCAATAACCAAGACGGTACGTTTAGCAACCAGTTACAGTCGTATGTTGGGCATACCTCTCATTTCTCAATGGGAAACGATGTAGCTGATATCAATAACGATGGCTTGCCGGATATTTATACCCTGGATATGCTGCCGGAAGACAACATGCGGCAAAAGCTACTGTTTGCTCCCGACAATTACGAAAAGTTCAACCTCAATCGGAAACTTGGATTCCATTACCAGTACATGCGCAATATGCTCCAGGTTAACCAAGGAAACGGCACCTTCAGTGAGGTAGGACAAATGGCAGGCGTTGCCCATACCGACTGGAGCTGGGCACCGCTGCTGGCTGATTATGACAACGATGGCTGGAAAGACCTGTTTGTGACCAACGGCTTTGTACGCGATTTCACCAACATGGACTTTATGAAATACATGGGCGATTATTTGCGTAACCGCCAGGAAAGCCTGCTGCGCAAAGATGTGCTGGCCCTGGTACAACAGATGCCGTCTTCCAATGTGGTCAACTACCTCTTCAAAAACAACGGCGGCAGCCCGAATAGTGCCTATGCTTTCACCAATATGAGCCAGTCGTGGGGTATGCAATCACCTTCCAACAGCAACGGTGCCGCCTATGCCGACCTAGACCACGACGGCGACCTGGACCTGGTGGTCAATAATATCAATCAACCAGCCTTTATTTTCAGCAACGAAACCAGCCAGCAGCTACATGAGCATTACTTACAGGTGAAGCTACAGGGCACAGGGCTAAATACCCAGGGAATCGGCGCAGAAATTACGCTGTTCCAGGATACTTTAAAGCAGTTGCTGACTCAAATGCCTGCCCGTGGCTACCAGTCCAGCGTATCTGCTGTGCTGCACTTTGGCTTGGGGCAAACCGATGCGATAGACTCGCTGCAAATTGTGTGGCCGGATGGAAAACAGCAGGTGCTCCGGCAAGTCAAAGCCGACCAGATGATCACTTTGAAACAAGACGATGCGAAAAAGGGTCGCAAAGCTCCTATAGACAGGCCGCTTTTTGAGCAAACCGGCTCACCGCTTGCCTTCGCTCACCAGCCAACGCCTGTCAATGATTTCAAACGGCAGCCACTGATGGTCAATCCTGTATCATTTTCTGGTCCCTGCCTGGTGAAGGGAGATGTAAACCATGATGGCATAGACGATCTGTATGCAGGAGGCGCAGCCGGGCAGTCCGGGCAACTTTACCTGGGACAGAAAAATAACCGGTTTGTGCAAAAAAGCAACCTTTCCTTTCAGCAGGATGAAGCCAGTGAAGATACGGATGCGTTGTTTTTTGATGCCAACCAGGATGGTTTTGTTGATCTGTATGTTTGCAGCGGCGGCTATGCGCAATTTATGCCCGAAGATGAGGTTTTGCAGGATCGCCTGTACCTCAACGATGGACAAGGAAACTTCACCAAATCTACCCAGGCACTGCCTGCCATGCTCACCAGCAGCAGTTGTGTGCGGGCTACGGACATCAACCAGGACGGATTTGCCGATCTGTTTGTAGGCGGCAGAGTGATTCCAGGCCAATATCCGGAGCCACCGGCCAGCTATATCCTGGTCAATGACGGGCATGGTAGTTTTGCAGACAAAACATCCGAAGTAGCCCCCGCCCTGAGCCACATCGGTATGGTAACCGATGCTGCCTGGGCCGACCTGAAGGATGATGGCAACCTAGAACTCGTGGTAGTGGGCGAGTGGATGCCCATCAGTATCTTTGGATTGCAGGAAGGTAAGCTGGCGGAAGTGACCGATCAGTATTTTGATAAAAAATACAGCGGCTGGTGGAATAAGCTGCTGGTAGAAGACCTCAACAATGACAGTCTTCCCGACCTCATCATTGGCAATATGGGACGCAATACCCAGTGCCATGCCACCGACCGGCAGCCTGCCGAACTGATTTACAAAGATTTTGATCACAACGGATCGATCGATCCTATCTTCACGTTTTATATCCAGGGCAAAAGCTACCCTGCCGTTACCCGCGACGAGTTGCTGGAGCAGATGACTGTGATGCGCAGCCGTTTCACAGATTATAAAAGCTACGCCAACGCCACGGTGGAAGACATCTTTACGCAGGAAGAACTCCAGGATGCCCGGCATCTTAAAGCCAACGAACTCAATACTATGTACTTCACCAGCACTGGCAAAGGCAAGTTGCAGGAGCAAACCTTGCCCAGGGAAGTACAATCGTCACCCGTTTTCACCATTACGCCACTGGACTATAACCAGGATGGGTACAAGGATTTGCTGCTTTGTGGGAACATATCGCAGGCCAGGTTACGTTTTGGTAAGAATGATGCCAACTATGGGCAGTTGCTGAAAGGTGATGCAAACGGGAAATTTACCTATGTGCCTCAACGGCTGTCAGGATTTACGTTGAAAGGAGATGTGCGCAGTGTGGTGGCAATAGATAATATATTACTATTTGGCATCAACCAGCAAAAGACAGAAGCTTATCGCCTTCGTGACAAGTCAACTATATTTTGAACGATGGTATTTGCGACATTTGTACAACTGGTTTTAAGATATGCCACCTTTGGCAGGTTGTATAAAACTACTACAAAAGAGTTATAAACTGGAACATCTGGCAGACAAGTACTTCAGAGAAGAAAACAACAAATTAAATTATAAAACAATGGATGAGAATAAGGAGAACCGGGGCGACGGTCGCTGGTATGACGAAATGTTACAAATACTGGCAGAAGATATTCGTGAAACCAAAGTGCTGGTGAAAGAAACCAGAGAAATGACCTTAGAAACAAGGCGTGTTGCTAATGAGGCAGAGAAAACATCCAAGGCTGCATGGGAATTAGTCGTCATGACACGCAATGACTTGATGCGTCCCTGGTGGAAAAAGCTTTTTAACGTCCAATAAATACTGCACTTGCGCATGTAGAACACAATGCATAATTTGTAAAAGCCATGAGAGACTTTATATATGTATTAATTGGATTTGTCGGTTTGTTCCTGCTGGGATGCAAAGAAGAAACACCTTCTGAATTGGGCAACAATGATATTGAAAAGGTGCTACAGCATGTAACACAAACGATGGTGCATGACGTGACCAACCCGCCGTTGGCCGCCCGGTTTTTTGCCTACATCAACCTGGCAGGCGATGCCGTACTAGCCAGTCAGGACAGTAGCTACGCGGGTATGCAAGGTATACTGAACGAATATTCCGCGTTGAGTGCACCTAAGGTACAGTTGCAAAATGTGCAAATGACCGCATTGCTTGCCATGATAGCAACTGCTCAAAAGATACAACCTTCCGGCTACATGATGGAAGCCTTTGAACAACAGTTCCTGGACTCATGCAGGCAGTTGGGCTATCGTGAAGAAACGCTGCAACAAGCGCAGCAGTACGCCGGGCAGATCAGCGAGCAGATACTGGCTTATGCCAAAGCAGATCATTATCAGAAAACCACCAACTACCCAAAATATACCCCCAAAGAAACAGCTGGACACTGGTATCCTACTCCACCGGCGTATTTTGCCGCCGTAGAACCCTACTTCAATACCATTCGTCCTTTCACCATAGATTCTGCCAGTCAGTTTAAGCCTGCCCCTCCGGCTCCGTTCAGTGAGGACAAAGATTCTCCTTACTTCAAGCTACTGCGCGAAGTGTACGATGAAGTACAGCACCTGCCCAACGACCACCGCACCATTGCCTCTTTCTGGGATTGCAACCCTTTTGCGATGGCAGACCGGGGGCACCTGATGATCGGACTGAAAAAGATTTCTCCCGGTGCACACTGGATGGGCATCACCAGCATCGCCTGCCGAAAAGCTAACAGGGATTTTGCTACTTCCATGAGAATACATACGGTTGTATCCGTAGGTATGATGGATGCTTTTCTTTCCTGCTGGGATGAAAAGTACCGCAGCAACCGTATCAGACCGGAGACAGCCATCCGCAAATATATTGACCCCAGTTGGGAACCACTGTTGCAAACGCCTCCTTTTCCCGAATATCCCAGCGGGCACTCCACCGTTTCGGCAGCCTGTGCTACTATCCTTACGCATTTCTTCGGAGATGATTTTGCTTTCACCGATGATGTGGAAGTTCCGTATGGCATACCGTCAAAAGACTTTCCCTCTTTCATGGTAGCGGCCAAGGAAGCAGCCATCTCCAGACTATATGGAGGCATTCACTACCGGGATGCCAACGAAAATGGCATACAACAAGGGCTTGAAGTTGGGCAGTGGGTGGTTGACAAGGTAGATCAAACAGCCTTGCAACCTTTGGCAAGCAGCACACAAATACGCTGAAAGTTGGTTGTTTTGGGTTGTTAATGACCGATGAATCTATTAAATTGTCCGAAAATCTAATACTACACGCACACATGCACAACCTGATGTACCTAAAATACCTGTGCCGCCGTTTTTTGCATAGGATCATCACTTTTTATCATTCCATTCACACTTTCAACAAAGCACTTACCCTGCTAGGTGTACTTTTGTTGCTGCTGCAAAGTTTCACCTTCAACCACACTCCATTGTCAGGTGATCAGCCTTTTGACAAGTATACGGATAAGATTCCTGGTACCGAGATCACCTTCGACATGGTGCCCATCAAGGGGGGCACCTTCATGATGGGAAGTCCTGAAAGCAAACAGCACATGGACGACGAAGGTCCGCAGGCAGAAGTAACTGTAGACCCTTTCTGGATGGCCAGCCACGAAACTACCTGGGATATGTATGAAGTATTTGCTTTTCAGGAACTGGAGAAACGACTGGCCGGTGATGCTGGAGGGCTGGAAGCAGCCAATATTCCTAGTGTAGATGCCGTAAGCCGACCTACACCTCCCTACCTGGATATGAGCTTTGGGATGGGCAAATATGGCTATCCTGCCATCTGCATGACCCAATATTCGGCTACGCAATTTTGCAAGTGGCTGTCTGCCAAGACAGGCAACTTCTACCGGTTGCCCACTGAAGCCGAATGGGAATATGCCTGCCGTGCCGGTACCACCACCGCTTATTCCTGGGGCGACGATCCTGATCAAATAGCAGAGTACGCCTGGTACTACGACAATACCAACGGAGGTTATGAGAAAGTAGGCACCAAAAAGCCTAACCCCTGGGGGCTGTACGACATGCACGGCAACGTATCGGAATGGACCATGGACCAGTACAATCCTGCCTTTTATACCGGACTGAAAGCCGATGCTATCAACCCGTGGAACAAACCAACCGTACTCTATCCACGGACGGTACGGGGTGGCTCTTTCGAAGACGATCCTGAAACGCTGCGCTCAGCAGCCCGTATACCTTCCAAACCACAGTGGAAACAGATGGACCCGCAGATTCCTAAGAGCCGCTGGTGGCATACCAACGCCCGGTTTGTCGGTTTTAGAATCATCCGTCCGGAGAAAAAACCTTCTCAAGAAGAAATGGAGCAATACTGGCTCGAACCTATCGAAGATTTATAATAAAGCTGGCAGACGGAAGCTGGAAGTTTTTTTTAGATTTCTAACTACGGTCTGTTAACATTCATCAACAACTTAAACAATAAACACATGCATCAAAAAGACCAATTGAATCTGATTAACCGGCGAACATTCGTCAGAAATTCGGCTGCTGCTACCGCGGGTGGCCTATTACTAAGCCAGCTACCGGCAGGAGCCAGTGCGTACGTGGCTGGGAGCGATACCATCAAAGTGGCCCTGATTGGCTGTGGAGGACGCGGTACGGGAGCTGCCAACCAGGCATTGAGCGTCAAGCAAAATGTGAAACTGGTCGCCATGGCCGATGCTTTTCGCGACCGACTGGATGAGAGCTATGAGAATCTGATGAAAATGCACGGGCCATCAAAAAAGGTAGATGTGCCTGAAAAGAACAAGTTTGTAGGCTTTGATGGGTACAAACAAGCCATTGCCCTGGCAGATGTCGTTATTCTGACCACACCTCCCGGTTTTCGTCCTATCCACTTTGAAGAGGCAGTCAATGCCGGTAAGCATATCTTTATGGAAAAGCCGGTAGCCACCGATGCACCAGGCATCAGAAAAGTGCTGGAAGTAGCAGAAAAAGCCAAGCAGAAAAATCTCAATGTGGTGGTCGGCTTGCAGCGGCATTACCAGCCCAGCTATATCGAGATGATCAAACGTATTCACAACGGAGACATTGGCGATATTGTAGGAGGCCAGGTGTATTGGGATAGCAGCGGCGTATGGGAGCATCCGCGTGAAGCAGGGCAAACTGAGATGGAATACCAGATGCGCAACTGGTACTATTTTACCTGGCTTTGCGGCGACCATATTGTGGAGCAGCATATTCATAATATTGACGTGGCCAACTGGGTGAAAAAGGGCTTTCCTGTTAAAGTGCAGGGCATGGGAGGGCGGCAGGTACGCACCGGGCCTGAGCATGGACAGATATTCGATCACCATTTTGTAGAATATCATTACGAAGATGGCACCATCATCAACAGTCAGTGCCGCCAGATAGAAGGCTGTATGAACAGAGTAGCAGAAAGCTTTGTCGGAACTAAAGGCAAAGCCTCTACCGACAACCGGATGCAGCTCACCGACCTGAACGGTAAGAACTTATGGACGTACCGCGACAAAAACGAGCCTGACCCGTACCAGGTTGAACACGATCGTTTGTTTCAGTCAATTGCTGATGGCAAAGTGATCAACGATGGTGAACTGGGAGCAAAAAGTACGATGAGTGCCATTATGGGCCGCATGGCTACTTATTCAGGCAAGGAAATATCGTGGGATGAAGCCATGAACTCTGAAATCAGCCTAATGCCCACTACTTATTCTTTTGATGCCGATCCACCCGTGATGCCAGAAAACGGGCATTATCCGGTGCCGGTTCCCGGTAAAACGAAAGTTGTTTGAGCATAATCTTAGATGGTGGGTCTTATGGCCCGCCACAAATTTTGAATTAATGAAAAGTAACCAAATCCGTCTTCGGGTCACAAGACCCGCAGAGGCAGGAGTATTTACGCAAATAGGCTAGGTGAAACCGTATCCTATTTTACTATAATGGGAGAACACGCTGGTGGTGGAGTAAAACTATCGACCGGTAAGCCACAGCAGAGAGTTAATAGCCGAGGGGAATGGCTTGGTGGCTACATCACATCAGAACCTTCCTAGGCTAGGACAGGACGTTTGTTTGGAATACGAATGGTAAACGTAGTGCCTTTCCCTTTCTTACTCTCAACATCTATGCTTCCATCCAGTTTGTCGATGGCTTGCCTGACAATATACAACCCCAGGCCCGAACCCTCCGATATTGATGCAGCCCGGAAAAACATATCGAAAATTTTGGACAAAAACTCGGAGTCAATACCAATGCCATTGTCACGAATTGTTAGCAATGCCTCTTTTTCCGAAACATCAATATTAAAATCCAGCACATTGGTTTCTTCCTGCAAGTTCATGTATTTGACTGCATTGGAGATGATATTTCTGATGATCACATTGATTCTGAACTCATCGCTGTAAAAGGCTTCGGGCTGGTTGATTTGCACAGAAAGCCTGATCTTTTCCCAATGAAGATAGTGCTCTATTTCCTCGTAACATGCGGCAATAATTTCTTCGAAAACAATTGGGGTATTAACAATCTCAGTTTTCAGGATTTTCGCATGGTGAAGGATAGAAAGAATGATATCGTCCAGTTTTCCTACCCGGCTCTCAATCATCTGGAAATACTGTTCTTTGGCTGGCGCATCGTTTTCCAGCTTAATCAGGTTGAGCAAGCCCCGCATAGAGCTTAGCGGAGCTTTCAGATCATGGGAGACCTTATAGACATAATTGTCAAGCTCGTAATTTCGCTTTTCCAGTTCAAAAAGCGTGTTCTTTAGTTCTTTTTCAAACTGAATGCGGTCGCTGACATTTCTGATCACCGCAAGCAGTCCGATAGTTTCATCCTTATCGTTTTTGAGCACCTGGTTGGTAGCTTCTACAATGATTTCTTCACCGGCACGGAGTTTATGGATAATCCGCACCTCACACACACCTTCCTCTGCCAGTTGCTGCATTGCGATCTTTTCATCTTCATCGTTAATCCATATGGAGGTATACGCTTCACTCAGCGGCCTGCCAAATACTTCCTCTTTTTGCAACCCATACAAACGTTCGGCCCCGGCGTTCCAGTAGTTAATATGGTGGCGGCTGTCCAGTCCAACAATGACATCATTCACATGAGAGAGAATGTAAGTATTGAATCGCAGCAGATCTTTAGAAAACTTTTCGTTGGTAATATCCCGGCGAACAGCTATATATTCAACAGGAATGCCCTTCTCCTCAGCAAGAGGGGTAATGGACATATTTATCCAAACAAAAGAACCATCCTTGGTCTTGTTCTGAATTTCACCCTGCCAGATATTGCCTTTGGAAATCGTATCCCACATCTCGGCAAAAAAAGCTTCGGAATGGTAGCCGGAGTTAACCCAGTTGGCACTCTTTCCGATAAGTTCTTCTTTAGGATACTTTGTCAACTGGCAAAACTTGTCGCTTACGTACGTCATGATGCCCTGGTTATTCGTAATGACAACAACAGTATTCTGGCCAAGTATATCATGGATGTGTGAGGTTCTTCTCAAAGTTGCCTCCAGGCTGGCTTCATGTTCCTGGTGAAGTCTGATAATATCTTCCTGCTCAGCCACACGTGCGTTTAGTTTATCGTAGGATTTCTGCCGTTGGGCTACTTCCTGATCTTCTTCTGTATCCTTTTGAGGTTTTTCCATATCAATACGGTTCGCTAAAAACAGAACAATCATGTAATCAGAAAGCTATAACAATAGGCAGCTTCTTAGCGTAAGCAGTTCTGTTCTGCAATATGTTGTATAACTTAGAAAATACAACACCTTACCAAAACTATTGTTTTGTCTTTTCACAACTTTTGTTAAACAAATAGCTACTCGAAAGTCTACATTTTTGGTTAAAATAAATAGCTCAATTGCGTTTATTCAGCATAGAAATCGTGTAACAATGTAAAAAAACTCTCCCCCCATCCTGTGGTGATATGATCAAAATCTTGTTCCGGAATATTGGTATGCCTGAGTTCTACAGATGTTTCCTGTCCTTTGGGGTGCAGTTTGAAGGTAACAATAGATGCTTCCGGCTGGTCGCCAAAATACCATTGCTGCACAATCTTTTTATTTTCTTCGAAAGTGATATTTCTACCAGAGATACTCCCGTCAAACATCGTAAATTCCGAACCAGGCTCAGTAGACATTTCCGCCTGTTCTCCGGTCCATAGCTCAATAGTAAATGGGTTGGTCAGGGCCATATAAACCTCCTCGGGCGATGCTGGCAAAACATAGTATTTTTTATAATCTTTCATGCGTGTAAAAAGTCGATCTTTTTGATTAAACTACCTTGCAAAACTAAGAATACACACCCTACAAACATGAATAGCCGCCGAAAATATCTTCAGAAATGTCATCATCTACGACAAAGCAAGTAAGCTACTGTAAACCTGGGGCATGGCTTATCCGGGTGGACATGGGCTTGGCATTTTTGATGAAGGAGAAGATGTGCTGCTGATCTGCGATCATGAACTGGGCTGGGTAGACAAAACTACTACCGATGGCAGGCTGATCATGACCTTGCTGACGCGCTGGATAGAGCAAGGGGTTTCTTTCAATAAAAAGGTGGCTGAAGTAGTTGCCAGCGAAGATGTGCAGGCGATACTGAACACCCTGGTTGACCCTGATGCCAACAAAAGTGAAATGGAGCAGCGGCTGGCTTCAGAAGTGACTCCAGCCAGTGAAGACATCCTTAACCAGCTTGAGCAATCAAGGGTGCGGATCAGAGCATTGGCCGCGGGGGTACACTGGTTGCAGGCTAACTTTTCTCATGGCAAAGCAGCAGACACGCTGATCCGCGCTCTGGTAGAAGTGTCAGAGCAACTCACCTGGCTAGATCTGGGTGGATCTTCCGTAACTGATGCAGCACTACCCGACCTGCAAAAATGCATCAACCTAACCCGTTTACACCTGGAAAATACGGCGGTCACAGACAAGGGGATGGAATACATCAAGGAACTACCTCACTTGGAATACCTCATACGGCACTTCCATAAGTGATGCAGGTATCCGGCAACTAAGTAGCCTGAAAAACTTGCGCCACCTTTATTTGTGGCAAACCCAGGTTACCAAAGGAGGTGTAAGCAAACTTCAGCAGGCACTACCCTCGTTAAATATCAACTTGGGTTTTGCGCAAGAAGCGGAACAAACAGCAGGAAAAAATACAGCAACAGCCGAAATCCCCGGCAAGCCTACCGCGGGCTCAGGCAATAAGCTTTGAGGCTTCATGACTGATGCTATTTGATGCCATTGTCTTCGAGTATTTTGACAACAGGCTCTATCAGAGCACTATACTCCTCTTCTAAAATATCGCCTTCCAGCAGCATCTTGGTATAAATTGCCTTGATCGCCATTAACTTCTCCAAAGGATCTACCGGTTTTTCGTCACTCATCTTTTATCCTTTTGTTTTACGTAAAGTTACTCATGTGTTTAAAATAGTGCACTATCTTTTCAGCCTTTGAAGCAAGATGATGTTAGTCAAGGGTAGATTTTGACCAAAAAAACAAATGACAAACCTGCTAAAGCAGCCGCGTCCACAGTGGATAGCTTTAAACATCATACTAAAGTATGCCTGGCATGGATATGCAAAGCACAATCTTAGTAGTGGTTTTTTCCTTTCCAGATATACGCTTCAAAACTTTCTTAGCTCCGCGTATACCTCTGCTTTGCAGCGAGGTACAAGTTTTCTCGCGTTTCTTACGCAGCGCATTCAATGTCTTTCCGTCGTAAAAATTACCATCCGAATCAGTAGGTATGTTAGTAATCCCAAGATCAACGCCGATACAATCATCAAATTCCTGTTCCTGTTCGTTCGGAACATCACATGTTTGAAGCAGGTAAAGCGATACTGTTCCTGGTACCGTTGAAAGCGAACAGACTGATACGTCTTCCGTATAAGATTATCCAACAGTAGAAGCAATTCATCAGCCTGGGGCGGTGCGTCCAGGCAATTACAGCCCAGAGTTTGAAGCCCTGGGCTGAAAGGATATGATAAACAAGATTCAATCAGCATATGACTGAACTTACATACTAATCGGTGCTGTTGTAGCTCAGGCACACGAACCGGAAATAGACTGTACGATAACAAGTAGAACAATAGCAACACACACCACTCATGGCTGATTATGCACAACCTGAGTGGTTTTTTTATGTGCTGATCAGTTTGTATTGTCCAAAGACGGATATATCAGCAAGACAGTGACACTCAATGATGCGCTAAGTCAGCCTGGGCAGATAGATCTACAGGAAAAAATGGATATTACGCTGGTGAGACTCGACCTCAACGCTGATCTGGGGAAGCTCTACGACATCAAACCCATTTACTTTGATTTGGGTAAATACAATATTCGTCCGGATGCTGCTGTGGAAATGGACAAGGTTGTGAGCATCATGAAAGAAAACCCCACCATTGAGATAGACCTTGGTGTGCATACGGATGCCAGGTGGAGCAGTGCTTCCAACGCGCGTTTGTCAGAGAAAAGGGCCAAATCATCGGTAGATTACTTTATCAAACAAGGCATTAGCAAGAGCAGGCTCACCCTCAAAGGGTATGGTGAAACCCAGCTAATTAACCGCTGTGCCGATGGTATCAAATGTACGGAAGAAGAGCATCAGCAAAACTGTCGTACCGAATTTAAGATCACAAAGTATTGAATTTGATCTCATACCCTACATAGGTACATGTGCTATCATACATGCATATTTCACTGTTAAAACAGGATTGAACACTAGATTATAGTACTTTTTATATATATTATTTAGCCTTTTGACGAAGGTGATATTTTACAACAAGTAGTTATCCGCGTAAGCAGTTTATAAGCTACTTATGCGGAAGGGTGTTTTTTTTGGCAAGGCATATTCTTTGTTGTTTTTCAGGTAGTTTCACGCATCACCGGGGCATTCCCATTGATGTTCTCACCTTTTAAAATTACTGATATGTCAAAGAAAAAGAAGAAAGTAAAAGCTATTTCGCCAAAGCAACAGGAAGCCCAATACCGGAATGCTTATCTGCGCAAGCTAACTGCCCTTGCCGAATCTATAGGAGGAGAAGATTTTCAGTTGCTCACTGGGCCGGCTTTGCTCCGACAGATGTTTGAACTGCGTTTCAGGAATGGAAACGTCGTACCGGTTACTTCAGACATACCGGCATCGGCACTGACGTTTGCCAGGGTATACCTTGATAAAGCACTTAGCACTTACAACACAGAACTTTATGAAGGAGGACCTACCATACCACTGCGCGATTTTGTAAGCTTTGGTCAAACCCTCTACTTCTTTCTGAGTGCTGAGGGAACGTACCAGCCATCAGAAATACTGCGCCAGCGGTTCGATCACTATATTAAAAGTATAGAAAAGGAGGGTATCCCCTATTATAAAATTCACGACGCACTTTGGTTTTCTATCCTGGGCATCAGTGAAATGGACAGCCGGTTGTACTGGATGAACCACAAGTTTGTCAACGACAACGATTATCCCAGCAATCAATTTCAATTGCATTCGGTTCGTCCGCCACAGAAGAGAATCTGTATCAATGGCAAATCCAGAATTGTGTACCGTGCAGGATGGGCTGTTCCCAATGATGGGCCCATCTGGCTTACCTTGGACAAATCGCTGTTTGATCCTACTCATCCTGAGGGTCAGACACAAGTACCTGTTTACATTCAACCTCACGCGATGCATCGTATGAGTGAGCGGCTGGATTGTATTCAGAAAACCTTACAGCATTATTACTTGTTCGTTAGCCTGCTCAAGCCTGTAGTTGTTCAAAACCAAAACGGTCAATTGCTGATTGCTTATCAATACGGCGATCATAAGCTGGGGTATCTGCTGGTAGATTTGGTAGAAGACATGCTGCTGATACGCACCTTCCTGTTTTTGACCATGGACAGCACTCCCGAAGGCAAAGCACTTCAGGATGCGGTAGGGTTGGAAGCTGTAGATAAAAAATACCTGGCCATCGACCGCCTGAGTACTTTTGTCAACTCCGATATCAACGACTCACCAGATGTCAAACAACATTTTCTGGAAGCAGGCTGCCATGATTTGTTCTCTATGGACAACTTTGCATTACCTTCAGAAAAACCGTTTGAGCTGGCGCAATACATAAGATCATACCTGGATGTTTCCAAAGCAAAAAACAGCGATGTAACAGACGAAGAGCCAGTATCAACATATGAGGATATGGAAACTACCTATCAGGGCGTAGCCTGAGGCATAACAGCTACGGCTACCTTCGAATCGGCACAGCCATAATATAGAAACCACTGCTTTTTGAACAAGACCAGTCCTTCTATAAAGACTGTGCCAGCAGGATACTGACCGCTTTTTTCAAAAGGCTCGGAGGGTACCAGAAAAGGTTCATCGAGCCGATCTACAAATTTTGTCGGGTCTGTGGCATTAAACAGGGCCTGGCCAGCGCAGTAGGTATTGGCAGTATAAGCGGTATCTCTGCCAATGCCGGGCTTATTTTTGCCATTGTAAAACAAAACAATGCCAGCATCGGTCACCACTGCCGGAGGTCCGCACTCCGTGAGGTCGCTGTCGAAGTAGCCGGGGCGGGGCGACATCAGTTCCAGCAACTCACCATCTTCGTCTACCAGCGGCTTCCAGTCGGTCAGGTTAGTGGAGGTAGCCGCATACACATGGTGCTCGCCCCAGTAGATCCAGTAGGTACCGTTGATGCGCGCAATGGTCTGCTTGCCGTCTGCCACTTTGGTGATGAGCGACGCTGATTTGCTGGCCATGTTCAGAAATTTTCCATCATAAGCATCTTCAAAGGCCGGGCCGTGCTTGGTCCAGTCGGTCAGGTTGGTAGAAGTAGCCACACCAATGCGGGGTGTGTCCTTGTTCCACTGCGTATACAGCATCACATACATCCCAACTTCGGTCACTGCCACCCGAGGGTCTTCGCAGCCGCCGGTCCACTCATATTTTTTCTGTTGGTCATTGGCAGGAAACAGTACTGGCATCTTTTGGCGGTTCATATGGATACCATCGGCACTGGCTGCTAGTCCAATCCGGGACGTGCGTTCACCAATGGCTACACCAGAGCGGTCTTCTGCCCGGTAGAGGACGTAGATACTGTCTCCCATAACCGTAGCCGCAGGATTGAACGTATCGTTGGCTTCCCAGGCGATTGTTTTCTGGCTCATGGGATCAATAAAAGTTGAAGAAGCGTTGGGAGAAATGACCGGATTTACATGAGCAGGTCGCTCAAAAGGCACCATCGCCCATGCTGGAAACGGAGTGTCTTGTATTTGCTGCGAAGTATGCTGCTGATGTAGCTTGCAGCCTGCTACGGATAACAGAAACGCCAGGCTGTAGATGAAAGATTTTCTCATAGGTTTTGTGTATAGTAAAACATCAGCCTGGCAATAAAGTGAACCGCTTGGCTGTTGTCTATGTCAAAGATAAAACATTTAGTGTTGAACCTGTTAAAGATATATACTTGGAATGCAAACATGAGAAAAACGGTGTTTATTATTTTTACCATTTGCTACCTGGTGGTGGCTGCCTGGCTATTATTTTTTTCTTCCATGACACGTCATTATTACCCGTCTGATAGCCACGGAGAGGTATCCCTCATCCCGTTTCATACCATCATCCATTATTTTACCAAAGTGATACAGACAAAGCGTTTGTCTGTGGTTTATGATATGTTGTTTAATGTAGCAGGAAATATTCTGTTGTTTATTCCTCTGGGTTTGATCATACATCAACTCAAGCCATGCGAGAACCGTTGGTATATTCCTTTGCTTTATAGTGCGGTGATCAGTCTGTGCGTTGAAACCACGCAGTTATTAACCCACATAGGAGAGTTTGATGTAGACGACATCATATTGAATACCCTGGGCTGCGGATTGGGCTTTATGGCCTGGAGGCATGTGCCGCGTTTGTTTCGGCAAAAATGTTGATGAATACAAGAAAAATGAAGTATTAAACATACTTCACACTACTCGATGGATTCAATAGCAAACTTCTGAACTAGGGGCTGTTTTTCGGGGGTTAGGGTGAAGTATATCTTGATAGAGCGTTTTTTTCCTTCTACGATAAAAGAACCTCTCAACTGATTTTCTGGCTGCAAGGCATGTACTTTGACAATTTTTCCGGCTTGCGCAAAGGCTATTTCCGTTTCCTTTTTAAGGGCATCAAGAGGGTTATCCGGAAAGAAGTTCTCGGCAAAAAGCCCACTTGAGGCAGCGTTTTTCCAGTCGGGCAGCAGTGCCATCAGTTCTTTTTTCCGCTGCTCGAGTATTGGAGAAACGGGTAGCTGACGGGGTGGCAGATCGGCCAGCGCAAAGAGCGTGTCCAACACCTCTACATTGGCTGTGCTGGCTGAAGCGTACGTCAGGTTGGCAAAGCAAAACAGCCCAATGCCATATTCGGGCAGGATAAGCCAGTTGCTGCCAAAGCCCGGTAAGCCTCCTGTATGCCCTACCCTTACCCGGTTTTCACAATCTTGCACCCAGCCCAACCCGGCATAGTATCCTGATACGGTGCCGCATGGCTGCCCGTTGGAATTGATGTTCTGCGGATCAAAATAACTAACACGCTGTGGTTGCTGCATTTCCCGCAAGGAGCTTCTTTTGAGTACCGGCGATTCCTGCCCGTTTCTGGGAGGCCACGCCGACAGATGCAAAGCCATGTACCGGCTAAAATCTTCCGCAGAAGTCATCAGCCCTCCCATTGCACCAAAGGAGCCATCGTGCAACAAAGGCTCTTCCTGCCATTGTTCACCAGTCAGGCGATAGCCATGTGCCAGTTGCTCGGCAGGCACCTCCGCATATTCCCAGTAGGTATGTTGCATCCCGAGTGGTTTCAGGATATTTTCGCTGATATACTGCTGATAAGGCTGACCCGAAACTTTGGATATGATCTGACCGAGCAGAGAAAATCCCAGGTTGCTGTATTCGTAAGCAACACCTGGTACATGAGAAAAAGAAATACCGTTCTCTACCAGATCAATCAGTTCCTCGTCGGTGTCGGCCAGTTGGCGGTCGCCCCAGGGATTGTCTTCCGGGAAGCCTGCCGCATGAGTCATCAGGTGGCGGATGGTGATCAGGGGCGCGTCGCTGGTGAGATTGGTTACTTTTTTCAAAGCTGGAATGTATTGCTGCACCGGATCATCCAGTTGTAGTTTACCGGCATCTCGAAGCTGTAACATAGCCATCGCGGTAAAACTTTTGGTCATGCTGGCAATACGGAAAACAGACTGGGAAGTGACGGGTGTTTTTTTGCTGACATCCGTATACCCAACATTACCGACATGTATCAGTTTGCCATCTACTACCACGCCATAGACAAAGCCCGGAAAATGATTTTGTTCAGCATATTCCTGGTAGAGTTTGTCAATGACAGGAAATACAGCCTCAATCTTTTGCAGCCGGGCGGTATCTGTGAAGACAGGAGGCTGATAGCTGGTACTGGCAGCATCGTCTTTTTGTCCATAAGCAACAAGGCTGAACAGCATCCATAAAAGAGTAAGAATATGCTTCATAAAGGTTGGCGTGTATTTTATCTTCGCTAAGGTACGCTGGATGTAGGTAACATATCCAACAGTACGCCTGTTTTTTGCACCTCATAGGCGAATGGGTTTTGTATTTCATCCTGAAAAGCAGCTGGTTCTGACCTGGATGGTCTGGTACTTTCAGAAAAAGTAAATGAACCCCGTCACCAGCAAAATAGTTGTGAGTATCACAATGAGGGCGGCTGTGTGCCTGCTGATTCTTCTATAATAAGCATTCCCGAAAGCCTTTACCTTCACATACTTTTGCCTGTCATCTCCTTGATGAATTTGGTTTCTGCCGGTTTATAAGGTTCACCGTTTGTTCTGAAAATATCGTGAAACCACAGCGGCGGCTCCTGATCGTATGCCTTCTGCCAGGAATCCCACGGGTAGATCGTATTGCTTTTGCCATCTACAAAACCCCAGTTGATCATGCCTACGTTGTTTTCTTTGGCAATCGGCAAAATAGCCTGGAAAGTGCTACCGGCAGGGCGAGCCATGTATTCGGTGCAGATCATCGGACGGTTGAATTGCTTGATCCATGCGACTCTCTGCTTAAAATCTTCCGGCTTATCATAGTTGTGAAAGGTGATGATATCGGAATTTGTAAACAGGAAGCGGTTCATGTCATTCATTTTCTCCGGACTGGACCAGTCGCCGTACCAAGGGGCGGAGGTGATAGGTTGAGAAGGATGCGCCTCACGTGCCCAGCCAAAAGCGGCCTTTACCAATGCTACGCCAAGCTCTTTTTTGTTGTCCGGCTCTTCTTTCAGGTTGTTGTCTCCATAGCTGCTGGCGTTGTCATTGTCTGGCTCATTGGTAATGTCCCAGGCCAGGATGCGGTCGTCATCTTTGAAGTGGCCAATCAGCTCTACCACATAGGTGCGCATCTCCGGCCATTGGCTTTTATCTGTCAGGATGTCTTTACCAGGGCTTTGTACCCAACCGGAATTATGCAGTCCTTTTTTTGGCTCCGGCTGCTTACCAGCTTTTGGAAACGGGTCCCAGCATGAGTCAAAGATCACCAACATAGGCCGGATATTATGCTTCTGACAAATGGACAGAAATTCGTCGATGCGCTGGAAGAAGCCATCCTTGTCTGTACGGTATGGAATATCGTGCAGGTAGACGCGCATAGTGTTCATGCCCAACCCTTCGGCCCAGCCAAGCTCCTTGTCTATCAGCTCGGGCGACCAGGTATCTGCCTGCCACATTTCCAGTTGGTTGATGGCATTGGAAGGCACAAAGTTGGAACCTACCAGCCAGGGTTGCTTTTCGTACCAGCTGTTGGCCTGCTCGACAGTCCACTGTGTAGCAGGTTTAGGATCTTCTGATTTTTCTACGGCCTTTTCTTCTGTATTTTGGTTACTTTGCTGGCATCCAAAGAGGCATAGCAGACAAAGCGCAGCCATACAGGATAGTTTGTTCATCGTCATGTTTAAATAGATAATTGGTTATTTGAAATTAATAGGTGTTATTACAATCACTTACTCCATCAATGTAGGAACTACCGGAAAGGCTACCACCCGTATCTTGGTACAGCCAAAGGGCACCAGCGTGATTTGCGTTACCTCCTGGCTAACTTCCCCTTTGTAAATACCGGTTCTGTCTGATACGGGTTGAGATGCTACATCATTGGAGATTTTCCAATGAGGAATTTTTCTGGCTTGGGCCGTAATCTCCAGGGGTACATGTGCCAGGTTCCATACAAAATCATTTGTTACCTCCTGCACTTTTTTCACCTTCAGGTTTTCCTGTGGCTTTTGTATGTCTTTTTCCAGCAGACCAAAGTTCCAATCACTTTTCGGTAGCACCGTAAAATAGTCTCCTTCAGCCTCATCGTGGCCTTTTTCCCATGCTTCGTCTATTTTCAGTGCATACACCAAAGGCCCACGTTCTACGGCCCTGGAATTTCTGCCCCAGTTGGAAGTGCTTACTTGCATGGGCAGTTGCAATTGCAGCTGATCGCCGTCTTTCCAGGTTCTGCTAATAGTAATGATCTGCCCGCCCTGGTCAGTTCTTAATTTCTTGCCGTTGAGCATCACCGTAGCCTCGCTGCACCAGGCCGGAATACGAAGTTGCAAAGGAAAGTCGACGCTTTGTTTGGTGGCAAGACGCAAGTTGATCTTATCCTCAAAAGGATAACTGGTTTCCTCGCGGATCGTCACCTGTGTTTGCTGTGCGCCTGCTTTTGTGGTTATTTCCGAAGGCGCATATTCCAGCGCGGCCAGCCCCTTGTCGGCCGTCTGATACCACAGATGCTGGGCAAATTTGGTCCATCCCTGGTGCATGTTGGCCAGGCAGCAGGTGTAGCCACTGCGCATACCCAGCACATTGTTCATTTCCCGGTCAAAGGGCAATGAAAAATTGAATACCCCCCTTTTGATCTGAATCTGGTTGGCCATCTGAAAATACTGCTTGGCGTTATAATCGTCTGTCGTTTGTGGGGGAAGTGCGTTGAAAGCCATTCTTTCCAGCGCATCCATATAATAAGGATCGCCCGTGATGGCCATGATGTTTTCCAGCGAATACATGGTTTCCACGATGGCACAGAGTTCTACGCCCTGTGTAGGATCATTGCCATGCAGGTCTTCATCACCGGAGAAGATACCCATGGGCAAGCCATGTAGGTTCATCAGATCGCCAAAGCCTGTTTTAAGTGCATCAAGGTAGGCTTTGTCATGTGTACGTTGGTAATTGATTGCCGGAGATTTGAGTGCCATGCCTACATTCACTGCATGGCGGTGCATCCAGTTTTCACCATTTTGCTGCGCGGCTGCATCAATCACCCAGTTGCGGTTGCCCAGCCACCGGCTCCAGGGAAAAGACTGAGACTCTATGGTGGCGGCCAGGTCCAGCAGATCATCTTCTTTGGTGATGCCATACAGCCATTGCGCCATCATCACGTTTTCTGCACCTCTGGATGCTGCCCACTCCGTCCATTGCCCAACCGGACAAGTATTTAAAGCTGCCCGTTGGTAGCGGAAATATTTTGACATAAAAGAAATGACACGCTTGTCGCTGGTAGCCATATAATATTGCTTGAGCACTTTGAGCATCACCATTTTGGGCCACCAGTCTTCGCCCTGTCGGCAGCTATCGGGAGTAATATCTACCTGGTGTTTACGTTCAGCCTCGGTGATGGGGCCAAAGTAGCCGGAAGCACGCTGGTGGTTCAGGGTCCAGTTGATGTATTTAAGCACTTTGTCTTTCAGGGCCTGATCATCCAGCAGATAGGCTAATGGCACGGCACCATCCAGCCAGTAGGGCGTTTCTTCCCAGCCATCGCCCTGGCCACCAAGCCAGCCGTTATCGTCTTTTACCTTACCATACACCTCATCCAGATGACCGGTAGTGCCGTTTTTCATGATCTTTAGCTGAGAAAGCAGCCATCCTTGCGGACGGATAGCTCCCAGCGGAAGCTCGGCATACATGGGTGTGACAAATGAAGAGTCGGCTGCGGTGGCAGATGGATGATGCCCGGCAAAGCATAGATGGATGACAGTAACCATAGCCAGAGACAGAAATATATATCGATAAAGCTGGTTCATAAATGGTTGAGGTTGGCCAAATACTGCGTGTAGTTGTCGGCAGGTTATTGTTTGCTATTCTAAAAACTGATTAAACTTACTATGAAGTACCACAAATAGGGAGTCTCCCCTACGTAGGATATAAAATTAAAGTATTCGGCGGTTTATACAAATTTTGGAATACCTACATATTTGTATAACTTAAGCACGAAAATTACAAAATCATTTTCCAACTTAAACCTCCAACAACAATGAACACCAAACTAAACCAATTTGCACCCCAGGCTTATGCCATCCTGCGTATCGTAGCCGGTCTGATGTTTGCCATGCATGGCAGCCAGAAACTGATGGGCGTACCCGGAGAAAAAGATCCGGTAGACATTGCCAGCCTGATAGGCATTGCCGGTATCATAGAATTGATTGCAGGCTTGCTGATCGCCTTTGGGTTATTTACGGTTATTGCTGCTTTTATCGCCAGTGGACAAATGGCGGTTGCTTATTTCATGGCACATGCCCCCAGACATCTTCTGCCTATCATTAATGAAGGAGAACTGGCCGTTGTGTACTGCTTCCTGTTCTTGTTCATTGCCACATACGGAGCAGGCATCTGGAGTGTGGATGCTGCAAGGACGACAAACCGCAGAACCACAGCAAGCGCAGGCAGTCTATAGTGTATGTTTTAGAGAAGTGAAATATTTCGCCACTGTTGGACTTTTGTCCAACAATTTTCTTCTATTCCAACCTTTTTAAAATATCTGGTGTCTTAGTTAAAATCAACTAAAAATGAGATATATGAAAAAGGTTTTTTACTTTGTTTTGATAGCAGTAGCATCATTTTGTCTAAGCTGCCGGGAGTATGAACATTATTTGGCTCCGAAAGAAACATCACATCCGACATCAGAAGCTATCTTGCTTTGGACAGGCGACTATGCCGCAGATGGATGTGGTTATTTTATTGAGCTAGACAGCATACGATATAAGCCGATAGACGAAGACAGCATCGACAATCGTTATCAGGAACTCGGATTACGGACAAGAGTCTTTATTGAGTATGAACTTCCCGAAATATTGATAGGAAAATATTGCGGGAATGTATCCGAACCAACCACAGCACCCGGAATTAGGCTTTACTCCATCAAAGAACTATAGGAAGATTGGAAGTAGATATGCCAAAGCAATCAACATATGTTGGGCAACTTTAGCAGCAGCGTACTTGCTAAAGTTGCCCTACAAAATCAAGCAAAACCCTTATTTGGAAAAGCCCGCCCAGAAGTTGATGTCTGCGGTGATGCCTACAAAGGGGCGTAGGTAAATGCCTTTGTCTACCTTGCCGCTCATGGTATCATAGCCGTTGTTTTCCAGCAGCGTGGCTCCGGCTGAGATGCGTATAAATTCATATAATTTATAGCCAAACCCAGCATAGATAGGTCGGCCAAAAATAGGCCCAGTAGCACGAATACCTTCTTTATTATCAAAATTCCGGAAATAGACACCCAGAATTATGGCCGTGTTGCTCACAAATTTAGGAGCAAAGGCTTGTTTACCCAAAGGTAAAGTCAAACCGGCCATGCCCGATGAACCAGTGGTCATGTCAGCTACTTTGTTGTTGAGAAAAACACCACCGTACCCAACATGCACGGTGAGCGTGTTCTTAGATTCCTGCGTCTGGTAGTTGTTGACAAACCGGCTGTCGGCCAGCACCGAGAAGCCAGTGCTCAGGTATTGGTCTACTTCGTGCTGCACCATTGCTTTCAGTTCTTTTACCTGCTTCTGACGTTCTTCATCGTCGCGCATCTGTTTCCGCAGTTTTCTGGAAGTGACAATCTCAATTTTGTCTTCAATGATATTGGAGAAGCCCTTGAAACTGGTATTAAAGTTACTCTGATAGTATTGCATGGCAGTAACTACAGCTTTATTCATGTCAGCAACCATCGTATGCGGGTTTTTTAGCAAATGAATGCGTTTTCCGGTCAGCATAATACTCTGATCAATGTACTGATCCAGAGAGGTAAGCAGTTGGTTTTTGAGCTGCTGCATGTCACCTTTTCCCACCTTTTTGTAGTAGTTGATCACAAAATCATATTCCGTTCCACCGTGTAGGTTATAGTTTACCGGCAACAGAAATCTTTTCTCCTGGTTATTGAAGCTCCGCTTCCAGCGGTTTTTGTATAGCAAAAAATCTTTTTTCTGCTTGGCAGGTTTAATCTGCACCTCTACGATGTACGTAGAATCGCTGATTTCTCCGGAGAGGAAAAAATGTGCCTCCGAAGGAAGCGGTTGGTCCATGTTGAACGACGAACGCTCATAATCAAAATCAATGGTTTGTCGTTGTGCCCAACCAAAAGTGCTCAAGCCCAGGGCCAGGATTAGTAAACTTACTCTTTTCATAAATCTGAGGACAAAATGTAAAATGTATACAAGTTTGAGATATTCTCACACTATAAGACGATAGAGTACGAGAAAAGTCACAACAGTTTCTTAACTTTACTTAAAATTTTTTTAGACCTTTATGCATATAAAATGTACCCAGGCAAAGCAGTGGTTGCCGGCATAGCAGGCACGTTGACCAAAACTTTATACAGTTATATTTCATCCTTAGTAGAGAATGAGCAAGTAACGGAGCCTGAAATTTTGGGCACCATCGTTACTTCCCAAACTGACGCAAGGGGCCACATATCCACAAGCAAAGAGGCTTTAACCCTGGGCTACTCTATTCACTTATTGATAGGCATATGTTTTGCCTATTTATATGGTACACTTTGGCACAAAGGGATTGGAAAGCCAAAGACAATCTATGGATTTTTATGGGGTACTGTTAGTGGAATAGTGGGTGCCGCCTTCTGGAAACTTTTTCTGCGTACGTCTGATCAAGCTCCCAAAGTTCCGCTTTCTATCTTTTTGCGCAACATGATCATCAATCATATGCTTTTTGGCGTCACGGTAGCATGGCTCTACAAATACATCAACAAAGCAGGACAAGATTAACCACGCCAGCTGTTTTCATAACTTCTCTATTTTCTGAGAAATCAGGGTATAAGAGGGCAAAACCACCTCTGAATTTCCTGTTCGGATAACAACGGATACCGAATCCATTTTAATGATTTCTCCTTCCAGAGCTTCTATTTTTATCCGGTCTCCCACCTTAAAATTTTGCCGACTATAAAAGGTAGCCAGTATGTTTTGCAAAATATCTTTGGAAGCCAGGGCAAACGAAATGGCAAAGGCTGCCATCACCGAACCGATAATCAGGATCAGGTTGCTGGTGATGATGCCGGTATCCACCCCGGCCTGGTCCATGGCCGTCAGCACCACAATGGTGGCTATTGTGTAATAAGCCAGTCCGCTGAGCAGTCTGGCCGAACCCAGCTCAAGCGATTCCAGGGTGGTGCGGATGAAGCTTCTGACAAGCTGCGCAATATAGAGTCCGATGATCAGGATGATAATCGCACTTAGCAGGGCAGGCAGGTAGCCAATCAGGTTACCAATGGTGCGGGAAACGGCTGTCCATCCAAGGGTTTCGGAAGCGGCTACCAGAAAGAACAACAGGATGACCCAATGTACAAAACGGCTGATAATGGCGGTGCTGTCTAGGTTGACACCCTGACGCTGGAAAAGGGGAAACTTATTGAGGCGCGTGGTAAATTGTTGCAGCACACGTGCCTGCATCACACGACGCGTTGCGTACATGGCCACGCGGGCCAGCAACCAGCCAATCAGCAACAGCAACAGTGCTCCCAGAATATTGGGCAGGGCATTCATTAGCTCGTGGAAGAACTGACTGGCAGAAGAAGTGACGATGTTTTGCCATTTACTGACTTTCCCCATAGCCTGAGTCGTTGGGTTTGGTTTTAAATAATCCCGAAAAGGTTTTGCCCATCTTTACCATAAACAGGTCAGCCACATCCATCATGAGCTGGCTCATCTCAATGCTGGTCATTACCTTATCTTTGAGTTTTTCGGGCAAAGGTTCTTCTTCCAACTGTTTGAACGGATTCTTCGCTGTATCTTTCATGTTAGGCCACGGGTCATTTTCACGATCTTTTCCTTAGCTCTTTTCAAACGCATTTTCACTGTACTTTCTTTTAGCAGGGTAATCTGCATGATCTCTCCGATAGACAATTCTTCCTGATATTTCATGAGCAGCAACGCCTTGTCTTCAGAGGATATTTTCTCGAGCAACACCTTGAGCTTTTCTACCCTGATTTGCATCAGTTCAGCATCGCTATGGTCACTATCGGGAATATCTTCCAGATGATCCTCATAATTTTCATAAGGTTTACCAACCTTCCGGCTATAATCTACACAAAAGTGATAGGTAATACTATACAACCAAGTAGAAAACCGGGCTTTACCTTCAAAATCCTTGAGCTTGAGATACACCTTGATCAACACATCATGCGCCAGGTCTTCTGCTGCCTGGTTGTCTTTGGTGAATCCTCTGCATCTGGCAAACACTTTCTGAGCATACCTGTCATACAACAGACTGAACAAAGCGGTGTCTTTTTGCTGAACAATCCGTTGTACAAGTTCTTCGTCGGTAGCTTGCGTGGAGGCGCGCAATAGTTTATATTGTTAGCTGTAGAGTATAGGACGAACCTACATAAAACAAGTCACAAATACACTGAAATAAAAAATCATTTTTTCAGCATATATTGTGACCTGCGTAAAAAGCCTGCGTCTTAAGAGAAAAGTTATAAAACCAATTAAAACCAATGAATACCATGAAAAACCCGTATACTCTTGGCCTGGCATTTTGCCTGATGATGAGCGTGGCTGCCTACGGGCAGCAAAGATATATGACCATAGAAAAGAGCGTCCCGATGGACGACCGTTCTGTGAATTCCTGGGTCATCAATGTGGGCGATGAGCCTGTAGATGAGCTAAAGAAAGAATTTGTTACTTATTGCAAAAAGCAGTTCAAAGTGAAGCTCAAAAAGCAGGGCAATGATATGCTTGAGGCCAAAGCGGTGACGCTGCCTGCAATTTCCAGCAAGCAGGGCGACTTAAAAGTGCGTGTCTATACGGAGAAAGAGCAGACCATACTGGCCGTGGCATTTATGCCTGGCTATGATATTGCGCTGAACAGCCAGCAATACAGCAGCGAAATGGAAAACCTGCGTAAGTTTACCAAGCACTTCGTCAAAGGCTACAAAATGGACCACCTCAGCAATGCGCTGGCTGAAAACGAAAGCCGCAAAAAATCACTGGAAAAGACACTTCAAAGAAGTGAAAGTGAGCAGAAAAGAACACAGCAGCATTTGAGCAAACTAAGCAAACAGCTTGCTTCCAAAAAAACAGATGATGCCAAAAGATTTGAGTTGAATAATGATGAAGTAAGCGACAAATCAAGATTGGAAGCTTTGGACATCATTGTGAAAAACCATCACAAAGAACTGGAAAAAGTGGAAAAAAATATTCAGTCTACCCGAATGGATATTGGTCAGTTAGAAACTTTATTCGCAGATCCTACCCTTACTAACGGACAGGCAAAAACATCTTCTGTTCCTAAATAGTTATTTTTTATATATTGCATCTCACCACCTAACCTATCACCAAACATGCATAAGTATTACCTAGCTGTTGCTTTCATTATTCTTTCTGTACATATGTCTTCTGCCCAGGATTTTCGGGCCGCTGTTAAAGGTGGATTTAGCCTCAACTCCTTTTCTGTAGCCAATCTCACCGATGCCGGTACCCGGCTGGGTGTGCAGGCAGGATTACTAGCAGAAATAGGACTTGAAGACGCTGGTATGCCAGCCAATTTCTACCTGCAACCCGAGATCAATTTTGCCACCCGTGGGGCTAAGTATAACTTTCAGGGGATAGCAGTAAAAGAAAGGCTCAGCTATTTTGAAATACCCGTTTTGCTAAAGTATTTTGTCTTCGATCCTGTCAGTATTTATATAGGCCCACAGCTATCGCTGCTAGCCAGCGGTAAATTTAAGACAGATAGAGAAACCAATGACAAGACCACCAACCGCGATGCTTTTAAAAAGTCTGATTTTGGCTTTGCCATGGGACTCAATGTCGAACTGCCTAAGTTCTTTCTTGACTTGCGTTACACCCTTGGGCTGCGCAACATCGTCGGCGACCGGTCTATCGGTCAGCTTGCGTTTGATACTGAGAAAGCTAGGAATCGAGGCTTTCAGCTTTCGATAGGCTATTATTTTATCAATAGATAAGCAGGTTTTCTTCAGCGGCATTGATGGCCCCAATCAACAACCTACAGCAATGAAAATTTATGTATATATTATCGTATTCCTTGCAGCACTGTTGCTGGTTTTTGTGCTTCAAAATGCTACACCTGTTTTTGTGACGTTTGGATTCTGGCAAATTCAAATGTCACTCTCTTCGATCATCTTGCTTTCCATTGTAGGTGGGGCTTTGCTGATGCTGGCTTTTGTTACGCCATCCAGGTTGAGAAAGCGTAAGGAACTGCAAAAAATGCAACAAAGATATCAGCAACTGGAGCGTAACTATACCATCACCCCCAAAAAGTTATAGTGTATCCGCGTGGTTCTTTCTACGCCAGGTTCTAATACAGTGCATTACTGACTTCACCACTCTGCTACGCTACCATCTTCATGCCGCCATAGCGGGTTATGCCAGTCATGGCCGTGTTCAGCCATTTTGCGTACATGATCTTCGTTGATATCGATGCCCAGTCCCGGGCCTTCCGGTATCTTCACATACCCTTTGTCGTAGCTGAACACGCTGCGGTCTGTGATATAATCCAGCAAATCGCTGCCCTGGTTGTAGTGAATCCCCAGGCTTTGCTCCTGTATGAAGGCATTGTGGCAGGTAGCATCCACCTGCAAACAGGCAGCCAGCGCAATCGGCCCCAGCGGACAGTGCGGCGCGGCGGCAACATCGAAGGCTTCGGCCATAGAGATGATCTTCTTACATTCGGTGATGCCGCCCGCATGAGAAAGATCGGGCTGGATAATATCTGCATAGCCATCGATGAATAAATTTTTGAATTGCCACCTGGAGAACATGCGCTCCCCGGTGGCTATCGGTATGGCTACATGGTTGGCAATTTCCCGCAGAGCTTCGTTATTTTCAGGCAATACCGGTTCTTCAATGAACATCGGGTCGTAGGGTTCCAGGGCTTTTGCCAGCACTTTGGCCATCGGCTTGTGTACGCGTCCATGAAAGTCAATGCCAATACCAACCTCCCTGCCTACGGCTTCGCGTACGGCGGCTATCCGGGCCACTGCCTGGTCTACCCTGGCATAAGAATCCACATACTGTAACTCCTCGGTAGCATTCATCTTCAGGGCGGTAAATCCCTGCGCCACGATCTCACGGGCAGCCTGCCCGACATCTGCCGGACGGTCGCCGCCAATCCAGGAATACACACGGATGGTCTCACGGGCTTTTCCGCCCAGCAACTGGTGCACAGGTGCCTGGTAGTATTTCCCTTTGATATCCCACAGTGCCTGATCGATGCCGGCAATAGCACTCATCAGCACCGGGCCACCCCGGTAGAAGCCTGTCCGGTACATCACATTCCAGTGATCCTCGATAGGCATAGGGTCTTTGCCAATCAGGTATGCCATCAGTTCATCAACAGCGGCTTTCACGGTGGCAGCCCTTCCTTCCACCACGGGTTCTCCCCAGCCGGTGATGCCTTCGCTGGTGTTTATTTTGAGAAAAAGCCATCGGGGCGGCACCTGGAACAATTCGTAGCTGGTGATTTTCATGGGGGTTAGGTTTTAGGGGTTAGGTGATGTTGATATATTTTGAGATGTCCGTGCATGACAGCTTCTTCAATATCTCTTTCGGAAAAGATCTGTGTTTGCTGCATGTTTAGTGCTTGTAGTGCATACTGATAGGCGGCTTTCAGGTGGGTTCCGCTGCACAAGTACAGATTACCTGTATGTGTGTCACGTAAATCTTTCAGCTCTGCACCGATGAGCAAACCGCTCAGATACGCAAGGTTATCTTCTTTGTTCATTTTACCAAACAGGCTGTTGGTTCTCACCAGAAAAGCAGCATGCAACAGGTTGGTATCCGCACCTGTTTCCACTCCTTTGCCAAATGCCTGCCACCGCTCTTCCGGCCAGGGCAATGCCTGGCTGTCAGCCACAGAAGCCTGTAGAATGCTTTTTTTAGACAATAGCTCAAAAAACTCTCCTGTCATATATGTCCTGAAACGTGTGATTTGCCCGTCATTCACCATAATATGCTTGGAATGAGTGCCAGGAAAGATGTACACTACATCTCCATGCGTATCAGCATGTCGTTCTGCAAAACCGATAAGCTGAGTCTCTTCGCCCCGCATCACATCCGCTCCGCTGCTTGCCCCTGAGATCAGCAAAACAGGGTGCGTTATTTCCTTACATGGTTCCATATATAGTACATGCGTATCTGCACCGCTAATGGCAAAAGGCAGCTTGCTATAAGGCAACTCCTTCATGCCAATGGAGGAAGAAGCCATGCCCGAGACAATAACCGGCACTTCTGCTAGCGACCGGTTCAACCGGTTTTCCATGAGCTTGATATGGCGGGCAATGATTTTGAAATAAAAGGCAAAGCGCTTGTCCTGATCATGCTGGCCGGTATTTTTCCAGGCAGCATAAGTGGCCGCAATCCCATGATCAGATTGTTCTTCGGCACGAATTTGCAGATGCGGGGCATCTATTAGCTTCATCCGAAATGAAGAGGTACCCCAGTCACAACTCAGATATGTTAACATGCAACAGATTTTAGGTTGGCGCAATTTAGACAAACCAAACTGTTTAAAAAGTCAACATCTCAAAAATTCATGACATCTATTTGAACTTGTTGAGCGCCCACCGCTTGGTCTTTTTGAAAATATTATCTTTGTCGTCATCCTGTTCCTGCGAATCCTCAGCACCAAACAAGTAGCCCAAGGGATTGAGCACCGGAACATGGTCGCAGATCACCTTGATGATACCGAGTGCGGGAATGGCTACCAGCATACCTGTAATTCCCCACACGGCACCTCCCAGTACCACCACAATAATGGTAAATACTGGACTTACATCCACCTTATCGCCCACCACGTAAGGCTCCAGAATATAGCTTTCTACAAACTGGGCCACGGCAAACGTAATACTAACTCCTATGGCCCCCGACAGGCCGCTTCCTGAAAAGATAGCCATGCCGATGGCAAGTCCGTAGCCTATGATATTGCCAATATAAGGCACCAGCGAAAGCACCGATGCCAGAATAGAAATCAGGATGGCATTTTTGACCCCTGAAATTGATAGTCCTACGCCATACAGTATGGCCAGAAAGATGATGAGGATCAACCTGCCAAACAGATAGTTCTGTGAAGTACTGGCCGCTTCTTTGATAATTTCCTGCGCTTTCTTGCGCTTATCATCCGACACCATTTTTAATATGGCTTTGCGGAACTTGCTGCGGTAAAGCAGCAGGAAAAAGATGTAGATAAAGGTCAGCAGAAAATTGCCCAGAAAACTGATAAACCCTGCCACAACACTACCTACTTTTGTCATCACCGAACCGGTTGAAGTTGACGAACCTGTGTTGATACCGGGCTGCTGCACCTGCCGGGTAGTATCCTGTTCCGTCTGCTGGTTTTGTACGCTATCCGGGGCTGGTTGTTTGGAAGAGAAAGGGCTTCCGGGAAGCTTATCAGACAGTTTCCGGTCCTGTTCCTGCACCGATAGGCCGGTCTTTTGCTGGATAAATCCCTGTAGCTGCTCTATCTTAGGCTCCAGCCGGTCTTTGATCTGGGGCCAGTCCTGAGAAAAGCTTTTGATCTGTGTGCCCACCACCCAGGTAAGGGCTATAAAAAACAAAAGGATGATCAGATCTGAAAACAAAGCAGCTAAGCCACGGTTGATACCTTTGCCCTCCAGCCAGCGGCAGACAGGAAGCATCACCATCGCCAGCAACGCGGCTATTGCCAAAGGCGAAAGGAAAGACTTGGCCTGTACAAGCCCCAGAAACAGGAAATACAGGCTAACAATAATCAGCGTAAAATAAATGAGGATAGTCCTTGCTTGGCTGCGCATATATTTTAAATTTTATCAGATTCAAAGCGACGAATAACATCTTTATGGTGTTGTAACTTTTGAATTGAATATATTGTTGATCATGTTATTTCGCTTTGGTGAATAAACATGCCTATACTTCATTTTTTATGGATGAACACAACCCAACAGAAGACAAGCCTACACAAGAAAAGCCTAATACAGAGAAAAATGCTCCAACCATTGTAGGCATCGGTGCATCAGCTGGCGGGCTGGCTGCACTAAAAATATTTTTCACCCATATTCCCCAGGACTGCGGCCTTGCTTTTGTGATCGTCGTGCACCTTTCCCCGGAACACGAAAGTCATATGGCCGACCTGCTACAGCCTTATGTGAAAATGCCTGTCCAGCAGGTAACAGAAACAATACCGCTGGAGCCTGACAGGGTATATGTGATTCCACCGGGCTGCAACCTGGATGCCATTGATACGCACCTGCGGCTTTCTGACCTGGAAGAAAAACGCCGCAACCGGGCACCTATCGATCACTTCTTCCGTACATTGGCAGCCACGCACGATGGCAAATCTATTGGCATCATCCTGACGGGCACAGGCTCCGACGGTACGCTGGGCATCAAGGAAGTGAAGGAGCGGGGTGGTATTACCATTGTGCAGGACCCTAATGAGGCCGAATATGACGGAATGCCCCAAAGTGCCATCTCAACAGGACTCGTTGATCTGGTGCTTCCGCTTGCCGAAATCCCCAAGGCTATTGTGAACCTCGACCGCATTGAGCCAAAAATACCATCATTCAAGGAAAGTGAAGATGCAACGGGAGAAGAGAAACCCCTGCTGCAAAAGATTTTCTCCATCATACGTGCACGTACCGGGCGCGACTTCAGCCGCTACAAGCGATCTACCATTATGCGCCGACTGGAGCGCCGGATGCAGATTACGCAGATCGTTGAGCTCAAAGATTATCTTGCGCTGCTACACAAAAATCCGGAAGAAGTACGGAGTCTTTCCGATGACCTGCTCATCACCGTCACCAACTTTTTCCGCGATCCTGAGGTGTTCAAACAACTGGAGCAAAGCATCGTTCCCCAGCTTTTTAAAGGTAAAGGGCCGGAAGATACGATACGCGTCTGGTCGGTGGGGTGTGCCACGGGCGAGGAGGCGTATTCTCTGGCGATGATCCTGCTGGAAGAAGCTGCCAAATATAATGCACCCCCCAGGCTACAGGTCTTTGCCAGCGACCTGCACGACCGTTCGCTCAACAAAGCCCGGGAGGGATATTACCCTGGCGACATTGAAACGGATGTGAGCATTGAGCGGCTCCAGCGGTTTTTTACCAAAGAAGACAGCAGCTTCCGCATCCGCAAAGAGGTACGCGAGATGGTGGTTTTTACACCGCACAACCTGCTGGGCGACCCTCCGTTTTCGCGCATAGACCTTATTTCCTGCCGTAATATGCTGATCTACCTGCAACGCCAAATACAGCGCGAGGTGATTGATCTGTTTCATTATGCACTCAACAGTGAGGGTGTGCTGCTGCTGGGCACTTCCGAAACTTTAGAAAGCTCCGAGCTATTCCGCACAGTAAACAAAGGTTATTGTATTTTCCGCAAGCGCAATGTGCCGGTGCCTGAGCCTCGTCTACCTGTTTTTCCGCTCACGAAGCCTCGTTTGCCGATAGATTATGAAAGAGGAAACCAGGAAGATAATGCTCCTTTGGCCTATGGCACCCTGCACCAATGGATGGTAGAGCGGTATGCTCCGCCCAGTCTGCTGGTAAGTCTGGATCATAAAGTAGTACACCTTTCCGAACACGTAGGCCGCTACCTGGTGTATCCGGGTGGAGAGCCTACGACCAATGTTTTTAAGCTTGTAAGAGAGGAATTCCGTATTGAGTTACAGGCTGCGCTACATACCGCCAAAGAAAAACTAGCACCGGTTCATTCCAAATCTATCACTGTGCAGCAGGAAGGAGCACCATTGCGCGTTTCTATTTCTGTGTATCCGGGAAAGGAGCCGCAGCAGGAAGGCTTTTACCTAATCATCTTCGACGATTCCAGGACAAATCAGCTGGATGAAAAGGCAGAAAAGACCGCACCCGATCTTGCCGATAAAGATGTCATTGTACGTGAGATGCAAGCTGAACTGGAACTCACCCAGCACCGGCTACAGGCTATCATAGAGGAGTTTGAGACAGGGCAGGAAGAAATGAAGGCTTCCAATGAAGAGATGCAGTCTACCAACGAGGAGCTACGCTCTACGATGGAAGAACTGGAGACCAGCAAGGAAGAGCTACAAAGCATCAACGAAGAACTCAGCACTGTCAACCAGGAGAACAGGCATAAGGTAGAAGAGCTGGCGCAGCTTTCCGGCGACCTGCAAAACCTGCTCAAGGCGACCGATATTGCCACGCTCTTTCTGGACCCGCAACTTCGCATCCTGCGTTTCACGCCCAAGGTGATCGATATTTTTAATGTACGCATGGTAGACCGTGGCCGCCCGCTTGCAGACCTCACCCACCGGCTGGGCTATCATGAGCTTATCGACGATGCCAGGCAGGTGCTGGATAAGCTTGTGCCGATAGAGCGCGAGGTGAAAGACGAAGAAAACAGGTGGTATCTCACACGAGTGAGGCCCTACAGAAGCAGCGACGACCGAATAGAGGGCATTGTGATTACGTTTGTAGAGATCACCGAGCGCAAAAGTGCCGAGGAAACCCTGCGCAAGAGCGAAGAACACCTCAGGCTAATTATGCAAAGTGCCACAGACTTTGCCATTTTTACCCTGGACATGGATAAGAAAATTGCCGACTGGAACAGCGGGGCCGAGCGTATTCTGGGATACAGCAGCCAGGAAATGATAGGTCAGAAGGGTGATGTTATCTTTACGCAGGAAGACAAAAGCATTGTTCCTGAAAGTGAGACACAGCAAGCCGTCACCGAGTGGCGTGCTGAAATCGAACGCTGGTATGTGCGTAAAGACGGCAATCAGTTTTGGGGCAACAGCATTACCATGCCCCTGCTGACTAAAGACGATCAGGTGAGGGGTTTTCTCAAGATCATCACAGACCACACACAGCGAAGGAAGATGGAAGAGTCGCTTCGCCAGGCCAAAGATGAGGCAGAAAATTCGGCCCAAGCCAAAGAAGAGTTTCTGGCACATATGAGCCACGAAATCCGTACGCCGCTCAATGCAGTGGTGGGTTTGGCTACGCTGCTGCTGGGGCAAAACCCCAAAGAGTCTCAGGTGGAGAACCTGCAAACCATGAAATTCTCTGCCGAAAACCTGATGGTTCTGGTCAACGACATCCTGGACTTTAGCAAAATACGCGCAGGTAAAGTAAGCATAGACAAAACCAATGTATATCTGAAAGATCTGCTGAACAGTTTGCAGAAAACCTACCAGTTCAGAGTTTCGGAACAGTATAATGCACTTCGGTTTGTGGTGGATGATCAGGTTCCTGCCATCGTGTATACCGATCAGCTCAAGCTCTCCCAGGTACTGCACAACCTGATCAGCAATGCCCTGAAATTCACCGCCCAGGGTACGGTCACCGTTAGGGTCTCGCTGAACAGAAAAAAGGGTGATACCTTTTGGGTAAATTTCTCTGTGGAAGACACAGGTATTGGTATTGCGCCAGATAAACTGAACAGCATCTTCGAGGGTTTCACCCAGGCCGATATATCTACCGCAAGAAAGTACGGAGGCACCGGTCTGGGCCTGACCATCACCAAAATGCTACTGGAAATGATGGACAGCCGTATCGAGGTAGAAAGTGTAGAAGAGACAGGGTCGAGGTTCTTTTTTACCCTGCCCCTGACAGAAGGCACTGACCATGATAAAGCTTCTTCAGCCAATGTGCGGCCTGAAACTTATGATACACTGCATCACCTGAAACTGTTGCTGGTAGAGGATGTCAAGATCAACCGTATGGTGATGATGCAGTTTTTACAAGACTGGTGGAAGCTGCTGCCGGATGAAGCAGAAAACGGTGAGGAGGCGGTAACCATGGCGCAGCAAAAGCAATACGACATGATTCTGATGGATGTGCGTATGCCTGTGATGGATGGTTACCAGGCGGCCAAGGCTATCAGGTCTTTGCCCGACAACGGTTATGGCAACATACCCATCATTGCACTTACCGCGGATACTATCCATGAAGTGAAAAAACATGCGGAAGCCGTATTTTTCACCGATGTCATCACCAAGCCTTTTGACCCGCAGATGCTATATCAAAAGATCATGGACAATGCGCTGAAATCAAATGGCCATGCTGCTGGAGAGGTGCCTGGTACTATAAAAACACCTACCGATACCGTAGAGGCTAATATAGACATAAGAAAGGTAAGTGAGTTGTTCAATCATAAGCCTGATAAGCTCAAGCTGTTCTGCCAGAAAGCTGTTAGCGAACTGTACATTTACCAACAGCACCTCAATGCAGCGATCACCGCGCGGGATGAAGCAGAAATGGATAACATCGTTCATAAGATAAGCTATTTGCTGGATATGCTCTCTTTGCAGCCACTGGAAGAAATGCTACGGCATAGCCACACATTATTAAAGGAAAATGCTCCACAAGATGCCCTGGAAGATGTGCAGAAAAAGCTGGATGCCAACATGCTTCAAACGATAGAAGCTTTAAAAAACATTGCTCATCGTTAGCTTCAGTTCGGGACAGCTTCAGTTGCAAACTGAAGCTAGTAGGAGACCGCTGACCGCTCACAGACTACGCGTCCCCTAAACCTGGCTTCGGTCCGGGACGCGTAGTCTGTGACCGAAGTCTTACAATAAGGCCAAGCCTTAGGCTTGATAGTTTTTACGCCTCTGCGGGTCTTGTGACCCGCAGATGAGTTAAGAAGTACTCTTTATGTACAATCACGGTTTGTGTCGGGTCACAAGACCCGCCACGGCAGCAGGGGCCGACCTGGTAGGGAGAACCTCACACAAACCCCGAAAGTTGAGTATGTTATTTGTTTGACGTTCGTTATAAACAAAAACGATTAGTTTTAAAAAATACATTACTTTCAGATTTGCCATATGGACGCGTCATTTTTGCTTCTTATCAAGGTAACTGAATACAAAAAACAACATTTGCATAACAAAGAAGAGAAGATACGTTATGCAAATGTCTTTTGCCTAACTTAGAAGAGTTCTTGGTTAACAAAACGACATTTGCATAACTCAGCAACGTGGATACGTTATGCAAAGATGGTTTTATCGATTGAGATTGCTTTCTCAATAAGAAAAAAGAACTTTTTACTGCTCACAGGTTATTATGAGTGAAAAAATATAACATATCTTTAACAAATAAACACTTTGGATAACAAAGTAACTATTTGCATTTGTTTGTTTTTACCACTTATAGCACATCAGGCTCCGGGCTTCACTCGCCCGGCGTGGCCGACCAGACGATTCGACTGCGACTGAAGCTTTCAGATATCCGGAGTTTAGGGTTTATCGATAAGCTTCAGTTGCAAACTGAAGCTAGGGAAGTATCCGGAGTTTAGGGTTTATCGATAAGCTTCAGTTGCAAACTGAAGCTAGGGAAAGCTTTCAGATATCCGGAGTTTAGGGTTTATCGATAAGCTTCAGTTGCAAACTGAAGCTAGGGAAGTATCCGGAGTTTAGGGTTTATCGATAAGCTTCAGTTGCAAACTGAAGCTAGGGAAAATAGGAAATTGCAAACTGAAGCTAGGGAAGGGTTTCCTCTGGATTCAGCCGCGGCGGTGTCCCCCGTAGAGCGGACCGCTTGCAACTGAATCCCAAACTGCGCGACCCAATCTGGCTTCAGTCTGTGACTGGAGTCTTCTATTCAAGTAAGTCTGTGACACGCGCCTCAAACTGTAGTGAGAGCAGTTTTGTAACCAGCTTATGATATGCCTTTAGCACCATCTCATGGTTTTTTCTTCCAATTATTAACAGCAATAGCAATTATTACACAAATTATACGTTATGTTTGCAACTAGCTAAGCTTGCTATCATTTGGTGTAACCAATGGTTAAGCGTCCCAACCTTGATTGTTTTGGCCATCTCATTTTGAGCTCAAAGTTAAAGATATTAATACCATCCTAAATACTGGTTCCTAACTTTATGAATACTTCCGTAAAATTTGTTAACAAGCAACAGTCCGCCTTTTTCCCAACACTGCGCAAAAGGGTGAATTCTTATTTTAAAGAAAACAACATCACCCGGTATGGCAATCGTGAGATGTACATCAAAATTGCTACGCTGCTCAGCGCGTACATTGGAATGTACCTTATTATTTTGTTTCTTCCTGTCAGTGCATGGATTTTGCTCCCCTTCGCCATTCTGATGGGCATCGCCAAGGCGGGTATCGGGATGTCTATTATGCATGACGCTGTACATGGTAGTTGCTCCAAAAGCTTGTTTATTAACAAACTACTCGGCTGTAGTATGTATTTGATTGGCGGCAATCCTTTTATATGGAAGATACAACACAATATTTTTCACCATACTTACACTAATATCCACGGGCTGGACGAAGACATTAAAACCAAAGTGGTCATTCGTTTATCCAAATATGCCAACCTGAAGTGGATTCACCGCTATCAGTATGTGTATGTGTTCTTTTTGTATGGTTTCAATACGCTGTTTTTCATTATCACTGATTTTGTTAAGCTAATCAACTACCACCGCACAGGTATGGTCAAACGCCAGAATGCAAAGTTCCGTTGGGAATTGCTCAGGCTGATTGTCACCA
>CATQIH010000024.1 GCA_958296015.1 Cyclobacteriaceae bacterium
TTCCCGGCGACCGGCTTCCCGGCGACCGGCTTCCCGGCGACCGGCTTCCCGGCGACCGGCTTCCCGGCGACCGGCTTCCCGGACTGAAGCCAGGAAGTTATAAACTTTGGCTTATTGCTCAGTTTCAGTCACAGACTGAAACTAGGCGGGACTACGCGTCTCGGACTACGCGTCTCGGACTACGCGTCTCGGACTACGCGTCTCGGACTACGCGTCTCGGACTGAAGTGAGCGAAGGGCTTTTTGTGTTGCTTGGTTTATGATACTTGTTCTACTATTTTAGACAATAACTATACAATCAATGCATACATTTGTTATCTTCGTTCCGACAAATAATCCTGCCGGAGTGCCTGCTTGCAGAAGTGACGGTCACATTTTAACCCAATACTTATGAGATATGCACTGTTGTATTTGCTGGTTGTAGCTCCTCTCACAGCTTTTGCACAAAATGCCCTGGTACTGGAAGATACGGTTGTATCTCAGGAACTGTACGAGCGGTTTCCCCGTTACCGGCTTTCGCAGGTGGGCCTTTCTATCAATACGCTGCGTGATGAGGCACTGTCGCCACTGCGTTACCAGGGATCGGGTTTTGTGGCCAACTACCAGTACTGGAAATACAAGGGAGACCGAAGGCTGGTGCAAAACAATGTAGGCTTCGATATTACGGCCTATGCAAATACAATCAATAACAACAGCATTTCTGCTATTGAGTTTTCTTACCAGCATACACCCTTGTATCCGGTGGCATTGAAAGCATCTGCAAGCCGGTTGTATATAGGCTGGTTTATTCGCCCGATGTTCAATATCAAAGCCCTGCCTGACAACACCAATAATGCTGTATCCTATGAATTCATCACTTCGCTGGGTGCCAGTGGATTGTTTCAGCATCGCTTCACCCTGTTTCATGCGCCTGTCATCTTTTCAGAACAGCTTAGCTTTTCGCTGCTGTCGCTGGCACTTCGTCCGCAATATGCGTGGCCGGTTCCGGTGGTGGCAGAGGAAGAAGGCAGGCTGGGTGCTGACCTGCAACTGGGTTCATGGAATCGCCATTTTAGCGTGACCAACCAGGTGAGCCTGAATTTTTATACCAACAAAAAGCGCAAACGGCGGGTGATGAAGAAGGTGAGCCACCAGTTAAGCTATAGCTGGAATTTTTATACGATGCATCGCCCTGTGTTGCTACAGGATGCCAGCCATGCCCTCACCTACAGCCGTGTATTGAAAATAGATTAAGAAATTGCGGATTGAAAAATTAAGTATTGAATGCAATGATAAAAAAGATATACCTATTGTTTGCCCTTGTCGCCCTGGCTTCCTGCGAGCAGGCACTGATCAAGCCAGATCCGGCCAGCAGTCCGGTGAGCAATTTCGACCTGCTGTGGCATACCCTTGACGAAAAGTACTCGCTCTTTACCTACAAAAATATTGACTGGCAGAAAGTATATAATCGCTACCGTCCGCAGGTAACCGACGATATGAGCGAAAAGGCCCTTTTTGAGGTGATGGCCAACATGCTTGCCGAACTCAAAGACGGACATATTAGCCTGAAATCAGACTTTGATATCGCGCTGTATGGCGACTGGTTTCTGGACTACCCGCCCAATTACAACGCCAATATTATTGAACGTGATTACCTGGGCAAAGACTACCAGATCATCCCGCCCTTTTCTACCAAAGTGATCAATGGCGTAGGCTATATCCGCTATAGCAGCTTTCTTTCTTTGATAGACAAGGAGACGCTGGACCCCTTGCTGGAGCAATACCGTAATTTGCCAGGCATCATCATCGATATCCGCAACAATACCGGTGGGCTGATCGGCAATGCCTCGCTGCTGGCCGAGAAGCTGGGCAAGAAGTCGGCAGGCAAGATACGGGTAGGCTATCAACGCTACAAAGCAGGCCCTGCACACGATGATTTCACCAAAGCCTTTCGGTGACGCTTGAGCCAGAGTATGACGATCAGCCTAAAGTGGTAGTACTCACCAATCGCAAAGTGTTTAGTGCTGCCAACCTGTTTGCCTCTTATATGTCGGCCTTTCCCAACGTCACCCTTATTGGCGACCGGACAGGCGGTGCTGGTGCGCCCTACAGTGCCGAGTTGTACAATGGCTGGACGTTTAGCTTCTCCAGCACACAACTGCTTGACCTGGATCAAAGCCCGATAGAAAATGGCATTGCCCCGGATATTCAAGTAGACATCCTGCAGCAGACGAGGCAAAGGGTGTAGATACCATGCTGGAAACTGCCGTCAGCTTTATCTTGAATTGATCGTGGAAAGGCTCGTTTCTGTCATGCATGATACTTTGCTAAACGTATAAGATAGGTGGTGCTGCGCAATCTATATCAGGAGAAAATCGTTATATTTGAAAAAACATATAGCTATGAAAGGAATTAAGTATTTGGTCGACGCAAAAAATAATAAAGTAGCCGTACAAATAGACCTTGAAAAATATGGTGAGCTTATCGAGGAATTATTAGATGTAATAGAGGCCGAAGAAGGTAAAGACGATGAAACCATTACTTTAAAAGAACTTAAGGCGGAACTTAAAAAGGAAGGAAAGCTTTGAAATATCAAGTCGTTTTCACCAAAAAAGTATCTAAAGAAATCCGGCAGCTTAACAAAAAAGATATTCCTCTTATTGTCGAAAAAGCAGCATCTTTGGAACAAGATCCTCGCCCTGATGGTAGCAAAAAGCTAAGTGGCATCAGAGAAGACTTTTGGCGTGTCAGAGTAGGCAACTATCGGATTATTTATCTTATTGAAGATAAGATCAAGGTCGTTAAAGTCACCAAAGTAGGTCACCGTAAAAACATCTATAAGAAAAAGTGATCTCAACTGTCATTCCGCCCGCAAAGAATCCACCGGATTGGCCAGGGCAGCTCTAACGGAATGGTAGCTTACGGTGAGCCAGGTAATCATCAACGTCAGCAGACCAGCAGCCAGAAATACCAGCGGTGAAAGTGCGACGTGATAAGCATACTCTTTCAGAAACAGCGACAGTAGCCACCAGCTGATCGGTGTGGCAACGACAAAAGCGATCAGTACCAGCTTAGTGAAATTGCCGGAAAGCAGCGTAACCAATCCGCCAACAGATGCGCCCAGCACTTTGCGTACCCCTATCTCCTTCACCCTGCGTTCTGCCGTATAGGCAGCCAGCCCAAACAGGCCCAGACAGGAAATCAGGATGGCGATCAGGGTAAAACAAGCCGCCATCTTGCCGATCAGCGTATCAGTGCGGTACATGCGCTCAAAATCCTGATCTACAAAATTGTACTCAAAAACATAGCCCGCATCAAAGCGATTATGCATGGCCTCCAGGCTTGCCAGCGCCTGCTGGGCTTCTCCTGCTTTGGTGCGCACCATCGTCATCCATGCGTTCGTAGGTTTCAACATGATAAAAAGTGGCTCAATAGCCTCATGCAGATCGCCGCTGTGAAAATCCTTGACCACACCAATGATCTGCATATCATGCTCATCCCAAAGCCGCACCTGCTGCCCGATGGGATCTTTCAGGCCCATACGGCGCGCAGCTTCTTCATTAATGAGCAGGCTGGCAGTATCGGTGGCATACTTTTCAGAAAAATCACGTCCTTCTGCCAGTTGGATACCCGTAGTTTCCAGAAAATCATAGCCTGCCCGCATATTTTGAAACAAGACTACCTGGTTTGGGTCTTTGCCTTCCCAAGCTACATCGCCTGTGGAATTACTTACCTGCAAAGGATTTTGATCAGAAAGCGTCACCGACTGAATGCCCGGCTGGGTAAGCAATTCCGCTTTATAAGCATCAAATTGAGCTTGTATGTTCGGCGTGGTAGGAAAATAGATGAGGTTTTCGCGGTCTATACCTAACTCTTTGTTTTTGATAAACTGTATTTGCTGGTATACGACCACGGTGGCAGCAATCAGCATCATAGACAGCACAAACTGAAAAACGACCAGTCCCTGACGTAGTGTAGCTCCTTTTGCGCCCAGCTTGAAGGTGCCTTTCAGAATATTCACCGCATTGAACGACGATAGAAAGAATGCAGGATACATACCCGCCAGCAGGCCAGTGATCAGCACAACGCCTGCAAGTGACAGCAGGAACGCCGGACTGGCAAAGGGTATGTCCATCTGCTTATCTGTCAATTGGTTAAACCAGGGCAGCAGCAGTTCTGTCACCAGGATAGACAGCATGGTTGCCACGCTGACCAGCATCACAGACTCTGCCAGAAACTGCCTGATCAGCCCGCTTTTCTGTGCGCCTATCACTTTTCGCACGCCTACTTCTTTAGACCGTTGAGACGAGCGGGCAGTAACCAGGTTCATAAAATTGATACAGGCCACCAGTAGAATAAAACCCGCGATGATCATAAATAACCTGACGAAGATGATACGCCCTCCGGCCTGTTGACCATTCTCGAAGTTGGCATAAAGGTGTGCATTGGAGAAAGGGTGCAGAAACAATTCTACAGGAGACTGGTCTTTATACTTTTTTATAAAGTCTTTGATTTTGACATTCACTGCTTTGGCATCCGCTTGCTCGTCCAGCATTACATAGGTAGGAATGCTGTTGTTGCTCCATTCCTGGAGCCAGTCATTTTCCTGGTAATAGCCTTCAAAAGGGATCAGAAAATCAAAGTCTATGGTAGAATTGGCCGGAATCTCCTGAAGTACGCCCGTAACCGTATAATCTTTTTTATTTTCAATGCGAATGGCTTTTCCCATCGCCTCTTTTGCACTGCCAAAGTACTTTTCCGCCAGTTTTTCGGAGATAACAATCGCATACTTATCATTCAAAGCAGTTTGAGCATCACCTGCTACCAGGGGAAAAGTAAACATCGTAAGAAAATCCGGATCTGCATAAGTACCCGATTCTTTGATGATCTTATCACCTACGGTAAATTGCAACTGCTCTTTCCCGCTGGTACGGGTGGCATGGGTAATTTCCGGAATTTCTGCCTTCAAAGCCTCAGCCAAAGGGCCAGGTGTAACAGGAAAGGTATAAATATCCCCGGAATACGCCTGGTTTTCCATCACGCTGTAAAGCTGCTTGCCGTTTTGATGAAATCCATCATAGCTCAGTTCGTCTACCACCCAAAGCATAATCATTAGGCTGGTGGCAAGGCCAATCGTCAAGCCGGCGAGGTTCAGGAAAGTGAAGCCTTTTTGTTTCCAATGGCTGCGAAACGCGGTAAGCAGGTAGTTGCTGAACATAAGCGTGAAATTTGATATAGCAAAACCGTAGTCAAGGACAATGCCAGGAGAAAAAGGCGCATGCCACTGGCTGTAGCGCATCTATGGGCTTTGTGCAATGTCCGCTTATGGACAAAAGAGTGTGCGTTTTCGGGCAGGGGAATGTGGGTTTAGGGATTAGGCGACCGTCGCGCGGTGTTGGGTTTTAGGTCTTGGAGAAATGTTATTTATACAGCTTCGTTGATGCTAAGTGTTTCTACTTGAAACCTCTTTTTAATGATCATCATTTTTGTTTTCTCTATTTTCTGTCTTTTTCCTGTTTCCAATATCTCTGCTGAATCTATAGCGGATATGTCACTATCAGTTGCTTGTTCTAAATTTTTAAGTATTTGCAAGACAATTTTTTGCAGTTGTTCTCCTTTTTCAGGCCATAGCACAGATGCATAATACATAGTGTCATCGTATTTGGATAGGCTATTGACAACTTCGTAATAACTAGCGAAAGGTATGTGGTTTTCTATCCTGGATTGCTGTTCCAAATCTTTGAGGGACTCTATTGCAACATCTGCTCTCATATCAACCATCTTCTTGCGTGTAGCAGTATCTGATGGTTGGAGTTTAGGTATACCTAAAAACTTTTCTATAGGAAGCAAATTAAAAGCTTCCAGATAGTCTCTTTTTGTTTGCTCAGCATATTTCTCCTGTCTTTTCTTTTCTATATAGTTATTCACATCATTCCGGATCTGAATAAGCGTTTCCCGATCACGTTTTCTCTCTGTAATCAGCCGATACAATGAATATAGTCCTATTGTGAAAGCTATCGTAATAATAGCTAATGTGAAAGTACTCATAGCTTTTTTGTTTTAGTGAATAGCTTGCTCTACCTTTCTAAGTTCCTCAATGAAGTATACTATTAATCCACGCCAGCACATGCGGCACAAATACCAGCAGGCCAATCACTATGGAACCGGCGGCGCAGATGAGGACTGCTCCTGCCGATACATCTTTGGCTTTTTTGACGATCGGGTGAAAGTTGGGGCTGCTCACATCACACAAAAACTCAAAGGCGGTGTTAAGCGATTCTGCCATCCATACCGACATGATGGCGACGGTCAGTAAGGCCCACTCCAGCGCGTTGATCTGAAAAAACAGGCCCACAGCCACTACGGCAATCGTGAGGGCCAGGTGTACCCAGGCATTGTGCTGGGTGCGCAACATCAGCCAGATGCCCTCGCAGGCATACCCAATGCTTCTGATTCTGCCCTTAAACGTAAAACGATGCTTTTCTTCCATATGCTGCAAAAGTACGCATCTCTACCATGTTGATCTTTTACTTTTCTGAATTTTATCATGTCGCCTCCGTTTTGTCTATCGCCTGCTGGCCACTTTCGGCGCGATAGTGCAGGGCATCTACGATCAGCATAAAGCCTGTTAGAAAAGGTCAACGAGAGCAGCCTGTTCAGGCTTTGGCTTCAAAAAAAATTTCTACAAATCAATTTGCAGGATAAGTTGTTTACCTTGCAAAGGTAAGAGATTCTGACACTAAATACACTGAAAGATTACTTCAATGGATACAATCAAAGATGTAGGCGAGGTGTTGCTGGAGCTGGATGATGTGATCATCAGGCGATGGATGGCTGGTGACGAACCTTCGCTGGCCGCGAATGCCAACAATATCAAGATATGGCGCAACATCAGAGATCGGTTTCCGCATCCCTATACCCGCAAAGATGCGGCCCTGTGGGTTAGGATTGCCAACTCAGACAAAACCATGCTTAACCTGGCCATTGTGTATGAAGGCACCGCCATTGGTGCCGTAGGGATGCTCTTCAAGAACGATGTATACCGCTATACTGCCGAGGTAGGCTACTGGCTCGGAGAAGATTACTGGGGGCGGGGCATTGCCACCCGCGCCGTGAAAACCCTCACCGATTTTGTCTTTGCCAACTTCGATACCATCCGTATCTATGCTGGCATATTCGAATACAACGAAGCGTCTGCTCGGGTGCTGGAAAAGGCAGGTTACCACCTGGAGGCCCGCCTAAAACAGAACGTCACCAAAGAAGGCACCACCTATGATGAACTCATCTATGCCATTTACCGGCCATCATAATATAGATGAACTTTATCTAGCTATTAAAATGAAAACGTCTTTGATTTCAGCAATTAAAATAAGCCTAGATGAGGAAGCAATACTTCAGTACTTTTTCAAATTGAATCAGCTAAAGCATATCTAAATACATTCTTCGCCATGCGGGCGGGCATTACAAATGCCTAAAAAGATCAGGTCGCATGAATATGCGACCTAGCTTAGCTAGGACCTAGCAATAGGTAGAGCTAGTAGCTGGAGCGCATTTAAATGCGTCTTCACCTTCAAAGGGCATTCCATGCTGGGGCATTCCATGCTGGGGCATTCCATGCTGGGGCATTCCATGCTGGGGCATTGAATACGTTCTTCATCTTACAGGGCATGGTACCAAATACCTTTCAATACCTTCGCACCCCGACGTAACAAACCTGGGCCTCTACTTCTTCCCCTTCACGATTTTACCCAAAGCCTCTAGGTATTGTGGGTTATCTTTCAGGGCAAGTTTGGCCACATACATAAACTCCTGCATCCACTCATCCAGCTCGCGCGATACCTTGTTGCGCTGCCGCGTAGCTTCCTGTGCATGAGATTTGCTCATAGACTGCGCCACCCGGTAATCCTGTATGGCCTCGAGCATGGCTTTCACCTGCTCCACTTCTTCCTGCGTGATGTTGTAGCTGGCCAGTATGTCGGCCACACGCTCATAGTTGAAGTAAAAAGAGCCTACCTGGTCGAGCCAGTTAGGTAAAGCCTGGTGGCGTTCGCCTTCCAGTTTGAGCAAATCCCAAAAGTTGCTATGATCTTCCAGGGCTATCCTGGCCAGTTTCAGGTGCTTAATATAGATTTTGTCTACCTGCTTGCGCTCGCTCTTAATATCTTTGGTCGCTTTCTTCTGCATACCAATATGATCGAAGTGCTTTGTATCCCATATACGCACACTACCCAGTTTGTTTTTAGCCTCCTGCATTCTGGTTTCATCATAGCCAAACCTTGCCATGTTGGCGGCAATTCCTTCATGTTGCAGCGTAGCCTCTACGGCCAGGTATACCCATTCTTTTTTCTGTTCTTTGTTTTTGTTATCCATTATTCTATGGTTTATGTGAAAAATATGAACAGCAGCAAAGTTACAATGAACACATTTTTATTTTTGGTGATAAATAGTTGAAAGGTAACCATGTAATATTGCCTGTTTTTTTAAAACACAGTGCCATATTGCGTAACTAAGGGGAATAACCCATTGAAAAAGTGAAACCACAGGTAGATTTCAGGTGATGATAACAGCACAGAAAACAACAGAAGGACGTCCTTCTATTACATCAGCAGTCAGAAAAATGACAGAAGGACGTCCTTCTATTACATCAGCAGTCAAAAATATTACGGAAGGGCGTCCTTCTATTACATCAGCGACCGAAAAAACAACAAAAGGAGTTCCTGCTATTGCATGAAGCGTGAAAAAAATAGCAAAAGGACATCCTTTTGCTCTTCAGACCGCCAAAAAAACAACAAAAGGAGTTCCTTTTATCATTCCGATGAGTAATTAAGCCATAAAAGTGCTCCCATACATCAGGCAGCAACCTATTTTAACAACAAAAGGATGTTCTTATGCCAGGCAAACAGGCATCTCATCAACAAAACGGCACCCTTTTGCCAGGCAATTGCTTAGATAACACATAAAACCAGTGGGCAACAGTAGAGGATAAGGGCGACGAGCTAGCGCATATCATTTGCGATGATGTGTTTTGGTTATGCTTACACAGACAGCACTACTAATTCTTTGCAACAAAGCAGCAAGTGTTCAAAGATTACAGGAAAAAGCTTATTTTTGCTTATGTTTATGGCTACAATTTCATGGTTAGTATAGAGAATATATACGCAATTGCGTCTATACAGATGTTATAGGCAACTTAGAAATAAGAGAATGAGTAAATTTGATAGAGAAAAACTATTTAGATTATGGCTAAAGAAAAATTAATAAAACTTGAGCAACAGGAGCAGGAATTTGTCAATCATTATGCTGAACTAGGATTTGCCAATCCAGACGAAATGATAAAAAAAGGATTGCATCTTCTCAAAGAAGAACTTGATCATCAGGCTCAACTAACGCAATCTGCCGATTTGTATGCAGAATTATATGATGAGGATGAGGAATTAAAAGAATGGACTGAATCTGCTACACAAGATTGGGATTGATCTATGACAAGACTTCAACGAGGTGATATTATCACTGTGAATCTAAATCCGACAAAAGGCTCTGAGACTGGCAAAATTAGACCCTGTGTAGTGGTAACCAATAATGTGTATAATCAAAGAGTTCCTGTCGTTCAAGTGGTGCCTATCACAGGATGGACGGAAAAGAAAGGAAGAATTGTCACAAATGTAGTTATTGAACCAAATGCTGCAAATGGACTAACTAAAAGATCAGTGGCTGATTGCCTGCAAACCCGTCCGATAGATTATCGTCAGCGATTAGTAGATGTGAAAGGAAGGTTGTCAGCAGAACAAATGCAAAAGATAGACACATCCTTGAAGATTATCTTTGGTTTAAAATAGAAGAGTATGCCCATAACATCAGGCAAGCTGCCCACAGTGGAACTGATGGCTAGTTTATTTGCGAACCAAGGTATCAAAGCAAACAAGCAGCGAATGTGAGAAAGAGCAAATGAGAAAAACCAAGACCGCCGTCATTGTCAACGATGATAACTTGGATACACAGACAACACTACTAATTCTTTGCAACAAGGCAGCAAGTGTTCAAAGGTTATAGGAAAAAGCTTATTTTTGTTTATGACTACAATTTCATAGTCAGGTATAGAGAATATAGACGCATTGCGTCTATACAGATGTTGTGCATTATTAAAAAATGAAATTAATAGTATATTTATTAATTCTATGTTTGGCTGTGTCTTGCTCGACCAAGCCTTTTACTTTGAACCAGTATGCAAATTACCCAGTCAAATTTGCAAAGCAATTAATAACTTATCCAAGTAAAGATTTTGAGTTGATGATACCCCATAATTGGGATTGGAAAGTGGAACAATATGAAGCTGACCAAATAATTTTAGGAATTGATGCAGGTTCTGAACCTGATTCCGATGGATTTGTCAATATTATTTCCATTCAGAAAATCAAGGGGTTTGCTGAAAATCAAGATTTAAAATCTGAGTATGATATGATTATAGAGCTACAGAAGATCAAAGGCAAACAAAAGATAATAGAATCAGGGCAAACTAACATGTTAGGAAATAATTCCTATTTTATCCACACCAAATCAGATACTGGTACTTACGGGGAAGCGGAAATGATCAGTTTTATTTCAATGAGTAATAAAAGCGGAATTTACTATTTGTTGACAGCTTCTGCATCGCAGACAAAGGATTTAAAACAAAATATGGCCATGATGATACAATGCTTGCAAACATTTAAATATAGAACAGACTAAAACACAATGCACAACATAAGGCAAGCAGCATGGCTATTTGATTCGCAATTAAAAATATCAAAGCAGACAAGTGATTAAGATACTAACTCGAACGAAAACTGCTCCGAAGCCGCCACGCCGCCTGCCCAAATCGTTGTGTGAAATGTAGAAAAAGATATAAATTATGAAAAGCAATTACGAATTCACAGCTATCATAGAAAGGGAAGGTGATGGTTATGTATCACTGATTTAAGTTTATACGTCAGCGAGGAAGCCATATGATTATGCAAGAGAAGATAGAAAGTTCAACGATTACTGTTCCGGTGCCTAATTATAAAGAGTATACTACGGTACAGTTTCGGTTTGTGGAGACACAAACCGAGGCGCGAAGGCCGTGGGCTGTGTCCTCACAGCCCACTCTAAGCCAAATGTACCGTAGTATGCATAAAGAGTTAAGAACAGGAACATTGAAATCAATCGTAAGGCAATCAGGAATTTCAAAACAGGAATTTGAATAGAAAACACTTCACGCAACATCGTTACAAACAAAAACCACCAGACAGTGTATCGTCCGGTGGTTTAAAGGTTTGATGGTAAGCGGCTGCTCTATTACTGCCCTCGCTGGTCGCCAAAAGATACGGGCTGCCATACGTTGTTGTCAGGATCGTAGTCGGGCAACATTTTGTCCGGGTCCAGGGTCACTTTGGCAATCTTAGACTTGGTATCAGTACGGAAGGTCCAGGTATCGCCGCGCTGCCATATCTCTACGGGCAGCTTCATGCGACTGGTATTACCGTTGTCTTCCCTGATCTCTACTTCTACCGGCATCGCCATTTTGTCGTTGTTGGTGATCGTCACCAACCCACCCTGCGTAGGGTCTTGGTTGACGTACGCTACCGTAGTCACAGCCTGATCCAGCAACCAGTTTTCTACAAACCACTCCTTCCAGAACCATCCGAGGTCTTCACCTGACAGATTGTTCATGGTACGGAAAAAGTCCTGCGGCATCGGATGCTTAAAGGCCCATCGCCGGATGTATTCTTTGAAGGCCGGATCAAAAATCTCAGGTCCCAGCACCACTTCGCGTAGCATCAACAGGCCAATGGCTGGCTTGAAGTAGGCATCTACGCCCAGGTTGTAGCCTTGCAGCACATCCGGGTAGGTAAGGATCGGCTCTGCCGTAGGTGTCATCTGGAAGGGAACGATCAAGCGTACACTATCGCGCCGCGAGGTGTATTCGCCATTGTTGAAATTGCGTGTTGTGTAGATGTTGAGGAAAGTATTAAAGCCTTCGTCCATCCAGGCGTACTTGCGTTCGTTGGAACCTACAATCATAGGAAACCAGTTGTGGCCAAACTCATGATCGGTGACACCCCACAGGCTCGCAGTGGTGGCTTTCCAGCTACAAAATACAATGCCCGGATATTCCATGCCGCCTACAACACCAGCTACGTTAACAGCGGTGGGATAAGTATACGGATACCAGTGTTCGGAATTGTACTCAATACTATGTTTCACGTATTCCGTAGAACGGCCCCAGGCAGTGTCCGCTTCTACCTCTACCGGGTAAGCCGACATGGCCAGCGACTGTTTGCCAGCGGGCAGATTGATGCGGGCAGCATCCCACACAAAGGCAGGAGAGGCAGCCCAGGCTATGTCTCTTGCCTGCTTCAGTTTGAAATGCCAGGTTTGCGTACCGCTCTGCTTGGGCCGCGCATCTGCCGTACCCACTTCGTCGGCATTGATGATCATCACAGTGCTATCACTCTTACGGGCCTGATCCAGACGGCTGATCTGCTGCGAGGTAAGCACCTCTTTGGCGTTGACCAGGTCACCTGAGCCTACCACTACGTAGTCCCAGGGAACTTCTACTGTGTAGTCGAAGTCGCCGTATTCCAGGTAAAACTCGCCGGCACCCAGGTAGGGCAGGTTGTTCCAGCCTTCCACATCATCATACACCGCCATGCGCGGATACCATTGGGCTATCTCGTAAATGTCACCGTTTTTGGTAGCCTGTATACCCATACGGTCGGCACCATACTGAGGTACTTCAAAAGAATAAGCGATGTTGATGCTGAGCTTGCCTCCTTTGGCTGGCAGAGACTGAGGTAGCATGATGCGCATCCGGGTATCGTCAACCAGGTATTCGGTATCAATCTTCTTGCCGTTCAGCTCAACCTGTACCGAGGCTATCTGGTAGCCGCTGGTGTATTGTTCTTTACCAAACCTGCTGCCACCTATGGGCGTAGTCAGTGAGCCACGCGACGATTTGTCGAACTTATTCTGGTCGAGTTGCAGCCATACCATGTCCAGCGCATCAGGGCTATTGTTGACATAATGGATGGTTTCTTTGCCGCTGATCTTCCGCTGTTTGGGGTCTAACGTAACGTTGATGGCATAATCGGCACTGTTTTGCCAGTATTGCGGGCCGGTCTGCCCACTGCCGCTTCTGTATAAGTTTCCCGGTTCGTTCGAGAAATCGGGCGCAAACAAGGCGTGTGGGTCATAATTTCCAGAGGATTGAGGCTGTTGTGCATAAGCAGCAACGCCCAGCAAGGCGGTGAAGACTGTAGTAAGGAGATACTTCATGGTGATTAAGATAATGTTACATGAAAAAAACCTGTCTGCTATGGGCAAACAGAGGGTTAAATATAAATATACTATGCTAGTAAACGAATATAAACTGATTAGATTTGTATATAGTGTTAATAAACAAAAATATATTTTGTAACCCCTAAAAAACCATGAACGATTTACTTCACCAGGCATATGATGCTGAGACTTTCCGTAAGCAGGGACATCAATTGATAGACCAGATGGCAGATTATCTGAAGAATATGCAGCAAGAACCTGGCATTGCCGTATTACCCTGGCAATCGCCCGAAGACCGGCTCTACTCGTGGGAAGCCGACTACCGGCAATCTCCCGATGAAAACATCAACCGGTTTTGGGGCGTAGTGATGGCGCAGTCTATGCACATTCATCATCCCAAATACGTAGGCCACCAGGTAAGTCCGCCATTACCTGTGGCTGCTTTGTCGGGCTTAGTAAGTGCTTTTCTGAACAACGGTATGGCTGTGTATGAAATGGGACCGGTAGCCTCCGTTATTGAGCGAATCGTTATCAAAGAAACAGCCATGAGCATAGGATATAGTGAGGCAGCAGGTGGCTTTCTGACATCGGGTGGCACCTTGTCTAACCTCACCGCCCTACTGGCAGCCCGCCAGGCCAAAACGGGCTACGCGTCTCCACGCCGGGATAGCTGGCAGCAGGGCACACAGCAACCTTTGGCTTTGCTGGTATCAGAAGAGGCGCACTACTGCATTGACCGCGCCGTAAGAGTGATGGGCTGGGGGGAAGTTGGCGTGATCAAGGTGCCGGTAGATGAGCACTTCCGAATGTGCTCAGACCAACTGGAAGTATACTACCAGCAGGCACAGGCCGCAGGAAAGCAGGTGATTGCCGTAGTAGGTTCGGCCTGTACCACATCTACCGGTTCTTACGATCCGCTGGAAGCCATTGCTGCTTTTTGCAAACAACGCGATCTGTGGTTTCATGTAGACGGCGCACACGGAGCACCGGCAGCTTTTTCAATCAAGTACAAGCATTTGGTTAAAGGGCTAGCACAAGCAGATTCTGTGACCATAGATTATCATAAGATGATGCTCACTCCCGCGCTCACCACGGCGTTACTGTTCAAAGACGAGCAAACCTCTTATCAAACCTTTTCCCAGCAGGCGGCGTATCTGCTGAGTGATCAACAGGGAGAATGGTTCAACTCTGGTAAGCGGGCCTTTGAGTGTACCAAGCGGATGATGAGCATCCAGGTATACGCCATTATGCGTACCTATGGCAAGCAGATTTTTGCGCAGAATGTGACCTATCTGTATGATCTGGCGCAGACATTTACGCAGCAAATCAGGCAAAGAAACAACTTCCAACTGGCACTGCCTGCCCAGTCTAATATCGTTTGTTTCCGGTATGCTCCGGCCCATACAGCAACAGATAAACTCAGCGAACTGAATGCCCAAATCAGGCAGGCGATGGTAGAAGATGGAGAATTTTACCTGGTACAAACCTCACTTAAAGGGCAGTTGTATCTCCGCACCACTCTGATGAATCCTTTTACAACAGAAGCCATCCTTGCCCAACTGCTGGATAAAGTAGAAAAGATTGGCAATGATCTGATAAAAAGTGAATGATGAAAACAGCTTTGCTTTTATGTATATTGGTATTGTTGCTGAGCTTTGACCTTCAGGCACAGCAGAAGATGTTGCAGGCTATTAATATGCGGTCAAATAAGCGTAAAATTATACCCGCTAACATCAACCTAAGGGTGAGGCTGAAAGACGGCAAGGTAGTAAAAGGACGTTATATAGTAAACAGCGATTCAACGATCCTGATTGACGGACAGCAAATCACGCTTGATCAGGTGGCATCTCTCAAAAGAAGTGAACTGCCCCCGAAGCTTGTTGCTGCGTATTTTATACTGTCTGGCGGACTTTCCGTAGCGGGCAGTATTGCTTTGAGAAATAGCCATGCTTTTCTGCAACCTCTATGGCCTGCTGTGATGGCAATAGGCGGTGTTTATCTTACTGGGGGATATTTTACTTATAGGCAAAAGAAGTTTAGCGCAGCAAGGGGGTGGCAGCTTCGCGTAGTCGTGTGGAGTTATTCTGAATGAGATGTTACAGATCACGGATCATCCATAGGCTACAGCCATTATGGCCCGTTTGGCCCATAGGTTGCTTCAGGTAGCTAAATCCTAGCTTTTCATACAGTTTAACCGCTGTGCCGAGTTCTGACAGCGACTCCAGATAGCACTGCCGATAACCAGCGGCTTTTCCAAATTGCAGGCATTGCTCTATGAGTGCTTTTCCCAGGCCCATACCTCTGCCTTCGGGTAGCAGATAGAGTTTCTGTAGTTCACAGACGCTTTCTTCTCCTGCCACCGTTCCTATGCCACCGCCGCCTATCACTCCGGCATCGTTTTCTGCCACAAAATAGGCAGTTCTATTGCCTTGTTGCTGGTAATCCTCATATAAATGATAGATAACAGGATCATAATACACCGTACCCGGCAGATTAGCATTGAATTCGGTCAGCACTTTTCGGATGATCTCTGCAACGATCATATTATCTTCGGGTTGTATTTCGCGTATGGTGTAGGTCATTGAATAATAATGTATAGCTTAAAGATCGGCTACCTTTCACAAGCCCAGGCTTTTGTCACGAAAGGCACCATCCATTTTCGTACAGTTTTTGTTGAGGACTGCCAGCGGCTGCGGAAAAGAAAGGGGCGGTTCTTGCATGTTGATAGGACGCCAGCCTCCTGTCACAATATCCTCATGCAGTGTTTGTTCCGGAAATGTGGTGGTCAGCAGGTAATTGATGTTGCTTGCTTTGATATTGTCTATCGTACGCTTAATATCTTCAAAAGAGAAATGTACCAGACAATTGCGGCAAAACATCAGATCGGCATCCGGCAATACATCTGTCAACAGGTTCATCTGTACAAATGCTACATGGTCACGCTTATAGGTTGTTTTATTTCTGGCAATGAGCGACTCTACAATATCAGCACCGATGTACTTCCTTGTGTGCCAGTCAAGCTGCTGTATCCAGTTGGCATCTCCACAGGGAGCATCTAATAAAGTATGGATATGGTAATCATCCAGCAAAGCTGGCAAAGAATGTAAGATATGCTGAGTTTGCAGAGCGGACGAACCGCTACCAGAAACAGAGGAACCAGGATTTTTACCGTCCCATATGTTAGCATGAAAGATAGTAGAGAATACTTCATTGAGTGTGTGCTCACGAAAAGATTCGCCATTAGCATAATGGTATAAGCTGGCCCTGTCTTGCCGGATCGGTTTATCGGGTTGTGTTTTATCCATTACATTACTGTTTGACTTCTTCAATAACAGACTCACCGGAAGAATAATCACCGCTGGTCCATTCCCAGGATTCGTGCAGGCGTATGCTGCCATCAGGAAGTATTTCGGGCGTGGAGTTACACTGGCCAGTCATGAACTGATACCTTGTATTAAGGTGCTGATAGCGCATATCCAGCCTGCCCTGTTCATCTACTTTAGCAATAAGATTACCTTGCAGGATACTGCCTCCTTGGTATGTAGCTGTAACGATATTACCTTCTTGGAGGTAATAAAAAAGGGTAGTTGCATCTACCTCACCATTATCTGTATTGCTTACCGATCTAAAGACTTTGTTGTGATAATCAATTTTCATCACGTAAGATTTGGGTTTAGTTGATAAGTGTTGAAAAACAATAGATATTTAATCTAATAAAAAAGCCTTCTTACACAGTAAGAAGGCTTCCTTGAATTTACTCAATCAATAAGCCTTACGGCTGAACTGCTCCTGCATCTGCTACAGCAGAGTACAGTACTTTGAGCGCATTGGCTTCCCGCAATTGCTGTTGTACGTCAGAGACAATACCCATCTTGGCTTCCTTATCTACCTTCATTGCCATCGTGATCTGGTCACGTTCTGCTTCGTTGAGCTTATCTTTTTCCTGATTGACAAACTGTACGATTCCTTCAGGTGTAACCAGCACGTCGTTGGTCTGAATTCTGGGTTCAGTACCATAACGATCTGTCTGTTTGGGCTGACCGATGTAGATATAGCTTACCAAAGATTTTTTCTCCATCTTTTTCAGCTGCTCTGCTAGAGGCAACTTCTGTTTTACCAGCAGGTCAGTCTCCCGCAGTACGGTAGTTACCATAAAAAAGAACAATAACATAAAGATGATATCCGGCAGTGCTGAAGTAGGAATATCCTGACTTGCAGATGTTTTTTTCTTGAATTTTGCCATATTAGTTTCCGGTTGCTTTAGATGGTTCTGCAATAGAGATCGCCATAGGAATCTCCTTTTTGAGATCATCATAGCTATCTTTCACACTAGGCTCTGCGTTGTTAATCTCCCTGACCGTCTTCATATCCACACCGAGTTTTTGTGAATAGATTTCGTAATATGCGCCCTGAAGCTCATCCAGGATGGCCATGTACATTTCATAGCTCGTACCACGGTCAGTTTTAAACGAAACTACCGCTTTACCTGGGTTTTCAGAAAGTTCAGGGTTTTTGCCATAGTTCAGCACAAATTCCTTCACCATGCTTCTGAGCTGTTTAACATCACCCAGTGGCTCATCTTCTACCAGCATATCATCGTTGGAGTTCACCAGTACTTTGAATATGTTGCGTTCATTAAACTTTACATCTGGTGGTGGCTCATTGGGATCCTGCTTCGGTGGAAGCTGAATCGCCAGGCCTTTATCCGACGCGATGGTCGTAGTCACCAGGAAGAAAATTAGCAGTAAAAAGGCAATGTCGGCCATAGAACCGGCATTTACCTCGGCTGCACCTCTTTTTTTTCTAGGCATGTTATCTAAATATGTTAGCGATTTCTGAAACGACAATTCCTAATACTGCAAGGATCGTCATAATATAGAACGTAATCAATGCGCCTCCTATTATCTTGGAGGTGCCTGCTGTGATGCCAAAGCGTGTATCCAGCGGTGTCACACTGTTGGAAGCAAGAGACCATCCAATAAAAAAGATGATCGCAATAATCACAATTCCACCTACAGAACCTATCAATGACTTGGGATCAGAAAAGGAACTGATGAGCGGAAGCACAATAGCGGCAAGTATTGCGATTCCTGTGAGAATATAGGCAGCATAAAGCCCATATGTTGAAATAAATTCTGCCATGTAATTTTGTGTTTTTAAGTGAACAATAAGATTTGATTACTCGATTCTGCTTCTGGTTGTTGTAGAACCGGCAGTAACTTTATGTCTTACCAGGATGTCCACTAATGAGATAGAAGCATCTTCCATTTGGTTGACAAGGCTATCTACCTTAGAAACACAATAATTGTAGAACAACTGAAGAATGATCGCCACGATCAAACCGGCAACTGTTGTTAAAAGAGCGATCTTAATACCACCGGCCACCAGTGAAGGAGAAATATCTCCGGCTGCTTCAATGGCATCAAAGGCACCGATCATCCCAATTACCGTACCCATAAAACCAAGCATAGGCGCAATGGCGATGAAAAGAGAAATCCAAACCAGTCCTCTTTCCAGACGGCCCATTTCTACGGAACCATAAGAAACGATGGATTTTTCTACCATGTCCACTCCCTCAGGCCATCTCATCAAGCCTTGTGTGAAGATAGAAGCTACAGGTCCACGGGTGTTTTTGGTCACATCTTTGGCTGCCTCTATACCACCGGTATTGAGCGCGTCTTCTACTTTGGTCAACAGCCTTTTGGTGTTGGTAGAAGCCAGGTTCAGTGTGATGATACGTTCAATGGCAATAGCAAGACCCAAAATTAGGCAAAGCAATACAGGAGACATAAAACGCCAGTCACCTTCGATGAACTTCTCTTTCACTTGTTGGTGAAAAGGCTCGTCAGATGCAGGTCCGTCTACCATGTCTGTACCGGCAGCGGCTTCAGTCTCAGTAGCGGCTGTTGGTTCATCCTGCGTCATGGCAGAGTCTCCGGCCATGGTAGTAGTATCGCTGCCCATTTGATCCTGAGCAAATGATAGGTTAGCCTGACCGACGGTCAGAGTACCTGTTAGTAAGAGTAAAGCAAATAACTTTTTCATAATAGTGTTAAGTAGTCTGTTACGATAAAACTTGAATAAATAAAATAGATTAAGATTAAAATTGTACAGCGGAGAGGGCGGGATTCGAACCCGCGGTACCCTTTTGGAGCACACCCGCTTTCCAGGCGAGCACCTTCAGCCACTCGGTCACCTCTCCTTGTTTTTCGTGTTACGATAAAAAAATCCCCGATGCTTTAATAAAACTAAATACAAATAAATTAAGAATCCATACCATATGCAAGTTTTAGGTATAAATCGTGTTTTTTGTGATAAATAGCAGGAATTTACAGCTAAAAAATAAATATTTTGCTATTTAGTAGCAAAAAACAATTGCTTTGTGTCTATACACTTGACCAATATTTCAAAGTCCCTATAAATATGCTTTAAAACTAAGTAAAAAAAATGATTTTTATGCAAGGTCACTGTGTTCTATTACATATTAATATGTTTCGCCGCAGAGCGGAACCGGCAGAAGTTCCTTCACCTTATCTACATCTTTTTCTTTTGCCAGCAAGAACATCATTTTGGTGATGGCCGCTTCCGTAGTCATATCTTTTCCGCTGATCACACCGATGTTGTTCAGGCTCCGGCTGGTCTGGTACCTTCCCTGAATGACACGCCCGCCGCTGCACTGCGAAATGTTAAGAATAATCAGCTCCCGCTCCACAGCATCCGACAGGCTGTCCATCATAAAAGCATCGGTAGGCGCGTTGCCCGCACCAAAGGTTTCCAGCACAATGCCCTTCAGATCGGGAATTTGCAATACACTTTCTACCACCCGCCGACTGATACCCGGAAAAAGTTTGAGAATTGCCACATTAGGGTCCAGTGCATTATGAAAGGTGAGCTGGCTGTTTGCATGAAACGGACGAATAGCAGACATATCATAATCTATCACCACGCCTGCTTCTGCCAGAACGGGATAGTTTTCCGACTCAAAAGCATCAAAATGAATGCTCTGCCGCTTGCTGCTGCGGTTGCCTCGCAAAAGCAGGTTACCAAAATAAATGCACACTTCTGGCACCACCGGTACGCCACTGACAATATCGCTGGCAATCTCCAGGGCGGTCACAAAGTTCTCATGGGCATCCGATCTTTTGGACCCGATTGGCAACTGTGCCCCTGTAAATATCACGGGCTTGTTGAGTCCTTCCAGCAGAAAGCTTAGAGCCGAAGCACTATAAGCCATCGTATCGGTGCCATGTATGATGACAAAGCCATCGTAGCGCCGGTAGTTTTCGTTGATGATGTAGGCCATGTCTATCCAGTGCTCCGGGCGCACATTGGCCGAGTCTATCAGTTGCGGAAAAGAGATCACCGTCATGTGAATGTTGAACTCGCGCAGCGACGGGATTTTTTCAATGATCCGCGAAAAGTTGAAAGGTGCCAGCGAACCGTCCTCATCATAGGCCATGCCCAAGGTGCCGCCTGTATAAATGATTAGTACAGCAGCCTTAGGGTCTTGCGGAATAGCGGTGTTGATGTTCACTATTTTGTAGTTGGATCTTTCCATAAGAGGTGCTGTAGCCGTAAATTTAGGTTACTTTAAAAAGGTTCAGCGCGTTCTGTGTTGTTTTTTCTGCAATCTCCTCCAGGTCTTTCTTTTGATATTCGGCCACTTTCTGCGCTATAAGTGGAATGTAGGCAGGCTCGTTGCGCTTGCCACGATGCGGCACCGGTGCCAGGTAAGGGCTGTCAGTTTCCAGTACAATATGGCTCAGGTCAATATCCGGAAGCACCTTATCCATACCACCATTCTTGAAGGTAGACACACCGCCAATGCCTACATACAAGCCTAGTTCGGCGATACGGTCAGCCTCTTTGGCACTACCGGTAAAGCAATGAAAAACGCCGGTGAGCGATGTGTCTTTTTTTTCCTCCACTATTGCCAGCGCATCATCAAAAGAGTCGCGGGTATGAATTACGATCGGGATGCCGTACTTTTTGGCCCAGTCGATCTGAATGCGAAAAGCCTCCTGCTGCTGGGCTTTGAAGGTGGTATCCCAGTGATAATCCAGGCCGATCTCGCCTACTGCCACAAAGTGGCGGCGGGCCAACCACTCTTCTACCGTGTACAGTTCTTTCTCGAAGTGCTTGTTTACAGAGCAGGGGTGTAGCCCCATCATCGGGATACACTGCTGTGGATAACGGTGCTCTAGCTCCAGCATGGCATCGATGGAGGTATGGTCGATGTTGGGCATAAAAATCTGCTGTACATCCGCCTCCCGGCAGCGTTCTAGCGTTTCGTCTACATCTTCTGCAAACTGCTCCGCATATATATGAGCGTGGGTATCTATTAAAATCATATTTCTCGCATACAAATATTAAAAAGTGCGGCCCTTCCACCGGATTTTTGCTGGCAAAAGGTAATATACCAGCGTCAGTGCATTTATACATGCAATATATACATCATATGGTAAGAGTAAAAGATATAAACGTAGGTAGGCTGTTTGGCTGAGCCTCAACTTTTTTGCTACCAGTATGATAAAAAGACTCTGGGCCAGCAGCTTTCCGACAAAAAGTAGGCAGGCAATAGTGGGTTTATCATATGCCAGGGCAGCCACAACAGGGTAGAAACAGGCTTGCAGCAGCAGGATACCCACCATATGCCAGGGCAGTTGCAGCGCGCCCTGCATCCACCGCCTCCGCTGCGCTACCAGAGAGAACACATCTGCATGGGCAGCGTAAAATTGACCACATAAGGATGTATCACATTCTTAAAGCCAAAGCCCAGGCGTGTAATGGCATGAAGTATCTGAAAATCTTCGGTAATAGAAAAGGACATCGCCGCATACCCACCGGTAGCTTCATAGGCCCGCCTGCTCATCAGATTATTGTTGCCCAGGGTAGCCGTAGGGAAACCCATATCGCTCACCACCTTCACCATACCCAGCGAAAAAAACCAGTCGATGCGCTGCAACTGCGCCCAGGCACTGCTGCCTGCCACACAGGGTAGTGCCAGTCAGGATGCCATTGGGCTTGCCTGGCAAAGGGCACTGCCAGGCTTGTACCATGCCCTGCATCCAATGGCGCGGTGGCTGGGTATCAGCATCAGTCACAAGCAGGCAGTCGGCGCAGGGCTGCTGTTGCTGGCTGGCACGCACGAGGTGGGCTACTACGTTGGCTTTGGCCCTGGCTGCTCCCATATTTTCCTGTATATCCACCACCTGCACTTGCCCGTAACCGGGCTGCATAGCTTTGAGCAATGCTCAGCGTTTTGTCTGTAGAGCCATCGTTGCCAATCCAGATAACATAGTGTGCTGGTGGTGTAATTCTGCGCCAGCAGGTGATCCAGGCAGGCAGGCAGGTGTTGCTCCTCATTGCGTACGGCCAGCAACACAGCCACAGGCGGGTAGGTCTTTAGCAATGGCGTAGGCAAAAGACACAACTCTGGATGTACAAGGGCTGGCGTATCCGGCCTTCGCAGGAGGCATTCTGATTGAAAGATTTGTAATTCAACAGCCAACATAAGCTCAGAAGCAGGTTGGTAATGAGGGTAATGCCTGCTGCGGCAGCCAGAAAGATGGCAAACATCATAACTTATCGAAGCGGTAGCCTGCGGCAGCAAAATGTTCCAGGTAGCGGGGCAGTACATACCGGATGTTTTTTTCAGCTTTGTAGCTGTCATGAAAAATGATGATCGTGCCCGGCGTGGTATGCTCGATGCACTTTTCCAGGCATTTTTCTTCGTTGAAATCCGCATCGTAATCTCCGGAAAGAATGTCCCACATCACAATATTGTACTCGTGTTTGAGAAACTGTATCTGGCTTTTTTTGATTCGCCCATGTGGTGGCCGCATCAGGTTTTTGAGCGGATGGGCTTTGGCAGGCAGGTGTTTGATAAGCGCGTTCTGGCATCTGGCGATGTCGTTGAAGTAGTCCTGGTCTTTGGAATCCCAGCCGTTCATATGGTTATAGGTATGGTTGCCGATGGCATGGCCCCGGTGGCATATCTTTTTGAAGATATGAGGATACAGGTCTACGTTGTTGCCTACACAAAAAAAGGTGCCTTTGGCCTGATATTTCCTCAGCGTGTCGAGCACAAATTCTGTCACCTCGGGCACAGGCCCATCATCGAAGGTCAAATAGATTCTGCTGACCTGTTTGCGTTTGTTTTCCTTTTTTTTGTCCCACAGCAAGTTAGGATACACATGTTTGAGTAGGGCAGGTGCTTTGAAGAAATTCATAGGTCAGGCAACTTTCATCAGGGCAGTATTAACTCTAAGCGATAAGAACGTAATATCATCATGATAAGACGGATATCCGTTAAAATCGTTGAGTTCCTGGAACAGATCCTGGTGAATATCGCTTAGTTTTTTGCCAGTATTTTCTACCAGGTACTGTTGCAAACGCTCCAGCCCAAACTCTTCTTCCTGCTCGTTGAAAGTTTCCGTCAGGCCATCGGTGTAGGCAAACAGATAGAAGTCGTCTAAGTCCGTGAGCTGCCCTTCGTTGAGGAAAGGCAGCGGATGAAAGCTGCCCAGAATTACCGTGCCCTGGTCCAGCAAATGCACTTGTTTGCAGGAATTTATCAGCACGGGAGGCATATGCCCGGCATTGATGTAGCGCAGCGTGTGCGTTTCCTGATCGTAGATGGCTACAAAAAACGTGATGAAATTCTCACCATTGGCACTTTGCACTACCTGGTAGTTAAGTTCTGATACAATCTCCCGCAGGTTCATAGTTTGCCGGGCAATGGTTCTCAGGGCAGCCTGAAAGTTAGACATCAGCAGGGCTGCGGGCACTCCTTTGCCGGAGACGTCGGCAATGCAGATTAGAAAATGGTGCGACGTGAGTTCAATAAAGTCATAATAATCGCCACCCACCAAATGGTGCGGGATGTAGCTGGCCTCCACTTGTAGCCCTGCCTGCTGTGGCAGGTTTTTGGGAAACAGGAACTGCTGTACCTGCCGGGCAATCTCCATCTCTTTGCGGATGGCTTCCTGGGCCAGTTCTTTGCGTGCCAGCTTCTTGTTCTCAATGGCCACGATAATGATATTGCTCAGTGCCTGGATAAACGTGGTGCTGATCTCCGTAGACTGACCGTCTATATCGCGCTGCAAGCCGCCTACAAACACCAGGGCCAGCATACGGTCTTTGTGTGTGATAGGCACCACGGTATCAAATTCTTCAAAAAGCCCACTGGCAGCGATGTTCTTCACCTGTAGTACATCCTGTACTGATAAGAAACTTTTGTTGAGCACATGGTCGGTAAAATCTGTTTCGGTGCCAAAGTTGGCTTTGCATTCCCACAGATTGCTCTGCTCGTTGAGCACATACAGCCCCAGCTTCTTGATGTTGAGGTTAGCGCGCAGCGTGAAGTTATATATTTTGTACAGCGATTCCTCCGCCAGGTTGTTGTTGATCGCCTGGGTAACTTCAAGCAGAGAGTTTAGCTCCAGCTCCTTCAATGCGTACTGGTTTTTGATGTCCTGAACTTCCATAGAATTTCCTGTTCCAAAAATATAGTAAAAATTACCGCTATTCAAAAGGGTAACTCTATTTCGATACAAAAATAACAGATAAAAGCAGAAAGTAAACTAAGAATGATGTTGATGATGAGGAAATGGAGATTAGAAAATGAAGGAAGATTAGGAAATTATATTTTCTATCAATCTCCCTTCATCCGTACCCGTGGCCTGTGTCTCCACAGGACGCTTGGAAGGGGTTTGTGTCTCTATATATAAATACCATGCCTCTGTGGGTCTTGTGATCCGCAGATGAGTTTGAGAATTACTGTCTGCACAATCAAAGTTTGTGGTGGGTCACAAGACCCACCGCGGCGGTTATCAAGACCCACCACGGCAGTTATCTCTATCAATCTCCCTTCATTTCTCTACTCATATATGTTCATTAAAGAACAGTGTTGTGCTATAACCGGACAATACCTGTAAATCCCTAAAAACGCAAAGTGTTGATATTCATGCAGTTGCATTTTCGGCATGTCCTTCGCAATGTCTTGAGTATAATTTTATCACCCAAAACAATTAAATATCTGAGTTATGAAAAATCTAATGAATGCTATCGTTGCCAAAATATTTGTCGTCGCGCTGGTCATGTCTGTAAGCGTCAGCAGCTTTGCCGCCACACATATTGACCGCACCACTGAGAAAGCCCGCATCGCCGTAGAAAATGCCAGTCCTGATGATTGGTACACCCTTGCCAAAGCCGCCAAACAATGCCTTGACAAAGGGGTAAATATGAAAGAAGCAGCGCATTGGCTTGATCAGTCGCTGGCGATACAGGAAACTGAATATAACCTGACCGTTAAGGGCGACTATTACATGCAGAACCGCCTGCCGGAGAAAGCTTTGGAGTGCTATAGCAAAAGCATCCGTGTGGCAAAGCTGACAAACCCTGACTACCTTAACCAGGAGACCCAGGACAAAATCTTGTTGATCATCGCAAAGCGTTAGGTTGATCAATTGCTTAGCAAGCAGAAGGGAGGCTCCGTAAGGAGCCTTTTTTTATGCTGGAGATAACTTTGAAGAAGACGATGATAATATTGTCGTCAACGGTCCCGGTGAGTTCAGCAGTCTGAAAAGCTTACCAAATGCCACAAAAGATTGGAATGATGAGGCTGATGCCCTGAAAGTAGGATCAGGATCAACGGTGACTGTCTGGACGGAAGAAAATTATCAGGGAGATTCTACTGTCTTTAATGCAGGAGCAGAAAAGCCTGATCTGGATACCGATATGAAGTCTATGAAGATTAAATGTGATTAAGGCACTATCATCATAAGGTTTTCTAATAAGAAATGCGGACTGGTATAGTCCGCATTACCTTTTAAAGGGCCATCGCATACGTTTCGCTCTCCACTAAACTCTTATTAAATCTAATGCTTATTTCTTCCCCTTCACGATTTTACCCAAAGCCTCTAGGTATTGCGGGTTGTCTTTCAGGGCAAGTTTGGCCACATACATAAACTCCTGCATCCACTCATCCAGCTCACGCGATACCTTGTTGCGCTGCCGCGTAGCTTCCTGCGCATGAGATTTGCTCATAGACTGCGCCACCCGGTAATCCTGTATGGCCTCGAGCATGGCTTTCACCTGCTCCACCTCTTCCTGCGTGATGTTGTAGCTGGCCAGTATGTGGGCCACACGATCATAGTTGAAGTAAAAAGAGCCTACCTGGTCGAGCCAGTTAGGTAAAGCCTGGTGGCGTTCGCCTTCCAGTTTGAGCAAATCCCAAAAGTTGCTATGATCTTCCAAAGCTATCCTGGCCAGTTTCAGGTGCTTTGTATAGATTTTGTCTACCTGCTTGCGCTCGCTCTTAATATCTTTGGTCGCTTTCTTCTGCATACCAATATGATCGAAGTGCTTTGTGTCCCATATACGCACACTACCCAGTTTGTTTTTAGCCTCCTGCATTCTGGTTTCATCATAGCCAAACCTTGCCATGTTGGCGGCAATTCCTTCATGTTGCAGCGTAGCCTCTACGGCCAGGTATACCCATTCTTTTTTCTGTTCTTTGTTTTTGTTATCCATTATTCTATGGTTTATGTGAAAAATATGAACAGCAGCAAAGTTACAATGAACACATTTTTATTTTTGGTGATAAATAGTTGAAAGGTAACCATGTAATATTGCCTGTTTTTTTAAAACACAGTGCCATATTGCGTAACTAAGGGGAATAATGCATCGGAAAAGTGAAACCACAGGTAGATTTCAGGTGATGACAATAGTATAAAAAACAACAGAAGGACGTCCTTCTATTACATCAGCAGTCAGAAAAATGACAGAAGGACGTCCTTCTATTACATCGACAGTCAAAAATATTACGGAAGGGCGTCCTTCTATTACATCAGCGACCGAAAAAACAACAAAAGGAGTTCCTGCTATTACATGAAGCGTGAAAAAAATAGCAAAAGGATGTCCTTTTGCTCTTCAGACCGCCAAAAAAACAACAAAAGGAGTTCCTTTTATCATGCTGACGAGTAATTAAGCCATAAAAGTGCTCCCATACATCAGGCAGCTGCGCATTTCAACAACAAAAGGATGTTCTTATGCCAGGCAAACAGGCATCTCATCAACAAAACGGCACTCTTTTGCCAGGCAATTGCTTAAATAACATATAAAACCAGTGGGCAACAGTAGAGGATAAGGGCGACGAGCTAGCGCATATCATTTGCGATGATGTGTTTTGGTTATGCTTACACAGACAGCACTACTAATTCTTTGCAACAAAGCAGCAAGTGTTCAAAGATTAGGGAGCGTAGAAAAATAAACGCACCCGTGGCTTGTGTCTCACAAGCCGCTAAATGTCTGTGAGGACCGCGTCCCGGCGGGGAACCGCACGGAGGCACAGACCTTGGGTAGATTATTAATTCAATGCTCCCTTGTAGGAAAAAGCTTATTTTTGTTTATGTTTATGACTACAATTTCGTGGTCAGTATAGAGAATACAGACGCAATTGCGTCTATACAGATGTTGTGTGCAAGTAGAAAAGAGAAGGAAAGAATTGGAACAATTCATTATCATTCTGAATAAATAAGAAAAGTATGAAAGCAATGGTGATCAGAGATTTCGGCGGTCCAGAAGTTTTCGAGCAAAAAGAAGTGCCTAAACCAGTCCCTGAACTAAAACAACTTTTGGTCAAGGTACTTGCAACGTCCGTTAATCCCATCGATTACCAGACTCGTCGCGGCGACTACAAGGCTTTTGTTCAGTTGCCGACGATCATCGGCTCTGACGTTTCAGGAGTCGTCGAAGCTATCGGCGAAGCCGTGACGGACTTTAAGGTTGGAGATGAAGTCTATTATACACCGCAGACTTTTAGCGGCGACGGAAGCTACGCCGAGTATCACGTCGCAGACGAATCAATTGTGGCGCGCAAACCATCAAACATATCGCACCTTGAGGCGGCGAGCCTGACAGTGACTGGCGGTACGGCTTGGGAGTCGTTGTTTGTGCGCGGCAAACTTCAGGTCGGCGAGTCCATACTGATTCACGCCGGAGCGGGCGGTGTCGGCTCGATTGCCATCCAGCTTGCGAAAGCCGTCGGAGCTTACGTCTTCACCACTTGCAGCAAGCAGAATGCGGATTTCGTCAAGAGCTTGGGGGCGGACTGTGTTATTGATTACAAGTCGGAGGATTATGTAGAAGTAATCAATCGGGAAACGAGCGATAAAGGTGTTGATTTCGTCCTCGATACCGTCGGCGGCGACACAATCGAGAGAAGCCCTCTGGTGTTGAGCGAATTCGGTCGCCTAGCAACAATCGTTGACATCTCACAGCCGCAATCGCTGTTCGCGCATTGGGATAAGAATACAACAGTTCATTTCATCTTTAATCGTCAGACCAGAGCGAAATTGGACGCCGTTCGTCGGTTAATCGAAAGGGGACAAGTCAAGCCGTTGATTGACTCGGTGATGCCGCTTAGCGAAGTATCTATAGCGCACGAACGGGTTGAACGCGGCGGTGTTCGGGGCAAAGTTGTACTCAGCTCCAACGCATAATCTTGAGGGCTGCGTGATGCTCTGCGTCAGGCTCGTCCTGATCTTACAGGGCATTTATAATGCCTTTTTTGTTTAGTGGTATTCCATAAGCGACCATAATATACCGGAAGATGTCATCAGGAGGAGATATAAAAAGAGGATTCGTAACTTGATTAACATATTTATCCCTATAGTGGACAACTGGATGATTATAGATAATTCGGAGTCCCCATTTCAGACAGTAGCGGAGGGATCAAGGGGAGAAGATAAAATGATTTACAATGAAAATACCTGGAACAAATTGATTGAAATTTCATATGAATAACATTCAGCTAAGAGATAAGATAATTTCAGGACTTGAACTAAATTTCAAAAAACTGGTAAGTGCAAAAAGCAAAGAGGATAAGGAGTTGATATTTTCTAAGAGTGGAAAAATAATCAGGGTTAAAGCCAGGAACCTGGAAAAATAACCCGGCCATGCTGAGCATTTCATACTAGGCATTGCAAATGCGCTCAAGCAGGTCGGCTTGTGAAGGTCGGCTTCGGCGGCATGGAGTGCCCCACAAAAGCCACAGAAACACCATCTATACTTTCTGCCGCTTACTGTGCCGTAAGCACAAGCTCTGCGCTGTTGTCTTTGCTGCAATTGCCTTTGCTGTCAGCTACCCTTAGCGCAACCACGTACCTGCCACTTTTGTCGGGTGTAAACTGCGCCTGCACCTTGTCTGCACCGCTGATCTTTGCCTGGCTGCCTATCGGGTTGCCGGTGATACCCCACTGGTAGGTGAGCGTATCATTGTCTACATCCGTAGAGGCACTGCCATCCAGCGTCACTACCTGCCCCACAGGCACGGTGCGATCATTGCCTGGATTGGCCACGGGAGCCTCATTGGTGCTGGTACCTACCATGATAGACACGTCATCAGTCACTGCCGGATGCACCCCGTCGCTCACGCTGAGCCGCACTACGTATTGTCCTACCGCGTCGGGTGTCATGGAGGCTGTGGGCCGGTCGCTGCCGTTCACATTGGGCCGGGCACTACCTACCGGCGCATCCACAAGCGTCCAGGTATATGACAGCGAATCTCCGTCAGGATCAGAAGAGCCGCTACCGTCCAGCGTCACTGTGCCGTAACAGATAGGAATATCAAGGCTGTTGCCTGCATTGGCTACGGGTGGGGCACCCGGCAGGTCTTCGTTGGAGTTGCAGCCTGCGACAACAAGACACAAAAGGATAAAATAATGAGTGTAGCGCATGGGTATAAATTTAAAGTGACCTGATTATTCAACCCGTTTTTTGTGTCAATGGTTGCTGGCTTGTAAATATTATGATCTACTATTTACCGCTAACACTGGATCTGCCGGAAGTATTCTTTTCCAGAACTTTAGGACGACCATAGTATTTGATCTTACTATTACCCGAAGCACTGGCTGATATTTCTTTTGTGACCCGAACCCTTGCCTCAGAATTTCCTTCGGCTATAATAGTGCATCGTTGCACCGACAAGTCCTTACCAGATAGTTCACTGGCACCTGTCACCTCAATAGCTGCTATATCTACTGCTCCTGAAAGGGTTGCTTCTGAGTCGCCTTGCACGTTTAGTAGTAATGTATGGGATGTGATATTAGATGTAAGCCTGCTACCACCGGAAAGGTGGCAACTCAGGCTATCTCTTTCTATGGAACCTTCTGCAATACTACCGCCGCTGGAAATAGTAATGTCTCTGAGATCGTGGGTTTCCGCAAAGATAGAGACTATAATTGGTTGAATGTCTACCAACGCAACATTGGGTGCTACATCTACGCGCATAGCATAACCATTGACTTCCGTCACTATATATTCTATTAAATTGTCTTCAGCTTCAATCTCAATTTTTGCTCTGCCTTTTTTCAGAAGCACTACTATCCCTTTGTTCACTTCAAGGCTATTAAAATCCCTGCTTTCTCTTGTCTCTGTCGCTATGTTTTTACTTCCACGGATAGATTTCTTCTGAGCCTGAGCGGTTGCGGCAGTAAGACAAAAGCTAATGATCAGAACCGAAATAAAGTACGTTTTAACTTGTTTCATGCGTTTAACTGAATAGTGGGAATTTAGTAAATAGGTCTGCATTTGCATTCCTTTTTTGCTCAATAAGAAGGTTTAACTCTTTTTTCTTCATCGCTACTCCCTGTTTCCCTGTCTCTTTTATTAAAGGTAGAACGTCCAAAACGATAAGTAAGCCGAACGCTCAGCGACTGCGTGCCTCTCTCCTGGATAGACGTAAGGTTAATATTCTCGAACGCCACACGCCTTCTCTCAATAAGGGTATAGAATATATCATTGAAATTGATATTTAAGTCGCCTTTACCATTCCATAACTTTTTGTTAAGACCTGCGGAGATTGAATAGATAGATTTCATATCAACAAAGTTCTCTATGCTAGGTGAGCGGTAGTAGAACGATAAGCTAACCGTAAAATCTTGAGGCAGCAAAAAAGAGTTGTAGATACTTGTCTGATAAGTGATTCTTGACCTATTGAAACTTGAAGCCAAATAACCTGACTGGTACTGATTATAGGTAGCTACCATATAAGGTCTGAGTTTGTACCAGCGAGTAATTTGTAAAGGTATCCATAAGTCCCAGGCAATAGCATCCAGCCGATCTAAGTTTACGCGGGTAAACCTGGTAATATTTGTTTCCTCATCCTGAAAGGGCATTTGAGCAATGATATTACTTTGGTGTCGGTAGGCCACACTGGTTGCCCATTCTCTAAAGTTATACGATAGTGATATTTTATGGATATCCGTTGGTAGCAAAAACGGATTTCCTTCGGTATATGTAAACGGATCCAGGTAAAAAGTAAATGGATTCAGGTCTCGAAAGTTTGGCCTGGAGAGCCTGCGTGTGTATTCAAGGTTCATGCTGTGATCAACATTTATTTTGTATTGAGTTAAGACACTCGGTAGCCAGCGGGCATAATGACGATTCACAGTATTGTTTAGCGTCAAAGAATAGCCTTCTGTTTTTGTATCTTCTACTCGCAGGCCCAATTGCATTTCAAACTTTTCAAACTGATGACTATACAAGAAGTAACCCGCTAAAATCCTCTCTTTGTAATCAAATTGATTGCTCCTTCTTACATCATCAGTCCACTGGTCGTTTACCAGCGTATCAAAATCCAAATTATCCGCACTACTTACCCAACTGGCTTTTGTTCCTAGCTTTAATCCACTGTTTTCCAGTGGATAACTATAATCCAGGCGCGCTGAAGCCAATGTTAGGTCCGATGAAATATTACCTGTTATCTGGTTGCCGGGCCTTTCCGGGGTCTGCTCAGAGACCGTACGTACTTTTTGTTCCTGCTGGGTCTGGTAACCTGAGTAGTTGAGATCAGCCGTAAGCTGGCTTTCATTGTCTCCTAGCGTTCCCCTGTAGTTCATGTTGATCAGTTGATTGGTAGCAAGCACATCATTCTGATTTTGTGTGTCCAGTTCTGTGACTGTAAAATCAGTTTGATCATCCTTTTTAGTACGTACATCAGTCTCACTAACAAAATTTGAGTTGTTTCCGCTAACATACCCTTTGGCCATTATGCCAAGAACGTGCCTGTCATTGAGTGAGTAGTCAACGCCAGCATTATATTGATGAAAGATAGGAGTGTAAGTATCACGCGAGTTCAAAGCAATCTCTGTCATCCCTGACGGATTGTCTATTTTCCGTGTAGATTCAAACCCATAAAAGCCATTATTGTTTGAATAGTTGTATCTACCAAAGAAAACGAGTTTCCTGGTCTTATAACTTCCGTTGATGCCAGTAAAGTATTGGCTATACCGATTGTAGCCGTACCCCAGGTAGAGTGAGCCGTTCATGCCCAAGGTTTTCTCTCTTTTTAGTTTGATGTTGATGATTGCTTTTCTGTCACCTTCATATTCTGCCGTGGGGTTGGCTATGATCTCAATTTGTTCAATATTTTCTTTTGGTATACTTTTTACTTCATCCAATGTTATAGGCACTGTTTTCCCATCAATGATGATCGTAGGGCTGGTATTGCCTTTGAGCGACAAACTAGTACCATCTCCGCTCACAAACACCCCAGGCGACCTACTTAGTACATCTAAGGCAGTGTTGGCCGTCTTAAAGGCACTGTTGTCTACATTGACAACTGTTTTTCCTAACTTTACTTCTACGGCTAACTTTTCTCCCTGTACAACTACTTCGCTGAGTTCCTGGCTGTTTTCGTTTAGGACGATAGGTTTTAATACCTTATGGTTTGATGTAAGATCAAAGGATTGGCTGGTGTAGGTTGCATATCCAATGAAAGAAATACTGATGAAATAGCGAGCGTTAGCTGCATCGTTGATCTCTATTGTAAAGTTGCCAACGGAGTCAGTAGTTGCCCCTTTCACCAGCGATGAGTCGTTGGCACTTAGCAACAATACAGTAGCATATTCAACGGGTGTGGTCTTATCTGGATTCAATACCCTACCTTCAATAAGTTGAGAGATTCCTGCTTGTGTATTCTGCTGCGCCTGCATACTATGTATGCTGATCAGTTGGGAGAAAACCAGCACGAAGATTGGTATAAGTAGTTTCATATCATGAGTAACTGTGTACCTACTCAAGGTAAGCTACATATAGAAAAGGTGAAAGCTTTTTCGACCAACTTTTTATTTTCTTAGACCAACATACTGTATTTTGAGCCTTACTCTTTCGCGGAAAACCCTGATTTTGTATCCGGTTATTCACTATCAAATCGTCCATTTCTTGAGGGCTTCTCGCACCGTATCACGGTAGTTGATGCCGATCATCAGGCGGTGCCCGTTGGATGTCTCTACCATATTTGCCCTCGATGAGCTTGATGGCACTGATCTGTACGATAAAAGACCGGTTGATACGGATAAAACCGGGCAGCAGGCAACAGGTCCATCATCCTGGTCATTGGTTATATGTGTTATGATGTAAACGATCGGCTAGGGTGTATCTTCACATAGTCTTTCATGCCCTCTACATAGATAATCTCCGAACAGCAAATCCTGATGAGCTTCTTGTCGGCCTTTACCATAAAGAAATCATGCGAGGTGTTCTACAGATGGCGGTGATGCTGATGCAGGAAGTGCTTTTTTCTTCTTCAGAAGACTCAACATTGAAGTGCAACCGCTTCTCCACTTTGTAGATGGCTTTCATAAACCGATCGAAGGCAACAGGTTTGAGCAGGTAATCCACGGCATCATGTTCAAAGCCTTCAAAGGCATATTCCTGGTGCGCAGTGATGAAAATGATGTTGGGGGCGGTGGCCTATGAAAGAAATTCAGAAACTCAATGCCCGTCATCTCTGGCATATTGATATCCAGAAACACAATATCAGGCTGATGTGCCACAACTCCGTGCATGGCAACAATGGCATTGTCGTAAGTGGGCCTGTAGCGACAAGTAAGGCACCCTGCCGATAAACTTTTCAATGAGGCTCTGAGAGAGTGGCTCGTCGTCCCACGATCACGCAATGCAGTTGGTTTTTTCATCCAGGGTAAGGTTGAGGGTGACAGTATAAGAAGTAGGCTTATTTTTGTATAGTCAGCGCATAACGATCAGGATACAGCAAGTCCAGGCGGCGGCGCACGTTGATCAAGCCAATACCACCTTGTACTGTTTCTCTGGCCAGCCGTTCGGGTTTGCTGTTTTTCGATGCTAAAATGCAAAGTAGTGCCCTGCACAGAGGCTTCTATGTGTGCCCAGGAAGCATCAATGGTATTGTTGATGCCATGCTTGAAGGCGTTTCTCTACAAAAAGTGATCAGGATCAGCGGAGGAATCTCCAGGTTGGCAGGCACCTGCTGAATGTCCAGGCTGATCGTCACATGGTCTTTATGACGTATCTGTTCCAGCCTCACATAGTCCCTGGATAAAACTGAAGCTCACGGGCAAGGGAGATTTTGCTGCTGCCAGCCTCATACAAGCTATACCGCATCAGGTCAGAGAGTTTCAGGGACAATGTCTGCGGCAAATTCGTCTTTATCGATCACAATAGAGTACAGGTTGTTGAGCGTATTGAAAAAGAAATGTGGCTGAATTTGCGCTTTCAGAAAGTTAAGCTCCATATCGGTCTTCTCCTTTTCCAGTTTGATATTCTCTTTCTCCAGCCGAAGCGATCTGTTGCTGCTGGAAAAGAACTCCTTGGTGATTTTTATCAACAGGCCTAAAAAAAGACTGCTATAGCCTAAAATCACATTGTACATTTTAATAGGTTCAAAAAGTGTGACCCAGAAGTCTTTCTCAAGAAAAAAGTCTATGAGGGGCTGTATGAACTTATTCCCCCAATTATATTTACTTATAAAGTAAAGCGTATAATATTCACTCGCAGTCATTACAATGTAGCACAAAAAATAGGCATAGAACAAACAGTAACCATCTGTCCTTTCAAAAGTAGTTTTAGGAATAGCAAAGTATACTAAGAAGTAATAAACCAGGGCAATAGTAGCTACTTCCCTCAGCGTCACCACATAAAACAGCCAGGTATACATTTTGGACAGTGAAAGCAGTTTGTACAGCTTCGTAGAGAAATATGACGAGCCAGAAAAGTAGGTGCACAAATACCCGGTTTTTGCCGTGGTACCAGGTTTCGTATTTGCTGTTGAATGCCTGTAAACTCATAAGAGGTGGTTGTCTGCTTGCATCATGAATGGGAAGTTACACTACACTACAAAATTTTCCAAAGCTAATATTAAAGCTTTCCACATCTTTTGCATACATTTTCAGAAAGTATCTCTTTCTCCCCCATCCCCATTGTCCCTCCAGCAGGGATCTGTTTGGCAGCTTGCACAAAGCATGATTTACAAGGATATGGATATCCTGTTCACCACCAGTCATTAACACCTTCTTTCGTACTTCATAAGTAAATAGATTTCTACTGAAGGACATTTCTATTTACCCTTTCTGTTTCTGTCCTCCAGGAGGGATCTATTTGACAGCTTGCACAAAGCATCACTTTTTTAGCTCTTGTACAGGTAGTAAACCATTTTGTGTCAAAGAGACGACTGTATGGATTGTAAGTTTGCTTATCAAAAGCATCTTAACTTATAGCTTATGTTAGCAGGCAACTACTTTATGTATATCACAACAAAATCCCAGAAAAAACGGTGCTTTATACAGGTAATGACTAATGATCTGGTAACCCGAATGCAAACAGCACTATGCCAATAGGGGAAAGCCAGCTACTTTTGCAGGTAGATATTATTGTTATAAGCTTTTATATTTTGAGCGGTTCACTGATGTTAATAAAGCAATAGGACGAGAAAAAGAAGTAAAGGATATGAGCAGGCTTAAAAAAGAAGTGCTGCTCATCACAGCGCAAAATCCAGGGTGGAAATTTTTTACTGCCTTAGCTTTTGTCATCACATATTTCTCTACGTTCGTTCAACCGAAAGGCAAAGAGTTCGCTATGTTACACTACTTCCCCTCCCCCGTTGGTCCCCTCCAGGAGGGAACTATTTAATAGCTTGCACAAAGCATGGGTTTGCAAGGGCAGATTTATCCTATTAACCACCAGTCATTAGCAGCTTCTTT
>CATQIH010000025.1 GCA_958296015.1 Cyclobacteriaceae bacterium
CAACGAGAAGGACATTCAACAGCTGGTACAACAGGCAGCCGATCAGTTTGGCTCCATTGATATTCTGGTCAACAACGCTGGTGGCATCGGTTCCAATAAGCCATTTGACGAGCTAAGCACCCAAGACTGGCGCGACCTGTTCGAACTGAATCTCTTTTCAGTAGCCACCATCACCCGGCTGGTGCATCCGTATATGAAAAAGAATGGCTGGGGCCGGATCATCAATATCTCTTCCGAAAATGGTGTGCAGCCCTATCCGGATATGTCGCTCTACAACGTAACCAAAGGTGCGCTGGACAACCTTAGCAAGACACTATCCAAGTTGTATGCTGATGACGGTATTCTGGTCAATACCGTGGCTCCGGCATTTATTAAAACACCGCTGGTAGAAGGCATGATGCAGCAGCAGGCCGAACAGCAGGGCACTACGCCAGAAAAAGCTGAAAAGCATTTCCTGAAAGAAAACCGCCCCAGCCTGGTACTGAAAAGAAGTGGCACAGTGGAAGAAACCGGTGCCGTCATCGCCTTTCTGGCATCCGAGCGCGCCTCTTTTATTACCGGTAGTATCTATAGAGTGGATGGTGGTTCTGTGGCTACGGTTTAGAATTTCCGAACGTCATGTATCTTTTGGCGCAATGTTTCGCTTGCATAAAATTCGTTTGTTACAAAGTATTTTAATAGATTTAACAACCGTTACATAATAAATTACCATCTAAATTCAGAAAAGTGGAAAGCGAAAATGATAGTGAACAGGGCATAGAAGTAAAAGGGTACGAAGACTCAGAGGTATTCTATAGTAATCAGATTTTTTTTACCAGAATCACTGATGATGATGTAGAGATAGCCTTTTCACTTTTACAAGCTGACAACAAAATAAAAGTTACTCATAGAATGATCATTACTACACCTCATCTGTTTAGACTAAAAGACATGATAGTAGAGGCAACAAAGAACATTGAAGAGCAAAAGAAACTTAAAAATAGTAGTCATGATGAAGGAAAGTAGCAACAAAAAAACAGGCATCATACAGGGTAAAAATATTTTTAAGGCACTCCCATGGAAAATTTATAGTACGTCTGACTATGACAATTTTACGATCGGCTTTGATAAGAAGTTATTAGATTTTTCTTTTGAGCCATCTATAAGTCCCACAAACTATAAAGACAACCGCTTATATATTAATAGAGTCAACAAACCATCTAACTACGATATAAAAGACAAGAATTTTTCGCTATTTATCGCGAGCTTAAAGAACCAGGATTCATATTCAAAGATACTAAAAGCTATTAATAGCTTTAAAAATTTAAACTATAACTGGGATGGATATGACGCAGAGAAAACTACTGATACCGCTATCAATATAGCTAAGAAAGTTGCTGATAAAATCATAAAAAATGGTATTACTATAGATATATGCGTGCCAATGAGAGATGGTGGAATTCAATTCGATATGGATGGTTACATATATGACAAAGAAATTGAGATACATCCTAATGGTACAATGAACTTGGTTGTTTACAATAAAGATGCTGATATCATAGATAGCAAACCAGCATCTATTAATGACATCACTAAACTTATCGTACAATATGAGTGATGCAAAGCTGTATGTCATTACAGTAGAAGATACATTAATCAGAAAAATACCCCGTGTACCTTCGCATATAACAACATCGATAGAAAATGGCAAAGAGATCAAAAGAACTACAAGTGCTAATTTCAAAACCAAGCCTAGCGAAGACGGACTTTCAGTCCAAATCGAAACCCTTGTTGATGATATAGACCTTATCATAGACCGATCTAAACAAACCGCTGCTTTTTTGTCAGCAAAAATACCGCTAGATTTAGGCAAAGAATGTGTACACAATCCTACCAGTACTGAATATGCTCATGCCTTGATTGTAGGTGATACGAATAAAATTGCCAAAAAGCTGGCAAAAGCGTGTCATAAAATACTTGACGAAAATATCATTAACTAACACATATTTTTTGTAAGAAACGCGACTTTACCTGAACCATAGATAAATATTGTTATACGTTATCAAATAGTGAAGGCAAGTCATATAACCTATAGTATCATGCGTACACTATTCCTTTTCGTATCCCTACTAATCATCACTCACATCAGCATGGCGCAGCCACAAAAACAATCTCAGGAGCCGCTGCGTGTAGGCATTGCCCGCCTCACCCATGCGCATGTACATGGTTTACTCAACCGTCCTAAGCAGGAAGACCTGGAAATTGTCGGTATCTATGAACCCAACAAAGCACTGGCGCAGCGGTATGCCTCGCAATATGGCTATAGCATGGATATCGTATATGATGATTTGGCAGAGATGCTTCGCAAAACCAAACCCGAAGCAGTGACTGCGTTCGGCTCTATTTACGAGCACCTAGCCGTGGTAGAAGCTTGTGCCCCGATGGGCATTCATGTGATGGTAGAAAAACCGCTGGCCGTAAGTGTAGCACATGCAAAGAAAATGAAAACACTGGCCGAAAAGCACCACATTTACCTGCTGACCAACTACGAAACCACCTGGTATGCCACCAACCATCAGGCATATAAGATAGCCGTGACAGATGATGCAGTAGGACAGCTTCGTAAGATTGTAGTACACGACGGACATGAAGGCCCCAAAGAGATTGGCGTAAACTCGGAGTTTCTCGAATGGCTCACGGACCCAAAAGAGAATGGAGGCGGTGCGGTCATAGATTTTGGCTGCTATGGTGCCAACCTCATCACCTGGCTGATGAAAGGCGAACGGCCCGAAGCCGTGATTGGACTGACGCAGCAATTTAAGCCGGAAATCTATCCGAAAGTGGATGACGAGGCTACCATTCTGCTGCAATATCCTGAAACACAGGGCATCATCCAGGCATCGTGGAACTGGCCGTTCAGCAGAAAAGACATGGAAATATATGGCCAGACAGGCTATGTGATGGCGGATAATGGCTCTGATATGCGTATCCGGCTGGCCGGTGACAACAAAGCCAGGCAAGAAACACTACCAAAGCGCAAAGCTCCATATGATGATCCTTTTAGCTTTCTGGTAGCTGTGGTGAAAGGGGAAATCAAGGTAGCTCCTTATGACCTTTCTTCGCTGGAGAATAATATGATTGTGGTAGAAATCTTGGAGGCTGCCAAAGAAAGTGCTAAAACAGGCAAAAAGGTTTATCTGAAACAAGAGTAAAAAAAAGAGCTTCGTACCAGGGTACGAAGCTCTCCAAAAATAAACATTTAACACAATTACTATTCTTCTGTATCGTCTTCTTTTATATTAGACCCTATATCACCTTGTGCCAGAATGGTAGCCAAGTCAAGGGCACTTTGATGTACATTGATGTAGCCATCAAATCCAAGAAGACCTTCATAGTCGATGCCTACGTTGTTATCAAGCATCTCCACATTGGTTTTGCTCAAACCGGTAACTCCGTCCACATCATTCAAACTGATAGCGATATTACCTGTTTCGGAAGCCGAATTGAAATGAATATGAGCCGGATGGCTATTGAGTCCAGAGGTTCCATCTAAAACCAATGTCACCAAACTGGCACCGCTTTTTCTCTGTGCAAAAGTAGCTGTGCCACTTACCCCTGAATTGCCTACAGCAGCGAGCGTATACACTTTTTGCTCCCCGGTAAGTTTGTTTATTCCAACATCTCCCTGTGCAATGATGGTAGCCAGGTCAAGGGCACTTTGATGTACATTAATATAGCCATCGTAAGCAAACAGTTGCTCATAGGTAACAGCAGAGCCATTGTCAAACATGCGCACGCTTGTTTTGCTCATACCAGTGGTGCCGTCTACGTTGTTCAGACTAACGGCAATATCTCCACCTTCGGCAGCCGTATTGATATGGATGTGGGCAGGGTGCGTCCCATTGCCTAATGGGTTTGTCAGCATCAGCGCAACCAAAGTAGTACCGTCGTTTCTTTGGTAGAAAGTAGCTATTCCTATGGTATCAGCATTTAGAACATTATTCAGCGGGTAGACTACAGACTCACCGGTTAGGCCATTTTGCCCGATGTCAGCCTGCGAGATTACTGTTCCCAGAGCAGCCATACTTTGATGCACGTTGACATATCCATTGTATTTGGTAAGGCTATCGTAGGTTACCGGTGTGCCATTGTCAAACATAGCGACGTTGGTGACACTCATATTATTGACTACGTTGGTCAGGCTAATCATAATATCTCCTGTTTCAGCAGCTGTATTGGCGTGGATGTGGGCAGGGTGTGGTTCTACCTGTGCAGCACCTTCGAGCATGATAGTCACCAGGGCTTGCTTATTCTCTCTTTCTGCAAAAGTAACTTCACCAATCTGGCCACCTGCCATCATTGAATCTAGCTGATAGGTAGTAGATTCTCCAGTCAGTGTATTGCCCCCAATATCAGTTTGTGCAATCACTTTTTCAAGATTATCCGGACTTTGATGCACATTGACATATCCATTAAATGCTAACAGTTGCTCGTAAGTGATGGCCGTGCCGTCTTTCTTTTTTCTCACGATTGTTGTGCTCTTGCCGGTGCTGGCATCTACAGCGTTCAGGTCAATAGCAATATCGCCGGAAACAATTGCTGCATTGTTGTGTATATGGGCAGGATATACGCCGGTACCGCCTGTAGTGTCCAACTCAATCCTTACTTGCGTAAGGCCGGTCTTCAACTGACTGAAAACAACATTGCCGCCAACCTTGGAGCCGCCAATGCTGGATAAAGTGTATGTTTTAGATAAGTCGGTTGCCGTATTACCACCAATATTACCGATTGCAACGACAGCATTATCCTCCCCTTTTTGCACAACCACATGACCATCAAAATTGGCCATAGATGCCAGAGTAAGTGCCTCGCCTCCCTCTGTTTTGGAAATGACAGTACGGCTTGTTCTGATATTGGTTCCGCTTACCAGTTCGCCGCTTACAGGTGTTAGCGTAACAGCGACTCCTCCGTTTTCTATAGCCGACATGTTCTTGAGATATACAGGATAAGATACGCCTGCTTCTGTACCGGCAAGCCTGACATCAGCTACCACATCAGTTTCGTTTTCTTCGGACTGGCTAAAAATCACGTAACCATTAATGTTTGATCCGGACGTTGATCTTAGCTCATAGGTTGTGGCATCTTTCAAAGGAGGATATTCCATGCCCATGTCGTCGTCTTTACAGGCAGACAAAATCGTTAGGAGACATAGGATTCTCAGCAAATTTTTGAATAATCGGGGAAATAAATACATACTTGATTTCATAAATGGTGGTTTGCTATGATTTAAACAGGTTGGCAAGTTATTCAGGCAGTCGGCAACATAAAATTGAAAACAGATGGGATTTATGATTTGTATGGTATCATCACAAAACAGCAAAGTTTGCATTCAAAAAAATATGCTAATAAATAAAATAGATGATTTGATGCTTAGATAGCATCTGTATGGATAATAAAGAAGCAATTTGCTAATGTATAGCAACATCAGTCTTATGATAAAAATAGTTATTATGTACTATTTACAGGAAAATATTACATATGCAATAATTTCGTAATGCAAGAGAATATCACTTCACAAATTACATACTAATCAGAAGTATACGTTTGAAAGATGCTGTTTATAAGAAAAAACATATACCAACTTGTTTTGATCAAATTGTAACAATTAAGATACTACCTTACGCGGGATAGCCGCAGGCAGGCGGCTAAGCATCTCAGTGTTAACCAACTCGGCAATGTCAGTAAAAGAGGCTACGGTGAGGGTATGTTGTTGCTGTGTACCTACCAGTACCACTTCGTCGCCTATTTCAACATCTGGAATATGGGTAATGTCTACCATAAAAAGGTTCATATTGATCAGGCCCACCACCGAAGCTATCTTTCCTCCGATAAGCACCTTGCCCTGGTTAGACAACCCGCGAGGATAGCCATTCGAGTAGCCCAGTGGCAGCACTGCAATGCGCATTTCTTTAGTTGCATGAAAAGTCGTTCCATATCCGATAAATTCTCCGGCCAACACTTTGCGAATATCCATGATATCCGTTTTCCAGGTAAAGATTCTTCGCAGCGGGTTATCCGAAGACTTACCCATATCCTTTAGGTGCACGGCATAAGTATCCGGACTAGGCCAGTAACCATATTGTAAGATGCCTACCCTCACCATATCGTAGGTGCTGCCCGGCACATTAAAGATAGCCGCTGAGCAGGCAATGTGCCGATAGCGCGGCATAATACCCGCATCGTGACACACCTGAAGAAAATCTTCGTACTTTTTGTGCTGTACATCCATCTTAAACTTATTAGAAAGATGTTCTGCACCACCAAAATGGGTGCACAAGCCTTCAAAGGCAAGATGAGTAGCATGTTGTTTCATAAAATCCAATGCCAACGGAAACTCATGCGCCCACATGCCGGTACGATTGGCTCCCGTTTCTACTTCCAGATGGATAATGGCTTTTTTGCCAAGCTTTTGGGCTGCTTCAAGTGCCTTTGGTAGCCTGCTATAGTTGAACACATAAAACTCAATGCCATTGTCAATTGCCCAGGGAATGTCGCAGTCATATAAGATGCCCATGATCATAATTTTGGAAGTAGGAGCGCAGTACTTCAACACTTCCTGTGCCTCGAAGGCCGAAGCCACGGCAAAATGATCTACCCCACATTGTTCGGCCATGGGTACGAACTGCTCGATGCCATGCCCGTATGCATTGGCCTTGACCACCGAAGAAATGCGTGTGCCAACACCTATCTTTTTCCTGATGAAGCTGATGTTATTGGCAAGTGCGGATTGGCTGAGTGAGATCCGTGAAGAATGTCTGACCATTTTGATAGGGTTTCAAAAGTTCTTTCAATCAAAGCTTCGTTTCATGTAACTTAACTTTTTGATCAAACCCCAGATGCGCCATAATCATTCCATAAACATCAGTAGGGGCTATAGATGACTTTTGCAACAAATCCTTCCTCTTGGTGATCAGCACCGGATGATTTACATCGTCTTCATCGATGCGGCCATGCGAACCTTTGATCAGAGAGGCATCCAGCGGTGTGAGGTCCATCAGATAGCGGAAGCCCAGTTTCTTTTTGAGCACTTTGAAGCCTGCTTTGGCCATCGGGAAACGAATCTTCGGATCAAAGAACATTTCTACCGGATCATAGCCTGGCTTGCGATGAATATCCACCGTGCGGGCATAGTCGGGTGCTTTGGCATCATCCAGCCAGTAATAATAAGCAAACCACGAATGTTTATCCGCGACGGCCACCAGATCGCCAGCTCTTTCATGATCAATGTGGTACTGCTTTTTGCCTGCTTCGTCTAGCACCAGTGCTATACCTATCGTTTCTTCCAGCAGTTGCTTTACTTTAGAAATATCTTCTTTCCTATTCACATACACATGGGCCAGTTGATGGTCGCATACGGCAAAGGCTCCACAGGTGCCGACATCCAGGGTTTCGGTGCCCAGTTCGTCCTTCACGCTAATATATCCATGCTCCCGCAAAATACGGTTGAGATACATGGGCCTTCGCACATCGGTGATGCCATATTCAGACAGAACAATCACGTCCGCACCTTTTTCCTCATAGTAGGTAATCAGGTCTTTGCACACCTCATCTACTTCCTGTAGCATTTTGCCGATTTTAGAAAAATCTATGCCACTGCGTTGCAGTTCATAGTCCAGGTGCGGCAGGTAGATTAGGGTGAGCGTAGGGTTGTGCCACTGGTCTACCAGCATAGAGGCATCGGCGATCCAGCGGGTAGACTTGATGTTGGCATTGGCTCCCCAGAAGTTGAACAGCGGAAACTGCCCCAACGTATCTTGCAGGCGATGCCGCAGATCCATCGGCTGGCTGTGAATGTCAGGCAGCTTACGCCCGTCAGCCGGATAGAGCGGACGTGGCGTGACCGCATAATCTGCCGATGAGTACATATTGTACCACCAGAACATATTGGAACAGGTAAAATCTGGATCGTGCTGTTGGGCTTCTTCCCAGATCTTGGATGCCTGCACCAGCCGGTTAGACTGCCGCCAGAACTTGATCTCGCATTCATCCTGAAAATACCAGCCATTGCCTACAATGCCATGTTCTGCCGGCCATTTGCCCGTAAGATAGGTACTTTGCGAAGAACACGTAACGGCTGGTAGCACCGGGTCAATGGTTACTTTCTTACCTTGTGCCATCCACTGGCGCAAGAAAGGTGTGTACTCGCCAATAAGCCTTGACGAAAGGGCTACTACGTCGATGACCACTGTCTTTTTCATTTGCTCATATGTTGTTTTACCCATTGTAGCTCTCTGATGACAGATTCGGCTAGGGGTAGTTGTATATCTTGCGGAAGCACTTCCCAAGTGTAAGTTTCCACTTCCAGATGGGTGGTTACCTGGATTTGAGGGCGGCATTGACCGGCGACGCGGTCCGCTGGGCGGCACCCCGCTGGGCGGCACCCCGCTTGCAGATAGTACAGCACCTTCGTTATATCATCCTGCGTAGATTCTAGCAGGCCGTAACTATCCAGAAAAACCGGTACATGAAAATGCGTACGCCATTCTACAGCTTCCACATCATCTACATGCTCCAATGCCGTTGGCAGATCATCAAAATGTATGAAAGTGCTATCCGTATTTTTTTGTACCACCTGATGCAAATACGTAGGCTCTGCAAATGACGAAAAAGCTTCCAGCACTTGCTGCTTCTGTGGTGTGTTCAACGATGCCTTCAGGGCGGCACTGATCTGTATTTTGCCTATTTTGATGCCCTCTGCCTGTAATTCTCTGAATGCCTCCGTTGGCTCCTCGTAGACAATAGCAAAATGGCAGACATCGTAGCAAATCTGTATATGCGTTTTCAAGCATTCTTCTGCGGCTTTGTCTGACAGGCCCAGATGCTCTTTCAGATAAGCAGTGCCTAGCGGAATCAGCCAATGGCGGTAGAAGTTGATCACTTCCTGCGTACTTTCCAGCACACCATCCGGTTCGGGTTCGATATCCAGATGCAAAAGCTGCCCGGTATGCTGGCGGATGTTATGCAGATGTTCAGCCACCACTGCAATATTCAGTGTAGCTTGCTTCATCACCTGATGGACATCCGCATCTTTATGCCAAATTTTGTAAGACAGAGGAGAAGTAGAAATGCCACCATCCATGCCTTCAGGCAGCAGTGCAGCCAGGATGTCAAACAAGCGAATGGTATAATCCAGTCGCTGCTGGGTAGTCCAGTCGGGTGTATGCACGTCGCCCTTCACCACATCGTGATGAAAATTACCATAGGGAAAGCCATTCATAGTAAAAACATAGGCATTTTGCTCGGCCAGCCACAACTTAAAGCGGTTGAACGGTGCATCCTGCGCCAGTGTTTCGCTGGCAATGTGTGAGAGGCGCAGACCGATACCCATTGGCTGGTTAGGGGCCACCGCCTTTTTTATCTGCGGAATATACTGCCGAAGACTGGCTTCGGTATCCTCCCAGGTCTCTGCCGGGTGGATATTGGTACAATAGGTTAAGTAATAAGAATCAATTTGCATAAGCAATGTGTAAAAATAGCCCTTTTGGCAGTTCAAGGCAATAATATTTAAGCTTTACTATGAAGACACAACCCATAAAAGGTAAATCTTGTTGTGCAATATTAACATGTAAATATCTGCGAAACTTTTTGTAGCTTTGCTGTGTAATATCATTGCACGTCGTAAGATTGACAACGTTGGCTTTGGGGCCGACTGGATTTGACAGGGTGTGCGGTTACGTGTGTAAGCATGCAGGCTCATGGGGTGAGAGCCTTGATCAATAGTCCTAAACCAATAACTGGCGAATCTAACTACGCCATGGCTGCCTAATTTTTAGCTAACAGCTAAAACCAGGCGTTTTCGGTTGAGCCATGCTCCCGAAGCCACATCCTGCCTGCTGCCGTTTTTCCCGGCGGGATCACAGGGTGTCGATCAGGAAGAACTAGTAGGTGTGGAGTTGCGACACGCTGGCGAAATAAAGCAACTAAGGTTGTGCTACAGGTCTGATGCTTACCTTGCACCGCTCGAAAATCCAAGAGTTATCTAAGCATGTAGAAGATACGATAATGGTCACGACTGGACGAGGGTTCGACTCCCTCCGGCTCCACAAACTAAAAGCCATGAGCAAAAAATTGTTCATGGCTTTTTTTAAGTCAAGAGGGTGTGTTCAAAAGCGAAAGCTCATAGAAAGATAATGTGTGATGAAATGCGCTTGCGTAAAAGAGCGTATCCCATTCGTCAATGATCTTTCATATATGTATTCTATACCAAGCCTGTGATTGTTGTTGAGAGAGTAAGATAATCCCGCCCCCCCTCTGTGGCCGTATTCGTCTTTGTCTATTGCTGTAGCACGTCTAACAGAAGATATATCCTTATATGATCGGTTGTACAGTGTATATCCGAACACTCCCCCTACTGAAACGAAAGGACGTATACGCTTGGTTGGCCACATGTAATAGATTGATATAGGTAATTGCAGGTAAGTAATAGAGAAGTGTGAGGTCAATTCATACAGGCTACTGATCGTACTATGGTAAGAACTTCCCTTCTTTGTAACCAATAACTCAGGCTGAATGGATAGGTTATCATGGTAGGAAAGATTAAATAGCATACCTGTAGAATATCCGATGGCTGCCGTAAAATCATATATGTTTTTGTTATTTCCCTCCACTATATATTTTATATTGCTCACTATAGTGCCAGCTCTTATGCCTACTCTTAGCTTCGCTTTTGCAGCTTCTGTAGTAGTTTTAGTAGCAGAGTCAGGCTGGATGCATTCATTATAAGCCATAATAACTTTTACAAGATCCGGTGTTGTCAGGTTTGTCTTGTTAAGCTTTTTCTGGGGTAGCGGACAGTCAGACGTTAGATAAGTGAGTGAGCGAATGTATCGTTTATCTTCTTTTTTATAGTTTTTTATGATTGTATCTCTCTGTTCAAGTTTTGTTAGCGGACCATGATCTTTGGCTACATAAAAGTATGCTTGCCCTTTGTATAGGCTTAAGTAACCCTCTATCAAAGAGAGCAGAAAAAGTTGTTGGGATAGGCCACCCTGCATAGGTACTTGCCATGATTTATAATAATAACCTCCTTACCTAATAAAACATGGAAATATCATTTGGAGTGTAGACATTATAGCCAATGCTACCATTTGCCTGGAATAAGATGCTTTCACTCAAATCGCTTTTCTCTTTGATAAGTCCTCTGATCGTATCATTGTCATATGTTAAGATAAAACCTTTTTTTGTGTTATAGTTCTGAACACACAAGCTTTGGGAAAAGAGCGGAAAAAGCCATAAAACACATATTAACATTAAAAGTGCTTTTAAAGCTATTTTATTATATTTAAGCTAATAAATATATATAAGAATCTATTTATCAACAATAAACCACAAAAATTTATCTCCCTTTTTACCAATCTCTTGATTGATGAATGCAACGCATACATACAATCTGCTATACTGGTTTGCATTATCTGTGATTAGCCGGATGTCCTGTCACAAGACCGGACTCGGAGAGATATTAAATCTTCTTACAATTATACATCGCCTGATAATGCTCTTTTGTGGCTCACTATAGCCATCAGGGGAAGAAGAAAAAATGTATTTAAAATTGGGGGGGCTAGCCAGGACGGCCTACAGGTTCTTCCTTGTATGTTTAGCACATGTTAGGATTGACAAGCCAATATGACTGGAATTATAAGTTAACAAGACCTAGCCAGAGTGGTTGATAATATTGCATTGTTTTATGACTTTTTTAGAAGCATTGATCTATCTTCCAGCAGTAATGTTCTTAGAACTTTTAAGAGATAACACGATGGAAGCGGCCAGCACTACGACGATAAAGACCAGCGATAGCCAGGTAGGAATCTCCCACCATTCGCTGATCAGGAATTTGATACCTACAAAAGCCAAAATGATGGCAAGTCCTTTGTTTAGATAGACAAACCGGTCTTTCATATCTGCCAATAGGAAATACAGGGAACGCAACCCTAAAATGGCAAAAGCGTTGGAACTGAATATCAGAAACTGTTGGCGGGTAACTGCCAGAATAGCTGGTATGGAATCTACGGCAAAGATGATGTCAGATAGCTCGATGATCACCAGCACTGTGAATAAAGGAGTAGCCAGACGCTTGCCATCTTCTTTTACAAAAAAACGATCTTCCCGGTAATCTTCCGTTTGTAGTATCACCTTATGGACCCACCGAAAGACAGGATTTTCTCCGGGATTGGTTTCTGCTATATCGCTGTTAAAAATACTATAAGCAGTGTACAGGAGCAATACCCCGAAAATATAGACCACCCAGTGGATGGCATCCAGCAAAGCGATTCCTCCAATGATAAATCCTGCACGGAGCACTAAAGCCCCAAAGATTCCCCAAAATAAAACTTTGTGCTGGTATTTGGATGGCACTTTGAAATAGGTGAAAAGCACAGCCCACAAGAATACATTGTCCATCGATAAAGACAGCTCAATGAGATAGCCAGTAATGTATTCAGAAGCGGCGGCTCCTCCTTGCCACAGGGCAATTACGCCGGTGAAGGCAACTCCCAGGCTGATCCAGATGGCACTGTAGATGCCTGCCTCTTTGGTAGTGACCTTGTGCGGTTCGCGCATGACCAGCTTCAGGTCCACGATCAGCAGCGCAATAATGAACACAATAAATCCGACCCAGATCCAGGGACCTATTTCCATACTATTTCCGGGGGTAGCTGCGGAGGGGTTAGGTAGCGCATATGCAAAAAGTATTGTCGTGTCAAACGTCATCGTGTTGATGTTTTCTCTTTATAAGGCCGGTAATCATGGTCATCAAAGCCTTTTTCAATCTGCAAGGTGGTATGGGTGATTTCAAATTGCTCGTGCAGCCTTTCGCGCACATCGTACAGAAACTGATCGTTGTGTTCACCAGGCACCACCAGGTGTACTGTCAGAGCAGTTTCTGTAGTACTCATAGCCCATATGTGCAAGTCGTGGACTTCTTCTACCCCTTCGGTAGATTCCAGAAAGGCTTTTACTTCATCCAGGCTGATATTTTCGGGCACGGCATCCAGAGCCAGTTTGACAGAATCTGCCAGTAGGCCCCAGGCACTGTACACAATTACAGCAACAATGATAAAGCTCAAAACAGGATCTATCCAGGCGATGCCAGTCAGCTTGATAAGCAACCCACCCAACACAACACCCAAAGAAACACCTGCATCAGCGGCCATATGAAGAAAGGCACCTTTGATATTCAGGTCACTTTGGCCTTTCATAAAGAGCAATGCCGTCATAGTATTGATCACCACGCCAATGCCAGCCACCAGCATGATGATGTTGCCGGGCACTGCCACCGGGTGCTGTAGTTTATCAATAGCTTCCCAGGTGATGATACCACCGGCGGCAATAATTAACACTCCATTGACCAGAGAAGCCATCACGGTGGTTTTGCGTAGGCCATAGGTATATTTTCCGGAAGGTCGCTTTTCCGCAACCCAGGTAGCGGCCCAGGCCAATATTAGGCTTAAAACGTCGCTGACGTTGTGTCCGGCATCAGCCAGCAGGGCCGATGAATTTGCTGATAAACCGTAGAAAACTTCTACTGCGATGTAGATTACGTTCAGGCCGATGCCAATAGCAAAGGCTTTTCCATAGTTTGTATATCCGTGTGAATGACTGTGGTCGTGTGCCATTTTCAAAAATAAATCGTAAGGCTTTGTTTAAAAAGCTCTCAGATAGGTATTTTGTTTTAAAGGGACGATTATGTTTGCGTACCATGTGCAGCGGATGAGTTAATGGCTATAAGTGCTCTGTCCTTTTTGTATCTCCGCCATCAGACAATTAGCGTTGTTCTAAGTATTGCTACTGGTGATACACTTTTACATAATCGGTTTGAAGCCTGGCAAGATTAAGATGCGAAACATAAGTCAGCACCTGCCCTTTGTTCACCTGGTTCTCAATCACTTTGATCACGGATGAAGTTGTATGTGCTTGACAAATAGATTATTTTTGAGCAAAATAAAGCAAGAAGATGGCCGATACATGTAGCATCTTTGTCTTTAGAATGGATGTTTGGCAATAGTAAAACTACACATGATAAAAAACACTACTTATACTTTCCTCCTATCAATGCTCGCAATGCTGTTCCTGTGTCACTTAGCAGCAAAAGCACAGCATCAGCCCGAGGCAGCACATATAGCCCCTGCCCCGCTCTATAACGACCCAATTTACGATGGCGCAGCAGACCCGGTGCTGATCTGGAACAGAGAAGAAAAAAGCTGGTGGATGCTCTATACAACCCGCCGGGCCAACATGCCCACCGCTGATGTATCCGCTTACTATGGCAACAGGATAGGCACGGCTTCTTCCAGCGATCATGGACAGACATGGATATTCCGGGGCTATCTTGACCTGGAATTTGAGAAAGGCTGGAATACCTTCTGGGCACCCGACGTGGTATACCATGAAGGGAAATACCATATGTTTGTTGTCTATATCAAAGGCGTTAGAAACCATTGGGGTGGTAAGGAGAACATTGTGCATTATACCAGCAGCAACTTGTGGGATTGGACATACGATCACGACCTTTCTTTGTCATCAGAGCATGTCATTGATGCTTCACTGTATAAAATCCCTAATGGTACATGGAGGATGTGGTATAAGGACGATGCCAAAGGCGGCATCACCATGATGTCGGAATCTCCTGACTTGGAAAACTGGACGACTGCCCAGCAGCCTATCATAGAAGGCAAGGAGCATGAAGGGCCAAAAGTATTCAAATTTCAAGGCTACTATTGGATGCTTACCGACGAATGGCACGGCCTGCGTGTGTACCGTTCCAAAGACCTGGATCACTGGGAAAAGCAAGGGCTGGTGCTTGATACAGCCTCCAAGCGCGTGGATGACCAGCCTACTGGTGCCCATGCAGATGTACTGACATTTGAAGATATGGCTTATATCTTCTATTTTACACACCCTGGCAGAAAGTCGCATCTGGAAACTGATCCTGATAAGTCTTTTTATGAAAATCACAGAACTGCCATTCAGGTGGCTCCCTTGATGTTTGAAAACGGCACACTAAAAGCTCCCAGAGATCAGTCTTTTGATTTTTGGCTCCCCGATGGTAACAATGACTAAGTGTTTGTTAAAAAATTAGCTATACATGCATTTCAATATAATTAAAATTGCAGCACTCCTATGTATCGCCACAATTGTAGGGTTGACAAGTTGCAACCAAAATACTTCTTCAGAAAAAGGGAGTCAGGTGGCAGCAGACAGCACTTTTACCAATCCTCTGCTTACCAGTGGTGCCGATCCCTGGGCTATCTATCATGAAGGAAATTATTATTATATCAAGTCGGATGCTAGTAAAATCACACTAATGAGAACACCAGACATTACCGACCTGGAACATGCAGAAAAAAAGATGGTCTGGAATCCGCCTGCCGGAACTGATCATTCCAAAAATGTGTGGGCACCTGAAGTTCATCATATCAACGGCAACTGGTATATCTACGTGGCAGCCGACAACGGTGACAACCGCAACCACAGAATGTTTGTACTTGAAAATACTTCCCGCGATCCATTTACAGGAAGTTTCGAGGTGAAAGGGCGTATCAAAACGGACGACAAAGACAACTGGGCTATAGATGGCAGTATTTTTGAACATCGGGACACCTTATATTTCATATGGTCAGGATGGCAGGAACCTAAGACAAAGGAGGAAACCCAACGCATATACATTGCTACCATGTCTAACCCCTGGACAATCAATTCAGATAGGGTAGCATTGAGCAAGCCGGAACTAAAATGGGAAAGAAACTGGGATTATCCTGATGCCTGGACACCCGAATCTCCCGTGTATGTCAATGAAGGCCCGCAGATATTGAAGCATGGAAGTAAGCTCCATCTCATTTATTCTGCCAGTGGCTGCTGGACGCCCTACTATGCACTGGGTATGCTCACTACCGATGAAAACAGCCATCTGTTAGACCCAAAGGCGTGGACGAAATCACCTGAACCTGTGTTTCAGCAGTCGCCCGAAAACGGTGTCTATGGCACCGGACATAATTCATTTTTCAAAAGCCCGGATGGAACCGAAGACTGGATACTTTACCATGCCAACGATAATCCGGCAGATGGATGTAGCGATAAAAGATCGCCGAGAGTTCAAAAAATTAGCTGGACAGAAAATGATATGCCCGTTTTCGGTGTGCCTGTTGCAACATCAAAGCAGCTCAAAAAACCATCCGGAACACCTATGAAATAGCGAGGAAAACAAGATTGTCTTCTCTGAAATCAGGCAAACGTTTTTTATATTGCTCACTAGCAAAACTCCATGACTGACCCTAACAAAAGCATACTCATACTCGGATGTTTTGACACGAAAGGAGAAAATTTCTCTTTTCTGTGTCAATGCATCAGAGCGCACGGAGACCAGGTACTTACTATCAACACCGGAGTCATGGGCGATAGCACCCACTTTCCGGCAGATATTGAATCGGACCAGGTGGCGTTAGAGGCAGGAATAGATATATCAGTGCTGAGAAAACAAGGAGACCGGGGAAAGGCAATAGACATGATGGGAAAGGGTGCCGCCAAAATCGTATCCAGACTGGTAGCTGAAGGAAAGATCAAAGCGGCAATCAGCATGGGCGGCGGTGGAGGAACCTATATGGCACTCGCTGCTATGCAGACTATCCCACTGGGTGTGCCTAAGCTCTGTCTGACTACCCTGGCTGCCAATGATCTAACGCGACAGATGGGCAGCAAAGATGTAACGCTAATGCCCTCGGTTGTGGATGTAGCAGGACTCAACAGCATTAGCAAACTACTGATGCGACAAGCTGCTGTAGCCATCTGTGCGATGGCAAAAGTAAGCACCAGCACAGAGCAGGCTATTACTGGCAAGATTGCCATCAGCATGTTTGGAAACACCACCGCTTGCGTAGATCGGTGCAGTGAGTTGTTAAAAGAACAAGGCTATGAAGTATTTGCTTTTCATGCAAACGGTGTAGGAGGCCGCACCATGGAAGCCCTAATTCGCGAGGGTTATTTTGATGCGGTGTTGGATATCACCACAACGGAGTTGGCTGATGAATTGTGTGGAGGCATCCTGAGTGCCGGACCCGATCGCCTGAATGCTGCGGCTGAAACAGGGATTCCGCAGGTGGTTGTTCCGGGTTGCCTGGATATGGTAAACTTTGCCCAGCCTGATACAGTGCCTGCACAATACCAGTCGCGGCAGTTGTATAGCTGGGCACCGGATGTCACGCTTATGAGAACCAATGAAGATGAAAACACTTTACTGGGTGCAGGTTTTGCCCAAAAGCTCAACTGCTCCTCTACACCAGTTACGGTTTTGCTGCCCAAAAAGGGCCTTTCCCAGATAGATAAAAAGGACGGTGTATTTTATCAGCCGGAAGTTAACCGGGTTTTGTTTGACGCTATCAAAAAGCACGTACAACAAGAAGTAACTATCATCGAAGTGGATGCACACATCAATGATACAGCGTTTTCTGAGGTAGCAGTCAAAGAGTTATTGGACCTGATAGAAAAGCAGAGCAACAATAAGGTATAGAATTGATATAAAAACAAAAATTACGATTATGCCAAACCCATGGACAGGTAAGGGAAACCCTTACACAAAACAGGAAGTCAGAGACCGCTTGCAGTTCACGTTAGATCAACACAAAGCCATCATCGCAGCTGGTGCAGGCACCGGTATCAGTGCCAAGTTTATAGAGAAAGGCGGTGCCGACTTGATTATCGTCTACAACTCAGGCCGTTTTCGTATGGCAGGACATGGTTCTTCGGCAGGTTTGATGGCCTACGGAGATGCCAATGCCGTGGCTATGGACATTGGAGAATTCGAAGTATTACCCATTGTGGAGGAAATCCCTGTGATCTGTGGCGTGCACGGCTCCGATCCGCGCCGCAGGATGTGGCACCATTTGTTGAAAGTGAAGGAGATGGGCTTTTCCGGCGTTAATAATTTTCCTACGCATTCTATTGTAGACGGGCATTTTAGAAATGTGCTTGAAGAAACAGGAATGGGCTTTGCAAAAGAAGTAGAGATGGTCAGGCTCGCGACTAAAATGGACTTATTTTCCATTGTATACGTGGCCAAACCTGAGGAAGCCCGGCAGATGGCAGAAGTTGGTGCCGATGCTATCATTGCGCATGTTGGCACCACTGTGGGAGGATCAATTGGAGTAACAGAAGCTACTTGCACGATGGATGATGCCATTGAGAGAACAACACAAATCATTGCAGCAGGCAGAGCGGTAAATCCGGATATATTCTTCCTAGCTCATGGAGGCCCTATCAATACTCCCGAAGATGTACGGGTCATTCTTGCTAATACAGATGCGCATGGGTTTGTAGGTGCCTCTTCCCTGGAGCGCATGGGTGTTGAACAATCACTCACTGATCTGACCCGAGCCTTCAAAACATTGACTATTGAGGGTAAATAGAGTAAGCAGGTTTTTTAAGACCTAAAGTGGTAATTGTAAGTCATTACTTTACTTAGTTTCAAATTGTATTATTCCGGTTTTTTCTTCAATGTTTTTCTGCTGTTTGCTATATTGCGTTCATGAACACAACCAACGCCATCGAAATATTTTCTACCCAAGATGGGCAGGCTGAATTGCAGGTGCGTCTGCAACAGGATACAGTTTGGCTTACTCAAAAACAGATGGGAAAACTGTTTGACCGGGATTATAAAACCATCTCCAAGCATATTATCAACGTTTTTAAAGAAGGCGAACTAGATCGAAATGCAGTTGTCGCAAATTTTGCGACAGTTCAGTTTGAGGGAGAAAGAGAGGTAGAAAGAAGTATTGAACATTATAACTTGGACATTATCATATCGGTAGGTTATCGGGTGAAGTCTAAAAAGGGAACGCAGTTTCGTATCTGGGCTACGCAGGTGCTGCGGCAGTATTTAGTGCAGGGATACGCCCTTAATCAGAGACGCTTGCAGGAAAAACAAGATCAAATAGGCAAACTACAGCAGGCGATCCGTATGGTCAGCGAGCTGCCCGAGCGCACTACTTTGTCATCTGATGAAGCGTCCAGCATTTTGAAAATTTTGCATGAATATAGTTATGCCCTGGATATTCTGGACCAGTACGATCACCAGCAGGTAGCCGTGCGTTATACACAGTCGAAGGAAGCATACCGGCTCACTTATCAAGAAGCCAGAAGCCAGATTGACCGATGGCGGCAGTATCAGCAAGCCGGTGCTTTGTTTGGCAACGAGAAAGACGATTCCTTTAAAAGCTCCATTGATACCATTTATCAGACTTTTGACAGCATAGACTTATACCCTTCTATAGAGGAGAAAGCAGCGCATTTGCTCTATTTTATTGTCAAAAACCATTCGTTCTCTGATGGAAACAAACGGATTGCCGCTGGTATGTTTGTGTGGTTTCTGGACAAAAATTAAGATGCTATACAGAGCTGATGGCAGTAAGCGGATTGCCGACAATGCACTGGTAGCCCTCACGCTGATGATTGCTGAAAGCGAAGCGGAAGAAAAGGAACTAATCATCAATGTAGTCATCAACCTGATCAACAACCAGAACTAACCAAACATCCGCTCATTAATAGCTTCCTTCAATAATACCATACCCTCTCTTATCAGAAAACCTAGCCTTAGTTCACTGCATTTGGGGGCAATTTTTGTTGGAAGAAGGCCAGTAAATTAGCTGCCGCCTGCTGGCCCATTTCTATGCGCGCTTCGTGCGTTTCTGTGCCGATATGTGGTGTGAGCAACACATTATCCATCTGTAGCAATTCGTCCGTTATGGAAGGCTCGTGCTCAAATACGTCCAGAGCAGCACCTGTTAGCTTGCCTGCTTTCATCTGACGCACCAGTGCTTCTTCGTCTACCACCGCACCCCGCGACGTATTGATCAGGTAAGCATCAGGCTTCATCATATCCAGTTCCTGCTGTCCTATCAGATGATGTGTTGTATCATTGAGCGGTGTATGCAGCGTAACCACATCTGCCGATTGCAATAGCTCAGGCAGGGAAACATAATCGGCACTCAGCTCCCGCTCGAAAGCGTCAAAAATCCGGTGCCTGTTGTGATAGATAATCTTCATTTTGGCAGCCACAGCACGTCGTGCCACTGCCCTGCCGATATTGCCCATACCTACAATACCCAGCGTCTTACCATACAAAGACCTGCCGGTATAGTTCAGCAACATACCCCAGCGGAAGTCGGGATTGTATCGTAGCTGGCGGTCGCAGAAAGCAATGTTGCGCAGCAGGCAGGACATCAGTCCAAAAGTAAGCTCCGCAGTAGCTTCTGCCACCGCGTCTGGTGTATTAGTAACCACAATGCCTTTGGAGGTGGCATAGGCTACATCAATGTTATCATATCCTGCCCCGTAATTAGCAATAATTTTTAGTGCTTTGGCCTGATCAATCAGCGGTTGATCTACCTTGATGTTAACTGCCATCAAGGCTTCACAATCCACAATCTTCTCAGCAATTTCTTCATAGGTAAAAGACTTGTTGGTGGGACATATTAACTCAAAGTCTTCTTTCAGGCCCTCCAAAGCTGGTTCAGGCACCTGATATGAGACCAAAATCTTTCTCATAAGGGTAAATATTTAATAAATAATTGAATGATAGTAGTTTCGCTGCATGATTGAATACAGTATTGATAGCAACACATTTTTTAACCAAACAACAGGACTAAAGTTTTGATTTTATGCCAGGGCGAGCTACTTGTTACTTGCTTGATTTGGAAATTGATAAAAATCAGCCTTTATTGCCTGTGATCTGTACGAACGTACGCATCAAAACTCACGATCTAACATACATACCATGACACAACATATTGCTTACAGCCTTGTTCTCTCACTTTTTCTGGCCTCAACATCAGCGATGGCACAAGACCTTTCAGCCAGGGTTGACAAGGAAGCCAACAAGGTAGCTGAAAAAGTGATTGCCTGGAGAAGAGATATTCACGAGCATCCTGAACTTTCTAACCGCGAATTTAAGACGGCTGAAAAAGTAGCAAAACACCTGAAATCATTGGGTATGGATGTGCAGACAAATGTAGCACATACGGGCGTGGTAGGTGTGCTCAAAGGCGACCAACCCGGCCCTGTAGTTGCCTTGCGTGCCGATATGGATGCGCTGCCCGTCACGGAGCGAGTGGACGTTCCTTTTGCTTCCAAAGCCACAGCAGAATACAATGGTGAAGAAGTGGGCGTGATGCATGCATGTGGGCACGATACGCATGTGGCTATCCTGATGGGTACGGCAGAAGTGCTGGCCAGCATGAAGAAAGACCTGAAAGGCACTGTTAAGTTTGTCTTTCAACCGGCAGAAGAAGGTGCTCCCGAAGGAGAAGAAGGCGGTGCCGAATTGATGCTGAAAGAAGGCGTGTTTAAAAACCCTGACGTGGATGTTGTCTTCGGCCTGCATATCAACTCACAGACGCCTGTAGGCCAGATCGGTTACCGCCCCGAAGGAGAAATGGCCAGTGTGGATGGCCTGGAAATAAAAGTAACCGGCGACCAAACGCATGGTGCTTATCCCTGGAATGGTGTAGACCCTATCGTAACAGCTTCGCAGATTATCATGGGCCTGCAAACCATCGTAAGCCGCAATCTGGAACTGCTCAAAGGCCCTGCCGTGGTCACGATCGGTAAGATAGAAGGCGGCGTGCGCAGCAACATTATTCCCGAAGAAGTAACCATGATTGGCACAATCAGAGCACTGGATACAGAGATGCAGGAAAAAATTCACCAGCGTATCCGCGAAATTGCTGTCAACATAGGTGAAAGTGCCGGAGCAAAAGTAGACGTAAAAATCACCAAAATGTATCCGGTCACTTACAACGATCCCGAGCTTACGGCCCAGGTGTTGCCTGTGCTGGAACGTGTGGCCGGAAAAGAAAACGTGCTGCTACGTCCACCGGTGACAGGCGCGGAAGATTTCTCTTTCTTTGCTCAGGAAGTGCCCGGTTTCTTTTTCTTTTTGGGTGGTATGCCCAGAGATATGGAACCAAAAGATGCGCCTCCTCACCACACTCCCGACTTTTATATAGACGATAGTGACCTTACGCTGGGCGTTCGTACCTTTTCTGACCTCACGCTGGATTATATGAATAAGCATGGGCAGGCTTCCGGCCAATGAGTTTGCAAAGCTTCCTGGAAGTTCTGAACTTTCAGGGATTTTATTGTTGTATAACGCCGTATATGAGATGAGAATCATACTAGCAGCAGGCATTCTTTTTATTTGTTGTATCTGTAGCGCACAAGCACAGCGCAGTGCTCCGGCTCACCGCTTTGCTGTAGGTATCAAGGTGGGTCCTACATTTTCTAAAATTACAAGAACCGTTGGACAAACTACATTAGAATCATTTAATCCTGCTTTGACTCAAGGCGTATCCGGAGGTTTGTCTATTCAATATTTCACCGAAACCCATTTTGCGCTGCAATTGGAAATACTTTACATGCAAAAAGGCTGGCGACAGATTTTATATGATAACGATGAGGAGCGAAAAGACAGATTTATTACAACGCTCAACTATTTGGAAGTACCTGTGATGGCTCACGGATACATAGGAAAGAAGAACGTTAGAATCTTTTTGGATGGAGGGATTTACTTAGCCTATCTGTTTTCCTATAATAGCTTCAAAGACCCTAATGTAGATGAAGATGAAATAGTTTATAAAATAAATAATGGAAATGCAAACCAAGTAGACTTAGGCATCAAAGGTGGCGGTGGGTTTGAGGTGGCTACCAAAGCAGGTACTTTCCAGTTAGGAGCCAGCTATGCCTGGGGCGTAGGCAGCGTGATCAAAAAGTACCAAACTACCCCTGCGAATGCTGCACGTGGTATTCCTAATATGCTTCAAAACAGTGCATTCGCTATTACGCTGGGTTATTATGTGGAGTTTGGCAAAAGCAAAGAGAAGTAGGACCTGCTGACTGGCCTGTTAATCCGGAATATAAGTCAGCATGCTCAGGTCATCTTCCTGAAACATTTCCTGGGCTATTTCCTGCAAGTCTTGCGATGTAACCGCCGTAATCTTTTTGTAGATCGTATCCAGGTCTTCCAACTCATAATTGTCCAGCAATGCACGGGCCATAGAAAGCATCAGAGCTTGGTTGTTTTCGCTGCTCATCGCCAGTTGCCCCATAATCTGTTCCTGTGCACGGTTGAGCTGCACAGTGCCCAGCGTTGTTTCACGGAGTTTCTTTAGCTCCTTCATCACATAAGAGCCAGCCCTTCTCAGGTTGCGCGGTTCTGTACCAAAATAAATGGCAAACAACCCGGTATCTATATACGACTGATATTCTGCATCTACTGAATAAACCAGTCCGTACTTTTCTCTCAGCGTAAGGTTTAACCGTGTATTCATTCCCGGTCCGCCCAGCAGATTGGTCAGCATGAAAAAAGGAAGGTTACGCTGATGTCTCACCGAATAAGCATCACGCCCGATGGCGCATTGTGCCTGCGTAAGCGTGCGGCATACTTCCAGGCGGTTGGGCTGGTAATGACTGAAAGGCAGGCGTTTGCTTTTGCCGGAAAGTGCCGGAATATCTTTCAGATACTTTTCCGCCATCCTGATCACTTTCTGCGCAGGCAGGTTGCCTACACAGGAAAACACCACCTTTTCTGTGTTGACATTCTCATGGATAAACTGCCTGAAATCTTCACGCCGAAAGGAGCCAATGCTCTCATTGGTTCCCAGAATATTTTTACCCAGCGGATGATTGCCAAAAACCACCGTATCAAACTCATCCTGAATAGCATCTTCCGGAGAATCGTAATACATCGCCATCTCTTCCAGAATCACATTCCGTTCCCGCTCAATCTGCTTTTCCGGAAAAACAGAATCGAAGGTAATATCAGTAAGCAGGTCCAGAGCATTCTCAAAGTGCCGGTCCAGTACCGACGCATAAAAGCATATCTTTTCTTTGGTAGTATAGGCATTCAGCTCTCCACCCACAGAGTCCAGCCTGTTCAGAATGTGAAAAGCCTTGCGCCTGGTAGTACCCTTAAAAGCCATGTGCTCCCAAAAGTGCGCCAGCCCCTGCTGGTGAGTGTCTTCGTCGCGGCTGCCAACATCTAGTATAAATCCGCAGTGTACTACTTTGGTATGGGTAATTTGTTTGTGGGCGATCCTGATTCCGTTAGGTAGGGTATAAATTTCGTAATCTGTCGTAGCATTCATCATCCCTACAAATATATGGCTAAATGGCTGGATTGATCAATGACCGTTAAGATATTATCAAATATACCTGTACAGTTGAAACATGTCATTACTTCAAAGGTGTGCAACTATTTTTCACAATATTTCTTCCAGCAAATGCATCAGTCGCTGAAGGTTCAGGCGGTCTGTCTCATCAAAGTAGTTTATCTGATTACTGCCTGCGTTCAGGATAAGTGCTACCTCATAACTTTTGAAGGCAGGCACGGCAATCTCCGACTTCTCATGTTCACTGACAGGTATATACTTTGGAATTTGCTCAACTTCTTCTATAATCACTGTGCATTCATTTGCCAAAACCTGGTTACGTGCTCCTTGCGGGTTAGATGTATTTTTGTGTATGGCAGGGCCACAAAACGCCTCAACAGACAAAGCATCTCCTTTCACCATATAGAAACCCAACCATGTATACTGCATATGTTGGCAAAGTATTGGCGTTATTTTCTGTAAAGAACTTGTTAATTTGCCATCGCTATACACTATTTTGCGAATATTTTTCAACACTTCTTCGTATCTCAACTGCTTATCCACATCAATACTTTTATTTTCCGGTAACCTCATCATACATAATAATTTTAATAGCCAAATAAATAATAAAATTGTATGGCTATATCGCAACAAAAAAGCATACAAAAACTTCGTTTTTGACTAATTACTACCACATGTGATAAATACCCAGAACATCATGGCTGTGTTTGATGTTTTTGAATAAAACGAAAGCGCATGATCAAGTATCTGATGACTATTTTTCTGATAACTTTTGGTGCTATTGGCATAACCTATGCACAAAGTACGGGAATACTGGACAGCCTTAGGTGGAAAAAAAGAATTCTCCTGATGTTTACAAACAGCGATACTGCTTCACTTTATCGGCAGCAGAAGCGCATTTGGGATGATGCACAGAGGGCACTGTCAGATCGGGATATTGTCAGCTTCATCATCACCAAAACAGATGTAAAAGCATCAGATGGCAAAGACTACGGGCAGCATACAGCAGAGAGGTTACGCAAAGAATACCGTATAAAAGAACAACCGTTTGCAGTGATCCTCATTGGCAAAGATGGAGGCGAGAAGCTCAGAGAATATGATATCCTGGCAAACAGCCGTTTGTTTTCTACGATTGATGCCATGCCTATGCGCAGGAGAGAGATGGGAGAAGATAAAAAAAGATAAGGAGCAATGCCTTACCATCTTATGCTAATTCCGCAGATTTTTCATGTCTTTAATATCTATTTCCAAAGCCCCGACAGAAAGCTCTGCTTTAATCTTTAGAGGAACTTTATTTTGGTCGTCGGATATCCACACTTTCACCGGGTTGCCTTTAGCAAAAAAGTCATTGTCTGGCAGCATTGGAGCTATCACAATAGAGCGGAAGGTTCCCAGCCTTGTCTTCACTTCTTCACGCCCCAGAAACCGGAGCTGAAGATCATATACCTTTCCATCAAAAAAACCTTGCAGATTCATAATATCACCTGGTTTTTGCTGGCTATAATCCAGCGTTCTAAGAAAGTAATATCCACCAACCATATCCAGTATATTTTCCGGAACCTTATGCTTTTTCTTGTTTTTCAGATTTTTGTTTTCACGATCCATGTTGAGGATAGTGGCCTCATCACGCTGATGATCAAATTTGACGACTTCATTTTTTCTATACTTTCCCTCTTCAATATACCGGTAGGCTTTATGTGGAATAATAGAGGCCGTGTCAATGTAGGCTCCCCAATTGTCTCTGATTCTCACCGCCAGATCAAAAAGCCCCGTGGTTTTTCCATATATATCAATTTTATAGCAAGGTCTTTTGTTGATAAAATAGTACTGATCGCTCACTACCATCGCAGCTTCTGCTGCATTGATCACACCATAATGAACACGATAAGTGAGTATCTCACTGGTAGAAAAGCTATCGTTGGGCACATAGCGGTATTCATCGGATCTGAGTCCAAAAGAGAACAAGCAGCCTGCGATCAATAACGAAAGTAACAATGCTTTTTTCATGGATACTAAATATAGATGCCCTGAACAGGCTTACGGTTTGTCAATTATACGCTTAAATATTCTCCAAAATTGTACTAAGAACTTTATACAAATACTTAGCCACGTGTATATGAGTATACAGTTAAAGATAGATGAACATTACAAACGCACAACTATGCGGCTTACCTACAGACACATTGGATGGCTATATAGATGGATATTTTTTCTTTAGATATGAAAGAAAAAGTTTCAGATTGCTATGATATTGCACGGTATATTCCCTTTCAAATTCCTGCAAACCAGCCTGATAGCGAACAAAAGATTTAAAGTAGGTGTTGTTGGGCAACTGATCCTGCTGCATCAGGCGTTGTGCAACGTTTTTATAATATACATTCTCAAACCGTATGGTGTCCAGGCTTTGTATAATCTCTCGAATCATTTCCTGCTTTGCAGTGATTTTAGCGTCAACCTTGAAGTTAGCAGGAAAAGACGAGTAAAGGCTTTCCAATTGCTTGGTACCTCGCAGCATATGCGTTGCAAACTGCTGCTTGTCCGACATATACGTTTGATAATAAATATACTCCGGTGAAGTCTTGCCATATTTGTATTGCAAAAATTTTAAGGCTCCCTGGTGTCCTATAAAAGAAGCTAGGTTTTCGTTAAATTTCAAGCTATCCTTTACAAACAAAGTACCGTGTGTTAGCTCATGGATAAAAGTGTTAGCCAGATTGCCCACATCATTAAACAAAACTCCAGACATGATGGGGTCATCCAGAAAACCCAGCGTACTCCATGCGCTCACTGTACGTATGCCCGTATCATACCCCTCATCCTGTAGCACCTGTTTCTCTTTGGTGGCTTTGTCATGATCAAAGAAGCCTTTGTAAGAAAATGAACCCAGTAGAGGAAACTTCCACATTTTATCCTTCAGAGAGAAGGGTTCACAAGCGGTAACTACCCACAGTACCGGCTTGCCATGCTGATCATACAGCGTACGATAACTGTCTGAATCGTTCAATCCCAAAGAATCGATAGCATATTCTCTGATTTCTTGTACGAGTTGTATCTTTTGTTTTAGACTATCTGCCACCTTCGGATCATTCAGCACCTCTTTGATAGGGCTGGCATTCCATATAATATTGAGCTGACCCTTGGCCTGGCCGTATCCATACAGCAGGAGTTTGTGCTGCCATATAGCCCATACAACAGCTATGAGTGCTGCTACGCCTACAATCTTTTTCAGCATTTATTTATTTTATGATTTATTTACAGCGTATACTTTTTTTACGTACATTTGTGTGCATTTATTAAGTTTAGATTGCTTTTATTCAATAAAACAATCAGAAGTAAAGGTTTAACTTACTAAGTAAGTACTGAAAATACTTAAAACAAGAATTTCTATATGCAACTTATCAACGATGCCTACTGTTGATAATAGCATTGTAATACTTGTGAAAAGTGCATCAAATATAGTACCTTCACTACATATTTAACGATAACACGCAATTTGTATGAGCGATAAATCAGAAAAATTAAAAGCTTTACAACTTACCATTGACAAACTAGATAAGACCTATGGTAAAGGCACTGTCATGAAACTCAGCGATGAAAGGGTAGTAGACGTACCTGCTATCTCCACAGGCTCTCTGGGATTGGATATTGCATTAGGCATTGGCGGTATTCCAAGAGGACGTGTAATAGAGATATACGGCCCGGAATCTTCCGGTAAGACTACCTTAGCTATGCATTGTATAGCTGAAGCACAGAAGAAAGGTGGCATAGCCGCTATTGTGGATGCAGAACATGCCTTTGACAGAAGCTACGCAGAAAAGCTAGGCATCGATACAGAGAACCTGCTGATCTCTCAGCCCGACAATGGTGAGCAAGCTCTTGAGATTGCAGAACACCTTATCCGGTCAGGAGCTATAGATATCATTGTCATTGACTCAGTGGCCGCCCTGGTGCCTCGCGGTGAACTGGAAGGTGAGATGGGAGACAGTAAAATGGGGCTACAGGCTCGTCTGATGTCGCAGGCACTCAGGAAACTGACCGGTGCTATTAATAAGACCAAATGCTCCTGCGTCTTTATCAACCAACTTAGGGAAAAGATCGGAGTAATGTTTGGTAACCCAGAAACAACTACCGGCGGTAATGCCTTGAAGTTCTATGCATCTGTCAGGTTGGATATCCGTCGGATTGGTCAGATCAAAGAAAGTGCCGACAATGTTACCGGAAACCGTACCAGAGTGAAGGTGGTAAAGAACAAGGTAGCCCCTCCCTTCAAAGTTGTTGAGTTTGATATCATGTATGGAGAAGGTATATCCAAAGTAGGAGAAATCCTCGACCTGGGCGTTGAGATGGAGATCATCAAAAAGTCAGGCTCCTGGTTTTCCTATGAAGGAGAGAAACTCGGCCAGGGTAGAGATGCTGTCAAAAAGATCATTCTGGATAACCCTGAACTGATGCAGGAAATTGAAGGAAAGATCAGAGCCAACATTATGGGCATAAAGACTGTACCGAAAGATGAAGACACCGAAAAAGTAGATAACACTGTGCTGGAAGACGAATCTGAAAGCTAACACAGTTTAATTGCCAATAAGAATAGCCACTCTCTAACAGTGGCTTTTTTATTGAGAGCCTCACAAGAGGCTGTTCTTTTGATACGAGTAGAGTAGCCTATCGCTTAAATCCTAATACAGCACCTCCACAGTATTTTTGAGATTCCTCAAAGGTAAAAGTGATATAATAAATTCCGGTCGCGTTGCATGGGTATACAATTCCTCTGTTGAAGCTACCATTAGTATAAGTAGTACCTACCTTTTTTCTGTTGGAGTCATACAAGCTTAGCACGATACCATCGGTGCTCTCGCTGCCGGTGCAAATGTTCATAAAATATTGGGTGCCTTTAGCAAACACATAAGAGTACTCAATCTTATCTTTGGAACCGCCCGCCCCGTTAATCTCATAACTTTTTACAAAATTAAAACCATCTGCCAATTGAGAAACGCATTCGTCAGTGTAAGCGGAAGGGTCGCATTGTGCCTTCGCCTGGAAGCTTAGCATAAGTATAAATGATAAGGCACCTATCAACATGTATATAGCTTTCATGAATATCTATTGATGTTTTTTTATTGAATGATAAAATTTCTAATGTCAGAAGTGATAGTAGCAATCTCTTTGATGTTATCGTCTGTGATGTCAATAGAGCTGGTACTTTTATTAGTGATCGTCACAATACCATTCACTTCTTCTAAAGTTGACTCAGCATAGGTACTGGTAATCTTGATATTTTCAAATGCCTGCTGAAGCTTTGTCATTCTTCCATGCATATCTTTAACATTGGGGCTTGTTTCGCTATAGAAAGTAAGCAGCAGCATAATGTTCTCCAGAATAATCTTCTGCTCTCCTATTCTCTCCTGTAGTTCTTCATTATCAGGATTTTTTATTGTCACCTGGTTGATCACGTGCAGGGCTTCTATCCAGCCACCTGTCAGGATAAGCACACTTAAGTTAGAACGTTGATTCTCCTGGAGGAAGGCATTGATATTATTCATATTTTGCGTGGTAATAAGCAATAATGAATCCAGATTTCTGCTATTGGTTGCCAACCGCTTGATGGTGCCAAAATTGAAAAACTGCCCGATACTCAGTCCATCTGCCAGCTCTTTGATAGCGTTCAGGTAAAATATAGCATCCTGGTTCTGCTCATAAATATTAGTGTATCCCAGATCAGTAGCATATACTCCTAAGTTTAAGGCTTTTTTAAAGTTGTCGTTATACCTTGAGATGTTGCTGGTGGCGTTGAGCACGTTTTTGTCGTAGTTGGTTCCTGACTGCTTGAGCAGCACGGAAATCTCCAGGGGCGAAGGTATTTGTTGTAGAATACTTTCCAACACTTCATCGGAGATCACAGCACTTGGAGCTTCAGCGTTGTTGAGGCTGTCCAGAAATGACTGTTCATTCATTTGATTGCTTGATTCGCAGGACCAGAGAGCAATTGAAAGCGTAGAGCAAAACAGTAAGAATCGTTTCATGAATATTTATTCCGTTTTGATAACAAATCTATAATGTAACAGGATGCCTCAAAAGAGAAGTTAGCCTGTTTTATTACGTAAGAATTGTTTGTGGTTTATTGAGACTTATTTTTTAATACAAGTGAAGCTTTGTCGCTTATAAATGCCAGAAACTTTTTCAGGCATTCATAGTACAGGCATATATAAAACACGGCCGTCATCAACCAGATGATGATCAGGTTGAAATAGAAAGTGTCTACCATCACTCCGGCAATTTGTTTTTTAGGAGCAAAGAAATGTGTTCTGTAGTTTAGCAGCCCTGCATTTATTAATGGTTCGTTGAAAACAGGGTCTACTCTTTGTAAGAGTTTCCCCTCATATTCTATGATTCTGTCGGAAACATTGATATTTCTTACAAGATCAGATAAGCTCTCACTGAAATATCTGTTTTTATATTGATTTAAATCATAGGCAAGACCAGGCTGATTTTCCAGGTAATAGATCAGCTTTTCTTTGTTCTGCACCGCTTTATTAAAGATTTGCAGGTAATGCTTGTTAAGTGTTTTCAGGTACTGGTTGATTTTTGTGATAGTAGCTTCATCAATGTGCTCAACGGTTAATGCCTGATCAATATCTACACCTTCCAGCCCTTCTTTGAAGCTTTCGCTGCTTATTTCATTACGTATGATTTTCAGATCCTCTGTTACCAAACGGTTGATAGAGTCGTTCTTCGACTTCAGATGATCAGCAATACGCTGTACTTTAGTCTCCATCAGGGGAATCAGGTAAGCAGATTTGAAATCAGCCTGCCGTTCCTGTTGCTCGAGTTCATAAAAGGGCCTATTATAAGAATTGTTCTTGAACTGATATACGACCATCGCTTCGTAGGCCCATCGCGATGCCATAAAGTCTGCAATGACAGGCACCTCCCCCTTTGATCCGATTAGGCTGTTGAGCTTATCAAAGTTAAATAGCAACCCGCTTAATATCATCTGCGGTATTAGTAGCAGAGGGATCAGGATATAGACTGTGACAGCCGAATTGAAGGTAGCAGAAATATTTAGCCCCAGAATATTGGCAAAGCAGGAGACAGAAAACAGCACTGCCCAGAAGCTAAAAGTCATTTCTTTTATCTCTAGGATAGTATTACCCACAATGACAAACGTAAGTGTCTGAATAGCCGAAAGTGTAAATAATATCAATACCTTGGATTGAAGGTAACTGTTCCAGCTCAGGTTCAAAAATGACTCTCGCTTTAATATTTTGCGATCGCGTATGATCTCTTCAGCACTAACGGTTAGTCCCATAAACAAAGATACTACAATACTCATGAGCATGTAGGCAGGTATGTTTTCGTTGAACCGGAATGTATAGTCGGCATTACCGGTATCTTTGTACCGGATAATGAATGACAGAAACAGTGCCAGCACCGGGGCTTCCATAAAGTTGATCAGCATGTATTGCTTGTTGCTGATTTTGGAGAGCGTATCTCTGATCGTAAAGACCAGTGCCTGCTTGAAGCGCGAAGGAATGCTTAATGAATTTGGGGGAGACTCCAGCACATCAGGAATTTTCTCCAGTTCAAAATTGTCTTTGAACTTATCGTGCCACTGTTGTGGATTGATCTTGCGCTTATTGGTAAACTGCCCGTATTCGTCTACTACCTTTGCCTCAATGATGTTGAATATCTGCTCCGGATTGACATTACTACAGGTTGGGCACTGCCCCCTTTCTGCATCTACCTGACTTGATGCCTTTTTGAAATAAGAAACAGCCTCTACTGGGTTGCCATAAAATACAGGATAACCACCTGTATCCATGATATACATTTTGTCGAACATTTTGTAGATGTCTGACGACGGCTGGTGTATGACAACAAAAATCAGCTTTCCTTTTAAAGAAAGCTCTTTGAGTAAATCAATCACATTTTCTGAGTCTCTGGACGACAGCCCGGAAGTAGGTTCATCTACAAAGAGCACCGCAGGTTCTCTGATAAGCTCCAGGGCAATGTTCAGTCGTTTTCTTTGCCCGCCACTGATGGTTTTGTCCAAAGCATTTCCTACTTTCAGGTCTTTCCTTTGTTCCAGTCCGAGGCTTGCCAAGGTTTTGATGACCAGTTCGTCAACTTGTTTTTCGGTATATTTTGCAAAGCACAGTTTTGCATTGTAGTAGAGATTCTGATACACCGTAAGATCTTCAATCAGCAAGTCATCCTGAGAAACATAACCGATCACACCTTGTATCTGATCTTTCTGTAAGTGAATATTGTACCCGTTGATGGCTACCTCTCCGGCAGAAGGAATCTCTATACCAGCCAGCACGTTGAGCAACGTTGTTTTTCCCGCGCCGCTGGCTCCCATAATACCAATGAGTTTACCAGTGCCTTCAGAGATGTTGATATCTCTAAGACCGATGGCATGATTGGGAAAACGGAATTCCACATCTTTGACATTGAAGGAAATATTAGCCGTAGTAATATCAGAGATAAAATGACGTATCAGGTCGCTGTAATACAAAGCAGCTCCTTTGGGTGTTTTGATCGTGCTTCCGTTTGAAAATAAATAAGACTGATTGGTCTTCATGATAAAGCCATTCATGACAATATCATCATGGCCCAGATATTTTACAAAGTATAGATCAACGCTCTTGATTTTGACAAAAACAATCTCTCCGTTGATATCCGTATGAATATGCCTGACAAACCCTACATCTTCGCCAGTCTGATTGTTCACAGTAAGGATGTCTTCAAACTGATCACGGTTTCCCGTGTTCAGCGCAAAGCTTTCTATCAGTTTGAACTCATCTTTGACAATATTGAAAGCACTTGAAACGGTATCGATAATTTCAATCCGTTGTTCACTGAAATTGCCATCAGAGGCCACCAGATCAAGTATTTTTAGCAGCACTACCGTTTTTTGCTTCTGCGTGAGCGTCTTATTGATCTTTTTACAGAGGGCAAGCGTTTTAACAGAATCTCTGACAGAAGTTAGTTTTTTCTTGGTAACTTTTACTTCACTTCCTTCTTCTTCGTCCTCTTTTCCATAATCCGCATACTGATCATACAACGCCAGGTATTCCCTGACAGAATCCTGATCAAGTTCCTGGTTAAAAAAGTTAATTACAAAATTCCTTTCTTTTTCTGTTACGCCACCATCCTGTTTTGTGATAATAGCAAACAGTTGGGTGAGCGCTTTAAGTATTTCTTCACTCATTTTTACTAATTCTCTTCTTCAAAAAAGTGGGTACACATTGTTTTAGGGCATACGGAATGCTGATCCGGTTCAGCAGTTTGCCGAACCTACAGCATTAAAAAGAGGGATGTTTTGAAAATCAGTAGGTATTGAATTCAAAAGGAACGTCAACCAGCTCAGAAAATTCTTCACCGGCCTCTTCCATATCCTCGTCGTCTTCATGAAAATACCACTGTATACTGGCATTCTTTACATCTTCTATTTTAGACAATACGTCCAGGATAAGTTTTGAGGATGCGGTATTAAAGTATTCCAGTTTGAAGACAAATTCACTTTTATCATTCGGGTCTTTGGCATATTCTTCCAGCCAATCCAGAATAGGCTGATAAAATTCTGATGAATCTTCAGGAAGCGAACGGCCTGAAACCTCAAAAATACCATTGCTTTTATTTAATATGATCTTCGGTGTATCTTCACCACCTTCTAAATTAATAATTTCCATTGTTGTAAGAATTTGAACGACTTAATAATTAACCTCTAGGAATTGTTGTTTTTAGCGAGAAGAAAGATGTTTTACCATCGATGTCCACAAAATCGTATTCCAGCTTCTGACCGGATTTTCGGGCCATGTCTACAAAACCAAGCCCGGCACCACCTTTGTCTGACAAGCTTGTGGTTTTGATAATATCTTTGTAGAGCTGCTTCAGACCATCTTTGTCCAGGCTGTTGACCTGGTCTAATTTGTCTCTAAGCTTTTCTACATCTTCGTTGGCCAAAGGATTGCCTGAAGCAATGATATATTCATCGCCACGTTTGCCGATCATAAATACAGAATTGTATTCATATTCTTCGCTCATTTTGTATCCTTCGCCATGCTTAACAATGTTTTGCAAACACTCGACCATCACGTTGAACACCTTTCTTTTTACGCTGGACTCTTCACCCATAGAATCCATATTTCTCTCTGCCATAGCAAGTACTGATTTGGTAATTTCCTGGGTAAACTCTCCTTCATATACCAGAATCAGGCTTTGCTCCTGCATGGCTTTGTGTAACTCATACACATATCTCATAACCTGTAATTATTTAATTGAACCATTTTCAAACTATTAACTAAAATTTTATGCCAATCATTAGTACATCATCTATTTGCTTTACGTCGCCCATCCATTCATGCCAGGCACTTGATATGATATCGTGCACTTCATTCATAGGAAGATGATGATTTTCCTGAATAGTATCTCTCAAACGTTTAGGGCCAAACTTTCGTACTTCTGGTCCGCCAAACTGATCCGGGAACCCATCTGAACAAAAATATACAGAGTCGCCTTTTTTGAACTTAATTGTATGGGTCGCAAAGTTCGTTTGGTTTTTGTATTTACCACCGCCTATCGGGAACCTGTCGCCTTTGATCTCATTCATTTCTCCCTGGTTCATATAATAGAGCGGTCTGTGCGCACCTGCATAACGCAGTTCTTTCTTATCTTTATTGATACGGCACAGCGATATGTCCATACCGTCTTTTGTCTTGGAATCTTCATTGTCCTGTCGCAGCGTTTGCGTAACTCCGTCATCCAACAAATCCAGAATCTCTCCAGGGTCACTCACACCTCTGCTTTTCACAATATCGTTGAGAATGAAATACCCAATCAGCGATATGAGGGCACCTGGCACACCATGACCCGTACAATCTACGGCAGCAATAAAGATATCATCTCCTTTCTGAACAAACCAGGGGAAATCACCGCTGACGACATCTCTGGCTTTGTAGAGAATAAACGATTGAGGCAATACGTGCTGAATAATATGTGTGTCGGGCAAAATAGCTCCCTGAATTCTTTTGGCATAGTTGATACTATCGTTGATTTTCCGGTTTTTGCTCTCTATCTCAATCTCTATCATCTTTCGCTCGGTGATATCATGAGATACAACCAGCACAGATTCTAGCTTTTCTTCCTCATCAAACTCAGGAATAGCGTTGACATGCACGATACGTTTATCATCAACAGTAGGAAACTCCATTTCTGCTGCCACTTTTTTATGTGTGGTTTTAACTTCATCGAGGATGCGCAGCCATTCGCTTACAACAGACGGATTCAGGTCTGCCTCTGCCAGGTTTTTCCTCAGGAAATGGTCCGGCGTTTTTCCTGTATAAGTCTCAATGGTGGGGTTGATATAGAACAGGGTACCTTCCTGGTCTATTCTGGTGATCAGGTCCAGGGAATTTTCAGACAAAGCCTGCATTTTACCACGCATTCTTTCTTCCTGTTCAGCTCGCTTGCGCTCTGTAATATCTCTGGAGTTGAGGATAATACCGCGCACGGCGGGGTCTGTCAACAGGTTGGTTCCGGTAGCTTCTACCCACACTTCACCCTGGTGCTTGGTCTTGTAGAGATACTGTACCGTTACATGTTCATCGGGGTGCTCCAGCAATGTTTTAAACATACCATCAAACACCATGATGCCTTCTCCCTGAATATGTTGTGCATCGCTTTTGGCGATCATATCTTCCTGTTTGTAGCCAAATATCTTTTCTACCGACGGACTGATATATCTGATCTTGCCGTTGTCTTCGTAGATGGTGATTACCTCAGAAGCATTTTCCAGCAGAGAGGCCATTCGCTTCTGTGTTCGCTCTACTTCGTCGAACTGCTCTTCCAGCTGCTGGTTTGTCCGCTTAAGTTCTTCTTGCGTTGCCTGCATTTCTTCTGCATTCTGGCGCAGCACTTCCTGCTGTTCCTGTAGCTCGTTACTCATCTCCTGCGACTCGTTCAGCAGCTTTCGTGTTCTCTCGTTCACCTTAATATTGAAGACGGTACGAGCAGTAATCAAGCTTATTTCTTCTACGAATTTCACGTCGCGGGAGCTAAATTTTTCAAAGCCAGCAAATTCCAATACGCCATATACCTGCTCATTGGTAATCAAAGGCACGATCAGCAGTGTTTCCGGTCGCTGATCGCCCAGTAGCCCAGAGGTGACGGTTACATAGTCGTAGGGAATTTCTGTACGAAAAACAGTGTCTTGTTCTACAGCAGATTGACCTACAAGGCCCTCGGCAAATTTGAATCTGGCCTTCAGGTGTTTTTTCTTGTTGTATGCACGGCTGGACCTCATTTCTATAAAGGCATTATCTTTATCTTCATCATTTACCACGTAGAAAGCACCCTGGATAGCATTTATCTTTTGGGCTACATAGGCGATCACTTCGTCTCCTAGTTCCTCAATATTGTTGTGAGACCTGAGAATCTCTCCTATCTCAGCAACTCCTGTCACGATCCAGTTGCGTTCCCGATCTCTTTTTTCTGACTCCTGAATACTATCTTTCATGTTAATGAGTGACGTACCTAAGGCATCTTCTGCGCTCAATGGCTTAAAATCAGTATCGAAACTTCCCTCTCCGATGGCATAAGCAAAGTTAGCGGTACGCTTCAGTGAGTTTACTAAGGCTTCGGTGGTAATTGCCATTTCGCCAATCTCATCTCTACTAGTTTTTTCTACCTTATCTGGCAGAATACCCTGGCTCAACAAGCTTAGGGTATTTTTCAGCGACAACAGCGGGTTGATCAGAAAGCGGGAGAAGATCAGGCTGATCATCAAAGAAATAACTGTGATGATGATACCTGCTATCGTAAAGCTTCGGATAAGTTCATTAGCCTCTGCAAACACCTCTTTCCGGTCTGCTTTGGTCACGATTCCCCATTTTAGTGCAGGAATATAGTTCCATGCTGCCAGGGTCTTTTCTCCTCTGTAATCTTGATCAAAAGTAGCTCCGGCCTCATGGGTTACTGCCTGTTGCATAGCTACCTGCTTGGTGTCTTCCAGATTGATGGATCTTTTATTGCTCACATGCCGCAGTGGACTAAAATAGACGACTTTGTTTTTATGCAGTTTGCCTAATATAGTTTCTCCGGTAGATTGTAATCCTGTAGTATCGCTGGCTATCTGCAAGTAGGGGTCAGCATGAATCTCAACCATAAATATTCTGCTATTATCACCGGAGAAAACCTTACCATAAAACATATAATGATGTCCATCGCGCTCTATGACATCGCTATAATAGGCAGCATTGGCTACACTTTTTAACATCTGCCCATCTGGGTCATCAAAATAGCTGCCTTTTCTATATTGCTGATCCTGCTTGCCAGCCAACAGTACCTTGCCCTGATGATCTAATAGAAAAACGTTGAGTAAGCCTTTTACATTTTGCAATGTGCTCTCAAGTTTGCTAAAAGCTTCAACAGAATCTGATTCATCTCTAGTTTTTTCATCTGACTTTATGACGGTTTGATAAAAATTATTCATCTCTTTTTCAAGAAGATGTATCTCTGCCTGATGTTGTGTGAGAAGGCTCTCTATTTTGTCTTTCTTAAGCTTTGTAATAGCCTCAAGGTTAATCAGGTAACGGCTGGTAAATGATTTCTCTACCAACACGTACGTGGTAAAACTAATGGCCAGAATAGAGATACTCACTACTGCAAAAACCAGTAGCGTGACTTTGTTACTAATGTTTATTTTATTAAACATACTTTTAGACTAATTTCTTATGACTTTTATAAAGTATTACTAATCAATATTCAGAATTCGGCTTATAGCTTACCTGCGCAAATTGCAAGATTATTGCTGATATTTTAGAGCTTAGCCTGTGCTAAACTTACATTGTCATTATTTGCCAATTTTAGTGCTAATTGCTTAAAAGCCTTCTGAACAGCATGTGCCTGGTTGTTTGATATCTCCTTGAAAGAGGCTATTTCAATAACGCCTACTACTACCTGGTCATTCTTCAAAGGTAATACCAACAGGTGTTTGGGTGTTGCTTTGCCAAGTCCGGAGACTACAGACAAGTATCCGTCAGGAACGGCATTGATATTCAGTAGTTTACCATCTTTGGCGGCCTGCCCCACGATGCCTTCTCCCAAGTGGTAAGTCGGCACTTTACCTTCAGGTATATAATAGGCATAAGAAGCAAACATCTCAACAAAATGGACATCTTCATCCTGTTTTATTTCATAAGCAACTGCCTGGCTGGCCTCTAACTGCATACAAACAGATGAAAGTGCTTTTGTAAAAAGCATCTCCTTGTCGTCAGATGTCTGTACAAGGTCTTCTATTTCATAGATTTTCTGGGCATCATTGTGCTGTTCCTCTTGCATAGATATATCTTCAGCATGTTTTGTATTCTTTTCGCTGACTGATGCATACTGGTGCTGATGTCCTGCCCTGAAAACAAGCATGAATGTAATGGTGAGCATCCCTACCATCAATGTCAATCCGATGGTTAGATAGAGCCTATTGAATATAGCATCTGCCAGCACCAACTGGTTGATATGAATGGCTGGAGCATGTGTTATGATGTCTTCCGGCAGCAAATAAAGCATATATGCCGAGGCGGCAGTGCCAAGGCAGAAAAGGAAGATACATATATTGGCGATCAACTTTGACAAAGACTTCATTGTTTGATTGTACTTTTGTTTAACTCTGAGAAAAATTGTATGATCTGATCAGTTCTTAAAACATGATCTATAGAGGTGATGCTTAGGGCTGCTTTGGGCATGGTATCAATCATGCATTCGGCTGGGTCTTGTACGATGGTGAGGCCACCTCTTTCTTTGATTTTTTTCATGCCTATGGCACCATCGCGGTTAGCACCAGACAGTAAAATACCGATTAGTTTTTCTTTGAAAATATAAGCAGCTGATTCCAGCGTGATATCTATGGCAGGCCGGGAGTTGTTTACCATGTCTTCGGTGGACAATGAGAAGGTATTGCCCAGTTCCATAGACAAATGATAGTTGGAAGGTGCCAGGTAAACTTTTCCTCTTTTAATACTTTCTTTATCGCTGGGTTCAACCACTGGGTTAATACTTTTGATAGAAAGAGCTTCTACAAAGCCGTTTCTCACATGCTTGAGGCGATGCAGACACATGATGATGGGTAGCTCAAAATCCTGAGGAAGACCGGCGAGAATCTTTGTCACACCCTGAAAACTCCCGGCAGAACCACCAATGACCACTGCTTTATAGTTGTTGCTAATATTGAATCCCATGCTTACAGCCTTACCTTCTTTGACAGTCTATTCCTTGATCTTCTTGTAAATCTTTTCTTCGTTATTGACTACAATAAACTTGTTGGCAATCTCACACCAGATGAGCGATTCTTTTGATCCTATGGCAAGGTAGCCGTATCTAAACAGACTTTCGTAGAGCTTTTTCAAGACGGTGTTCTGTAGATTTTGGTTAAAATAGATCATCACATTTCTGCAAAGAACCAGATCAAATTTATTGAATACGTTGCCTTGTACCAGATCGTAGTTTCTGAAGGACACCCGCTCGATCAGTGACTTGTCCATCACAGCCTTGCCATTTTTTTCTGTATAGTAGTCTCTCAAAGAAGATTTTCCCTGAAACCGGATATAGTTCTTCTCGTTGAGTTCCATATTTTTCATGTTGTACTCGCCCCTTTCTGCCTTTGTCAGAATAGGTTTATCGATGTCGCTGGCAATAATATTTACCTTATCCAGTATGTCCATTTCTTTCAGCAAAATAGCCATACTATATACTTCTTCTCCAGAGGAGCAGCCAGCGTGCCATATACTAAACGTATCGTGGTTGAGTAGAATATTGGGAATGATATGGTCTCTTACTTCCCGCCAGAAAGATGGATCACGAAACATTTCGGTGACATTGACGGTGATTTCTGCCAGGAACTCCTCAAAAAAGGTGACACTGCTTTCTATCTTTTTAATGAGCTGATCAACGGTAGGAATCTTGTATAACTCTAAAATACGTTGGATTCTTCTCTTGAAAGACGAGATGGCATAATCTGTAAAATCATATCCATAGCAATTTTTGATCGCTTGTGTGATCTTTCTTAAATCAGCAATCTCGACCTCCTGTATCTTCTCACTGCTGTGTTCGGAAAATCCTCCTGCCCCTGTAAACATCTTCTGACTGTCAAACATATTAGTAATGCCCTGTTATAATTGTGATGCTAAAAACTGGCCCGGCAACCTGCCCCACCAGATAATCTCTTATTGAATGCAGCACAAAATAAATAAAAACTATACAGGAATAAATACCGGCCTACACCACGAGGCAGGTGAAGGATGTAATATTGACAGGGTTATATGAAAGTAAAAGCTTAGGGCATTCAAGCAGACCTGATTCTTACAATCTCTAAAAAATACAGACTGCTCACATCAGTGACAGAGCAACTGATAAAAAAACTAAATTTTACCTTAAAAGTACAAAAATATATCTTTTAAATTTAAGATATCACTCATAACCGCCCACTACAATTTCTTTGATGTCTTTGATGATAAAGTATTGAGAGGCTATTTGCTGTATAGAAGTGGCCTCTATACTATTGATGATAGCCAGGTGCTTTTTATAAAAATCATATGATAAACCATAGAGGTAGACATTCTTGAATTTTTCGGCAAGAGCAAACGAAGTATCAACAGATGATAGCAATCTGCCTGCCATGTAGTTTTTTATGGTATTTAGCTCTACTTCACTCACAGGTTTTGTCTGAATTTCTTCTATTTCCTTATAGATTTCGTCTATTGCCAGCTGTGTAAATTCTTTTTTTACGTCTGTCCCTATCAGAAAATAGCCAGCTTCTTGCTGGGTGATCAGGGCAGAACTGATGCCATACGTCAGTCCTTTTTCTTCCCGGATGTTGCGCATCAGCCTTGAACCGAAGTACCCGCCCAGCAAAGTATTCACTACGCTTAGGCTGCTGTAGTCGGGATGCTGCTTTGTGAAGGTAGGGATACCCATGCGGATTGATGATTGCAGGCTATCAGGTTTTGTAATGAGGTGCCGCTTACCGCTGGCGGTATGGTAGGCTGAAGTAGGCTGAACCTGCGGTTTGCTCTGCATACTAATCTGTCCGAGATGACCGTTTACAGCATCGGTCACGTTTTGGGATACATCGCCTGATATTATGACCTCCAATTGAGAGAAGAGATTATTGTGATAAAAGCTCAGCAGATCTTCCCGGATGATATGGCTTACATCTTCCTCATCCAGCGATAATCCATAAGGATGAGCATCACCAAACAATACGGATTTCATCTTTTTGGAAGCAACTACGCTCGACTTTTCGTTGCTTATTTTCAGCCGCTGCTGCTGTATGGTTTTTAGCTTGTCGAGTTCTTCCTGCGGAAAAGAAGCCTGGGTGATGATTTCCTGTAGCAGGCCAATAAGTTCATTGGCATACTTACTCAGACAATATACCGCTACGGTAGTATAGTCCACTCCGGGTGATAGTTGCAGAAAAGCTCCAAACTTATCTACATATTCAGAAATGTCATAAGCACTTTTTGTAGCTGTACCCTCTGCCAGCATCTTAATAGTAAAAAAGCACGCTCCTGGTTTTGTCTCATGCTTCACTCCTGCATGTCTGAAGACCAGTTCTATACCAAGTACAGGCTGTTTGCCTGCACGGATTATGTGCAATGGTATGCCATTGTCCAGATACTGCGTTTGCGCCTCTATGATATTCACCTCCTGCACAGGCAGCGATGCAGGAGCAATAGTTCTGTCTAAAATCATGGTTTTTTGCGTTGTTTAACGGCCATTGTGAACCAGTAGGCCAGCTTTGGTCGCCAGGTAAAAATATTTTTGAAAAGATGTATCCATGTTTATTTCATGTGGCAGCAGCTCGACTGATGCCTCTGCAAAACATTTGATCCATCCTTTTTCCAGTAAGTTCTTCAAAATCTCTTTAAGCATTTCCTGATCCGTATCCAATTCCGCCTGTAACTGGGCGAAGGAAATGACAAAGTAAAGCTCATCCAGCACATCATACTCCTGGTCCGTCATGGTATAAGGTTATGTATAAGTCCTGTTTTTCCAGGTATAGCTGCCAAAGTTAGCGCAAATACCAAAAAAAACCACATAGGGTGGGTAAATGAATTCCAGTGTGATAAAGTGTAGCAGTCCTATCCGTTTTTTCATAAATCGCATCACATGGTTGAGAAATACATATTCCAGGACACATTTTATCAATAGTGGAATTGCTAACCACATCCAGGCAAATTGCCCAAGTATTGCCATAGCAAAAGCAATCAGCAGCAGGCTATGGTACGTAAAAACAAATATTGCCACTATGATGACACCTGCATTTTTGTGTAGCTTCCACTTGCCAGACCAGCGGCGACGCTGATGATAAAATTCTAGCAGACCAGATTTGGCATCTGTATACACAATGGCTTCATCACTTTTCATAAAATATACATGCCCCGGATATTGCTTGAAAATTTTCCGCATGAGAAATTCGTCGTCGCCGGAAGGAATATGTAGGGTGCCTTCATAGCCATTTACTGCCAGAAACGCTTCTTTGGTGAATGCCAGGTTGGCTCCATTGCACATATTGGGCATTTGAGCATACATACTTACCGCTCCGGTACCGATCAGGCTGGCAAATTCTATGGTTTGCAAATGTTGAAACAAACCATATTCGTGGTGAAATGTAACCGGACCTGAAACAAAGGCAGCCTGATGCTTCTCAAAAAACTGTACAAATGATGCCAGCCAGTATGCGCCTACCCTACAATCGCCATCGGTAGTGATGATGATCTTGCCTTTTGATTGTGCTACTGCCTGCGCAATCGCCATCTTTTTGTGTGAACACGAACCAGCAAGCATGTTTAGGGATATGAGATAAAGCGGAAAGTGGCAGTCTTTGCCATATTTTTCAACTAAACTGACTGTACGATCTTCCGAATGATCATCTACCACGATTACTTCAAAACAACCATTTGCTATGCCTTGCTGGGCTGACAAGTCGCGGAGCAGGCAGGTAATATTTTCAGCTTCGTTGCGTACCGGAATGATAACAGTAAGGATACTACTTGCTGCTTTTTGCTGATCTTCTGTGCTGAATACGGGAATACGATGCCACTGGAGGATAAGCCACAGCAGACAAACACTATAAAACACAGTAAATGCAAAGAAAACAATTTCCAAAAGGTATATTTGTAGCAGTAGAACAGTTAGTGGGGCCAAAATAAAACAATATTATTTGATTACAGGAGCTTGTGGCACAATTATATTTTTTAGTAAGCGACAGGAATGCCTATATTAGACGTATGAATCAACCAAAGCAGGAGATTTTGAGAGAAAACGTGATCCTGGGCATCGACCCCGGCACACAGGTGATGGGTTATGGCGTGATTATGGTCACAACCAATGCCAGACAGCAAACGAGCATCCGTATTCTCCAGTGTGGTGTGATCCACCTAAAAAAATACAGCGGACATGAGCTGAAGCTGAAAAAGATTTTTGAGCGGGTGCTTAGCCTGATAGATGACTATGTGCCTGACGAGGTAGCCCTTGAGGCTCCTTTTTTTGGAAAAAACGTCCAATCTATGCTCAAGTTGGGCAGAGCACAGGGTGTAGCTATGGCAGCTGCGCTGAGCCGGCAAATCCCTATTGTAGAATATGCGCCCAAAAAAGTGAAGCAAGCTATCACCGGCAACGGCAATGCCTCTAAAGAACAGGTAGCCCACATGCTGAAAAACCTGCTGGACTTCCCGGCAGCCTTAAACGACAATGAACACCTCATGCTGGATGCCACAGATGCGCTGGGTGTTGCCCTTTGCCATCATTACCAGCAGGGAGCACCAATCCGACAAAACAAAAGCTGGAATTCATTCGTGACAGATAATCCTGAAAGAGTCAAGAATTGATTATACCCTCAAAATAAACGGAAGGGAACTTTAATCCATTGTTTTCAATTTTCAAACATATGAAGAAAGGGCTTCTGTACTTACTGTTGAGTATACTCTTTGTTGGCCATATGGCTATGGCACAGCGGCAGGCTGGTATCAAAATTGCCAAGCTTAAATACAATGGCGGTGGCGACTGGTATGCCAACAAAACAGCACTGCCCAATCTGATTCAATATTGCAATGAGCATATTGATACAAACCTTTTTCCTGATGAAGAAATTGTAGAAGTAGGTAGTCCGGAAATGTTCCTGTATCCTTATGTGTATATGACAGGACACGGGAATGTGGTATTTTCTGATGAAGAAGCTCAAAACCTGCGAAAGTATTTGATTTCAGGTGGTTTTCTGCATATTGATGATAATTATGGGCTCGATGAGTTCATCCGGATTGAGATGAAAAAGGTGTTTCCTGAACTGGAGTTTGTAGAACTACCCCCTGATCATCCTATTTATCACCAAAAGTACCCTTTTGCTAAGGGATTGCCCAAAATACACGAACACAATGGCAAACCTGCACAAGGATTTGGTTTGGTATACAAAGGCAGACTGATCTGTTTTTATTCTTATGAATGTGATCTGGGGAATGGCTGGGAAGACCAGCGCATGTACAACGACCCGGAAGAGGTGAGGCAGAAAGCGCTGAAGATGGGTGCTAATATTATTGCTTTTGCGTTTACACAATATTGACCAATAATCTTTTCACTTACAAAAAAATCAGCTTTCTTTGCACTTTATGAACCGGCCTTTTGTTGTAGGCCAATATAGCAGGCTTTATGCTATGTATAATATTAGATACCGACTTGTTTTCTAAACAATCTTTGTGGAAAGATACTTTAATAATCAACTCAAACACTAAATTTTTATCCATTGATCATCATTGCCTTTTTTATTGCACACTGGTACTTCTCATTGTTTTGCCAGACATTCTTCCTGCACCGCTATGCGGCACATAAGCTGTTCACTATGAACCCCTTCTGGGAGAAATTCTTCTATGTTTTCACTTGGATGTGGCAGGGTTCTTCCTTTCTAAGTCCAAGGGCATATGCTGTGCTGCACCGTATGCACCATGCCTACAGCGATACTGAGCAGGACCCGCACTCTCCGCACCACACAGAAAATCTGTTTACGATGATGTGGGAGACCAAGAACATCTACAACGATGTGCTTCATCATGAAGTAGAACCAGAAGCCAGATTTACCAAAGACCTTCCTGAATGGGAATCTTTTGAGAAATTTGCTGATAACAAGTTTGTAAGAATCAGCTGGGGTGTATTATACTCTCTGTTCTACATCTGGGCGATCTCTATTGCTGAGTTGCCTGGCACTCACTGGTGGATGTATGCATTGCTGCCTATCCACTACCTGATGGGACCAGTACATGGTGCTATTGTTAACTGGTGTGGACACAAATATGGTTATGCTAACTTTGACAACAAAGATAAATCAAAGAACTCGTTGGCTTTTGACTTTCTGATGCTGGGTGAGTTGTTCCAGAACAATCACCACAAATTGCCTAAAAGAACTGACTTTGCAGCCCGCTGGTTTGAGATAGACCCCTCTTATCCTGTGATTAAGATGCTGGAAAAAGTAGGCATTATCAAAATGGCCAAGCTCAAAAAAGCTTAAAATACACTGAATGGAAAGCCGACTTTAAATAGTCGGCTTTTTTTATGCAGATAATAACTAATAAATTAGTTGTAAAACTAAATACTTAGTTTTACATTGTGTTTATATTATTTTTAGACTTCAGTAAACCCATGAAAGAACTTACCAAAGCAGAAGAACAGGTGATGCAGATTCTTTGGCAAATCAACAAGGGCTTTGTCAAAGACATCCTGGAAAAGATGCCAGAGCCTAGACCTGCTTACAATACTGTTTCCACCATTGTGCGCATTCTAGAAAAGAAGGGCTTTGTAGGCTATACCGCCTATGGCAAAACGCACGAATACTACGCTCTTGTCGATAGAGCCGATTATAGCAACTATTTTCTGAAAAACTTTATAGGCAGCTATTTTGGAGGCTCGTTCCGCAAACTTGTGTCCTTTTTTGCCAAGGAAAACGACATGGATATTCATGATTTTGAACAGCTCATGAAGTATGTAGAAAAGGATTTGAAGGAAGATGGTGGTCTTACTGAAGAGCACGAGCAATAAACGAAAATGTAATGCAATCCAAAAAAAACATACCCTGCATTTCTGTAGCCTTGCTGTCAGCTTTTCTGATAACGCTGCTAACTGAAGGTTGCGAGAATAAAAAGCCGGAAAAGGCCAAAAGTCAGAACACGTTTCCCGCAACCGGATTTGCAGATTATGACCTGTTGCCTGTAGCCATAAAAAAGGAAATTCGTGCTTTGCAACAGAAGGATTCGCTAAATAGCCATCAGTATTTCATTGCCTATTATTTTGATATTGATGATATGAACCATCGGTATTACATTAAAGATGCCGGACACGACATCATTAAACAAATGCCTGTTACAAATCCTGTAGCGATGGATTTGGTAGAAGAATACATAGCTCAAAACCCGGAATCCGGCTATTATGTTGCCCAGAACGATCATACAGATACCCGACAAGATATGCTTTGGGTAACGTATACGCTGCCGCAACACAAAGAAGCAGCAGATTTCAGCAAACTGCGGGTTGCTATTCTGAAGATGAACATGCCACCTGACTGGATTACGACCCAGCAAAATAATCCGGGAGATGCACCAAACGGAGGGGTCTATGCGCTTTCGGAAGTAGATGAGCCCCCAGAACCAATCGGAGGTATGGAATATTTCAAAGAAGTGGTGATGGATGAAATCAAACGCAACGCATCTTTCCTTTACCAAGATCAGCAAGGTGAGGTAATTGTTACCTTCATGGTTGGACCCAGTGCAAAGTCGCCGCAGGTGGTAAAAGGTTTCAGTACCCGCTCTGAAAGTCATGATGCCTATCGCATGGATGGTGCTGTTATCAAAGCCGTCAACGACAGTAAGGTACACTGGAAGCTGGCAAAAAAGGACGGAAAATATGTGTCAGTACAGTTGGCCATGACTTTTTCCTTCAACAAAGAAAACCAAGATGTGCTATTGAGCATGTCTGAATGGCCCGAAGCCAAACAAATACGGTGACAACCAACAAAATATACGAGCTATGAACAACATCTTAATCTATCTACTGGAAGCCAGCGTTTGCCTGGGCGTGTTCTACCTGTTTTATGGAATGGTATTACACAACCAGACTTCCTATCAGTATAACCGGTTTTACCTGTTACTAGCCCCGTTTCTTTCCTTTGTATTGCCCCTGCTGAAAATTCCGATCAGCTTTTCCAACGGAGCATCGGCAATAAAAGGATCAGCAGAAGGCTACATTTTGCTGAACCCTGTAGGCATTGACCAGGCAGGCGCAGCTTTGCAGTCTGTTAGCTTTTCGGAGGTGATAATAGTAGTGTATGCCGCCGGTGCCGGACTTGCGCTGTTTTTCTTTTTGAAACAGCTTTTTCAGTTATCAGGCATCATCCGTCGGCACAAGCACTTTGCCAAAGAGGAGTACATTTTGGTATACACCGAAGGCAAATTATCGGCCTCCTCTTTCTTCCGCTACCTGTTCTGGGACAATACGCAGCAGCTTGACTTTTATGAACAACAGCAGATTATGACGCATGAAGAAGCACATATCCGCCACAGACACAGCTATGACATTGTATATATGGCTTTGCTCAAAATCGTCTTCTGGTTTCATCCGCTGGTTTATTTATATGAAAAAGCCCTGATAGAAACACATGAATATATAGCTGATGCCCAGGTATTGCAACGCACACACCTGACGGAGTATGCCTGCTTGCTGACCAAAAGCCTGTTCGATCACCTGGAATTATCTTTAGTAAACCATTTTTATAAATCAAGAACCCTTAAACGTATTGAAATGATGCATCTTAAAAACCAAAAAACGCCCTGGTACAAACTTGTACTGGCCGTGCCTGTCTTATTAACCGTATTTTTTGTCTTCTCCTGCCAGCCAGATGAAGAAGAATTGGAGAAAAAAGCCATTGCAGCATCTTATGATAACACACAAAGTGAGATGAAACAGCTTTCGGAACAGCAGTTAGCAATTATCAACAAATATTATCCAAAAATGGAAAAGTTTCGCGATGCAGTTGAGGAAAAAGGTAATGATATAGAAGCTCTGAAAGCTGCCAATATCAGTGACAAAGATATGGCAACCTATGAAAAACTGATCACTGCACGGGAAAACCTGCAAGAACAGTTAGCAGAACTTCCTGATGCAGATAATATATTTATGGTTGTAGAAGATCAGCCTGAGCCGGAAGGAGGTATGGAAAAATTTTATAACTACGTAGGTAATAACTTACAGTATCCAACAGAAGCACGGCAAAACGGCATTGAAGGAAGAGTGTTTATACAGTTTGTGGTAAACGAAGATGGATCATTGACTGATGTACAGGCTATCAAAGGTATCGGCAGCGGTTGTGATGCAGAGGCAGCCAGAGTAATTAAAGAAGCCCCTGCTTGGAATCCGGGAAAACAAAAAGGCATAGCGGTTAAAGTAAAATGGTGCTTCCTATTACTTTTAAACTTGATGGCGGATCGCCCAATAAGGTAAACGAGTCGCAGGCAAAAGATGATAAGCTCTCTGCTGCTCCTGAAAATCTGGATGAAATAGTTTTGGTGGCATACGTATCTAAAGAATAACGCCCCACATCAGCGATGGGCTTGAACCGCGTCGGCGTCCGACCCATCGCTTCTTTACACCCCCGCTACCTTTGCCATCACCCGGCGAACGGGAATCAGTATCAGCACCCACATGATCTGGCAGACTACAAAGAAGACACCTATTGCCGTTGAAAATACAGGAAACTGATGACCACACCCAACGCGATGTTGTTGGTTCCAGCGCTGAACAGCAAAGCCAGCTTGTCGGCCTTTGATGCTCTGGGCAAAGCAAACCAGCCAAACAAATACAAAAAAGCCAAAGCCAACAGACTCACCGGCGAAATAGGGAATAAGTAGCGCTGTCTGCTTCAGCAACATAGGCCGGTATTCAGCGATTGCCAGGGCAAAAAGCAGTGCAATGCCTACAATCGAGATAAAGGAATCGTGTGCCTGCATCCAGAGACTGATTCCACGATATTTGCGCAGTGGTAAATGCGCTGCATAAGGAAGAATCACTGTAATGAATAATGTAGCAAATAGCTTGAACAGGTCTACGTTCAGCTCATCTGCCATCAGCAAACCACCCAGATAGGGCAACACCACAGGCGTAAAGGTACTACTTAGGATCAGCAGGGCCAGTGCCAGCGTAATATTACCGCCAAACACATTGGTGAAAGCAGGTGCTGTTACGCCCACAGGCAACACGGCCAGCAGGAATAAGCAAGTGCCATATACGGCAGAGAATGGATAAACTACCCAAAAGAAAGCAACAGGTAACAGCAAAAACCGAAGGACATAGAACAGGAAAATGGTTTGTGCCTGAGAGCGGAAGAACGCCGGAGAAAAATCTACTTTGAACGAAGAAGCAAAGATAATGAAGCAAAGTATACCCAGTATCAGCAAACCTGCGGCTTCGCCGGGCTGCGGCAGCACAAAGCCAATAATGGTAGATAAAAACAGAATCAGGTTGAAGTTTCTTTTGGCAAACTCGTTCATGCAGCGAAAATAAGTGTTACGTCAGAGAGTAGCGGCCTCTGTTTTCAGGA
>CATQIH010000026.1 GCA_958296015.1 Cyclobacteriaceae bacterium
TAAATGCAATTTGCCGTACACCCGGTGATAGCCACCTTCATTGCCCCAGTTGTCTTCTGTGCCATAGGCATAGAAATACGCACCGTCTTTGAGCACGGTCGGGTCGGCCAGCACCGGCTCAAATACCGGATTTTTGTAAGTGGAATCTACACTGGCGGTTGGCTTTTCCTGAGTAGTATGGTCTTTCTGCTCTTCATTGTTGCAGGCTGTTGTGCTACAGAGCAGGCAAATTAGTGCAAGGGTTTGTAATGCTGCATTGTGCATATGTTGATGCTTTGTTGAATCATCTAAACGAATTCCAAAGTCCTATTTACGATAATTTTTTCTAATACAACATCTAAAAGCTTGAATTTTAACTTGTTGTGCTCCTGAGCATCCATCCCATGCTCTTGGCGTGCTTCTTCCAACAACTCTTTGATACTTATTGGAGATGCAAAATAAGCCAGCATATTGTCTGAACCGATTAGTTCATAGTGAGTTTCTTTGCCGGTCACCGGATCTTGTACCTGCTTGACATACTTTGACTCTCCGCCAGAGGCACCTTGCATTTCTACTATCTTTATGTTTTGCGCCAGTTGAATTTTTGTGTTTTCTATCTTGGTAAGATCGTCTGTATAAAGTTTGTTAATAGCTGCAAGTAGCTTCTTTTCTCTTTGCTTTGCCATATTTGACAAATTATCTTTTATCAAATCAGGATAATTATCTTTGAGGACATCAACTATCTTTTCGTAGTGATCAGGAAATTCGTACTGTAATCTTAGTTCAAGCTGTTCACAAGCGTACTGGTTTTGTTTGGCAATGCCCACTACGTGTATATACTTGTCAATGAGTGGGGTCAAATGAAAGCGTAGCACATGTTCGTACGGATCTTTGCGCGGGTTTCTGCGATCAACATTGTCTATAAAATACTGTATTTCTTGCTTTTTTGCTTTTGCCAAACAGGTAAATAGGTATTCATCCATGATCTGGTTGAACCCACCGACATTGATTTTTTCTATGTCTTTCAAATTCTTTTCCAGAAAGCCATAAGCAGTATCGCAATACTCCTGAAAGAAGTCAATGTCACTCCCACCTATGATACCGATGTTGGTAATCATGGTATCAGTAGTAGGCTTTTCTTGCAGGCATGGCGGTATATAATCCAAATGCTCAAATACACCTTCCAGATTACGCTTATAAGTACTTGGTAATAAGTGTTCGCTCTGGGCTATCAAGCGATTTTCTGAGTGGCTGCCAAATAAAGGTTTCCATACAAAAACATCATTATCGACATGGATGAATGGCTCATCTTGCAACTTGATCACCTTAAGTTTACCCAACACCCATAGCCTGTGGTCTTCATGCTCGAGGTCATCAAGGACGAGAGATACGTGATCATAAGGAAGTGCCAATTGATTGATAAAGATATTAAAGCCCTTCGTGTCCGTATATAGATCAACTTCTTGATGGTATCGTTTCAGCGTCAAACAGCTAAAGCAAGTGCTTAATAGAAAATACTTATAACTCAGCCAGCCACCAAACTTTCTAGCGTTTTCAAAATTCTGTTGATTATGAAATGAAGGCTTCGACCAAAAGGAATGGATGATTTTCATAAGACTACATTTTAAAGGTTTTGCCACTATCGTGGGGCTTTCTGTCTACCATCTGGCTGAGTAAAAAAAGGCTTTGCTTTTGTGAACACGAGTTTTAAAAACTACTGGTCACAAAACCAGCAGAGGCGGAGCTTGAATCATTTTATAAGTTACAAAGCTGTTTCTGTGCTATATGATGATATAAAGTCAGGGCTTGCCCAACTACCTGGTCCATATTATAGTAACGATAGGTTGCCAGTCGTCCTACAAAATGCACATTGGGTAAAGACGCTGATTTAGCCTTGTATTTAAGATATATTTCTTTGTTTTCCGTTCGCGGAACCGGATAATATGGGTCGCCACCCCAGCAAGGAAATTCGTAGGTCAAACTGGTTTTATTAATACCTATCTGACCTGTCAGGTGTTTGTATTCAGTGATGCGCGTATAAGTGTGGTCGTTGGGATAGTTGACCACTGCTACCGGTTGTAGCTGTAGAATATCCAGCGTTTCATGCTTAAACTGCAACGAACGATAAGGTAGCTTACCATAGCAATAATCAAAATATTCATCTATCGGACCGCTGTAAATAAGCTCTTTATAGGAAACAACATCTTTAACATCCTGGTAACTTGTACTTACTGCAATATGAATGTTAGGATGAGCAAGCATCTGTTTGAACATCCGGGTATATCCATGTAAGGGCATGAACTGGTATTCATCCGTAAAATAACGATCATCGGTATTAGTGCGGGTGGGAATACGGGAAGTAACTGACTTATCCAGTTCCGATGGGTCGCATCCCCATTGTTTGCGGGTGTAATTGCGGAAAAACTTTTCATATAGGTCACGTCCGACCTGGCTAATGACTACATCTTCAGCAGAACGGATACAGGATATTTCTTCTTTGACCGAATCAAAGAATCGCGTAAGTCCAACAGCATCAAGCTGGAGATTGTATACTTTGTTCACCGTTGTCAGGTTAATAGGAATAGGCACCAACTTGCCATCTACCTGTGAAAGCACACGGTGTTCATAAAATCGCCATTGGGTAAATTGGGATAAGTAGTTAAAAATCTTAGCCGAGTTGGTATGAAATATATGAGGGCCATATTTGTGCACCAAGATACCGGCCTCATCATAACAATCATAAGCATTTCCGCCAATATGATTTCGCTTGTCAATAATCAATACTTTCTTATTGGATACATTGGCCAAACGTTCTGCCAGCACACAACCTGCAAAACCTGCTCCCACAATGAGGTAATCAAAATCTTTTTGTATAGCCATAAGGTTGTTGTGTTAGTGCATCATCATTTACTGATCCATGAGTTTTCTGAATGAATAGAATATTCTTTCCAGCAGACTTAAATCTTCGGTGATGATTTCTGCCATACCGGTCATCTCCGGTTTGAAATCAAGCTTTTTATTGTAGGAGGAGTTCAAGCCATCGTCTAAAGCTATTTCTGCCCGGTAGACTTCCTCATTAGGTAGCTGAGCAATTCGCTGTACACTGCCCTTGATTTGTCCATACTCCTGGTAAGGATAATTGTCAAACTTTATCCGCACCGCTTGCCCTACCTTTACTTTTCCAAAACCATCCGCAGCCACATCCATGATGCCTACATATTTTTCGTTGTCAGGCACTACGGCAAAGAGGAAGTCACCGGCCTGTACGAATTGGTTTTTGTTAACCGGCTTTAAATAAGAAAGCCTTCCATTAACGGGCGTAATAATCAGGTAGCTCTTCTGCCAGTCTTCCATTTGGTTCAGGATGGCATGTAGGTTCAGTGCAATACGCTCCCGAAAGTCCCTTTCTTTTTCCTGCTGCTCATGCTGAATGTCCATCAACTGCTTTTTGAGGTCGATCAAAGTGATTTGATTTAGCGTGGCTGATTTCTTCAAGTTTTCTACCTCCTGCTGACTTTGGCGAAAAGCTGATTCTTCTTCATAAAACTGTAATTTAGCCAGCACACCTTCCTGAAAAAGCATTTGGTTCGTCTGGTATTTTTCCTCTGCGTGTTTCAATTCTCCCTGAGAGATCAACGTCTGACTATTGGTAATCTCTATCAGGCGGTAGTACTGCGTAATCTTCCGCTTCAAGTTGGCAATCTGCTCTTTTTGATACGTATTCACAGACCACTCATGATAATCCATACACAGTTTCTTCAACTCATTGTACTGCGTCTGTATACTACCAAATACATAGCTGCTGTCAGAAAAGTTAACCGCTACGACAGGAGCAGCCAGAAATGTTTTCACCTGGCCCACCAATCTTTCCATATACTCAACCCCTGTTTTGGTGATGGGATTCTCAATTTCGGCCAGCACTTCGTTGGACTTTAGTATCTCTCCTTCTGGCTTGAACAATTTGGTGAGTTTGCCACTACTATTGGCTACAATCTTAACGGGCGGATTTTGCGTGGTAAGCATCACCTTTCCAGGTATCACATCCGGGTATTTCAGGAAAAAAGCGATACTTAGCAAGAGTAGAATCAGCAGAAATACCAGCGCAATACCCCACCTGACCAGCCAGGAAGGAGGCGCACTTAATACTTCCTGTACTTCTTCAGAACGTAGCGTTATTTCATCCAAGGTTATAGGCATGTTGCATAGTTTTTATAGTTCCAACTGGTTTTTTACAAGCTTGTAGTAACCATTCCGTTTTCCGATCAGTACCTGATGATCCCCTTTTTCGGTAATCTTGCCCTGATCTAATACCACAATCTGATCGGCATTTCTGACGGTACTTAGCCGGTGGGCAATGATGATGACCGTTTTGCCCCGGAAAAACTGATGAAGGTTTTCCATGATGATGCGTTCATTATTAGCATCCAGTGCAGAGGTAGCCTCATCAAAGAAGATAAAGTCAGGGTCTTTGTACACTGCCCTGGCAATCAGAATACGCTGCTTTTGTCCGCTGCTGATCCCTACCCCTTCGTTGCCTATCTTGGTATTGTAGCTTTTAGGAAGACCTTCTATAAAATCTTTGATATTAGCAACTTCTACTGCCTGCTGAAGTTTGCGCTTGTCTATATAATCATCGTTGACGGCAATGTTGGCAGCAATGGTATCATTAAAAATATATCCTTCCTGCATGACTACCCCAAAATGTGCCCGCCAGGTATGTTGAGAGATGTTGTTGAGGTTTGTGTTGCCCAATTTAATTTCTCCTTGCCTGGGATCATAAAACTTCATGAGTAATTTCATCAGCGTAGTTTTGCCACTACCACTGGCCCCTACAATAGCCGTGATCTTTTTGGCAGGGATGTGCAAATTCAGTTTTTTTAAAACATCTTCGTCAGCACCGGCATACTTGAAGCTCAGGTTTTCTATGGTAATATCACCTTCCACATCTATGTCTGTGATCTTTTGTTCCTCTACCGGTTCTTCATCTTCTTTGTCGTGGATTTCCCCTAAACGTTCCAGACTGATTTGCGCATCCTGCACTGCTTGAATAAAACCCACGATTTGTATCACAGGCGCATTCAACTGCCCGATGATATACTGCACGGCCAGCATCATGCCCAGGGTGAGATCTCCTTTGACTACCAGCGTAGCTGCCGTCACCGTGATGACGATATTTTTCAGCTGGTCTATAAATCTGGAGCCGATGCCTTGTGTTTGTTCCAGTGCCAGTGCTTTCATGGCTACCTTGTAGAGCCTGATCTGAATGAACTCCCATCCCCAGCGTTTTTGCTTTTCTGCATTGTGTAGTTTGATTTCCTGCATCCCGTTGATCAGCTCAATGACCTTGCTTTGTTCGGCAGCAATATGAGAGAACCGCAGGTAGTCGATGGCCTTCCTTCTTTTCAGAAAGATAATAATCCATAACACATAGATAAAGCTACCAATGAAAAAGACAGTAAATATTTTGAGGCTGTAGTATGCCAATACAAAACCGAACACTAGGATATTGGCAAAAGAAAACAACGTACTTAACGAACTGTTAGTAAGCAGCCGTTCTATTCTTTGATGATCGTTGATACGCTGCATAATATCGCCAGTGATACGGGTATCAAAGAAGCTAATAGGAAGCCGCATCAGCTTGATGAAGAAATCAGATACTAAAGAAATGCTCAGCCGGGTGCTCAAATGCAACAGCACCCATCCCCGGATTACCTCTATGCTCATGCTTCCCAAAAAGAGCATCATTTGTGCTAGTAAGATCAAATAGATAAACCCAATATCTTGGTTTTGGATACCTACATCTACCAGGCTTTGGGTCAGGAAAGGAGCGATCAACTGCAACAAGCTTCCTCCCAACAGACCTAATGCTAATTGGAATAGCAGATTCTTGTAGCGAAACAGATACTTGTATAAGTAAGAAAAACCATGCTTTTTTTCCTCCTCCCATTCATTTTTGTAGAAACTCGGCGTAGGTTCCAGCAGCAGCGCAATACCTTCTTGTGTATGCTCATCAGCATTATACCCTATCCATCCTTTTAAAAAAGCTGCTTTATTAACAGTGATAAGTTCCTTTGCAGGATCAGACAAGTGTATCTTATTCTTTCGGATTTTATAGGCAACTACATAATGATCATTTTCCCAGTGTAGCATACAAGGTAGCGGGACTTCTTTAATAAACACTTTATAACTGACACGTACACCAGTAGCCCTAAAACCTATCTTCTCGGCTGCATCACTTAAACTCAGCAAACTACTGCCTCTGCGGGAGGTTTCACTAAATTCACGAAGTTTAGGCAGAGATATAGTTTTGCCATAATGCTTAGCTACCATCTTTAAGCAGGTAGGGCCGCAATCTTTATTGTCTGGTTGTCTATAGTGTGGGAACTTTGGCATTATAGATTTACATGGTACTATCCTGAAATGTCAATATGTTCTATTTGTCTATGAAACGTTTTATTTCTTCTGGCTCATGGCATATTAAGACAAGCTTCCCTGAAGGATCAAACAAGGCTCCGTAGTTGTTTCCATATAAGAGAAATTCTTTTCCTATCACGTCAGTGCTATAGCCTTGCGTCCAGTTAAGATCATACTTCTTTATCATATCTTGAATTTCGTTAGGCGAATCACCTATATTCAGACTTATCAATGTTAACTGATCAGCATAATTGCGATAATATGCTTTTAAAATGGAAAAGTTTTCTAGGCAATTATGACACCAAGAAGCCCAAAATTCTACAAAAACATATTTCTCCTTATTCAAAAAACTCCTGAAATTTATTGTATCACCAGTAATTGCCTTAAAATTGATATCAGGTACTTTGTTAAATACTTTAAGGTCAGGATTTGTAAGATCATCAGCCAAAGGTTTGATTTTTACATAGGTGCCTTTTTCGTCTATTTCAATGACACTGAATTTTTTTCCATCGCATTCTATAGTGTTTACCTCGGCAATAGGTTGGGATGATACGCTAGGATAAATAGAGACTGCCTTAGCATCGAAAGTACTGACAATGAGTATATCTTCCTTTTCATCATACTTATTATTACGGTTGGCATTATAAAGTGCAATACTAAATTCGGCACTATCACCGACATAATTTCCTCCTACAATATCATAGTTGACAATGTCCGGATTCATCTGTTTTACTTTTTCATAAGGTAAATCAGTTTTTATGATAAATTTTTCCTGTAAATTCACCTTGACAACTTGCCCCCTTATCGTATTTGTTAAAAACAATAATAATAATATAAACAGCAATTTTTCCATAAGTCTTTTTTAAATGGATAAACAGATTTGCCTGAAGGACGGCGTTAGCAGCCTGATGGTGCTCTTCTCCAATTATAATAATCTTTTCATCTTCAATATCCTGGTCGAAAAGATCATAGCGATCAAAATTCATTAAATTTAAATCTACACAATATAGGGTGTCTTACGCAAAAACTGGCAAAAACGATAGCAATGATAGTATAATGAAAAAGAAGGAAGTATTAGTTTTCATTTTGTTAACTAGCTCAATTATTATCAAGTTGGGTTAAATCTATTTAGTAAGTTTCTGTCAAGCGTAAAGTACCCGAAGCGTATCTATTAATTGGCCTATGCCAGAATCGCGATAAAGATTTTTCTAAGGGCGAACATATCCAAGCAAGGCAGTAAGTTGCGCCTTTATCAACACAAATAGTATTATCGGTACAAGTATCCTACATAGCATATGGGCAGCCATCAGTTATTATACAGTATGAAACGCGATCACATTGTACTGACACACATCAACGCCATCATAACAAGGTTTACTATCGTTTGAACTAGATGCCTTTTCTACTTTAAATTTGTCTTGCAAATAATCTTTCCAAGCTGGGTTTGGAAAATCTGCTTGAAACCGTTGTATGGCCTGCTTGGTATCCTCAACAGGAAATATATAGATAATATATTCCATATGCTTGAGTAGTAAAGATTTTTTTGCATCTTGACTCAGAAAAGTCATACTTCTGATAGTATCATAAAGTGAGTTGATCATTGAAGGAGAGGTGCTTCTTAATTTATTTAGAAGAGACCGATGGTATAGCGAAAACAATAGATCATCGTAAAAAACATAGCTCAGAGGTTGCTGGGTGCCATCGGCAAGACTATTCTTTTCAGAAAGGATTTCCTTTATCAGCGTAGTATCAGAAAAATCTATATGATCAGCTTGGTAAAGCTTCAGCTTCTTACTTTCAAAGGCATTCTTTAAGTGATAGAACTTGGCTACTTTTTCCGAGATAAGTTGTTCGTTAAGCAACCAATCCAAGAACTGATTTTCTGCTACCAAACTTTTGTAAGCTTTATCTTTTAGTTCCTGAAGATCATCGCTCATTTCATATCCCCGTACAACAGAAAACCCACTGTTAGTCAAGTGCCAAAGGCGATAATAATCTTCTAAAAAAGATGATTTTCCTCCATATAATTGCTCATTTCTTTTTCTGTTATAATTGATGTCAAAAGAACGTGTCTTCCTATTTAATATCTTAAAAGAAGGATTGCTGTCCTGCCTCATGAACAGCAGCGTATCACCAAGTTTAAACAGAAAGCTCTGGGTAATCAGGTTTTTATCTTGATAGGCCACTTCCATCCAGTCTCTTTGAGTAGAGATGACAAGTTCTTCCCCAGCTTTGACAGAATCCAATACTATTGTATGAGGGATTAGTGTGTCGTCTATATATTTTATGCGAGCTTGCTGTTTTTTGAAAGTATCACTTTGTACTGAATCCTGAATGATCAGTACGATGCCAAGATGCACCCTATCCTCTTGTTTAACTTTGTCTGAGTTGTTATCAGAGCAAGAGCACAGAGAAACAAGCAGTAGAAAAATACAGGCATATGATATATGTTTTTTGACAAAAAGTAGCCTCATACAAGTGTTGTTATGGAATGGAGTTAGCTCAATCATAAGCAGATTCTTTAAATTGTTTCTCCAAACTTTTTTCTCTTTCCAGGCTGGATTGTATAGCAGGATTTAAAGGATGGTGTTGAATGTCCCTATCATTCCAGAAAACCGAGTTATAGGGACAGGATAGAGCTTGCACTCCTTGCATTCTATCCTGGGTATCTTTGTGTTTGATCTTTTTAAAATTCTTTGTCTGCACAGTATCAAACCAGTATGTCTCGATATTCAAGGCATGGTCTTCAAAATTTTTGGCCTCTACCCGAGGCGTCACTATTTTGATAAACGAGGGATAGTACTTTCCTTCCTTCTTCTCAAACTTTACCTGCTCCTGAAACACACAATCTTCCTGAAAACAAAATCCACGCTGATATTCTACAATAGCCCAGTCGCTGCTATTGATCTTGAGATAGCTTGCTCCAGCAGGGTTATTCATACCTGCAAAACCAATTTGATAAATCGTGTCATTTCCTTCTATAGATATATCCATTAATTCATAGGTAGTAGGAGCGTCGGAAGTACCCTGAAAGCCTCCATCCTTGTTGAAAACGGTTTGGGATTTATAAAATAGGCGAAGCGTTGCACTCTCATAGGCATGATAAATGGAAAGTATGTTTCTGTTGAACTTTTGCGCTAATTTATTTTGGTATTTAAGCATAACACTATCTATCACTGCCAGTTCATGGCTTTGCCTGAACTGATCTACACTTATGCTGGCTTTGTTTTTCAGATCGCTATTATAACTATAGTCCTGTACCTTAATAGCGGCTTCTACCAGATGTGTATATTGGTCTTTTTCAGTAGATACTTTTCTGTAGAAGCCTTGTAGCAAATGCGTTTTATCAGGATAGTTTTTAGGAAGGTAGTCAAGGGCTTTCTGAACCATTTCCTTTAGATTATATCCTTTTGCATTGATGACTACATCATCCAGCATGATAGGAAGTCGTTTCATTATGATATACAGCGTGTCTTTCGTTTTGGTAAGCTCCGAAAAGGAGAATGCCTGTTGCTGATACCCGAGTGATGAGATCACCAGGGAATCATCAGATAAGCTATGAGGATAATCAAAGGAAAACGCTCCTTCAGCATCCGTAATGCCACCCAGATGTTCGTTATCTTGCAAATAGAAAAGGACATTGGCAACTGGTTCTTTGTCTTTCTCATCTATTACCACACCCTTCACTGATGTAATATTATTTTGCTGAGCTAATAAGTTATGAGTGCAAAATATTACCAGAAGAAGTAAAACAGTGTATCTCATGTCGTCTTCAATATTTTTAAATTGTATAAAAACAGAGGCACCATATTGAATGCCTCTATTCCAGCTTTCTTAATAAGGATACCAGGAAGTATCAGAATTTGCCTGGGTTATAGGAATACCGTTGTATATAGCTTTGTTCCAAAGTTGACTGCCACTGTATTGGTTGCAACTACCTTGCGCCCAGCCCACACTCCAGCCTTGCATGGCTCCATTGCTCAAATCATTACAAGATCTGGTTGCATACATTGAAGCACAATAGCCCATATCACCACCATACCCTCCAATAATACTTCGCATCTCATCACGCGACAAGAGGTCTGAGAAATTTCCGAATTTACGTTTCATAATTTTAAACATTAAAAATTTGTTCCTACTCTATTCAAAAGGCTTTTCGGAGACCGCCTAGGACACTTAAGTTACGCACCCATTGCACAGTGCCTTTATCTTCATCTAAATTCAGGATGATTCTTTCATTGCCAAGTCTATCATGATAGACAGTTCTTCTACTTCATCTTTAATATTATTCTCAAAACTTCCCTTACGAAAGCGGATGATTCCTTCCTTGTCAATGACAAACTTCACTGGAATGCCATGCACGGAGTAACTACGCGCGGTTCCATCATCTTCGCTTAGCAATACCTTAAAATCATAACCTTTCTCATAGATATATTTTTTAATCTTCTCTCTTACTGCTCCTGCGTCCAGATTGACAAACAAAAACACAACATTTGAGTCAGCCTGGTATTTCTCTACTGCCTTTTGCATGCCTGGAAAAGACATAAGACAAGGCATGCACCAAGAAGCCCAGAAATCTAAGACAACAACTTTTCCTTTCAAATCACTTAATTGTACTGTATCACCTTCAAAACTAACAAGTTTGAAATTAGGTGCGAGGGTATTTAGCATATTGGCGGCGATGCTGGCAGTTTTACTTTTCAAATAATTCTGCTGTAGCCGTTTGGCATCTACATAATGCTTGGTTGTATCTTTGGGTAAATCTTCCAGCATTTGTTCCATCGCCAAAGTCTGCTTGCCGATACGCATAGATTGCTCAATTTCTTCCCTGGCTTCTTGATACATTTTTGTCTCTATCAGAAAAGTAGCAAACTGCTCATTGACCTGAGCATCTGATCGGTCATTAATTTTAACGGCTTCACGATGAGCCTTAAGTGCTTCCTTGGTTTTGTTTTGTCTCTGTAGCACACTAGCCTGTGTTGCCAGATATTTGGCAAGCATTGTTCTACGCTCAATGTCAATTTCGCTATCAGAAAAATTATTAAAACTCTGCTCCCGCATAGTGCGTGGTGCAGTAAGATGTTGATGAGCCATATTTACTGCCTTGGTAGATATTTCAAGAGCTTTTTCCAGTAACGTATCTTGTCTTAAGCATTCTTCAGCAAAAGCATTATATAGAAAAACTTGGTGATAGTAGTATTTTGATGAATCTACCAGTTTGAACCAATCAGATACATTGTCTTTCTCCCAATAATTTTCTGATAGTAGCTTTCTAAGTTGCAAACCTTGAATGGTAAGACTGTAAAGTTCATTGGCAAGCACCAGAGAAGGAAGTTCAGTTTGAGAAGAAGAAGCTTTTAATTCATTGTCTAAGGTTGTATTTAATAGGTTACGATTCGGATTCATATGTTCTTCCATCACCTGAATCATTTCATGGTGTATTTTTAGTCTTTCGTTCAAAGTAGCGGCCTTAAAAAATGCTTCTTGGTAAGGCATAGTCCGATGCTGAAAAGCAAGCCTGCTTTTTGGAAACGCTTCTGAAATTAAGCCATAACACTTGTCTGCCTTATCCTTTGCCCCTAGTTTCTTGTAAACGTCTACTAGTGCAAATAATACCTCAGCGTTGTATTCTTTGTAATGTTTGTAGATGAAGTATGCTTCTTTAGCCAGTTTTTTCTTACGCTCAGCATCGGTGAAGTCAACTGTTTTGATGTAAGTGTCGATAAAATTTGTCTTTAATGCCGGATCATTGTCAAACTCCTGCTCCACAAGTGTTCCACCTCGCTGTTGATCATAACGAATGCCATAGGGACTATAAGTTTGTAGAAACAAAGTAGCCAAAGAGGCATTTCCACCAGGCAACGGTCTGCCTTCACTATCTTTCAAGACAAACATATAGCCCTTCCCATCATTACTATCAATCGTTCCCAGTTCGTTTTTGATTACTATGAAAAAACTCACACAGGAATCGGGTATCGTGAGGGAGCCTTTCCATTGATCATTATTGCCATACAAGGCAATATCTTTGGCCGTCATGACGAATTGCTTTCCAGTTTTCTCATACATTTTGGCGATGGCATAGATATTTTGAGAAGAATCTAATAGCGTACCGGTAGGGTCATAAATTATCTGTACCCTCTTTCCCGGTGAGAAGGCGTCTATTACAAGATTTTCGTACTGTCCCAATACAAGCAGTGGCATTAGTAGTAGTAAAATACAAAACCATAATTTATAGAACATAATACAGTGGTTAAAAATTATTTCGATACTGTAAGTAATACCTGGTGTTAGCAGGTATTACCCATAACTATCAATATGAGCAAGTCATATGATTTCCATGACCGCACTCGCTGTCTGTGACGTCCGCATAATCTCCATTGGTCCCCATGTAAGATGAAAAAGGACCAGAACCGCCACTGCTACAGTTGCAACTGTACCACCTTTGTCCACCCCATAGAGATTCATCTCTCCAACCACTGTTATACCCTCCAATAATACTTCGCATCTCATCACGCGACAAGAGGTCTGAGAAATTTCCGAATTTACGTTTCATAATCTTAAACATTAAAAATTTGTTCCTACTCTGTTTGAGGCTTTTCGGATACCGCCCAGGGTTGCGCAACCTTATTTTTAATCTAGTAGATAGTCTAAATCTGCTACCGTATAATCTCCTGGTAATTTATAGCCATTGTAAAAGATCACTGGGGTAGATGTGATTTTTCTGTCCAAACACCATTGAATATGTTGTTCTAACGTTGGCTTGGTTTCCAGCGTATCAAATTCTTTACGATAGTGTTTACCTTTCCATCTTTCAAAATCATCGGTATAATGGTCGTAGTAGTCTGCTAGTGCATATTTAGCAGTTATCGCATCAGTAGACCGGTATATCTTCAGCATGAAATTGGCTCTCTGGTAAGCATCATCCTGCTCGCGGGATGCCGCCCACTCTTTCTTAGCCAGCAATATTTCATTCAACAGCACCTCATCTTTATTCTTCAATATTTTATGCAATTTCTGATGCATACCAATACATGGCTTGCACGTGGGATTGGTGATGATAGTAAGTTGGTGCCTGCCTTCTGGGTTTCCAAACTGCATGGGACAGATTCCCACTGTATCGATAGGTTCACATTTATGAAGCAAGGCATGAAATACTTCTGCGTTTAGTTTGATCCTATTCAGGCTTGGAACCTGAGTTTTATACTTCTTCCAATCTATCACTATAGGCTTGATCAGGCTATATAACGAAATGATAATAGCAGGTATCAATACCAGGGCAGCAATCGTCTGTAAACCTACGGGCGTAAAATACGGCATGTATGCTGTTAAAAATATAATGGCCAGTATTAGCTCTATTACCAACACCGCTTGCACCAGCAAACACAAACGACACCGGAGTTTGGCTACTTTCCACTGGTAATAAATAGAGTAAACCGTATAAGGCGCTGCCAAGATGGCTAAGCCCGATACCAGCATTACAGCGTGTACGCTAGGCACAAACAGCAAGTAAAAAAAGAGTGAAATGAAATAGACAAACCCAACCTCACTCCAGGCAAACACCCCAAAAAAGTAAGCACCAGGAGAATCTAATATACTGGAGCAGTTGGTCTTAGGATTGTTAGAAGCACAGAGTTTTTTGACAAAAGAATTGTTTTTATCTACCAATTGTATCATCAAAGGAATGGAGATACCGATTCCTATTGCTTTGGTGAACAAAAACAGATAAGTAAATACAGAAGTATACACATGAACATAAGAAAGCGCATATAGCATAAGAAAGCAAAGCGTAGCAAACGCAAATGGATGTTTGACCTTATTAATCGCATCTTTTGTTCTGTGCTTAATATAATCTTTTTCTATTGTTCCTTTGGCCTCATTGTCTACCAGCATTGCTATGCCACTCCAGGATTTCATAAAATCGTTTTTGGCCTGAGCTTCTAATTTACCCTTCTCATTGACATAGTATATTTTCTCCTCATCCACCTCGGCCACTACCAGGTACATGCCGCCATTATCATGAATATGTGCTAACAGAGGCTTGGGCAATTCATGTTGCATTTGCTCATAGGAGGCCCTGAGTGTGACATTTTCTATTTGAAGCTCATTGAGCACATGGTTCAATGAAATTGGGTTGGGAAAATAAGGATGTATTTTCAGTTTGTTGAGCGTATGGCTGGTGAATTTTATATTTAAACTGGTTAATAAAATTCTTAACGCTTCTACATGATTTTCTCTGATAAGCTTTCTCATGAGCAATGGTTGTGTGTTATGTATTGGTAGAGCAAAAAGATGCTGACCAACTTTCTGCCATTAATACTATGACGAAAAGTAAGGTAGTACTTACCCAAAGCTTCATAGCCTTGCCGTATTGCCATTTAGACAATATCATCTCGGCACCTTTGAAAATAAAAGGTGAGATATGAAACAAAAAATTAATGAACCTAAAAAGCAGTTTATATTGCAGACTTGGTGTATGTAAGGAGTAATGTTTTTTTCAAACATCCAAAAGTTTTTATAAAAAATTTTTAAATTTAACCACATTCCAATTTATAAGTTATTTATAATACAATTAAAACATCTATTTTTGACATTATTTCTTTATTCGTCTATAAAATTCCATCTTTTTAAAATTTAGCTAACTATTATCGGTAAAAAATACAAAAAGTTCAACGGCATCATGGTAGGGAATTATCAATTGACCCACAAATTATTGTATACAGTAGGGTATTTCAACACAGTATGAGTAATAATCAGCTAATCTTTCACAGCTTATCTACAAAAGATATTGTGGAAAAATATTTAATTTTGTTTAACATTTGTATAACTTATTATGAAAAACAACAATTTTGAATTTAATATTTCTGTCATCATGCCTACCTATAACCAGGCAACTTTTATAGCCCGTGCTATCAAAAGCTTACAGCTTCAAACATTCCAACGTTGGGAACTGATTGTCATCAATGACGGCTCTACGGACAACACCGAAGAAACAATTACTCCATTTTTAACTGATAATAACATAAGATATCTATCCCACGCTGAAAATAAAGGACCGGGTGTCTGCCTGAATATTGGTCTTGATCATGCACGACATGAACTCATAGCCTATTTGCCCTCGGATGATATTTATTTTGAAGACCACCTTCAATCGCTTTTCAATACTTTGACCAGTGATAAGGAAGCAATACTGGCTTATTCGGGTGTAAAGCATCATTGCATTGAGACTTCCAAACATAGCTATGGTGAGTTGTCAGAAAGTCAGGCAGACGGTTATGATGTACAGCTTGTTCAAGTGTTGCATAAAAAGACCGATGACCGATGATCTGTATAAAATGTTTTGGGAGAAGTTAGAATCAAAAGGGGAATGTATTGAGACTAAGCAAATTACCTGTGAATGGACAGTGCATCCTAATCAAAGACATATGATCATTACAGAAGTTGGAGAAGGAATTCATAAATACAAATTTTTTTACGGTGTAAAACAGCCTATCCGTTTTCAGGCGACGGGAGGTAAACTAATAGATGAAATTGAAAGGTTTAAGCATTTTCGCAAACCAAAAGTGAATCAGTCCAAAAAAGGTTTGAAAATATTGATAGTGGGAGAATTGTCTTATAATGCAGAAAGGCTTTATGCATTGGAAGAAAGAGGACATCATTTATACGGATTATGGATAGATAATTCACATGGTTACAACACCATCGGCTCCTTACCCTTCGGCAACATAGAAGACATTTTCTTGGATAACTGGCAACAGCAGGTTGAAGAAATACAACCGGATATTATCTATGCCGTGCTAAATTATAGGGCTGTTCCACTGGCGCATACGGTTTTAACCAGCAACTTAGGAATACCGTTTGTATGGCATTTTAAAGAAAATGCATTTTATTGTCGGCAATTAGGAACGTGGCCGCAACTCATTGATCTGTATACGCAGTCCGACGGGCAAATATATACAAATACGGAGGTGAGAGATTGGTTTCAGCAATTTACACAGAAAGAAAAAAATGCTTCATCCTTCATTTTAGACGGTGATATACCTAGCAAAAAATGGTTTGGTCAGGAAAGATCGCCCTTGCTTTCTGAAAGAGATGGGGAAGCGCATACAGTAGCTCCCGGCCGCTTGATTGGTTTACAGCCAGACATTTTAGAAGAACTCGCAGCACAAAAAATTCATTTGCATTTCTACGGAAACTACTATCATACTATGTATCCCGAATGGATTAACCAAGAAAATGAATTGGCATCTGGTTATCTACATATTCATGAAGATTGTAGGCAGGAGCACTGGGTAAAAGAATTCTCTCAATATGATGCGGGTTGGCTGCATTACTTTGAGAGCACCAATTATGGTGAATTAATGCGGGCTTCTTGGAATGACTTCAATTATCCGTCTCGTATGGCCACACTTGCCGCAGCAGGTGTGCCCATGCTACAAAGAGACAATACCGGGCATATTGTGGCTACTCAATCTTTGACACAAAAACTAGATATCGGGATTTTCTTCAACGATTTTGAAGGGCTAGGCCAAAAACTCCGGGACAAGTTACGCATGAATCAGCTTAGGGAAAATGTATGGAATAACAGAGACTTTTTCTCTTTTGATTACCATGTAGATGACCTTATTAATTTTTTTGAAGATACAATAAAAAGGAAAAATCAGCAGGCATACAAAAGTTGTGTTTAAATACACAGTTAGCTAGAAATCCTGGTTTAAAATAAACAGAAGAAATAACTAAAAAAACACGTGTCCGATAAAGAAGTACATCTTTACAGGTTCATGTGTTTTATAGTCTGTCTGCAATCCTCTAAGGTGCTTAGACCTTCAGGTCGGCCAGGTATTGGTAGTTTTCTTTCATGGCTTCTATTGAGGGCAGGGTGAAGGTCTCCTGCTCTACCAAAAAGTGCTTCATGCCTGCTTCTTCGGCTGCTTTCAGCATGGTTGGAAAGTCTATGGAGCCTTGTCCTACCACAGCATTTTTTGTCCTGTCTTGCTTGTCCATATCTTTGACATGCCCGAGCGGAAAACGATTGGGATACTTTTTGAAATAAGTCATTGGGTCTTGTTTGCCTGACACCACCCAGTACATATCCATTTCGTATTTCACCAAATCAGGATCGGTATTTTCCAGCATATAGTCATACAACATCGTATCTCCCACTTTTTGAAACTCAAAATCGTGGTTATGGTAGGCAAAGGTCATCCCGGCTTGCTGGCAGGTTTCTCCGGCTTTGTTGAAAAGATCAGCCGTTTTTTTCAGATCTTCGGGTGTTTTGCGCAGGCTTTCATCCATCCAGGAGCAGGTTAGGTATTGCTGTCCGGTCTGGGCTGCTTTTTCTACCAGCTCATCAAAGCGCGACAATAGCGTAGCTTGCTGCCAGGAGCCTGCCTGGTCTTTGAGCGTACCCGAACCCACATGGCTGCTGATCAGCTTGATGCCCATCCCGCTGAGCATGTCGGCAAAGGCTTTAGGCTCCATGCCAAAATAATGGCCTTTTTTTCCCGGATACGCTTCTGCTTCCGTGTATCCTATGTCGGCCAGCTGTTGCAGGGTGCCTTTCAGATCGTCCTCGATGACATCTTTGACGGAATATAACTGGAAGCCGATGGCTCCGAGACTATTACCTGCGGAGCTGTTTTCAGTGGCAGGTTCCTGCTTCACGGTAGGCATACCGGTATCCCCTTTTTTCTCTGTTGAGCTACTACAACCTGGTAGCAAAATAGTGCCCAGGGTCAAGAGACCTGCGTGTTTAAAAAAAATTCTTCTGTCTAGCATCGTTGATTTTTTTGAGTGAGTAATTTTAGAAGCTTAGTTATTGCAATATATTTTCAATATGCGTAAGTTCCTCTTGTGAAAAGTCCTTATTGTTCAGGCATTTCAGAGAATCTGCAAGCTGCTCCGGTTTGCTGGCTCCTATCAGCACAGAAGTAATTCGCGGGTCTTTGAGCAGCCAAGCCAGTGCCATTTGCGCCAGGCTTTGCCCTCTGGATTTTGCCACACCGTTGAGTTGCCTGATCTTGTTTAGTTTGTCATCTGTCAGGTCATCCTTTTGCAGAAACCCATCAGACTTGGCGGCTCTTGAATCTTCGGGAATGCCGTTCAGATATTTGTTGGTGAGCATGCCTTGTGCCAGCGGCGAAAACGGAATACAGCCTACGCCCTGCTGCTCAAGCAAATCGAGCAGACCGTTTTCCACCCAGCGTTCGAACATAGAATATTTTGGCTGATGGATCAGGCAAGGTGTTCCCAGGTCGTTGAGTATCCTTATAGCCCGTGAGGCTTCTTCCGGCTGGTAGTTGGATAAGCCCACATACAAAGCTTTTCCCTGCCCCACGAATAGGTCGAGGGTACGCATGGTTTCTTCCAGTGGCGTATCCGGGTCGGGACGGTGGTGGTAGAAAATATCCACGTATTCCAGTCCCATCCTTTTCAGGCTTTGGTCCAGGCTGGATACCAGGTATTTTTTGGAACCCCATTCACCATAAGGCCCATCCCACATATAATAACCGGCTTTGGAGGAGATGATCAACTGGTCGCGGTAGCCATGAAAATCTTCGCGAAGGATACGGCCAAAATTTTCTTCAGCCGAGCCGGCAGGCGGACCATAATTATTGGCCAGGTCAAAGTGGGTGATCCCACGGTCGAAGGCCAGGTGCAGAATTTTGCGTGCATTTTCCTGCACATCTACATGGCCGAAGTTGTGCCATAGCCCCAGAGAAAGGGCAGGCAGTTTGAGTCCGCTATTGCCGCAGCGGCGGTATTCCATAGACTGATACCGGTCGGGTTGAGGAGTGTAAGGCATAGTTGTCGCTATGTTTGGTTATAGATACGGCAAACTTACCTATTTTGCCTTACTTGCCAATGCTTTAGGGTGGTCAATTGAATGAATAACTAACTAAATGATCTGAGAAGTATGAAGAAACAGAAGTTTACTATCCCCTTTGAATTACAAACTACTCATGCCGCAGCGTCTTGGCCGGATCGAGAATGGCTACTTTGTAAATCTGATAGCCAACCGTGAGCAGCGCAAACACTATGACAAGCAGCAAAGCGGCGAGCGCAAGCAGCCAGGGAAAATCAATGCGGTAGGCGTAGGTGGAGAGCCAGAAGTTCATGCCGTAGTATGTGACGGGTATGCTCACCAGACCGGCGATGCCCAGCAGCACCAGAAAATCTTTATAAAAAATACCAATAATGCTGGGCACGGTAGCGCCTAGTACTTTCCGCACGCCGACTTCTGCGGTACGCTGCACGGCCATGAAGGAAGACAAGCCAAACAACCCCAGCATGGCAATAAAGATTGCCAGCCCGGAAAAAGTACCGAATATTTCTCCAAAACGCTGATCCTGTTCATACAGCACGGCAAAACGATCATCTAAAAAGGTATAATCCAGCGGAGCATCGGGAAAGAACTTCACCCATGTTTCCTGCAAATAAGCCAGCCCTTCCTGGTAACGTTCGGGATTAAGTTTTAAAGCAACATTAGGTGGTTGGTAATAAGGGGAGTAAACGGTTGGTTCCACACTGGATTTCAACGAGGTTCTGTTAAAATCTTTGACCACACAGATAATTTCATACTTATCGTTGTTGTCATCCTCGCCAAGCTGTAGTTGCTCATGAAGCACACTCTCAATATCAGCAATGTTGAGCCTTCTGAGAAAAGCCTGGTTCACCATCACCACCATCGTGTCGGCAGTCCGGTTACGGTCAAAGTTTCTGCCTGCCAGCAATTGCATACCAATAGCATCCAGAAAATATTCATCGTTATATTGTACATAGGTAGTGCCCTCCATCAGGTCAGTCATTCCTACAATACGAATGGAGTTGGTTGTAGAATTAATGTCGGCACCATCACCGCCGGGAAGATTAGAAGTGCCGCCCACCGTTTCAATAGCAGCATGGTTTCGGAGTGCTTCGGTAAAGGAATTGACTTTGGTGTTGTGGGTTTCCTGCTCATCTTTTTCTACATTGGGTATGCCAAAGCCAACTACATAGTCGGTGGAGATGCCCAGGTTTTTGCCCTGCATAAACTGCACCTGCCGGAAGACAGTAAACGTACCGGCAATCAGTATGATAGAGGCGGCAAACTGCACAACCACCAAGCTTTTTCTGAGCATAGCACCACTGCGGGAATTGCGGAATTTTCCTTTCAACACGGCCACCGGCTTAAAGCCGGATAAGACCACGGCAGGGTAAAAACCAGAAACAATGGTGCCGATGAGAAAAAAGGTGAACAGACTTAGCAGAAAAGGAAGGTAATTCCAAACATGCAGCATCACCTGCTTGCCAACCAGTTGATTAAAGTAGGGAAGCGATAGTTCCGAAACCAACAGTGCCATAAGTGCCGCCAGCAAGTTGACCAGCAAAGCTTCAACAGAAACTGACTAATCAGTTGCATTTTATAAGCTCCTACCACTTTTCTCAAACCAACTTCCTTGGCACGGTTCACGGCCCGGGCAGTAGACAGGTTGATATAGTTCACCCAGGCAATCAGCAGAATAAACAGCGCAATAGCCCGCAAGAAAGAAACTGCCTTTTCACTTCCGGGAATTTCTGCCTCAAAGGAATAATCAGACTTTAGGTGGATGTCTTGTATAGGATAAAGCGTAAAGCGTTCTTTTGTATTCTCGTCGGTATATTTTTTAGCAAACGCTTCTAATTTATCCTGCAACGAAGCAGCAGTAGCTTGCTTGTTCAGCTTTACAAAGCCGTAGTAGTTGTTCCAATTCCAGCTGTTATAATCAGAACGATCCTTAATGCTCGCATCAGAAATGAGTATAGCAAATTTATAGCTGGTATTTTCCGGAATATCCTGGATAACCCCGGTGATCTTAAAAGGACGGTTGAAACTTCCTAAAATTTGTATTGTCTTTCCCAAAGGGTCCTTGTCGCCAAAATAAAACTTTGCTTTGCTTTCGGTAAGTACCATCGTATTGGGTTCGGCCAGCATCTGATCAGGTGAGCCTTGCAAAATCTTGTAGTTGAAAATATCCAAAAAGTTGGTGTCAGCCGAAACCACATGCTTCTCCTGAATAATGGATGTGCCCTGGCGAAAAATAAGTTCGTCAAGCTTGCGGGAAGCGGTGGCATTTTCCACCTCCGGTAATTCCTCTTTCAACGCTTGTGGTGCTGGTTGATACGTCATTGCATCCTTCCCCTCCACCTCTCCATTGACCACCTGCACGACAGAAAGGCGGTAAATCTGATCGGCATCCTTAAAGAAGCTGTCATAGCTATTCTCAAAGCGGATGTATTCGTTGATGAGCAGGAAGGAACTTAGCCCGATGGCCAATCCCAGAATATTAATCGTCGTGAAAAGCTTCTGCCGTAGCAGATTACGCGCACTGATGGCAAAGTAGTGTCTGAACATAGCCGGTTGGATTGGAGTGACTTGTGGAAAAGAACGAATAAGTGAAGGCCGCAATAAACCAATCACCTGCAAAAGATACTTCCATTGTGTAAAACGCCTGCCTTCTTCAAGATTTCGTTGATATAGTTCTTCCAGGTCGCCTATGATCTCATCATAATAGTCAGGATGACAGAACCACTGGAACAGGCAGTCGGCTAGGCGTTTGATCATATGTTTTTTAAGAACTACTTTTTAGCTGCTTACCAGCCACAAAATCACTTAGTATTTTCTGTGTAGCTTTCCAATCTAGTTTGCCTTTTATCATCTCAGGACGTTCAGTTGTGATAACTTCATCAAAATAACTGATCGCTTTTCTAACAAATTTTGCAGGCATTCCTCCCGGATATTTTCTTGCATAAGCGTTCAAGACCTCATCAATTGTACGATGATGGGCAATTTCAGCCATATCTATAAAGTCCTTCATTCGCTTACCACTCTGTATTATTGCGTTTACTTTCATCGCTGCTATATCATCAAGGTTAGCCAGACGCAATGTACCTGATTGTACCAAAGGCTCTAGCTGAGGATAATTGTGCTGGATAAAATCAACCTTTATATTATCCATACTGAGCATTAGCGTATTAGGAAGCTGCACTATGATCTCAGTTCGGCGATTGAAATGCTCCTTCCGGAGGTGTTCTTCCAGTAATTTGGCATCGCAAGGCTCCTGCGTGAACAAATCCAGGTCTATTGACCTACGGTGCCCTAATTGAAGCGATAGCGCGGTGCCACCTACCAAGTGAAAATGCTTGAGCTTTGGGTCTTGACTTAGCTCCACAAGGAGATCAAACGTTCGGCTCTCGACCGTGTTTCTATATAGCATTGCATTTCATTAGGGTCCAGTCCAAGTAGTTTGGACAGCGTTTCAGCCATAAAGGGGAAACGCAGGTCTTTTATTTCTTTACCCACTTTACGTAAAAGAGGCAATCCATAGAAGTCAACCAAGGCAGCAAAATCGGTTTCTTTTCCTCCTCGCTCTGCCACCCGCTCTAAAATCCAGGCGGCTGATGATTCCGTATGCCAATCCATGCTTTCCTGTTCGACATCCCAGAACAAATAAGGGTCCACGGCAGGAATATTGGGTTTCTGTGTTTCCATAGGCTAAAGATACATCATTAATAATTATCAAGTACAAACGTCTCAGGCGGATGAATGTTAAAAATCATGGGTATTCACTTTTTTGCTCCTCTTTCAGAATTTCATCCATTCGCTTATTTTTTTTAATAGTTTTCATATTGTTTGTTTTAATTCAAAAGCGAGTTTGGGAATGGCATTCCAGAGGTCGGTGCGGATGTCGCGGCTTTGTTGCAAGGCTAGTTTGCCGTAGGCGGTGATGGTGTAAAAGCACTTGGGCTTGCCGCCCCGCCGGGCATTGGCTTCTCCCGTCCGGGAGGTGAGATAGCCTTTCTTCTCCATGCGCTTCAGTGCCGACTGCAAGGCACCCACACTTACTTTTCGCTGCGCCCTTTCTTCAATTGTATCTTTGATGGCAACGCCATACGCTCCATCAAACAACACGCCAACGGTCAGTAATACAATTTCTTCAAATTCACCCAATGGATATGTTTTCATGCAATGTCTTATTGGTAGCATTGCAAGTAAGTGATAATAATCGCAATATCCTAATGGTAGTATTGGTTTTTATAAGCGAATTATTATTTTACTTGTAGTCATCACATCCAGGCTGTGTTGCGCGCGGCGAAGCTTGACCTCTATCTGGTAATCATATTACTGAATAGATGATATTTATATATTGCTTTATAAGTTCACTGTCATAGCAGGTAGACCTGCTATGACAGTGTATGCTGAAGCGAAAAACCAGTGCTAAGACAAGTTCCCTTTTTTCATCTCACTGGCGGCATAGTCTACTGCCCTGGCAGACAGGGCCATGTAGGTGAGCGACGGGTTCTGGGTACTGGTGGAAGTCATGCAGGCACCATCAGTGACGAACACGTTTTTGCAGGCATGTAGCTGATTCCACTCGTTGAGCAATGATGTTTTGGGATCTTTGCCCATGCGTACGCCACCCATCTCGTGAATGTCCAGTCCGGGAGCCTGCTTGGAATCCTGCGTACGGATGTTGGTAAAACCAGCTTTGGTGTACATGTCGGTCATCTGCTCGAAGAAGTCTTTGAGCATCTTCTCGTCATTGTCATCATAATCCATAGAAATCTTGAGCAGCGGCATATCCCAGGCATCCTTTTGGGTATCCAGGCTTACATAGCTGCTTTCTTTAGGAATGGTTTCACCCATAATGTGAGCACCTACATACCATTGTCCCCAGGTTGGGTTGAGCAATCCTTTTTTAAGGTCTGTTCCCCAGCCGTCGGTATCTCTGCTGGCTGCCCTGTCGGAGCTTACCCCTACGGCATAGCCACGCAGAAAATCCGTGTCCTGTTGGAACACGTTGCGGAACCTGGGCATATAAGCGGAAGTAGGTCTTCTGCCATCTGTAGCCGTATCAGGAAAACCGTCATATTCGGCATTGATGCGGCCCCGGTAGTTGTGGAATGCCACATATTTACCCAGCAGCCCGGAGTCGTTGCCTAGTCCGTTTGGAAAGCGATCTGAGGTAGAATTGAGCAATATCAGGTTGGTATTCAAGGCGGCAGCATTGACAAAGAAGATATTGGCATAATACTCCGTCATCTCTTTGGTTTCGGCATCCATTACCTGCACGCCGGTCACTTTACCTTTCTGTTCATCATAGATCAGGGAATGCACAACGGAGTTCGGCTGTAGGGTCAGGTTGCCTGTTTTAGCAGCCCAGGGCAAGGTAGAAGCATTACTGCTGAAGTAACCGCCAAAAGGACAACCCCGCTGGCAGAGCGATCGTTGCTGGCACTGCGTCCTGCCCTGTTGCCGGTGGATATCCTGCGGTTCGGTAACGTGTGCACAACGGGCAATGATCACATGGCGGTCTTTATACTGACTGGCTACCTGCTCTTTGAAATAATTCTCCACACAGCTTAGCTCCATTGGTGGCAAGAACTCACCATCAGGTAGCTCGGGCAAACCGTCTTTATTACCAGAAATACCGGCAAACTTTTCTACATGGCTTGTACCACGGTGCAATATCGTTGTAGCGGATGGGCCAGTCCCACGGCAAAACCATCGCGTGCTGGTCCTTCATAATCATAATCGCTCCATCGCTGGGTATGCCTGGCCCAGGTCAGCGATTTGCCGCCCACCTGGTAGCCCCGAATCCAGTCGAAGGGCTTGTCTTGCACGTAAGGGTGCTCTTTGTCTTTGACAAAAAAGTGTGCAGCATCTTCGTTGAAGGCATAGCACCGGCTGATCACCGGATTTTCGTCGGTCACTTCTTTGGGCATCTGGCCACGGTGTTTGAACTCCCAGGGCATCATATTGGTGGTAGGGTAATCTTTAATATGCTGGACATCCCTTCCTCGTTCCAGCACCAGCGTTTTCATGCCTTTTTCGGTGAGTTCTTTGGCCGACCAGCCACCGCTAATGCCTGAACCAATGACAATGGCATCGAAGGTTCTGTCTTTTACACTATCTATATTTAAATTTGCCATGAATGATTACATTATTTGTAGTTGTGAAACAGGGACACATCCCTCGAAAGGACCGGGAAACCAGTTTGTAAGGAAAGACATCTGTCATGATATACTGAGAAACCATGTAGCCGTTGACCGTATACTGCTTGGTTAGAGATAAAAAGGCCCGGATGGCTGACAGATCAAATTCAGGCTTCTCTTTGCTCACTTTTTCCGGCTGCGATGGAGCATCGGCCTCGGGTTTCATGATATCGGCCAGAATGGTTTCCCGCTCCTGTTGATTATTTTTCAGGAATTTCTTATCGTACTGCTTCTTCACGTACGGCTCAAACTGGTCAAGCCCTTTGACGAAGGCTTCCTGATTGGACTTATCCTGACAATCATCTACCATAACCAGCACAAAATGATGGACATCCAGTTCCTGTGCTCCCAGAGTGGATGCTCCCGGAGTGGATGCTCCCGGAGTGGATGCTCCCGAAGTCGCCACTCCGGAAGTCTCAGTTTTAGGTATAAGGGTATCTACCACGCCTGCCAGCAGTTTTTCGTGGCTGGCCTTAATCTTGAGATGGTCCAGGGCAATGGACACTTTCTCCGAATCGAAGGAGCAGGCAGGCAGAAAAGCTGCACCGCTCGTCAGGATCGCTAATTGTTGTAAGGCTGTTCTTCTATTCATGCTTATTTATTAATAGCGTACAATATACAATTATTGTATAAAATAGCCACCTAATTTTGATGGTTTTGCAGATAAGGCGATAAGGCGTATTGGAAGCTTTAGCTCTCTCTATTAGAGCGGCCTGTCGTTTAACATCATATGCAAAGCATTAGTTGCATACTAGAGCTGCCGTAAAGCAACTCGGCACAAGCCTGGCATACTACTATCTGCTTTGTAAGCATACATGACCATAGGACGCTATTTAACAGCACAGGGCTTCAAGCTCTGTGCTGTTAAGCAGTCATTATACAAGGCAGACCATTGAAACTTAGTGATCTGTCAAGTAGCCTGTACTATCTTTATTACACTCCGTTTTGGTTAGCACCACCCCTTGTCCAAAGTTCAGCTGGTCAGTTGCTTCAAACCGTTGAATGTTATGATCAAACCGTGTGTCGCCATATCCTTCTAGCAGTTGGTCTTCTTTTACCAGAAAAGCTACTTCGCGCTTACTCTGCTGTCCCTCTGAATAAAATGTACAAACTCCAAACAGGGTATCGCCGTGCATGGTACCGGCAAATTGGCCAGCGTTATCGTCTTTTTCGTAGAAATCATAGTGCAACCGGCCTTTTACTGAATCTTGCACTACTTCCAGAGAGGCGGTCACCTGGCTGTTGTTTTGGTCAAATGCATAACAGCCCGCTACCGAGGTATCAGCGGCATTGGTGGCTGTTTCTTGATGGGAACGTGTCCGGCATGATACTCCAAAAACAGCTATCAAAGTAACTAGAAGAAGTTGTTTCATCGCTTATTTACTTTTTTTGATAGCACTAAAGTTTAGTTTCTCAGCCAGATAAATGTAAGGAGGGTGAAAATGATGTGCAAAGATAAAGTGGAATCCTGGTCGTTCCACGCCTCATACTCCTCCTCTGCCAGCAGCGTGATCGTGTTTCCGGTGCGTACGTAGTCGTTGCTATCAAAATACCTGGGAGCCTTGAAGCCTGGCAGATACTGTTTCACCTGTTTGGAAGTGAAGTCTCCTAAAAGCTTCTGATAGTTCTCCTGCGCCTTACGGGTAGGTTTGTACAACTTTTTGTAAGCATAATTGAGCGCGATTCTTGCCCTGAACTTCTGTTTTCTGATCGTCTCCCTGGCATTGGCAAACGGGCTGGGTTGGTTGAAATCGTCCAGCGTTTGCACAGTCACGGGCACTTCCGGCACCCAGTCCGCTGAGTTGACCACGTTGTAGGCCCATCCGTTTTGGGTCATTGCTTCGTATTCGTAGGCAAAGTACAGGTTGCCTGGCTTGGGAGCGGCACTACAGTACGTTTTGAATCGAATATCCGAGGGGAGTCGCCCCTGTTTTTGCAGCGAATACAGGTGAGCGGTGAGCAAATAGGCAATGGCCCCACCCTGGCTATGCCCCATGACAATCATATTCTTGATACCAGTCTGATAACAAGAGTCAATTTTAGGCAACATATCTCTCACCAGAAATGCCGTACTCACCAGCCAGCCTACATGCACTGCCGCCCGAGGATGGGCAGCCAACTGGTACGAAAAGGTAAAGTCATCACTCAGCGTAAGTGCTCCCTGCGCCGGAACCATCGCGGCATACAGGTTGGCCAGCCAGCTCTCACTCCGTTCGGTCGTCCCTCGCACACTAATAACAGCTACCTGATCCGATCTGGCATCTCCATGCCGGGCATCTCCATGCCGGGCATCTCCATGCCTGGCATCTCCATGCCGGGCATCTCCATGCCGGGCATCTCCATGCCGGGCATCTCCATGCCGGGCATCTCCATGCCGGGCATCTCCATGAATCCACAAATCCCAGCGATTGTCTAATCCCATCACGTCCGAACGATACGAGAGGGTATATTGTGGAGGAACAGGAAGTGCCGCCCGATACGCCGAATCACCGAATTGTGCAGAAAGCTTCATCAGTTCAATGTATTCGTTTTTGTCAAAGCCAGGTTGTAATGATTGAGCACAGACCAACGCTGAACATTGTAGGAAAATCAGTGACAAAAAGAATAGGCTATTTTTCATTGGAAGGCTATTGATGAATAATCTGGAATAAACATTTTGACGGTGAAAATGTTCAAAGAGCCAAGTTATCAACTTTTGGTGATACGCCTCTTTGATTTACATCGCCATCAAAATGAACAAACCCATTAAAGAAAATTAGGATGAAAGCTTTTTTTGCCAGTCGTATCTTGCCTGCCGTTACCCTGGAAGATCAGACGGTAGCCATTCGGGTAGCCGAAGCAATCCTGGAGGGCGGCCTCAACATCATGGAAGTTCCCTTCAGAACGAAAGATGCCGCAGCCTCTATCAAAAGCATCAAAGATCAACTACCTGAAATGATCATCGGGGCAGGTACGATCCTGTCTGTGTCGCAGCTGCACGAGGCACAGGCATCAGGCGCACAGTTTGGACTGGCACCTGGGTATAACCCGGCTGTTGTGAGAGAAGCGAAAAAGCTTGGCTTCCCGTTTATTCCCGGCGTGATGACTCCCTCGGAAGTGGAGCTGGCCCTGGAAGCAGGTTGCCTGATTCAGAAACTATTTCCTGCCGCACAGCTTGGCGGTGTGGCAATGCTCAAAGCACTGCATGGCCCTTACAGGCATACGGGCGTGCAGTTCATTCCGATGGGTGGCGTTAGCCTGGATAACATGCAGGAGTATCTCTCACAGCAAAATGTGCTGGCGATAGGCGGCTCCTGGCTGGCCGGCAAAAAGCTGCTCCAAGCCGGAGATTATGAGTCCGTCAGGCGAAACACCGCCGAAGCTGTGGGAAAAGTAGAAAAACCTCCAAAGGCACTTTAGAAATCTATATGGCATAGCTGGAGCGCGTTTGTAACGCGTTGCAAACGCGCTCCAGCTACGGAGTTCCAGCTATGGTAAATTAGCGCGTTGGGTGAGGAGGAGGTGGATATAGTTTACAGGTTCATCAGATAATCGTAGTTGTACCTGGCACTTGCCAGCGGGGAGTCGGTGTATTCTTCCTGCTCTACAAAGAAGTATTTCATGCCAGCCTTACGGGCATTATCCAGCATTTTTTGGACGCTGATCTGTCCTTTGCCAAACTCGGTGCTCACCGGTTCTCCTTTTTTCATATCTTTCAGGTGCCAGAGCGGAAACCTGCCAGGATATTTATCGAAATAAGCCAAAGGGTCGTTGCCCGTCACGATCACCCAGCCCAGGTCCATTTCCATCTTCACCAGTTTTGGGTCGGTGTTATCCAGCAACACATCATACAACACCTGTCCGTTGTCTTTTTCAAACTCATAATCGTGATTGTGGTATCCGAAAGTCACCCCGGCCTTTTGGCTCTCTTCGGCAGCTTTGGAAAATATGTCGGCCACCTTCTTGTAGTTATCCACCGTTTGCCCTTCTAAAGGCAGGCTGGAACATACCAGATACTCCTGCCCTATCTCGGCAGCCATATCTACCGATCGCTGCCAATCGTCATCAACATGCACGTGGCCGCTGCGCATGGTCAGGCCCAGGTCTTTGGTGATGCTCTTTACCTCTTGGGGTGTCAGGCCGTAGTAGTTTCCTTTATCACTACGGGCAGATTCCAGCTCTTTGTAGCCAATCTTTGCCAGCTTTTTCAGCGTACCGGCAGCATCCTCAAGCATGGCATCGCGCATGGTATAGAGCTGTATACCTACATCTTTGACTTTGGCTGCCCTGGCAAAATCCGGCAGTAGCCAAGTGCTTAGGGCGATGCCTCCGGTGGTTTTCAAAAAGTCTCTTCGGGTATTCATGTTTCAGGGGGTTGTCAAGTGAAAAGTTTGAGCAGCTAATGTAGCAATAATTTCCTGGTTACCATATATTTAAGCCTACAAAGCTCTTCTTAATAATTTGGTAACGCTAAACCTAAACTCACCCCAGACAAAAACGCTAATTTTATGCTCGCTTCCACTTTACCTCAAACATATATCATGAAACATTTTTTACACACGTTCATCTTCTGCGTTGGTACCTTATGCTTTTCGGGCTTTGTACATGCGCAGTCTGTATTTATCAACGAAATACATTATGACAACGATGGCGCAGACACAGGGGAAGCCATTGAAATTGCGGGACCTGCCGGTACGAACCTATCAGCATGGAGCCTGGTACTGTACAATGGCAGCAATAGCAGTAGCTATACCACCAGCCCACTGACCGGCACCATTACTGACCAGCAAAATGGTTATGGCACCATAGTGGTAGCCTATCCACCCAACGGCATTCAGAATGGTTCGCCTGATGGCATAGCTTTGGTGAGCGGAAGTACTGTTGTGCAGTTTTTGAGTTATGAAGGTACTTTTACCGCAACAGGCGGCCCTGCTGACGGACTTTTGAGTACAGATATTGGCGTGACAGAAGGCAGCAGTACCCCTGCCAGCTACTCCTTGCAACTTACAGGTTCGGGCAACAGCTATGAAGATTTTACCTGGGCAGCAGCACAGCCTGCCTCATTTGCCGAGGTAAACACCGGTCAGGCTTTTGAAGGTGATGGCGGAGGTGGTAATCTCACAACCCTGCTCATCAACGAGATAGATGCCGATACCCCCGGCAGCGATACCACAGAATTTATAGAGCTATACGATGGAGGCACTGGCAATACCTCGCTCAATGGATGGGTAGTAGTGCTCTACAACGGCAGCAACGACGCTGTCTACGCCTCGTATGACCTGACTGGCTATAGCACAGATGAAGAGGGTTATTTTGTGCTGGGCAATGCAGGTACAGCAGCTACAGACCTGATCATCAACAACAACGCATTGCAGAATGGAGCCGATGCAGTGGCCCTCTACCAGGGAACAGCGACTAATTTCCCTAATGGCACCGCCATCACAACCGAAGGACTGGTAGATGCCATTGTGTATGACACCGACGATGCCGATGATGCTGAACTGTTGTTGCTTCTCAACGCAGGCCAGCCACAGGTAAACGAAGATGAAAACAACGACAAAGACAATGAATCTCTGCAACGTATTCCCAATGGAACAGGCGGACTGCGCAATACAGCTACTTATACCGCACTTACTCCAACGCCAGGTGCCTCCAACGGTGGCAATGTGGTGGAACCTCCGGTAACACCCGGTCAGCTTACCCTGATCCACGATATTCAGGGCACCACAGGTATTTCTCCGCTGGCCGGACAGACGGTCACTATTAAGGCCATCGTGGTGGGTGACTTTCAGGCAGATGACGGTGACGTGTTTGGCACTGATCTGGGTGGATTTTATGTGCAGGAAGAAGCTGCTGACTTTGATGCTAACGATACCACCTCCGAAGGTATCCTTGTATATACCAGCACGGCTTCAGTCAATATTCCTGAAGTAACACCGGGTGATACGGTTACAGTAACCGGTAGTATCACAGAGTTTAACGGGCTAACCGAACTGACCAACGTTGCTGCCATTACCGTAGGGGAAGGCACGGTGGTACCAACACCGGTAGCCGTGCTGCTGCCTGCCGATAATGTCTATCTGGAACGTTACGAGGGCATGTTGGTCAGTTTTACGCAATCGCTGGTGATTTCAGAATATTTCAACTACGATCGCTACAACGAAGTGGTCCTGAGCCTGCCGCTGGATTCACTGGAACGCCCGTTTGTGCCTACCAGCTACATAGCACCCGGTGCAGAAGCAGCAGCCATTGCCGAAGCACTGACTACGCGCCGCATCACGCTCGATGATGCTCGCACCATCCAGAACCCGGATATGCTGTACCATCCCAACGGACAGGTATTTAGCAATGAAAACAACTTCCGGGGTGGTGATAGGGTAACAAATACAACAGGAATACTGAGCTATGGCTTTGGAATTTTCCGCATCCAGCCTACCACCGGTGCAGATTATACGCAAACCAATCCGCGCACGGCGGCACCGGAAGCGGTGGGTGGTTCGCTGAAAGTGGCTTCTTTCAATGTGCTCAACTATTTTACCACGCTGGGAAGTGCCGGACGGGGAGCAGACAATGCAGAAGAGTTTGAGCGTCAGCGTGCCAAGATCATCGCGGCTATCAGCGCCATCAATGCCGATATTGTAGGCTTGATTGAGATAGAAAACAATACCGAAGCCATACAGAATCTGGTGAGTGGCATTAACCAGGCGATGGGCGAAGGCACTTATGCTTACGTCAACACCGGTATCATCGGTACCGACCAGATTAAGGTAGCTTTGATCTATAAACCGGCCACAGTTGCGCTGGTAGGTGATTATGCCATCCTGGATAGCCGTGCAGACCCTCGTTTTGTGGATACCAGAAACCGCCCCTCCCTGGCGCAAACGTTCAGAGAGAAAGCTACAGAAGGCGTGTTTACTGTCTCTGTCAACCACCTCAAGTCCAAAGGCTCCGGCTGTGGCGCAGGTGACGATGATCCGCAGCAGGGCAACTGCAACCTCACCCGCACGCAGGCGGCAGAAGCTTTGGTAGACTGGCTGGCCTCCGACCCTACTGGCAGCGGCGATCCTGATTTTATGATCATCGGTGATTTGAACTCCTACGACAAAGAAGACCCCATCCGCGCCATTCGGGAAGGGGGCAGACGATATAGCAGGCAATGAGGATGATTTCGTTGATCTGGCATTTCAGTTTAAAGGCGAATTCGCTTATTCCTATGCCTTCGACGGGCAGTTTGGTTACCTGGATTATGCCCTGGCCAGCCAGTCGCTGGTCGTACAGACTAACGGCGTGACCGACTGGCACATCAACAGTGATGAGCCGGATGTGTTTGATTATAACACCAACTTCCGGCCGGAAGGGCAGACTGCTTTGTATACCCCTAGCCCCTACCGCGCCTCTGACCATGATCCGGTGGTGATCGGGCTGACGCTGAGCACAAAAGCCAAAGCCATCACCTTGGGTGACTGTACTTTTGAACTGGCTGACTTTCCGGAGGCTGCTGAGATCGTAGCCTTACAGCAAATCTCTTTTGCCAGTTGCTATTACAGAAGAGGCTCATATGTGGTAGGCATTGCCACGGGCATCCGCGCTGATGGCGAAGGTGGCGTGTGGGAAATTCACAATGACTGTACCATCAAACCGGTCTTCCGTACCCGTTTCCTCACCTATAACACTACCCTGCTGCCTGATGTGGCGGGCTTAGAACGTAGCCTGGGATGGCACTACGAGCCTTATGCTATCAGCAAAGATGGGCAGTATATCTATGCCAATGCCACCAACCATGAAGGCTACCAGCACCCTAGGTTTGAGATAGCGGCCGGCACTGTTGTGGCCGTGAAGTTTCAGGTTGGCCGTCCGCTGTTTGGCCGTATCCTGAGCATCAATGGCTCGGTGGATTGCAAACCAAAGGCCATCAGATATTATAAACGATATATTGTACTGGAGTGTAGCAGTGATACTATGGCCCGCATACAGGACAATACCACCTCGCTGGCAGATAAGGAGACACAGCTACAGGAACCCATACAGGTAACTGTCAGCACCTTCCCTAACCCGGTAGCAGATCATCTGACGGTCTCTGTGGAAAGCCAGGTGGCAGAAACCGCTACCATCAGGGTAATTGATCTGACAGGAAGAATCGTTTTCCAGCATCATGGGTTGGTGAAAGCCGGATACAACCAGTTTGAACTCAATACGCTCTCCTGGAAACCCGGTTCCAAAGAATTACTACTCCAGCTCACCATGCCCACGCAGGGCGTGTATGTGCGTAAGCTGATTAAGCAATAATGTTGATTCGGTTATTTGACCATGAACTGATAGGTGCCTGCTTCAACTGCCATTTGAACAGGCACCTCCTTTTCATCCAGATAAGCCTTTTGGTTGCTTTTTAATGGAAATGTAATCGTTGCAGTGGAATTAGCCGGAATCGTCACCGTATACTCAACGGCCTTTTTTGCTCTCTTCCAGGAGGAGACAATTGTGCCGTAAGGACCGGCATGGCTGGCTATAAAATGATCTAAACCCATTACAAAATTAGGTCGAAGCAGTACATTTTTGAAACCCGGCTGCTGTTCGTCGGGCTTGATGCCGCCCAATCCTTTGAAAAACCAGCCTCCGATCTCACCAAACATCATATGGTTTAATGATATGTCGCGTTCTGCCTGAATATTCCAGTTTTCATACAATGTAGTGGCCCCATTCCTGATCCACCAGCCCCAGGAAGGATAAGTATCCTGAATCGCCAGTTTATAAGCGGTTTCAGCCTGCCCGTTTTCGCTCAGGGCATTCAAAATGGCTTTAGCACCCAGTACCCCCAACATCCAGGTGCATATTGTCTGCTGCTACCCGTTTGGCCAGGTTTTCAGCCACTTTGGCTTTCAAATCCTGCGGCACAATATCCCACTGCAAAGCCATGCTCAGCTCTGTTTGTAAGCCGCTGCCGTATATATTTGTTTTTTCATCAAAATATTTGTCATTGATGGCTTTTTTGATCTTAGCGGCTAACGCACAATAGTATTCAACATCATGCACTTTACCGAGCAATCTGGCTACTTTCGAAACGATGGTAGCATCCACATAATAATAAATAGAAGAAGTATATTCCAGCGGAGAAGTAGATTTAACGGGCACCCAATCGCCTCTGCCAAAGGAGGTAAGCCCTCCGGGACTTATGCTTTCTACGTATTTCAGATACTGCTTCATGTTAGGGTAATTGTTTTCCAATGGCTTTTTATCACCATAAAACAGGTACAGGTTCCACGGAATAATAGCAATGGTGCTGGTCCAGTCTGTGCCATTGGCCGTTCCATAGCCCCAGCCACCGGTAGGTATAATGTCTGGCAATACCCCATTGGGCTGTTGTTCATCCCGATGATCGGCCATCCATTTTTCATAGATGGTGATTCCATCAAAATTATACAAGCCGGTTTCTATAGCAAAGTGCGCATCGCCTGTCCATCCGTTTTTCTCACGTTGTGGACAGTCTGTCGGATAGCCAAACAGGTTGGACAAATAGGAGTTGTTGGTGGCCCACCATAATTTGTTGATCAGTGGCTCAGCACCCTCTACTTTTCCTATGGCAGGCACATCGCTGTGCATAAAATAGCCTGCCAAATCTTCTTTATTCAATGATATGGGTTTATTGCTGGTAACTTCCACGTATTGGAAACCCTTGTAGTTAAACTTAGGCATAAATACCAGCGGACTACCATTTAGGGTAACAATATCTGTTTGAAACGGCTCACTATCATCTTTGGGCCGGTAGTAAACATCTATATTAGAAAGATCAACGTGCCCGTTGTCATACAACCTTTCACCATGTTTTAGCCGCACAACCGTTCCCTTCTCACCCTTCAGTTTGATCTGGCTCACGCCCGCTATGTTTCGCCCAAGGTCAAATATATAGGTGGTATCATTTATTTTCTTCATGGACTTGGCGGGTATCTTTTCCACGTTTCGGATCGGGTACAGCACCTGGCTTACGATATTTTGTGATGGGGCGGCACGCAGGGCAATATTCTCCCACGCTTCATCGTCGAAATCTACGGTATTCCATCCGGGTATATCCTGGCGTGCGTCATAATGTTCACCGGTGTAGATGCTATTAAAAACAATAGGACCAAAATGCGTTTTCCAACTGTTATCAGTTATAACCGTTTCCGACGTTCCATCTGTATACGTTATTCTGATATTCAGGCAGAAGGTAGGCCGCGCCCGCCAAGGTGCCGTATCAAAATTCCACACCGCAAGTGATTGATGGTTGTACCAGCCATTTCCCAGCACCACCCCTACGGCATTTTTTCCCGCCTGAAGCTGCGCTGTGATGTCGTAACTCACATATAAGTTGCGGCGGTCATAGCGGGTGTACATAGGGTCCAGCCGATGATTACCTACTTTCTCACCGTTCAGATAAAGTTCATATAGCCCTGCTACGGCAATGTATGCCCTGGCTGTTTTTATTTTTTTGGTAGCTTCAAACACCTTCCTGAAATAGGGAGCCGGACGGGTATCTATCCCATTTCTGTCGCTGATCCAGGTACCCTGCCAGTTAGTCATCTCCATCATGCCTGTTTCAAAACTGGAGACCTCGCTTGGCTGTAATACTTCACCTTGTTGATCCCAAAGCAATACACGCCAGTAATATTTGGTAAAAGGTTCTAACTGGCCACCCTGTAGGGTGACCAGATTGAAGGAACCTTCTGTTTTCCGGGAATCCCAGGTTTGCCCGCTTTTGTTGATGACTGACAACGAATCTTTGTCTACAATGATCCTGTAAGCAGTTTGGGCAGCCCCCTGCCGGGTACTCTGCATCTTCCACGATAACCTCGGATGTTGCGTATCAATTCCGATAGGGCGCACCAGGTGTTCGCATGTCAAAGCGGTTACCTGTATTTCATGTTGGCTATAGGCCGTTAGCGGTAAGGTGAAGACAAGCAGCCCCATCATAGCACTGAAACAAAAAAACTTACACAAGGCATGATGCATAGTACTACAACATTTATGGATTTTGCTCCAGGTTATCCAGCGTGATCTCTCGTTGTGGAACAGGAAGCAGTATTTTATCTGGCGTTACCTGGTAGGAACCCGCAGGATACTGGGTCGGATTTTTAGCGATCTCTCTTTGCCCATGAGCACTCATCACGGGGATCACGGTCTCGGTACGTACCAGATCATACCAACGATGGTTTTCAAAGGCTAGTTCCACCTGGCGCTCCTGCATGATGGCCTCTCTGAACGTGGCCTGATCTCCAACATTGAGCGTTGGGTCTGGGTTTCCAGTAGTCTTGGGTAGCAAACCGGCCCTTGCCCTGATCTGGTTGAGCAAATCGAACGCTTCTCCGTTTGCTGCAAACCCCTGTTCGTTTAGGCATTCGGCTATCTCAAGCATTACATCCGCATAGCGAAGGATGGGGAAGTCTACATTGGTCTGCCCCGGCTGAACGAACCCATAATTGTATTTAGTAATATACGGGACATTGATAAAGGTACTGTCGGTGTTAAATCCTTCAGACAATGAAACGGCCTTTCGCAGATCACCCGCTTCGTATGAGTTGATCAGATCGGTGGTAGGCGTATTCCAGCCACTGTTGAAACTCAGGTTAGTTCCGGGGTCTTGCGTGACACTCGTATCGGAATTAAACGGCGCAAATTGATACAAGAAGTTGCTTGACAGGGTAGGATCGGAACCCAGGTACTGAATCTCAAAGATAGATTCGGAATTGTTTTTGTTATTCGGATCAAATATGTCCGCATAACTAGGCACCAAGCTGTAATCGGTCACTTTTCTCAACGCCTGCAAAGCCTCGGTGTAGTTCTTTCGTGTAAGATACACCTTGCCCAACAGCGCATTGGCAGTTCCGCTGGTCACACGTCCCTTCTGGTCTGCATCGTAGCTGGCGGGCAGCTTTGCAGCAGCATCGTTCAAATCGGAGATAATTTGTGTATATACTTCCTCTACCGTGGCACGCCCTTCCGACTGGGCTTGTTCCGGGGAGGTAACAGTCTCGAGCTTGAGGGGCACTCCGCCATATTGCCTTACCAGGTTGAAATAGTGAAACGCTCTAAGCACTTTTACCTCGCCAATGGCTTGGTTCCTATCCTGCTCAGACATGGTGATGCCAGCCTCATTTCCTAAAACATCATTGCAGCGGGCAATGCCTATATAGCACTGCTGCCAGAAATCCTGGATCAGCGTGTTGGTAGAAATTACCAGAAACTCGTCTACAAATTCCCGGTTTTCCTGCCCGCGTTGTGGCGCATTGTATTGAAATGAGGTATTGTCGGAGCGCATTTCTCCAAATACCCAGTAGCTAAAGTTGCCCATATCCTCAAGGGAACGATAGGCACCCACTACGCCTTGTTTTAGGTCTGACTCGGTTTCCCAGAAATTAGCTCCCAGCAAACTGGCCTCAGGCCCCTGGTTCAAGAAATCATCTTTGCAGCCGACGGTAAGAAGGCTTATGCCCATCACCATCGTGATCATATATTTGATATGTTTTTTCATGATTGTATACGTTAGCCTTTAAAAAGTGATATTAGCACCAATAGTCATGACGCGCGGCAATGGGTACCCTGTAAAATCCCTTCCTGGTGTCAGCACACTAGAGTTATTAGTTAATGCTTCAGGGTTGCCTCCGGTATACTTGGTGAAGATTGCCAGGTTCTGTACGCTGGCGTAGAGCCTTAGCGATTTGAATACACCTGACCTGGCAATCAACTCCTGCGTGAAGTTATAACCGAATGTGAGGTTCTGGATTCGAAGGAAACTGGAGTTTTCGACCCATCCGGAATTAATTTCGCGGTACAACACCCGGCCGCCATTGGTGGTGGGTGTTACACCGTCTCCGATGTTTTCAGGAGATCGCCACCGGTCGAGCACCTTTTCGTCTACGTTAAATACGCCATCGGTATTGGTCAGAAACTCATTTGATGTTTTTAAGATTTGGCCACCCTGCGAACCTACAATAAGTACGGAAAGATCAAAGCCTTTGTAGCCAAAAGTATTGGTCAGGCCATAGGTAAAATCAGGATAAGGATTACCAATCACTGCAAAATCTTTCACCGGTTCAATCACCCCATTGCCATCCACATCTTTGAATTTGATAGATCCAACTACAGAAGACGGATTTTTGGGAGATTGATCAAAATCTGCCTGATCTACGTATAGTCCTTCCAGCACATAGCCGTAAAACTGCCCTATCGGCTTACCGACCTCAGTCTTGTGCGTAAAAAACCCTCCTCCACTGCGTCCGGCATAGATAGGCGCATTTTCTTCATTTAAGGCCAGTACTTTGTTTCGGTTGAACGAAATATTGAAATTGGTGTTCCAAACAAACTCGCCTGTCGTATTATAGGTATTGACACTAATCTCCAAGCCTCGGTTCCTGACTTTACCCAAATTCACCAGTGCTGATGAGAAGCCGGAAGACAACGGAATTTCGTTATTGAATAGCATCCCGGTGGTGATACGGTTGTAATAATCCAAAGTTAAGTTGATCCGCCCGTTTACCACCGATGCATCCAACCCCAGGTCGAGTTCGCTGGAGTTTTCCCAGGTCAGGTCTTGATTACTCACCGAGGTGGATACTCTTCCACCAGCCAGGTTGCCACCAAAAGCATAGTTGGCAGTAGAAATATTAGAAGCATAAGAGTAATTACCAATATTAAAGTTACCGGCCAGTCCGTAACTTCCTCTGAGTTTCAGGTTATTCAACCAGGTATAGTTTTGAAGAAAATCTTCTTCGGATAGCCTCCACCCCAACGCTACGGAAGGAAAAGTACCATAGCGGACATTAGACCCAAAGCGGGACGAACCATCAGTACGAATGGTACCAGTGATCAGGTATTTATCTTTGAACGTATAGTTGAGCCTGGCCAGATAAGACAATAACGACCATTTTTCTACATACGCTCCCTGGCCATTGAGCAAGGCAGCGGCATTGATAGTCTCCACCAAATCATCCGGATAGTTGGTGGCATTAAAATAATAGCCTTCGTTCCGTTCTTTTTGTGCTGTGTAGCCTAACAAAGCACTTAACTGATGATCTGCACCAATTTTTTTGTCATACGTCAAAACCAGTTCAGACAACCAGTTGAAATTACTACTGTGTGAGGTACTGGAATTTGGGATGGACAAATTGGGATTAGGGTTACCCGTTTCGCCAATCACGAAGGAGGGGCTGAACCTAAAGGCATTATCAGTGCTATAGTCTATATTGTAAGTGTACTTTGCTTTTAGCCCATCGATAATTTCAAGCTCAGCAAAGGCTGAGGCCAGTCCGCGGAAATACTTAGCCTTCGTACCGGCATACTCCAGCGTATTCAAAGGATTTCCTGCCCCTATGGCTCCCGGTGAGGTGACAAAGACGGTGCGGTTGCCAGTAGAATCAGTGATAGGCACAATCGGACTTAACCACAATGTCCGGGTCAGCAAGTCGCGGAAGCCGGTTTCAAACGAGTTCCGTTCCTGGACACTTCCGCTGGGAGCAATTTTCAACCCAACTTTCAACCGTTTGCTGATATCGGATTGCACATTGGCCTGTAGCGTGTAGCGGTTGTAGCCCGTATATCTAACAGTTCCCTGCTCCTCCAACCGGCCTACTGAAAAAGAATATTGCGTAGACTCCGACCCTCCCCGGATACTGGCATCTATATTGTTTTGAAGCGCGGTACGCAATGCGGCATCGTACCAGTTGGTGCCCTCTCCATACTGCGATGGATTGCGAAACTCAACAGGGATATCATCCTCATTGGCTGTTTCACCTTGCGCGGCAAACGCATCAGTGATACTCTCTCTGCGAAACTGGGCATACTGTGTGCCGTTTAAAACCTGAGGGCGGCCTTGCTGGGGCACCTGCTGTACGCCATAATAAGTATTAAGGCTTACCACCGGCGGTCCTGTTTTGCCTTTTTTAGTGGTGATCACAATAACGCCGTTTGATCCTCGCGAGCCGTAGATAGCCGTTGAAGAAGCATCTTTTAATACAGTAATCGACTCGATATCATCCGGACTCAAGACGTTCAAAGGATTGTAGGTTTGCCCGGAAGTGTTTGAGATAGCAAATCCATCAATGACGTACAAAGGATTGTTGCCTGCGCCGATAGAACCCGCTCCCCTTATCTTAATATCCGTGCCTCCACCCGGTGCACCGGTCGACCGGCTGATTTGCACGCCGGGTATCTGCCCTACCAGTTTTTGGTCTACAGATACGACCGGGAGATCCTTGATCTGCTCGGAGGAAACCTGGGCTACCGAGCCTGTCAGGTCTGATTTTTTCTGTGTGCCATAGCCAATCACCACCACCTCATTGAGCGACTGTACATCTTCTGCAAGCGAAACATTCACTTCGGCTTGGTTGGCAACAGGAATCTCCCGAGAGACATAGCCAATGGATGAAAAAACCAAGGTATCATTTTCATCAGGCACATTGATGCTGTACTGGCCATCTACATCGGTTACGGTGCCAGTACTGGTTCCTTTGACCACCACATTCACACCTGGTATACCCGTCTCATCTGTCTGCGAGATTACCGTGCCTGTGACTTGAATAGCCTGTGTGATCTCGATAGCCGCTTGTTTTTTTCTTGTTGCCAGCTTCACGTGGATGTTGTCATTCACCTGCCTGAAATGTACCCTGGTTGTTTTACCAACCGCCAGCAATACTTTTTCCAGTGTCTGGTCATCTGCCTGAATGGTAATGTTCTTTTGGTTGGGCAAGTCTTGTTCCTCATAGGTAAATGTGAAAGAGGTTTGAGATTCAATCGCCTGTATTACCTCTGCAAAAGTCGCATTTCTGACGTGCAAAGAAATCCGCACGTCTTTCACGCTTTGGTATTGTGCTACGCCGTCAGTGGCAAATAATACGGAGAAGGTGATGATCTGTATCATGAATCCATAGCATACGTATTTACTGGTCATGATAAATAGTCTTAGTAAACGATTTTTCATACATTTGTAGTGTTTTAATTGATAACATCATTAGAACGTGGCCCTCTTTTGTAAAGCATTCATGTTCCACCATCTTGCTTTACGGGAGGGCATTTTTAAGTTAAGTTCGGAATTGTTTCATAGGCTTTTTGGCTTTAGTTAAATATGAGTGTTATATTTTTTTCTGTCATCTCAAAAGAAAAATTCTTGACATAGCTTATGCCTGTAAGCACGTTTTCCAGGTTTTGGTTTTCAAACATCCCGGAGTAGTGCCAGTCCTGACTTTTTACTTTACTTGTGTTGCCTGCAAGCGTAATCTTCACCCCATACCAATCTTCTATTTTTTGAACAACCTGTTCAATACTGGCTTTTTTGAAGTACAAAACGCCTTCTTTCCAGCCCAATGTCTCCAAAGTATCAAAATAATCCGTGTGGAAGGCATGATCTTTTGTGGTATAGGTTAGCTGCTCTCCAGGTTGAAGTTCTGTCTCCTTCATTTTAGCTGTTTTATAGGTATGTATCTGCACAACACCTGTTGCCAGTGATACTTTCGTTTCGGCACTGCCCTGCTGGTAGTTGATATTGAAGGAAGTACCCAATGCGGTAGTAGAAAGATTTCCCGCATGTACCACAAAAGGGCGTAATGAATCTTTAGCTACTTCAAAAAAAGCTTCTCCCACCAGCGTTATTTCCCGTTTATGTCCATCAAACCCTGCATCATAGGTGATAGCACTGCGAGCATTCAGCATCACTTTCGAGCCGTCCGGTAGCACGCTGATACGTTTGGTGCCTGCTGGTGTTTCGATCGTAGCCATTGCTACGGGTTCTGTAGTCTGTTTGCTCTGCGAAAAATTCAGAAAAAGCCAGGTAAAAAGGAAGGGAAATAAAATAATAGCTGCTACTCTCAAAGCATAAGCCCACGAATCGGAAAGCCTTTTAAACTTCTTGTTACGTGCAGAAGGAGCAATATCACTTTGAGGCATTTGCTCATGAATCAGTCCGAGCAATTCGTGTGGATCATGTGCAAACCGGGGATCATCTTTGTCTATTTCTGCCTCTTTCCAGAAAGCGTGCAGCACATTCTCATGCATAGGCGTAGCACGCTGTTGACTAAACCAAGTCAACACTTTTTCTACCTCTTCAGGAGTACATTCCTTTCTGAAAAATTTCTCTATCAGCTTGCTGTTCATGAAGTTTCCTGCCCTTTATATTATCAATACACTTAACCCACGTATAGGGCCACTCTTTTTTTAGGAAAATTTTAAAAATTTTTCATTTTACAGCAAAAACTATATAGAACCGTTTTTTAATTATAGAATGTAATGTGCACGGCTTAGAAGAGCAGATAGAGGATTAGAAAAACAACCGGAACGATCTTGTGCACCTGGATTTGTTCTCTGATAGAACGAAGAGCCTTACGAATGTGGTTTTTGACATTGCTAGTGCTCGTATTCATTTTTTTAGCAATTTCGCCATGACTTAACCCTTGCATACGGCTCAGCCTAAAAACCTCTCTTTGTACGGGTGGCATTTGCAGCAAGGCGGTTTGTACAAAGGTGTTTAATTCATTAAAATATACTGTATTCTCTGTCACATGCTCTGTCTGACTGTCATGCAACATGATATATTTCTGATAAGCTACATAGTAAGTTCTGTGCCTGGCTTTGTTGTAGACCAGATTTTTGGCGATTGTGTAAAGAAAACTCTCAAAACGATACCGGGGATCAATTTCGGCTCTTTTTTCCCATACTTTCAGAAAAACTTCCTGTACCACTTCTTTTGCATCCTCGGCATTGCTGGTAAGTTTCATGGCATACGCATAGATGACAGGTTCAAAAGTATAAAACAATATATCAAAAGCATTGGTATCTCCTTGTTGGAGTCTTTCGATGAGTTGTTGGTTGTTTTGATGGTTACTTTCTGGTGGCATGTAGTCTTTTCTTTCATACAGCTTATTTTTCGAAGGTAGCATTAAAACCAGTAATCGTCAATATAATTGTGTCATTTTTGCGCTTTATTAAGTAGCGATATTCACTTCTCGTGCCCCCTTACTCCAGGACAAGTATTACTCTTGTAAACCTAGCCAAGATTTTGCCCCCCCCGCATATTCTCTTGCTTTCATACTATTAGTTTTTATTGATATAATTTTGGCAAGAATTACCAATTAAATTTTTAAACATACGCTAAGTTAGCCATCTTTGCATAACTTTTAACTACTTACCGGTGCCTGCTCCGGAAATTCTTCTGAACAGTAAATTAACTCAGAACCCCGCTTATTAGCCGGACCACCTTTTTGGCTGGCTGGGTACTTAGCATGTGTTTCTAATGCCCTTTCGCCAGGCCAACACGCAGGTGTGTGCCAGGCTGAACAAACCATAAATAAAACCTATATGACGACAATTATTCCAATGCGTCCCATGTGCATGTTGCTCCTGTTACTCGGCTTGTTTAGCTCGGTCAATCAGGTGGCTATCGCGCAGGTAATCTCTCCCAAAACTTCAAAGCCGGAAAATGAGGCGAATAAGGCGAAAATATCCTCCGTTCGGTTACGAAATTTCACGGAAGACGGTAAGCAAATCACCCGGTTTGATGCCGTTGGCGATGCCATTGATGCCCATGATGGGGAGATTGCCTACTTCGAGGATACCTACTACCTGTACGGCACCAGCTACGATTGCGGCTTTGCCTGGCAGAATAAGAAAGCTCCTTTCTGTGGCTTCAAGGTGTACTCCTCTCCTGATCTGGTGAACTGGACGGATCAGGGGTACCTGTTTGATGCCAAAACACCCGTATGGCAGACCCGTTGTGACGGAAACACCTACGGCTGTTTCCGCCCGCATGTGATCTTTAATCAAAAGAATCATGAGTATGTACTGTGGATCAACGTATACGATAACAAGTCGGGCTTTCGGGTATTTACCAGTGCTTCCCCAACGGGTCCTTTCAAAGAGGTAGCGGAACCCACGCTGGCCATTAATCGCGATGCTCCCGTAGCCGGGTTGAACAACGGCGATCACGATACTTTCGTCGATGATGACGGTACGGCTTACCTCGCCTACACCGACTGGCGGGCCAAAGGAGCGATTGTCATTGAACAGTTGACGGAAGATTACTTGTCGGGAACCAACCGGTATGTAAATTCCGTGACGCCAGAGAGAACGGAAGCTCCAGGACTATTCAAGCGCGGAGGAATTTATTATGTTACGTACTCTGATCCCAACTGTGGATATTGTTCGGGCACCGGCACCTCGTACCGCACGGCACCGACCCCACTAGGCCCTTGGTCGGAAGGAACAAAGATCAGTGATAACTCGTGTGGCGGGCAGCCTTCCTTCGTTTCTACCGTCAAGCTTACCGAAGATTCCCTGTTTATTTACGGGAGCGACTTATGGAACGATGCAGCCCGCAACGAAGCTCTCGCCAACTACTTTTGGTTCCCCCTAACCTTTGCTGCCGACGGCTCGATTCAGCCCATTGTTTGCGAAGAAACGCCCGCCCTGCCGATTAGGGTGGGTCAGCCCGATAAACAGGCATCTGCCGCGCAAGCGAAAGGCTCCCCTTCACAGGCGTCAGCAACCGAGTACACTACCGGTTGCAGTATCAACGATAGCCTAGGACGGCAGGACCAGGTATTCGTTGCTTCACAAACGGGGCTATTATCCGCCGTTTCCGTTACTGCCTACAAGAAGGATGATCCCGACGCGCCTCTCGAGCTGGCCATTTACTCTGAAGAAGGCGCATCGAACTCAACGGCGAAGCCCCTATACAGTACGTTCCTACCGGCAGACTCCCTCAGTTGGGCTGCACGGAATCGCTTCATCCGGCCTAACCTGCGCGTTTCGGCAGGACAGCGCTACGTGCTCCGGGTGCGTTCGGCAGCTACGGTTGGCTGTTATGGCTTAGCCTATGCAGCCGGGGAAACGTCAAGCGAAAGTAAGATGCCTGGTCGTAATAAAGGCAACATACCCGGAACAAGTGAGGCAGGGCGAACTTTGAAATTTCAGACCTTTATTCAGGCAAAGAAGTGAGCCAATCCTACATTCAAACGGGATAAACCACAGGCGTACCTATCTCTTTACCGTGGACATAGGATTGGGAGTTGACTGACCGGCTAAACCGAACTACCCCGCTTGGGGCTTTAGCATTGGTTTTAGAAGAAAGCCCTATATACCTTTGTATGGTAGTATGGTAAAAAAACTACTGACACCTATGAAAACCCTTATTAGCATTGAAGAAGCGGCTCAGTTTGCGCTCTCTGTTATTTTATTTGCTAAACTACCGTTCGTTTGGTGGATATATCCGGCTTTATTCCTCCTTCCTGACTTGAGTATGATCGGTTATACAATCAATGCCAAAGTGGGAGCTTTCACATACAACTTAGTTCATCATAAGGCGAATGCTATCGTTGTTGGAGTCATTGGATTGTTTTTAGCCAATAATTATTGGTTATTGGCGGGTATCATTTTGTTCGGTCACTCCTCTCTGGATCGCGTATTCGGATACGGACTGAAGTATAATAAGGGTTTCAAGTTCACTCACTTAGGTGAAATTGGGACTCAAAAGAAGCCAGAGCAGACGTTAGGGTCTAATTGATTGCTTGAGCGTTCTTTCCATTTTTAGCATGTAATTAAGATAAATAGTTTGCTATAGGTTCAGCTTTTGGCATCTTGTTTCACGCTTTGGGCGGCGTTTCCGCCGCGAGCTTTTACGTTCCGTACAAGTCGGTCAAGGAATGGCCGTGGGAGTTGTACTGGATCATTGGCGGCTTCTTTTCGTGGGTCATTGTGCCGCTGCTGCTGTGTGTGCTAACCACGGAAGACGTGTCGCAAATCTTCGTCGTGCTGACCTGGGAAAACATGACCTGGCCGTTCTTCTTCTGACTGCTGTGGGGTGTAGGCAGCCTAACCTTTGGGCTGACGGTCAAGTACCTGGGTATTTCGCTGGGCATTCCTGCTGCTTTGGGGCTTACGGCGGCTTTCGGCACGTTGCTGCCGCCGGTATTCGATGGCTCCATCTACCTTTTAATCAATAGCTTCTACGGAAAACTTGTGCTTTTCGGCATTTTAGTCAGCCTGGCCGGCACCGCCGTAATTGGCCGGGCGGGTTTCTTGCGGGATAAAAATCTGGACGCAACGCCAGCGGAAGACGGCCAGGCAACGGGCGATGTCAAACTGGGCATCACATTCGCGGTGGTTTCCGGGCTTCTGTCGGCCTGCTTTGCTTTCGGTATTGCCTCGGGGGCCGACATCGCCGAAGTCATAGCCCCTCACGTTCCCAATGCACTGTTTGTTAACAGCGTCCTTTTTGCGGTGATTATGTTCGGTGGCTTTTTGTCTAATTTTGCCTATTGCTTTTTTACCATCGTGCGGAAAAATCCTTGCAGGGCGTAGATTTAAGTGCCTCGAAACTGGCCCGAAAGAACCTGTTTTTTTGCGCACTGGGTGGTACTATTTGGTACACGCAATTCCTTTTCTATGGCATGGGAACCACGCAGATGCAGGATTTGGAGTTCGCTAGTTGGAGCCTCCATATGAGTTTCATTATATTTTTCAGCACGGTTTGGGGTGTTATTTTGCATGAATGGAAAGGCGCAAGTATGCCGGTGAAGCTGACTTTGTACGCAGGGCTGTTGATGCTGATCGGCAGCACGATTCTAATTGGCGCGGGGAACAGTGCTATGTGATTTATAGATTTATTCAGCCTCAAAGTCATTGTCTAAAGCGTCAATTCTAGTTTTAATAGTTCTTCATACGGATTTCCTTTTAGAGCTAAAAGTTTAGCAAATGCATGTTCGGTTTTTATACCCTTTGATTTTAGTCTTCTTATCTCTTTCTTAAACTCAATTCCTTCTCTTTCTAAAATTTTATTTTCTAAAATCATATGTCTGTAAGCATATTGTTTTTCAGTCGGAATATTTTGTCCAAATATCTCAAAAGTAAAATGTTCAGTTTTAAATTCAGCAACGGTCGATTTGATACCATTAATTTTAGTCGAATAGATTTTAAATTCATCTTCTGTTTCAAAGTATTTAATCAAAATTTTTGAAAACTCCGAATGATTATTACATGCACAAATTACATCTAAATCACTTTCTGGTACATCGATGTCAATAGGAATAGTTCCTGCTAAAACCGGATTGTATTTTTCAAGCTTTTGAAAAATGCCAAGTTTCTCAATCTCATAAAACGCAACCTTTTGACGGCTGTCTCCAGACTTTAAATATTCAAGATTCTTGAAATTTTTAATCACTTCGGCTTTTTTAGAATTATACACGAGGTTTAGGTATATATGTTGTAGCACGTCTCGGCACGAACCTTACCGAGTAAAAGCTGGCTTTAAAAAACAAGAGTTAACAAACATTTCAGGCTATTATCGCCAATAGACTTAATTTCACCTGTTAACAAACCTGAACCACCTCAATACGAAGGAGCTGGCCCAGCTTTTTTAGTTTCGACGCGATATGACCTACGCCCACGGCGCAATGGCCCTTGGCTACGCGTAAGTAGCCACGTAGATGAATAGAATATCCACGTCCGACTGCCGAAAATAGTGGGCCGCCTGCATGGCTTTGTCAGGCGTATCAACCAGCCCGATGTTCACGATCTGCGCATAGGGACGTTGCAGGTTCTCGGCTACCTGTTGTAGATAACCCAGCAGCCGGCTTTCCAAACCCTCGAACTGAGGCCAGTAGGTGTCTAAACCAATGCCAAACAGCCCCACTTTAAGAACAGATGTAGCGGGTTGGGTGCCATTCATATCAAGTGAAAGAGGGGGTATCTGAGGCGTAGTCATTGATTGGCTAAAACCAGGTTATTATCGGACGAAACATTCCGGTGTAACATTAGGCCAAAGATAGAGGTCGCCACTGTCTATTCCAATAGACTTTTTGGTTCATTCTTTAACTATTTTGATACCGAACTGAATAGAGGAAAGTTCGGTAAGTGTGTTTATTAAGCTATTCATTACAAATCTAAAAGGCGCGGTGGCGGATCATTAAGATAATGCCATAGCTGGGGCAGCCCCGCCGAAAGCTTTTTCAGGCTCATTAAGTCTGAGCTGCGGCTCGATTGTTTATTCACAAGTGATGGACTATCAAAGGCGAAAAACGAAACGGACACTGTAACGAATTAACCGGTTTGATTTGTGGGTAGCGAGAATTCAATACCTGTCAATTCCAAACTTGTTTCCCAAAGGTCTTCCTGGAAACTTACGTTGTAAGAATCCTCTGAAGATTTTATGGGTTTTTTACCTTCAAAATATTTCCCATTATATCTTTCGAAATCAGAAGAATAGGCCAAATTAGCAAGATTTTCTCCTGATGTCTTTGCGGAATTCATCTTGGGATTGAACCGTATCATCACCTTAAAAATATAATTGGAAATAAATTTATAGAATGGCGGATAATTTCTCGCAAGTCCTGTTCCGGGAACAAGACCCGGAGCAAAGGCATTTACATGGATATTGGTACCCGATAGGTGCTTTTGCAATTGATAGACCGTCATGATATTGCATAATTTAGAGGTGGCATATCGTTTCTGGCCCACTGGCAGGGCTTTTTCAGTCGTATCTTCAGGATAGGCCAGTAATTTCGCATGGGTATGTTCGGCATCTGGCACTCCCGTTTTTTGTGATGGGTCATGGGTGCCGCTCGAAACAAAGGTTATCCTTGCATTATGGTTCATAAAGGGCAACAATAGCAGCGTCAGCGCAAACGAACCCAGGTGGTTTACCCCAAAGGTTAGCTCAAAACCATCCTCAGTATATTGTGTTTCTGCCACATTTTGGATGCCCGCATTATTGACCAGCGTCGAAATTTGATGATGCTTTTCTTTACTGAAAATTTGCGTAAATTCATTGATGGACTTTAAAGATGCCAAATCCAACGGAAGACATTTCATGTATTGATGTCCTGTTTTTTTGCCGATAGATGCTACTGCGTCCTTGCCAAGCTGCTCATTTCTGCAAGCTAAGATAATTTGTTCGTTCGGAGCTAATTTCGCCATTTTCAAGGCACATTGAAATCCAATTCCCGTATTGGCTCCAGTAATGATGATGGAATTCATTTGTTTTGCATTTTAAATGTGTAAAATGCAAAGTTACGTTCCTAAAAAAGGGCGGCCTTTACCAAATGGTAAATAATGAATTTAGGAAATATTTTTTCGGATTCTACTCAGCGATTGTTGCGTAATGCCCAGGTAAGAAGCCAAATAGGATAGAGGAACTCTATTTGCTAAATTTGGGGATTCTTTAAGAAATTCAAGGTAACGAGTCGTGGCATCTTGAGCAACCATCGGGCTTACCTTATTTATTTTTTCCGACATTCCCTTTGTAATTATTTTGTTAACAATTTCATCCCAACTATCTATTGCCGCCAATAACGCTGTTAATGCTTCTCTTGAAAGTATAAGCAGGGAACAGTCTGTTACCGCCTGCACATACTCAGAAGAAGGAATTTTCAGGTTGAAACAATGAATGTCCACCGCAAAATTGTTTTCGTCACTAAAATATTTGGTTATTTCCTCTCCCTTATTGTTATAATAACAAGCTCTCAAGATCCCTTTGTTGATGAAAGCAATTCTTTGCGGAATTTGTCCGGCCTCCGAAAAATAGTCGCCTTTCTTCAAATCCAAGTTTTTTACCTTACTTTTAATCAAGTCTATTTGAGGTGAAAGTAGTGGACCGAATTGTAATAAATAGTTGATTAAATTTTCCATAGTTGTAGACTATACTTCTTTAGATTCATCTATCATTTCCACATTCGTGTACCCAACCGTCTTCCAATTTAATCAATTTTACAGAGAGTTTATAATATGGCTACTCATATGCGACCAGTTGGGTTTTTATTTATCACAGCTTAGCTACTCTTCACTTGTGGGAGTCTAAAATGCGTATTTGTCAGTTTTAAACTCGTATCCCAAAGGTCTTTTTGGAAAGCTTTGTTATAAGAATCCGCTGAGGATTTTATTTCTTTTTCCCCCTCAAAGTATTTGCCTTTGGTATTTCTATATTGATCTGAGAACGCCAGATCAGCCAGCCGCTTGCCGGACTTTGCGGCGGTATTTACATTGGACATAAAGAGTATCAAGGCTTTGAAAACGTAGTCCGAGATAAATTTCAGGACGGGCGGATATTTTCTGGCAAGCCCCGTACCGGGTACCATCCCCGGATCGAACGCATTGACGTGGATATGCGTGTTTTCCAAATGGCTTTGTAGCTGATACACCGTCATGATATTACACAGTTTGCTGGTGGTATAGCGGGTTTGTCCCACCTTCATGGCTTTCTCGGTGGTTTCCTTTGGGTGCGCAAGCAGTTCGGCATTGGTGTAGACCGGGGCCGGCATTCCGGTTTTTTGCAGTGGGTCGTGGGTGCCGCTTGCCGTGAAGGTGATGCGGGCATCGTCCGCCATAAGGGGTAACAGCAGTTGGGTCAGGGCAAAGGAGCCAAGCTGATTGATCCCAAAGGTTTCTTCAAAGCCATCTTCGGTGTACTTTGTTTCTCCTACATTTTGTATCCCCGCATTGTTGACCAATACTGCAATACTGGGATAAGGCTGTTGAGAGAAGGCTGCCGTAAAATCTTTGATAGATTGTAAAGAAGCCAAATCCAACGGCAGGCAAATTAAATTCGGATGGTTGGTTTGCTGCTTGATTTCTTGAAGAGCCTTATGGCCGGATTCCACGCTTCTGCAAGCTAAAACGATCTGATGTGTCGGGGCGATTTCCGCCATGCGCAGGGTACATTCGTATCCGATTCCGCTGTTTGCGCCCGTAATGATTATTGATTCCATATGACTGATTTATAAAGTGTTCCGGCAAAGGTAGGGTGTCCGGGAACCAAATCACTTGTCATTTGGCAAAAAGAAATCAGTCACTAATGTTTTTTCTGATCCTGCTCAGCGAGGATTGGGTGATGCCCAGATAAGACGCTAGGTACGACAACGGAATTCGGTTGGCGAGCGTTGGAAATCGTTCAAAAAAGCGGAGATAGCGTTCCGTGGCATCTTCGGACATCATGGTGCTGATTTTCGTTACTTTTTCGGCGAATCCTTTTACGATTATTTTATTGACGATCTCGTCCCAGCCCACAATCGTTAGGGAAAGGTCAAGCATGGCCTCTTTCGATAGGGCAATATACTTACTGTCGGTGACTGCCTGAGCGTACTCGGTGGATGGAATGCCCTGATTGTAGCTATCGAGGTCGGCCACAAAATTATTCTCGTCGATAAAATACTTGGTGATTTCATCTCCCTTGTGGTTATAGTAGCAGATCCGAAAAATGCCTTCGGTGAGAAAAATGACCTCTCTCGGAATTTTCCCCGCCTTCTGATAGTAAGCATCCTTCTTGATTTCCTTTTCGACCCCTTTACTCTTTATTAAAGCAATCTGTTGCGTATTCAGATGACCAAATTGCAGCAGATAATTGATTAAAGCATCCATAGGCAAAATAACTTTTTTCACATAGATCCAAACGGGCGGTCAACTACAGCGGTTATCTTCTAGCATCCCAAGCCACAGCCGATTTCAGCAATGTTACAATTAGTGCGTTGACTTATAATAATCTCTACGACTACAAGGCATTTTCTGAGTTTCCCTGAGGCCATTTATAGTCTGCGCGATCCAGAATACATTAAAACGACCAGGAACATTCTTTTCCCTAGATGGTTTCAATGAACAGTGGTGTTCTATTTGAACACTTATGAGCAGTGCTAACAATAGCTCAATAGATAATCCTTTGTACCCTGCTTTTATATTTTTGCTAAAATACAAAATACATATTTGTAGCATGATCTCCGTCAAATCTTTATCCTTCAATCTAAATTTGGAAGTAAAAAAAGTTAACATCTAAAATCTTTAAAAGCAACCTCATGCAAGTAGCAATTTTATTGTTCACTGATTTTGAAACCTTGGATGTGTTTGGACCTGTAGAAATATTTGGACGAAGCAACACCTTGTATTCAATTAGATTTTTTTCATTAAATGGGGGTCAAATAAAAAATAAACATGGCGTTACGATTGTAACTGAAAAATTAGAAACATTACCAGAACGCCTAGAAGTTTTATTAATCCCTGGCGGAATGGGGACCAGAAAAGAAGTAGATAATGAAATGCTCGTCAACAAAATAGTAGAGATATCCAGATGCAGCAAATATGTATTAACAGTGTGTACAGGAAGTGCTTTATTAGCAAGGACTGGATTACTTGACCATAAAAAAGCTACTACGAACAAGATGGCATTCTGCTGGGTCGTAAAAAATGGTAAAGACGTTATATGGAATAGACGTGCTCGCTGGGTTGTTGATGGAAAATTTTATACCTCATCTGGTGTTAGTGCCGGAATGGATATGACCTTGGGTTTTTTGTCTGATAGGCATGGTATTGAGTTTGCAAGAAAAATAGCCAAAGAGATAGAGTATACATGGGCCCTAAATAAGGAAGACGACCCATTTATTGCCGAATAAGTAACGGGGGGATTTATTATTTGCCCGCCGCTTTCATAAAATTCTCCGGATAGCGGTCTCCTTGAATTTTCGTTTGCGCAAAAGCTGCATCTATTTTATCAATATCCGATGAGGAAAGAGGGATGGATGCAGCACCTATATTCTCGGTCAACCGATCTGATTTGGTCGTTCCTGGAATGGGTACAATCCAAGGTTTTTGATAAAGCAACCACCCCAGCGCAATTTGTGCGGGAGTTGCCTCTTTATCTTCGGCGATTTTGCCCAGAAGGTCTACCAACGCCTGATTCGCTTTCCGGTTTTCCTGACTGAAGCGGGGGACTCTATTTCTGAAGTCGTTTTTATCGAATTCAGTATCGGCGTTTATTTTCCCGGTTAAAAACCCTTTTCCCAGCGGACTGAATGGCACCAACCCGATTCCCAGTTCCTCCAGGGTGGGAATAATCTCTTTTTCGGGTTCGCGCCACCAGATAGAGTATTCACTTTGCAGCGCAGTTACCGGTTGCACGGCGTGCGCCTTGCGAATGGATGCTACTCCGGCTTCCGAAAGGCCAAAATGTTTGACTTTTCCTTCCTGAATGAGGTCTTTGACCGTTCCGGCCACGTCTTCCATCGGCACGTTGGTATCCACGCGGTGCTGATAAAAAAGATCGATGACATCAGTTTTCAGGTGCTTTAGCGAATTTTCAGCCACCCGCCGAATATGTTCGGGTCGGCTGTCCTGTCCTTGATCGGGTTTGCCGTCCTTGAATCCAAATTTTGTGGCAATGACAATTTCTTTGCGAAAAGGTTGCAGTGCCTCGCCCAATAGTTTTTCGTTCTCATTCGGGCCATAGGCTTCTGCGGTATCAAAAAAAGTGACTCCCTGATCATAGGCTTCGCGAATCAATTTGATGGCTTTTTCCTTGTCCGTTGCAGGGCCGTACGAATAACTTAGTCCCATACAGCCCAAGCCCAGGGCTGAAACTTCCAATTTGCTGTTTCCTAATGTTCTGGTTTTCATATTGTTTAAAATTAATTGTTTTTTTGATAAAACGCGTTTGTGTATATACCGTTGATAATTTATTTAATATAATATTACAACACGAACTATTATGCCGGTTGCTGGCTGATTTTCTTGGTTTTAACAAGCAGTATCAGTGCCGAGAAAGTTGCAGATACAGCGATGATCGATGCCATGGCCACTGGGGTTCCATCAGAGAATAAGGCCAGCAGAATGGTTGAGATGATACCACTGCCGTATTGCAGAGATCCCAACAGGGCCGATGCAGCCCCGCCCATATCAGAAACATCATCTAGGGCGGCCGCCGTTGCGCACGCTGCAATGATCCCATTCATAGAATAAAAGACAAATATGAGGCAAACAAGGGTATAAAGTCCTCCAATTTGAGAGATTGCACATATAGCCAGCGCAACTCCGGCAATTGTTGCAATAAGAGTTGCACATTGTAGTAATTGGTCTAGTGAGAACCGCTTTACTAATTTTTTATTCAACGCGCTTACGGCAACAATTCCTATCATGTTGAGCGCGAAAAACAATCCGTACCGTTGGGGTTCCATGCCGTAATGGGAAATATAGACCGCCGGGGATCCCGCCACAAATGCGTAGGCTCCCACATAAAAAAAGGTAACGCACAGGGTGTACCTCATATAGCTTTTACGAAAGATCAATATCTTGTACTTTGAAAAAGCTTGTGTCAGTGAGGTTGAGGATCTTTTTTTTGAGGGAAGGGTTTCCGGCAACAATCTTACCGCTACCAGCAGTAAGATGCCGATAAGTGCCAGGAGCCAAAAGATATTATGCCAGGAACCTATCAACAGAAGCTGTCCTCCTAAAAAAGGACCTACAATAGGGGCAACAGCCAGAATCATGATAAGCGTCGACAACGTCTGGGCTGCTTTGGTGCGACCATAAACATCTCTTACCATTGCCCGGGCAATCATGGGTCCGGTACAGGCACCAACCGCTTGAAAAACCCTCCACAGGACGATCTGCACAATACTCTCGGATAATGCACATCCTATGGATCCAATGATAAATAGACACATACCAATAGTTAAAGGCAATCGCCTTCCATACTTATCGCTGATGGGACCCCAGACAATTTGCGCCAATGAGAACCCGATCAAAAAACCTGTGATAGTCAGTTCAATATTTCCCTGAAGGTCCTGATGCATTTTCGGCATGGCAGGCAGATAGATGTCCGTAGCCAGGGATATAACCGCCATCAGAGCACCTAAAATACTCAGGAATAGCCAGTTTGTCTTTTCTTTGCCCACCTTGATCTGTGGCAGTCCTATTTTTATCATGCTGTCTTCTTCGGACTTGTATTAACTAAAAATCTACGTGCTGCCTAACCCTCATTTTCCACGGGGGCTTGTCAATACTTAAGCGATTTTCACTTATGTACTGCTACTTTTCGACCAGTTTGCCTAGCGTGTAAGTATCTAAAAACGCCTCTACGGCAATAATTTTTCCGCCATTATCAAACTTGAGTTTCCAGGCATACTCGTTGATATACTGGCCTCCAGCTACGGCAGTGGCGGCTCCTTTCCATTGCAACCAGACTATATCCCCGGATGCATTGATGTCGATGAGTTCGGGCTTTATGCTCGTACTTAAAAAGTTGTTTATCGGCACTACCGCTTTCTCCATAAAGTCCTTCTTTCCCTGATATACGCCCGAAAAAGGAGCCTTTCCGGTCACGTGCCATACCATGTTTTCATCCAGTAAATCAAAAAAGCTGCCCTTGCCCGTAACCCAGTCATCGAACGCATCTTCCACGATTTTTCGGTTTCTTTCCGCTGTTTCGTGATCCATTGATTTGTTATCGGTTTGTTTGCTGTTTGCATTGGTTGTCGCCATTTCAGCATCGAGTCTTGTGGATGTGCCTTGTTGGCAAGCCGAAAAAGCGCAAACACCTAAAATTAAAATGACCTTGATTATATTTTTCATGAAATTGCTATTTATAGATCGCGTTTGAAGAGGACCATTCCACCATGATACAGGATACCATCCTTAAAATCGCCATCAGCAGTAAAGCCGGTGTCGTCTTTATATTCAATATGGTTGCCCTCCACCCAATATTTGCCCTGATAGGCACTTTCGGTATCGCCGCGAGCTTCGTCGTACCGGCCGTTGGGCAACAGGTTGTGGCGGATGCGGCCATCCTCGGTTACCCACATACCGATGTAATCCTTGGTTTCCTCGATGGTTTTTTCATTTTCCATATTTTCATCTTGTTTATCGGGTCCGTTTATTTGACCCTTGCAGCTTGTGCATAGTGTAAAGGCCAGTAAAAAAAGCAGTTTATAAGATTGCATTATCATCGTTTATGTTTATGAGTTTTGGTATGAATCTCCTCGAACAAAAACCGGATCTTCACAACCTACGAGATGTACCAGGTAGACACAAGATCAGTCATAGCTTATATGCGGTGCTGGCAGTAGTTATGCTACCAAGCCCATTCCATATTTTTGTAATCGAGGTATAAGTTCTTTTTAGAACCCATATTCCTGAGTACTACCTGGTATACCCCATCAATACTTTCGGCTATGGATATTTCAGCAGAAACGGTTCCATCCAAAGTTCCCATTTCCGTTTCTACCCAACCGGGATGGATATGCAAAACGGTAATGTTTTTTCTATTAAATTCTGAAAAAAGGCCACGCGCCATCATATTAAGACCTGCTTTAGACGCTCGGTATAATTCCAAGCCGCCTTCTATGTTTCTATCCACGCTACCGCGATGAGAAGACATGAAGCAGAGCGTTCCACCATCTTTTAAATTTTCCATTATTTTCCGAGCTAAACGGATTGGACCAATGGTGTTTGTCATAAACAATTGAAGCACTTCATCATCGGTAGCTTCGGCAGATGATTGGTGTAACGGTCCCCATATCCCCGCGTTCATATAGATTACATCAAAAAATTTGCTTTCCTGCAAGTTGTTGTAAAATTCGTCAACGGAATCATTTTGTGTGGTGTCAACATGAAGGATATGGAGAGTATCGTTGAACTCTTTTTTTAATTTGTTGATCTCTTCCGGATTGTCATTTTTTCTTATTGTTGCCGTAACCTGCCAGTCATGGCTAAGAAATTTTTGAGTTAGGGCCAATCCTAACCCTCTATCAGTTCCTACGATCAATATATTTTTCATTGTTCCAATTTTCTATTGTATTTTGCATGGTTGCTCCTTTTTTATTGGGATTTATTATTTTATCTGATGCTTTCATTGCTGAATCCCCTGACAATTGTGCTTTCAATGGACTCACCATGCTTCCAAAAAATAATGTAAGTATTAAAATGCGGTCGATACGGTGTATTCTTTCCATTTTTCTGCTTCCTCTGTTAAAGTTTTGATTTTATGTTGTAATATATCAAAAGCATCTTCTCCCATTAAAAAGTGAACGGGAGGGTTTTCCATCTTACTCAATTTTATGAGCAAATCGGCTGCCTTTTGTGGATCGTTAGGTTGGTTCCCGTCGATTTGATTTAGATGAGCAGCCTCCACTTCTCTGGCAGATACATACGCGTCGATCGGGTTTTCAGGAGTTTGAACAGAACCTTTTGACAAAAAACTGGTCCTGAAATATCCAGGATATACCACAGTAGTATGCACCCCAAATGGTTTCATTTCCTCAACAAGTGCTTCAGTGAATCCAGCAACCGCAAATTTTGTGGAGCAATAAATACCAAAGGCTGGAAAATTTCCTGCCAGGCCACCGATAGAAGCGATATTAAAGATGTGCCCTGATCGTTGTTTACGAAGGTGCGGTGTGACATTTCTAATAACATTTAACGACCCGAAGACGTTAACGTCAAAGTTTTTTCTAGCTTCTTTATCAGTAAGCTCTTCTAGCGTCCCAGTCTGACTATAACCAGCGTTATTGACAACTATATCTATTTTTCCAAACGCTTCTATGGTAGTTTGAATAGCTTTCGCGACATCGGCATTGTCGGTAATATCCATCTCGATGGCAAGAAAATTTTCCCGCGCTCCTACTGCTTCAAGCAACGCCTCCCTGTTTCTTGAGGTAGCTGCAACGTAATAGCCTTCCACTAAAAGTTCTTTTACGAGTGTTAAGCCTAAACCTTTTGAAGCTCCGGTTACAAACCATACCTTTTGCGTGTTCATGTTATTTAGTTTTTATTATTGAATTTTTTGATTAGCAAATCACCAAGGCTGCCGTGCAATTTATATAAGATTCTCCTGCGCCCACTGCGCAATGCCCAATGTCTGGATTCCTCGTTGGGCGTTAAACGTTCCGTTAATATCCCACGATACTCCTTTCCCCTCAGCAAATACCACTCTGTACTTTTTTATGGCGTTATTAGGGTCTTTCGCCAGTTCGTCCTTCAACTCAGGCACACTCCAGGCTACCCGTTGCACTTTTCTGCCCAACACTGAATCCGTGATGTCAGCCAACTGCTCGTAGGTGATAGTATCACCAGCCGTATACACAATGCTGTTGGCGATACGTGGTTCGGCAAAGCAGATTTCCGCCGTTAAATTGCCAATGTCTTCGGGTGTGGTAACCGTGACGGCGGTGTTCCAGCTGCCGAGCGCATGCACGGTGTTTTGCGCCAGATCAACTACGCCGAATGACGGTTCAAACAGAAAGCTGGTGAACATTCCGGTCGAAACAATGACCCATTCCGTGCGGTCTTGCGCACGCAAAAGAGCCCGAACATCCAGCTGCTCATCGAACAAATCCTGGGCGCTGCCTTTGCCAATAAGATCGTAATCGACGCCAAATTGCCAAGGAAAGTAACGCGGTACGCCGGCAGCAAGAACAGCACGGGCAAGCTTGAGTTGAAGACCACTGCCGGTAACAAAACCAGTGCAGCCAATGATGGTATGAAAGCCTTTAAAGAGGGCGGAAAGCTCGGTAGCGGAATCCGCAAGGTCTCCGGGGAGGAAGTTGATGCCAAGGGAACTCAGTTCGGCAAGGTCCTGCTGTTTGTCCGGGTTGGGGGAGTGAATGGAGGCAGGGCGAAGAAGGACGGTTATGGTGGTGCCGGAAAACCGGGCGGCGTGTTTAGCCAAGTTGCGAAGTACCGCCATGCCGAGTTCGCCAGCACCTAAAACCAAAATGGATGGATTTTTCATGCTATTAATTTTTAAATTTTTATTACCGATTTATTTAAAATCAGTGGATACCGTTAGGTCTTTCCAACTTTCTAAATCTGATTTTATCAGTTCTATTTTTTCCGTGGCTCTGGTGTAGGCATCGCTTCCCAGGAACAACCGTAAAGGTGGCTGGGCCTCTTCGGAAATTTTTATAACCACTGTTGCTGCTTTGTCCTTTAGTTTATATATCCTTGTCTTCTATAGTTTTTCCAATAAGCGTCAACAGTGAATGTAAACAACTACCTAAGTTTGCGGCTATTGTTATACGGCGGTTTCCGGCTCCGCAAAGCCGGTGGACAGTGTCAGGTCTTTCCAGGTCTTCAAATCCTGCTGCAAAGCTTCTACTTTTGTGTGAGCCATCTTGTAGGCATCCTCGCCCAAAAATAAGTGCAGGGGTGGGTTTGGCTCCTCGACGATTCGGATCATGGCCTCAACGGCTTTCTGCGGATCGCCAGGCTGGCTGCCGTTGATCTGCTCCCGGTGCATCGTCTCCGATTCGCGTACTGCCTCGTATTCATCCATGCGTCGTTCCGGAACTTGCAACGAACCGCCAGTGAGGAAATCCGTGCGAAAGTAGCCGGGTTCAATCAGGGTCACCTTGATGCCAAAGGGAGCTACCTCAGCCGCCAATGACTCTGAAAAGCCTTCCACGGCAAACTTGGTGGCGCAATAAATACCCCAGCCCGGAAAATCACCACTAATCCCTGCCACCGAAGACAGGTTCAGAATATGCCCCGACTGCTGCTGGCGCAGGTGCGGCATGGTGGCCCGAATAACATTCAGGCTGCCAAATACATTGACATCAAAATTGGCACGAGCCTCTTGGTCGGTGAGTTCTTCCAGCGTGCCCAGTTGCCCGTAGCCTGCGTTGTTAACCACTACGTTGATCGCACCAAAATGCGCGACACATTTGTCAATGGCATCTTTTACGTTTTCATGGTCGGTCAGATTTACTTCAAGAGGTAAAAAGCGTGATGATTCCGCTCCAATTTGTTTTACCAGAGATGCTTTTGTTCTTGAGGTGGCTGCTACTCGAAAACCTTCATCCAATAGTTTTTTGACCAGTGTGAGTCCCAGACCTTTTGAAGCACCTGTTACCAGCCATACTTTATTTGTGTCCATAATTTTGTATTTTGTTATAGCGCAAAAGTACGGGCAAGGTTAAGTTTAGAGATAACGAAAAACAAACAATAAATTACAAAAATCAAACATTTCTAAATTGAGTAGGATTGATGTCCAAATGTTTTTTAAAGAAGCTATTGAAATGAGTAACTTCATTAAAGCGCAAGGTATAGGCTATTTCCGACACATTCCATTGCGTATGTTTCAACAGAATTTTTGCTTCCTGCAACAAACGTTCTGCAATGATTTCAGAGGTGGATTTCTGCGTTGTTTCTTTTACCGCTTTGTTTAGGTAATTGACATGGATGGACAACTGATTGGCAAAATCCGAGGCGGACCGCATTTGCAATCGTTGCCTGCTGTCTTCAATGGGAAATTGTCTTTCCAATAACTCCAGAAACAATACGGATATCCTATGAGAAGCGTTTGTTTGCCTGCTATTTGCGTTTTTGGCAGGCTTCATTTTCATGACACTGTGCAGAATCTCAAATACCAGGTTCCGTAGTGCATCGTATTTGTGTATGTATTCAGAGTTGATTTCCTCAAACATCTGTTCGTAAATGCGTTTAATTTTACCTGCTTGTTCGTCTGTTAGTTCAAAGACAGGTGTCCCGTTGGGTTGGAAAACATCGTAACTTTTTAAGTCGCCGAAATGATGGAAAAATACAGGGGTAAAAACACAGAAAAAGCCGCTTTGCTGCTGGTCTAGTGCTTCCCAATTGTAGGGTATTTGTGGATTGGCGAATAACAATGCCTGCCTTTTTGTCTCAATAGTTTTATCTGCATAGTATATCTTATTTCTGCCGATGATCAAACTGATTTTAAAGTAATCCTTTCTGCTGTAGGGAATAGGTTTGGCATGGGTACCTACAAAGTCGTCAAGCTTGAACACATTGAAATGCCCAATTTCCTTTCGGATATTGTCAGGCACCCAATTAAGCTTGGCTTTATAAAAATCCTCTAATGTTTCCGGTCTTTCCATCATACAATATTAAGAGATTCAAACGGATTATCGTAATGGTTTGGTTTTTTTAGACAGGGTGGCAAGTTGCGCTGTTGCCAACAAGCAGGTATATGAAAAGAAGGGCAGAAGATGAGCAGTTTCCATTCCGCCAAGCCCCAGCCCTGTTTTTTATATACGTTGTTGGCAGTTCATGATTTTCCTTTTTATTTATTGTGTAATTCTTTTTCTACGCCACTTGCGACCATATTGTTAAATATTTTCAAAGGTAATAACCAGCGCAGGAAAAAAGCAACTCTTGCTTGTGGTGTTGCAGGATACCTGAGCTTGGAGCGATTGTCTGTTGCGGCGGTATAGACAATTTTGGCAACTACGCCAGGTGTTGGTGCATTTTTGTAACCTGCTAAAGTATTATGCTGCACTTTTTGCGCATAGTGGTCATAATCAGGATTTGAAACAAAAGAAATGTTATTTACAAACTCGCTTTTTACAGTGGCTGGTTCTATGTTTTTAACGACTATATTAAAGCTTTTCAATTCGTATTGCAATGCCTCCATAAATCCTTCCAGTGCCCATTTTGTGCTGTTATAGACACTATAGAGCGGAAATGTCAGTAGGCCGCCTGACGATGTTGTGTTCAAGATAATTCCTGATTTTTTATTGCGAAAGTGGGGTAGCATTGCGCGGGTTACATTCATTACACCAAATAGATTGGTTTCAAACTGTTTTCTTATTTGTTCATCCGTAGTTGCTTCAAATGCCCCTGCCAGAGAATAACCTGCGTTGTTGAATAAGACATCAATTTGTGAAAATTTTTGCAGTATATCAGATACAGCTTTTTCTATACTTTCCTTATCAGTAACATCAAGTTTGAATATAGTTATTGATGGGTATTTTTCAAAATCGCTTGTCTGTTCCTTGGTTAGTTCTCGCATTGTTGCCGCAACATTCCAACCTTTTTGGCCAAAATAAATGGCTGTTGCTTTTCCTATTCCTGATGAAGCGCCTGTTATGAATATTGTTTTCTTTGTCATGACTTATTGTTTTTTTGTATAGCAAAGTTCGCCTCAAACGGTTATACAGAAAAGGACATTTGTCCGAAAATGAAAAGTGAAGCTCTAAATACTGAATTTCTTTCGTAATCTGCTTAAATGTCGTGGGGTGATGCCCAACATGGATGCGGTGTACATGACAGGCACTTCTTGTATAAAACGCCGCTGATTTTTTGACATCCACTCAAAACGTTCCTCTGCCGACTTTTCTATCAAACTGAAAACACGGTCTTCAATAACAATGTAATTGTACTCTAATGCTTTGATATAAAAATTTTTGAAGCCCTGGTTTTTTTCAATCAAAGCGTTAAATGCTTTTCTGTCAATGATAACTACTTCACAAGGGGTGATAGCTTGCAAATTTTCTATACTTGGAATCTGAGGAATAAAACTTCGCAAAGAAGTGACAAAATCATGCTGCAAAGAAATCCAACGTGTAACTTCATGGTCATTTGCTGTATAGTAATGTCTTATTTGCCCTGTGGCTAAGAATCCGATTTTTTTGCTTATTTGCCCCTCTTTCAGGAGATATTCATTCCTTTTAAGTTTTGTAATGAAACAATGTTCCAAAATCTCCTCCATTTCTTCATCTCCTATCGCACAAAAACGGCTAATTCCACTGATGATATTGCGATAAGCCGGATTTTCCATTTTTGATGTCAAAGTGTTTGTCTTTAAGCCACTATGTTACAGCGTTGATATATGCAACTCGTTTCTGTTGTTGTCAATGAGTTTTACCATGCTTGAATTAAAAAAGGGAAGTTCTGCTTTTATTGATGAGAAAAAATCAATGTCCACTTGTTCCACTTCAAATATAGCCTTTTGTAGTACCGTTGCGCCTTCACTTGTAAGTTCAACAATTTTTGCCCTTGTATCTGTTTTATGTTCTTGCCTTGTAATAAATTTTTTAGCTTCTAATGTTCTCAAAACTTTTGAAACCATCATTCTGTCGAAATTAGTTTGGCCTGCAACATCGATTTGTGTAATTTCCTTTTTTTCTTTTGAAAGCCACCCTAACGCCGCCATTAGGGCAAATTGGGTATACGTTAATCCTAAAAGGTCTAAAACCTTTTTTTGCTTTCGCTGCCAGAGCAACGTTAGCTGGGCCAGAAGATAGCCAGGGCTTTCTTCCAGACTTTTAAAATGGAATCCCACTTTTTTAGTCATCCTTTTTTAAAAGCATTTGCGATGATATTACGTCGAAATCGTGTTGGTTTATCTCAAAAAAACCATAGCGAAATGCATAGCCCCAACTTTCCTTGTTTTTAATAAATTGCAAACTATCTATCAGCGGCAAAACAGAAATATCCTTGTTCTCAAAGAATAGCATGTTGCGTCTGAAAGGGGCAAAACCTGCTGAAATCTGGACCTGATAAATTTCTCCTTCTTTCACCTGTCCAATTGCTGTAAATTTCTGGCACTTTTCAGGTTTGCCCAACGTTTGCTTGCCTGAGTAAAAAAGTACATAATCGTTAGGCTTCATTCGCTTTAACGGGGCCTCCTTACCGTGGTTGGCCTGCGCAATACCTTCTGCCATTGCATGTTCAACGTGGTCTTTAGATGCCACAACAACCCAAAATTTTTCTGCTCTATCGTTCATTGACATCAGTGTCTATTTAGCTTCCAGAAAAGTAATTTTGTACCCGTCCGGGTCTATCACGTTGAGCGTTTTTCCAAACGGAGTATCCATAATTTCTCCTGAAATAGAAACCTTCGCTTCCAGGAAAGCCGCTTGCAAATCTTCAATTTTTTCGTCGATCGCAAACCATAAAGCAACGCCAGTTCCCAGTTCCTTATGATCCAGATTTCCAAGGGGTTTTCTAATGGCAAAGCTTGCTTCGCCTTGTTGATACTTGAAAATAACAGCATCCGGATTTTTTGTTTCTAAAGCCTCAAATCCTAGTTTATTGGTGTAAAACGCTTTTGAAGTTTCCAAGTCTCTCACTTGAAGAGACGCAAATTCTAATTTTCTCATTTTCAGTATTTAAATTGTTGTCGTAAATATAGTATACATGACAACAATGTCCAAACAAAATAGCCGCATTCTTTTTTTACCGGCTGAAAATGTGGACTTAAAGTACTTGCTCAGAATTACTTTAAGCAATACAACCTACCCCAACTGGCATAAGAAGCTAAGCCTACCTGACAGGCTATCGTACCAGTTTGGGAAACAACTTACTCCCACTGATTCCGATTGGGTATAAACGCTAAAACCAGTTGAACTCGAGGCAGATATTCTGTTTCAGAATGCGCTGAAAAAGGTACAAACAGCTTTGTTCAGGAGCACCTGTCTTGAGTACCGTTGGTCAATGGCTTGGTTGGTGATAGACAGCGGCAAATTCTTTGGCAAAATCAGCCAGCTTTTTCGCTCCGAATTCTTTGGGTTTGTGGGCCTCATAATCGGCCACCATTTCGCCGGTACGCACTTTGGCATACATCTCTACAAAGCCCTCGGCAATTTGCGGATTCATCCCGGCATCTTTTAGGCTCTGTAACATTACCTCGTCAGGAAGTTGCACCCATTTCAGGTCAGGTTTGTCGATGGAGTTACCTAATATTTGCGCAATCTCAATGCCGGTTTTTTCGTCGTTGGCAATGTACATTACGTTGCCGCCTGTTCCTGTTTTCTGTAATTCTGCTGCCGCCACCTGGGCAATGTGTTCCGGTGCTACCCACGATTGTACCGCCTTGGGGTTATCATTGGTGGCAATCATACCATTGGATTTTATGACCGGAATAAAGCTATAAAGATTATAGTAAAAACTCGTAGGTCGCAGATGTGTAAGACTGATATTCGGCACTGTTTTCAAAATTTCCTCCACGTTGTGATGTCCTAAAATAAGCCCGGAATCTTGATCCAGATGTGCACCAACGCTGCTCAGGTGCACCACCCGTTTTATACCGGCGGCTTCAATAGCGGCCGCGTAGTTATGAGCCACGGTGCTGTAGTAAGCCAGCAGGTCCAGGTTTGGATCGAAATAATTATTGGGTGGTATCATACAATAAGCGGCTTCCTTGCCAGCAAACGTGCTTGCCACAAACGAGGCATCCTCCAAAGAGCCTACAGCGGCAGTTGCGCCCAACGCTTCAATATCTTTTTGCCGGTCGGCACTGCTGGTAGCAACGGTTACGTGATGGCCTTGCGCCACTAAAATTTCGGTAAGCGGTTTGCCGATGTGGCCCAATGAGCCCGTGAGAATAATATTCATCATGATTTGATGATTGTTAAACGTTTTGATAGTGTGTTTAATTAAATGATGCTCTAAACTCCCACGGCGTTTGTTCCGTCTTGCTTTTAAATAGTTTGTTAAAAGACTGTGGAAACTCAAAGCCAAGCTCATAAGCAATTTCACTGATAGATAAATCGGTGGTAGAAAGTCTTTCTTTTGCCATTTCTACCACTTTGTCTTGTATGAATTGCTTGGTGCTTTTGCCGGTAAGTGTTGTCAACAACCGGCTTAAATAGTTAGGGGAAATATTCAAATGTTCAGATACATACTGAACAGTGAGTAGCCCATTATTGATAGGTCTTTCGGTACTGAAGTAATTGGCTATAAGCTTTTCTAATCTGGCTAAAACCTGGTGATTGGCCTTTTTTCTGGTGATGAACTGACGCTGGAAAAAACGGTCGGCATAATTTAGTAGTGACATTATTTGTGAGATGATAATATCCTGACTAAAGTTATCAATATTCGATTTGTATTCCTGCTCTATAATTTCTACAATGTTGGTAACTATTGCTTCCTCTTTGTCCGAAATGTGTAGTGCTTCATTGACCGAATAATCAAAATATTCAAAACTTTTAATGATAGTCGCTAATGGGGTGTTCCATATAAAATCCGGGTGAAATAGCAATGCCCAACCAGACGGCTTTTCGGTTGCCTCGTAATTTGTCTGAAAGCTAAAAACCTGTTTCGGTGCCATAAAAAACAGCGTTCCTTTATTAAAATCATACTCCTGTTGGCCATAACCAAACTTTAGACACGTATTTTTCTTCAACGTTATGCAATAAAAATCATAAGCCAGATTTACAGGCTCATCGAATGGCAGATGGGTAACCGTTTCCAAATTGATCACAGAAACCAGTGGATGGAGAGGCTTTGTATGTCCCATCATTTCGTGGTATTCACTAATGGTTTTGACGGTAATCAGATTGGTTTTTTTCATCAGAGTATTTGTTTTGTGGTTGCTGCTAGTTGTTCACTTCGCTCCCATCATTTTTTCTTCAGCGGCTGTAAACAATAAGGCCAACAGTTTGCGATACCAGGGTGAAGCAGTGGTAAGATTGGATTTGATAACGCCCTGATTGAAAGCATTTACAGTAACATTTGTTCCTTCCGGTCTTTATGCTAATTCCAGTCTAAGTACTGGCTCAGAATAAACTACAATTGTTAGTGCACTCCACGCCGAACGCGTTACAAACGCGTCCGGCGTGGAGTGCACTAGCAGTGTTCCTCCGGTGATAAGCAAAGCTGTGTTATTCAAATCGTTAGTCTGTTGCCGCATTATTGCCCGTTGTTGATGATACAAAGGTCAACAATAAAGATAAAGACAGCTTCATCAAATCTATCTTTGTCTTCATCAAATCTATCTTTGTCTTTATCAAGTCTGATTTGTGTATAAAAAATTCATGTTCGGTGGACTTTTTATTTGTGTAAAAAATAATCCTCCATTAATATGAATGGTTTGACCTGTTACGAAGTCGTTCTCGATAAGAAATTTAACTGCTTTTACTTCAATCGCAAGTTCTTGAACAGCTGCATAATCAGATACATCTGTCTGCAATACTTTTAGGTGGCTACTTTGTACTTTTTCAGTTAGGTGATCCGCTGCTTTTCGGTCTGAATTGAAAATGGCCGCAACACGAAATCCATCTTTGCACAAAGCTTCAGAGATAGCCGCTCCTATTCCTTTTGTTCCTCTGGTGACTAATACATTTTTCATTTGACAAGCCTTAATATATACCTCATTCAAATAGACAATGCACCTGGTCGGTCACACCTGGTCGGTCACACCTGGTCGGTCACACCTGGTCGGTCACACCTGGTCGGTCACACCGTGAGGTGAGCTGCCTCATCGGGGTGCCGACCAGCTACCAGGCCAGTTTCAGTCGCTTTTTGGCGTTGATGCTGGCAAATCACGGCGACCGGCGCACGGCTTTGGCCAGGTTTCTTTAGAATAAGAATCTCGGTGCATCGTCCGGTGCTGACTATACGCTCACCGACTCGGCTACATCGCAAAAAATGGGGTTATAGCTCTGCGCTAAGCCAGCTGCTACTTTCATGTGCTGCGTTGCTTGCGCATTGTCCTGCATGGCATCATAGTCCTGCTGGCTCCGCCATTGCGCATAGTTTACCACGTACTTGCCATCGTAGCTCTTGTGCAGGTTGGCAGAAATGAAGCCGGGTATCTGTTTCATCGTTTGGCTAGCCTCCACAAGCATGTCTAGCAACTGCTGCTGTTTGTCGGGGCTGACCTCAAACATATTGACAAGGGTAAATACTTTTTTTTCTGGTTGAATAGTGACCATAACATAAGGGGTTTTAGGGGTGAAAAATGATGTAAATAACAAATGATAGATCAGGGCTTCTTCTCCCACGGGTACCGGGCAGAAGAAGCCACCCCGACAGGGACGTGCTCAGTTGCCAGCTTTGCCAAACACTTTCTCACAGTGCTGGCGCAGCCGCTCCAAGTCATCTGCCGGGCCGCGGTAGGCCAGAGGTGTCCATCGGGGCGCACCAACTTCTCGTCTTTAAGCAAAAACAGGCGGTGGTCCCCCACCGCTATAATTCTGGCAAAGCCATTGTTGTAAGAGAAAAACCAAAGCTAGTTAGGGTTGGCAGGCCACTAATCAGACTTAATGACAAAAGCCATCAGTTCGGCCATTTTACCATCACGAAATCGCCATACGTCGCAGTACGAGTATCGGACCGCTTTTCCACTTTTGTCTGGCATTGTGATGTAGCCACGTGCGATTACAAAATCGTTCTCAGCGACTAAATTTTTGACATCGAATTCTGGTGGCCTAATATACTCAGTTAACATATATTGTCTAACTGCTTCCTTCCCTTGCAAAACCTGGTCTCCAACAAATGTCCACTTCGTATCGTCAGTACAAAATTTCAAAAACCCTTCATTATCTCCTTTGGAAACAGCGGCATTTGCTTTTTCCAAAGTTGCTTTATTGTCTTCAACCATTGGTAGGAATTATTTACTTTCAACTAATTGTTTCAATTTTTGATTCATTTCTTGAAAACCTTTTTTAGTATTGTTTTCAAGCTGTTTTCTAAAAAATGGAACAAGTATTCCACTAAACCTTTCACGCTGCTTAAAAAGAGTGGTTGTGTTATCCGGGTTAGCCGTTAGTTCTAACTTATGCAATCCATCAAAAACACCGGCAAAAAGCAATTGGCCTAGCCAACTTACTTCCTTATGTGGTATGAATGACAGCACTTTCGGTTTAAAAGTACTTGCACTTGCGCCAGGGGGTTCAATATGCACCGTTATTTTATTTCCGACGGCTACATCGCCAGTAAGTGAGGTTATAAACGGATTCCAATTCGGGTAACTACGAAAATCCGTCAGCACTGCCCAAACCTTTTCCGGGTTTGCATTAATTAGAATCTCGGTTTTTATCTCTACGCTCATCGTTATTTATATGGTTAATAAAGTACAAATATCAACATCTTTAGAAGAATTATTCTTGATAAAGATCAAGAAATCAGAAAGTTGCTTTTTTTCTTATTCTGCTTAAAGTTTCTGGTGTCATACCAAGCATAGAAGCTATATATTTTAATGGGACTTGGTTGAAAAGATCGTTATTTTGGGTGAAAAATAAATTGTAACGTTCCTCTGCTGTCATTGATAAGTGGCTAAAGATTCTATTTTCCAATGCGGTAAAGCATTTCACTAAAAAGAGTTTCTCAAGTTCTGTCCACTGTGGGATTACCTCTCCAACTTTTCTATAATTTGGCTTTGACAATGTAAATAATTCAGTATCCGTTAAAGCCTGAATTGTCCAGCGAGAAGGGGTGTCATAGAGAAAACTCGAAAAATCAGTTCCCAAATAACCCTTTGTAGCAATCCATTGGGTTACTTCTTCTTTGTCAGGTATTGCAAAAACTCTCAATACTCCTGTTTGAATAATACAGATTTTGTCACAGTGTTTACCGGCTTTCAAAAAATAACCGCCTTTCTTCAGGGTTGTTGATTCAAAAAGAGCACTCATTTTGTTCAATTCATCGGATTGAATATTTTCAAAATAAGATTTAATGTATTGTTCAAGTTCTGTCATTTTGTAAGGTTTCGCAATATTACTGCTAACGTTCAATAAAGCGGATCACCTGGTCGGTCACACCTGGTCGGTCACACCTGGTCGGTCACACCTGGTCGGTCACACCTGGTCGGTCACACCTGGTCGGTCACACCTAGAGGCGGTCTACCCCATCGGGGTGCAGACCAGCCGTCAAGCCAGGCTTGTTGCTTTGATCTTCCGAAGATAAATATTCTCACTTGGAGCAACAAATACTCTTGCTTTTTATTCCCAACCCTGGCTTCAGTGTAGCACCAGTTTGCGTTCAGTGAAGCCCAAACACCGGCTTCAATCTGTTACTGGACGCCGGTCGCCCAATGCCGTTTAGTTAAGGGTTAATGAGTTTAGAAAAAGATAAAGGGTTAAGTTTGTAGAACATCAGCAAACATTTTACAAACTGTAAATAACCCTTTATCAGTATGGAGACTAATGTACAAATTATTAAAGAATTGAAAGAGTTTTTAATGCAAGCTTCTGGTAATAAAGAAAAATATTGTCATAGTACAGAAGCATTTACTAGAAACCGGATGCTTAGTTTCTCAGTGGTAGTGCTATTTATTACCAATCTAATGAAAAGAAGTCTGGCTATTGAACTAGATGGACTGTGTGAGTTTCTTCACAAGACAACTATTCTGACTAAAGGAGCTTTCAGTCAAGCCGGGTACAAATTGAAATCGGACTGCCGACGCAGCCCTTTTTTTCAAGATTGGAATCACTGTTTGACAGCAGCCTTTTACAGAATAAATGCATTTAGAGTCAAACGATGGCAAGGTTTCAGGATCTTTGGCATAGATGGATCTAAGGCTTACCTGCCAGATCATACTTTGATAAGAGAAGAATTTGGTATGCATGCTAATCAGTCTAAACAATTTCCTATGGCGCAAATGATGGCCGCCGCCGCGCGGTTTGTTATGATGTGTTAGAGCATGTTTTGAAAGCCGTATTGATGAGAGTGCTTGTGACGAAATCAGTATAGCCATAGACTGGGTAAATCACTTACCCAATGATAGTTTGACCATTTACGACCGCGGTTATGCTAGCTTTACCTTAGTTTATTTGTTAACCTATTACCAAAGAGACTTTGTCATACGATGTAAAATCGGCTTTAACCAGGTAATTAGAGACTTTGTCAAAAGCAGAAGGCCAAGTGCACTGGTGAATTTTCCAGCTACCAACAGAGGAAAAAAACACTTGAAACAGGTAGGCTGGTCAGTAGATCAACATACCAGCGTGGCGGTTAGATTAGTAAAAGGGCACCTTGATAGCGGGGAAACAGAGGTATTGATTACCGGGCGGCGGCCGCATCTTTAACAGATACTCAACAGTTTCCTAACCAAGTTTTTAAGGATTTGTACTTTTTGCGGTGGGGAGTAGAAACCTACTATGATAGATTGAAGAATCAATTACAAGCGGCCGCCGCGCGGTAGAAATATTTACTGGACAAAAATTAGAAGCCATCCGACAGGAATTCTATGCTATGATCTTTGTGACTAATTTACAGGCTTTGCTTATTGCTGATTGTGAAACAGGGCTATCAGAGGCTCATCAATCCAGAAAATATCAGCACCAGATCAATTATAATGTTACTCTAGGACTGATGAAAAATCAACTGGTAGCTCTCTTTGTGGAACAGGAGCCAACTGCTATTTATCAACAATTAAAGAATAAGTTCTTAAAACATACAGAAGCTATTAGACCTAACCGCACTTACAAAAGAGACAAGGACAAAAATAAACGTAGGGGTAAATATCAAACCTGGAGCAACTACCCAAGAGCGATATAACCCTTAACTAAACGACATTGCCGGGCCGCCCGGCGGTACTGATATTACATATGTTCCTATGAAGAATGGCTTTCTTCATCTGGTAGCAGTTATGGATTGGTATAGTTGCTATGTGATCTCATGGGAATTGTCTAACAGTCTAGACACTAGCTTTAGTCTTTTAGCTCTTAAAAACGCACTTACCTATGGACACCCTGAAATCTTTAATACCGATCAGGGTCACCGCGGCGCGGAGCACAATTTACTTCTTTTGCCTTCACTAGCTGTTTGTTAGATTCTGGTATTAATATCAGTATAGATGGCAAGGGCAGGGCCTTAGATAATATTTTTATTGAACGTCTTTGGAGAGATGTAAAACATCAGCATATTTACTTATATGACTATCAAAATGGTAAAGAATTGCATAAAGGGTTAAGTTGGTATTTCAAACTGCACAACGAACATAAACCTCATCAATCTTTAGACTACAGAACGCCAGCACAGGTATATTATGGGAAAATAAAGAGTCAGAAAATAATACAATTTGAAAATTAATCCTTTACCCAAAGGCATTCTAATTAAGCTCAGTTTTTCTGTCTAAGTTATTGGGAGCAGCATACTTCACCCGCTATTACGCCAAACCTTTGTTAACGGCTGGTATTTTCTTTTGCTCTGTTAGCCGGGTTGGCGGCAACCCGTATAATTTTTTGAAAGCAAATGAAAAATGTGACAAGTTTTCAAAACCTACTTCCAAATACACTTCCGACGGACGCTGCTTTTTCTTCAAAATCAGATAATGCGCCTGCTCCAAACGTTTTTGTTGCAGCCACTTTTCGGGCGTTGTGTTGAATATCTTTGAAAAATCTCTTTTGAATGTGGAAAGACTGCGCCCGGTAAGTTTTGCAAAGGTTGGCAGTGGCACGTTATATTTGTAATTACGATTCATAAAAGCTTCCAGGTCGATTTTGTGCGGTTCTTGAAAATCAAACAAAAAACTCAAAAAGGAATCATCAATCTGTAGCAACAGCTCAATGGCTTCACGGGTCTTTAGTGCAGAAAGTTTTTGGGTAAGTCTTTTCGGATTATCTACATAAGGCAACAACGAATCGAAAAACCCTTTCAAAAAAACATTCCCTGTAAGGTCTATTACCGGCGCCCCTTGATAGGCATTTTGCTTTGGGATATCGTTTTCTGCCGCATATTGATGCAACGAATCCTGGTCTAAAAAAATGCTAACCAATCTAAATGGTTCTCCGTTGGAGGCTGGTTTTTTGAACTTTTTTATCAACTGGTTTCTGCGCATCAAACCCATTGAGCCTTCTTCCGCCACATAGTTTCCCTCGTTCGTATAATAATGCGATTCGCCCGACAACATAAGCCCTAAAGCATGTTCAGGAACAAACTGTTCCGCACTGTGTTCTTTTTGGTAAGCACAAGAATACAAAATGTTGTGGTGAAGACCGTTGTTATTGTCCATCGCTTATTATTTTAGCTGGCTCATAATTACTTTGTCCATTAGTTTATCGGGTAAGATCTTTCCTGAGAGTATAACCATAGAAGCCATTTGCCCACCTGCATATCTGGTTTTCGGATTTTTAGCTTCTATTCCTTTTTTGATAAGTTTGGCAATCACTATTGGTTCAGGAGCATTGTCCGAAAGTCGCGCAAACGCCCTCTGCGTTTTCGCAGCCAGGTCTTTATAAGCCGTGTTTCCCGAAACTTTTGCCAAACTATCAAATGCAATGCTCCCCCATTCCGATTTTGTAGCTCCCGGCTCAACCACAATGACATCAATGCCGAATGCCCGAACTTCATTTCGCATACTATCGCTCAAGGCTTCCAACGCAAATTTGCTTGCATGATACCAACCGCCTAATGGAAAAGCATTTTTACCACCAACAGACGAAATGTTTACAATCTTACCGTATTTGTTTTCGCGCATTGTTGGCAAAACCAACTGCGCCAGACGCATAGCGCCAAATACATTTACTTCCAACTGATAACGCGCGTCTTCCATAGAAACATCTTCAATGGCACCATAGGAACCGAAACCTGCATTGTTTACCAAAACATCAATGCTTCCCGCTTCTCCCAAAATTTGGTTCACGCAGCTTGTGACGCTTTCGTCTTTGGTAACGTCTAACGCAATTGGTTTGATGCCGAAGTCTTTCAACGCATCCATTCTTTCTACCCGGCGCGCTGCGCCATACACATTATAGCCATTTTGCGCCAAATAAATGGCCGTTGCTTTGCCAATTCCTGCCGATGCCCCTGTAACTAAAACTGTTTTTTTCATTTTTATATAGTTTATAGTGCAAAGGTAAGTCAAGTTTACAAAACATGGTTTGTTGAAAAGTCCAAGTTTGTGTGCTGAAAAGGTCAAAGTCGGATACTTTGCCGGCGAAGTGCGGTCTGTCATCCTTGCGGCTAACAGTTAGCCGTACACCCAAAACCTACTTTATAGGCTAACGATGCCTACTACCTCACTAGAGATAGGATTGTAGCTCTCTGCCAAATCCGCTGCAGCCTGCATATGCGGGAGAGCCAGTGGATGGCGCAGCATGGCGTCAAAATTTTCCTGGGTGCGCCATTGTACGTAATTCACCACATAGTTGCCGTCGTAGCTATTGTGCAGGCTTGCTGAAACAAAGCCTGGTATTTGCTGCATGGTTTCTCCTGCTTCCAATAGCAACCCTGACAGCTTTTGCTGATTTTCAGGTTTAACAGTAAACACGTTGACAAGGGTAAATAATTTGTCTTCTGGTTGAATCGTTATCATGATGTTGGTTATTTAAAATTATAAAACAGTTCTTATTGAGCGTTTCTAGCTTTATTTATTTGTTCATTCACTTTTTTGTTGACAAAGGCAGGCGCAATACGGGAAGCGATGTACAGCCATTTTGCCTGCCCTATCCTTATTTCATCTTTACCTTCAGACAACCCTTTCATGATTTCTTCGACTGTCTCCTCCGGTGTCATCGCATCTCCTATCTGATCTGCATCCAGGGCGTTATTCAAACCGGGTGTGTCTACCCGGGGAGGTAATACTTCAACTATTTTCACATGGGTATCTTTCAGCTGGTAGCGGGCTGTTTGTGAAAAGGCGTGAATCCCGGCTTTAGCGACTCCGTAAAAGGGCGTACCTGCATCCGGGCTATATACCAGCGCGCTGCTGATGTTGATGATGGCGGCTTGAGTTTGCTGCCGCAAATGAGGCAAAAAACGCAGGGCAAGCTCAATCGGGGCATTCAGATCCACGGTAAGCTGTTGGTCTATCAAATCAAAGTCAAAGGAATCACTAAGCAGGTCGGTTTCTTCAAAGATACCCGCATTGTTGATGATCACATTGATGGCAGGATAATGCGCCAATACCCAGGTCACGAGTTCGAATCGTTCAGATTTTTGGGCAAGATCGCAACGCTTGGTGGCAATGTCTGGGAGGTCTGCCTTGACTGCCGCTAACTTTTCCTCATTTCTACCGCAAATAATGACTTGATTTTGTGCCTCCACAAAGGCTTTGGCTAAAGCCAGGCCAATACCTGCACTTCCTCCGGTAATCAGTATGGTGTTGTCTTTACATTTCATATGCTCACTTTTTGGTAATCTATATGATGCAAAGTAACCGTAAAAAAACGTCTCAAAATTGTAAAAAACGGAAGTTGGGCATTTCTTTTCTTAATTCTTTGGGAGACCTGCCTGAAATATCCTTGATATCATGGATGAAATGAGCCTGGTCGAAGTAGTGATTGTCGTAGGCAATGCTGGTCAGTGAATTTTCGGAGATTTTCAACTGATAGGCCACTTGTTTTATTTTCACCAGCCGCCGGTATTCTTTAGGCGTGCATCCTATGTGGTTGTCAAAATGGGTTCTGATCGTTCGGTCAGAAACACCCAATTTTTCAGCCAGAGTGGCCATCGAGATGTTTCCCGCGTTTTCATCTATCAAGGCTACTGCCTGCCTAATCAAGGATAGGTCTCGATTCAATAGGTTATCCAAAAAGATTTTTTCAACCTCCTCAAACATTTGGTCAGCATTCTTGCAGGCGTGTATTTTCTTTTGAAAATTGGTGGCTGTTTTCTCAAACAACGCGATGGTATCAATAGCCCAGGGCAATGTTTTGACAGGTCGCCTTGTCAGATAGGCTAGGCAAAAAGGCTTTACGTAAGCACCGATGATTTTAATCCTGTCTGTTTGAGGTGTCATGGTGATTTTATGGGTGGATATCCGGGAGATGGCCATGTTGATGGAAACAGCTTCGTTCAGGGTATGATTGGTTGCTAAAAAGGGGGAGTTGAAGAAATATCCGAACGTAGTTCTGGGAAAAGGAATGATGAACTCTTGCGTGAGCGAAAGTTGCTTAACCGACGCATCAATATGAAAGTAGTAATCAAGCTTTATCTACGGGTGGCCCTTGCCGCTGGCTTTTTATCAGCCGTAGCAGATCGATTTGGTTTTTGGAGCAAAGAAAACGCTACTTGGGGAACTTGGGATAACTTTTTGGCCTACACCCATACATTGAACCCATGGGCACCAGAAAGTTTAATACCTGCCCTGGGATTTATAGCCACCGCGGCCGAGGTGATTTTTGGACTCTTTCTCCTCATCGGTTTTAAAACGGAACTGTTCGCAAAGCTCAGCGGAATCCTATTGTTAATATTGCATTATCAATGACCTTTACCGTGGGAATCAAGGGAGCTTTTGATTATGCCGTCTTTACAGGTTCTGCAGCCTCTTTTGCCTTGGCAACATTAAAAGAAAAGTATCTGGAAGTGGATAGTTTATTATCGAAATAAAAAATTTAAATATTTTTCATATTTCCACCACCACTTTTCCCTGACCTTGGTCTGACTCCATATATTCATGCGCTTTTACGAGCTGATCAAGCGAAAATACCTTATCAATGTTCAAATGGATTTTTTCCTGCGCAATATCATCAATAAATTCCTGTAACGCTTCTGGGGATATATTTTTTGCACTGCCCATATAGACGGTCAGGCGTCCCAATGGGGGAATGTCTCCCATTGGTTCAAAGTCTGATAACGTCCATTCTCCTGCCAAAATCCCGGTCATGCAGACCATCCCTTTATAACCGATGCACTGTAGAGAATCTTTTAGTGTTCGGGTACCTACCAGTTCCAATACTTTGTTGATGCCGTCTGGATATATTTTTTTGAGCTCGGTGGATACGCTACCATTATCAATGAGCGCATGGTCAGCTCCGTTTTGTAGCAAGGCGTTTAATTTTGCCTCTTTTCGGGTAGTGGCAATCACGGTCAGCCCCATTGTTTTTGCCAACTGGCAGGCCAACATGCCGATTGAGGAAGTCCCACCACGTATCAATAAAGTTTCACCCGATTTAATTTCAAGTGCCTGTTTCAACGAACCTGATACCGTCTGAAACATTTCTGGAACCGCACCTAGTACGCTCCAGGGCAGATCACTTTTAAATGGAAAAACAATTTCTGAGGGAACTAGGCAGTATTCAGCATACGCTCCATCAAATTGACGCCCCATACCGCCCATTAGAGCCATTACCTTTTGACCTTTTGCATAAGTCCCGGAGGGGTCCCGCTCCACCACGCCCACACATTCTATCCCAAGGATACGTGGAAACTTCACGTCAGGGGAATCCCCCTGTCTGGTCATAAGTTCACTTCGGTTTAGGCCAAATGCCTTTACCTGTATCAAAACCCAACCGGATTTGACCTCAGGGACAGGTACTTCCTGAACATGCATCACAGAGGGATCACCCGTTTTTGATGTAACTACAGCTTTCATATTTTATAGGCTTATTCGGTTAAACTATCTATTACGGCTATTTTTGACCTGGGCAAGTTCTTGAAAATATGCCTTAAGGTTTGTTGGTTTTCGACCTAAAATTGTCTCCAATATCAAAGAGTTCCCTCCATGAAAACCATGTTTGTCATAATAGTCGAACATCGCTTGCCTTCCTTCTTTGGCAAGCTCCTCGTGCATAGCTGATTTTTTTTCAAATTCTTCAAAACTGATTTTATCTGCTTCGATATCCGTTCCCAAAATGTCCCCTATGATGTGGGCCATTTCCTGACGGTCGTATGTACCTTCTGAACTTAGCTCGAATGTGCCATTGTTCAATCTGTCTTCCGCAAAGGCGATCGCGGTCACTTCAGCTACATCTCTATAATCTACAAGGCTCATCTTGGATTTTTTTGAATAAGGTAACCGCAGCGATCTGGTTTTTTTAATAGAAGGCCAAGTATTACCGATTGTCTGCATAAACATGGCCGGCTGAAGGATGATGAAATTCAGGTTTGATTGATAGAGGGCTTCTTCCACCGGTCGTTTGGATGCATGATTCCCCAAAGATAAAGATGGATGGTAAACGCTGGAGAATACGAACTTCTCAACTCCGGCACCCGCTGCGGCCTTGACCATATTTAAGCCCATTTGCACCTCATTTTTTGAAAACACCGGGTTTATATGAAATACCCCATCCACGTTTTGCACTGCTTTCTGCAGGCTTTCAACATCGTTCAAATTGGCAATTACGGTCTCTTCTACACCGTTGGCGATCGCTTTTTGCCCCTTTTTTTCATCCCTAACCAAGCCTTTTACTTTAATGCCCTTGTTTTGAAGCGCAGGAATTATAAGTTTGGCATAATCTCCGGTAGAGCCTATTATCAGTACGTTCATATCTTTGGGTTTGTTTGATGTTAAAAGAAGAATGGATTTTATGACCTGACAATTTCGTAGCACCGTTGCGTTAAAAGTAAGGATGTCACATCTATATTGCTGAAAATAAAATTACGTAACAAAATCGTATGAACCTAGAAATAGGTCCTGTATCCCATTCAACCGCTAAATCAAACAAAAATCGAGACCATCCAAAAATATTGAAATTTCCACCTCATCAACCTCGCACCCTATTTTATAGGATACATGGTTATGCATCGTTACTTTTCCGACTATACTGTTTTCATTTCAGTTTTTTTAAAACAAATTTATGCGTCAATGAATGATGTTAGAAGTCCGATTACTGTTCCCCAATTGACGCAATAGATTCCTAAAACTATAAATTTTTCAGTAAGTTTTTTTTGCGGCCATTTTCTTAAGTTTGTACGATGAAAACCTTCATACGTGTTCAGAGAGATTTTAATCTGATCAACGATTTATCAGATAATTTTTCCTATCCTATAATCGACAACACGGTCAATCTACCTCCGCTTTTGGGCGAAGGGTTCGTAAAAGGTTTTTCTTTTCCATCAAACCTAAATTTGTATGTTGGCCATTATAACCTAAACATCCCGTGGGAACTTGAAACCATCAATAAAATGGACACCGGTGCATTCTGTATTTTTACGACCCTAATTTCAAACCAGATTAGAATAAAGAGAGGAAGCGAATGGGTTTCCTTAGATAAGGACAGTCTCAATGGCCTGTTCTTTTATTCCCCGGGCACCTCGGTCAAAGTGCGCTATCCCGAGAACGAGCCATTTATAACAGTGGCCATTACTTTCACCAGCGAGACCGTAAACGCCATCATTGAGCATCCGGAGATATTGAAAGGAGTTGACCCAAAATCTCCATTTATCTTTTTTGATGAGACGGTCCCAGAAACAGAAAACTTTATCCGAAAATTAGGAAGCCTTTGTTACGAGGATAGCCCTTCCAAATTTGAGGCTTATATCGCTCTTCTTAATTTTATGAGGTTAACACTACAAAGGACATTTATAAGTAAGGAACGTTATAATCTATCCGGACTACTAAAAGAGGATATTAAAAAGATATTTTTCATCAAAAGGAAACTTACCGATCACAGCCATTCGACACCTAAACTCTCAGTGCTATCAGCAGAAGCGGGTATGAGCGAGAGCAAGATGAGCAAACTGTTTAAACATGTTTTTGATCTTACCGTATATCAGTATGCTCAAAAAGCTAGGATCAAAAGAGCAGCAGAACTTTTATCTTCTCAGGATTATAATGTTTCCGAAGTGGGTTATTTAGTAGGATATACCAATATGTCCCATTTCGCAAAAAAATTTAAAAAGTATTATAAAATCAATCCCGGCGAATATCTCGATGATGTACTAAAAGCACACAAAGATTAATTGCGCACTCTAACCAATTGATGATCATTTGTTAAATCGATTTCACTTATCCATTGTCCAATTTTGGGGCAGAATTTTCAAGTTTCGGGTTATTCAGAACGACCTTTTTTGAGGAATTTTGCGTTAGTTAACATTGAATATAGTATGGAACGTTTAAAAAACAAGGTTGCCCTTATTACCGGTGGCAACGCAGGTATAGGAAAGGCTGTGGTTAAAGCATACATCAAAGAAGGCGCACATGTAGCTGTGGTAGGCCGGTCCTCCAAAGATTCTACCCGAGTAAGGGAGTTGATTGAAGAATTGGGCAGGGATCTTTTTTACATTGAGGGAGATGTATCAAAAGAAGCTGATGTCAAAGCTATCATGGCTACGGTTATTGATAAATTCGGTAGAATGGACATTGCCGTCAATAACGCAGGTGTGGCCTCGGAGGGAAAGCCTTTTATAGAGCACACCATTGAGGATTATGACAAGGTGCTCGATATCAACCTCAAAGGGGTTTTTCTGTCCATGAAATATGAAATCATTGAAATGCTGAAAACAGGCGGCGGCTCGATCATCAATACGGCCTCTGTGGGAGGGGTTATTGCTAATGTGGGCATTGCTCCTTATATAGCTTCCAAACACGGGGTGGTGGGGCTTACCAAAATAGGTGCTTTGGATTATGCCCGCCAGGGCATTCGCGTTAATGCTGTGGCCCCTGGTGGGACGGAGAGTGAAATGTTGACGAACTGGCTGCCTGGAGAGGCAATTAAGCAAATTGCTGAATCACATCCTATAGGCAGGAGCGCAAAACCAGAAGAGCAGGCAGGCGTATATGTTTTCCTTGGTTCTGATGAATCTTCCTTTATGACGGGTTCTATCCTTTTAAACGATGGCGGTTATACAGCCCAATAATTTTAAAGGCCCTCGGATTGGCTAATAAACCCTAATGTATAAATAATTTTTTTTGAATAATCTGTTTCTTATAAACAAATATACCTTATATTTGAACTGTAACAAAAATATATACAGTTGAACAACATAGAATTTGCCACAGCCATTCACATTTTAACGCTACTGAAAATTATAGGAGGTCATTTGCCTTCCTCGTACATTGCCGGAAGCATTAATATCAACGCGGTGATGGTGCGCAGATCTTTAAGCCTTCTTCGCAAGCATGGTTTTATAGAAACCCGCGAGGGAAATGGCGGTGGTGCTGCACTTGCAAAGCCCGCCAGTCAGGTGCTGCTTTCGGATGTTTACCGAGCTGTAAATGATGCTGCTCTGTTAGGTAAGTTGAACAAGCCTAATCCTGATTGTAAGGTAGGCAAGCAAATTAATAACCACCTTGCTGAGTTATACAAACAGGCTGATAATGCATTGGTCAATAAATTGAGCACGATCACGCTCGCCGATTTTTGTAAAAAATTCAAGTAAATTTTTTTAACCCGTACTGTAACAAAAAATGATACAGTATAATTCAACAATAAACACAAAAATATGAAAGTAGCACTCATCGGAGCAACAGGCTTTGTAGGAAAAGCAGTATTAAATGAATTGCTGCACAAAGGGCATCAGGTAATAGCCATTGTGCGCAACACTAAAAATTTAAAGCCCAAGGCCGGCTTAACCATCTCAGGGGCAGATGCAACAGAGGTGGACGCGCTCGCACATACGGTCCAGGGCAACGATGCCATAATAAGCGCATACAATGCCGGCTGGGCAAATCCTAATCTTTACGAGGATTTTCTGAAAGGCTCAAAAGCCATTCAGGAGGGCGTGAAGAAGGCGGGCGTTAAGCGACTGCTGGTAGTGGGCGGTGCCGGTAGCTTATTTATGGATGGGAAACAACTGGTAGATGCGCCGGAATTTCCGGCTGAATATAAAGCCGGTGCAACTGCCGCACGTGATTATCTGAATGAGCTAAAAAAGGAAAAAGAGCTGGATTGGGTGTTCCTGAGCCCCGCCAAGGAAATGCATCCGGGCACATCCGGCATTCGCAAGGGCATTTACCGCACCGGCTTGGAGAACCCTGTTTTCAACGAAGAAGGCAAAAGCATTATTTCTGTTGAGGATCTTGCCGTGGCCATTGTTGATGAGATTGAAAAGCCTAAATATTACCGCCAGCGTTTTACAGCCGCTTATTAACTTGGGTACTCAGTGGGCTTATGAGGTCCTGTCAGAAATGGGATTCTGTAAGTTATCTACATGAATAATTTTGTCGCAAACAAGATATTCTCTAACTATTTTAAAGCAAAGGAAATTAAGTAATAAATATGGAAAATACAGTAATAAGATTGCGCCGTTTAGGTTGGGCGGGCGTTGAAATAGAGTACGACAACCAGACGTTGCTAATTGATTATATTCAGGATACATCGCCGCTTGTTCCACTAAGAAGTGCCGATGAACCTTTTCCACAGTCATCCCAGCCTGGTGCAGCGGTTGGGTTACTTTTAACCCATCTGCATGCAGATCATGCTGATCCGGGCGCACTCTCGCTGGCATTACGGAAAGGCGCACCAATATTCCGCCCGGCGGCCGCAACCGGCGTTGAAGCAGATTTGGAACTGACCCGCCACGCAGAAACACAATTTGCCGATTACGAACTTGCAACCGAAATTGTTGGAGATTGGGAAGAACACAGTATAGGGCCGTTCCGCGTGTTTTCGGCACCAGCGGTCGATGGATTTGGAGACCGGCAGATCAGTTGGGTGGTTGAATTTGGCAACCACCGTATCATTCATGCCGGAGACACCATGTTTCATGGTTATTGGTGGCGCATTGCAAACAAATTTGGGCCGTTTGACCTGGCTTTTCTGCCTATTAACGGTGCAGTAGTGGAATTCCCATTTCTGCAACCGCCAAGCCCCCTGGAAGCGGTGATGAGACCTGAAGAAGCTGCGGTTGCCGCACAAATTCTAAAAGCAAAATCTGTCGTGCCCATCCATTATCAATCGCTTCATAGACCGCCAATATATATAGAAACGCCCAATGCCACCGAACGCCTGAGCAATAAGTTGAGCGGTATGGGCATTCGGGTAATGCTGCTTGAACCGGGTGAGTGGTTTGAACTTAATTGATTTTGTCGCGGGGCAAATTTGTAATTAGGCTAACGATGATGGTTATGGCAAGTGCGGGATTTCAAAGCACTTGCTTTCCCATTTGACGTTATGTTTCATTACTGGTTACACATTTATTGGGTTCTTCCGCCGTTACGTATAGCCATTAATAAGCGACTGTCATTTTACTTCCCCAAAATTTTCTTTCTATGAAAATATCCCCATTCTTTCAGTGCATATATTACGGTATGAAGGGATTTTGTATGTGAGGTCGCTTTATATTCGACAATTGGTGGAAATGCATCAATCACTTTCCGTTTTACGAGTTGGTTAGCTTCCAGTTCTTTCAGTTCTTTTGATAACATCCTGTCGCTTATGCCATCTACCTGTTTCGCTATTTCTTTGAATCGTATTGCTCCATTCAAAAGAGCAATTAAGATTTGCAATTTCCATTTTCCGCTTAAAACATCCAAAGCATCCCGAACTGCCAGCAAATCTTTATTGCTACATACGTCGTTATCAGGTGGTTTATCCATGCTTACTTTTTGTTTAGTGCTTACTAAAAGTTTAGTAATAAATAATAGAAAGCTAATATAACTAACTTAGCAACAACAGATGGAGTAAAACTTGAATAAACAGCAAAACATATTTCATCACTTATCAATAAATAAAAATGAAGAAAAGAATTTTGATTTTTGGTGGTACCGGAAGAACCGGTCAGTTGGCAATAGAATATGCAGGGCAAAAGGGATATGCCGTTACGACTTTGGTTCGTAATCCTGACAAGTTATCGTCAGACTCCGAAAAATTGTCGGTCATACAAGGCAGCCTACTCCAGTTAGATGATGTAAGAAATGCGATGAAAGGATGTGATTACGTCATCAGCCTGTTAAGCGCACTATCGGAAAAGGAGAGCTTTTCATTTAAAAGGATAGATCCTCCTCACATTCTCGAAAAAAGCATAGGCAACACTATTAAAGCAATGAAAGAATTGGGCGTTGGAAGAATTTTGTATTTATCCTCTATTGGAGTAGGCGATTCTCATCAATATGCTCCATGGTATATGAGGTTGATGATAAAAATCCTCAATTTTAAACTTGTTTTTGCCGACCATAACAAAGCGGAAGAGCTAATAAAAAAGTCAGGACTTGATTGGACAATAGCAAGGCCCGTTGGGCTGAACAACAACGAAGCAGTTGGTAATTTGCAAATAACTTACAATCAAACTCCAAAACCATTTAAAATGAGCAGGAAACAATTGGCGATGTTTTTTATTGACAATCTGGACAATAAAGAATACATACACAAGACCCCCATTTTATCAGAAAAATAGACAAACCCACATTTTCCGGTTTGCTACGTTGAGCTATCGAATTCGGGTGACTTTAGTAATTAAGGTTTTATAACCGTTAACCTGAATGCTCCTTTTTCACTTGCTGCATATGCAATAGCTTCATTAATATCTTCTAAGTTAAATTCAGATATTTTAAATAAGTTTAAGGAAAGTAAACCCGATTTGACAATGGCAATTAACTGCTGTGATGCTTTTCTATTGTACATCCATTGCCCTTTTATAGTGATTGAATTTCGCATAATCCACGGATAGGGAATCTCTAACCCATCACCTCCCAGCATACCCACGCCATCCATCAAAGAAACCCTGCCATATTCCCTGACTGTCATGATGGCTGTCCGAACTGCTTTTGCATCAGCAGAAGGAGGCAATATATCGAGCACTATACTACGGTACAAAAGGAATAAGTGAGGCACAAATTTGTTGTATTAGTTGCAACAAATACGATAAAAATGTACACTCACTTATTGGATGAATTTAAGAAAATAGCACCAGATTGGAAAACTTCTCAACTAAAGAATACGCTGTTGATGGTTGCTTTGTTATTGGAAGAAAAGACGATAAACCTTTGGAAATTGAAAGGGTCAGTAGGAAAGCTGTTAGGCAATACAACCACTGATTCTCGCTCTCATTATCAACGCCTGAAACGTTGGCTATGGGCAGCAGCAAATAATAAAGGTCTCTGGATAGGGATGCTGCAAGCATCGGTAATGCTATTGAAGAAAAAGAGCCAGTGTCTCATTATTGATGGTACTAGCTGGAAATGGAATGGCAAGAAGTATCATTTTCTTACTTTAAGTGTGCTTTATCAGGGGGTAAGCATCCCTGTTTGGTGGCAGGATTTAGGTAAGCTAGGTATTAGCAGCCAATGGCAACGTAAGCTTATGCTTAAGATGGCCTTAAAGGTTTTAAAGTTACAAGATAAAGTATTGCTTGGGGATAGGGAATATATTGGTACTCAATGGTTTGCAGCTTTACATAAAGCAGGCCACCGCGGCGCGGTATTGACTTTGCGTTACGCTTGCGAAAAGGCAACTATGAACAGCAGATACAGCAGAAAGGCAAGTCAGTGAGCAAGTTAGAAAATAAAGCCAAAGCACAAGCTAGGAAAGCCGGTTTGGAAAAAGTTTACCCTACAGGGTTACACTTACTATTATGTGTTGCAAGCCTACAAAGGTAGGGCAGGTAAGATAGAGTACCTGCGGCTCATTAGTAGCGTTGTTCCAGCTTTAGCCCTTAAATACTACGGCTACCGATATAGAATAGAAACAATGTTTAAGCATTTGAAAAGCAACGGCTTTGATTTAGAAAGCCTGCACGTACAAAAAGATTACAAAATTCAGATGATGATAGCCACGCTTGTATTGGCTTATACCCTGTCAGTGGTCTATGGATTGAAAGAGTATAAACGCCGCATCACCATCAAAAAACACGGCTCAGCTGAAATGAGCGTCTTCCGGTATGGGTTAGATAAATGGCAGAAACATCTGCAAAATTTTGTAGTATTTCTAGAACAACTACTTTCTTTTGTTAGTCCGATTAACAATCGTGCAGTGAATCAAATGCTACGCTTAAAGCAAAATGTACCGTAGTATAATCGAGCACACAATCAATAGGATTTGGTGAAATATTTTTAATATCGGAGTTTTCATTTCCGGTAAAGGTTACCGGCTTTACTCTTTCTCCAAAACGTTTGACTAACTCATCTAAAACTTCTTGATTTCTTCCAAGTGCTATGACACAACCTGCACCCATCGCTAAAGCTAATGCCACTGTAGCACTACCGAAGAACCCTGTAGCACCGCTGATGGCAATAGTTTCACCCGCTTTTAATTCAATGGACAAAAGCCCTCCAAACGGTACCAGAAAATCGCCCTATCTTTAAATCCCCGCTTTCTGTCAACTCATGCCGGGTGTATTCAGTTTGCTCATCAAATCTTTCCAGCCATGCCCTGCCTGTGCAAAGCCGCCCACTACGCCTTGAAGTACGTGGTCGCGGCTTGCACAGACAAGAAAGTATTTAGGCGTTATTGCCATCCGTCCAGATAGTATGGTAGGTAACGGGCTTAAATTCTATGGCAAGAGCTGCTGCTGTTTTTAAGTGTTCCATTACTTCCGGCAACTCAAGCACTCTATGATAGTCCTGCAATGATGCCCACTGCGCATAGTTGGTTACCGTCTTGCCGTCGTCGCCCATGTGGATATTGGCAGAAATATAGCCTTGCATTTTGCTCATCACTATTTCACTTGCCTCTACTAGGCTGTCAAATAGTTCGTTTTGCTTTGCGAGCAACCGTAAAACATTAACAAGCGTGCAAATTTTTTTGTTGCTGTCAATTGTTGTGTGATTTGATTTGAACAAATGGAAAAATAAGCAGACGTAAAGTATCGCATTTCTGCTTTTTTTACCGCAACGAGCGATGTATCATATCTTTAGTTCGTTCATATCTTACCGTTCTGTTACTTTCGTAAGACATGATGCTGAAACTTTGGATGGTTATTTATTGTGAAATAATGTTCTGTACCATAGATAGCTCATATCGGCGGATGATAAATTTTTCGCCATTATGTTCAAGGTTCCAATTGGCACGTATGATTCGGCTAAAAGGGCGTCCGGGTCCGGTATTAATATCACTTAAGGGTACATCATGCCACTCACCAACGTGATGGATAAAGAACTCAGCCGTCCAACCTGTTTGAAAAGTGCCGGTTACAGTAGTATCAAGAATAGCATGATAATCCCAGGGAATATGCGTAAGGGCATCTGCAAACCAATCTCTAAACGATAGATGGTCATGTGCAAGTACCTGACCATCCATGTTGAAAGTCATATCAGCATTGTCAAAATGGGCAAGAAAAAATTCAGTAGGCTCAATGTGATCAAAGCCGGCGAACCAGGAATGAATAAAAGATATGACGTCGTTGTGATTGGGCACCTTGATGTCGGCGGGATGATAGCGAACTACCTGCCGCAACGCAACAGTAAATTCCGGACTGTCGGAAGCTACAGGGGCAGTTAAAAAGGACTTGTCCTGATTATTGCCTGAAGACGAATTATTATCGCCGGTTTGAGTGTTTGAACTGTTCTGTTTCATGATCGTTAAGATTTAATTACAAAAGCTCTCAGCTTAGCCATTTTACCATCCCGAAATTCCCATACATCGCAATATAAAGAGCTGTCCGTTTTACCGTTTTTGTCCTTCACCGTTATAGTGCCTGTTGCGGTAACAAAATCTCCTTCGGCAATCAGTGCTTCCACCTCGTTTTGTGGTGGAACGGTTGCTGTTTTTTAAGCCACACCTTAAATATAAAACTAACCAACTCTAATGAGTGATTTTTGTTCAGTGTACACCTTTATTCATTACCACGGTATTTCTCCCGTTTCAGGATTGGTTTCTTCGCTGAAATATTTACCTGTCGGTCCGTCATTGCCAATCAAAGCATATTTCACGACACGGGCAGCGGCATCTTCAATCGTTCCCGTTCCCTGATGATTATTAAAATCGGACTTTGTATAGCCCGGATCAATAGCATTGATTTTGAATGCCGTATCACGCAATTCGTAAGCCAAATGTACTGTGTACATATTCAATGCTGATTTTGAAGAGCCATAGACCGCGTATTTTCCATAGTCGTAAAACGGCCAGTTCGGGTCGCTTTGAAGTGAGAGAGAACCAACGGTTGAACTTACCATTACAATTCTTGGTTCGGGTGCTTTTTTCAGTAAATCCAAAAACGCTTGTGTAACTCTTACAACGCCGTAAACATTGGTTTCATACACTTCTTTGAATGTGTCAATGCTTGCTTCTATTGCCGTCCAGGTTTGCGGAATATAATTCCCATTTTCGTCTGCTTTTACTCCGCTAATACCGGCGTTGTTTATCAAAATGTCCAGCACCTCTGTTTTCTTTCCGATTTCGGTTCTTGCTGTTTTCACAGAATCATCATCAGTTACGTCAATCGGAATGGCTGCTACGTTGGTGAGCCCTTCGGCTTTGAGCTTTTCTACCGCTTCCAAACCATTCTCCAAATTCCGGCTTCCCAAATAAACGTAATAGCCTTTTTGTAAGAGTTGCCTTGCTGATTCAAAGCCAATACTTTTGTTGGCGCCTGTAATTAATACTGATTTCATTTTTGTTTCTTTTTAGTTGATGAAGCAAAGGTGCTTGATTTAATCATGAAACCATTTACCAAATGGTAAAAAGTGATTTAGCGAATGTTTTTTCTTATTCTGCTCAACGACTGTTGCGTAATACCCAGGTAAGAAGCTATGTAAGAAAGCGGAACACGGTTGACAACAGTGGGATAGATTTCTAGAAATTTCAAGTAGCGTGTAGTGGCATCCTCTGCTACTAAAGGACTTCTTCTTTCTACTTTTTGCAGCAACGCTTTTGAGATAACTTTATGAACTATAGCATCCCAGCCAATGATAGTATTGAAAAGTTCCTGCCAATCTTTTTTTGAAAAAACAATGAGTCTGCCCTCTGTCACTGCTTGCACGTAGGCAGTTGAAGGTATTTCACTCTCAAAACTCTCTAAATCACAAACAAGATTGTTTTCTTCAATGAAATATTTTGTGATTTCTTCGCCTTTGTTGTTGTAATAACAAACCCGGACAATACCCTCTAAAATAAAGCCGACTTGTTTGGCAATTTTTCCCGCTTCCGAAAAATATTCGTCTTTCCCAAGTTTTAATTCAGTTCCTTTTTTGGTAATAAGGTCTATTTGTTGTTGGTTCAAACTTCCAAACTGCAATATGTATTCTACAAATTCTTTCATGGTCGCAGGTTAATTGGAGTTATTAAGATTTTGTTTAACATGGCTGTTTTGCGAGTTTGTTTTTTTCAACATTCCCTGCTATTATCTTCTGAAATTGGTAAACGCACTTTTTACAGTGGTAGGTTCAATATTTTTCACCTGGATATTAAAGGAGCTTAGTTCAAATTGTAGTGCTTCCATAAAGCCTTCCAGTGCCCACTTTGTGGCGTTATAGGCCGAATATAAGGGAAACGTAAGAGTGTACGACAATTCGCAGCAGCGATGGGGATAATCCCATCGCTGCCAGGAATAAATGTTTAAAACTCTGCATTTTGTCATACACCCAAAACCTACTTTATAGGCTAACGATGCCTACTACCTCACTAGAGATAGGATTGTAGCTTTCTGCCAAATCGGCTGCAGCCTGCATATGCGGGAGAGCCAGTGGATGGCGCAGCATGGCGTCAAAATTTTCCTGGGTGCGCCATTGTACGTAATTCACCACATAGTTGCCGTCGTAGCTATTGTGCAGGCTTGCTGAAACAAAGCCTGGTATTTGCTGCATGGTTTCTCCTGCTTCCAATAGCAACCCTGACAGCTTTTGCTGATTTTCAGGTTTAACAGTAAACACGTTGACAAGGGTAAATAATTTGTCTTCTGGTTGAATCGTTATCATGATCTTCGTTGTTTAAAATTATAAAACAGTTCTTATTGAGCGTTTCTAGCTTTATTTATTTGTTCATTCACTTTTTTGTTGACAAAGGCAGGCGCAATACGGGAAGCGATGTACAGCCATTTTGCCTGCCCTATCCTTATTTCATCTTTACCTTCAGACAACCCTTTCATGATTTCTTCGACTGTCTCCTCCGGTGTCATCGCATCTCCTATCTGATCTGCATCCAGGGCGTTATTCAAACCGGGTGTGTCTACCCGGGGAGGTAATACTTCAACTATTTTCACATGGGTATCTTTCAGCTGGTAGCGGGCTGTTTGTGAAAAGGCGTGAATCCCGGCTTTAGCGACTCCGTAAAAGGGCGTACCTGCATCCGGGCTATATACCAGCGCGCTGCTGATGTTGATGATGGCGGCTTGAGTTTGCTGCCGCAAATGAGGCAAAAAACGCAGGGCAAGCTCAATCGGGGCATTCAGATCCACGGTAAGCTGTTGGTCTATCAAATCAAAGTCAAAGGAATCACTAAGCAGGTCGGTTTCTTCAAAGATACCCGCATTGTTGATGATCACATTGATGGCAGGATAATGCGCCAATACCCAGGTCACGAGTTCAGACCGTTCAGATTTTTGGGCAAGATCGCAACGCTTGGTGGCAATGTCTGGGAGGTCTGCCTGGGCTGCGGCTAACTTTTCCTCATTTCTACCGCAAATAATGACTTGATTTTGTGCCTCCACAAAGGCTTTGGCTAAAGCCAGGCCAATACCTGCACTTCCTCCGGTAATCAGTATGGTGTTGTCTTTACATTTCATATGCTCACTTTTTGGTAATCTATATGATGCAAAGTAACCGTAAAAAAACGTCTCAAAATTGTAAAAAACGGAAGTTGGGCATTTCTTTTCTTAATTCTTTGGGAGACCTGCCTGAAATATCCTTGATATCATGGATGAAATGAGCCTGGTCGAAGTAGTGATTGTCGTAGGCAATGCTGGTCAGTGAATTTTCGGAGATTTTCAACTGATAGGCCACTTGTTTTATTTTCACCAGCCGCCGGTATTCTTTAGGCGTGCATCCTATGTGGTTGTCAAAATGGGTTCTGATCGTTCGGTCAGAAACACCCAATTTTTCAGCCAGAGTGGCCATCGAGATGTTTCCCGCGTTTTCATCTATCAAGGCTACTGCCTGCCTAATCAAGGATAGGTCTCGATTCAATAGGTTATCCAAAAAGATTTTTTCAACCTCCTCAAACATCTGGTCAGCATTCTTGCAGGCGTGTATTTTCTTTTGAAAATTGGTGGCTGTTTTCTCAAACAACGCGATGGTATCAATAGCCCAGGGCAATGTTTTGACAGGTCGCCTTGTCAGATAGGCTAGGCAAAAAGGCTTTACGTAAGCACCGATGATTTTAATCCTGTCTGTTTGAGGTGCCATGGTGATTTTATGGGTGGATATCCGGGAGATGGCCATGTTGATGGAAACAGCTTCGTTCAGGGTATGATTGGTTGCTAAAAAGGGGGAGTTGAAGAAATATCCGAACGTAGTTCTGGGAAAAGGAATGATGAATTCTTGCGTGAGCGAAAGTTGCTTAACCGACACGTCAATATGGAAATAGTAATCCACGAATGTGGAGAGAAACTCATCGGACGGTTTCCGTGTGATAAAGTATGGGTTTACATACATAATCGCGCAAGGTTTTTTCAGGGTGCGCTTAACATAAAGCAATGTAGTACCGAATTTGGTTGTATCCCGCAAAGCCAAAGCACGCTCTATGTATAAGTATGTTATGGGCATAGGTGTTTGAGCGTTGCGCTGCGATCATCGGAAAATCATCATTTTTTGCCAAATGGCCACTCCTCACCGGACGATATACGATAATTTTGATTCAAGGTCGTTTAATGAAGGCTGAGAGGTGTCTGAAGTTCAAAAGATAGCGTAGCTTTGTAACCAACATTTTTACGCTAAATGGAAAAATTTATACTATCTATTCTTATTTTATTCATACTGGTCAAATTTGGGAATGCCCAGCCCGCCATGAAGTTCTCCAATACCATAAAGATTGAAAAATCCGATACCAAGCAAGATATTACTGAGAAAGCAGCACACGTTGTTCCCACTAAGTATCAGTTGGAAGCACTGAGCGACAGCTACATCGCCTTTGTACATTTTGGCCCTAACACCTTTACCAGAGAAGAATGGGGTTCGGGCAAAGAAGACCCTGCGTTTTTTCAGCTCAGCCACTTGGACACCGACCAGTGGTGCAAAACGATGAAAGCAGCCGGTATGACCAAAGTGATACTGACGGCCAAGCATCACGACGGTTTTGTGCTCTGGCAGAGCCGCTATACCAACCACGGCATCATGGCTTCGCCTTTCAAAGAAGGGAAAGGAGATATCGTGAAAGCCCTGGCGCAGTCCTGTAAGAAATATGGCCTCAAGCTTGGCGTTTATCTGTCTCCAGCGGATTTGTACCAGATTGAAAATCCTAACGGACTTTATGGCAACCTAAGTAAGTATACCGAAAGAACGATTCCCCGCCCGGTGGAAGGCAGGCCCTTTGAAAACAAAACAACTTTCCGGTTCAGTGTTGACGACTATAACGAGTATTTTCTCAACCAACTGTTTGAACTGCTGACCGAATACGGCCCTATCCATGAGGTATGGTTTGATGGGGCGCACCCCAAAAGAAAAGGTGGGCAAACCTACAACTACCAAGCGTGGAAAAAGCTGATCCATACCCTGGCTCCTTCGGCTGTGATCTTTGGTAAAGAAGATTTGCGCTGGGTTGGCAATGAATCCGGCAACACTCGCAACACCGAGTGGAACGTGATTCCTTATGAAGGTAACCCGGATACCATGCAGGTTTTTGGAGATATTACCGCCGATTCGGTAGGTTTCAGAAAGCAATTATATGGTGCCAGCTATCTGCATTATCAACCAGCCGAGGTGAATACTTCTATCCGGGAGGGCTGGTTTTACCGAGATGAGGATAACCAAAAAGTACGCAGTGCCGACGATGTGTTTGATATGTATGAACGTGCTGTGGGCGGCAATGCCATTTTTCTACTGAATGTTCCACCCAACCGTCAGGGCTTATTTTCGCCGGAAGATGTAGCAGTCTTGAAGGAAGCAGGCAGGCGCGTCGAAGAGACCTACGGCCAAAACCTGTTTGATGGTGCTACCGGCCCCGCCGAGGTGCTGGACCGGGATATTACAAGCTTTTCGTTGCCGGATAGCCATGATCAAGCTATCGTCGTTGAGCTAAGGCAGCCACAAACCATCAACCGTTTGCTCGTTCAGGAGGCCGTAGCCACGCACGGAGAGCGGGTGGAAGCCCATGCGCTGGATGCCTGGATCAATGGACACTGGCAGGAGGTGATGCGAAGCACCAATATTGGTTTCAAACGTATCCTGCGCTTTCCGGAAGTAACGTCAGATAAATTCCGCCTGAGGATACTGGCATCCCGCGACGCACCGGCCATTGCTACCATGTCTGCCTATTTTTATAAAAGCAGGCCGCCTCAACTGGACATCCGCAGAAATATGGCTGGCATGGTCACCATTCAGCCCAAGAAGGATGAGTTTGCCTGGAAACGCGATCCCCAAGACCAGAAAAAGGCAGATGATATAGAGATTCTATACAGTACAGATGCCGGTAAACCTACTGAAAGGTATGAGAAACCATTTAAATTAGCTCAGGGAAAAGTAACAGCAGTGGCACGCCGGAAAGGCATCAAAGGAAGCCCGGCTACCCAGACTTTCGGGATACTCAAACAACATTGGAAAGCGACTTCTGCCGATAGCTTTGGCGGAAAACAACGCCCGGAAAATTCTATTGACGGGGATAAAAAGACTTACTGGCAGTCGGGTGAAAAAGGCAAGGAGCATAGTTTGGCTATCGATCTGGGTCAAAAATACCCAATCTCGGCCTTTAGCTATACACCACCAAAGGATATGCCCGTTGGCATGATAGAACAAGGAACGCTGATGGTAAGTGAGGACGGAAAAAACTGGCAGCAGGCAGAAGCCTTTAAATTCGGCAACCTGATCAATGATCCCAGCACCCGCACCCATTATTTCGATCGCCCCGTCAACACCCGATATATAAAAATCAAAGCAGACCGTATCGCAGGCAACGGCCACACCGCCGCTATTGCAGAGATTGATTTTCTAATCCAATAAATAACCAATTATGAAAAAACTTACTAACACCACTTTTTTTTGGCTGAGTTTGCTGATGAGCAGTTGGACGCAGCTAAGCCAAGCACAGACCATCATGTTTGACGATTTCACTTACACTGGCCTGAACGATGCACAACTACCAACCTTCAACCAATGGAATATCATCAATGGTATCAGCGGGCCGCCAGAAGGTGGTCAGTACAGCAGAGACAACATTGCCTTTGTCACAGATCCTGGCAATAGCGGAAACAAGCTGATGAGTCTGCGTACTACCGTCAACGGGCAGACCAAAGCTACAACCCATGCCCGTATCGAGACTGCCGGGTTTGATTATTTTGAAGGTACGTATGCTGCACGTGTTTATTTTTCTGATACACCCTATGATTTTCAGGATGCCAATATCCAGACGTTTTATACCATCGTTGGCAGCCAGCTAGGTGGCGATGGGTCGCGGTACAGCGAATTGGATTTTGAGTATATGGCCTCCGACAAATGGGGAATTTCACCGAACAACAAAGTAATGTATCTGACAGCCTGGAATCGTTATATTGCCAACCCCTGGCAAGCCTGGAAGCGGTACTTTTCTTCCCAGCAATCATACGCTGGCTGGCACACATACACCGTATCCTGCACCGACGGTGCCAACGTGAAATTCTGGATTGACAATACCTACATGGGTGCGATGTCTACTACCGATAGTGATGGCACTTCGGTATATCCGAGAAACCCGATGCAGGTAGCTTTTGCTAACTGGATATGGAACAACGTAGTAGGCAGTAGTACCCAGATTCGTGAGACCAAGATGCAGGTAGATTGGGTGCTGTTTTATAAAAACCAGGAAAAGACACCTCAGCAAATAGCAGACGTGGTGGCTACTTACCGGTCTCAGGGGCTACAGAGACGCAATCTGGCTGGTAATACCTATGTAACCAATACGGGCGGAGATAATAACCCCGGCTTTGACAAACTGATACAGGCTGAAAGTTATACCAACATGGGAGGTGTGCAACTAGAGAATACAACAGACGCTGGCCGTGGTCAGAATGTAGGATGGATAGATGCCGGGGACTGGATGTCTTACACCAACCTCATCATCCCTTCTACCGGTACTTATAAAGTGGAATACCGGGTAGCAAGCCTGAATGGCGGCGGACACCTCTTGCTAGACATCGGAGCAGGTGCTACTGTGCTGGATGAAACAGGCATACCTTCGACGGGCGGCTGGCAAAACTGGACCACCATCAGCCATATGGTCAACCTGCCAGCAGGCACGCATAATTTTGGCATCTATGCATCTTCCGGTGGCTGGAATATCAACTGGTGGCGGATTAGTCGGCAGTCGTCAACTTCAGCCCGTATGGCTACCAGTGCTACTGAAACGAATGCAGAGGCTTTTATACTTTATCCTAATCCGGTAGGCGATGAACTGAAGATAAACCTTCCTCCCGGAAATTCAGATGAAGTGAAGATCATCAACAACACCGGGCAGGTGGTGCTTAAGACTCGTGCGATTGCCAATACCATTGACATTTCTGTGCTCAAACCTGGCGTATACCAGGTTCAGATTGGAACCGGGGACAATGTGACCTCTCACCGAATTGTTAAAAAATAACGGGTTATTCCTTCCAATACCAAAGGTAATATCTAAAAGATATGCTACAAAAAAAGTCTGCCGTATCTCAGCAGACTTTTACTACATAACACCTATGATGATCGGTTATTGTTTTATAAACTTACCACTTGTTTTACCTGATGAAAGGGTGATGGTATAATAATATACGCCCGTTCCCAGTTTGCTTATATCAAAGCTCTCCATACGCATTCCCTTAGGAAGGTTACTGCCCAGGTAATCTATCATCTTCACACCATTGGTATTGAATACCTGTACCTGGAAGTTATCAGACCCTGCTAATGTTGTATTGCTGATAGAGAGATGAATCTTATCACCTGATACGGGATTAGGATAAAACCTGATCTCGTTTGACAGATTTGTATGACCTGCCACCTCTGTCGTGATCAGCATGACACCGGATGCAGCAAAGGCATTGGCAGGCAGTCCGTCCAGGTATCTTCGGTGACTGGATGAAAACTGACTGCCACTTGCCAGATCCCAGTTGATAGACCAGGTCATGATTCCCCTAAAATCAGGATAAACGCCCGCGCTGTTATAGGTTCTGCCCGGATAAGAGACGCCTCTGATCAGGTAATCCAATGCCTGTTGCACCAGGGCTTCCGGCGTAAAACCGCTGCCGGCAGCGCTGCTGGTAGCTGGCAGACCAATGGCTACCTGATCGGCTCTGAGTCCGGAGAAGGTAAGACCGGTTTGTGCTACGGGGAATCCGGTGATCAGCATCTCGGCCATCGCTGCATGGAAATCTGCGGTGCCTGGCTGATATACTATGCCATCCCTGCCAAACATAGAGCCTGTATTATAATGCTGTACGTGCACATAATTCAGCTCGTTTCTCAAGCCATGAATCACCGGCAGATAAGCACCGAATATGCCTGAGTATGAGCCATATCCGCCCTGTACGTAGGCCGTCTCCGGTGCCATGCTCAGTATAAAACCATCTCCTACGTTGTTGCGAATGGCTTTGGTCGCCGTTATCAGGTTATTGATCTTTGGTGTCGTCGGATTTCTAAAGTCGGTATCTCCATTGCTCAGGGCCAGTGAACTTCCTTCCAGATCTATGTCCAGCCCATCAAAACCGTAAGTGTTGATGATACTGGTCATGGAACTGACAAATTCATTGGTTTCCTGTGCATCGTTGAGTTCCACCCTGGCATTGGCCCCTCCGATAGAAATCAATACTTTTTGCCCTTTGCTTTGCAGCAGTGCAACTTCGCTGATAAATGCCTGTTTGTTGCCTCCATAAAGACTGAAGGGACTAAACTGCATGTCTGAGCTACTGCTTCCTTTGGGTTCGGCAAATGCTACACAGATCACATCCCAGTCGCCAGATACCTCGCCAAGCCTGGGGGTGGTAGAACCATTGTTAAAGTTATGCCAGTACCCTACCAGTATCTTGTCCGGTATATCAGCATTGCCACCGCCATTTCCACCACCATCTATGTTTTCTCTCCTAATGGTCACTACTGCCGAGGTGGTAGATGCCCCCTCATTGTCTGTAGCTACCGCTTTGATGGTATAGCTGTCGGCCACTGCACTCAGCGCAAAGCTGTACGGGCTTGTCGTATCATTTCCAAGCTCAGTGTTACCACTGAAGAAGGTCACCTTGTTGATCGAACCATCACTGTCTGATGCATTTGCTGTGATAGTTAGCGTACTTCCTGCCACATACGTTGAGCCATTAACCGGAGAAGTAATACTCACCATAGGTGCTTTGTTCACTTCATCACCTCCATCGCCACAAGGCCCTAGGACTTTCCACACGTCATCGCGGCCTGATTTCTGGGCAGGATTGTCGCCCTGGGTCCACCATTTGGCTTGGTAGCGCACGTTGTTGTATTTTACCTCGCTTCCTCCGGTATACACTTGGGCAGACGACCACTCAGCCACACCCGGACAACTGTCTTCGCCGCCACCATCAGGGACGGAACGGGTAACTGTGAGGGCATTGGAAAGATCAAACGTGCCGGTCAGGTTGCTGGTATTGTTGCCAATGGCAGCACCTTGCAGCCCATCTTCATAGCTCAGATGCCAGATCTTGCTTACCGTTGCATCGATGTCATCAAAATTGATGGCTTCTACTTCAGCCAGGGTAGCAGGCAAAGTGATGATTTTACCCTGATTGTCGGTGACGACCCAGGTGCTGTTGGCTCCGATATTTCCGGTGAGTGTGATACCGCTTACACGGTCTGCCACACCATCTATGTCAAAGGTGAAAGGGCCTCCCATCAGGGTGCCCCCCTTAATAGTAGTTTCATTACCGCCCCCGTCACCCCCGGTTCCCCCATCAGCAAACACCTCGTTGATGGTGTTGACCAGCGGAGACGACACATCCGACCACTTTTTCAGTTTGGTGCCATAGGAAGTGGCAGTGCCTTTGATCTCCAGGTCGCCATACACCGTCCAGATGATGGTACCTGCCAGATTGTTGTCATTGATAAACCGAGCTTTGATCTCAATGGATTCTTCATCATCATAGCTCAGGAAGTACTCACCTTTTACCAGGTAAGGTACCTTAGCCTCATTGTCCCATTTGCGGGTCCAGCCACTGCCAGGGGCCAAAGCCTGTTGTTTGATATAAAAATAGTTGGGCGTTCCGTCATACACACCACTTGGCCAGTTGGTGAAATCGGCCGCTGTTTGCACCGGTCCGTCGGGCTGGACAGTTTCTGCTCTTTTCACCGTAGCTGTATTGACATCTGCCGTACCTTCGGTAATAACGCCGCGCCCATAAAAAGGAATACCAAAGTTGATTCGTTTGGGAGAAACACCCAGTGCCGTAAGTGCTTCAAGGGTAGACTGCCAGTTGAATTCCGGGTATTCTGCTCCGCTGTAGGAATACACCGGGGCATTGTGGCCTGCTTTGTTTGACCATCCGCCGTTGTAGTCATACGTCATGAGGTTGAAGTAATCCATGCTGTTTGCCAATCGTGGCCAGTCGTAGCCCTGAAGTTTGTCTGGTGAGGCGGGCAGGGCGGCTGTGATCAGTTTGTCTGATCCAATGGCTGCTCTGATATCTTCTACCAGCTGAGCAAAATTGCTAAAATCAGCATTGCTGCCAGTGAAGTTCATACCGGCATATGGTCCAGGATATTCCCAATCCAGATCAATACCATCAAACCCTATGGCAATCAGCTTTTTACAGTCTGCCACAAAGCGCGCTCTTTTAGCGGGGTCGGCAGCCATTTCAGGAAAATGCTTGCCCATACTCCACCCACCAATAGATGCCATCACTTTGACACCCTTCTCACGCGCCAATGCTAATATGCCTGGTGCGCCGCCTTCTTTGTGCAATGGCAACGGCAAGCTACCGCTAAGCCCCCACACAGGATGCGACCAGGTAGTGCCGTTTACCTCCACATCAAAGCCCTGTGCCTGTGCACGACGCTGCACGTCTTGGTTGACGTACTGCACGGCCTCTATCTCACCAAACAGCAGGTACATGTCCCAGCTGCTGTAAATATCAGTGTAGAAGATATCGCCTGGTTCCTGGGTGGCCCCTTCCTGATAGATATTCTTATTTCTTAAGTCCCCGCTATGCAGCGAACCATCGCTGGCTACCCCGAAAAAGGAATAATTCAATATGGTGTACTTCGAGTAGTCGATATTGAGATGCGTCATTGTTCCTGCTGAAGGCACCCCTGCGGAAGCTGCTTTCCAGGCATCCCAGTTAGTAATATACCCGATGACCTGTTTCTGGTGACCGGAAGTATTGGCATTGCCTCCCGTATTGACCTGGCCCCGGGCCGGGCCGATCAGGCAACAACACAAGAGTATGAGACAAGCTTTGCTCGAGCAATGAAAGAGCAGACTTTTTAGAACAGGGTATACGTTTTTCATAGTGGTATGTATGAAGGTGAATAAATTAATTACATGATAATTTTTTCATGGTTTTGGTTGATAAAAGCAGGTGTTCAACCACTGTTTTGAGTGGCCGGAACTATGATTACCGACCACTCTTTACTACATTATTGCTTGATCATCTTACGGATCAGTTGTTTACCCTGCCGGTTCAGAATCACTGAGTACAGGCCCGTTTTGAGTTGGGTTACGTCTAAGGTTTCCTGGAAATTACCTTCCCACAATTTCACGCCCAGTGCGTTGATGATGCTCATCCGGCTGTCCTTCCATTCGGCGGTGGGCGTCAAATGCAGCTGTGAGGCAACCGGATTGGGGTACATGGTGACTTGGGTAGACAGTGCTGCCGATCTGAATACTGAAGTAGCAGAACCTGCTTTGCCTGTTCTGGCTTCCAGGCTGGCAATGGCTGCTCCGCTTTGCGGCGTAATCTTGATCCAGTTCAGGTTCCAGCCGCCCGATTGCGCAAACACACCTAGGTTGTAGGTGCCTGCATTGACGTTGATGGTCTGAGAAACGGTCTCCCATTTCTGCCAGCCACCGGTAGAAGGAATATCTTTTTCGCCAAGTATATCAGCACCTGCGTTGATGTCTAGCGAAAGACGTCCGCCTCCATTAGCACTGGCTACACGGTATTCAACCAGGTACCTGCCCGACGTAGGGAAGCTGATGTTGTTATAAGTCATCCAGTCACCCTGATCGATATAACCTACGTTCTGGCCACCTTCAGCACAGTTTTCAACCTGTACACCCTGCATGGCACTATATTTTTCTGCTTCAATTTGTGCTACGCTGCTACTTATTCTGGCAACACGGATGGAACTGACGAGGTCATTGAAATTCTCATTGACTAAGCAATCATCGTCTTCGGTTTTTAACAGCGTTCTACCCAGAAAATCATTATCAGCATAGAAGGTTACCTGATATCCATTTTGTACCCTTACGGAAGAGACATCGTCATTGCGGATACCCATGGCCTGAAGATCATTGACTGTATAGTTGCCTTCTGCCAGATTTATACCATAGCCTCCATAGCTACAGTCCTGGTACACAGTAACTACTCCGGAATTATCATTGCCTGCGGGGATAGTTCCGGATATAGAGAAGCTACCCAATGAGGCATAATCTGAATAACCGTCGGTGGCAGGGTTACCTGCTCCCGTGCCATCTACGGCCAGATAATACACACCAGCTTCCAGGTAAGCCTCTAGTCGGGTATTCAACCCACCGCCATTGAACACACCGATCTGGTTACCAGTTCTTGCCTCGTATAGCCGGACCAGCACATCCAGATCGCCATACCGCCCTACGGTATTGATGTCCAGCGTGACGTTGCCTGTACCACAATTGAATTTAAAGAAATCCAGATCGCCGGCACGCTCGATCACACCATTTTGCCCATTAATCTGGTTGTTGCTATTGATATTAATGTTGGTAGACGAGGCAAAATTATTTCCATGATCATCGCCCCGATAATTCAGATAACCGGAAATAATAGATAAATCATCCTCTTTGTTGTTGGCGTTGGCGTATTCTCCGCGGCTCCACTGGGTGATCGGTTTGTAGTAGCCTACACCCATGATCGGTGCCCAGTTGCCATGTCCCCGCAAAATATTCCTCGGCAGGATTGGTTCGCCCATCGTGTGACAAGCCAACGGTATGTCCTAGTTCATGAGAAGCCGCTTCTCCGCCTGCTTTAGGGCTAGGCATAAACACCCAGCACGGAGAATCATCATCCCAGGAAAACGATCCGACAAAAGCCACACCGCCTGCTCCGTTTGTAAAGTTAGTTGGCGTTACGATGCACCTCATGCGACGATTGCGCGGGTAGCTGTTGAATACTGCTTCGCTGGTAGTGATATTGACATTGAAAGGACGAAAATCTTCACTCACCAGCTCCCAGAATCTTGAATCTGGGCATCCGACATGCCCGCAGGTGCTGCGTTGATAGCCCTCCCGCTTTCCCAGGGAGTATTGACCACGTATTGCCCGTCGAAATCCAACATCATACAAGCGTAGGCACCTGGTTGGCTTTGCAAATCAAATGCAGCCGCGCTCACGACAGGTGCTTCGCTGCCTTGTGCTTGTGACTGCGCCTTCTGCGGTCCTTTGGGATAGCTGATACAAAGCAGTGAGTCTATATCTGCTGCTGCTACAAAAGCATTCCCATTGTTATCGGCAAAATACCGATAGCCCTTATTTTCTTGTTTTAAAATGATGTTACCTAGCAGATCTTCGCCTTTGATACGGATATAAAAACTACTGTTTGGCTGGTCTTTGACCGCACCGATCAGGATGAGACTGTTGTCTCCTTTCGACTGCTGCACATTCACTTGTAGCGAGAGTTGCTTCTCGGCAGATACCTGCACTTGTAAAGTGGAAGTAACATTGTTTGTTCTTGCATTCACCCCGGCTTTTTGCCTGATCTTTTGAAGGAACTTCTGGGTAGTTCCCAGCGAAAGTGCTTCTTGTTTTTGCTGAGCAAAAGATGCATGGATCAATCCTAATGCGCATAGCATAATACACGCAACTCGTACATAGTTTTTCATGGTTTGAGATGTTTGGTGAACGAACGTTTTTACTCTTTGATAAATTTATGCTGCGTCTGATGACCTTCGCTGTAAACCGTCAGAATATATATTCCTTTTGGCAACGCCGATACATCGATGGTGGCTGCTGATACTTGTTGCTTTTTCCTGATCACCTTGCCAGACATATCGCTGATACTGATCTGGCTGTCGGCTTGCAGTGCACCCTGGGCAAGACTGATCTGGTTTTGTACCGGGTTGGGATAAATCAGCATCCCGGCAGGTAATTTTTGAGAAAGTGCCTCATCTTCTATCACCTGGTCTACAGCCTTTTTCTTACCATCTGCTGTTCGGGCATTGTCTGCTGCGGTTATCTTCCACCAGTTGATGTTCCAGCCGCTCTGCTGTGCATAAATACCAAAGCTATACGTACCGGCGTTGAGGTAGACGTTCTTTGTGACCGTTCTCCAGTTTTGCCAGCCACCCGTAGCAGGAATATCCACATTACCAAGCTGGACAGAGCCGCCGTTCAGGTCAGCAGACAAGCGGCTGCCACCAGGACTGGCCACGCGGTATTGGATGGTATAATTGCCTGAAATGGGAATAGCCACATTGTTGTACGCCATCCAGTCGCCCTGATCGATATAGCCTACATTCTGGCCACCTTCAGCACAGTTTTCAGTCTGCACGCCATTCATAGTACTGAAGGCTTCTGCTTCTCTAAACAGGGAGAAGTTATTGGTAGGTGGCCCACCACCCTGATATACCCTTACATAATCGACCAGCATACGGGCAGGTAGTCGTCCGTTATCAACGTTGAAGCCAGGCCAGTTGCCGCCTACAGCGAAGTTGAGCAAAATGAAGAAATTACTCTGAAATTCACTGGTGCCATTGATGCCGTTGGCGATGTTTACTTCATGGTATTGCTGCCCGTCTACAAACCAGCGGATGTACCGATCATTCCATTCTATGGCATAGGTGTGATAAGCATTCACGTTGGTAGATTTAGACCCGCTATAGCTGGCATAATTTCCATTGTTGTCCTGCCAGTGTACGGTGCCGTGTACAATATTGTCGCTGTTGACGTGCTCCATGATGTCAATCTCACCACAGGCAGGCCAGCCTACGGAGGAGATATTATCACCCAGCATCCAGAAGGCAGGCCAGAGGCCAGCACCGGTAGGCAGTGCCATGCGGGCTTCTATTTTACCGTATTTGAAAGATTTTCTGCCCTGGCTTTTCATCCGGGATGAGGTATAATTTCGCCCGCCAAAATCTTCTCTTCTGGCCGTGATGACCAGGTTGCCGTTTTCTACGGTAGCATTTTCCCGGCGGTAATACTCCAGCTCGTTGTTTCCCCAGCCACCGCCACCGGTTTCAAATACCCAGTCGGGACTGATACTTCCGTTGAATTCGTCTTGCCATACCAATTGCCATTGCGCTACTGACTCGTGTGCTACCATACAGCTGATGGCCAATAATACACTTACATAAAGCTTCTTCATCGTTGTTGTTTTTAAGTTAAAAAAGGCCCTCCACACCTTGTGGAGGGTATAAAATTTATTGCTTGATAAAAGTCTTACTGATCACATCCGTTGCGGTTTGCATCTGTACCCGGTATATCCCTGCCGGTAAGTTTTGCATATCCAGCCTGATACCATGCTTTTGGTTTTCAACAGCTACCCGGTGACTTTTGCCAGTCATATCAATCACGGTGACGTTGGTTACTTCCTCTACGCCTGCTATGTTCAGTGTGTGCGAAGCAGGGTTAGGAAATACCGCAACAGACTCGATGATTGAAGGAGTGGTGGCCTGCTGTTCAACAGCCTTTCCCTTCACCGTGTTGCTTGTCCGAGCATTGCCACAGGCACCTGCTACAAAACTTTTTTGGTTGTTGATGGTATTGCGCTCTCCGCCTTCCGGTACACTATAAGTATAATAGAAATACACCGTCTGCCCACTGGTGACATTGAGATTAAAAGGCTGTCCGGGAGTAGTGGTATACCCTGGAAAGATAGCAGAAGCGTCCGTGCTGTAATACAGGATCAGGGTATTGGCACCTACACCAGTGCCGGAAGGATTGAACGTGAGCGTGGTGCCGTTGGCTGTGTTGGCTACCGTATACGAAAAGTCTGCATTAACCGTATCGCCACAGGTGGGCGCGGGTGGATTTACCACGGATGTTTTCACCGACACATTGCTATAACCGGAGGTAGTCAGTACATCATCAGCATGAGAAGTAACCGACAAGCCGACCAACACTTTGCTGCCCATCGTGATGCTTTCATTCCCGATTTCTGTCCAGTTAGTACCACTGTCCGAATAGGATGAGGTAAAAACATTACCTTTCCTTACCAATCGTAGCCATACCGATGCTGCCTTTCCACCAACACCTGTGTGCGTTGCCTGCCCTCCGGTAGCGTTTCTGCGCTGAAAAGCCACACCATTCTGAGCAGTGACAGCAGTCATGGCATTTTTGGCATTGGCCTGCAAAGATTCGCGTATCATCACGCCCGCTTTGGCCCATCCGTCGGTATTGGTCAGGCTATTGACCTTTGCAACTATCTCACCATCTCCATCCAGGGTTTGGTATACGTAGTGAAATTCATCAGCAGCACCCCAGATATCATCACCGGAAGCCTTGATGGTAAAGTTACCGTTGGCATAGCTTGCACTACCGGCAGCAGATACCGCCCCGATATCTGCACTCACCCAGGGAGCAGGCACCTGCGGGTCGGGTTGCGGATCAGGATCGCCTCCTAAAGTATGGGTGCTGTAGAATTGATGAGCAGGTACGGTAATCGTTCCTACCGAAGCCCCGTCGCGGTAAACCGTATAGGTTTTGCTGCTACCGGTTGGGTTGAAGGCACAATAAGTATACTTGTCGGTAGTTGCATTGTAGAACACGCCACTGTTGGCAGCACCGATGTGATAGTTGAAGGCTCTGCGTCCCAGCGAACGATTCGTATATACGGTGTAGTAAGAAAGGCCGGCTTCCCCGGCATCGTTACCCAATGCGTTCAGGTTAGCCACTGACCACTCGGGATTGAACAGAGAAGCGTAGCGCAAGGCAATGTTATCCCACTCGGTACCCCAGGAGCCAATATCGCCATAGCCTTGCGACACGGAACGCTGCCGCATGTAGTCAAACTCTGTTTGTGCTGCATCAAATTTATCGTGTTGCACCAGATAGTAAGACGAAGGCATCACCGGAATATACTGAATGCCATGCACATAGATCGGGTTGAGACCGAAGAATGTCTGATACTCAATATTAGCTCCGCCTACAATGCAGGCAATTTTTCCTTTGGGTCCGTAAGAAGGCGGCAGGTTCTCATCATCCCGGTCAAACCAGTACTCATTGGTAGCGGCTGCTTCTGTGACGTAACCAAATACGCCTGCTGCCAGCATAGACTCATCGCCGGTAGCCAGTGCCAGTTCTACAATACCAGTCCACGACATCATGGCTTCAGAGCTGGATTCCTGGTTATTACCAATGGGTGGATTCATCCCGTAACCACCGTTGGCCCATGAATGCCCTTGCCAGGGATCAAAATTGCGGAATACCGGAAACCGCTTATCGCTGCGATCCCAGTTGGCATATTCTTTAGCCACCAGTTTGGCCATCTCTCCATACTGTGCAATGAAGGTAGGGTCTTGCATACCCAGCAACCCGGCAGCATACACATGGTAGCCATAGTGAAAATGGTGATCGTTGAACTGATCAGAACCGTAGCCCGTATCAAAGCCCATCAGTGCCTTAAAATTGTTCATGTATGCATAATAGGTATAAGGCTCGCCGGGCGTGTAGGTAAACCAATCCTGAAGGGCACTTTTCAACTTATTTTTGAGGGTATCTTTGTTTGGATCGTTCAGCACGGTAGCGTTTGCCAGAAACCGGGCAAACTTGGTCAGCGACTTACCAGAGCCGTAGGTGTTACTCTCTCCCCGCCAAACATCGGTAGCGGCAAAGTCAGACAGGTATGTGCTCATCTGGCTTGCGTTGTAATTGTTAGGCTTTCCCGATAACGTTTCCGGTGCTGGCAAATGCGTAAGCACTCCATCGTATTGGTAGGTAATCTTAAAATCATTGCCTTCGGCACAACGGATTTGCCCACGGGCAGAGAGATAGTTTACATCACTGAAGCCGAACGTTGCATTGGTATATTTGTAGTGGTGCGGCAGAAAGCCTTGCAACACGCCCTGGTTTTGCCCTTGCAAAATGTCGGTATCCAGGTGCCAGGTGGTGCTGAGCGTTCCGCCCTCTTCGTCATAGTTCCAGTTTACGGTAGAATTTCTTGGAATGGCATAGGCGTGTTTGTAGAACAAGGCCAGGCTACCCTTATCCGGCATGGCAGCTACCACCAAGTAACGGGCACTGCCGCTAAAGCTGGCATTAATGATGCCGTTGCTGAGGGAAAAGTCGGTACCTGCGGGTGCAAATACGCCATAGTTTCTGCCCTGCCAGGTGAAGCCAAAATGATCACCGGTGAATGGGAAGGTCCGGTTGCTACCATTATCATTAAAATAACTGCTGCTCCCGTCGGTGGTGATTTGCCCGGTAGATACGCCTGTGTATTCCAGCCAGGCAAATGGCAGGCCATGTCCGATGGTGACATCCACATACTCTGCATTGCTCTCTTTCAACCGAAAGGCTACTGTCCAGTCGCCCCACAACTTAACCGCTTCGGAGGAAGGCGCAAAACCGGCTCCACCGATCTGCACCGGAGGGGGAATGACCATTTGCTTGTTAAGGTCCTGCCCTCCCGACCATTCGGTGGCGAAGTGCAATCCTAGGCCGTAAGATTCTACCGTAAAATCGAGGGGATGTGCCCAGAGATGGTACTGGGTCTGGCCATACATATTCTGTAAGATCAGGGGTGTCCACCAGTCGTTGGTAGGGATGGGTTCGTTGGTATCGGATACCAGGTAAAGAGGGTTATTATCGGTTCCTACATTCTCCTGATCGGGAATGGAAGAAGCATAACTTCCCGAGCCTACCTGTACGGGCGTTTGCGCCCAGGCAGCATAGCAGGTAAGCAAGCAAAAAAGTGTAATTGTTAATAGTCTCATAAAAAGTCGTTTTAATGTATATTGTTTTTTGATAAATTTGAAAACTTGATCATCAAAGCGCAGCACATAGCGTCCGGGCTTTAGCCGCGACATATCAATGGATTCTCCATTCACCCGGAAGGGTGGAATCTGCATCACCACTTTACCTTTGGCAGAACAAACAGCCATCGTTTTGGCCACAATTTCTTCCTCTACAAAAATAGTCAGCGCATCTTCAACCGGATTGGGATAAATGCCGGGCGATAAAGCACGGTTTGGTACGGGTTTGTGGCAGGCACTGCGGACGGAAGCGCGTGTTGCCAGTTGAGGTTTATCCGCTGCGTTGATAATCACCGCTGTTAGCGAAAGTACCAACATCAAAGTTCCATAGGTCACTGTTGAGTGAGATACTGTCAAATTCATCTGACCACACCAACTTTTGTGCATAGAATTCAGAAGAAATCAAAACAAATAATAATGTAATTATTGAAGGAAATTGTATAGGTAAAATTTTATTTTCCATAGAGAATCAGGTTGATGAATAACTTTTAGAAGAAAATCTTTAATTTTTTGATATTTTACATTAAAAGCAGTTAATATTTAGCTAAATAGTAATTTATATTGCGTTAATGAATGAGTTTTTGTAATTCCGATAGCACAATGTGAAACGTTTAACAAACAATTCAAAATTTTGCAGTACATCAATAATACATCATGACGACAATTTTCACTACATCATCATTTTTAAAAATAAGCGTTATTTCATAATTTAAGGCCATTATGCGTATTTAATAATTTCACATTCACAAAAAATGCTTAAATTAATTACTCATTGAGTCAATTCTTCTGTACCTAGTCATATGCATATGATTTCATACTACAAAATGTACTTTTCCTGGATTTTACTTTTTTATATTATTACTCCACAGATAGGAAACTCCCAGGCTTTGTTTGTAAAATCTGTTCCCCTGACCACCACTTTTTCTACAGATGATTACCGGGGTGGTATACAGAACTGGGACATATGCCAGGATCAGCGGGGATTTATTTATGTAGCCAATAACTTTGGACTGCTGGAATTTGATGGCAGTCAATGGAACAATTATACCGTGCCCAACTGCACCCGCGTTCGTTCAATCCTTGCAGACAGCAACCGTATATATATTGGCGGACAGGGGCAGATCGGTTATTTTGAACCCGATAGCTCCGGAAAATTAAAGTTTACCACGCTCCAGAACCTGATTGCCGAAGATGCCAGCAGCCTGGATGATGTCTGGAGTATTTATAGATACAAGCAATACGTTGTCTTTTGCAGTGTCAACAAACTGCTATTTTACGATGGCCGATCTATCAAAATACTTAACCCCGGAAGTACGTTGGGTTATACTTTCTGCACAAACGATCAGTTGTTTTCTTACTGTGAAGCATCTGGCCTGCTGGTGTTGAAGCAACAGCAATTGGTTCCTTATCCCAATGGCGCATTTTTTAAAGGCAAAACCATCGTTGCCATGCTGCCCGGAAGATCGGGTAAGTATATGGCTGTAACCCTCGAGGGCGAAATATCACAGGTTGACAGTACAGGCATCTATCCAGTATTACCGGCCAACAATTTGCTGAAAGGCACAACTATTAACACGGCTCTGGCATTGAGCAATGGTACCATTGCCATTGGTACCCAAAATAGTGGCATCTTTATCCTGACGGAAGAAGGGAAACTAATACGCCAGCTCACCAATGATACCGGTCTGAAAAGCCTTACAGTAGCGTCGTTGCATCAGGACCAGTTCAATAACCTGTGGGTAGGACTCAACAATGGCATCAGCTATGTAGCGCTTAATTCGCCTTTTTCGCTGATCAACGAACAGGTAGGGGTGCCTGGCACAGGCTACACTGCGATGGCCTTCAAAGACTATGTATACCTGGGCACCAACAACGGGCTATATTACCTGTCGCCAGGCGCAAAAAACTACCGGGAAGTAGCCAATGCTTCGGGGCAGGTATATGCACTGTCGGAGGTGGATGACCAGCTGGTGCTTAATCATCACCGGGGTGCGTTTACCGTAGACAAATACCAGGCTCACTTGTTTTTTGATCAGAACGGCACCTGGGGTATGCGGAAGGTACCGGGCCATGATACCTACATCTGTGGTGCTTACGATGGATTTTACCTTTTTGAGAAGCGGGGTGAAAAGTTTCATCTGATACAGAAGATCAGCGGCATGTCCGAATCATCGCGTGTTTTTGAGTTCGATAGCCAGGATAATCTTTGGATGACGCATGGCTACAAAGGAGCTTATCACTTCGACCTGCGCCACAACCTGATGGCACCCAAAATCTCATTTTTTAATCAGAAAGCCGGGTTTCCCAACAATATCCTGATCAACGTGTATAAAATTGACGGAAAATTACTATTCCCTGCACAGCATGGCATTTACATCTATCAACCAACTACGCGGACATTTGCTCCTGATTCTACTTTCAACCGCTTGCTGAGCCGCTACTGGCATGTCAGTAACATGACGCAGGATAATTTTGGCAATGTCTACTTCATAGCAGACAACAAACTGGGATTGCTCCGCAAAAGCAGTACCGGCACTTATGCACTTGAAACAGATGTTTTTCATCGCATCAACAAATACCTGAGTGATGATCTGGAAAACATCAACATCATCGATATGGAACACATTCTGATCGGTGCCAAAGATGGCTTTGTTGTGTTCAATCCCATGACCAACGTGCATAAGCCTGAGAAGTATCTGACGTATATCCGACAGGTATACCTGATAG
>CATQIH010000027.1 GCA_958296015.1 Cyclobacteriaceae bacterium
TTCGTATTTGTCTTGGGTAGACAGGCAGGCTTCGTCTGTTTCCTTCTTTTGCTTGCTGACAGCTTCCTGCACCGCCTGTATCATCACATTGCCACGCTCTATTTCAGATTTGTTGATGCCTACCTTGTGCAAAACAGCAGACATCTGGTCGACATTGGCATAAAAAATACGTGCCTGCTCCAGCCATACCAATCCTGTGCGCTCACGGGAACCATTCAGGCTCAGAAGCTTTATAGCACCCCGGTTATCTTTCAAAGCGGCCCGTGCTATCTGGGTATGCTTCATATACAAGGCCCATGCCTCATCTTTGGCTTTGTACAGGCTATCGGTAGCCTCAAACTGTTCACCATATTCCTTTTGCTGCGCATCTTGCCTGAGCAGCATCTCTACCAGCAGCCCATTGCCTTTCTGCATCTCCTGCGCATCATAATTGTAAGTTGCCAGCACCTGCGCAATGTCAGGGTATTTTGTGGTTTGCTCAATGAAAAGTTTTACCTGGCTTGCCAAAACGTGTACCTTCTTCATAATGGTCTGTTTATATGTTTACGATGCCCAAAGTTGCGCTTCTGTCCAATGAAATAAAACCTGCATACAGCACAAAGGACACATCCGTAAGGTATTTTTGTATTAAACACAAAAAGCAACAATGAGCAGCTTATGCATTCCAAAAGTTGGCAAACCCTGGTTTTAACGGCAGGATCAATAGCTTGTTTTGTGAAAACAAACCAATTTGCAGTACATCAACCTTACACGAAAATGAAAACCAAAGAGATTGCAGTACATCAACCTTACTCGAAGATGAAAACAAATCAACTTGCAGTACATCAACCTTACACGAAAAGCTTTTCGGAAGAGTTTGAGGCAGTGATATCTCTTTCAAAAAGCTAAACCAATCAACTTGAGGCAGTGATTTCTCATAAGATTGACTATTCCAACCATAAAATCGAGCATTTATCAGCACAAAAAGCCATTTCTGCCGGTAAAAGCAGCATGATGTAGTAATTTTGGAGAAAACAGGTGAAAACAAGCAAAAAAGGTAGTAATTTTTGTTTTTCTGCCGACGTATCAGCAAAATGTTTATTTTGCATACCATAAGAAATATAGCCGCAATGTGTCTATACAATCGTATGTTCTATGTAAATTGAAAAAAGAAATCACAAAAGCACTATTTTTGAAATATGGATAGCAAGGAAAGATACATTAACCCGTTTACCGATTTTGGTTTTAAAAAGTTGTTCGGAACGGAGTTCAATAAGGAACTATTAATTGATTTTCTGAATCAGGTGCTTGGTGATAGAGAGCGGGTTCAGGATTTGACCTATCTAAATACTGAGAATTTAGGCAATACTACAACAGACAGGAAAGCTATTTTCGACCTTTACTGTGAGAATAAGAAAGGTGAGAAATTTATTATAGAGTTACAAAATGTCAAGCAGCAGTATTTCAAAGATAGAAGCATTTTCTATTCAACCTTTCCGATACAAAGTCAGGCTCCGAAAGGCAAAGAATGGGATTATTATTTAAAAGCAGTTTATACAATTGGTATCCTGAATTTCAGTTTTCCTGATAAAAATCCTGATCGGTATTTACGTGAAATTCAGTTAATAGATAAACAGACTCATGAAGTCTTTTACGACAGATTAACATTTATGTATTTAGAAATGCCCAAATTTATAATGAATGAGGAAGAACTGGAAACGCAGTTTGATAAATGGATGTTTGTTTTAAAGAACCTACACCAGTTGCAAGACAGACCCAGGAAATTACAGGAAAAAGTATTTGAGAAATTGTTTAACGAAGCAGAGATAGCCAAATTAAAGCCAGAAGATATGAAAGCATATGAAGAAAGTTTGAAGGTCTACCGAGACAATTATAGCGTGCTTGAAACTGTGAAAAATGATACTAAAATGGAAATAGCAAAAGCTATGAAAAAATATGGTGATTCGATAAAAAAAATATCAATTGTAACAGGTTTGACAAAAGAACAAATAGAAAAACTTTAATTGAAGAATCATAGGGCATAATTACAAACATTCAGCAAAAGCATACCCTTATTACCGGTTATAGTCCTATTGCAGGAAAAAGGCAATCGTTTGCGTATAAAGTATTCCCTGAAATGTTTATTTTGCATACCATAAGAAAAATAGCCGCAATGCATCTATACAATTGTTGGTGACAAGCGAAATTAAATATGAATATACCTGATGCTGTTATATTTTCTACTGTAGTTTCTATAATGACCTTTATTCTAGGATTTGTTATTCGAGAATGGATTCTGTTTTACTCTAGAAACAAGAGATTGAGAACAACTGACGGATTCATTAAATGGCACCTCAATAATATTGTTTCCTCTTTATCGAAACAAATAAAAGGATACGATATTTTGTCGTCTTGTATTAAATCAGAAGGTTATAGAAACTGGTTCGTAGAACCTAGTCTAGAGCCTAAAATCATAATTGAAAGGCAAGAAAGTATTCACACGATTTTGTATTATAGAAAGAAATCTAAAACTGACGAACGAGAAAAACTATTTTATTCTATAATTAGTAATTGTCGCCTCATAGACTTAATAGTAGCAGAAACAGAGAAGCTATTTGAAAGGATGAACAACGAGATACTAGAACATGAATCAAAACTAGACAACATAGGAGTGTTGATATATCAAAAAATAGTTGGACTTCAAATCAAAGAAGACGTTAACAATACTGAAAAATTTATTATTGAAACTTACAATAACTTCAATCCAGCAGTACCCAAAAGAAGTTTATTGAATGATAATGTGATTCAGTCTATTGAAAACAATTTAATCAAAACCAAGTACGAACACTTATTAGATTTTGTGGAGTTGACTTCTCAATACCAAAAAGATTTTGGATTTTATAAGAACTCTTTAGATCAATTCAATTTGAAGGTCATCGAGTATAGAGAGAACTTGAATAGTGTATATGAAGATTTGACTTTAACTATTGATAATTATAACAACTTAAAATATAAGAGTAATTTATTTTAAACTCTTTGTAGAATAAATCAACATTATTGCTTATCAAACCTGCCACCAACATCAGCTAACCCCAACAGGGCAGAAAAACGAGCGCGATCACTTATTGCTCCAATGGTAGAAAATACAACTTGAACGAAAAACGCTAACAAGGTCCAGTATGACAGCTAGCCTTGGCGTTGGGTGCTATGTAAAAAACAGACTACGTTCTTTTAATAGTTTGTTTGATGATAGACAAGTTGCTAACTTCACTACATGAAACGTAAAAATGAGCAACTTGACTTTCTGATAGATGACCTAACCAACTCCATCAAAAATAGAATTTCTGGAGACAGTTTTCAGACCGAAGTAGCAAAGTTGGTCACAAAGGATTTGAAGAGCGTCACAAAAAAAGCGGGATGGAATTTTAACTGGCGTGCAGAGTTAGACGACGATGTGAACGAAGTTTACAAACTGACAATTGTCAATAATCCTGCTGTTATTCAAGGACTCATCAGTTTAAAGATTGAGGATGACCATGTATTCATGAACCTGTTGGAAAGTGCTCCGTTCAATATGGGAAAGGAAAAACTTTATGAAGGTGTGCCGGGCAACCTAGTGGCCTATGTTTGTAAAGTTTCATTCAGGCATGGTCATGATGGATTTGTGGCATTCACAGCAAAAACCAAATTGATTGAACACTATGAAAAAACATTAGGTGCTTGCCATTTTGGAGGTCATAAAATGATCATTCCTACTGAAGCAGCAAAGAAACTTATTGATAGATATTTTAAAACTTAAACATCATGGGATATATAAAAGAGCCGGAAGGTATAGATTTTATCATTCAAAGCAAACCGCTAACAGATAAAGATAGAGAACAAATTAGCAAGTTCATCCAAGAGTATAAACGTAAGAACCATAGTAAAAAGAATAAAACTTCTGCGAATAGAAAAGAAAAAAAAACAGCTACCAACAAGGTGCAGTCGGGAGGCGGCCCCCGCCAGCCTAGTTAAAATGAACTTGGTTGTCTGATGCGCCAAGAAACATTAAATTTACTTAGCAGAATAAGATCAAACAAGCCCGGCCCGACAGCATTAACCATTAACAGCAATTTGAAAAAGGTAAAAAAACAATGAATTGAAAGAAAAAGCTTATGGAAAAACATAAAGCGATAGAAACGCCAGATCATCTGCCAGATGAATTTAACCCAACTTATCACTAGGCAACCAGACAAAGCAGGTAAGATTGTGTGTGCTGACGCTTATATGTGCTGAACTATTTATATGTTGAAAAGCTGATCTTTCAGGTATTCTGTTATATTTGTTTAAATACTACATTTCTAACCATTTAATACACAACATGATGAAAACAGTGAAATACTTATCCCTTGTATTTTGCCTGACCCTGTGGGGGTTTCAGGGATATGCACAGCAGAAAGATTGGGTGGGTTCGTGGCAGTACGATGCGCCCCAGGCAGATGTGCAGTATCAGAAAGGCATTATTACTTTTGCTATGGAAGGCCAGGAACTCAAGGCTTTTCTGGAAATAGACGAAAATAAGGTGCCCGCACAGTCCCTGGAAGTATCTGAAAATAGTGCTACTTTCAGTATTGTTATACAGGGGCAACCCATTAAGATAACGCTCAGAAAGGAAGACGAAAAGCTGACAGGGGAGGCTACTTACCCGGGCACCGCCATTCCTATCACTGCTGAAAAATCTGTATAGCGTTAAAAGCTGCCATAACGTTTCCTAATTGAAAAAGATCATTACCTTTGCGGCAAAATTTACAGCATTGGAGTTATTAAGATCAGTATTAGGAAACGTTATTTCAATTTTTACCATTATGAATCCCCTCTCTGCCGGGGTGATCATGCTCACACTGTTGGATGATCATGTCGGTAGAAAAGAGATCAATAGCATTGCTCTCAAAAGCACCCAGACCATTGTCATAGCCATGTTGGTTGTTTACCTGGGAGGGTCATATATTTTTGATTTTTTTGGTATCACACCTTACGGCTTACAGGTATTTGGGGGTATTATCCTACTGGTGATGGGCTTCAATATGGTGCAGGGCCAGGGCAAATCTGTCAACCATACGGCCAGAGATCAGGAAGAAGCACAGGAGCGGAACGACATCAGCACGGTGCCCCTTGCTATTCCTATTGTGGTAGGTCCGGGACTGGCTACCACGCTGCTCAACATGAGCGTGTCTGCCAAGCAGTGGCAAGATTATGTGAGTGCCATCGCCGCTATTCTGCTCTGTTCGCTGGCCACGCTGATTATCTTTCGCAGGATGCCCTTCATCAAGCAAAAACTGGGTGGCAACGGCCTCAAAGTATTCAACCGGCTGATGGGACTGATCGTAGGCTCTCTGGCAATACAGATGGTGGTTAAAGGGCTGATGGGACTGTACACATTCTTTCAGAGTTGAGTTTCTCTGTAAGCTATTACACACCCAGGTTTGTGCGGGGCACCCCGTGCCGCCGTGGCCTGTAGTGCTCCATGCCGGATGGCGACTACCAATCCCTACAAACCTTTGTTTCACTAAATCTTAAGAAACCAAAAGCACTGTTTTCAGTCCGCCTTATTTCAGTTCGATTTTCTACAGGTTTTCCATCTTTTTGTTGCGCAGCTACTTTTTAATTTCCTGATAAGTTTTTATCAAATGATCAGGTACTACGTAGAGAATACTAAAGCTTCTGATAAAATTAATTGTTTATACTGTATAAGGAAAAGATGTCAGCTATTTGGATACAACAATAAGCTGTTTGGATACTTTTAAGACTTTATACAGCCTTACCTTTGTGTTACATCATATAAATCAAAGCCAACATGAAAGTAACACTGATTACAGGAGCATCATTAGGAATTGGCCAGGCATTTGCCAAACAACTGGCGTCCGAAAAGCACAACTTATTATTGATAGCTCGCTCCGAAAACAAACTCAAGGTCTTATGCGATGAACTGATGGCCAAATACAATATCAAGGCGTACTATTTTCCGCTAGATTTGACGAAACCTGGTGCAGACCAGACGCTATTTGAGGAAACAGAAACCCGTGGACTTCAAGTGGATTTTCTGGTAAACAATGCAGGCATTGGCTCGGCAGGCGATTTTTTAGAACATGACCTCCAGAGCGAAATAGCGATGATGCACTTAAACATGGATGCTATGGTCGCGTTAACATATCGCTTTCTGCCACAAATGCGGGCGCGAAAAAGGGGTAAAATTATCAATGTCAGTCCAATGGCGGGATTCATCCCTATTCCGTATATGGCAGTTTATGCTGCATCCAAAGCCTTTGTACACTCGTTTACTCAAGGTATTGCCGAAGAAAATCGGTTGTTCAACATTCAAACTATGTTGTTGTGTCCAGGTGCTACGGAAACCAATTTTTTTGAAGCAGCTCAAATTGGTGCTGACCGAAAAAGTAGCTTTTCCACCAACAAATTGGAAACACCGGAAGAAGTGGTAACTTCTGGCTTGAAAGGCCTTAAGAGAAACAAAAGGGTGACCATTTCTGGTACGCAAAATAAACTGGCACGACTCATGCAGTTTGTGCCAAATTCGGTGATCATCAAGGCACTTGGCAATCGGATGCGCAAAAATTTGAATTACGTTTAAAAAAACTTTACGCACCGTGAAAAATCCAGCATCAGATATTATTAAGGTAACATCTATTTCGCAATACAATCAGTATGTCGGCTTACCCAAACCTCAGCATCCACTGGTCAGCCTTGTGAAATTTGAAGATTTGCCGGCATTTCCTATGGATGCTACTGTGAAATTCATCCTGGATTTCTATACAGTTACTTTAAAAAAGGATTGTCATTGCAAGGCAAAGTATGGACAAACACACTACGATTTTGATGAAGGTGTTATGTCATTTATATCACCTCAACAAACACTAGGAGTAGAAGAAGACTATAATCCGCCGACAGAAGGTTGGATGCTGATGTTTCATACCGACTTTATTAGAAACTATCCGCTCGGTCAAAGGATCAAGGAGTATGGCTTTTTTTATTACTCCATGAATGAGGCATTGATGCTTTCCGAAAAAGAAGAAGCATCCATTGAAGCTCTTTTTCATACAATAGATGATGAATATCATTTACCCATTGATACTTTCAGTCAGGATGTCATGATAGCACAGCTTGAATTGTTATTGACCTATTGTAACCGTTATTACAGTCGCCAGTTTGTGACGAGAAAAACGCCTAACAGTAACTTACTAGCAAAAGTAGAAATTTTATTGACAGACTATTTTGATCATAAAACAGAACATAAGGCATTGCTGACGGTGACTTATTTGGCTGAACAGCTTCATATGTCGGCTAAGTACTTGAGTGATACTTTGCGTAGTTTGACGGGACAAAGCGCACAGCAACATATTCAAAACAAGTTGATAGAAAAAGCCAAACAGAAACTGTCTACCACAGACTTGTCGGTTAGCGAAATAGCTTATGAGCTTGGTTTTGACTATTCCCAATCATTCAGCAAACTGTTTAAGAAAAAGACCAACCTTTCACCTTTGGCATTCAGGCAGTCATTTAACTGATGGTACGACATCATTAGAAGGGTGAATGATACCGAAAAGCCGGTAAAGAGCAGGTTACAGATATTTGCTTTGGCATAGCCTTTCCGTAGTTTTGTTAGCCGAATGATATGTTGATTGTTATTTTCAATAAAAACAGCAGATGAACAAAACCGTACTTTTAATAGCTCTTATTTTGTGTTTTGCAGGATGCAGTGAACACAAAGTACCTGAACAGGCTGCACAAGAAAAAGGCAACGATGTTGTGAATGCTACCACTCAGGACAAGTCGCAAAAAGCAATTGCGCTGTTTGTACCTGGAAATCGTTTGGGAGATATTGTATTGGGCAAGACCTCCACAGAAGAGTTAGCCGATAGCCTGGGCACTCCCATAAGCGGCGACGCTGCCATGGGAAAGGCGGAAAGCACCTATGCGCTAAAAGATCATGGTCACCAGGCTCTGCTTACCGTTTTTGCCTCCAGGTACACCGGGGGAGAGGAGCACAAAACATACCTGGTGGAAGCCATCAGGACCACATCGTCCAGATACCAGTCGGCCAACGGGCTTGGGGTAGGAAGTTCACTGCAAAATATACGAGTTGACTATGATCTGACGCTGCTTGGCAGTTTTACAGAAAATGATCAGCCCTATAAACTCTACGACACGCCTGATGGAGTAGCGTTTGAAATAGGAGATAACGATACCTGTCATGGCATCATGATCCACGATCCTAAAGATATGGCAACAAATACCTACCTGCCGATGTATGCTGATTTTAGCTATAAGAAAGCAAACTGACCAAAAAGGGTGCCGTATGCAATGAGCAAAACCTGATAAGAGGGGACGAAAATAAATATCTTTCAGGAATTTACAATCATGTACAAAAATTCTTTCCACATGCCTATGCCTGCCATCCTACTTTCCGAAATCAACATCTACCCCATCAAATCACTGGGTGGCATCAGTTTGCAGGAAACCGTTGCAGAAGTGCGGGGCTTGCAGCACGACCGGCGCCGGATGCTCATAGACAGCCAAAACCAGTGTCTGACCCAGCGCAAACATCCGCAAATGGCCTTGTGCAAGACCGCATTGGCGCATAATGGTATCCTTGTATCTTTTCCTGGCGTACCTGATCTGCTGGTTCCCTGGGTGCCACAAACGCAGCAACGGCTTGCCGTCGATATATGGGGTGATACCTGTGAGGCGGTGGTGGTGAGCGCAGCAGCCAACCACTGGTTCAGCCAGGTGCTTGCCCTCGACTGCCAGTTGGTATTTATGCCTGATGATAGTCACCGCGCCATAGACCAAAGATATGATCCGGCATCAACTACCGTCAGCTTTGCCGATAGTTATCCTTTTTTGCTGATCAGCGAAGCTTCCCTGACCGATCTGAACAGGCGACTGGATGCGCCGGTACCCATGAACCGGTTTCGGCCCAACCTGGTCGTTAAACACACCGAAGCCTTTGCCGAAGATTATTGGAAAGAGATACAGATAGGCGCAACCACTTTTCAGAGCGTGAAGCTTTGCGGACGCTGCGTGCTGATCACCATTGACCAGCAAACAGCCGGAAAGGGACAGGAGCCGTTGAAGACGCTGGCAGGCTACCGTACTGTGGGCAGCAAAGTATTGTTTGGACAGAATATGGTATGCAGGCAACCGGGCAATGTGTTGAGGGTAGGAGATGAAGTGACGGTATGTGTGTGAGGTGAAAAAATACATAGTAGTATAGACTATCGGGAATTGCCTGTGGGTTATGGCAAAAATTTAGTTACTTTGTTTACTTAAAATATATTGCCATTGCACTGATTAATGAACCTATGAACTTCTGTTTTTTCACCTGCATCTATCTGACGGTTTCTTTATTCACTCTTTCTTCTTCCGTTGCAAAAAGCCAGCAGGATACTGTGGCTGCTGAAAATATTCGTCTCAACCAAATCGGCTTTTACCCGGATGCGCCCAAACTGGCCGTAGTGGTGGGTAATGTGGCTGCCGATACCTTTTTCCTCTCTTCTATCAACCAGGACGATACTGTTTATACTGGGGTGCTCAGCCAACCCTATGCCTCGCATTTTTCTCAAGATACCACCCGCATGGCCGACTTTTCAGATTTTAAGATGACAGGCACTTACCGGGTGGTGATCCCCTCGCTGGGTGCTTCTTATGCGTTTAATATCCAGCCACAGGTATTCCGGCCACTGTCCAAAGCAGCCATCAAGGCTTTTTACTACCAGCGAGCTTCTACAGATTTGCCAGCCAGCTATGCTGGTATATGGAAACGAGCAGCAGGTCATCCTGATACCCTGGTGAGGATACATGCTTCGGCAGTTTCGGAAGGTCGGCCAAAAAGGGCTGTCATCGCTGCACCCAAAGGCTGGTATGATGCAGGGGATTATAACAAATACATTGTCAACAGTGGTATCACTATGGGCACACTGATGGCTGCCTATGAGGATTTTCCTGCTTTTTTTGATACACTGCAACTCAATATTCCGGAGAGTGACGACCAGATTCCGGATATGCTCAATGAGGTGCTGTGGAACCTGCAATGGATGCTGGCCATGCAGGATGCCGATGGCGGCGTGTACCACAAACTGACCACCGCCAGTTTTGAGAGTATGATCAAACCGGAGACGGCACGGCATACCCGCTATGTGGTGCAGAAAAGTACAGCCGCTACGTTAGACTTTGCCGCCGTGATGGCTCAGGCTAGCCGCGTTTTCCGTAAGTTTGATAAGCAACTGCCCGGCTTGGCCGATTCTTGCCTGCATGTATCGCAGCGTGCGTGGCAATGGGCGCAAAAGCATCCGAAGGTGCTCTACAACCAGCCACGCATGAATAAAACCTTCAAGCCCAAAGTAACCACGGGTGCCTACGACGACCAGCAGGTGAGCGATGAATTTAACTGGGCGGCTGCCGAGCTGTATGTCACCACCGGCGATACGACGTACTACCAGACCTTCACTAAACTCACCATGCGGCCTATGGAGGTTCCTTCCTGGAACCAGGTGCAGATGCTTGGGTTGTATACGCTCAGTCGCTTTGAAAAACGCCTAAACGCTGCCGGAAAACAAGACTTTGCCATCTTAAAAGATTCGCTCATTGCTTTTGCCAACCACCTGACGGACAGCATAGGGGAACAGCCTTACCGAACGGTGATGGGCCAAGCCGCCGGTGACTTTGTGTGGGGTAGTAATGCGGTGGCTGCCAACCAGAGTATTGCGCTACTACAGGCATACCGCCTGACCTCAGACCACAAATACATAGACTATGCCCTAAGCAACCTGGACTACCTGCTAGGAAGGAATGCCACGGGTTACTCTTTTGTGACAGGCTTTGGTAGCAAAACGCCGCTGCATCCGCACCATCGCCTGTCTATTTCCGACGGCATCAAGGCCCCTGTACCCGGCCTGCTGGTAGGAGGGCCTAACCCCGCGCAACAGGATGGCTGTAAGTATCCTACCAACGTAACCGATGCCTCGTATGTGGACGACGACTGTTCGTATGCCTCCAATGAAATTGCCATCAACTGGAATGCGCCACTGGCTTACCTGGCTGCCGCCCTGGAAGCCCTCCAGTATGAAGCCAGTTATGCACAGCAAGATAACTGAAGTCCGCCTTAATCAATGATCAGCGTAAAATGAGCCATCTATCTATGAAACTTGAACACTTTGCTTTGAATGTACAACATCCTTTGGAAGTAGCCCGTTGGTATGTTGAAAATATGGGGATGACGATTGTCAAAGCCACGGATACCGAACCCTATATGCATTTTATAGCAGACAGTAGCGGCGACGTGATGATGGAAGTATACTGCAATCCGCCCGATCAGGTACCCGATTATGGCAGCATGAATCCTCTGTTGCTGCACCTGGCTTTTGTCTCTGATGATCCTGCCAGCGATAGCGTTAGGCTACAAAATGCCGGTGCTACCCTGGTAGATGAGAAACAACTGGCAGATGGCTCTCACCTGATCATGATGCGCGATCCCTGGGGGCTAGCCCTCCAACTTTGCAAGCGTGGCAATCCTATGCTGCGAAACAAATGGTAGTATAAAATCGTGAATTAGTTTTAATATATTACAGATAATAGCAACTTATTACAAAAATAATCTAATTGCATCTGTTTTTGATCAAACAGAACTCCATGCAACGATTATTACGTACAGTACAGTATTTATCCATAAAATGCCTGTTGCTGCTTTACTTTACCTTTCTCTGCACTGCCTGTGTAGATGACCAGTCCTTAGAATTCGTACCGGTACTGGATATTCCTCCTACCTGCTCGGATGGTATCAGAAATCAGGATGAAACAGCCGTTGACTGTGGCGGTGCTTGTAGCAACGTCTGCGGCAACACCATACGGGCCGATTGCTCGGATGATCTCACTCAAAATATTGTATCCTCAACCAAAGGGGATGACGATATTATAGTCAATCGCATAGATTTCGCGCCGTCTTACGGTGGTGTTATGGTAGTGTATGCGGATGACGATGACAGGGGTATAACCATAGAATACAGCATTCCGCTAAAGGATTTTCCAGTAGGAAACATGCAGTTTTCTGTAGGACAGCATACTAACACCAATCTCAAGAACCCCACAGCCAGCGTCATTATTTCTTCATTTTCTACAGACAAAATCTCTACAAGCGGCACGCTATACCTGAGAGTAGAAGGAGGGATTATCCATATAGAATTTTGCGAACTAGCCTTCAAATCTGAGTCTTACCGGTACAGCAATGTTACTTACCACTACGAAGGCAACATCAACTTCCCAAGGCCATCCCCCAACGATTAAAATGTTTCCTGACGCTATTCTTCTATTATGAAAATCAAACAATGGTTCCCGTTCTGTCTGTCCGTACTTAGCCTGCAATACGCACTGGCGCAGGACAGTAGTTATCAAACACTGCAATCGCAGCAGCAAATTCCTGCTGACTTCATTGAACGGTCTTCTGAAAAATACCATCAAGACCTGAAAGTGCATGTCTCCAAAGATGATGAACGGTTTACCCGAAAGAGTAAAGAATCCTTTTATCTGAAGAGTAGCTTTAATATCCATCAGTTTCTGATCAGTGGCAAAGTGCTTTTTAACGATGAAGTATCACGTTACCTGGGAGAGGTGCTGGATGAGCTTTTAAAAGATGATAAGGCACTCAGAAAAGACCTCAGAATCTATACCGTAAAAAGCACAGAGGTAAACGCATATACCACAGAAAACGGGATCATCTTTGTGAATCTGGGACTGCTGGCGCGTCTGAAAAATGAAGCACAGCTTGCGTTTATCCTTTCACACGAAATCATTCATTATAAAGAGAAGCATGTTATCAACAGCTATGTGAAAGCCCGGGAGATTTCAGAGGCTAAAGGCGACTACCGGAAGCTATCTTTTGATGAAAAGGTGTTTACAAAAAGCTCGTTTGATAAAGATCAGGAACTGGAAGCCGACCTGATGGGCCTAAAGATATTCCTACAATCAGACTACAGCCAACAGGCACCTGAGCAGGTCTTTGAATTGCTGAAAGATGCTGATTTCCCTGTACATGAACGAGTGTTCAACAAGGCATACTTTGAGGCGGGTAGCTACAAATTTCCAGACCATTACTACCTGGTAAATGTCAAAGAATGGCAGACAGACGAGAACTACGACGACAGCAAAAGGTCTCATCCCAATATTGCTAAAAGAAAGGAGTCGCTACGGGCTTTGCTGAACAGCCAGAAAGAAACCGGGGCAGAGAAAAACTTCATCGTGTCAGAAGATAAGTTTAACAAGGCTCGTACCATAGCACAGTTTGAAATGAGCCGGTTGTATTTGCTGGGCGGAGAGAGCACAGAAGCTCTGCTAAATGCTTACAGTTTGCAGGAAGAACATCCTGCCGATGCATATTTGCAGAAGAATATACTCAAAGCGTTGTACAGCCTGGCACGTTTTGGTCATCAGGGCAATCCTGATGGCACATACGGAGAGCGGCAGAGAATAACTTATTTTTTAAAAGACTTTAAAGACGTAGAGCTTTACGCGCTGGCCATCCGAAACCTGTACCTGTATCACGAGCAGCATCCCGAAGATGAAGAAGTGCATTTAATGCTGACAGACCTGATGTATGAAGCAACCTTCAAAGACGAGGACTTTGAACAAAGGTTCAGAAGGGTAGGCAAGGCACCGGAAAAGGCTCTGGAAAACAAAGATAAAACCTATTTGCAATATGCTTTCGAGGGCTTTGACGATGATACCGCATTTTTTACGATGCTGGAAGAAAAATGCAGAAAAGCCCGGAAATATGATGCTGAAAGACAATCCGGAAAAAATAAGTGGAAAGCTCCTACAGTGGATAAGACCCTGATGATCAATCCGATTTATGTCAAAGTAGACTACCGCAAAAAAGAAAGGATGCAGTATGAAGATGCCGAAACTGTGCTGACCTCTATGGACGATAAGATCAAAAAGGCGCAAGAAAAGCTCAACATGGAAGCACCTACGCTCAACACCATGAGTTTCACCAGCGATGATGTAGAAAAATTCAACATGCACAGTATTGTGCAAGAATGGCTGATTGAAAAAATGCAGCAAAAAGCACCCACAGGGGTAAGTCCGATCCATAATGAAATAAAGGCGGTTTCTGAAAAGTATGGCACCCCTTACTTTACCTGGATGGGCGGTGTAACCTCCAAAGAGAGAAAAGCACTGAACTTTTACCAGTTTCTCTGTGCTGTTTATTTTCCACCCTCCGCCCCTTACATGCTCTATCTGAATCTGAAACCGGATAAGAACTCTCTGTATTTCTCGCTCACCTTCGATGTGCGCAATGAAGGTATCATTGGAGGCGAGATGAGAAAGATGAAGATGAAAGACAACGAGAGCCTGTTGCAGTCTAATATTTACTATACTTTGTTCAAACTAAAACACTAAAGTTTTGAAACACTTATATACGCTGTTGTTTGTCATTTGCTTTGCGCCGCTGGCAATTGCCCAGGTGCCGGGTTATATGGGAAAAAGAGCCTGGGTATCGGCAAATTTCAACGTGGCCCCGGCACTGTTTAATATGAACCAAAACCATATGTCTACCAGAGCGTCTGTGTTGGGCAGAGAGTCCAGGGCCAGAGGGCAGAACTTTCTGGCCATCAACTATCGCCCGCAACTCACTTTCGAATACCTGATCAGCCGCGATGTGGCATTGGGGCTTTCTTACAGCTTTGTCAAAACCGGTACGGTCAAAGAACTGGCATCTGACAATCCGGAGATAGACGGCATCCACTACGATATCCTGAAAGGAAATACGATCGGTGTGCATATGAAAAACTTCCGGTTCAGCCACTCTGCATCTATAGCCCCTATCGGCTATTACTGGACGTTGGGCTTCGGCATCACAAAGTTTAATACTTACCATGGCAAACAAGGCAAGGTAGGTCAATTTACCAAAGACGTGATGAATCCGGTGATCACCATTGGGACGGGCAAGCAGCAAGTGCTGTTTGATAGGCTTGTGATCAATTCAGGCGTGGAGTTTGGCTGGTCCTTTATGCCCAAAGATGCAAAAGATATTCTGGATGCAGATGAGATGAATGCAGGAGAACACCCGGAAAGCCTCTCAATCCATCATGCATACGGCAGTCTGCTGGGATATTATGTATTCAATCTTAAGCTTGCCGTGGGCTATCTGGCCTTCTGATATGATACAAAAGAAATTTTTAAACATTTTACCATACACTAAAGTATATCAACCAGCACAATTACATATTTTTTCAGCTATTCTTATGAAAATTACCCATACTTTTTTGAGCGGACTGACTGGTGCGCTGATTCTTACCGCCATACACGAGACGTTGCGGTATGTACAGTCCAACGCTCCCCGGATGGATAGCCTTGGTAAGCAGGCATTGTTAAAGATACTATCAGCCCTGGATATACAACCACCCCGGGATGCTTCCACCTTACATTATGTAACGCTGGCAACTGACGTAGTATCTAATGCCTTGTATTATAGCCTGATTCCTGCCTCTTCACCCAAAAAGCTATGGAAACGCAGCATTGGTTTAGGATTGCTGGCAGGCCTGGGGGCACTGGTACTTCCCAAACCTCTGGGGTTGTCGCCGCAGGCAAGCAACCGCACCACCAAAACACAGGTACTGACCGTCATGCTATACCTGGGAGGTGCTCTGGCAACCGGGCTTACCTACCGCGCTTTGTCCAAATAACGTTCAGAAGGATCATTAACTGATTAGGTATGCTTCGCATTTTGATTACGGGCGCGCGTAACCCTACATCTCTGGAACTGGCGCGTTTGTTGGCAGGCAAAGCTGTATGCATATGGCTGGCCGATAGTTTGCAGTTTCCCATGGGAAGGTACTCTAGGTATGTGCAGGGGTATATTCGTACGCCGACAGCAGCCCTTGATACAGATGCTTATATAGATTTTCTTAAAAAGGCGGTGAAGCAATATGAAATCAACCTGTTGATTCCAACCTACGAAGAGGCATTGTACATTGCCAACTACCGCCATCACTTTGATGGTATATGTGACGTGTTTTGTGATGATTTTGAGAAGCTGAAATCACTGCACAATAAATTTACCTTCATCCATCAGACAGCAAACTGTACTATTAAAGCACCTCCTACATTTTTGCTAGAAACGGCAAGAGATGTTGCTTTGCTTCAGGAAGATGCCATGTACTATGTTTTTAAGCCTGTGTTTTCCAGATTTGCTACCAAAGTACTGATTGGCCCCAAGCAAAAACAGTTTCGTACGCTAAACAAGTCGCAGGACTATCCCTGGGTGGCGCAGTGGTATGTGCGTGGTACAGAATACTGTAGCTATAGCATCGCTTACCACGGAGAAGTGAAGGCGCACGTAACGTATGTGCATCCTTATAACTTAGGAAAAGGCTCAGGTATTTACTACCAGCAGGTAAACCAACCGATGATTGAGGCATATGTACAGGAGTTTTGCAGAAAACACCAGTATCATGGTCAGATTGGAATGGATTTTATCCTGGATGAAAAAGACAACAGGTTCTATGTTATAGAGTGCAACCCTCGTACTGTCAATGGGCTGCATCTGTTTGACCCTTCAGATCGTTTAGTACAAGCATTTTTGGGCAAAAATAAACCGATGATCAAACCTATAAACCTACAGCCACGCATGAATTTGCTAACATTTGCCACGTATAATTGCCTGAGAGCCATTCGAAGCAGGCAGTTTATGCAGTGGGGAAAAGATCTTTTGAAGGCTAAAGATGTCATATTTCGCTGGCACGATCCTTTACCCATGCTGGCGCAAAACCTGACATTGCTTGAGTTTATATGGCTTAGTTTCAAATATAAAGTAGTGCTTGCAGATGCCATATCTTATGATACCGCCTGGAAAGGTAAAATCTCGGAGAAAACACTGGCAGATGAACATCACGAACAGGTGTGTGAAAAGGAGTAATCCCTGTTTTTTGAACAAACGTTCAGCAAGTTTTCAATACCCTGTTTTTGTTTAAAAATCTTATTGCGAAGAATAAACAATTCTAGTCGTTTTCCATTCTATTGATTGGCATTGGCTAAGGGTTATGCGCATATGATACCCTGCTACACAAAACACAAAGCTACCAACGAGTGCAGGCATATCCATTAGTTCTCAACAGCAGCAGGCCCTTACGATACGTTACGTTCTTTTATTTGTATGTAATGCAGGGCATTCCTGCCGGGTTTTCTCTCACGGCAGTGGCTAACTATTTGGCAGCTGAAGGCACGGACGCTACAGCTATAGGTACTTTTATTGCTATCGTAGGGCTTCCCTGGATCATACAGTTTGTCTGGGGACCTCTGATCGACCGGTTTCAACAGTCGGCCATGGGGCGACGCAAACCCTGGGTAGTGTTGGCACAGTTGATGGCTTTTATAGCTTCTCTGGGTATTTTGCTGGTAGAAGAGCCTTCCTCACAGTTGATGTTACTTTCCAGTGCCTTCTTTGTGCATAGTATCTTTGCTTCAGTGCAGGATGCTAGTGTAGATGCTATGGCGATCTCTATTATTCCAGTGAAGGAACGCGGACGCATCAATGCTGTTATGAGAGGTGGTATGCTGACGGGAAACGCCTTAGGAGCGGCCGGATTATCCTATATGATTCGTGCTTATGGTTTTCACGATGCAGCTATTGCGCAATCTGCTGCGCTGTTTCTGATGATGCTGTTTACCTTTTTCATTAAAGAAAAAAAAGGTGACACCCTATGGCCTGGTGCCAGTCGTACAACTAATGATATCCGGGATATTGTGGATAAAATCAGCCTGCGGTGGCTTTTTTCAGAGCTGTACAAAGGGCTGGCCTCTTCGCGCAATCTGGTCATATTTCTTTCAATAGCAGGCGTATATGTCTGCCTGAGTATTTTTATCCGGGCATTTTCTATTTATCTGATTCAGGATTTACAGTGGCAGGATACCGAGCTTTCCATACTTTCAGGCACGCTAGGCACTGTAGCATCGCTCAGTGTCATTCTGGTAGGGGGCTACCTTTCGGATAGATATGGAGCCAAACGAGGACTCCTGCTGATGGTGATGGTCATCGCCATATTTCTGCTGATCTTTGGTATGGTTTCTATTTTTTCTACGAACAAACTTACCCTCACTTCAGGACTAGTCCTCTGGTATATGATGGACCCGGCCTTCAGTGTGGCCGCTTTTCCTATTCTGATGGCGCTCTGCCGACCCAAGATAGAAGGCTCTCAGTTTACAACTTATATGGCTATGATCAATCTCTCGGATGTAACGGGCTCCTATATCTCGGGATATGCCCTGAGCCTATTATCTGCCCCCGTGATGGGTCTGATCTGCGGCATGTTATTATTTGCCCTCTACCTGTGTATCAGACAAACCATCCGCAAAGGCTATTATCGTGGTATAGCTTAATAAAGACTTAAGAAAATGTATTTAAATTACTGAATGACAGACGGTTACTTACTTTTGATAAAGTGTTTGTTGACTTGCTTTTTCGATTTTAAGTCTCCGGCTTCCCGTTCCGCTATGGCCGTTTCCCCTTTTATCCATACAACACTTCCGTGTACTCTTTTTTGTATTGAAGCGGGCTGCGGTGCGTGATGGTTTTGAATTGCTTGTTGAAGTTTGAGAGTGTTTGAAAACCACTTTCATAGCACGTCTGCAATACGGTCATGTCATCTTCTATCAGTAGCTTGCAAGCATGACCGATCCGTATTTCACTAACAAAGTCAGAAAAAGTCTTGTTGGCGTGCGTCTTAAAATACCGGCTGAAAGAGGTGGGAGTCATATGTGCCAGCGAAGACACTTCTTCCAGGCTGATCTTCTTTTGAAAATGCTTCATCACATACACATGGATTTTGTTCATACGCTCGGCATCTCCATCTTTCAGCGTATTGGAATAGCCCGGACTAGCCAGCAGTTTCAGGTCCGGGGCGTTTGCCAGCACATCCAGAATTTCCAGCAGGTGAATAATGCTGCGCAACCCTGTGGCATCGAGCAGTTCGTGCATCATATGGCAGACTTTGACGGCTGTTGCGCCCGTTACATCCAGGCCCCGTTTTGCCTTCACAAACAACTGTCTTAGTTTGAGCATCTCATCTTTATGCAGGGTGGTTTCTCCCAGAAAGTTTTCATGGAAATAGATGACAATGCCATGAATACTATGGTTTTTTTGGCCCTCAAAATACTCATGATCGCTTCTCCACAAGTGCGGTAGGTTGGGACCTGTAAAAACCATATCGCTCGGCTTGAAGTGACTGACATGATCGCCTATAAAACGGGTGCCCCTTCCCTGTAGCACTACAAATAGCTGATATTCGGAATGGAAGTGCCAGTTGGGATCAAAATACATATCTTTTAGCTCCTTTACCACAAAAGTACAGGAAGCAGAAATAGGCGATTTTTGGAGTGCTGCTTTCATAAGTATACTGTTATTTATCATTCAATTTTAGAATATTTTTTAATAAATGAAAAAATACAGTTGGTTTTTGATAAAATAATAGATGTTTATCCAACTCAATTTTTGAAGATTGCATGAGCAACCTAGACTTTATACCTCCATGAAAGCTTCAGCCTATTACTTCATGCTGTCTTTGTGCATACTGTTTGCCAGCTGCAAAACAGAGCACCGTCAGGCAGACAACTCGCCCCGAAAAATTGAAATTCTTTTTCTGGGGCACCACAGTGAACACCACAACTCTGAGCAATTTATGCCCATGTTGGCCGCAGCACTAGCACCGGAGGGCATCAACTTCACCTATACCGAAAACCCCGCTGACCTCAATACCAGCAACCTGGGCAAGTACGATGGCCTGTTAATCTATGCCAACCATGAGACGATCACGCCGGATGAAGAAGACGCGCTGATGGATTTTGTGGCAAGTGGCAAAGGGTTTATACCCGTACACTGTGCCAGCTTCTGCTTTCAGAATTCTCAAAAGTATATCGATTTAGTAGGCGGCCAGTTTCTGCGCCATGATACCGGCACCTTCGTTGCCAAGATCATCAAGCCCGATCACCCTGCCATGTTGGGGGTCAAAGAATTCTCTACCTGGGATGAAACTTACGTACATACCAAGCTCACCAACGACCGCACCGTACTCATGGAGCGGGTTGAAGGGAACCATCACGAGCCCTGGACGTGGGTAAAAACACATGGCGACGGGCGCGTGTTCTACACTGCCTACGGTCATGATGAGCGCACCTGGGACAATCCGGGCTTTCACAACCTGATGGCCGCAGGCATCGTGTGGGCTGTAGGCGATCAGGTAAAGAAGCAGTGGCAGGCATACATGAACAACATGCCCGAGCTGCAATACGTAGACAAATCAGGTATTCCCAACTATGAACAGCGTGTACCGGCACCACGCTTCCAGCTACCGCTTTCTGCCGAAAAATCAGCCAAACTCATACAAGTGCCGGTAGGCTTCAAACTGGAACTCTTTGCCTCCGAGCCGGATATTATCAATCCGATTGCCATGGACTGGGACGAAAGAGGGCGTTTGTGGGTGATAGAAACTGTGGATTATCCTAATTCCGTCAGAAACGAAGACGGCGTAGGAGACGACCGTATCAAGATATGCGAAGATACTGATGGCGATGGCAAGGCTGATAAGTTCACCGTCTTTGCCGATCATCTCAACATTCCTACCAGCCTGACATTTGCCAATGGCGGGATAGTCGTTTCTCAGGCACCGCACTTTCTTTTTCTCAAAGATACCAACGGAGATGATAAAGCTGATGTGCGCAAAGAAATCATCACAGGCTGGGGCACATTCGACACCCATGCCGGGCCTTCCAACCTTAAATATGGCATGGACAACAACATCTGGGGTGTACTAGGCTACTCTGGCTTCAAGGGAACCATTGCCGGTCAGCAGCGTGAGTTTAGCCAGGGCGTGTATAAGTTTAAGCTGGCAGATCATGCCATGCACCAACATGCCTCGGCAGCAAGCAACAGTATGTCAACGTCTACTTCTACTGAAAGCAGTTCACCACAGGTAACAGAGTTTGACTACATGACCCGTACCAGCAACAATACCTGGGGGCTAGGTTTTACGGAAGATTTTGAAGTGTTTGCCTCTACAGCCAATAATACACACAGCGTTTATCTGGGCATACCGGATAAGTACCTGCAACATGTGGATGGCCTGCCCACCGGAGGAAGTGCCAAAATAGACGGCCACTACGGCATGATGCCTATTGCAAAACATCTGCGCCAGGTAGATGTATGGGGCGGCTTTACGGCCGCTGCCGGTCACGACTTTTATACTGCCCGCAACTATCCGGAGGAATACTGGAACAAGATAGCTTTTGTGTGTGAACCCACCGGACACGTAGTGCACAGAGCACTTATAGAAAAAGAAGGGGCTGGCTATGCAGAGAAAAACGGCGGTAACCTCTTTGCCGGTTCTGATGAATGGGTGGCACCGGTAGAAGCAAAGGTAGGGCCTGATGGGGCAGTGTGGGTAGCCGACTGGTACAATTTTATTATCCAGCATAATCCAACACCTACGCCTGAACGCGGTGGTTTTGAAGGCGAAACCGGCGAGGGTAACGCCTATGTGAATCCACTCCGTGACCGCGAACATGGCCGCATCTGGCGCGTGGTTTACAAAGACGCAGAGCCTTATGAGCCTATGAGCCTGAGTGCTGATGAACCCGATGGTCTGATCGCTGCGCTAAGCAGTGACAACATGTTTTGGCGTACCACAGCACAGCGGCTACTGGTTGAGCGAAACCAAAAAGATGTGGTGCCGGAGCTATACAAAATTATCAAAAGAGACGACACCGATGATTTGGGCATGAGTCCGGCGGCGATCCATGCTTTGTGGACACTTCACGGACTGGGTATGCTGGATGGCAAAGATGAAGAAGCTTATCGCGTAGTAGTACAAGCACTGCATCATCCGGCAGCGGGCGTTAGAAGGGCTGCCGTGCAGGTGATGCCCGATACCCGATGGGCCAACCAGGCTATTCTCCAGTCGGGTATTTTACAGGACAAAGATCCTCAGACACAACTGACAGCAACGTTGGCTACTGCTGAAATGCCCGCATCCGGCGGCCTTGGCAGTAAGCTATTCCAGATGAGCGAACAGCCTGAGGTAGAGCAGGATGCCTGGCTTTCCAAAGCAGTATATACCGCAGCTATCAAACACAAAGATGGTTTTATGGATGCTTACCTAAAAGCGCATCCGCAGTATGAAGCCATGAGAGCCGAGCAGGCATCTATGCTATCGCGGCAGGATATAGCTTATAAAGATAGCCAGTGGAAGATCATGGCATTGCCGAAATTTCTGGAGCAGGCCAACCTGGATATCAACGGCGTGGTGTGGTTTAGAAAAACCATCGACCTGCCAGCCCGGGTCGCCGGAAAGACCGGGAAAATTTCTCTGGGACCTATTGATGAAACCGACGAGGTCTGGATCAACGGCATCAGGGTAGGGGGTATCAAAGATGATTATGAGGTAGAAAGAATCTATGATATTCCGACAGATGTGCTCAAAGCTGGACAGAACCTGGTTGTGGTGAGACTAGAGGATACCCAGGGATGGGGAGGTTTTGCGGGGAAACCCGAACAGATGTTCCTACAGACAAGCGGGCAAAAGACGTCGCTGGCTGGCAACTGGAAATACCAGGTAGAGAAAGAGTACAAGGAAGGGGCATCGTCTTTCGAGGGAACCACCCTGGCCGATGCACTGATGGATACTTATTGGAACAGACCTGCTCAACAGGCCACGGCAGTAGCTGCTGTCAGCGATAAAGATGAGCAGGTAGTACACATCCAAACAGTCAAAAACGCCATGAAATATGATGTAGGGGAGTTTTCGGTGGAAGCTGGCAAACCTGTTAAAATCGTTTTTGACAACCCGGACTTCATGCAGCATAACCTGGTTATTGGGCAGCAGGGTAAGCTCGAAGTGATCGGAGCGGCAGCAGATGCAATCGCTACTGATCCGCAGGGAGCAGAGAAAAACTATGTGCCTGACATACCGGAAGTGCTTTACAGTACGCCACTGATAGATCCGCAGGGAAGCGTAGAGCTTAGCTTCATCGCACCCGATAAGCCTGGCGAGTATCCTTTTGTATGCACCTTTCCAGGCCACTGGAGAGTCATGCAAGGCACCATGAAAGTAACCGGCTCAGATGCGATCTGATACGAATTACCAATAATCAGTAAACAAAAAAATACTACCCATATGAACCTGACTTTTGGCGTAAGCACTTGGCTTTGGACATCGCCTTTTACCACGGATACCACAGACCTGTTTGCCAAAATAAAGGCGATGGGATACGATACGGTAGAAATACCGGTGGAATATCCCGAACTGATCGACGGTCAGTCGGTGCGCAAAGCTTTGGACGAACATGGCCTGAAAGCGGTAGTTTGTGGTGCTTTTGGCCCTACCCGTGATCTGACAAACGAAGATACCGCCGTACATCAAGCTTGTTTCGATTATATTGAACAATGCTTTAAGCTTTGCAATGCATGGGACGCGCCGTTTCTGGCAGGCCCTATGTACTCGGCTGTTGGTAAAGCGCGGATGATTCCTACCGAACAGCGCAAAGCGGAGTGGGAGCTGGCCGTAAAAAACCTGTATACTGTTTGCCAGATGGCGCAGCAGCATGGTTTGCACATCGCACTGGAATCGCTCAACCGCTTTGAGTCTGATCTGGTGAATACAACAGAAGACCTGGTGCGCATGATTCACGATATCAATCACCCGGCTGCCGGTATCCTGCTGGATGGTTTTCATATGAGCATCGAAGAACCCAATCTGGAAAAGGCCATTGTGCTGGCAGGCGATAAGCTGATACATGTGCAGGTGGCAGAAAACTACCGTGGTACGCCCGGAACAGGCCAGTTTCGCTGGGATGATTTTAAACGCGGACTAGAGAAAGTGAATTACAGCGGATGTATTTCTATAGAAAGCTTTACGCCCGAAATCAAAGAACTGGCAGGTGCTGTATGCATATGGCGACATCTGGCAGGCAACCAGGATGCTTTTGCCTCTGATGGACTGGCTTTTTTGAAACGCTTATTAATAAAATGAAATAGAGATTAATTGAAATAAATGGAAATTCATAGATATAGAACTTCAACTAATTTCCAGACATATCTCTCTGTTTCATAAGAAATTATTCGTGCAAAAAATATGAGCAATAAAAAAATTAACATCGCTATCGTAGGACTGGGCTTTGGTGCGGAGTTTATTCCCATTTATCAGCAGCATCCCAATGCCAACATGTATGCCATCTGCCAGCGTACCGAATCTACCCTCCATGAAATTGGTGAGGCTTTTAAGATAGAAAAACGTTACACTTCGTATGATGAGTTGCTGCAAGACCCTGCCGTTGATGCCGTACACATCAATACGCCTATTCCCAACCACGGTGAGCAGTCTATCAAGGCCCTGAAGGCTGGCAAACACGTAGCCTGCACCGTACCGATGGCAACAACCGTGGAGGAATGTGAGGAGATCGTCAGGCTCACGCAAAGTACCGGGCTCACCTATATGATGATGGAAACAGTAGTGTATGCCCGTGAATTTCTGTTCATGAAAGAGCTGTATGATACCGGTGCACTGGGTAAAGTACAGTTTCTGAAAGCCAGCCATCAGCAGGATATGGACGGATGGCCCAACTACTGGCCCGGTCTGCCGCCTATGTACTACGCTACCCACTGTGTAGGTCCGGTGCTGGGACTTACCAGGGGAGAAGCTGAATATGTGTCGTGCTTTGGTTCGGGCACTATCAGCGAAGATTTGCAGAAGCATTATAACTCACCCTACGCCGTAGAAACTACGCATATCAAGTTCAAAGACTCTGACCTGAGTGCGCAGGTTTATCGCTCACTGTTTGATGTGGCACGGCAATATCGTGAGAGCTTTGAAGTATACGGTTCCAAAAAATCGGTAGAATGGCCTTTGATAGAGGGCAACCCGCTGGTGGTACATACTGCCAAAAAGCCAGAGCCGGAAATTCCTGAAGAAGTGGAAAGTCCGGACTATGCCAGGCTGCTACCGGAGGCTATTCAGCATTTCACCACCCGGGGAGTATACGATGCAGATGAACATCAGCACTTGTCATTTACGCAGGGAGCAGGTCATGGAGGGTCGCACCCGCATCTGGTACATGCTTTTCTGGATGCGCTGGTCCATAACACACAGCCTTATCCCAATGCTGTGCAGTCGGCCAATATTACCTGTGTGGGTATCATCGCACACGAATCTGCCAAAAAAGGCGGTGAAGTGATGCGTCTGCCTGGCTTCACCCTTTCGAAATAGTTATTCGTAAAATAGTTCGTATAAGTTTTAAAGTAACACTCAGGACGGTTTTTCTAAAGCCGTCCTGTTTTTTTACATGGCACACCTTTGTGAAAAACAATACTTTCCGGCAAACTTGCAGAAAAACTACCCGATATGAAACTCATCTCCTGGAATGTCAATGGCATTCGTGCTATGATGAAAAAAGACTTCTCTGGTCTGGCAAACACACTACAGGCAGATGTGCTGTGCCTGCAAGAAACCAAGGCCAGCGTTGAGCAGGTACAATCAGCCCTGGAAAGTCTTTCGCAGTACCACCTGTACGCCAATGAGTCTAAAGCAAAAAAAGGATATTCCGGTACGGCTATTTTGACTAAAACATTACCGTTGTCGGTCGCCTACAACATGGACATGGAAGCGCATGACCATGAAGGCAGGGTGATCGCCCTGGAATATGCCGGTTATTACCTGGTCAACGTGTATGTGCCCAACGCAGGGCAGGAGTTGGTAAGATTAGACTACCGCCAGCAATGGGACCACGACTTTCTGGCTTATCTGAAAGCACTGGAAAGCAAAAAGCCGGTCATCGTATGCGGGGATTTTAATGTAGCCCATCAGCCCATTGACCTTGCCAGGCCGCAGGCCAATTACAACAAAAGTGCAGGTTATACCCAGATTGAGATTGACGGTTTTGGTAACTTTCTCAATAGCGGTTTGGTAGATACGTTCCGCCATCTGCACCCCGATGAGATAGCGTATACCTGGTGGAGCTTCAGGATGAACGCCAGAAGTAAGAATATCGGCTGGAGAATTGATTACTTTCTGGTGAGTGCGTCTTTGCTGCCACAGATCAGGGAAACTTTGATCTTACCTGATTACCTCGGCTCCGATCATTGTCCGGTAGGTATATCGGTGAGGGAAACCGAATAAATAGTATATCTCTCCGGTTTCCATTCTACCGATGTCAGCCTCTGTTATTAGTTCAGGCTGATGGTTAGCCCTTTGCCGGAAATAGAAACCCTATTGTTATCCATTAATTGTCCAGCCCTTTTGATATGTGTCCAGGCAGAGATATTTAATATGAGGCCAGTAACAACTGTGGCTACTACCATAATGCTTCCCAAATAAGCTGTTTCCACGGTACCATTGGCTACTATTGTAGTTCCTATAAGAGTACCGCCCATGCCTATTCCAATACCTATTAGTTGTTTGTTGCCAGCTCTGATAAGCTCTCTTCCTGGTGTAAACTCGTACGTATACCGGTTGTTATTTGCTGCCTGATTGTAATCTTCTGGTGAACGTTTGATTGACTTTTCTTCCATATGAGAATACATCTGATCTTGCGCAAAAGAAATGAACGGAAGCACAAGGAGCATAATAAAACATAACTTTTTCATACTGTTGTTGATATTTGATTGAATGCGAATGTATTAATTTATACATATCACAATGCACTTGTGTAATATATTCAACAACAAAAGATACTTATAACTAAGTATGAATTATATTACGTAAGCTAATGCGCGTTTGTAACGCGTTACAAACGCACACTAGCAGTTTCCGAAAATAACAAATCGGGGGAAGTTATTCTCCTGGTACAAATTTCAGCGAGATAGAGTTGACACAGTGCCGCAGGTTTTTGGGCGTGAGGTACTCTCCTTTAAATATGTGGCCCAGATGTGCTTTGCAATTGGCGCAGACAATCTCAACGCGTCGCCCATCGGCATCAGGTACGCGCTCTACGGCACCGGGTATTTCATCATCAAAGCTGGGCCAGCCACAGTGCGACTCAAACTTTTGGTCTGACGTATAGAGCGGTGCATCGCATCTTTTGCATACATAAGTGCCTGTTGCTGAGTGTTTGTTATATTCTCCTGTGTTGGGGTATTCTGTTCCTTTATGCACAATCACTCTTTCCTCTTCTCTGGTGAGAGGATTATAAGCTGTAGTGTCTTTTATCGTTTTCATAGATCAACCAATGTTTATGTATTTTAAATGTGTATGGCGGCCTGATATTGAGTGTACTTTTCTGTGATGGCCCGGCTGTATTGTTCAGCGGCTACCTTACAACAATAATTTACAAATGCTTGTTCGAACAAACAGGTTGTTGTTTTACTATATTTACAGTTCACCATCCTGATATGCTATGCCTTACCCATTCTCTCTGATAGAAGTTTTCAATGATCCTGCTCTTGGTTTTAAAGGCAATACCGCTGCTGTGGTGTGGCTGAATCAACCGCTGGCTGATGAAACCATGCAGGCCATTGCTACAGATTTCAACCAGCCTGCCACCACTTTTTTGTGTCCTGCTGCGCGTATCAATGCCTTTCATGTGCGGTGGTTTGCACCCGATGCCGAGATCGGGCTTTGCGGACATGGTTCTCTGGCGGCCCTGGTGTATCTGGCCTTGCAAAAAGGTGTGCAGGGCGAGATCAGTTTGCTCTACCGAGAAGGAAGTATACAAGGCCATATGAGGTCTGACCAGACCTGCGCTATGCTGCTGGATGCTATTCCGGTGGTGGCCGAAGAAGAGGTGCCTGATGTGGTACGGCAAGGACTAGGCATTCCACTGGCCGGATATTTCACCACCAACAACAAGCATATTGTGCTGGCAACCAGTGAAAATGATCTGCAAACGATGACACCTGATTTTGCCCTGCTGCGTACCTCAGATACCTTTGGCTATACAGTTACCGCTCCCGGAAAAAGTGCCGATTTTGTGAGCCGCACGCTGGTGCCCCACGTGCAGCAACTGGAAGACCCTGCCACCGGCTCCTCACATGCTGCTCTGGTGCCCTTCTGGGCTGGCCGAACAGGCAAGAAAGAAATGCTGGCCTATCAGCTAAGCAGCCGCGGTGGTAAATTTTTGTGCAAATTACAAGACGATCAGGTCCTGCTGACAGGAAGCTTTCGGCTGATGGCGGAGGGCCAGTTGCGATAGGTAGAACAACGATGCTTGGCTACTTGAGCATTGTGTATGTTGGTGGAATACTCCATACATCATAGTCAACATCCAATGCTCAAGTGATAAAATAGAGGAAGGATTAATTGCTGTCATCTCTTTTCCAGGGCTTTGCATTTTTGGCTTTGGGGCCTTTCAGTGTCTTGGTACGGTTGGTATCAACAGATACATCGGCATAGCCTTCTGTACCCTTTCTCCATGCCTTTTTGTTTTTGGCACGCGGCCCTTTTACTTCAACTGCTCCGGCTGTTTTGCTTTCCACAGGTGTAGCCTTTGCTTCATGTTTCCAGGGCTTGTAGTTTTTGGCATTGGGGCCTTTCATATCCGTTCTGCTTTGCGATATGGCATTGGCAGAAAGTGCCAGGCAGCATATCAATACGATAGTTTTCTTCATCTCAGGGGTATTATTAAGTGTTGTTTGTTACTTTTAAATACGCCTTTTGAAGAGTGATGTAACTATAAGAATTATGCCATATTCAAACAGGGGTTATTACCTAAAGATCGCCTCCGTATAAATACGTACTATGTTCAGATGATCTTCATCTGTGCTGCTTTCCTGATCAGTTCGGCAGAGTTCTGCACTTCCAGTTTCTTCATCATATTGATTCGGTGTGTTTCCACAGTGCGGGTGCTCACAAACAGTTCGCTGGCAATTTCTTTGGTGGTTTTTCCTTCAGCTACCTTTTGCAATACTTCTGTTTCTCGCCGAGAGAGTGGTTTGGGTAGGGTTCCTTCCAGCGATATGTTGCTGATCATCAGTGCTGATATACGATGGTTGAAGTATTTTTTACCTCTGAATACTGTATGGATGGCCTGTTTTAGTTCTTCTTCATCTGTGTTTTTCAGCAAAAAGCCAAAGGCTCCGTGGCGCACTGCACGGGTAACGTACTGCCCTTCTTCGTGCATGGTCAGCACAATAAACTTAACCTTAGGATAGCGTTTCCTGGACTTTTCCATCGCTGTAAACCCATCCATACCGGGCATAGCCAGGTCTATAAGCACCACATGGGGTTGAACAGACTCCAGCAACTGCAACAATTCATGTCCGTTGGCAGCCTGCCCTACGATCGCCAGATCTTCATCATCCGAAAGCAGAGCGGCTATGCCTTCTCTAAAAAGCTGGTGATCGTCGGCTATGATAATACGAATAGTCATAAAGGCAGTGGTAGTTCAATTTCAATACTGGTTCCGTTGCTGTCTGAGTGTATATCAAACGTGCCATTGAGTAACATGGTTCTTTGCCTGAGATTGATCAGGCCGGTGCCGCCGTGGTGTGTGGTGGTATCAAAGCCCTGTCCATTGTCGCTGATATAAAAACTGATATATTCTTCAAACCCAGTGAGAGATAGTTTGATCTCTGTTGCCTGCGCATGTCTGATTGCGTTGTTGAGTGCCTCCTGCACTATTCTATACAGCTGTATGTTCATCTCGTCGGTCAGCACAGCATCTTGCTGCATGTCGTTGCTGTACCTGATAACAACCGGCGTCGCCTTTTGCATGGCAGCTACCAGGTTGCCAATAGCCTGGCCTACTCCAAAGTCAAGCAGTACGCCGGGCATCAGGTTATGCGACATGGTTCGTACCTCGCTGATGGTTTCATCCAGCAGCTTTCGCATCTTTTCCTGCTGAGGAGCATGAAGTTGCGTAGACTGCAAGGACAATTTCAGTGTGGTAAGCAACGGACCCAAGCCATCGTGCAACTCACGGGCAAGGCGCATACGTTCTTTCTCCTGTCCCTGTAACAGGGCTCTCTGAGCTTGTTTCATCAGTGCCGCCTCATTTTCCTGGTAGGTTTTCAACTGGTCGCGCATGTGCAGCAACGACAGGCCAAGCGTATCGTCAGTACCCAAAGGGGTATAGCTCACAGCAAAGTTGCCGGTGCCTATCTCATTGGCATAGCGAGTTATATCATTCAATGCTTTCACCAGTTTGTTGAGTGCTACATACATTCGCGCTATCTCATCGTCACCACTGTGTAGGTCAATTCTGGGTATGGTTCTGCCCGTCGCCAGCTGGTTGAGTAGCGACTGCATATGCACGACAGGTTTTACCAGGTTTCTGGCCAGCAGTATACCCGCCAGCGTCACCACCAGCAGGATCATCAGGCAGATAGACAGGAGGCTGCGGCGTAGTTTGTATAAAGGCATCAGTGCCTCCGACTGGTCAATTTCCGAAAGCAGGTACCAATGTAAACCATTGATATGGATGGCACTAAACGAACTGAACACCTGCACGCCCCTATAGTCTCGGAATATGCCTGCTTCTGGCAAAGGCTCCTCCGTCATTTGCAGGATGGCTGGATTGGCCCGCATGGTGGTGGGCGGGAGGTCGGGATAAAACCTGGACGTAGAACGCAGCATGGTGTCTGCTCCAACCAGGTATGACTCGCCGGTTTCGCCCATGCCCGTACGTTCTTGTAATATGCGCTGAAACTGTTCTCCCTGCGTGATCAATATAATCTGCTGCGATGGATTGAGTGGCCTGACAAACATCAACACAATCTTGCCTGTTGTATGCCAGGGACTCAAATCGTGTACAGCGACCTGCTGCTGGCCGGTTTGATCAGGAATAGTAATAGCGCGGGTAAGGCCAGGTATCCACAGGCTATCCTGTGTTATGTCTTTGAGAAACAACGTATCGTAAGATGCGATATACTGCCCGAGTTGAGGGTCAGCCAGTAAGGCAGGGGTTACCCTGCTAAGCATGGCTATCTTTTCGTGAATGAGTGAAACTATCTGTACTCTTTTCAGCTTTTTGATGGAGGTAAGTTGCAGCAGCACTCTTTGGTTGAGTGCTTCCCGAAACTGATTGTAGAATAGCAAGGAAACCAGTAGTATACTGACCATGTTGAATACCAGCATGGCAAGTGCCAGCTTTCTGCCTATGGTCCGTTTGATTTTCATGAAGAACAAAACTAAGCAAAATCAGTGAAACCGGAAGTATTACAGGAACTCGTGACATTTCGTATGCCCTTTGGCAAGTACAAAGACAGGCTGATCTGCGATTTGCCGGAACATTACCTGCTTTGGTTCAACCAGAAAGGATTGCCACCCGGCAAACTGGGGATGCTGCTCGGCACCATGTACGAGATCAAGCTGAATGGTCTGGAATACCTGCTCAAGCCGTTGAAGAACTAGGGATTGGGTGTTGCAGAAGCTAACTATATCCAACCTTTTTCTTTGGCTTCTTCATAGCCTTTGGCCCTGAGTATGGAGGCTGGGTTGTCGAGCTTGCCGTAGCCCCATTCGTTATAATCAGTGCGGTTTCCGTTATAATCCGTATGAGAATATTCTCGGACGATATCAAGCACTTCTAGCTCTTTGGCAAGTTTCCAGGTCTCTGCTTTGGTCAGATACATCAGCGGGGTGTGTATCCGCACGTCGTGGTCCAGGGCAAGGCTCATGCTGGTCTGCAAAGAGTCTATAAACACCCGTCGGCAGTCAGGATAACCGGAGTAGTCGGTCTGGCACATGCCGCCTACCAAGTCGTAGATCTGCTGCGTGTAGCCATAGCTGGCCGCGATGGTCAGAAACAGGGCATTTCTGCCCGGCACAAAAGAAGCGGGCAAGTCAGCATTGAGTTCATGCTGTGTGCTCATATCTTTGTCGTGCTCAGTCAGGGCAGAGCCTTGCAACATGCCCTGCATGTTCACCATTTGCAGCGATACGCCTGCCATGTCGGCAATAAGCTGCGCCTGCTGTAGTTCTATTTTGTGTTTCTGTCCGTAGTCAAAGCCAATGGCCCGCACGGTCTTGAAGTGCTGCTTGGCCCAGAACAGGCAGGTAGTGGAGTCCTGTCCTCCGGATAGTAGCACCAGCGTAGAGGAAGTTGGGGAGAGGTTCATGATCGGATAGGTCTTTCGCAAAAATATGTGTGGTTACTGATATATCATACTGTAGCTTCAAAAATTGGCGAAATAGTGGGATATTGCAACCGTTTTTTAAGAATTCTGATTAAGCACAAACGCATGACCGACAAAGAGCAATCTATCAATAAAAGACTCAAAGAGCTTCAGGAAGAATCTGTCAAACACACGGAAGCGTCGCTGGCATACATGAAGCAAATGGGTATACAGCCCGAAGGCAAGCTAAGCCTGTTTTTGCCACCCGACTACCGCGAAAAGACCATCCACAACTTGCCTTTTGAACACAAAGTGCGCCAGCAGGTGATCTATGAAACCGAGCAAGGAGAGTTTTCTGCCCTCTGTCCGTTTTCCGGCCTGCCCGATTATGGCATCCTGCGTATAGCCTATATTCCCGGCTCCTGGATACTGGAACTCAAAAGTTTGAAATACTACATCATGTCGTGGCGGCATATCGGCATTGCCCAGGAAGACGTAACGGCCTACATTTATCAGGATGTGCAAGAACACCTCAGAGATGCACAGCAGCTGACAGTCACCACCGACTACAACATCCGCGGCGGTATCCATACCACCTGCGTGATTGATAGTGAACAGCAGTAAGTATGCGTTTGCCCGGAAGCTTCGGCCTCCTGGCTTTGCTATTGACTGCTTTCACTGTTTGGTAGCCTGCTGGTCTTCCAGCGCATTGTAGATGATCGCTGTCATTCTGTCCCAAAACTCACCATGCGAGAAAGGGACGATCTGCGTCATGCCCACAAAGATCAGGTCTTCCTTCGGATCGATAAAGAACTTGGTATTGAAGTAACCACCCCATTCGTAGGTTCCGGGCGACTTCATCCCAATGCCTTTGCCTTCTTCTGTGAGCAGGGCAAAGCCCAGGCAAAAGGTTTCTCCCGGTTTCTGACTGATGCCGTTGCCTTTGGCGTTTAGGGCGATCATCTGGTCGGCGGTCATCACGTCCAGTGCTTTTCTGCCCAGCAGTCGGTAACCATTATAATGCCCGCCATTTTCCAGTGCCTGGATAAACACAGCATAGTCCATCGCTGTAGAAGACAGTCCGCCGCCACCGGCATAGTGAGGGTGATCGGGAGATTTGGGGTAATTTACGTTACTACCCAGTCCACTCTCTGCTGCCATCCTGATCTGCTGATCTTCGCCCACGGTAGCCACTGGTACCAGCCGCTGCTGCTTGTCTTTTGGCAGGTAGAAGTAGGTGTCTTTCATGCCCAGAGGCACAAAGATATGTTGTTGAAAATACGTGTTCAGCGATACGCCGGAAACCACTTCTATCACCCTGCCCAGCACATCCATGTTCAGGCCATACAAAAACCTCTCGCCAGGCTGAAACACCAGCGGCACCTTTGCCAGTCGGTCGATAAACTCTTCGGTAGACCAGTCGGCACGCGAAAGGCCCACGCCCGTCATCTGGTAATGCTCATACACCGCCTGGATCTTTCCCGGATTAAAGTCGCCATAAGTGATGCCAGACGTATGCGTGAGCAACTGCCGTAGGGTAACCGGGCTATTGGCAGGCACTGTGGTAAAGGTAGAGTCGGCTTCGTTGAAGGTATCCAGCACCTGCGGGTCTTTGAAAGCAGGAATGTACCAGTAGACCGGATCATCGAGGCCCAGTTTTCCCTGCTCATAAAGCTGCATAATACTCACAGAGGTGATGGCCTTGGTCATGGAAGCAATGCGAAAGATATCATCTTTCTGGTAAGGCTCTTTTTTTTGGGTAGAACGGTAGCCAAAGTTTTTATAATACACGATTTCCCCCTTTCTGGCTACCAGAAATACCCCGCCAGGTAGCCACTGCCGCGCTATGGCATCCTGCACCAGGGAATCCATCCCCTGCAACCGCTGCGCCGACATGCCGGTAGCCGGAATATTCTGAGCAGTAGTAAGGGCGGGTTGTTTAGATTGCGCAAAAAGCGGGTATTGCAGCAGCAGGCAGAGGCAGAGAACGTACAGTCTGGTGGTCATAAGGGTTAGTTTGGTTGTGAAGTTTCTTTAAATATAGGTAATTACCACACAATGAAAAGCCTTCCCTACTACAAAAAGTACATGGTTAGTTAAAACAGCCATATGCTTCCCTCACTTTGCGAGTAACTATCCCTGAGGTGCAACGCCTTGCCACACTTTGCGAGTAACTATCCCTGAGGTGCAACGACTTCCCACACTTTGCAAGTAACTATCCCTGAGGTGCAACGCCTTGCCACACTTTTCGAGTAACTATCCCTGAGGTGCAACGCCTTGCCACACTTTGCGAGTAACTATCCCTGAGGTGCAACGACTTCCCACACTTTGCAAGTAACTATCCCTGAGATGCAACGCTTCCCTACAATTGTCGAGTAGCTATCCCTGAGGTGCAACGCTACCGGCTAAGGCGCATTTACGAATGCGGCTTGCACTTCCCAGGCATTTACAATGCTTCTTGGTGGTACTCGAAATGATCGCCAGCAGGCATTGTGGTATTTACTAAACTTTTGATAAACTATTTATAAGAGTAATGAAAGAAGAACAGCTTAAAAGAATTGCATTACCACGAATCCAAAGGTAAGTTTTGGAAAGCCTACTATTCGCAATACGCGCTATCTGGTAGAAATAGTGTTTGACGACTGGCAGCAAGGCTAACGACCGCACACTCAACACGTCAGAAAAACAATGGCAGACCTTATCAAATCGCAGGAATTACAGCCAGATAGAAAGCAGAACAATGACGCTTTTAGCATATGCAGCTACGTTTCTAATAAGCAAGCTCAAGGAAACAAAATACTTCTTGAACAAAACTTCATTAATTTTTTAGAAAAAGGCGAAAAGGTTGTGCATTACGCAAATAAAGCGACAACTATCACAAATGCGCGATTTGCCATACTTTCCTCGGATCATTGTTTGATGACCGAAAAGCTAATGCTCAAAATCCGCCATTGACATATACTCGTTGGCGGTCGTGCTGAAGGGCGCACTGTGAACTTCAAACGAATGAACGAAAAAATCAATCGCATACTTTGTAGCAGTTTCGTGAACGAATTTAAAAGTAGGATGAAAAGAATCTTTATTGTTTTGATGGTAGCATTATTGCCAACAACAGAAGTGCTGGCCCAACAGGCAAGTGATCGTACCTTTTGTAATCCGCTAAATATTAGCTATCGGTTTTTTCTGGAAAAGCCCTCCCAGCGTGAGGTTGCCGATCCCGCTATTGTCTTGTATAAAGACAACTATTATTTGTTTGCTTCAAAAGCCGGCGGATATTGGTATTCAAACGATCTGCTCGATTGGAATTTCGTGACGACGACTACTTTGCCTATCGAGAACTATGCGCCCACTGCGGTTGTCATCGATAATTCACTCTATTGGCTGGCAAATGGGACTTCTGCTTTATACCGGACCAATGATCCTATAAGCGGAAAGTGGGAAGTAGCCAATCCTTCATTTCCCGTAGTAGGAGATCCGGCGTTTTTTGTAGATACCGATGGCAGGGTATATTTATATCATGGCGTTTCTGATAATGATTATATTAAGGGAGTTGAACTGGATGTAAACGACAATTTAAATCCGAAAGGAAAAACTGTTAACCTTTTCAAAGGAAATCCATCGGAACACGGATGGGAAAGGCCCGGTAATGATAACGAAAAATCAGAAAATCCGTGGATTGAAGCCCCGTGGATGAATAAACACAAGGGAAAATATTACCTCCAGTATTCTGCCCCCGGCACTGAATTTAAGAGCTATGCTGACGGTTATTATACTTCTGATAATCCGCTGGGTCCGTTCACCTATGCTTCAAATAATCCTTTCTCAGCTAAGCCCGAAGGTTTTATTGCCGGTGCTGGGCATGGAGCTACTTTTGTCGACAAATACGGTAACTGGTGGCATGTAGCAACCATGTCTGTTTCGGTGAAAGAAAAATTTGAACGCAGGCTAGGTTTGTTTCCGGTTGAGTTTAATAAAGAAGGAAATGTAGTGGCACATACTGAATTTGGTGATTATCCGATTGTGATGCCCAATCGGAAATACAACGACGTAAGCGAATTGTTCCCAGGATGGATGATGCTATCTTATCATAAGAAAGGGGAAGCGTCTTCAAGTATCAATGCTCATCCAGTAAGTTTTGCTTTTGATGAGAACATACGTGATTACTGGAGTGCGCAAACAGGTAACAAAGGAGAATGGCTACAGGTTGACCTTGAATCGCAATGCACTGTTTATGCAGTGCAGGTAAATTTTGCTGAAAATAATACGGAACTCTACGGTCGTGATGGAGTACTTGGTCATCAATACCTTGTTGAATACTCCAATGATAAAAAAATCTGGAAGACATTGGTGGATAAAACAGCCAACACTGAGGATTTAACGCATCAGTATGACGTAATGAGCGCGCCTGTGAAAGCACGTTATCTGAAGATAACCAACTACCGGGTGCCGGGAGGCACTTTTGCTATTTCAGGCTTCCGGGTTTTCGGATCGGGAACCAGCAAAAAGCCAAGAAAGGTTAGTGCATTTGCAATGCTGCGGGAGGCAGATGATTCACGGAACATCAATTTATCCTGGAAAAAACAACCCAATGCGATTGGCTATACTATACGGTTTGGTACTCAACAAGACAAGTTATACCGTAGTTATCAGGTATATAGCGACACAAATCTAACCATTCGGAGCCTTGATAAAGATCAAGCATACTGGTTTGCTATCGATTCATTTGGCGAAAATGGTGTTACCCTGGGAGACCCGCAGGAGGCAGTTATCAGCAGTACATAACATGCACGTTAAAGTAAAAAACTGTATGTCAGTTAAAGAACCGTAAAATGTAAAACGCCATGGACTTGACAAGCACGCATTTACGCTTTTTTCATATAATCCAGGACTTATGGACGTAAACAAAGGAAGTGATTGAAAAGGCGGTTACTTGCCGCAAAATGATAGCACAGAAAAAAACCCTTAACTACTTGAAAGTTAAGGGTTTAAATTGTAAAGAGCGGTCTGGACGGGACTCGAACCCGCGACCTCCTGCGTGACAGGCAAGCATTCTAACCAGCTGAACTACCAGACCATTATTTAATGTGATTCCAACTTGTCAACCATCGCTTATCGCGAACTTCCCATAAGCTTGCGGGATATGCTAACTAGCCGAACTACCATATTTTTTTGAGCCATTCGCTGCTGCTGCTGCGTTTGGTCATGCAAACATAGATCAATAATTTTTATTTGCAAATGATCGGCACAAAAATATTTAGTACTGCTGGTTCCTCATTGTGCTTACTTGTGGCTTCTTCTTTAGCATAAGATATGATAATGTTTTAGTTTTGTCGGACAACATGAATACAATCCTATGCTTTTAGAATTTGAAAAGCCAATCGTGGAGCTTGAAGGCAAGCTGGCCGATATGAAACGCATGGCCGAAGAAAACGGAGTGGATGTCAGCGAGGCCGTCAGGATGCTCGAACATAAGATCGAGACGCTAAAGCAGGAAACCTTCCTGAACCTTACGCGCTGGCAAAAAGTGCAGCTTTCAAGGCACAGCGAACGGCCTTATACACTTGATTATATCAGTGAGCTTTCTCCCGAATTCATCGAGCTACATGGCGACCGCAACATCAGCGACGACCAGGCGATGGTGGGTGGCTTTGGCCGCCTCGATGACCAGACGGTGATGTTTATCGGGCAGCAGAAAGGGCGCAATACCAAGCAGCGACAGTTGCGCAACTTTGGTATGCCCAACCCGGAAGGCTACCGCAAAGCTTTGCGACTGATGAAACTGGCCGAAAAATTTAACAAGCCTATCGTAACATTCATCGATACGCCCGGTGCTTTTCCAGGTATTGAGGCCGAAGAACGTGGGCAGGGCGAAGCCATTGCGCGTAACCTGAAAGAAATGTTTATGCTCAAGGTGCCGGTCATCTGTATCGTCATCGGTGAAGGAGCCTCTGGGGGTGCACTGGGTATTGCTATCGGCGACAGAGTATTTATGCTGGAGAACACGTGGTATTCTGTGATCTCACCCGAAAATTGTTCTACCATTCTGTGGAGAAGCTGGGAATACAAAGAGCAAGCTGCCGAAGCCATGAAGCTCACAGCAGAAGATATGCTCGAGTTCAAGCTGATCGATGGAATCATAGAAGAGCCATTGGGTGGCGCGCATACGGATATCAAAGCGCAATCTGCGTCGGTCAAAAAATATATCAAAGAGAATCTGACAGCACTTGCTGCGCTTTCTCACGAGGAGCGTATTGCACAGCGCATCGATAAATTTACACATATGGGCGTGGTAAAAGGTTAACGAATGGGGTTTGGATTGGTATTATCAGGAGGCGGAACAAGAGGAATTGCTCATTTGGGTTTGCTCAAAGTGCTCGAGGAGATAGGCGTGAAGCCCTCTATTATTTCCGGGTGCAGCTCCGGTGCCATTGCCGGTGCGCTTTATGCCAGTGGTTATTCGCCAGATGAGATCTTAGGCATTGTGAAGCAAATCAAGCCGCGTAAGATCATCAGGCCAGCTCTTAAAAAAACAGGACTGCTGAAGATGGATGTCACAGAAACGTTATACCATCAATACATTACCAAAGATAGCTTCGAGGAGTTATCCATTCCTTTATATGTGGCGGCTACCAATCTGCAATTAGGTGAAACGAAGTATTTTTCTACAGGCGAACTGATCAGGCCACTGATGGCTTCTTCCAGCGTTCCGGTTTTGTTCGATCCGGTATGCATCGGCGACCAGTGTTATGTAGATGGTGGGTTGCTCAACAATTTTCCGGTAGAAATTATCAAAGACAAATGCGATAAGGTGCTGGGCTTCCACTGCAATCCGGTGGATGAGCATTTTAAGCTGACCAATATCAAGTCGATGATCGAGCGCACATTTTTGCTTACCATCAATGCTAATGCCAGCATCCAGATGAAATCGTGTGATATGGTGGTGGAACCTCCCGGCCTGAAAAAATACAAGGTCTTTTCTTTCAACAACAGCGACGAGCTGTTTGACATCGGCTACCAGTACGGCAAAAGTATAGAAGATCAGCTACGAGCGTTTTTTGATGGGATGATTTGAGGATGTGGTAATCCAACGATGGGATGAATCTTATTGCTGTGAAAAATTTATGGGTGCTATTGTGTTACTTCCAGCAGGAAATAGTTCTTTTTGCCTCTTTGTATCAACAAATATTTGCCTTGCAGCAACTGGAAATCGTTGGCAGCATTGGGCGTATCTATCTTTGTTTTGTTGATGCTGATGCCACCTTGCTGGATCATTCGGCGGGCTTCTCCTTTGGAACTGAAAACAAAGTTTTTGGAAGCATCCGACAGCAAATCTACCATATTTTCTGCTGCCTCATATTCGCTGCGGTTGATGGTTTGCTGTGGCACGGCTTCAAACACCTGTAGTAATGTCTTTTCATCCAGTGCGCTCAAGTCATCGGCAGTAGATTTGCCAAACAGAATGTCAGATGCCCGTGCTGCCATGTCATGGTCTTCCTGCGAATGCACGCGGACGGTGATCTCTTCGGCCATTGCTTTTTGCAGCAAACGCATATGAGGCACTTCGGCATGTTCTTTTTCCAGTTGCGCTATCTCTTCTTTGCTTTTCAAAGTATACACGCGGATCAGCCGACTACAGTCTTCATCAGCTGCGTTGAGCCAAAATTGGTAAAACTTATAAGGAGAGGTAAACTCCGGGTCCAGCCATATGTTGCCTTCTTCCGATTTGCCAAACTTGGTGCCGTCTGCTTTGGTCACCAGCGGGGCAGTCAGCGCAAAAGCAGCTGCCTCCGGGGTATCGCCTGTTGTTTTGCGGCGGATAAACTCGGTGCCGGTGGTGATATTGCCCCACTGATCGGAGCCACCCATTTGCAACCGTACGTTGTTGTTTTTGTACAAATAGTAAAAATCGTAGCCCTGGAGCAACTGGTAGGAAAACTCTGTAAAGGATAAGCCGGTTTCCAGCCTTTTCTTCACCGAGTCTTTGGCGATCATATAGTTAACTGTTAGGTGCTTGCCAGCATCGCGCAGGAATTCCAGGAAGCCGATGTTGCCAAACCAATCGTAGTTGTTGACGATCTCCGCAGGGTTTTTTTCGGTATTGAAATCCAGGAATTTCTCTAACTGCCCTTTGATGCCTTGTTGGTTTTCCCGAAGTGTAGCTTCATCCAGCAGGTTGCGCTCGGCAGATTTGCCGGAAGGATCGCCGATCATGCCCGTGGCACCGCCGATCAGGGCGATGGGCTGGTGACCGGCCCGTTGCAAATGTACCAGCAACATGACGGTAGCCAGGTTGCCGATGTGCAGGGATTTGGCCGTTGGATCAAACCCAATGTACCCTTTGGTTATTTCTTTGGCTAATTGATCTTCCGTGCCGGGTGTCACGTCCTGAATCATGCCTCTCCATGTGAGTTCTTCCATGAAGCTGCCCAGGGTTTGCTGTGTCGTCATAAAAACAAGGGTTTCGTATTTGCAGGCTGCAAATATAAAACTTACCGCCAAGTTTTATAACCCATACTCACTTAAAATAGTGTTGGCTGCCTGAACGATTAGTAAGTTGTTTCTGCGATGATGAATGCAGTTCTGGATATAGTCTTTAGAATACCCGGTGATCAGGCTAAGATTTATGTAATCTTCTTGCCTAAGATGCTTTTTTATGTCTCTGATATTTTTCATCTTTGTTCTTTATTTAAGAACAATGATATTCTTATTTTAGTTATAAATCAATAGAAGAATTCTTTTTTTAAGCATAAAAATATATAAATGTCTGATAATCAATTTAAAACATTCGTCAATAAACGTTTCTTTGAATGTATAGATATGCTCAAAAAACGTAAAGTGATCTCCTCCGACCGGGAGTTTGCCAACACCATTGGTATATCACCTTCCAATTTGGGGGACATCAAAGCCAATCGCCGGTCGGTGACATTGGAGATTTTGAACAATGCCACCAAGTATTTTAAGATGAGCAGTGCCTATATCGTCACTGGCAGCGGCAATCCTTTTGCCGAAAAACCAGTGGACGATGAGCAGGAGAGCAAAATTAAGGTAAAAGAAATTATCGTGGTAGCTACCCAGGATACCAAAGGCAACACCACTGTGCCACTGATCAACCAGAAGGCAGCAGCTAATTATCTGGCCGGATACCAGTCGCAGGAGTGGTTCGAAGAACAGGAGAATATCCTGCTGCCGTCTTTTATGCTGAAAAATGGTATCTGCTATGCGCTCCAGGTGAGCGGAGATAGCATGGAGCCTACCTTATCAGAAGACGATTGGGTGATCTGTCGCCTGCTGGAGCCTTCCGATTATAGCAACATCACCGATGGCAATGTATATGTACTGGTTTCTGAACAGAAAGGTATTCAGATCAAACGCGTCAAAAACAGGCTACATCAGTACGGCCATATCCGATGTATTTCTGACAACCCCAAACATACAACCTACGAGCTGGAAGAAAATGAATTGCTGCAAATATGGAAGGTAGAATGGCACCTGCGTTCTTATTTGCCAGAGAGCAGCCCTGATCTGGGAGATATACAAGGTAAACTACTCAATATGGAGCAGGAAATGATGCGTTTGCAGCACAAGATGACTTCCGATAATTAATGACGACGAGTTCATAAAAATGGTTTTTTACGTCCCAAAACCAGCGAACACCCTCGTTCGTAAAACATTTAATGCCTGATTTCTCTTCTTTTTGTAATTGCTTTATATTTGCGCTTTAATGCAGGCAATCGCCATGCACTGATTTGCCGGTGGCGTTCATTTTATACTTAATTCCAGATGATTCATTATAAATCAGCAGAAGAGATTGAACTTGTCAGAGAGAGTGCCCAAATCGTTTCCAAAACGCTGGGGCTTGTCGCCAAAGAAATTAAACCGGGGGTAACGCCTTTTTACCTGGACAAACTTGCTGAGGAGTTTATCAGAGATCATGGTGCTGAACCCGGATTTTTAGGCTTGTATGGCTGTCCGAGTACTTTACTGACCTCTGTCAACGAAGCAGTTGTACACGGTATTCCTACCAATAAGCCATTGCAGGAAGGAGACATTATCTCTGTAGATTGTGGTGCCAAGAAAAACGGTTACTATGGAGATCACGCCTATACGTTTCAGATCGGAGAAGTGCGCTTTGAAGTGAAACAACTACTAAAAGTTACCTTAGAATGTCTGTACATAGGCATCGAAGCGACCAACACCAGCAATCGCCTGGGTGATGTAGGGTATGCTATTCAGCAACATGCGGAAAGTCATGGCTATGGTGTAGTACGTGAGCTGGTAGGACATGGGTTAGGCAAAGCAATGCATGAATCGCCTGACGTACCCAATTATGGCAAACGGGGCAAAGGACAGCGCATCAAGAACGGATTAGTCATTGCCATTGAGCCGATGATCAACCTGGGCACCCGAAGGGTAAAGCAACTGAGCGATGGCTGGACTATTGTGACTGCCGACCGGCTTCCCTCTGCACATTTTGAGCACAATGTAGCCGTAGTTAATGGTAAAGCTGAAATACTTTCCACCTTCGATTTCGTAGAGGAAGTAACCACCCAGCGATTAGCCGTTTAAAATTAGAAAATAGGGGTGGTACTTATTGAGACCAGAGTATTAAGTTCGGGTTTCATTGTTCTAAAGCTAAGTTTGAACACCCAATACTAGCTTCAGTTTGCAATTCATTACTAGTTTCAGTTTGCAATTCATTACTAGTTTCAGTTTGCAACTGAAGCATATAAGCATTGCGAATTACCATTTTTCAAAGGCTTCGGGCCCGAACTACGCGTTCCGAACCAAAGCCAGGAGTTACCAGTACTAGATTATCGTTGACTTTTGTCTCCTAACTCCCTTCTTCCAGCTTCAATTTCTCACCACATGTTTCATACGACCCGCCAGGGTTCTGAATGCTGCGATCTGGTCTGCCAGCATTTGCAGTTCCTGTACTGTAATATGCTGGTGGGTATCACATTTGGCTGTGCCTACTTCAATGAGAATGCCATCATAGAGGTACTGCTGGTCATCTATTTTCATTTGCATGGCCTCCACGGTTTTCTCCACGATCTGATCACGCATCTTAGGGCCTAAAGAGTGGCTTGGATCAAAATACAGCTTGATATTCCTGTCCTGGTGACGCATTTTGGTGCGCATGGCCGTGTAGTGAATGGGCAGGTTGCGGTACTCACCCTTTGCCGGCAAATCACATCCTCTTTGAATCAGTATTGTTTCCGGAGCAATAGAAGCGTAGTCTACAAGGCCGTCCCAGACAGTTTCGATACTGGTTTTTCCGGCAAAATCTCTTTTCTCAGCTTTTTTATATTCTTCGCCGAGCCATTTACCGTTTTTCAGCCCAACCGTCCATCCGTGCTCCTGGGCAAAACCTGCCATCTGACGAATGTGCCAGCCCAGTTGATCGACCGCTGAGTTCCAAACCAGAAACGGATCGTGAGCAAAAGATTTTTTGATACAAGCCAATTGGATAGCCGGTAGCATGATTTCCGTAGAAGGCATCAGGCCGGTATCCTTGTATATTTTTTCCCCCATCTGTACGGTAGGTAGCGGCACCAGATCGTTGGCATTGCCCCCATGACCAAAGATATTGAAGTTTTGCATGATCGCATCAAAGTCATAACCCATAAAGCCTGCCTCCGAATTTTTGCTGTCAAAATTTGTACGCGACTTAAGCCCTACAGTTCTGGCACCGGTAATAGCCAACTCACCTTTGCTCTTGATTTCAGCAATATGGTATACTTCTTCTATATTGAAATCGTCCAGTGAATCAGGGCCTGCAAAAATTTTTACCTCTGAATTTTTCATGTATAATGTAAATAATGGTTTGTTTGTAAGTTTCAATGCAATTTACATGGCAAACCTAGCAAATATCGGGTAATAAAGAAATATTTACACGGGCAAATGAAGCCTGCCTCTATGAGTCTTCCAGAAAGCGGCAGCAGACAAACATCAAATTATAGGTGTGATAGATTACGTATGGTTCTTGTTGTATTACTCGTTCATAGTAGCCCCTACGGCCACAAAATACCATATATTCAGCATGATTTGGCGCATCTTCTAAAGTGTTCGCTGGCGGTATATTTTAAGTCTTGGTATTGAAATATTTAAAGCATAGACTTTTTAATATAAAATAATATAATAAATATTTGAAATAATTACATTATAATCATACCTTGTAAGAAATTTAGCGTTTAACCTTATTTTTTGACATATGATCTTAGTTGATAAAGCTTTACAGTTCAGAGAAGACATCGGCAATCCTATCCGGGTAGGTATTATCGGAGCAGGATATATGGCCATAGGACTTACCAATCAGATATTTCGCTATGTGCCTGGCATGGAAGTGGTTGTCATTTGCAACCGCACGATAGACAAAGCCATTCATTGTTACCGTCAGGCGGGGGCCGAGCAGGTCAACGTTTGTGAAACTCGGGGCAGCCTGGAAGATAGTATCGCAGCTCACCAACCTGCTGTCACTACTAACCCAAACCTGGTGTGCGAAGCAGAAGGTGTAGATATTATCGTAGAGGCTACCGGTACTATCGAGTATGCTGCCCGAATGACGCTCAATGCTGTAAGACACAAAAAACCGGTGATATTACTCAATGCAGAGTTGGATGCTACCCTGGGTCCGGTGCTAAAGCACTACGCTGATAAAGAGAATGTCATCCTAAGTGGCAGCGATGGTGACCAGCCTGGTGTCATCATGAACTTGTACCGGTTTGTGAAGAGCAACGGACTTACTCCGCTGGTTTGCGGGAATATCAAAGGCTTCCTGGACTTTCATAAGAACCCGGATGACATGCGGGAATACGCACGCAAAGCCGGACAGAACGTAAATATGATCACCAATTTTACAGATGGTACCAAAATAGCGTTTGAGCAAGCCTCTGTGGCCAATGCTACCGGTATGAAGGTAGCACAGCGTGGTATGATGGCCCATCGCTCTGATAAGCATATTGATGATCTGATTGATATATATGACATAGAACAGCTAAAAGCATTGGGTGGGGTGGTAGACTATGTGGTAGGTCCTCAGCCAGGGCCGGGTATATACGTATATGCTTATTCTGAAGACCCGGTTACCCAGCATTATCTCGATTACCTGAAACTGGGTAAAGGGCCGCTATATAGTTTTTATACGCCTTACCATTTGTGTTTCTTTGAAGTTCCCAACTCTATTGCACGGGTTTTCCAGTTTAATGATGCCGTGATGGCTCCCAAGGCTGGTCCCGTTGTAGAAGTGGCTACCACTGCTAAGAAAGATATGAAAGCAGGCGAAAAACTGGATGGCTTCGGCGGGTATACAGCCTATGGCCAGTGTGAGAATACGCCGGTGTTCAACCAGGAAAGGCTGCTCCCTATCGGGTTATGCGAAGGGCTTGTGCTGAAAAATAATGTCAGAAAAGACCAGGTACTTACCTTTGACGATGTGATTGTACCCAAAGACAGCTTCATTTTCAACTTGTATAAAGAGCAGCAGCATATCTTTGCAACTCGTCCTGTGCGGGAAAGTGCAGCCGTACAATAGTAAACCAGATTGTGCTTCAAAAAAATCCGGTTATCGCTCGGATTTTTTTGTAGATATCCAAGCCGATGACACTTCCAGGTAGCGTAAAATGAACTAATTGTACAGCAAGATCATTTTTATGTTAAGCAACGAATTTGCTTTGATCTATTGTTTTGACTTTAGTTACCTATATCTATATTTGCGAACAAAATCAGGGTCTAATAACACATGATGAACCAGGAAGATAAAACAAGATACTCTGAAGAAGAGCTTCAGGAATTTCAGGAAATCATAGATTCCAAATTAAACCAGGCGAAAGAGGAGTTAGCGCATATCAAAGCGATTCTTAGTCGCAAGCACGATAGCGGTACAGATAATACTATGGGCAATATCAAACTGCTGGAAGATGGAGCTGATACTTTGGAAAAAGAAAGCCTGAGCCAACTGGCCGCCCGGCAGCAAAAGTTTATCAGCCAGTTGGAAAGTGCCAAAGCCAGGATCAAAAACGGTACTTATGGCATTTGCGTGGATACCGGCAAGCTGATTGCCAAAGATCGTCTGAAAGCGGTTCCGCATACCCGGCATTCTATTGAAGCAAAACTCAAACAACAGTAGCCTAACCTAAACGGAGCATTTGGAATTTCTGATTCATCATATCGAAGCACTGATCTTCTGTGCTGCACGTCCACTTGTGTTGACAGAAATCAAAAATTGCCTGTCGGAAATGCTGGATACCGAAGTTGCGGAAGACGATATTGAACTCGCCATTGAAAGACTGATGCAGCAATACGCGCAGGAGCAGTATTCTTTTCAGATTTATCAGATGGCGCATGGCTATCAGTTTCTCACCAAGCCTGATTACCAGAGTAGCGTGAGCATATTGCTCAAGCACCAGTCCAGGAAGCGGCTCTCAACCGCTGCGCTGGAAACGCTTTCTATCATCGCCTACAAACAGCCGGTCACCAAATCGCTCATCGAGCAGATTCGGGGCGTAGGCTGCGACTATGCCCTGACCAAGTTGCTAGACAAATCGCTGATAGAAATTAAAGGCAAAGACGATTCCATCGGTCGACCGCTGTTGTATGGCACTACCCATTTTTTTATGCAATACTTTGGCATCAACAGCCTCAAAGACCTGCCTACGCCCAAGGATTTCGCGCAGCTCAACAACATGATAGGAGAGGAGCATATTGAAACTGACGACAAAGAGGATTAGTTGTACTCGGTCATCTTTTGAATCTAGGTGCATTCAGCATACGGATTATCACGAATTTCATGCTGCTTTCTGCCTTTTCACCCGTTGTTTTACCACACTGGCCAGCACAGTGGTCAATATTCCTAATATGGCTACAACTGAAAAAGACCCTCGCAGGCTGGTAGCCTCAGAGATAAAGCCTACCATAGGCGGACCTAACAAAAAGCCGACAAAACTGATGGTAGACACGGAAGCAAGTGCCATACTTGGTGGCATTGTCTGTGATTTGCCTGCTGCCCCGTAGATAAGCGGAACGATGGTAGACACTCCCAATCCTATAATCAGAAAACCAATGGTGGCAGGTACGATCGTTGGAAAAGCAACTGCCAGAAAATAGCCGGTGCTGATGAGCACTCCATTGAGTTGAATGATGCGGAACGTTCCCAGTTTGGTAGCCAGCAAATCGCCGACAAACCTTCCGCCAGCCATCGTACTCATAAAAACCGTGTATCCCAGCGTAGTAATTGCTGAGGGAGCCTGCACCACTCTGGCAAAATAAATGCCACTCCAGTCAAACATAGTACCTTCGCAGATCATACCGCAAAAGGCAATGAGGCCCAACAAAAATAAATGTTTATCGGGCATCGCAAACAGCGGTTTAGCTTCTTCACTACCTGACGTTTTTACATCTTCGGATAGCAAAAATCGGTAGGCAATGCTCAACAAGAGCAGCGCAAATATGCAGCTGATGGAAAAATGCTGCCATACAGACAGATGGAGAGCAATGAACATCGTGGCGATACTGGCAGAACAAAAACCTGCCAAACTCCACAATCCATGAAAAGCAGACATGATAGACCGTTGATACAAAGATTCTACAGCCACAGCCTGCGTATTGACTGATATATTCACCAGGTTGCTTGCCAGCCCAAAAAAGAACAGGACAACCACCAACTGCCATACCTGTGTTGCAAGACCGATCAATGGTAGTATCAGAGCATATGATATCACAGAAACGATAGCTAACCTGCGGCTGCCAAAGCGCGATACCATCCAACCTGACAGGGGTAAGCTCACCAGTAGTCCTACAGGCAAAGTAAAAAGTACACTGCCTAATGAACTGTCGTTCAATTGTAGGTTTTGTTGTACGTTTGGAATGCGGCTCGCCCAAGAGGCAAAAATGAAGCCATGCACAAAAAAGAAAGCACTGACTGCCTTCCGTGTTGCCGATAAAGAGACAGAGGAGGTATTTTGATTGGTGGTGATCAAGTTATCAAAAGTAAAAAATGAGGCTGCAATTTATGTTTAAACCGAAGTGGTTTGCAAATTTATTTTATGACAACAAAAGGAAACTTCTATAAATATACTCCGTTAACACTGTTATAAAATATAACATGGTTAAATATGGGTATTGCAGAGCGAAAACTTCGGCAAAAAGAGGAAATGCGAACTGCAATTCTGGAAGCAGCCTGGCAACTGGTGCTGGCCGACGGTTGGCAGTCGCTTTCTATCCGCAAAATTGCAGAAGCCATTGAATACAGTGTACCGGTAATTTACCATCATTTTGAAAATAAAGACGCAATCCTGCTGGAGTTTACCCGGCAAGGTTTTCAGCAGCTTACTCAGGAGGTGGAAGAAGCTTGCCAAAAAGAAAGTGATGTTGCAAGTCAGTTGGAAGCTATGGCGCAGGCTTACTGGAACTTTGCTTTTAATCATCAGGAATATTATCAGCTCATGTTTGGACTGGGAATACCCACTTGTGAAACCGTCAATCGGGTTGCTGAAATGAAATCCTTCAGCCACATGGTGGTAGAAGTACTCAGGCGTGCCATCGCCCGGAGCAGCCACCCGGAGGTAGATCCGTGGTTAAAATTTCATACTTACTGGTCTATACTGCATGGGTTGGTATCTATTCAGATGATCAGCAAGCAGGCGATTGTTGACCCGAGAAACCAACCGGTGCTTCAAGATGCGGTGTCTGGTTTTGTCAAACTGCTCCAATCATAGGCTTTTGCTTTATACTTAACCTTGTTATTTTTTATCACGTTGTTTTATCAAGTACTTTAACAATAACATTTATGGACTTATTAGCATCATTGAACTGGCGATATGCCACCAAAAAAATGAACGGGCAAACTGTGCCACAGGAAAAGGTAGATCGCATTCTGGAAGCCATCCGCCTGTCGGCCTCCTCTTACGGGCTGCATCCATACCAGGTAGTGGTTGTGAGTGATCATGAAACCAAAGCCAAAATACATGAATTGGCCTGTCCGCAGCCCCAGGTGCTGGAGGGATCGCACCTTTTGGTATTCGCTCCCTGGACTTCCGTAGGAGATGATAAAGTAGACAGTTACGTCAGGCTGATCGCTGAAACAAGGCAGGTACCTGTTGATTCTCTTACAGCATTTGCCGACTCTATGAAGGGAAGTTTTCATACAAAATCGCAAGAACAGCAACATCAATGGGCTGCCCGGCAGGCATACATCGGTTTAGGGTTTGGCCTGGTTGCCGCTGCCCTGGAAAAAGTGGACGCCACTCCGATGGAAGGTTTTGATGTAAGCAAGATGGATGAGGTGCTGGGCCTGAATGATCAGGACCTTAAGAGCGTCGTCTTGATGGCCTTAGGTTACCGGGATGAAGAAAAAGACCAACTGGCACATGCGAAAAAGGTGAGAAGAAGTAGAGAAGACTTCTTTATTGAGATATAATCCATAAGCTTTTGCCTTTGATATATGCAATAATGTGAGGGTATAGCTGTTAAATATATAAAAATGTTATTATTTTTGTAAATAGCACATCAAACTTACACACTATGCCCTTCATATCTTCCCTAATCAACAAGCCGGTTGGAGTTCATTTTTTACTTCCTGTTTTACTGTTTTGTAGCGTACTGAACGTACGTGCGCAGGACTGGAGTTTTGCCATTGGCCCGGGAATTACTGCTTATTCGGGAGACGTGAACAACCAGCAAGTTGGTCCATTGGGCCTGGCACTGAATGGAGAAGCATGGTACAGGCTAACCGATCACTGGCAGATAAAATCCGGCCTAAGCTTTTATGGAATCAAAGGAAATGATGCAGACACGCTGCGGATGCGTAGCTTTAAAGCCAATAATTTTGAATTATATACCTCTGGCATGTACTACCTCAAAAAAGGTTTTCTAACCCCCTTTGTCTATGCCGGTATTGGAGCTACCACCAACAACCCGATGGGGGCCAGCCGTTATGGCTACTGGGACCTGCGTGATACCCAGCCAGAAGGAGAATCCATAGATAAAGTGGTGGGATTTGTGCCTTTTGGCATTGGACTGGAATATGAAATCACGCCTGTGCTTGCCCTGATCTTCGACCTGTCGCTGCGCTATACCTTCTCTGACCAGTTGGATGCTGTCAGCAAACCGGAGACGAACGTAGAGGAGCTAAGTCCTACAGCCATCAACTATTACGAAGCCATTTCTGATGGCGTGGCCCGCAGGGTAGACGAGCGGCAGCCGCTGCTGGGTGGCTCACCCAATGCACGTGATATGTATAGTATGTTTTTTGTTAAGGTCAAATTTACACCTTCTACCGCCTTATTTGGGTGCGTAGAACCCTACAAATACGCTCAGCCCAAAAGGTCAAACAGAAGAAAAAGGAACTTCAGCCCACTGTGAGGATAGATTAATTTGAGTATGTGGTTTTGAGGATGAGTTAATAATTTTGAAAATTGACTTCTGTGGCAATCCCCAAGGCAGAAAAGCGGATGTACATGGTGAGCGGAGGCTTGCTACCGGAGGTACTGTCACATTTGGCGGATGGCTCAATGTAATAAATAAAAAACTGCTGACTGCGGTCGGCCAGGTCATGTACATCGGGCTTGCCCAGTGTAGCGGCCACTTCATCTTCAGACAGTCCTTTCAGTTGCTGACTGGCATCAAATAGCTGTTCTTTCTGGCGCAGCCTTTCGCCCCGGCAACCATTGGCATCGCTGGCAAATGCCTGTTCATCAAAACCCGCTATATCTTTTGGCTGCGGACTACAGGCCAGGCACAGTATGCAAGCAAACCACCAATATTTCATCATCGTATTTGTCAAAGGTTTAGCGAAGCTAGTGCCTGTTGTTTCAAAAAGCCAGCACGGGACAGGAAAATATAAAGGATTTCTTAAATATACATCCGGTAACGAATCTTAACGCCTGCAATACTGTTTTAAGTGAACAAATTTGCGGAAAATTGCAGTCTTAACATGGGTGTTCTATCGCTATGAGGAAATTACTGAATATATGCTGGGTTTTAACTTTTATGCTGTTTTTTGCATTACTGACCCTGAGTTATGCCAACCTGCCTGCAGATGTCAGCGTGCATACCAATGAGGCTGGTGCCGTTGATTGGTATATGGAAAAAGGTGCTTTCTACTACGCTGCGCTCATCATCTTTGTGGTTAGCAACTTGGTGTCTTTCTATTTCATCCGCGTATTGGATAGCGTCCCGGCCTCTACCGGCTTCTACTTCAAAAACTATTCGTTTAAAAGCAAGCTGATCAGCTGGTTCGCCGGTTTTGTGACCATGGTTAACCTCTTTCTGCTCATTGCCGTGGCCTATATTGTGTTGTTTAATCTGGAAGAATACCAGATCAATAAGTACCAATACCTGTTCTATCTGATTCCCGTATTGTTTGTTGGCAGTGCCATCTGGCTATTTTCTATCTATACCAACCGCCACCGTCAGCTAGATTTAGATGCATAGCTGTAAATGACCTTGCTTGTTGATTAGATAAAGTTAGACAAAACTTCACACAAAGCTATGACTTCAAAAGCAGCACACATAAGACACAGTATTGAGCAGGAGCTATCCTCCTTGTCTGTCAGCCAACTAAAGAAAGTAGCTGCCCTGATCAAAGTACTTAAAGATGGTCAGCATACAGAAGAAAGCCTGCCCTTTGTAGAAAGTCCGGCCATCGATGAGATCAACTCTGTGAAGCAGCAGACACGACAGCCCCGGACTTACCCCGACGAATCCTTTCACGCCTGACCCTGTTTATTGCAACGCCTGTAGATATTTGGCAATGTACCGGTCTTTGGTTTTAGACTTGTACTGCATCACGTACCGGGGATGTTCCAGAGGAATCACTTCCTCAAAAAACGAATATTTGTGGTTGAGGGCCTTCAAAAACTGGTAATTCTTGCCCGTACCCAGGCAAAATACTGCTTTGGTATCTATGCCAAAGGTAAGTTGCGTACGGAGCGTGTCTACCACAAAAGGCGTAATGGCCAGGGTTAGTGCCTTGCTGTCATAATAATTGTAATTGGTTTCTCTGCCTTGCGCATCCACTTTGACAAAACCCAGCGGACAGACCGAGCTGATGTAATAGCGTTGATAAAAAGCTTTTGGTCCGCCATAGGCATCAATCATCTCATAAATGAATGCAGAAGAAGGTTCATGCAGGTGCATGTGGCACGCAATACCGCAATGGCTGCGCAGCCGCTTAGGATCGGTAAAAGGAACACCGGTCGCGCCACCGCCCAGTCGCCCCGGATTGATGCCTAATATTAGCTTTCGGCGTTGTTGATCACTGTAAAACTTACGGTAAAAAGCGGAGGAAATAGCCAGGGCTTCCGAATTCTCCCTAAACGGATTCATTACTCCGATAGAAGGCGGTAGCGGTGCTATGAATGTTAGATGCTGGTTGAAATCAATTATTTTTTCAGCAAAGGTCATTGTTTCATGTTATGGAATAGAAAAGCCTACTTTTTTGAGATATATCATGGTCGCCTTTCTTCGTGCATAAAAATCCTGGAAGCTATCTGTTACTGGAAAAAATTTCTATCTAAACCATTTTAGTAGAGAAGTCTTGTTGATTTTGTCTTAAATGGCCCGGCTAATGGAGAATTTTTTACCTGATTCTCTGCCAGAGATTGTATTAAGTTCTTCGGTTTCCACTATATCCAAGCAAATATCTAGGCTATATAAACCTATAGAAAATGATAATTTGCTGTCAGGAGAATTATTTGTTTCTCAATAAGAGAGAGCCTTATCAAAGTTTTCACAACTCAGTTCACTACAACAAGATGACAGCAAGGCTTCTGGGACCCTGGGCACCTATGACCAGCGACTGCTCAATGTCGGCAGTTTTGGAAGGCCCCGAAATGAACAACCCAAACCCTGGGAGTGTGCTACCAAGCCGTTGATACGCCTGGTGCATGTTCCAGATCATCTCCTGTTTGCTGAGCACCAGCACCAGGTGCTGTGTGATAAAAGCCAGTGCTCTGTGGGGCAGGGCTGCTTCTTCTACCCATATGGCAGCATTCTCTGCCACGCCAAAGGTGCCCTGCACTACTGCCAGGTCCAGCATCTCTAGCGCATGAGGGTCTTGCCCTGGCACCAACGTACTTTCCATGTACTCGGGCAGCCCCGACCATTTTTGCTGCGCGTCAGGGTACAGCCTGGCAAGGTGCGAGGCTATATCCTGTGCTGGCACATCAATTACCGTTCCGCCTACTCCGGCCAGAGTCTGGGTAAACATGTCTTTCAGGTCACCTTCCGGTGCGTCAAAAGAAGGGATGTCTGGCAGGGGAGAAGACTCAGGGAGATTGTTGCGTATCCTGTCCAGTATGGTTTCCCGGCTATTTTTCATGGTGTTGGGTTTGTTTGTACCAGTCTCTGAAACTCTGTTTGGGCGGTGTGGGCAGATCGCGGGATCTGCCCCAGGGATTTTGTCGTAGGAGTATCTCCGGCGTGATGCTCAGGAGTTTTCTGCCAATCCTGCCTGCTGCCCGGTATATTTTGGGATGGGCAAAGAGCCATCCTGTCAGGTGCATACTCCATGTTTTGCTGACAGGCAGATAGCCCTCTTTGGCAATGATCTGTCGCCATTTATACAACTGCGTGTGAATGTCTATTTTCACCGGACACACATCACTACAGGAACCGCACAAGGTAGAAGCGAAGGGCAGGCTGCTATGTTTGCGCATGTCTAGGTTGGGAGAAAGAATGGAGCCAATAGGTCCGGGAATGGTGGCATCATAGCTGTGTCCGCCGCTTCTGCGGTAGATCGGGCAGGTGTTCATACAGGCTCCACAGCGGATACAGTGCAGCGACCTGCGAAAGTCTGGTTTACCCAGCAGTGCCGTTCGGCCATTGTCTACCAGCACAAGGTGCATTTCGCTGCCGGGCCGAGCCTTTTGAAAGTGCGAAGAATAGGAGGTGATGGGCTGGCCGGTGGCACTTCGGGCCAGCAGCCGAAGGAATACGCCCAGGTGCTCAACCTTGGGAATAAGCTTCTCGATGCCCATGCAGGCAATATGTACCGGTGCCAGGTGTGCGCCCATATCGGCGTTGCCCTCATTGGTACATACCACAAAGCCACCCGTTTCGGCAATGGCAAAGTTTACGCCTGTGATGGCCACATCGGCCTGCAAAAAGTGAGCGCGTAACTTTTGCCGGGCAGCCTGGGTAAGTATGGTCGGGTCAGATTCACCTGCGGCAGTGCCCATCGTGCGGTGAAACAGCTCGCCTACTGCTTCTTTTTTCTTGTGGATAGCCGGTAGCACAATATGGCTGGGCCGCTCATTAGACAACTGCACGATGCGTTCGCCCAGATCAGTGTCTACTACTTCAACGCCCTTTTCTTCCAGGAAATGGTTCAGCCGACATTCTTCGGTGAGCATTGACTTACTTTTGACAACGCGAGGACCGTGTCCACGGTGGCCGTTTTGCTGCATAATGATCTGATAGACGATCTGGTTGTGCTCTTCGGCATCGGCTGCCCAGTGCACCTGAATACCATTGGCCTTGGCATTTTTTTCAAACTCCAGCAGGTAATCATCCAGGTGGGAGAGCACGTTGCTTTTAATAGCAGAAGCCATGCTGCGCAACTCTTCCCATTCGGGTATCGATTTGGAAGAAATATCGCGCTTGTGCCTGACAAACCACAGGGTTTCATCGTGCCAGGTGACGTTGGGTTCGTCTTCATTGAATTTCTTTGCCTTTATCGCGTGTTCCATAGGGATATCAGTTTGTATGGTTTAAAATTTCTGCCAGGTGCATTACCCTGACCGGACTTTTCTGTCGTTTGAGCAACCCTTCTAGGTGCATCAGGCACGACATATCGCCTGCGGTGATCACTTCGGCACCATGAGTAATGTGATCTTTGATACGATCGTTGCCCATTCTAACAGAAACAGCTTCTTCGGATATCGCAAAGGTGCCCCCAAAGCCACAGCACTCGTCTGTTCGGTCTAGTGGCACCAGTTCCAGGCCCTTCACCATTTTCAGCAACTGGTGGGGTTTGGAAAAATCCTTGCCCTGCAATTCAGAAGGTTTACCCAGGTGCAGGCCCCGCAGGCCGTGGCAGCTGGCATGATAGCCTACTTTGTGTGGAAAGGTAGCATCCAGGCTGGTGACTTTGACAATATCTACCAGAAACTCGGTAAGCTCATAAATGTTGTTGCGCACATGCTGTACGGCTGGTGTTTGCTCAATTAATTTAAAATGCTCCCTGACATGCAGCGTACAACTGCCGGTGGGAGCGACGATATACTCATAATCCTGAAAGTTATCGACAAACAGCCGTGCCGCATTCAGGCTATCCTGTTCACAACCGGCATTGGCCATCGGCTGGCCGCAGCAGGTTTGATTCAAAGGATAGTCTACCTCCAGGCCAAGTCTGGTAAGCAGGTTGAGGGTGGCAATGGCTACCTGCGGATAAAACTGGTCAACGTAGCAAGGAATAAAAAGTCCTGTTTTCATATGTAGTAGTGTTGAGTATGGCGATGATGATGATTCATTAAGGCAATATTTTTCATCATAAGAGAAATATGCCGTAGGTTCTCATCATCTTTTACAATGATAAGCATACCAATCCGAAAGCGCATCCTGCTCCATCTGCTCAAGATACTGCCTCCTATATTTATACGATAGAAAAAGGACAACATGTTTGTTTTTTTTCTCATCTTTACCCGCTATTGTTTCATTTTATAAAATTTTACATCACATGCATTACTCTTTAGGCATACTACGCTCCTTTCTAAATCAATCGTATTACGCGTTATTCTACTACATTACTTTGGGCATCATAACTGGCTTGTTATTGGCCGGATGCCAGTCCGGTTCGCAGCAACAGGAACAACAGCCGGAAGCTGCACAGGCCAATATCCGCAAAACGTCTTTTGGAACCACAAGAGACGGGCAGCAGACTACTATCTATACGCTTACCAATACACAGGGCGTAGAAGCCCGTATTACTAACTATGGCGGCATTGTGGTATCGCTGAAAGTGCCTGACAGGCAGGGCAACATGGCCGATGTGGTGCTGGGTTACGATTCACTGGCATCTTATCAGGCAGACAGTCCGTATTTTGGTGCCCTGGTCGGAAGATATGGCAACCGGATTGCCAACGGCAAATTTACATTGGATGGTAAAACCTACACCCTGGCACAGAATAACGGCAAAAACCAACTCCACGGCGGCCTCCAGGGTTTTGATAAACGCGTATGGAATGCTACCGATATCAGCAAAGACAGCACCGTAGGGCTGAAGCTTACGTATGTGAGTGAAGATATGGAAGAAGGCTATCCGGGCAAGCTCAGCGTAGAGGTGACCTACACCCTGCGCAATGACAATGCCCTGGCCATTGACTACAAAGCTACCACCGACAAGAAAACGGTGATCAACCTCACCAACCATTCCTATTTTAACCTGACCGGCGATCCGAACAATGATATCCTCAAACATGTGCTGACGCTGAACGCCAGTGAGTTTGTGCCAATAGATAGCACCCTTATTCCTACCGGTAAGCTGCTTGCTGTGAAAGGTACGCCACTGGATTTTGAGCAACCAACACCTATGGGTAAAAATATCAATGCCAAGGATGAGCAGATTGATTTTGGAGGAGGGTTTGATCATTGCTGGGTGCTAAACAAGCAGGGAACACGCATGTCGCTGGCGGCTACCGTCTATGAGCCAACAAGCGGACGCTATATGGAAGTGACCACCACCGAGCCGGGTGTTCAGTTTTATACCGGTAATTTTCTGGATGGCTCTAATGTAGGTAAAAAAGGTATCCCTTATGAAAAGCGTCACGGTTTCTGCCTGGAAACAGAGCATTATCCCGACTCTCCCAACCAGCCGGATTTTCCTTCGGTAGAACTTGCTCCCGGCGATACCTACACCACCAGCACCGTCTATAAGTTTTCTGTGAAAGATCAACAGTAGACTACCGGGGATCATTGATAAAGTAGTGGGCGTACTATGGTCACCAGTTGACTATAGTATGCCAATTAGTAGAAGAAACTTACATGGCAGACAAAGGCCAGACTGGCAAATGTACCTGATATCTTACGCAAACAGAGCCGTTCCAAAATAGGAATTATGACAAGATGCAGGAAACCATTCCCACAAAGGGAATGTCATGTTGGACACCGCACCATAAAAGTTGCTCCCTTGATGTTTTTATGGGCATGACTGCGCTTATGACACGTTGGTATATATTTTACACTAGGTAGTAGTGTATAACCAACGTGTAGCTATTATGAAATTATCAGTTTTTGCATTACTTGGCTTTTTCTTCACCATTAGTACATCATCATTCGCCCAATGCCCTGGGGCTATGGGAGACCAAGTGTCATATGGTACGGACGCATGGATCGGCTATGTTTATGATGGGGTTAGCAACTTCAATTCAGCAGATTATCAGGGGTATATCACAGAGAGTGCTAATTTCGACCAGGCTTTTTGTGGTGCCACCTGCACTTTTGCCACCAATGGATGTGATGTCAATACCGAAACGTTTACGGTACGCTACAAGATGAGAAAAGACTATACCTGTGGTACTTATAAGGTTACCGTGTCTGGTGATGATGGAGTAAGGCTTAGTTTTGACGGAGGCACTACCTATGTGATCAATCAGTTTTCTGCTCAGGCTTACACTACTTACACCAGCTATATTCACCTTGACGGTGGTACGTATGATATGGTACTTGATTATTTTGAAAATACAGGTCAAAACCGGGTGAGTGTCAATACTGCTTTCCTGGGTAGTAATTATGGTGGAGCAATATCCGGAAGTCAGTCTTTCTGCGGTACCACTGCTGTAAATCCGGCACCTTTTGCCAGTATTGCCAATGCTGGTTTTTGCACTGGTTCTACCGTGGTCAACTATCAGTGGCAGATATCAGCCGATCAGGCCAGCTGGTCGGATGTGGCAGGAGCTACATCTGCTACTTATGATATACCTACAGGTTATACAGGAAGAAAATTTTACAGAAGACGTGCCGATGATGGTATAGGCAACACAACCTACACCAACACGCTCAATGTTGTGGCACAGGTACCAACCGGAGATCAGGTGACTTATGGAAACGGCTCGTGGATAGGCTATGTATATGACGGTATGAATAACTATACGGATTATAAAGGGCAGATGCTTGAAGCTGAAACATTCAACGAAACTTTTGGTGGCGACAATACAACCTTCTCACCTTCCGGCTGCGATGTGTATACGGAAACATTTAGCGTTCGCTTCAAAATGCAGAAAAAATTTGAGTGTGGTGAATATACTTTTACTATTGGAGGTGACGACGGCGTGCGGTTGAGCATAGATGGCGGCAGCACGTATCTGATTAATTATTATTCAAACCACTCATATGATACCAGATCATCTGCTTCTGTTTCATTGGATGGCACGTATGACCTGGTGCTTGAATATTTTGAAAATGATGGCAACAATAGGGTGTCTTTTAGCTACACAAAAGATAAAAACTGTGCGCTTCCGGTAACTCTTACCAGGTTTGATGCAAACTTTGCAGAACAGCGGGTACACCTACACTGGACTACCGCTCAGGAGATTAACAACGACTATTTTCAGGTAGAAAGAAGTGCTGATGGTAAGTACTATCAAACTATCGGTCAGGTGAAAGGGCAGGGCAGCACTACTGATGAGGTACACTATATGTTTGCTGATACGAAGTTTCTGCACGGAGTAGGGTACTACCGGCTCAAACAGGTTGATTTTGATGGCAAATACAAATACTCCAACATCATCAGCGTACAGGCTGCTATGCAGACGGAAATCAGCATATACCCTAATCCTGCCAACCATGAAGTGCAAATTAGCTTTGGCAGTTTTGCTGCCGGTAACCTACAATATAGTATCAGCAACATGCAAGGATATGTCCTCAAATCCGGTAAGATCAGCAGCATAGATAACAGCACATTAAATGTAGGTGACTTGCAAGAAGGCTTGTATATCTGTAGGCTGCAAAACGGTGATCAGATTAAAATTCAGCCACTGATCATAGCGCATTAATGTAAGTATCTGTAAAGCATAAGCCCGTAGTCTTCATCAGATGGTTACGGGCTTTTTTTAGCCTACAAGCACCTCTACCATCTCTTCCCACTCTTCCTGCAAGGTAGTGTGAGGCATTTCTTTACTGGCTCTGTTGTACCAGTAATCTGCATTGAGCGTATCGCCTTCCTCGCGGTGCAGGTAGGCATGTATCCAGGCACTTTCACTGTCGTTGTTGTGCTGAAGTATCGTGCGCTTTTTTCCATTCGCCTTTACCAGCATACCAGAGAGCCTGCTGCACATCGCCGAGCCCCTGCGGAACGGTATCTTGCTGTATAGAATCTTTAAAATCTTGTGTAGTCATCATAAAATGTCTTTTTATAGTAAAATACAAGTACCGCCAATTTGTTTGCCCGATTCGCTGCTTTTATCTGATGATAGACTGATTGGCCCTTCTTGGAATGGCTTACTCTAATTGTATATCTTTTTTCCAAAAATATAAAACAAATTATAACGATGAATGGAAATCATGATAGCAAGCAAAAGATGTATTTCAAAAACAACTGAACTATTTTGTTTTATTTTATGATATTTTTAACTAAATGCACATTTTTTTATCCATAGTTGATTAATGTACGTATTTTATCATACAGACATGTTTTATTTTCCGGATAAAGGAAGTATATTATATGCGATAGAGTAGTAACGGCCCTTAAAATTTCAAACTTATGAACGCGCAAAACATTCCCGAAAAATTCACATATTACCCGGTCAGAGATGAGTTTTCTCAACTCACTGAAAGAATTGATCAGATGCATCGTCCCGAAGAGGCCAAACATGCCATTGCTGATATCTTTGGTGTGATACGAAGGTGCCTTTCTTTTGAGGATTCTTTAGAGTTTATTAACTTCCTGCCTTTGTCTTTCAAAGCAATTTATATGAATGGCTGGCATGTAGGCAACAGTTCCTATACATCCATCAGTTCTATGGAAGAAATGATAGATGAGATTGTTGCTTCTCCATTTGTGCAACACGGATGGTACAATGGCAACCGTGATGAGCTGCGTGAGATACTGAAAGTTGTCTTTGATCTTATCGGCAACCATATCGGAAAAAGTGTCGCCAGGCCACAGCTTTCTTTCTTACCCAACGATATACAGTATTTTATCATGCATTATCATACGGAAGCAGATCGCTCATCTTCTGAAACCAGTATTTGGCTGTCGTAACAGTATATGATTGCTTGCATATTTGTAGTAATGCCTGCCCTTATATCTGGCAGGCTTTTTTATGTTCAGACAGCTGCTTTTACTACTCCAAAAGCTGTAGTAATTCATCAGGGGTGTCTATCAAAAAGGTGGGGTTGGCATCTGTTAGGGTGTTGCGTGTATTAACGCCCCAGCTCACAGCCACCATCCGGATACCTGTTTTGCTGGCTGCTTCTACATCCCTGACTTCGTCCCCTACATACATAACTTCGGGAGTCCGCAATTGCTGTTCTTTGAGTATGCACTTTAGTATCCTACTTTTGCCAAAAATACTGCTTTTAGCATGAATAACGTCGAACCATTCCATCTGGTGCGTTTGCAGAAAGCGTTGCACATTCTCTGATGAATTGGAAGTGACAATACCCAGCGTGTATTGCGTTTTCAGTTGACTCAACACTTCCCGTATTCCCAGCACCGGCTGGATCAGGTGAATCTCCTTGCTCAGTTCCTTTCTCACCCTTGTAGCGATACGCGGAATGAGCAGCAGAGGCACATTCAGATCCCGGATAGCTTGCCGGGCCTTCTTCTCCCGATACGCTGTAATTTCGCTTTCTAACACCTTATTGTAGCCATACACGTCGGCAAACCGGTTGGCAATATGTAGAATGTGAGGCAACGTGTCAGCCACGGTGCCATCAAAGTCAAAAAGAAGCGTGGTAGGTTTTTGGATCAAAGTCTTTGATTTAGGTCCGTATCTGAAAAATTTGATGCTGTCTATTATACTAATGCAATCCATTTGTGCTTGAAGAAACCACAAGCAGACGCTCAATTTGATGTTATCTGTTACTTCTGCAGTTTAGCCGCACGCCCTGGCTATGGCTGCTAAACTCAGGGGCGTACATACTTTGGATGGTGGTGATGCCGTTGGAGAAATCGCCGGCGTTGTTCACCCGCAGGTCATATTCAAAAACATAAATCCCTTTGCGTAAATGATCAAAAAAGAAATGGGTGCTGGCATCTTTGGTGCTTTCGTAGTAGCCCAGCCCATCCTGCCACTTGTATTCCGAGAGTACATTGACAGGCTCCAGACCAGCGGCCCGCAGGTCTTTCATATGAATAAAATCCATGTCGCGGTCTGCCTTTAGCGTGATACGCACCCTGATGAGGTCGCCAGTCTGCAACACAGTGGCACTGTCTATTGCTGTGATCGCTTCTCCGGTGTCTGTATTCTTTTTGAGGAACAGCTTTTTGTCTAGGTACAGCGGCGTGCTGGCTGTGGTGATTTTGTCCAGGTTTTCAAAATATTGCCAGTACAAGCCGCCCCATACCAGGGCATTGCCTTTGGTGGTGATCGTGACCTTGCTCATGGCTGGCCTGATTTCCTCGCCGCTCCAGCTTGTCTTAAAATAACCGGTGCCTGCTTCCAGCTTTACCTCGGGCATTCTGGCAGGATCAACCTTTTGGCGGCCTACCGTCACCTCTGCCAGCTCAGTGACAGAAAGCCAGTCGCTGCCCTGTAGCAACAAGGCATACACCGCTTCTGTGGTGGCTTTGGTGGTGTTCCATTGACTGACCTGCTTATTTTTGAGCAGCCATATCTTTAAGGCATCCACGGTTTTAGTACGTTCTTCAACTGAAACGTCGGGCTGGCTGATCTCCGAAAATGCTTCGATCATCAGGGACTGGGTTTCAATGGGTGCTTCCTGCCATCGCCAGCTGGGCTGGTTTTCTTTCCAGTACATGCCCAGCTCTTCGCTGGTGATGCTGTTTTCTTTCAGAGAACGTAAAATTGCCTGCGGTATGGTGGTGTTGCCGCTTCTTTGCAACGCCAGCGCAATCATGCCTTTTAGGTACAGGCTATTGTCCTGCCAGTAGGCGGTAGCCTGCTCCTGAAAGTAAGCAACTGCTTTCTGTGTTTCTTTAGACGGTGCATGATCCTGGTAAAAGCTTCTCATATACAGGTAGTGAATCTGGATAGGACTGGCATGATCGCTTGCCAGGTATTCTTTTTCTTTGCGCAATCCCTCCCGCTTATCTTTGGCTTTTTCTCTGATGATGCTGGCTTCTTTGAGCAGTTCCAGATAGTCTCTGGCGATTTCCTGATCCAGAAAACGGATAGTCTCTGCTATAAAATCAGGCTGGTCTTTGGGTTTAGTCACGCCCAAATGTGTCAGATGCCCGTATCCGGCGGCAATATGCTGCGTGATGTACCGGTTGGGAGAGAGGCTGCCTTTGAACCACGGAAAACCACCCCCACGTATTTGTATCTGCTGAAGCTTTTGGGTAGCCGTCGTAATTTCTCCGTTCATTTTATGAAGGTCAAACAGCAGGGCGATGCGCTTCTTCTGTTCCGCTTCGCTTTGTGCATCCCGGAGCCAGGGTGTTTCCTCGACGAGAATGGATTTCAGTTCCTTGTTGGTTTCCAACTTGCTGTTTAGCGCACCGTTTTCAGCCCATTGATCAAATACGGCTTTCACCTTGGGATAAGCATTGACAATATGGCTGGCCAGCGTGTTGGCATAATACCGGGCAAATACCTGTTCGGCACATTCGTAAGGGTATTCTATGAGGTAGGGCAGTGCCTGCACAGCATACCAGGCCGGATTAGATGTCATTTCAAGTGTGAGCTGGTGCTGCCGCAGCGTATTAGAGGTGTTATTTTTCAGCTTGTCCAGCGTAAAAGTTTTGCTTCGTTTTGATCCGGCCCACAGCGGCAGCGTTTCTGTCACCAGCATCTGGTTGGAAAGCACGGGCAGCACGTTTTGTTCACCATCGGAAAAACTGCCTGCGCTGGCTACGACTTTGTACTGCACGGCCTGCATACCGGCAGGAATGGTCAGCCGCCAGGAAACCTGCGTATTACCCTGGGCATCTACCGTGAAAGATTGGTTAGGCGTGTTGTTACCCAACGCTTTGTCAATCGGTTGTCCTGTCAGCGCATCAGACAGTTGCAATGCGGCCTTGCCGGTGAGTGTGTTGCTGCTCAGACTGGCTATTTTGGCAGAGAACACAAGGGTATCACCTGCCCTTAGAAAGCGTGGCGGATTAGGCAGCACCATCAGCGCTTTTTGCGTCACCGTCTGTAATGTTTTGCTGGCAGTAGCCAGGTCCTGTGTATGCGCCAGCAGTTGCAGTTTCCAGCGGGTAAGTGCCTCCGGTGTGGTAAAATTAAAGCGGATGATACCTTCTTTGTCCGTGGTCAGGCGGGGAAAGAAAAAGGCTGTTTCCTTAAAATCCTGACGCGCTTTGATCTGGGTGAGTACTGGATTTGGTTTAGGCATTGGTGCAGGCTGTTGCGTAGGTGGAACATTTATACTTTCCCCATCTGGTGCTTCTTCAAACACCATTTCCAGATCGCTCTCTGCCTGGTCGGCAACAGGCATGGCCGCCTCTGATGTAGCTCTTTTATTTTGTGTCCCATATCCAACGACTACTACTTCTTCTAATGCCTGTACATCCAGTTCCAAAGCAACATCTATGGTGTTGTATTTTCCTGCCGTTGCGCTTTCAGAACGGTAACCAACGGCACTGAACACCAGCACATGGCCTGCAATAGCCTTAATACTATAGTTTCCATCTACATCGGTAATGGTACCATCATCGGCTCCCTGGATGAGCACGTTGACGCCTGGCAACGGCTCTCCGTCTTCGCCGGTTATTTTGCCATAAATACTTCCTTTTTTGCGGGTAGGATCGTTTTTCATCCTGATACCGGGAGGATATTTTTTTGATCTGATACTGCTCAAATATCGGCTTCTGATGTAGGCATTATTATCCATACTAAAACCAAACCAGGCGAACTGATCAAACTGCTGCCGGATGTAGCTGTTGTAAGCATGGTATGCATTGCGTATGCTGAGATTATTCGTACCAAAACTTTGATCAGCATTGCTACCATTATAAGCCTCGTATTTCTGGTTGATTAGCGGATCAAAAGTCCAGACATGGGGCCTAAACTGATCCAGAGAAGCGTCGTACATGCCTGCCAGCACTTCTGCAGCAACGCGCTGGCTGCTGTCGCCTTTGATGCGGAAACTCCAGGTCTGCTGTTCGCCCGGCTGTAGCTTATCTCTGAAGGTCAGCGTCTCAATCTCCAGCTTTGCGGCTGGTTTTGTCACGTCAATGGCTATGCTGCCTGCTTCAAACATATTGTAGGCAGCAAAGCTGTAGTGCACCGCAAAGCCTGCGGCATCCTCCGGCCTGACCGGAATGCGTATTTCTTTGATCGTATCGGTCAAATGAACCAGCACGGTTTGCACCACGCGATGAGCCTTTTCTATGTCTAGCGTCACGGTCAGATCCTGAGAAGCTGAACCTATTTTCAGCACCACCTCGTCGCCTGTCTGATAGCTGTCTTTGTTAGTCCGGATGGTAAACAGATCATTGTCTGCTGGCTTATGGTCCTGTGGCGCGTAGAGCAGCACCGGCTTTTTATCAGTGACCGGCTGGCCGAACCGGTCTTGGGTTTCGAGTTCAACAAAGTAGCTTCCGCTTTCCCAGCGTTGCAGGTCAGGAAGGGCGATCTTTGTAGATTGTTCCGTATCAAAAGCAATGGAAAATACGGGTTGGCCTTTCTCCTGGTTTTGAGGATCATCTTCACCCTGGTAAGGGTCATGGGGAAAAAGTTCATGGAATGCTGCTGGCGTCCACGCCTGCACATCAGGAGCGGGCCAGGGACGCTTTCTCAACACCTGCGACGGTGCCTGTAGTTTGTAGATAGTGACGGTTCCCTTGGCAGGTACTGGTTCATCGTTCAGGTTTTTAGTTGTGAGACTGATCTGATGGTTTTCCTGTGTCTTATCTATCTTTTCCGGCAGCTCCATCACAGCAAGCAAGCTGTGGTAGCCAACGTTTACGACGGTGGTGGCCGAACGGGTTTCGCCGCTAATATCAGTCACATCGGCAGTAACTTCATACCGAAATACCGGCTGATCTTCCCTGTCAACGCTCACGTCAGGAAGGGCGGCAAACTCGATGCTGAAAGCACCCTGTTCATTGGTAGAGGTTTCACCATGCGTAATTTCCATCGGCTCCGATACCACATAGCCGGAAGGCCGCGACCAGTAATACCACTCCGGGTACTGCACCTGCCGGTGTACGCGATACACCACTTTGGCATCCGACAGGTTGCTTTCGGCAAAAGCAATGGCCGTTCCCTGCACGGTGATGGTATCATTGAGTCGATACGTTTCCGTAACAGGCTTGAAGGCGGTTTCAAACTTCGGACGTTTGTATTCTTCTACAGCAATGTCTTGTCTGTACCAGGAAAACTCATGCGTAGTCTTGCGATACAGCTTACTGCTTTTCTCAAAATCTTCTTTTGCCATCAAATAGTAGATGCCTGTCAGTCCGCTGGTTGGCAACACAAATTCTCCGCTGAACGAACCATAATCATTGGTTTTCAGTCGCAACGTGTCGATTTCCTGTCCATTGACATCTTGCAGGTACACGGCTACATCTTCGTTACGCACAATCGTTGACTGTCTTCCTTCATAGCTAATCAGGATGCCTTTGAAATACACTGGTTGTCCTGGCCGGTAAATACTTCGGTCGGTAAACAGAAAGGGCTTCACCACAGCTGTCGGCCCGGTCTGGTCATCAGAGCGGCTGCGGTTTTCATATACATAAAACTTACCGAAGGTGGCCTGTTCATCGTTGAAGGTAACGGTGGCGGCAATGTTGCTGTAATAATCATTGACGCGAAAGGTAAACCGGCCCTGCTTATTGGTGGTGAACTGCCGGTCAAAATTAGGGCCGTATCTGTTCCGAACGTTCAGGTTGGACAAGCGTACTTGGGCACCGGCCAGTGGTTGTCCGGTATTTCTGCTGATCACCTGGTAGGTATGGCTGCTGTCTGTATCGTGTTGCACCAGGGCCAGGTTGGTCACCTGGAATGTCTGGTAACCATACAAGGCATTGCTATTGAGCGTGGGTGCCGGACTGCCTACCAGCAGGTACTGCCCTTGCGATAATTTTGGCAACAGCACCTCGGTGGTATGGCGTTGATAATCCTGCGTATTTTTCAACGGCGACGACCATGTTCTGGCAACCGGCAGGGCTTTGATGAAGGCCACTCTGGCGGAGTCGTTGTAAATATCGTTAAACTGTGCGGCTTGTTTAGGAGTCAGTTTGTATACCTTAAAAAACAGGTGGCTGATATTCTGATAAGTTACCAGCAGACGGGAAGGTTTATTGATAGAAATATGGCTTTCTATCGTCACGTCCAGTGTTTTGCTCAGGATTTCCTGCATAAGCGTGGTGCAGTTTTTTGCCCCGGTGCTTTTCGGGAACCGGCTGATTGCTTCCCGGCAAAGGGCGAGGGCTTCTTTCTTCTTCCACCTGTGTTGCGGCTGCCCAGGCTGATACTTGTTACCCAGTTGCTGGTAGAAACTGGCAACAGCAAAATCTACGGAAGTAGCAATCTCCTGCTCCCGGTGCTGTGCTTTCAGTTGCTGGAGTGCTTCGAGGTAAAGCGTATCTTTATCCGGCAATGTGGCATGGTTGTATACAAAATCCAGTCGCTCCAGATCGGTCATGACAAAGGCAGCGGCGTTCTGGTCTGCTGCATGAAACAACAGCAGGCTTTGGTAGATTTGCAGCGCATTGTACTGGAGCGAAAGCGTGTCTTTTGCAGCAATGGTTAGGTTGCTGAAGTCGCCGAAATACGCTGCATCATCTATGGTAAACTTATCCGCGGGTTGGGTGATGGTGGTTTCGTCTTTTTGGTAAAAATCCAGTGCCTGGCGGGCCAGAAAATCGTAGAGAGTAGGCTGAAATGTTTTGGAACCCGCCGCTTCTTCCAGTATGTCACGAAATTGCTGCAAGTCTGTCTGCTGGCTCCGCGCCTGCTGCTGTAATGAGTACTGAAAGTGCCAGTGAATTTCAGCAAACAATGTCTGTAAGTCCCACGTCCTGAAATCCACAGTATCTGTTGCTGTAGTGCGGGTACGATTATAAAACTGCCACCTGTTTTGCTGAAAATACTGCCAGTACAGGTGCGCCAGCATACTCTCCAGAATTTGCTTTTCAGGAAAGCTGCTTTGAGCAATTTCCTGCCGGAATTTCTCAACGATCGTCAGTTGCGCATCTTCTTCCAGTGTTTGCAGAAATTTTGCCTGATAGACCAGTGCCTTGATCCGTTGCGGACTGTTCTGCGTTGCTTGCGCCTGGGCGTATACAGAATCCACCACTGCCGCTGCTGATTTGGGAAGGCCCTGTAGCTCAAACTGATGCACTCGTTTCCATTGCCCTGCATAGTCATCAGCCGGACTTTGCGCATAAACGAGCAAGCTATTAAAGAGCAATAACAAGGTGAAGGCATATTGAAATAACACCTTAATGTCCAAGGTCTGTGTCCTCACAGACCTTTGCGGGCATGTGGTGCAGTACCGCGCTACGGGTATATTGATGCTTCTATGTTTCTTAATACACATACTTTTTTTCATAGACCGGTGCTTTCCGATGGTATCAGCTCAGAATTTTTACAGCCAACTTATTAGCTTTCAAGCTTATAATTTACATTTATTAGAGAAAGAGCTAATAAAAAGCAGAAGCCGTACAAATTCCCTCACACTTCCAGCAATTTGTGCAAACCCACGTATTGCAATAGCATGATCGTTTTGGCATCTTTGATTTCTCCGGATATAATCATTTGCAGTGCTTTTTTGTAAGGAAGTTCTAGTACTTCTACGTCTTCGGTTTCATCCACACCGCCACCATCAGTCACTTTCATATTTTCAGCATAGGCTGCTACAAAAAAGTGTATGATCTCGGTCACGCAACCTGGTGATGAGTAAGCCTCAAAGATCTTTTTTACTTCAGAAAGCTGGTAGCCAGTCTCTTCTTCTGTTTCGCGCCGGATACAATCTTCCGGGCTTTCCTGCTCCAACAAGCCGGCACAGGCTTCTATCATCATGCCATCAGCATTTCCGTTGACAAATGTGGGCAGGCGAAACTGCCGGGTGAGCATGACGGTCTGCTCTTTTTGATTATACAACAGGATGACGGCGGCGTTGCCCCGGTCGTAGGCTTCGCGTTGCTGCTCCTGGGAGGTGCCATCGGTGATATAATCAAAGGTGTATTTCCTAAGCGTATAATAATCGTCAGAAAGGATGTCTGTTTGTTTGATGTTGATTTTAGGTGGTTTACGCATGGGATAAGTTATTTGAGTATTTTATACCTATGACAAAGCTACTGTATTTTTTTCAGGATTTTACCGGCTCTGCTCTTAAAACCAGATGATCCGTAAGGCAACTCAACAACATGCTTAACAAATACCCCTGCCTGCTCTGTTTTGCTCTGCACTTAGTAAATTCGCATGGATTTACCCAAAAACACCATAAATGTTGATGAGTCCAAATGGATTTGCTTAAATACACCGTAAATGTTGACGAATCCGTATGGATTTGTCAGAAAACACCGTAAATGTTGATGAATCCATATATTTTACGCCATTATTGGCCAATGTAGCGCGATCTTTTGACCAACGATCATGCAGTTATTGATAAAGCAAACACTCATGAACTGGCTAAGAGCCTGCCATACCTTTAGCACAGCCGCCGCGACCTGGTTGCGCTTCGTCAAGCTTGTGGCAGGGAGGGATAACGACAAAAGCTACAGGATATAATTGCTTATAAATGCTCAACAGAAGCTAAGCATTTGTTACCAGTTATACCCTCATTGCAGGGAAAAAGACCATCATTTGCCTATAAAGTATTCGTTGAAATGCTTATTTTGCATCCCAATAAAAAAAATAGCCGCAATGCGTCTATACAGATGTTGCCACAATGTAAAAAAACATGACCAACCAAAAATTATTTGACCTTTTAATCGAAATTCGAGACTCTGACATCTTTGCTCCGACAAAATACGACTACGGAGAAAGAGGAATTGATGAACCAATGAAACTGGCTCACGCGTATAATCTGATCGAGGAATTTGGAAACCGCGGAGGAAATTATCGACTGACCAAAAACGGATATGCTGTAATAGACTCAAATGGAGACCTATCGGTTCTAGATAGCCCTTCAATTTCCATTCGTCCAGACAATGGTATGAATAATACGCCTGCCAACAATGTTCAGCCGCGGGGCGGCGTGGCCGACCAGCCCCCCCAGCCTGTTTAAAATGAGATAGAAAGTCAGTTGCACCAAAGTAGCAATATTGATACACAAAAGATAAACGCAAACATGCTCGCACTTGGCCGTTAGCAATTATATAAAAAACCTATTATCTAGCAATGAGCTTTAAGCCCATTGCTGGATAGTTGATTGCCAGTTTGTCCTGCAATAACATGTCTTTTAACACACTATTCTACCACAAACGCATCGTCTTCCAGGTCAGGATTTATCTCATAATCGGTTACCTTAAACTCCAGGTTGCCCATTGGCGTTTCTGCCACCATTGTTTTAGGATACTGAAAACCATCTTGCTTGCTGTAATCATGTAAATAGACTGTTCCCTGGGCACTTTCTTCTTTGACCAGCAAACCGGTCTTCTGGTCGTAATACTCAGTCTTCTTGTTGCCCGAAGGGAAGGTTACCTTCACCACATAGGCAGGCGATCCGTCAACATCCTGCGTGCCGGTTAAGGTGGTCTTAAAGCCTGGGTCTTGGTAATATAGCGGTGCAAACAGCAGGGCCTGCTCTTTGAGCATATCCAGCTGCGTGCCTGTTAGTTCCTGCTTGCCTTGCGGGGTGACCATATAGCCTTTCTTTCCATCAAATACCTGCACCATGTTGCCCATCGGCGTGTTTTGTTCGGAACGTATCCGGTTGTCCTGCGTGATGATGTTATCCATCTGGATATTTACGCTTTGCACGGTGGCTTCGGCTTTCATGCGTACGGCCTCTACTGCTTCCAGCTTTTTGCGTCCGCCCACGGCTTCTATGTAGCGATCCAGTACTTCTTCGGCAGTGATATCGCCCAGGCTGGCAGCCGTGTCTGATGCAATGACAGGGTTACCGTACATGTCGTACTGCGTGACCTTGCCAAAAGAAGCCAACTGTTTGCTGAGTACCACCTCATTGCCCACCGCAATGATGTAGGTCTTGTCAGGATTGATATACTGCTGCGCTGCCTGGTTGACCTGCTCCAGCGTGAGTGCGGCAATGTGCTGGAGGTATTTTTCATAAAAATCTTCCGGCAGGTCATACAATGACGTGTTGGTAGCAAAACGTGCTACTGTCTGCGGATCTTCCAGCGAACGGGCAAACCGGCCGGTGATCGTCTTCTTGGCTTTGTCCAGCTCTTCGACGGTTACGCCTTCGCTTTTGATGCGTTTGAGTTCGTTCATAAACTCCGTAGCGGCACTGTCGGTCACTTCGGTACGCACCTGTGCTTCGGCAGAAAAATAGCCGATTCGTTTGTCAGGAGAAAGGGCAGAACGTGCGCCATAGGTGTAGGCTTTGTCTTCCCGCAGGTTTTGCATCAGCCGCGAGCCAAAGCTGCCGCCCAGCACTTCGTTCATAGCCACGGTAGCCAGATAGTCATCAGCCTTCATCTGTAGGGCTACCGGGTAGGTGAAGGCCAGCACCGTCTGCACCGCACCGGGCTTGTCTACGATGGCCACCTGCCTGCTGTCAGGAGCTACAGGCGTTTCAAAAGTGCGCTTCGGCACCTTGCCGGGTTTCCATGCACCCAGGTATTTTCCCACCAGCGTTTGGGCTTCGGAGGGCGTAATGTCACCCACCACTGCCAGATACGCTACCGAAGGTTTGAAATGCTGCTGATAGTAACTCACCAGGTCCTGCCGCTTGATATTCCTGACCGTTTCTTCGGTTTCTATTTCTCCATAGGGGTCATCCTTGCCATAGCGCAACACGGTTTTGATATTGTCGGCAATCTCGCCAGGATCCGCTTTGGCTGCTACCAGATCGGAGAGGACAGTGGTACGCACTTTCTCCAGTTCTTCTTCGGGAAAAGTAGGATGTAGCAGTACATCGCTCACCAGGTTCATCAGCGTATCGATATGTTTGGTGAGCGATGAGGCATAGGCTCCTGTACCGGACGTAGCCAAAGTAGCTCCTATGAAGTCAATAGCTTCATCCAGGTCTTCTTTGCTGCGGGTCTGGGTGCCACGTCGCAGCATGTCGCCTGCTATCTGCACGTATCCGGCTTTGTTTTCTTCACGGATAGGGTCAACATCCAGGGCCAGTGATAATGACACGTAAGGTAGCTTATGGTTTTCTACCACAAACACCGTCAGGCCATTATCCAACTGAAACGACTGGTATTCACCCACATTGACTTCGGGTGCCGGACCGGGTTCAGGAGGGCGGCTTCTGTCCAGGGCAGTCGTGCTTTTTGTACCTGTTGCCTTGGGAGAACAGGCTTGCATTAGGCAAAACAGCACGATCAGGTAGCAAAATATGATGGGTTTGATGGAATTATGCATAATAGAACAGGTTAGCATCATGAGAAAAAACAGATAATTGAATGCAAAGGGTCATGTTTAGCTTGGCTGTGGTACATAATACAGCGTCACCCGGTTGCTGTTTACCAGATACTTCCGGGCGGCCTGCTGAATATCTTCCTGCGTCACTTCCATATAGTGTTCAAGCTCTTTGTTGATCAGGTTGGTATTGCCGTAGTGCGTATAATACACGGCCAGGTTTTCGGCTACACCAGCCACCTCGGCATTCTGACGGTAAAAGTCACTTTCCATCTGGTTGCGCAGTTTCTGGTACTCATGTGCATCGATCAGTTCAGTGCGGGCACGTTCATATTGTTTGTCCATAGCAGCTTCTACGTCTTCGGGTGGCACACCGGCGTTGGCAATGGCATAGACAATAGACAGGCTGGGGTTGTCTTCCAAACCAAGCGGAAAAGCCGCCACATATACGGCCTTCTGTTCGTTGTTTTTCACTTCCTGGTTGAGCCAGGAGCTTTCTCCGGAAGACAGCAACGTCATCAGCATCTGTACGGCATAATAGTCGTCCGCTCCTATGCCCGGTGTTTTGTATGCATGTACCACTGCCGGTAGCTGGATATTATCTTTTATCACATCACGCACCTCTTGGGTCTGCGCCGGTTCCTGGACATGTGGCCTGGGCACTTCTTTGCCTTTGGGAATGTCTGCAAAGTACTTGTTGACCAATGCTTTCGTCTGTGCTACGTTAAGGTCGCCGGCAATGGAGAGGGTGGCATTGTTGGGCACGTAAAATGTTTTATAGAAATTCAGATAATCCTGTTCGGTAGCTGCTTCCAGGTGCGCCATCGAGCCAATGGTAGGCCAGCGGTAAGGATGTTTGCGGTAGGCCCGCTTGAGCACTTCTTCAAAGATAGAACCATACGGCTGGTTGTCGATGCGCTGGCGGCGTTCTTCTTTCACCACCTGGCGCTGTGTCTCCACACCTATGCTGTCCACTTTGGCATGCATCATACGTTCAGATTCCAGCCACAGGCCCAACTCCAGTTGGTTGGAAGGTAGTATCTCATGATAAAAGGTGCGATCAGCATTGGTGTAGGCATTGTTGGTGCCACCGGCCCCTTCTATGTAGGTATCAAATTCGCCTCGGTCTATATTGTCGGAACCTTCAAACAGCAGGTGCTCAAAGAAGTGCGCAAATCCGGTGCGGGTAGAGTCTTCATTCTTCGAGCCTACATGGTACAGCACCGTCACAGCCACAATCGGTACCGAATGATCTTCGTGCAGGATAACGTGCAAGCCGTTATCCAGGTCAAATTCCGTAAACTGAATGTCTTGTCCGTAGGAAAAACTACACAGGCATACTCCCAGGACGCAGATGAACCATTGTACTTTTTTCATAATATAGGTTAAGACAGGTTAGTGCGTGACAATATAGTAATTTCTGATGAAAATATGATAGTGGGAAAGACCGGAGTTGGAAGACGGAAGACTGGAGTGGGGAGACGGAAGACTGGAATCCGGAGACCGAAATTTGAATAAACTTGATCTTCGGTATTATACTTTGTAGCACTTAGATTCGTGAGTGCAATATTTGCCGGATTTATTGTAAGAACCTCATTCTGCGGATTGTCGCCCGGCGACCCGGTTGCCAATATTGTATCCATAACTTTTATCATTATTTGGTTAATTTTTGATTATCCGGCTCACTGGGTGCAACCGCTTCACGGGGGCCAATGAGCCGGTTCTTTTTTAAAGATACTTGCTAACAAAAACCATCGATGCAATGGTTAAACTGGCGATAGTTGCACCTGTCACAATCACCCACATGATGATTTTGACCTGAACATCGCCTATCTTTTCCATAAAATCAGCTTTGGTCAGCAACTCTTTATTAGCTTCTTTCTGTAAACCTTTTACAGTATGAACAGCTTCTTTGGCACTTGTGTCCGTCCAGTTGTTTTCCTTAAACAATTGGCAAAGTTTGATCTCTAGTTCTTCCATATGCATTTCTAAATTTGATATATACAAAGTTACACATTGTGTTACAAATAACCTAATTGTTTATGTCGTTTTTTATTACGCATTTATTACACATTGTGTTACAAGTTTGTATATTTGTCTTATGGAAGTAACTAAACTTGAGCAGTACCTGGATAAATATAAACTCACCTACGAAGAATTTGCTGATCAACTCAATGAGTTTGCCGGTCGCGAACTGATCAGCAACAAACGCAAACGCGGCATGATCTCCGACTGGGTGAATGGCCGACGCAATATAGGACCAGCCATGCAATTTGCCATTGAACGTTTCTTCCAGGAAAAATACCATGCTCATTCATAACTTACCAATTTACCCGCTATGAAGTAGCGTAAGTCATCACTTCCATCTCTTGTCTTCTAACTTCGGTCTCCAGACTCCGGTCTTCGGTCTTCGGTCTTCGGTCTCCTGACCTCCAACGTCTTCTTCCGCAAGAATCGGGTTTACTTTGAATATATAGCAGCTTATTTTTGTACAAATCATTTTCTTCTATGACAGATTATCAGAGAGTAGCCCAGGCCATCGAGTATATACAGCAGCATTTTAAAGCGCAGCCTTCGCTGGAAGAGGTAGCCACTGCCGTGCACCTAAGCCCGTTTCATTTTCAGCGGATGTTCAAAGAATGGGCGGGCATCAGTCCCAAAAAGTTCCTGCAATTTGTGAGCCTGGGCCATGCCAAAAAGCTGCTGTTGGAACAAACCCCGCTCTTCGAAACCTCTTTAGACACCGGCTTGTCTGGCAGTAGCCGATTACACGATTTGTTTGTTACCCTGGAAGGTATGACTCCCGGAGAATACAAAAACAAAGGCAAAGATTTGCCTATCAACTACAGCAGGGCTGGTACGCCTTTTGGTGAAGTGCTAATAGCCTCTACAACAAAAGGTATCTGCCATCTTTCTTTTATAGAAAACCCGGCAGAGGCTTTGCCCTTGCTTACCGCACTTTTTCCCGGTGCTGTTTTCCATCACACTGCTGACATTTTACAGGAGAACGCACTTAACATATTCAGGGCTAACTGGCAGGATTTGCCGCAGGTAAAGCTGCATCTCAAAGGCACACCTTTCCAACTAAAGGTATGGGAGGCACTGCTGAAGATACCTGCTGGTCAGGCCAGTACGTATGCTGCCATTGCGCAGTCGATAGACCATCCGAAAGCAGTACGGGCGGTAGGCTCAGCCGTAGGAGCTAATCCCATCGCCTACCTGATTCCCTGCCACCGGGTGATCAGGTCTACCGGCATCATCGGAGACTATCACTGGGGAACCACCCGCAAAACAGCCATGTTGGGATGGGATTTACAGTTTTTTTGTTAGTTTTACCCTTTTAAGGAATCAATGTAGGTTAGACAGTGACAAACACCGAAGCAAGTTAAATATGCAACACACAACCATTGCCATTCTGGGGGGCGGAAATCTGGGTACCGCCATCGCCCACGGACTTCATAGCACCGGAGACTATCAGCCAGAAAATATTATGGTGACCCGTAGGAAAATGCACGACGTGGAAGAACTCACGCAGAAGGGTATGCGGGTGCTTACCAACAATCAGCAGGCAGTAGCGACCGCTGATATTATCATATTATGTGTGCAGCCGAAACAGCTTTTTGGCCTCTTGCAGGATGTAAAGGGCGCATTGTCGGTAGGCAAACATTTATTGGTTTCTACCATCACCGGTGTATCTATTGGAGAGATAGAAGCCATTGTCGGCCAAGACCTTCCCATCGTACGGGCCATGCCCAACACAGCTATTGCCATCCGGGAATCGATGACCTGCATCGCTACCAAAAATGCCAGCGAAGCGCAGATGAAGCGGGTAGAAAGTATTTTTAATGTCATGGGTCGCACACTGCGCATCGAGGAAGAACTGGTAGCCGCCGCCACAGTGCTGGGTGCCAGTGGTATCGCTTTTTGTTTGCGCTACATCCGCGCCCTGGCCCAGGGAGGCATTCAGATGGGTTTTCATGCTGAAGAAGCGCAGGCCATTGCCGTACAGACCTGCCGGGGTGCCGCCACGCTGATCCTGGAAGGAGGTAGGCATCCTGAAATGGAAATTGATAAAGTGACCACACCCCAGGGTTGTACCATCGCCGGTCTCAACGAAATGGAACACAATGGCCTGAGTTCCGCCGTGATCAAAGGTATCATGACTTCCTATCAAAGGATTGCCAATATTCAGAAATAGATGAGATGTTTGCAGAAATTGCAGTTTATTCTGAATTTCTATAACCAGCGATCGTCATCCAAGTGGTGGCAGGTTGTATCGTGAAGTACAACTTACACAATACTGTTAGCATTTGATAGCTTTCCCGAAAGATGTCTGCTTAAATCTTTATGAGAACAGGCTGTGTTGTATATCCTACGTGAAAGCACATCAGTTGAAAAGGGCGGTTTTGTGCCAAAACGTCAGGAAAACCTCTATAAAACAGATGAAAAAATGCGAAAACCTTACGGTGACCATGCATGACGCTACGAAAAAATGTGAAAACCTTACGGCAACCTCATTTTTTTAGTGAAAAAATGAGGTTGCACTCATGGTTACATCATTTTCTACGGAAGAAAGTGCACTTACACTGACGTTTTGTCATTTTATCACACTAAAAAACGTAGTCACACCCAGTGCAACTACACTTTATCACGCTAAAAAATTATGCCGCCTTGGGTGCGATCACACATCTACCGACCTATAAGCCTGCTCACCTGCGTGCATCGATACAGAAACCTCTGATAAATTGCACAAACAGGCGTGGTGATAGACGAGATAAAGCCGTCAGATGACCTTGATCGTTAGCCGCAACGATTTTTTTGACTTAAAAATAAATTAGCGTAATTTTTAATGAATTTGGTTAGATTTACAAAAGTATCGAAAAGTTCAAACCTATGAATGTACAAGTATTAACCTATCGGATTATTTCAAGTCCGGAACCTGAAGGCGGGTTTACTGTTACTGTGCCCGCTTTGCCAGGATGCATCACTTATGGAAATGATTTGGATCAGGTTACATTTATGGCAAGAGAAGCTATCGAGGGGTACATCGAAGTACTGAAAGAAATGAACGAACCAATACCAGATGACAGCAAGACATTGGAATATTCTATAACACTTGCTTCATAGATGAGTAACACTCCATCTTATACACCGAAAGGTTTAGTCAAGCTATTAGAGAGTAAAGGTTTTTTGCTGAAAAGGGTAAAGGGTTTCCGCCGAGGACCGGACACCATTTTTTTGTTCATCCTGAAACCAAAAAGATTACTTCTGTACCTATGCATAACAAAGATTTGCCAGAAGGTACTTTTTATGCTATTCTCAAACAAGCAGGAATTGACAAAAGCGAATTATAATATTGTGCTCTTACGTCATTAGCTTATGAACAACTTTACCTCCATCCATGACGTGACCGATCTTTCGGCACTTTTACAAACAGCGCAGGATATCAAAGAACTACCTTTTGCCCACGAACAAATGGGCAGACAGCAATCTATGTGCCTGTTGTTCTTCAATGCCAGCCTGCGCACCCGCCTGAGCACACAGCAGGCAGCTTTCAGGATTGGGCTGCACACCGTGGTGTTCGATATCAATGCCGGAGGCTGGAACCTGGAGTTTGAAGATGGTACAGTGATGAAGGGCGACAAGGCCGAGCACGTGAAGGAAGCGGCTGCCGTTATTGGTGCTTATTTCGATATCATCGGCATCCGCACCTTTGCCGGACTCAAAGACCGGGAAGAAGACTATGCCGAGCGCGTCATTGAGCAGTTTGTGCGCTACTCCGGCAAGCCGGTGATCAACCTGGAATCGCCCACCCGGCATCCGCTGCAATCTTTCACCGACCTGATCACCATCGAGGAGTATAAGCAGGTAGAAAAACCCAAAGTGGTACTGAGCTGGGCACCGCATCCCAGGGCACTGCCACAAGCAGTAGCCAATTCATTTGTGGAGTGGATGAAGCAAACCGATTACAACCTGGTCATCACCCACCCGCCAGGCTACGAACTGGCAAAACAATTTACCGAAGGGGTGCCGGTGGTTTATAAACAAATGGAAGCCTTTGCTGATGCAGACTTTATCTACACCAAAAACTGGTCGGCTTACGATGATTACGGAAAAATCTTACAGGAAGACTCTGACTGGATGGTGACCCAGGAGAAAATGAAGCTCACCAACAATGCGCGCTTTATGCACTGTCTGCCGATACGCCGCAATGTCATTGTAGAGGATGCTGTGCTGGACAGCGACCGCTCTATCGTTATACCCCAGGCAGCCAACCGTATGGTGGCAGCGCAGGCGGTTTTGCAAACTATATTGCAATCAACCTTTGATAGGGAACTATAAAAACACCAAAGAATAAAATGAAGGAAACACTGCACATATTCAAAGTAGGAGGAAAAGTCATTGACGACGATCAGGAGCTGGAGGCTTTTCTGCGTAGCTTTGCCGTGGTGAAAAGCAATAAAGTGCTTGTTCACGGCGGAGGAAAGATTGCCACGGAGATAGCCGAGCGGCTGGGCATCAAAACGCAGATGGTAGAAGGGCGCAGAGTGACCAACCAGGCCATGCTGGAAGTAGTAGCGATGGTATATGGTGGGCTAGTCAACAAAAAAATGGTGGCACAGTTGCAAGGCTTAGGCTGCAACGCCATCGGGCTGAGCGGAGCGGACATGAACTATATTACGGCTACCAAACGACCGACTGATCCGGTAGACTATGGGTATGTGGGTGACGTGCAGCACGTCGATAGCCAGGCTTTGGCAGGGCTGTTGCAGCAAAATATTACGCCCATTCTTGCACCGCTCACACACGACGGAAAGGGGCAACTGCTCAATACCAATGCAGATGCTATCGCCTCAGCAGTGGCTATAGCACTCTCAGAGCAATTTGCCGTAAACTTGTATTACTGCTTTGAAAAACCTGGCGTGCTGACCGATATAGAAGATGATGCCTCACTGATTGAGAATTTAACCTATGACGCATACCAAAGCCTCAAACAGCAGGGCGTTATCGCCAATGGTATGATTCCTAAGCTCGACAACGCGTTTCATACCCTGCAACAAGGCGTAAGCCAAGTGTACATCATGCATCATCAACAGATCGAGCATATACAACAACATTTAACTGCCACCACTTTATGTCTTTAACACAACAAAGCCCGGATGTTTCTGCGCTGACCGAAGAAGCTGTTTCGCTGTTGAAACAACTCGTCGCTCTGCCTTCCCTGAGCCGGGAAGAAGAACAGACCGCTTCTTTGCTCTATCGCTATCTGGAAAGCAAAGGACTGGATGCGATGAGTAAATACCACAACGTATGGGCACATACGACTGATTTTCGCAGGGAGTGGCCCACCATTCTGCTCAATTCTCACCACGATACGGTCAAACCGGTGGCTACCTGGCAAAGAAATCCATTGGCTGCCGACATAGAAGATGGTAAACTGTATGGCCTGGGAAGCAACGATGCAGGTGCTTCGCTGGTAGCTTTGCTGCATACTTTCCTTTATTTTGAGCGGGTGCCTGACCGTGGTTTCAACCTGATCTTTGCTGCCACCGCAGAAGAAGAAATTTCTGGCAGAAATGGTATAGAAGCCGTGCTGCCCGAACTGGGCGATGTGGACCTGGGCATCGTAGGAGAACCTACCAACATGCAGATGGCCATTGCCGAAAAAGGACTGATAGTCATCGATGGCGTAGCCAAAGGCGTCTCCGGACATGCTGCCCGGCAAGAAGGTGTCAACGCCATTTATATTGCCTTACAGGATATTCAGTGGATTAAGGATTTTCACTTTGCCAATCAATCCAAACTATTAGGGAAGGTGCATATGTGCGTGACGCAGATACAGGCAGGTACGCAGCACAACGTGGTGCCCGATGAATGTACGTTTGTGGTAGATGTGCGCACCAATGAGAAATACACCAACGAAGAAGTATTTGAGATCATAGACCGTAATACAAATTCTACCATGACGGTTCGCTCGTTTCGCCTAAATTCGTCGCGTATTCCGCAGCAACATCCGCTGGTGCAACGGGGTGTGGAACTGGGACTGACTTATTATGGTTCGCCCACGCTGTCAGACCAGGCATTGATGCGGGGTTTTCCTACGCTGAAAATCGGTCCGGGACAAACAGAGCGTTCTCATACAGCTGATGAGTTTATCTACCTGGAAGAAATACAGGAAGGCATCCGGATTTATATTGAATTATTATCAGACCTAAAAATAGAAAAGAGTGAAACTTTGGGATAAGGGGGATTTAGGTGACAGTAATGTAGAACAGCAGATCGAGAAGTTTACCGTAGGCAAAGACCGGGCACTGGATTTGTACCTGGCACCCTTTGATGTGCTGGGTTCCATCGCCCACAGCAAGATGCTGCAATCCATCGGCCTGCTCACAGAAAAGGAACTGACGGAACTTACCAACGGTCTTCAGGCGATCTACCACGATATCGAGCAGGGCCATTTTACCATCGAAGAGGGCATCGAAGATGTACACTCACAGGTAGAGCTGATGCTCACCCGCAGCCTGGGCGATACCGGCAAAAAAGTACACAGCGGCCGCTCCCGCAACGACCAGGTGCTGCTGGATTTGCGCCTGTTCATCCGCGATGCCATTCAAAAGCTTACCAGCAAAGCACACGCACTGTTTGACCGCCTCATGCAGCTGAGCGAAGCGCACAAAGACGTGCTGATGCCGGGATACACCCATACGCAGGTAGCCATGCCTTCGTCATTCGGCCTGTGGTTTGCCGCTTATGCAGAGAGCCTGGTCGATGATATGATACTCATGCAGGCGGCTTACCGCATTGCCAACCAGAATCCGCTGGGTTCGGCGGCAGGCTATGGCAACTCTTTTCCGCTCAACCGCACCCTGACCACCACATTGCTGGGCTTCGATACGCTGAGCTACAACGTGGTGTATGCCCAGATGGGCAGGGGCAAAGTAGAGAAAACCGTGTCCTTTGCCATGGCCACGCTGGCCGCCACGCTGGCAAAGATGGCAACAGATATTTGCCTATACATCAGCCAGAATTTCGGCTTCATCTCATTCCCCGATCAGCTCACCACCGGTTCGTCCATCATGCCTCACAAAAAGAATCCGGATGTGTTTGAACTCATCCGTGCCAAAGGCAACCAGCTACAGTCGCTGCCCTACGAGATCAGCCTGATTACTGCCAACCTGATCTCTGGCTATCACCGCGACCTGCAGGTGGTGAAAGAAAGCTTTTTGCCTGCTTTTGGTACCCTGGATCAGATGCTGAGTATTGCCGAATACAGTTTGCAACACATCAGCGTCAACAAAAACATTCTGGATGATGATAGATACCGCTACCTGTTTACAGTAGAGACGGTCAACAAAGAAGTGCTAACAGGCGTACCTTTTCGGGATGCTTATAAGAACATAGGGCAGCAGATTGAAGCAGGCACGTATACGCCAGACCGCATCATCAACCACACGCATGAAGGCAGCATCGGCAATCTGTGCAACGACAAGATACAGGAGAAAATGCAGCAAGTGCTTGACAGCTTTCATTTTGAGAAAGCAAAGGATGCCTTGCAGAAGCTTCTGAAATAAAAGAAAAGGTGAGCGAAATGCCTTTCACCTTTATACAAATGTGTCAGACACTTACTGAGGCTGTCAGCAGTGATTCGAACAGATAGCGGCCATCGGTATTGCCCAATGCTTCGTCGGCAGCGCGCTCCGGGTGAGGCATCAGGCCAAAGACATTCTTTTGCTTGTTGGTGATGCCTGCAATGGATAGGGCTGAACCGTTGAAGTTACTTTCTTCGTTAATATTGGCTGTGTGGTCACAGTATTGAAACAATATCTGGTCGTTGTCCTGCAAAGCTTTCAGCGTATCTTCAGAGGCATAGTAGCGTCCGTCGGCATGGGCTACCGGTATCTTGTAGCATCTGCTATGGTCGAGCGAAGCAGTCATCAGTGCCGTGGTAGAAACCGGCTTGATGTGGGCATTTTTGCAGACAAATTTCTGCCGGATATTCCTGAGCAAAGCTCCCGGTAGCATACCGGCCTCGGTCAATATCTGAAAGCCATTGCAGATGCCCAGCACATACCCGCCCTGGTGGGCATGGCTGATCACCGCCTCCATAATCGGGGAGAAGCGGGCAATAGCACCGGAGCGCAGATAATCACCATACGAAAAACCACCGGGAACAATGATAAAATCGCAACCTTGCAGAGAGGTATCTTTGTGCCACAGCTTGACAACATCCTGCTGAAGTGTTTCTTTAAAGACATGATACACGTCTTCATCACAATTGGAGCCTGGGAAAATAATAATGCCAAATTTCATAAGGGCAAATATAGATAAATAAAGCATAATGGGTTATGAAAAAACGGGTCGATATCACCACCGGATTTTATTTTCCTACCTCAGTCATGATCTTCGCAGTATTGCTGGTGTTCTTCAGCATAGTGCTGCTAACTGACTATGCAATCGTCAGTTTGCTGCTGATCCTGCTGAGTCTGACTATTTTTACGGCACGCTACCGGCTGACCATCAACCTCATTGACCAAACCTATCATGACTATCTATGGATTGCAGGTTTCAAAAAAGGAGAAAGCGGGAAATTTGATCGTATAGCCGGTATGTACATCACAGAAAATGCCTATCGTCAGACTGTCAACTCAAGAATCAGTTCTATGGTAAAATACGGGACGGAATACAACGGATACATTATGTTTGACGATCAGCAGGTTCATTTGCTGAGCAACGACAGCAAGAAGAAGGTAGAGAGGAAACTGGAAAAGATACAACGGGTACTGAAAGGGGATATTATCAGCAGCACACAAATTTCTATTAACAGTGAAATTGTAGACCATACGAAAGAATAGCTTTCCAGAACTGACCAATGAAGACTTGAGTGCCACGCTAAAGTTTGCGGCAGATCGTGAGGCGAAAGCAACTGTGATAGCACTATGAAATTACTCTTTGATCCCGCGGGGACCGTCAGAATCTCTCCTATAAACTCGTTAACTCACTGTTCGACATATTTCCTGAATCCAGTCATATTAGATTGCACAACTTATCTAATGGATAATACAGGATAGCCTTAGTTTTAGGTTCTTGATTAAACCTGAAATTTTCAACTTAGAACTCAATATTCCTGTCGCTGCCGGATCAGCTTGTTGCGATACGCATTGAAAATTCTGGACTTGGAGATCAGCCCTACGTATTTGCCGTTTTCCAGCACCGGAAGGTTCCAGGCACCGGTGCGTTCAAATTTTTCCATGACACCCTGCATAGTATCCTGGGTAGAAATGACATCGGGTGGAGAGTGCATAATGGTTTCAATAGCCACATTCTGCTGGGCTGCTTCATCAAACATGATATTGCGTATGTCGTCCAGCGTTACGATACCCAGTAGCTGCTTTTTCTCGTCTACCACCGGAAATATATTGCGTTTGGATACACGCACCAGGTCTACCAGGTTGATGAGCTTCGCCTGTGGTTTCACTGTCAGCAGGTCAGTTTCTATCAGCTTGCTGATGTCCAGCAGACTCAGCACGAGCCGGTCGCGGTCGTCGGGAATCAGCAGCCCTTTTTTGACAAGAATCTTGGTATAAATGGAATAACGCTCAAAGTAATAAATAGTACTGTAAGCAATGGCTGATACCAGCATCAGAGGCACAAAGAGCGTGTAGCCGCCGGTGATTTCTGCAATCAGGAAGATGGCTGTCAGCGGTGCATGTAGTACGCCGCTCATCACTCCGCACATGCCAATCAGGGTGAAATTGCTCAGGCTGATAACACCAAAGACACCCATCGTATTGACTATTTTGGCAAACAGAAAGCCTGTTGCTCCTCCCAGGAAAAGCGACGGACCAAAGATGCCACCATTGCCACCAGAGCCAATGGTGATAGACGACGCGATAGGTTTGATCAGCACCAGGCCCATCATAAATACGAGGATTAGGTACGGGTTTTCTGCATCTCTGAAAAACATACTATAATCCAGAATTTCCACTTCCTGGTTGCTCAGCAGTACTTTGATGAAATCATACCCTTCTCCATACATCGGAGGAAACACAAAAATGATCAGTCCCAGGGCCAGGCCCCCCGCCGTGGCACGCAAAACGTCGCTTTTGATAGTAGAGAACAGCCCTTCAATTTTGTAGGTGAGGCGGGTAAAATACAGCGAAACAAAACCACATACCACCCCCAGTAATATGTAATAAGGCGTATCGGCTGCGGTAAAAGGGTCTTTGAGGTTGAAGGAAAAAAGCACGGCATCGCCCAGCAGCAGCATAGATACCAGCGAACCGGTCACCGAGGAAATAAGCAAGGGAATAAAGGCGTTGATATTGATCTCAATCAGGATCACTTCTATGCTGAAGATAACGCCTGCAATAGGGGAGTTGAAGATAGCAGAAATGGCCCCGGCAGCTCCACAACCAATCAGCAAAGCCCGCTTTTTGGATTGCAAATGGCATAGCCTGCCAATATTAGAGCCAATGGCCGATCCTGTCACCACAATAGGAGCCTCCAGTCCTACAGAACCTCCAAAGCCTACCGTCAGCGCACTGCCAATCAGGTTGGAATATGTTTTGGTGCGGTTGACAATACTAGACTTGCGCGAGATGGTATAAAGAATGCCGGTGATACCGTGCCCGAATGATTCTTTTAGGATATACTTGGCAACAATCACGGTGAGCACAATACCGATCAGTGGATAGCCCAGGTAAAAGTAATTGGCATATTCGGCATCAAAGCTTCTGGTAAGCGAGCTTTCTACCAGGTGGACAATAGCTTTCAGGATAACGGCTGCAAGTCCGGAGAGGCATCCAACCACCACGCTCAGTAATATTACAAAATCGCGGTTGTTGATGTGCTTGACTCTCCATACTAACACCTGCAAAAGTAACCTGTCTATTTTCATGGTCACAAATGTATAAAATAAACCAGACGGATTACGTCTGGTCTATTTAAAAGGTGTCAATATTTTTGGTCTGAAAAACCTCTCAAACCAATCTCCTTTTTTCCTTACATGGCTTTTGCGCTATAGAAGCGGAAATGTGTGTAAGCCTTGTTAGATTTGATGATGTTGAGGACATGCTCCCAGATTTTCTCGTAGGGAATCACTTCCGAATCTTGGTTGATATCGCTGGGGATACGGTGTTTGAGAAGCTTTTTGTAATAAGTATGCCCTTTCTCTTGGATCTTCTCTACCTCAAAATCTTTCTCTACCACAATTTCCAGCATCCTGATGAAGATACTGTTTCTGTAGTTGTGCCTTTTATCCAGGTGCGCCGACTTATACTGTTGTATCTCTGCTATACAGGCTTTGATTTCCTCGATATACCCTTCGCGCAGCAAAAATAGAAACTGAATGGTCAGCGTAGCAACATTAAGCCCTGCGTATTCCCTTGGATATGCAGGCTTATTAACAATAAACTCATCGATATTGTAGCCCCAGCGGAGGATTTTGGAGTCGTTGAAAAATATCAGATAAGCACGGTAGATATACCACCGGTTGCGTATAGGGTCCGGTAGCGTATTATAGTTCTTGTTGGTTCTTATCGTACGGAAGAGGGCAGAAGCTTCTTCGTACTGCTCTCCCTTGGTGAGTAGTAGGAAGTAGTATTCAGCAAACCTAAACCATGTTCTGCCGCTGGGCCTGAAGAGCCTAAGCTGGTTTTTAGCATACTCCACGCCCTCCTTAATATCGCCTTTGTACAGGTGCGATTTCAAATGTGTAAAAGCAATCTCGTGCCTGTCCAGGTCTACCACAATCTCATCGCTGCTGCGGTTGAGGTATTTTTTTTCAAGCTCATTGCATAGCTTGATGTTCTTTTCAAAAGCCCACTGCATAGAATTGTAGGTAAGCTCCAATTTGCTGGCAAGCACATGCAGGCTATTGCTGTTTTGCTTTTGTGCTTCCTTGTTGATCTTTTCAATAGCCTCCGGAACCTGGTCTATCACCCGGTTTTGCGCGCTCACCGATTTGTTGATATGCACGATGGTTGTGAAGTAAAGATCACGGCAGTCCTGAACAACCTGCTGGAGTTTTCGCTGGGCTTCCAGGCTCTCTGTGGTTTCGGTAAAAGGAGTGACCTTGCCTTTCTTGGCATAATGGTTTCGAAGCAAAGTGAGTGCATCGACGGCTATCTCCACAAATTCAAATTCTTCTGCCGTTTTGATCAGCTGGGGCAGCAGCTTAGCGGCCAGATCAGCCGCGCCTTCATTGATTAGTATTTTACATTGATGCAGCGTATGCAGACATTCATACTCAACTTTCTGGTACTGCGTGTACGATTCTTTATCATAATCCAGAAAGTACAAATGGTTGAGCAGCTTATACCGCAGCTTGCCTTTGGCATTTCTGTAGTTTCTGTTGCCTGGGTCGGTATCAAAAATGGCCTGGGCAGCATCTTCGTCGTTGGTAAACTGGTTGTTGATGATGCCTTCATACAGGAGATTATCCTTGGAGGTTTCGTTTTTCCTGAAATTATTGTTTACCAGTTGGATGCTTCTTTGACCCTTTTTTTTGATCAATCTGATGAGGCGCCTTAAGTCTTTCATGAACAGATAATTTAGAGAGCGTTAAAATACGGTTAGAAATATTAAAAATAGTACAAGAAGAAAATACTTATGCGTAAAAGTTTATCACAGTAAAAGGTGGTAAAAAACTCATATAATGCTGAATAAATTAGAATATTGATAGTACTACTGAATTTAGCAGATAAGAAAACTACTAAAGTCCCCGAAAAGTTACATGACTAATTCCGGTGTTTTTTGTAGTAAACCTGATGATTTTAAAAGTAAATTTTTCCTACCCCAAAAATTTTTGAGTAATTATAACTAAAAAAAATGAGTAATTGCAACTGATATTCGGGAAATTAGCTAACAGAATGACAAAAAAAATGCAAAAGCAGTTACTATCTGCTACTTTTGCCTATGGTTGCTCAAAAAATGAAGTATATATTAGTGTACTAAAACCCTAAAGTTTTTGGAAGCCAAAGGCTAATTTCAGGAATAAACGTAACTAGAATCAAGCTAATTAGCATGGCTACAAAGAGGGGCAACAGCGGGCGGATCACTTGCTGGATACTGATCTTGGCCACACTGCATCCTACAAACAGCACGGCCCCCACAGGTGGCGTACACAAACCAATGCACAGGTTGAGCACCATGATGATCCCGAAATGTATAGGGTCAACACCCAGCTCGGTGACTACCGGCAAAAAGATAGGCGCAAAGATCAGCACGGCGGGGGTCATATCCATAAATACACCCACAAACAGCAGGATAAGATTGATGATCAGCAGGATGACCACTTTGTTGTCGCTTAGTGCCAGCAGTGCTGTTGTCACCTGTTGCGGCAGGTTGGCATAAGACATTACCCAGGAAAGGCCGATGGAAGTGCCCACCAAGATCATCACAATGGCTGTTGTATTGACTGTCTGCAACAGGATACCCGGCAAGTCGCTGATCTTTACCTGCCGGTAAACAAGCATAGACAATATCAGGGTGTACAAAACAGCTACGGCAGACGCTTCGGTAGCGGTAAACACCCCGGCAATGATGCCTCCAATCACGATCACCAGCAGCACCAGGCTGGGAATAGCATCCAGAAATTTGAATGCGATCTCTTTCAGGCTTGATCTTTCGCCTACGGCATATTTATTTCGGTAAGCAAAAATACCGGCCACTACCATCAAAGAAAGACCTACCAGAATGCCCGGCAGGTAGCCTGCCAGAAACAGGGCGGCAATAGATACACCACCGCTGGCCAGCGAATACACGATCAGGATATTGCTGGGCGGGATGATCAGCCCGGTGGTGGCAGCCGTAATATTGACGGCAGCACTGAAACCCCGTGGATAGCCTTCCTTGGTCATTCGCGGAGTCATGATGCCGCCAATGGCCGAAGCCGCGGCTGCTGCCGAACCCGAAATGGCACCAAAAAGCATAGAGGCCATGATATTGACATACGCCAGTCCGCCAGGAAAAACACCGAACAGCGATTTGGCAAAGTCTATGAGCCGGGCCGCAATACCTCCCTTGTTCATAAACTGACCTGCCAGTATAAAAAAGGGAATCGCCAGCAGGGCAAAGCTATCCAGACCGGTAGCCATGCGCTGCGCCATCGTGGTGAAGGCAGGCAGGGCCGGAATACTGACCAGCAGGGTGAGGGTGGCCGACAGGCCAATACTGAAAGCAATAGGAACACCGATACCCAGGAAAACCATGAAACTAAGCACCAGGATAAGAATTTCAATGTAGTACATAGGGAATGATGTTCTGTAGGTTACTGTAAGGTTTCGGAAATGCTGCTGTCTTCTTCCTTTTCAGGATATAAAATGTTGATGATGCTATAAAAGATAATGACCAGTCCGCCAATAGGCAGTACGCTATACACAAATGCCATCGGAACCTCCAGGGCGGGGGATATCTGATGCAGCGTAAAGGTGATATACACCAGCCGGGAACCTCCCAGCACCATCACCATCAGGCTAAACAAGGCAACGATGATGTAAATAAGGGTGTTGAGCCTGGCATTATGTTGCCGGTTGAGCTTTGTAGATAGCAGGTCAATAGACAGGTGCATCCTTTTGCCTACGGCATAGCTGGCACCCAGCATACTGATCCATATCAGCAGGTAACGCGCCAGCTCGTCGGTGAAGGAGCTGGGCGATTGTACCAGGTATCGGCTGGCTACCTGCCACAGCACGTTGATCACCATCACGGCCATCAGGGTGATGAGCACTTTCTCAAGAATGTTGTCTAATAGTTTTTTCAGATGCATACAAAGTATTGGGTTATTTTACGGCCTGGATTCTCTGGATCAGACTGTAGACTTCGGGTTCGCTTTTATAGTTTTCGTACATAGGCTCTACCTTCTCTTCAAATTTGGACTTATCCGGATACGTCACCGTCACACCGGCGGCTTTGATGGCCTTGAGTGATTCCTGCACGGCTTCCTGCCAGGCTTTGCGCTCAAAGATTACCGATTCGTTGGCGGCCTGCTGTAGCCACTGGCGTTCCTGCTCGCTCATATCATCCCACACATGGGTGCTGATCAGTACCATATCCGGGATGGTGGCATGTTCGTTGACCGAATAAAACTTACACACTTCGTAGTGGCGGGAGTAGTAGAAGCTGGGCAGGTTGTTTTCTGCGGCATCCACCACGCCCTGCTGCAAAGCAGTATACAATTCTCCGTATGAAATAGGCGTAGGAGAACCGCCCAGTTGCTCCACCATATTCATGGCCGTATTGCTCGACATCACCCGGATCTTCTTGCCCACCAGGTCCTGGGGTGTTTTCACCGGCTGGTCTTTGGTATAAAAGCTGCGGCTGCCTGCATCATAAAAACAAAGGCCCCTGAGCCAGTACGCTTCTCCTTCCAATCTCAGTTCCTTGCCAATTTCTCCGTTGAGCACTTTAAACTCATGTTCTGTATCTCGAAAGATATAAGGAATAGATAACACCTTGAAATTGGGCACAAAGCCTTCTATGGTGGCCGTAGAGGTCTTGACCATCGCCAGACTGCCGATCTGCAACAGTTCTATGCATTCGCGTTCCTGTCCAAGCTGTGAGTTAGGATAGACATCAATATGCAATTTACCACCTGATATTTCTTCGGCACGCTTTGCCATGTACAACAGCGACTTATGCACCGGGTGCGAAGTATCATTGGAATGAGCCACCTTCAGGTAGCGCACGTCACTGATCTGGCTGCACCCTGTAAAAAGCAAAACCATTATACACATACAACTCAACAGCACTGTTTTTCTCATAGAATGCTTGTATTTAGAGGATGGAAGCTGGAAGACGGAAGTCCGAAGTCGGAAGTTTCTTTTCTTCGGTCTTCGGTCTCCTGTCTTCCATCTCTCCACTTCGGTCTCCGGTCTTACTTCTTCTAACCTCTTATCTTACGAATGATCTGCATGGCTTCCGTTACCTTGTCTTTGAGGGTATCGTAGCTTTTTGCTGCCAGAATGTCTTTGGTGATCAGCTGCGAACCCATGCCTACGCAGTGCGCACCGGCGTTGAGCCATTCTTTCAGGTTTTCTTCGGTAGGAGCCACGCCGCCGGTGGGCATGATGCTCGTCCAGGGCGATGGGCCTTTGATGGCTTTGATGAATGACGGACCACCCACTTCGCTGGCCGGGAATATCTTGACCACTTCGGCACCCAGCTCTTCTGCGTAAGAAATCTCACTCAGCGAACCACAGCCTGGCGACCATGCTATTTTCCTGCGGTTGCATACCCTGGCCATATCCAGACTCAGCACCGGCGAAACAATGAAGCAGGCACCCAACTGAATATACAATGCTGCCGTGCCTGCATCTACCACCGAACCCACACCCATGATCATCTCGGGCATATGCTTGTCCACATATTTGTTGAGTTCTGAAAACAACTCATGGGCATAGTCGCCCCGGTTGGTAAACTCAAAGACCCGAACGCCACCTTCGTAGCAGGCGTGCAGTACACCTTTGCATACTTCCACATCTTTGTGATAGAAGACCGGAACCATCACGGTTTCCCACATCTTCGTAACAACTTGTATTCTTGTAAATTTTGCCATTGTTGTATAATTATTGATTTCCGTCGTAGGGACACAAGATATTGCGTTCCTACTGGCGCAGGCATCCGCCTGTACCCCTGTATACACGGCAACATGCCCCTATACCCATTACCTGGATACTCTGCCGGAGGCATCGCCGCTCATGAGTTTTTCTACTTCGTCTACGGTCACCAGGTTGAAATCACCGGAAATGGTGTGTTTCAGGCAGGATGCGGCTACTGCAAAGTTGAGTGCCTGCTGGTCATCGCCCGGGTAGTTGAGTAGGCCGCAGATAAGCCCTCCCATAAATGAGTCGCCACCGCCTACGCGGTCTACGATGTGGGTGATCTGATACGTGGGTGCTTCAAACAACTGCTTGCCATCATACAGCACACCCGACCAGCTATTGTGGCTGGCACTGATAGAACCCCGCAGGGTGATGATGGCCTTTTTGGCACGGGGAAAGCGTTCCATCAGCTGCTGGCATACCGACTGATACGCGGCAGCTTCTACATGCCCTTTAGTAACGTCCGTACCCTCCGGGTGGATGCCGAAGACTTTCTCTGCATCTTCTTCATTGCCAAGAATAATGTCGCAACCTGCTACCAGGTCGGGCATCACATCGGATGCTTTCTTGCCATACTTCCACAGGTTTTTGCGGTAGTTGAGGTCGGTAGAGACGGTGATGCCTTTGTCGTTGGCTTTTTTGATCGCCTCCAGGCATACATCGGCAGCCCCTTGCGAGATGGCAGGCGTGATGCCTGTCCAGTGAAACCACTCCGCACCGTCGAGTGCCTTGTCCCAGTCGATCATGCCGGGTTGTATATCGGCAACAGCAGAGTTGGCCCTGTCGTAGACCACCTTGCTACCACGGCTCACCGCTCCTGATTCCAGGAAGTAGACACCGAGCCTGTCGCCGCCTTGCGCTATATACTCAGTGCCCACATTATATTTTCTCAGGGTAGCCAAAGCGGCTTTGCCCAGGTCATTATCCGGCAGGCGGGTGACAAACTGCGGGGCAAACCCATAGTTGGCCAGCGATACGGCTACGTTGGCTTCGCCACCGCCATAGGTGGCCTCAAACGAGGTGGCTTGTACAAAACGCTGATAGCCCGGCGTAGCCAGCCGCAGCATGATCTCTCCAAAGGTTACAATCTTTTTATCCATAAGCTGGTTGATGTTTGATGTGTTGATGGTCGATGTGTCGATTGATGGGTGTGTTGATTGTTGAGGTGTTATGATGCCTTGGCTTCCTGAAAATTGAAAAAGTGTTTGGCGTTGAAATAACTGATGTTGGCCACGGTCTGCCCCAGCAGTTCCATATCGGCTGGCAGCTCGCCGTTTTCTACATCCTGGCCCAGCAGGTTACACAGGATTCTCCTGAAGTATTCATGCCTGGGGTAAGACAGAAAGCTGCGCGAATCGGTCAACATGCCTACAAAGTGACTGAGCAGGCCCAGGTTTGATAGCGTATTGAGCTGCCACTCCATAGCTTCCTTCTGATCCAGAAACCACCAGCCCGAACCCATCTGCATCTTACCGGCCACCGACCCGTCGTTGAAGTTACCGATCATGGTGCCCGTCAGGTAATTGTCGCTGGGGTTGAGGTTGTAGATGATGGTTTTGGTGAGTTGGTTGGTCGTATCGAGCTTATCGAAGAATCGCGACATGGCCTGGCCCTGCTGATAGTCGCCGATGGAGTCAAAGCCAGTGTCGGGGCCGAGCTGCCGCAACATGCGGGTATTGTTGTTGCGCATGGCACCCAGGTGAAACTGCTGCGTCCAGCCCTTGCTATGGTCCAGCAATGCCAGTTCGTATAGGATGGCAGACTTCAGATAGCCTCTTTCTACTGAATCCAACGCCTTTCCGCTTCTGATTTTCTCAAACGCCTGACTGGCCTGCTGCTCTGTATAATCATGTGCATAGATATATTCCAGTCCGTGGTCTGATAGGCGGCAACCGGCCCGGGCAAAGAAATCGTGCCTTTTGCCAAGTGCCGTCAGCAGACCCTGATAGCTGGCAATAGCTGTGTCGGCAGCGGCAGCCAGCTGGTCTATGTAGGCGTTGTAAGTATCAGCATCTTCTACAGCCATCGCTTTATCGGCCCGGAAGGTGGGTAGAATACTGGTCTCAAAGCCTTCTTCATGCAGCCTGGCATGGTGCTCCAGCGAATCTATCGGGTCGTCGGTGGTGCAGACGGTTTCTACCTTCATCTTGCGCAGCAGGCTGCGGCAGCTCATGTCGGGTTGTTGCAACTGCTCATTGCAGGTATCCCATACCTGGCGGGCGGTATCTTTGTTGAGTAGCTTGTCTACGCCAAAATAGCGTTTCAGCTCCAGGTGCGTCCAGTGGTACAACGGGTTGCGCACAGCGAAAGGCACGGTTTCCGCAAACTTCTCAAACTTACTAAAATCGTCGGCATCGCCTGTGCAGTACTTTTCGGCTACGCCGTGTGTGCGCATGGCGCGCCACTTGTAATGGTCGCCGTAGAGCCATATCTCTGTCAGGTTCTTAAACGTCCTGTCTTCGGCTATCTGGTCGGGGGGCAGGTGGCAGTGATAATCTATGATGGGCTGCGGCTTGGCAAACTCATGGTAGAGCTGCTGTGCTGTTTTGTTCTGCAATAGGAAGTTGTCGTCCAAAAAATGTTTCATAGGTTGTGTAGTTGCTATACAAAAAGTAAAACCTAAAAGGCTTTCGTACAAAACTAACTATTTTTATGAATGACGCTAATAATTTGCGAAATGATATGTTGAATTTATCAGTTTCAGAATGCGTTAGTGCAGGTTTTCTATTGTTGTTGAGTTGCCCTGCACCTGGTTATTTGCCCTGTTTCGACCTTATTCTGAGAACAAACATCAGGTTGTCAGTCCTGAACCATGCCTGTCCTGAGAATAATCACCAGGTCGCTGGCCCCAAATTGTGCTTATCCTAAGAGTAATGAGCGGGTCGTCAGTCTCGAATCTTGCTTGTTCTAAGAATAAACTCCAGGTCATACGTCTTGCATCGGATCATTTTAAGCGGGTGCGGTGGCAGCAGGCTAAACTAATTCTGTCATATTGGATTGTATAGTTGAACAGAAACGAACATTTGTATGAAAGAGATGGAATTGCATATTAAAAACATGGTGTGTCCGCGCTGCATCATGGTCGTTTCGCAGGAGTTGCAGCAGCTGGGGACAACCGTTGAGGAAATCAAGCTGGGCTATGCCAGGATAGCAGCCTCTGAAACCCTGAGTTACGACATGATAGGGGAACGGCTGGCACGCAGTGGCTTCGAGCTGCTTCGAGAACCCGATGCCGTGCTGGCAGAAGAGGTAAAGGTGGCCGTGATGGCCTACCTGGAACAGCTTAAAATGAACAAGGCCGCACAAAACCTGTCGGACTACCTGACGCATACGATAGGAAAGAACTACCATGCCATCAGCACGGCATTCTCTCGGTATGAAGGGAAAACCATTGAGAAATATTTTATTGCCCTGCGCATTGAACAGGCCAAAGAACTGTTGCAGTACGATGAACTGACCCTCGGACAAATTGCCCAAAAGCTCGGTTACAGCAACGTACATTATCTGTCTAACCAGTTCAAAAAGACCACAGGCATGTCGGTGACTGCCTACAAGCAGCTGTTAAAGCAACCACAATCGGGCAGCCCTCGCAAGCACCTGGATGACCTCTGAGGTTTCGCCAACATGCCAATATGCTGCCACAGACTGGTGTGGCGTGTACTATTTGCCTGCTGTTTCAGCGTAAACCCACGTATTCAGGTAAAAAAGGCAAGATACGTTCAGACCATATGCAGGTATGAACCATGAGGTTATTACAGAAAACGGTTTGCCCAGGGGTGGTATATTGCATCAGTACGGCAAACAACGAATCACCCTATGGCAGAAAAATACCAGAACAAATACCGCATCGCATCGGCCCGGTGGCAACATTGGGATTATGGCGCGAACGCCGCGTATTTTGTCACCATCTGCACCCAAAACCGGGCGCATTATTTTGGGGAAATCATGGATGGTGTCATGCGTTTGTCGCACCAGGGTATTCTGGCCGATATATTTTGGCATGAAATTAAAAACCACGCGAAAAACGTGTCGTTGGATGCGTTTGTGGTCATGCCGAACCATATTCATGGTATTATATTGTTGGGGGATGGTGGTGATGATGGTGGTGGTGATGGTGATGGTGATGGTGATGGTGATGGTGGTGATGGTGGTGATGGTGGTGATGGTGGTGATGGTGGTGATGGTGGTGGTGATGGTGGTGATGGTGGTGGTGATGATGGTGGTGATGGTGGTGGTGATGGTGGTGGTGATGGTGGTGGTGATGGTGGTGATGGTGGTGGTGATGGTGGTGGTGATGGTGGTGGTGATGGTGGTGATGGTAGAGACAAGGCATGCCTTGTCTCTACGGGGGATACGGATACGGGGGATACGGATCGGGGGGATGGGCCATCGTTTGGGCAACGACGGTTTCAGAATCAGGGAAAAAATACGGTATCGTCCATTGTGGGTTCATACAAATCGGCGGTTACCAGACATGCCAATCGTTTGGGGTTGGATTTCGCCTGGCAATCCCGTTTCCATGACCATGTGATCCGTGATGATACATCGTTTCAACGTATCCATCATTATATTTTGAATAACCCTGGCCAATGGAAAGAGGACAGGTTTTTCCGGTAACCCTGATCACCCAACCAGATACAAAACAGCGATGCGTTTTGAATGGCTATTCGGTTTCACCAATGGTCAACTGATTGAACAGCGCACCTTTGAGGCGTACGCTGGCAGCCGGGTCTGCCTTAATATCCAGATTTGATGCCTGCTTTTGATCGGCAATCAGGGTACTGCTGTCTTTGACGGTGATGATTGCCTGTGCCACCTGCGTCTTTTCATCCAGATGCAGCGTGGCTCCCTGCGTGAGGCTGGCCGAGAGCATACCCAGGCTGCCTTCTGTAAAGAGCACATAGCTGTATTCACCGGTCTGTTGCACTGAAATTTGCTGTACATGCCAGCCGGTTAGTTTACAAAAGGTTTGCCGGGCTTGCACCTGACTGACGGCTGGTGCCATGATGTATACGTTGGGTGTTTGGGCCAATATGTACTGCGGAGGTACGTCGCGTTCCTGTTCCTGACGTTGAAATTGCAGGATCAGGGTATCCTGGTCAACTTTCCAGCTGATCTGTTCCCGCTTTTGCTGGTTGATCCTGAGGGCAAAACTGTCGCTTGGCTGTACCTGCACCACGCCGTGATAAGGCCCTGCCAGTCTGATGGCTTTAAAAGGCGGCACATCTTCCTTTGAATACCCGTAGAAGGTAAGGTCGGTGCCTATGTTGTTGTAGGTAGCTCTCAGGATCAGAGAGGTGCAAAGGATGCCGGTGAAGGTGAGGGCCAGCACGGCAATCAGGAGTTTGTTGCTTGTTTTCATGGATGAGGAATTTTAGGGTTGGTCAGGATAGGTATCGCTGACGAAAGTATTATAACGTTGCTGTAGTTCTTCCATGCTGATGTCTAGCAGGTAGAGGGTTTTGAAGAAGGCAGGTAGCTCTTCTGCCAGAAAGCGTTCTTTGCGGTAGGCAATGATCTGCTGCTTGGCCTCCTCTCCGGCAAAGAAACCAATGCCGCGTTTATTGTAGATAACCTGTTTCTGTTGTAGAAAATCATAGGCCCGCATCACCGTGTTAGGATTGACTTCCACCACCGCAGCAAGGTCGCGCACCGAGGGAATCCGTTCGCTGGCCGGCCATTGGTCCAGCAGCAGTTGTTCGCAGATATAGTCGGCGATTTGCAGGTAGATAGCTTGTTGATCGTTAAAATTCATTGCGACTTATATTTCTTTTTCTCTCAACCTGACAAAGGTGATGAGGTAAAAACTGATGATAAGTAAAATAAGGAATGCCCACCTGGCTGTATTTATGGATTCGGAAAAATTAATTTGAGCCGGTATATCTCTATACACCATCCAGCGAACAAAAGGAAAGGTTTGTACCTCATAACCGGTGAAGCTGTAGGCCAGTAAGCTATTTAGTGCATAGGCTGCGATGGTGATGATCAATAGGGAACCTGCGGTTTTGACGTAGGCATTTTTTTTGAAATAGATAGCACCCAGCATCACTATTGCCTGTATCAGAAAATACCAATAGGTGAAAAACACAAAGACATCGTGCGGTATTGGGAAATACTTTCTTCCACTTGCTGGTAGCGAGAGGTTGGCTATAGCCACAATTGTAAAATGCATCGTCCAGAAGGCTGCAAAGTATAATACCACAAACAGCAGGTTGATCAGTAGTACCGAGGCAAACTTCTCTGGCTGGGAAGCGGGCAGCATAATCGCCTGGATTCCTTTGGAGGTATCCTGATAATGACTCAGCGACACACTGGTAAAAAGGCTGCTGCCCAGAAAAAGCAACATAATTGCCAGTATGTGCAACATATACAGAGGGTCGCTATATGTTTTAGTACCGACAATAGGTAGCATCAGCACTAGGAACAAGCCGATGAGCAGGGCAGAGGAGATCAGGTAGTGCTTACCGTTTTCGGCAAAGTGCAGCTTGAGAAGTAGCTGGAAGCGGTGAAGGCTGAATGTCTGTTTCATAGTTGTACTATTTTGTTTTTCAAGCATATTCCTTTGTTTCAAAAAGCTGCTGGATACGTGCCGGGTTGTTGATAACGGCGTTGAACAGCCGCTCCAGGTCTACCTTGCTTTCCTGTTGTGTGTGGTTTTCCATTACCACAGTGTATCCTTGCAGCGAAGGCTCCGCATACAGCACACCTGCTTCGGTGTCTGTATGGCTCAGTGTAGTGAAGCGCAGCCGTTCACTGATATGTTCCAGCGGCTGATGCAGCACAATCTGGTTTTCATCCAGCACAATTACTGTATCGATGAGGTTGTCCAGGTCGCGTACCTGATGGGTAGAGATCAGGATGAGGCGATCCGATTCCAGTGCAGAGGTCACCAGCTTGCGGAACTGGCTTTTGGAGGGAATATCCAGCCCGTTGGTAGGCTCATCCATGAGCAGCACCTGGCAATGGGTAGACAGTCCGAAACTGATCAGCACTTTCTTGCGCTGACCAAAAGACAAGGCGGCCAGGTGGCTGTCATCCGGCACGTTGAACTCCTTCAGACAGTCGTAAAACTGTGGTGTATCAAACAGTGGGTAGAAGGGAGCCAGGGTAGCCACATAGCGTTTGATGGTGATAGCAGGCAGGTACACTTCTTCAGGAATGAAGAACAGGTTTTGCAGCAACTCCGGTTCACGTTTGACCGGGTCGTAACCTGCCACTTGGAGGTGGCCATGCTGCGGATACAGCAGCCCGGCCATATTGCGTAGCAAACTTGATTTGCCAGCACCATTTTTACCCAGTAGGCCATAGATATGACCAGGGGCAAGGGAGAGGTTCAGATGGTCAAAGAGCTTTGCCTTTTTACCATATCCGAAAGAAACATCGTCTAGTAGGATCATACGCAAGTGCTTTGTGTATTAGTATAGTAGTACACTGCAATGATAAAAGCTATTAATACGAAAGTCAAGCGGCTGTTCATTTATTTTTTCTTGTTGGGGCATGGATGCTTCGGGATGCAAAAACATCCGGATTGTTTTTATGTTTACTTCCCATTAATATTGAGGATGAATAGCGAAAGGATTAATCTTACACGGGTCAATAAGTTGTTGGTGACTATATTCCTGGTTTCTGGGCTGATGTACCTGGGAAAACCGTTTTTGGTTCCGTTGGCTGTCGCTGCCTTCTTTGCGATGCTCTTTTTTCCGGTCACCAAGAAGCTGGAGCGTACAAAAGTGAAAAGACCCATAGCAGCCCTGTTGTCTGTGCTGATCATCGTGGTATCGCTGGGTATATTGGGTGCGTTGGTGTATTATCAATTCAGGCAGGTTGAATCTGATCTGCCGCAACTCGAGAAGAAGGTAAAAGAAAAGGCCAACTACCTGCGAAGGATATTTTATCAGAAGACCGACATATCCGAAAACGAGCAGGAAAAGATCATAGATCAGAAAAAGCCGGATATGCTTGCCTCTGCCAGCAAATATGCCAAAGATGTGTTTTTTGATAGTCTTTACGGGTTGCTGATGTTTTTTGTGCTGCTGGCTTACACGTTCTTTTTCCTGTTATATCGGAACAGAGTGAGGCATTTTCTTGTCAGGCTCAGGTTGTTCAACAGTGAGCAGGAAGCTCATGCGATCCTCACAAAAGTAGCAGGCATCACCCACGATTACCTCAAGGGGGTACTGAGGGTTATTTCCATACTGGCGGTGGTGTACTTTCTGGGCTTCTGGGCCATTGGCATAGAACATGCGCTACTCTTTGCCATCATCACGGCGGTGCTACGAATTGTGCCGTATATTGGTTCTTTTCTGGGCATTGCCTTTCCGATTGCTTTTGCTTTTCTCACCAAAGATGCCCTTTGGTATCCATTGCTGGTACTCGGTTTTTTTATGGTCACGCAACTCCTGGAGGCGTATATCCTCACGCCCTACATCACCGGCTCCAAGGTAAAGCTCAACCCGTTGGTTACGATCATGGGCATCCTGCTGGGCAACCTGATTTGGGGTATCCCCGGCATGATCTTGTTTGTCCCCTTGTTTGGCATCCTCAAAGTATTCTTTGATCTGATACCCAAGCTCAGGCCATTTGGCTATATTTTGGGAAAAGACGAGGATGCATAGCTGATATAGGAAAATAGTTTTACTGATTTCCTAAGTTTTGCTATTCGTCTGCGACTAATAGGTAAAGCTTGAACCATTGAAGAAAGAATTCATCGAGCAGGTGACCCAACATGAGGCGATCATATTCAAAGTATGCCAGGTCTATTGTCATGCAAAAGAAGATCGGCAGGATTTGTTTCAGGATATCGTGTTACAGTTGTGGAGAGCATTCCCAAAATTTAAGAAAGAAGCAAAAGTCTCTACTTGGATCTATCGTATCGCTTTGAATACGGCCATCACACGCCTCAGAAAAGAAACAAAGAAACCTCAGCGGCAGGGCATTGACCAGGATATTCTGGACCTGCCTTCGCCGGAGGCATCACAGCATGAGGAGCGTTTTCAAACTTTGATGCATATTATCGGAACACTTTCGAGTGTGGAAAAAGCCATCATCATGTTGTATCTGGATGACCAGAGCTATAAGGAGATAGCCAGAATTGTGGGGCTATCCGAATCAAATGTAGGTTATAAAATCAACCAGATAAAAGGCAAACTTAAAAAAATGATCAACAAAACACATCATGGAACTTGACGATCTAAAAAATGTATGGCAAAACTACCTCAATGAAGAAAAGGTAGACATTAACAATTTACTTGAACCAAAACACACACATGCTATGAATGTATCAGACGTATTATCTAAATTGAGCAAAACCACCATCTATCGGTGGAAATTCACCAAAAATGTGATCATCATCTTGTTTTCGCTGCTGGTGATGAATATCTCGTTTTTTGTTTTATTTCCCGGTAAATTTCAAAACCTAGAAAATGCACTTCCTGTATTTGGCACTGTAGCCCTATTCGGCTTGGTCATGCTGTGGGCTTATTACGAGCAAATGAAAATCTTTGATATTTCAGATGCTGTCAACATCAAAGCAGGCTTGAAAAGCACCATCTATCGTTTCAACAGGTGGTATATACTCTCCACCCTGGTTTATGTACTGATCTTCCCCGTCATCTTTTATGCAGTAGTCAACATGGGCTTTGAAATCTTTCATGTAGCATTGCCTTTTTTGACTGAAGTGACCATCAGCGGCATATTGTCTGTAATAGCTTTAGTTGTCAATCATCTTTACTACAAAAGGACTTACTTCCGTTGGCTCCACACGCTCAACAAAAACCTGGATGAACTCCGGGATTTGAATTGACTAATACTTTACTTTTAGAACGATTAAAATTTAACTAATCACTTTTTAAGCTAAAAAACTATATTTAATCGTATATTTGTGAAAAAAATATATAATTTTATGAAATATAGTTTTTACTTACTAGCTATGTTTTTCCTGATGGCTTGTTCAGAAGACGTTCCCAAACTTCCTTCGTGTTATCTGACTTCTTATGGAAGAACTATACATATACATAGTGATACGAGCATAGTTAGATATGACCACGAAATTAAATACGATGATAAGAACAGAACGCTATTAAGGAGAAACTACTCTTACAACACGACAGTTGGTACTACATTCGAGGAAGATAGTCTTGTTTATCAACATGGAAAGGTGACCGAAATATATGTCAGGCATCAGGGCTATATTCTTAGCAGGGTATTTCGCTTAGAATACGAAGATGGATTGATAAGCACTATTCATCAATATGCAGCATCACACAATTCGGATGACAAAGATCTTTTTTTAGCCGCGAGTGAAACATTAGCATATGATGGAAATAGAAGGTTGATAGAATTAAAAGCAACTGAATATGTTAATAACCATCCTAGTAGGTATGCTACAACTATGTACTCCTATCAAGGTAAAAACTTATCAGAGACGCACAAGATCAGTTACATGGTATATGATCAAAATGATACGTCTGAAATTTATCATACCAAGGAAACCTTTTCTAATTATGATTCACTTCGAAATCCGTTCAAAGGACAAATATTTAGTGATTTGCGGCACAGAGCATATTCTGAAAACAACCACCGCACTTACCAAAGTACTTCTTATTCAGAAAGTGGTGAAGCCCAACAAGGAAGTAGTGCTACTGTCTATTTTGAATACAACGCGCAAGGATATCCTGAAATAGGAGAATATGTATGTGACTAATGCTAAATAAAAAATCCTCCAAGGTCTTTTATGCGTTAACATAAGACCTTGGAGGATTTGGGGATTATATAACCAGTTTGCTAAGCAGACACTTCTTCATGCAGCGTACCGCGCAGGCGGAAGGCAAGGATACAGGCGGCAATGCCCAGTGTCAGCAGTGCCAGTGCCATCCATATGGCTGCCCCGAATGCACCCAGGCTCGGATTGAACAGTACCAACAGGCCAAAAAGTGCGCCTATGATACCTGTGGCCAGCACCCAGCCCCATCCGTTATAGCCCAGATTTTTGATAGCAATGGCATTACTGATGGTAATACTACTGCGAAACAGTAGCCAGAAACCGATGAAGAACGCCAGCGTACTCATAGCGACCAGAGGTGCCGCTAACAAATAAAGTCCCAGTAATACCTCTGCAATCCCCAGAATCAGCAGCCAGCCCCAACCCTGCAACGTTACCCGGTGAGAGATGGAGAAATATATGCCCGATACGCCATTGACCAGAATAACGGCGGCAAAGTAAATACTAAGCCCCAGGTAAGCTTCTACAGGATTGATAAATGCTGCAATGCCCAATATGATGAGCAGTATGCCACTGATGAGAAATACCCACCAGTTGTTGGCTGTGCGACGAAAGTCATTGAAAGTAGATTCCATAATTGGTTTGGTTGATAGATGAAGAATAATTACTGGATAACAGGAAAAACCAGGCGATCATTCGTTGTAGAATATCATCTTACGAACCTGTTAATCACTATCTTATAACCAAAATGCCAGAGGTTTGTTTTTTATACACATCAATCACTATCGTTTGTGCTGCCCTGTGTATCGCGCAAGAATACTTTGAAATAGAGAATAGCTATGACCGAGGCAAGCAGAGAGGCAATGAGCACGCCAATCTTGGCATCCCGAATAAGGGTTTCGTCCTGAAAAGCCAGTTCGGTGATAAACAAAGACATGGTGAAGCCAATACCTCCGAAGATGGCAATACCCGCCAACTGCGACCAGCTACTGTTGGCGGGCATCTGGCCGGCACCCAAAGCAACGGTTGCGCGGGAGAAGCTATAGATGCCTATGAATTTACCAACCAGCAGGGCTACGATAATACCATAGCAAACGGGCTGGGCGATGATGGATAATAAATTGCCCTCGATGACAACTCCTGCATTGGCCAGGGCAAAAACCGGCATGATAACATAAGAGACCAGCGGCGACAGGTAGTAGGCAAACCGTTGCAGCGGTGTTTGTGCCAGTTCGCTCACCTTATCAATCTTGCCGATAATATCGTTTTGCTGATTTGAGATAAAGGTACTGTCGTCGTTCTGACTTTGCGCAAATTCATCGGTAAGTGCACGTAATTTCTGCACAAATTCATCTTCACTGAAGCGGGTACGGGTAGGAATGGCAATGGCCGCCAGTACTCCCGCCAGCGTGGCATGGACTCCCGATTGCAGAACCGCGTACCACAGTCCCAGAATGCCTACGATGAAATAAAACCGATGACGGCGGATGCCCAAGTAGTTAGCCAGAAACATCACCGCCATGAACAACAACGCAATACCCAGTTCTATCACAATAATGTCTTGGGTATAAAAAATAGCAATGACCAGCACAGCACCCAGGTCATCTACCACGGCCAGGGCCGTCAGAAACACTTTCAGCGATGCGGGTACCTGTTTGGAAACAAAAGAAATCAGCCCTACGGCAAAAGCAATATCAGTGGACATAGGAATACCCCATCCGCGGCTTCCTTCTCCACCGTGATTAAACAGGGTGAAGATCAGGGCAGGCAACACCATACCGCCCAAAGCCGCTACAATCGGCAAAGTCGCTTTTTTGATTGAAGACAACTCTCCGTGCATGATCTCCTGCTTGATATCTAGTCCTACCGAAAAGAAAAAGATAGTCATCAGGCCGTCGTTGACCCAGTCGTGAATACTTTTGGTAAGCGACCGTCCGGTAAAACCAATAGTGAAATCGGTTGCCAGTATTTTCTGGTAAGATGCACTGCCGAAGTTGGCCCAGAGCAGGGCGATGATCACGGCTATGACCAGCACCACTCCCGGAGCAGACTCCCGGCGGGTAAACCGGATTACCGGAAACAATACTCGGTCAATAGGCTCTTGCCGCATAGTTTGATTGTTTTGCTTTTAACTAAGGAGAAACGGATAAGGTTTGATAGTAAGCCGACTAACCGACACTATTCACCTACCAATAATCCTCAGAATATCTTCTCCTACCGAGCAGTTCAGTGTTTTGTCTGCATGCATGACCGGCACAAACAGCACCTCGCAGAATAGCGGATCTTTGGCTGGCTGGTGGTAGGCCGAGCGGTAGGATGTCTGATGTTCATGTACCTTTGGGTAAAGCAAGATGCCACGCTGGGCCTGAAAATAATGATTGTACACATATAACTGCCTGAGGTCTTCTTCCGGTGGCTGGTTGCCGCCCAGCGTTTTCCACTTGGTATCCAGCACCATCACCTCAGAAGGCGTATGCAGTACCATGTCTGGGCGGAGACTGCGGTTTTTCCAGAAGGGAGCTGATACCTGCTGCTGTAAGGTATAGCCTTTTGTGCTACTAGCTGCTTTGAGCTTCCGGTAAATATAGGTTTCGTACAAACGGTTCATATCCACCATAAAAGCCAGCGAAGGATGATCGCCCGCCTGTGCCAGGGGAGCAAGGTGGGTGAGCAGCAGCCATGCCAGCGAAAGCACCGGCTCATACCGTGCCGTATGCCGATCGTAGTGAAAACGCCGGAGCTTTGCTACAATGGCTGGCTGGCGGTTCTCAGGAAAGAACGGTTGCAGTGCCCTGGCTTTCTCTTGCAAGGCAACCGCGCAGGGTAGAGCGCGCACCGTATACAGTGCCTGCCAGATGGCAAAGTGCAGCAGGTGCTGGTTGTGGTACGCCTGGTGGCGGGTGTAGAGTTTTTCTTTGTGGATGATACCCTTCCGGATATTTTTAGAGAACAGTATCCTGCCCCGCAGCGCAGTCTGGCTGCTTTCCGAAGACACATATCTTTTCTGTAACCCTTGCTGCAATAAGGTTTCCGTAGCTTCCAGAAACTGCCGTATCCACAGGTCCAGCAAAGAGTCGCTGCGAAGCTGTGTGCCTGCGGGCGTGGCAATGTGCGGCGTGATCATCCGACATTCCAGCAGCATATGCACCAGCCAGTTGCGCCATACGCCGGGGGTTGTTTCGTGCGCATCTGCCTTGGGCAGCACTTCAATCACCAGACCGGGCAATACCATCATGCCTACAAAACTGTTGAACCTAACACCTCGGTGTATGATCGTATAAAAAGCATTGGCGTGTTGCAACTGGTAAGCCTGTAGGGCCAGCCAGTGTTTTTCGGTAAACACCATACCACTGCGTGCTTCGCCCACCATAAGCCTTTCGTGCTCAAATACCTGTATTGCCAGTGTCTCATTATGTCTCATAGATCTGCCTCACGGCTTGTTTAAATGCCTCTCCTTCCAGTTGCCTGATCCGGTAAGCCGGTTGTGTGTTATACGCATCGTCGGACAGGTGTTCGCGGGTATCAGCAAAGTGTATCTGATCGGAGCTGGTGGGCAGGTCTTCAAAAAAGGCTTTGCCAATGACCCGTTCAATAGGACGCGCATCTGCGAAGAAAAATTCCTGAAGGAGTGGCAATATCTGCTGGTAAAAAATATCGTGCAATGCCTGCGCCGGATCATCGGCCTGTAGCACCGGCATCAGGTAGCCATGCCCGATGGTATGGTCGGCATCCAGCAGCCGTTCCAGCCGGTGGTTGAGGGTTGTAAGCAGTTTGTTCAGGTCAATGTCTATCTTGGCCTGATAGGGCGCGCCTGGTTCTGCTACTGCCGATGCGTCGTCGTCTGTCTTGTTTGCGGTTAGCAGGCCGGGCAGCGGCGTAAGTGCTTTGAAGTGAAACCTGCGACGCAAAGCAGCATCCATAGCTTCTATACTACGGTCGGTGGTGTTCATGGTGCCGATAATGTACAGGTTGTTTGGAATGGAAAACCGTTCGCGCGAGTAGGGCAGGAGCGTCTGGGTGGCTTCCGGCATACCGGCTCGTTTGTCGGCTTCTATCAGCGTGATCAGCTCACCCAGGATACCGGCCACATTGCCCCGGTTGATCTCATCGATGAGCAGCACAAAATTGCCTGCCCGGTCATAATCTTCCTGCCGTAGCGAGGTGTAGTCGAGGCGGGCTATTTCCTGCTTCATGTGCTGGTACTGCTCTTCGCTCACCTGCTGGCCCTGTAGCTGCCGGTGGTTGATGATGTAGTTGTAGGTACGCAACCGGGTTTGCTCAAACTCTTTGAAACGAGTAAAGGCCGCCTGATAGATGGCTACATGTGGTACCTTCAGCAAGTCTTTCAGTGCCTGTGCGTCGATAGCGGCAGGGTCGTCAAAGTGGCGGTACATGTCGGCCAGCTTGCTGTGGCTCACGGTGTAGGTGCGCTTGCCTCTTTCATAGGCGAATGCCAGCGTGCCCTGCTGGTTGATATTTTCCAGTGTGATGGTTTTTTGGGAAGGCGTTTCAAAGATCACTTCCTTAGAGCCGGTTTGCATCATCCGCCGCAGGTAATCCACAAACTCAAAGTGCAGGTGCGTATAATTTCCTCTGCTGGTATCTTTGGCTTTGCGCAGCGACCGTTGCTGTTGGGCTAATAGCAGGGCATAGGCGGCGTTGTAGCAAATCTGTTTGAAGATACCGTCTTCCACATCGTAGTAGAGTTCCTGGTGTTGGTTTTTAAAAGGCTTGATACCTTCCACAAAATCCTCGTAGCTAAACGACTGGTGGAAAGTAACCGTGGCGATGCGCCCTTCCTGCTGGTAGCGGCTGAACTGCTGCCTGATCTGCACACGGCTCAACTTGTGCCGCAGTGTTTCTTCGGAAGTATCGGCTGCCAGGGCCACCGCCATGTGTGCGGCCTGATAAGTCTTGCCAGTGCCAGGCGGCCCGAAAAGGATCAGGTTTTTGTATTGCATAAACAAACAGAACAAAGAGCGAAGATAGCGTACGTAGCCAAGACTCCGCAGACATTTGAAAAAATATATGAAGTTGAAATTTTCCGGAAAATAATCACAAATCAATAACAGGCACATTTAATTGCACACATGATCAGTTTGTGCCTTTTGCCTGGAAAATTTACTAACAAAACAGTCCTTTTGTTTTTGGCATATTAAAAGACCTCAGCGCAGTTGAACAGGGTAAACATATTTTGAACGGGATCAGAGTAAACAATTAGGTTGCTTTCGTGTCATGGTAGTATATAGACGATGCTTTTATTTTAAAGGGCTACCTAAAGTTTCAAACAATATCTTCCTGATACATCTTTTATACTTTTTTTCGTCTGACCTATGAACTCAAACAATTCTACACAACAAAAATTCAGGCTATGGTGGGCAGTATTTGCTGTTGGGCTGACATGTCCGCAGATGATCTTTGCCCAATCCCAGACAGTGACTGGCACGGTGACGGTAGCGCCTGACCAGTCCACTGTTCCTGGCGTAAACGTAGTGGTCAAAGGCACCACGCAAGGCACCGTCACTGATATTGACGGTAAGTACAGCGTCAGCATCACCAACCCGGATGATACGCTTACCTTCACGTATGTGGGCTATGTCACGCAGAATATTCCTGTCAACGGGCAGTCAACCCTTGATGTGACGCTGGCCGAAGATGTAGCGCAGCTACAGGAAGTGGTGGTGGTAGGCTACGGCACGCAGAAAAAGAGTGACCTGACCGGGGCTGTTTCCAGCGTCAAGGCAGAAGATATTACCAAAATTGGGGCAGGTATTCCATCCGAGGCTTTGCAGGGTAAAGTGGCGGGGGTCAATGTAACGCCTTCGGGTGTACCGGGTCAGCAGCCTAACATCAATATCCGTGGCGTGGGTACTTTAGGGAATAGCAACCCGCTTTTTGTAGTAGATGGCGTATTGCTCAATGATATTTCCTTTCTGAACAACAATGATATTGCCTCTATGGAAGTGCTCAAAGATGCTTCTGCCACAGCCATATACGGGTCACGGGGGGCCAATGGAGTGATCATCATCACTACCAAATCAGGTAGTTCGGAAGACCCTCAGTTCAGCTTCAATATGTACGAAGGGCTACAAAAGGTGAACTATAATGGTTTTGGTATGGTCAATACCGATCAGTATGTGACATTGGTTAACGAATCTCTGGTCAACTCAGGAGCAGCTTCAAGATTTAACCCAGATAGCGTTAGCACAAGCACCAACTGGTTTGATGAAGTCTACCGGCTGGCATCTATTCGAGATTATCAACTTTCTTTTAATCAGAAGACAGATAAGGCTAGTTATTTTGTTAGTGCAGGTTACTTCGGACAACAAGGAGTATTAAAAAAGACAAGTTTTGACCGCTTTACCCTACGGCTGAATAATAGCTACAATTTAACCGATTACATCACTATCGGACACAACATTTCAGGATCGTGGAATTCATCACAAAACCCTAACAATGGTGCCTTGCAGTTTGCTTATCGGATGAGTCCTGTAGTGCCCGTACGGCTACCAGATGGTTCATATGGCCCTTCTTTGAGTACAGGAACTGGTAATCCGATAGCCGCCATCGACTACTTCAACAATGATACTGATGGCAAAGAATTGTAGGAAATGCTTATGCTGATATACGTTTTCTGCAGGATTTCACTTTTCACAGCAGCATAGGGCTTGATTACCGCACCAATGAAACGACTATCTTTTCGCCGGTGTACGAGGTAAACAGTACTCAAAGAAACCAACAAAGTTCTATTGAAAAAAGATGGGAAAAATGGAACCAGTGGCTTTGGGAAAATACTCTTACCTGGGATAAGACAATAGGCATCCATCACCTTAACGTATTGGGAGGTATTACCGCTCAGAAAAGCTCTTATGAGATACTGGCAGGTACCAGTCAGGATGTTTTTGGCAGCGACCCAAGCCTTTGGTACTTAAACGCAGGAAGTGCCACTGGCCGAACCAATCAGAACTATGCGTTAATCAATACCATCGCCTCCTATCTGTTTAGGGCAAATTATACCCTAAAAGATCGTTATCTTTTCACGGCTACCTTCCGGGCTGATGGCTCTTCCAGGTTTGCTTCAGATCGGCAGATGGGGATATTTCCCCTCATTAGCTCTAGGTTGGAATATCTCTGAAGAAGCATTTATGGCGGATTTAACATGGCTGGATAATCTAAAACTTCGGGCTAGTTGGGGGCAAATTGGTAATCAGGATATTCTGGATTATCAATTATTATTCGCAGGCTGCTTATGGCATCGACTATAGTGCTATTTTCAACAACAATCTACAAGCAGGAAGTACCATCACAGGGTTGAGCAACCGAAATATTACCTGGGAAACTGCTACACAAACGGATATAGGCTTGGAGTTTGGCTTATTGCAAGGAGCTTTGGGTGTAGAGTTAGATTATTATTACAGAAATACTGACGATATTTTGATCAATCTACGCTACCTGGTACAGTTGGCCTGAATGCAGCAGATGCCAATGTGGGATCTGTGATGAACCGGGGTTTTGACTTTTCTGTTAATTATCAGAAAAGCATAGGAGATTTATCTTTTAATGTAGGACTGGTAGGGACTACTATTTATAACGAGGTAACTGATCTTGGTAGCAGAGAAGAGATAGTAGGGGGAGATATAGGCACCGGTACGCTGGTATCCAGAGCAACGGTAGGCGATCCTATTGGCTATTTTTATGGATACCAGGTAGTAGGCGTATTTCAAAACCAGCAGCAAATTGATATTGCTCCAAGCAATTTGGCTTAAATGCCCAACCTGGAGATTTACAATTTGCCAACATCAACGGAGACAGTGTTGTTAATGCCAACGACCGTACCAACCTGGGTTCTCCTATTCCCAAATTTACCGGGGGGCTTAACATAGGTGTTACTTATAAAAACTTTGATCTGACCCTGGATTTTGCTGGGGTATTTGGCCAAAAAATTCTCAATGCCAAACGCCAGGAGCGATACGATGCTACTGATAACTACGACGAGTCATTTTTGGATCGTTGGACCGGGTCGGGTACCAGCAACACTGAACCCCGATTGACATCCATCAACAACCCTAATAAATTTATTTCTTCTCGTTATGTAGAGAATGGTGATTTTGTGAAAGTCAGAAACCTACAAGTGGGTTATAATATTCCTACGGATTTGGCCGAAAGGTTGTCTGTGCAGAGTATCCGGGTGTATTTAAGTGGAAACAACCTCTTCTATTTTACTAAGTACAACGGATTTACACCGGAATTTAACAGTAGCGCGAATTATGATAGTGATGCTGAAAATGCCAACGATGCTACCACCCGTACTTTGGGCAACGGCATAGATCGTACAGTTTACCCTGTGACTTCGGTATACAAGATCGGATTAAACGTTACTTTTTTAAGAATTTCTAAATACGAATATTATGTTTCATTATAAATCATTGATAGGCTTTTGCCTAATAGGCATACTCGGATTAGGAATCTCCTGCTCGGATGATTTCTTAAACCAGGAACCCCAGGGAATACCTTCTTCCGTTACTCTGTTTTGCAGACGAAAATGGTGCGTGTGCTGGCCACCAATGCCGTGTATGCCTACCTAAGAAACTGGAATGTAGTAGGATTTCCCTATTTTGGTGTGCAAGAGCTTCCTTCCGACGATGCCGATGTAGGCAGTACGCCTTCTGATGGTAGCTTCGGAAGGTTAGAAAGTATCAATACGTTTACTTACGATCCTTCTGTTGGGTGAACTGAACGGATACTGGACAGGAATTGTACCAGGGGATTGCCCGGGCCAACCAAGTCATTTATTATGTACCTGACATTGATATGGACGAAACCCTGAAAGCAAGGTTGATTGGAGAAGCCAAATTGCTAAGAGCCTTCTTTTATTTCAGGCTAGTCAGGGCTTTTGGTGAAGTGCCTTTGATTGACAAAGTATACGATGACCCGGTAGATGCCAGTATAGCGGTACCTAAAACAACCCCAGACAGTATCTACAGTTTGATTATTGCTGATCTGGAGGCAGCAGAAAAAAGTGCTGCCACTAAAAAGTGCATATCCCGCTTCTGAGTTAGGAAGAGCTACTTTAGGAACAGCTGATGCTTTGCTGGCCAAAGTCTACTTGTTCCGCCAAAACTATGAACAGGCAAAAGCATATGCCCTCAAAGTAATCCAGTCAGGTGAGTATTCTTTGTATCCTGAATATCGGGGAGTCTTTTTGCCAGACCAGGAAAATGGCGTAGAGTCTATTTTTGAAGCGCAGATCATCAATACGGATGGGCAGCAAATCGAGAACTCCAATATACCAAATGGCAAGGAGCCAGAGGAGCTTTTGGCTGGGGCTTTCTGAGTCCTTCTGAAAACTTATACAATGCGTATGAGCCTGGTGACCCCCGAAGAGAAGCTACTATTCTTGTGAATGGCGATACACTTGAAGATTATGGTGTCATCAAACCTTCTGCTGAAGGGGCACCCCCCAGAGCCAACAGAAAAACCATGCTGCCGGGCAACCTTCAACCGGCTGGTTATCCGGCACAATCGCCTACCAACTACATTATCTTACGCTATGCTGATGTACTGTTGATGTATGCCGAGGCAGCCAATGAAACCGGTGACCCTGCCCAGGCAGCAATGTATCTCAACATGGTAAGAGCCAGGCCAGAGGCGGTAATCCTAATGTATTACCAGATATTACCACAACCGATCCGGCACAATTAAGGGAAGCGATCTGGAAAAGAGCGACGTATTGAACTGGCATTGGAAGGGCAGCGGTTTTTTGATATTATTCGCGAAAACAATGTGGTTCCTGGCAGAGCCAAGGATATATTCACTGCCGCTGGTAAACCTGATTTTAATATCAACCGTCACGCAACCTTTCCGGTACCATTGACACAGATTGATATTTCCAAATGGCATATTAAAGCAGGATGCTAACTGGTAATACTATCTGTGTTTTTTCAATTTTTCAAATATAAGACGAATTCCTTCCCCCTCCGTGGCGGGTCACAAGACCCGCCACTAACTTTAGCAATCAGGGCAGCAGAACCGGCCTACGGATATAGCAGGTACTTTTTTCTCATCATCTTGTATTCAGACAATCCAGGCTCCCAGCTTTTGCGGATGTCCTCTTCTGATACGCCAGATATGATCTGTTCTCTGAACAGGCCCGAGCCAATCAGTTTTTCAATCACACCCATTTGATTGCTCAGACTGGAATCAAAGAACTTTTCTTTGTGAGGGTGGGCGTTGTAAAGTTCAATAATCCACGACAAATTAATTTGTTTGCTTTTGCGGAGCAAGGCAACATCATATTCCCGCAGATCAAGCCCGTAGCACACCTGCCCTGCAAAAAAGCGGATGTTCAGCCATTCCTTTGATTCCCTTGGGTGTAAAGCTGAAAGCATACTGATTCTTTAGTTCAGGGCTGCCCAATACCGTGAAAGGATGATACGTGCCGCGTCCGTGGTTTAGATAAGTGCCCTCAAACATGCAGGTAGAAGGGTACAGCATCACAGACTGCTGTGTATTCAGGTTGGGCGACGGGCTAACGGGTAGGGTGTAAGGCATGTCGTGGGCATAATTCGCTACGGAATGACCTCAAT